>FTMP01000003.1:0-469636 GCA_900156135.1 Aquipseudomonas alcaligenes | reverse complement strand
GCAAGGCCGGATATGCGATTGCAACCGCGCTGACGACAGGATCGAAAAAAGCTTTCCTCACTGCTTGTGGGGAGAGTCCATATGCGCATTGTTAGGCCGGCTCCGCGCGTGACCTGCTTCGGATGCTTAAAAATGAAGAGGCTACCGAGGCTAGAAAGATAAAAGGGAATATATAAGCAGCTGCCACAAGATAAAAATAGAAGATTTGTGGGTGGCTAAATGCGTATAGAGACCCTTCCCAGGAACTTTCTATCTCTTTTTTGGGAATGCTTGATATTAATTTCTCAAACTCTTCTTCTGTAGCGGCATTCTCTAACTGTTCTTCTGAAACAGCGGAAAGATCCATAACGACTTCGCCTTCCTCTGGCGCCGCAGACTGCATTGTTAAGCCTGGCGCAGCTAGAGAGAGCAAAAGGCTGATTATGGTGCATCTTAAAAGGTCAAGAGCTTTCAACGGTTCTTCCTTGTGGCCTAACGATTAAGCTAACGGGCGAGCAAAAGCGCAGCTTTTGCGAGTCCAGCGAACGGAGTGAGCGACAGTTGAGCGCATTGTTAGCAGCTATGCACCAGTGACTAATGGGTTTGTGTTTTCAAAAAAATCTTGGCTGGGCATTTTCCCTGAGAAAAAACCTTCAAAGACCAATACGAATCTCTCCCTAAGCTCGTAGAGCTGATGTCGCTTAAGGTTTTTAATTTTATATAGATCTTTTTTGTCAAGATGGCAGCCGATAGTAAGTAGTACCCAGCTGAATATGCGAAATATACGCCACTGTACTTCGGGTGATCTATTTTCGACTAGTTGATATAGCGCCCACTCTAGCTTCCAATATTCGGCCATAGACCAATACTGTTTCTCATGGAGTAGCCCAGTGAATGATGAGTCTTCATACTCATCGCACCATGCGAAATTTCGTGCAATTGCTAATTTTGGATTCATAGCTGCTAACGTTTAGGTTAAGGGGCCGCGGTACGCGGTCCCAGAGAGCGAAGCGAACGATTTGAACCGCTTGTTAGTTGTCACTTCTGGGGCCGCGTACTGGGAAAAAGCAAAAAATTAAAGCAACAGCGCCACCGGATACAGTGATAAAAAACGGTAAGTGTGTGGGCATATATGCCTTTCCCTCATACGACTTAGGATAGTAAGAGGTCCCAATAAGCCACCAAGCGATAATACAACCCGCTACAAAAACCAAGAGTGTCGTTTGAGCCTTGAACTTTGGCGCGGCCAGGTGTGCTACAGCCACCACCGCAAAGGCGGACGTGAAGCCGGCCGCTGGAGTCGACCAAATGCCGAGTGCTTCTGCAATTACAGCCCCGCCAAGCCCGCATAAAATAAATGCCCCGAACACAGAAAATGCTGCGATTGACCAAGAGCTGTTTAATGGCGCAGTAGACCGCATGTGATACCTAACGTTTGGTTAAGGGGCCGGCTTTAGCCGGTCCCAGTGAGCGTAGCGAACGATTTGAACCAGTTGTTAGGCATGCCGGCCTGAATTGGTCGAACTATTTCTTTGTATTTTCTGGCCAGTGCTTTGCAAGGGCAGACCAGTCTTTAGATGTTTTGAAGCCAGCTTCGACGAAGGCATTTCTGAGCACTCCGACCAAAGCTATTGGTCTGGTATTTATTGATGCGCTCCACTCAATGTCAGCGCAGCGAAAACATATTTCCATGCTGCTTAACAGCTTGCCAGATTTGTAAAATTCGATACGGTGGTGTGGCTCGAATATGCAGCTAGAAACCATGTTCAGGTCTGACGGCTCTATGGCTATAAGTGCTGAATGGAACTTTCTCTGCTGATCTGTGCTGATGTTTTTTGTTTTGTATATGTAGGTTGGTGCTTTTTCAATATCGATGTTGCTGGGATTGTTTCTGTCAAAGAAGTCAAATTTATATGAATGCTCAACGAATACGATTGAGTCTGATCTTTCCACCTCTTGTGCAAGTAGGTTTACATATGCTTGCTCTTTGCTAACTGGCTGCTGTTTTGATATGCAAGCAGCAAGTACCAATGAGGCTAGGATGATGAGTATTTTTTTCATGACTGCCTAACGATTAAGCTAAGGGGCCGGCTTCGCCGGTCCCAGCGAACGGAGTGAGCGCTTTGAGCGCATTGTTAGGTGCAGGCTCACTAACCAAAAGTGCTTTTTGACTTTCTTGAGTGAATGCTCCACATATCTTCTTTTTGTCCGGTTGATAGAAATATTTTTTTATGCGAGCTGCATAGCACCCTAACTCGTTCTTCGGTCAGATTGCAGTGGCTTGCGATTGCTCTTGTAGACCTAAAAATATCACCTGATTTTTCTGATGAATTATTTTTAAGCCATGTATAGATTCGTTTTGATTCAATGTAATTAATTATTAGGCTTGGTATAGGGCTGAAAAAGAAAGCAAGAACTCCACTGAGTATGGTTCCGCCTGCTCCGACCAATATGCCTTTTGTTATCTCATCCATGACTTGCTCCTGCACCTAACGTTTGGTTAAGGGGCCGGCTTTAGCCGGTCCCGAGTGAGCGGAGCGAACGGCTTGAACCAATTGTTATATTTCATGGCCATATTGCTTGAAGTAGCTCCGAATCAGGCGCTTTTTCTTGCTGCTTAGGTTATGAATTTTGTTCTCAATCGCGCTTCGACAAGATGTAATTTCAGCTTCGATATCTGCACCAAGCTCTAGTAGCAAAATAACCATTTCGGTATTGCCCATTTGAATTGCTTCGCAGAGCGTGAATGGAGGTATTCTGGAGCCGAGGCTGCGTAATAGGCAAACGCCCTCAGTATGATTTTCTAGCGCAAGCCAACTAAGTACATTTTCTCCTGAGAGATTCTCTGCATCAAGTATCCCTCTATTGTTCACAACGATATCTTTAACTTTATGCGGCTCGTTGAGTACGGCATCCAATAGTAGGTAGAAGTCGTAATTGTGCTCAAGTTCCAATGCGATTTTCCGGGCTGCGTCGGACTAATGAAATATAACGTTTGGTTAAGGGGCGGGCTTTAGCCCGTCCCAGCGAGCGGAGCGAGCGATTTGAACCAGTTGTTATGTGGCTATCTACTCATTCTTGCTAAGAACTCGGTGACGCCTTGCAGCATGAGGCCAACTTGTTCCTTTGAATATTCATCGTACTTTCCGTGCGCAGCATTATTTCTAAGGTCTAACCAAGCTGTTACCGACTTTTGATCAAGTTTTGTATATATCTCTACTTTAGCTAGGTCGGAATTTAATCGGTCAGCCTTTTTAGGTATAAGTTTCTCATCTTTTTCTATTTCTACATCTATGTCGTTGATTGTGCAGAGGTGGCGCAAGTTTTCTTCTAGAACACTGCCGATCATTACTGCTGCAGGGTCTTTGTAGCCTTGCTCAAGTAAGTGCTCCGCCATTTCCAGAAAGTCAGAGAAAATCTCCGCAGCTACTAGCCGCTTAACTGTAAATATCCAGCCGCCTTCAATCTCAGTTTGGATTGACTGTAAAATTGCATGAGCTTTTTTAGCGTTATGTTCGGCGCTACCTTCTGTTGCAGAATTAAACTCTGAGTAATAAGAATGGTTTGTTCCGAAAGTCATTCCGATAAATGATAGCGATGAGGCTCTAAGCCCTGCCATTGCTCCTGAGTCTACATAGTTCGATTTATACTGACTACTTGTTGCCAATACACGTTCGGACTGCTCAATTAATTGTGCCACTCTTTTGGGGAGGTCTTTAGGCTGCATATTATTCTCGTAGACACATAACGATTAAGCTAAGGGGCCGGCTTTAGCCGGTCCAAGTGAGCGAAGCGAACGATTTGAGCGCATTGTTAGGTGCACTCATGGTGAGGCCGGCCGGGGCGGAACTTGTTTGGCGGTGAGTACCGATATGAGAACGTCCTCGCCTGCGGGAGAAACCTTCGCGACAGCAGCACACGGAATGATTGACATAAGGCCACCTGCGAGCTGGAGAAAATGGGTGTCCCTGAATTGAATGTGGGACTTCACCGCAGCCCAAGGCGCGAACGACTTTACCCCTTCGACTGTTTCGTGCAACCCATCGTCGTCGATCGTAAGTTGGATTTCGCGCGGAGCGAGCTTCTGTATTTGTGCTTTGAACGCCTTCGGGAACTTGCGCCGAACCTGGAAAAACCAAGCCACTTTGTATGCGATGAAGCCCAGCGCGATAAGGACGAAAGCTACTTCTTGGGTATGCCACGCAACAAACCCGGCAAAAAGGCAAAGTACAAGATATTCAAGTGTCTCGCGCCGATACCCGGCAAACACAGCCTGAATTGGATCCCGAGACAGCAAGTACTCGCGGGCCAGATATTCCGTAGGGCCGATCCTGTATTGGAGGTCAATGCGCATCAGTGCACCTAACGTTTGGTTAAGGGGCGGGCTTTAGCCCGTCCCAGCGAGCGCAGCGAGCGATTTGAACCATTTGTTAGACGCTCGGATGTACGCATAATTTAAAGCACCGCTTTCTTGCTTGTAACGCGTTGCGCGATGACCCTGGCGAAACGCAATAAATTTAATGTTTGCAATGCAACTGAAAAACCACGATTTCAACGTGCCCCGATGGCAAACGGCGTAAGCACAGCAATCGCAAGACTAAACCCGAGAAAGCCCCGAAAGCAATCGTGCGGCCTTGCGAACAACAATTACACAACGGAAAAAACGCGATAAATCCATTGTTTGCAATGTAACGACCTGAACGCACTGTTGAAAAATGCCACAAATATAACGGGCGTCAGTTCAGGCAATGCACATTTCAAACCGTGAAAACCTCGAAAACAAACGTGCGTTGTAACGGGTGTACGCATTACAAAAAATATTTGGAAAGATGCACGTCTAACGATTAAGCTAACGGGCGGCCAAAAGCGCAGCTTTTGGACGTCCAGCGAACGAAGTGAGCGATAGTTGAGCGCATTGTTAGGCATACCACACTAGTGAGTCGCCGTACTCCAAGCACTCTTCATAGTGACGTTGGAAAACCTGCATTTTTTCAGAGTTTACGCTCTCGGCCATGAATGGTTTGCTGTTTTGAATTTCAGCTTTTTCCCACCCGTGCTTTGAAAGCAACTTGTGCGCTAGCTCAGTTTCAGCCCCCGAATGCTGCTGCATGACGAATAGTATGCAGTTGTGCGTTGCCCCGACCTGGGGAGCTGAGCTGTATTCAATTTCACTTTCCCCTGTGAACTCTGCGGTGCAGAGATAGAGGACGACGCACTGATTCATTGGTTTGCCTAACGTTTGGTTAAGGGGCGGGCTTTAGCCCGTCCCAGAGAGCGAAGCGAACGATTTGAACCAATTGTTATATTTTACTTAGCACACCATTTTCATTGAGGATTGGTTGTGCCCATTTATAGAAATCAGATCTTTCAGCGTCCCAAGGCCAAACACCATCTGTTGTGGGCCAAACCAGCTGAAGCATTTTAAAGTTATCCCCGTTGTTGAGCCACAACCCCCAGCCTAGGTATTCTTTGTAGTGTTTTTGATCGACTTCGATAAAGGTTACGTCAAAGTCCCCAAGGAAGTCTGAGTAAAATTTACCGATTTCGAATGACTCACCAGCAAGAAGCCTGTCTTTGTAATTATTTACAATGGAATGAGCTAGTTTGTGTTTCAGGCCGATAATAATGAGGTCTGGCATGCCTTGTTTTTGATTGATACCGATTGAATAGGTAAATTGTGGAGACTCCTCGCCCTCCATTACATTGATGACATGACAGCCAAATTTCTCTATGTCATCCAATGCTTTTTGGTCGCGTTCGTCCACAGGACTCTCCGTAAAATATAACGTTTGGTTAAGGGGCCGGCTTTAGCCGGTCCCGAGTGAGCGAAGCGAACGGCTTGAACCATTTGTTAGGGGTTCCGGTGGCTGTAGCCATGCACATATATGAAATCTTTTTCTACTTCGATCGGCAACAACCCCAGTTTTGCCGCCTCCGCTAAAAATAAGCTGCTTTTTTCAGTACTCTGTAGAGCTTCACCAGTTCTGGTGTTTCTAGATAACACCTCTCTGGGTATGCGGATAGAGTAAATTTCGCCATATTCAGCTGGGCCGCCAGCTATGCCTGGTTCGGAAATATAGGACTCTTTTAGCTGGTCTTCTGAGGGTGGTAATGCAGGCTGAAAGCGCTCCTGCCAAATGTACGCTACTTCAAATTCGATGCCCAAGCGACCAACGAGCTTCAGTACCTCACGCCACTTGGTGTTGTTCATGAGTGCGGCTGAGTAGGTTGGGCTGCGCATGTTGATCCCTAACGTTTGGTTAAGGGGCGGGCTTTAGCCCGTCCCAACGAGCGAAGCGAGTGATTTGAACCACTTGTTAGATTTTTGGGAATGCTACGCCGTTTTCAATAAAATTTTTCATTGAATTGACCCCGCCTTCTTTGAGTCCCGCATCCTGCATTGCTGCATACCATGTTATTAAGGCCTCTTTCATGGCATTAAAGTCAGTTTTCGGAGCTTTACCGATATGTTCAATCCATAACTCAATTTCTTTTGTGGTAACTTCGCTCTTACCTGCAAGGAGTTTTGCTGTTTGGACAAGTGATTTGGAGAGATCTTCGTTGACGACAATACTAGGTATTGACCAGTTTTTATTTCCTAGGCAATCCGTATAAAAGCCTAATTGCTTTAGCTGATCAAGGATGAAGGGATGCTCTGCATCTTCATCGAACAGAGGGCGAAGGTCTTCTAGCTTCCTTGCCCCTTTTATTGCAAGATCAGGAAGTAACCACTGGGCGTTTTTGCTGGTATGAGAGCGGTAATTTTTCCAACTTGCTTTGATTTCTTCTGCGGTACTGGCCGTTGAGAGTTGACGTAGGATTGAAACCTTTCCGGACTCCTCAATCGATAGGGCTGCGAGCGATGCCGCACTTGGAAAGCTTCCTGTCTCCAGCAGCTTCTGAGCATCGTTAGCTAAACGCATGGCGTTTGCGTTGGCTGCGTTCATGCCGGCTGCAATTTCTGATGCAGATAATTTGCCTTTATATGAATCAAGTTTCTTCTGGATTGGCATAAAAATCTAACTATAAGTAGACGACACAAACGGCGTAATTTTTTCCGCCACATGTGTCGCATAACGTTCCTTGTCGTCCGCTAAGTCCTTGTCTAGCCTGCAGATGGCATCAGGAGATGCGACATGAATCAGGGAGCAATTGCGACATGGATGACAAGCCCAAGCTGCTCGATCAGGTACGCGAGCAAATTCGCCTTCGACACTATTCGATTCGCACCGAAGCTGTCTATCTGGAGTGGGTCAAGCGCTATATCCGCTTCCACAAGTATCGCCATCCGCAGGAGATGGGAGGCCCGGAAGTCGAGGCTTTCCTGAGTGATCTGGCGGTGCGCCGGGATGTTTCGGCCTCCACGCAGAACCAGGCGCTGTCGGCGATTCTCTTCCTTTATAAGCAGGTTCTGCAGATCGAACTGTCATGGATGGAAGGCGTGATTAGGGCGCGCCGTCCGCAGCGTCTGCCGGTGGTGTTGACGCGGGAGGAGGTGGCGAGCGTGCTGGCGCAACTGGATGGCACGTTGTGGTTGATAGCCAGTCTCCTGTATGGCTCCGGTATGCGTTTGATGGAAGTGCTGCGTTTGCGGGTCAAGGATGTGGAGTTTGCTCGCCTGGAAATCCTGATCCGCGATGGCAAGGGGCAGAAGGATCGGGTGACCATGCTGCCACGCAAACTGGCTGCGCCACTGGAGCTACATTTGCAGCGGGTACGAGCCCTGCACGAGCAGGATCTGCGGGAAGATTATGGCCGGGCCAATCTGCCGCATGCCCTGGCGCGCAAGTATCCCAATGCGGCTGCCGAGTGGGGCTGGCAGTTCGTATTCCCGTCGGTCAACCGTTCAGAGGACCCACGTTCCGGCGGCATCTTTCGCCATCATTTGCACGAAAAGACCATTCAGCGGGCGGTTCGCAATGCCGTACGCAGGGTTGGCCTGCACAAGCCTGCGACGCCTCATACCCTGCGTCATTCCTTCGCCACGCATCTGCTGGAGAGCGGGCAGGACATCCGGACCGTGCAGGAGTTGCTCGGCCACTCCGATGTGAAGACCACGCAGATCTATACCCATGTGCTCAATCGCGGTGGCTTGGGCGTGCTTAGCCCGCTCGACCGGGCATGAAAAAGCCCCGCATTGGCGGGGCTTTTTCTTAGCACTGGACGATCAGACCAGTTCGGCCCAGAGGTCGTATTCGTCGGCATCCACCACGCGTACTCGCACCTTGTCGCCGGGTTGCACTGTAGTGGAGTCGATGAACACGCTGCCGTCGATCTCCGGTGCATCGGCCCAGGAGCGGGCGAGGGCGCCTTCGTGGTCGACTTCGTCGATCAGCACTTCGATCTCGGTGCCGATCTTGCGCTGCAGGCGGGCGGCGCTGATGGCCTGCTGGTGGGCCATGAAGCGGTCCCAGCGGTCCTGCTTGACGTCATCCGGTACCGGCTCCAGGCCCAGGTCGTTGGCAGGGGCGCCTTCCACCGGGCTGTACTGGAAGCAGCCGACGCGGTCGAGCTGGGCTTCGGTCAGCCAGTTCAGCAGGTACTGGAAGTCCTCTTCGGTTTCGCCGGGGAAGCCGACGATGAAGGTGGAGCGGATGGTCAGCTCCGGGCACATCTCGCGCCAGGCCTTGATGCGCGCCAGGGTCTTGTCTTCGAAGGCCGGGCGCTTCATGGCCTTGAGCACCTTCGGGCTGGCGTGCTGGAAGGGGATGTCCAGGTAGGGCAGCAGCTTGCCGGCGGCCATCAGCGGGATCACGTCGTCGACGTTGGGGTAGGGGTAGACGTAGTGCAGGCGTACCCATACGCCCATGCTGGAGAGTGCTTCGCACAGTTCCTTCATGCGCGTCTTGACCGGCTGGCCTTCCCAGAAGTCGGTCTTGTACTTGAGGTCGACGCCGTAGGCGCTGGTGTCCTGGCTGATCACCAGCAGCTCCTTCACGCCGGCCTTGACCAGGCGCTGGGCCTCGGACAGCACGTCGCCGACCGGGCGGCTGACCAGTTTGCCGCGCATGGACGGGATGATGCAGAAGGCGCAGCTGTGGTTGCAGCCCTCGGAAATCTTCAGGTAGGCGTAGTGGCGCGGGGTGAGCTTGATGCCCTGCGGCGGCACCAGGTCGACGTAGGGGTTGTGGTCGGCCTTGGGCGGGATCACCTCATGCACGGCGTTGACCACCTGCTCGTACTGCTGCGGGCCGGTGACGGCCAGCACGCTCGGGTGCACGTCGCGGATGGCGTTCTCGGACACGCCCATGCAGCCGGTGACGATCACCTTGCCGTTCTCGGCGATGGCTTCGCCGATGGTGTCCAGCGATTCGGCCTTGGCGCTGTCGATGAAGCCGCAGGTGTTGACCACCACGACGTCGGCATCCTGGTAGGTCGGGACGATCTCGTACCCTTCCATGCGCAGCTGGGTGAGGATGCGTTCGGAGTCGACGGTGGCCTTCGGGCAACCCAGGCTGACGAAGCCGACTTTCGGTGTGGCGGTGGACATCGGTGGCTAACCTCGAGCGGGCGCTCGTGGGCGCCTCTGATCAAAAAGTGCGCAATTCTAGCGGCAGGTCGCCGGCTTGACCAGCCTGCTCGGATAACTGATCGGCGTGGCGTGCGATTTGCCGGCCGTAGTCCAGGGCCATGAAAAACGGCGCCGATGGGCGCCGTTCTTCGCAGGGGTGTCAGTCGCGTCCCGGTAGCATGCGGGTCAGGGTGTTGTCGCGGCTTATATAGTGGTGGAACAGCCCGGCGACGGCATGCAGGCCGATCAGCCAGTAGCCGGCTTCGGCCAGGCGCACGTGCCAGTGCTCCAGTTGTTCGCCGAAGTCATGGTCGGGGGCGACCAGTGCTGGCAGTTCCAGGCCGAAGAAGGGAATGGGTTTGCCGAAGGCGCTGAGGATCAGCCAGCCGAGCAGCGGGGTGCCGATCATCAGGGCGTACAGCGCCAGGTGCATCAGCTTGGCGGGGATGGCCTGCCAGGCGGGAATGGCCGGCACGATTTTCGGCGTGGGTGCGATCAGGCGTGCGATCAGGCGCACCCAGACCAGGGCGAAGATGCTCAGGCCCAGCATGAAATGGGTCTGCTTCATCAGTTCGCGCTCGTCAGTCCCCTTCGGGAACAGGCCACGGAACTCCATGGTGAAGTAGACCACGGCAATCAATACCAGCATCAGCCAGTGCAGCCCGATGGACAGGCTGCCATAGCGGTGTTCGGTGTTTTTCCAGCTCATCACGCTTCCTCTCGTTCCGCATCTTCCGGCGGGCTTGAGTGCAGCTTAGTGGTTCTGGCTTAAGACAGTCTGAAGCGAGATCAATGTTTGCTCGCTTAGGCGTGCGTTTAGGAATGCACGGACTTGATTGCCGTGTGGCCAGGAGGAGGGCGCGCAGACAGGGCTTGGGGCTGCCATCGGCCAGATTGGTTCGCCCCAAAACGCAAAAGGCCACTCGATTGAGTGGCCTTTTGCGGAATCTGGTTGCGGGAGCCGGATTTGAACCGACGACCTTCGGGTTATGAGCCCGACGAGCTACCAGACTGCTCCATCCCGCGCCGGCTATTCTACTCAGAGATTGGTGTGTGTCAATCGATTTCTATTTTTTAATCAATTACATAAATCGTAGGCAAGAAAAAAGGCCACTCGATTGAGTGGCCTTCTTCTGAATCTGGTTGCGGGAGCCGGATTTGAACCGACGACCTTCGGGTTATGAGCCCGACGAGCTACCAGACTGCTCCATCCCGCGGCCGCCATTCTAGCGGCGAACGCGTTGCTGTCAACCATTGATTGAGAAAAAGCTGTTTTTTCTCAGATGCTTAGCGCGAGGCGGGTGGTAGACTTCGGCTTCCAGAGCAGGCCGTACGGGGCTTGGCGTGCGCAAGATCATCCACATTGACTGTGCATGACGTTTTTCTGTGTTTTTTTGCGTTCGTCTTACCCGCACAGGGTGCGCAGTCCATGGCGTTTGTGTCCGCGGGCGTTCGCTGGCGTGCTGGTTCAGTCGTGGAAAAAGCGGGTATTAAAGCGGGGTACATTTACCCGCAAGGCGATACCCCACCCATGCCCCTCACAGATGTCCAGGTCCGGCAGGCCAAGCCGGGCGAGAAGCCAAGGAAACTGACAGACGAACGTGGCCTGTTCGTTGAGATCAGGCCGACCGGCGCGAAGTACTGGCGCTACCGGTACAAGATTGAAGGAAAGGAGAACGTGTTCGCCCTGGGCGAGTATCCCGAGATGGGGCTTGCTGAGGCAAGGGTGGAACGTGATAAGGCTCGGGCCCTGGTTAAGCAGGGCAAGCATCCGGCGCATGTGCGTCGCACTGAGCGGGCTAAGCAGGCTGTTGAGAACAGGTCTTCCTTCAAGGTTGTCGCCCTGGAGTGGATCGGCAGCAAGACCGGCATCAGCGATAGCTACCGCAATCAGCTGACCCGGGCATTCACCAAGAATCTGTTCCCATATATCGGCAAGATGCCAGTGCGCGACGTGACCGCCGCCCATCTGCTGGAGTGCTTGCGCCGGATGGAAAAGCGCGGAGCTACTTACTACGCCATCTCGCTCTGCAACTGGCTATCTCAGATGTTCCGCTATGCAGTCAGGACTCTTCGAGCGGATACCGACCCTGCGGCGGCCCTTTACGGCGCCTTCGTTCGGCAGCCAATCGAGCACAGCCAGCCTATGTCAGTGGCGGAAATTGCTCGCTTTCGTAAGGGGCTGCAGGGCTACGGTGGGTTTCGCACGAACACCATCGCCTTGGAGCTGATGCTGCTTCTGTTCTTACGCACTGTGGAGATCCGGCGCGGCCGTTGGGAGCACGTCGACCTGGGGGCCGCGGTGTGGGACGTTCCAGCAGAGCTGATGAAGAAGCGGCGGCGGCACCTGGTGCCTCTACCTGCGAGGGCGATTGAGCTGCTGCGAGAGTTGTACTCCATTACTGGGGGGGGAGAGCTGATGTTCCCGGGACTGCGACACCCGAGCAGGCCAGTGGATGGCTCGACCTTCAACCGGGCGCTCGAGCGGCTAGGCATGAAGGGTTTTACATGCCACGACTTCCGAGCTACTGCATCCACGCACCTCTATGAGTCTGGACTATTCCGGGGAGAGGTTATTGAGATGCAGCTCGCCCATGTTGAGGGAAATAGAACAAAGGCAGCATATAACCATGCTCAGTACTGGGCGGAGCGAGTGGAAATGATGGCATGGTGGGGGGAATTTGCATGCCTAGCGGGTGAGACTATTCTGAAGTGAGGCTGGTAGGTCATAGGGAAATGAATCATGAGAAAAATATATGCGCTGCTTCTGGTTGCCTCGGCTCTTTCTGGCTGCAGTGGGTACATCACATCATGGGGCGACTCGTTCGAGGGGGCAGGTGATTATGGTCATGTATCGCCTGGCACAATAGTTGTTGATGAGAAGTATACCAAGGGAAGCGGTGGTGAATTGGTTGTAGGGGACTATGTTTCGATAAGTCTAAAAAGTGGATACATCACACACTTTCCTGAAAGTTCCTTGAAGCGAGGGTTAAACTGGGTTGCAAGATCTCCGGTTAGAGGGGAAGTGGCAATCTTGGTTGATGTCACGAACAATGGTCTTTCGGGTAGAGAGACCATGAAGAGCGGGCGTGTAGTCTTCTACAGTGATGATGTCTATGAGGGGCAAATGCTCAACATTTCATTTATTCCTGTATATGGGCCGGTGAAATATGAGGGTCAGCCCTTGGGGTTAAGTGTTCGTGTGTTGGAACTAGATAATGCGGATAATGCTCAGATTAAAGGGGTGCTTGATGCCATTGCCTCCGTAGGGGCTGCCTCCACAACTGCGGGTTCTCCTCTGCTGACAAATAGTATGAAAGATATAGGTGACGCCTTAGTTAAGAGTAATGCTGATGATACTTTTGGCGCTTTCGATGCAATGTTTCTTGGTGCGGGCAAGGATTTCGGCTCGACTGCGCCTGAGCTAAAGATTGGTGACTATGTCCTAATAAGAAAAGAGGATAGAGAGGAAGGGATTGATTGGAAGTATTACTGCTATAACGAGGCAAGGGGTATGTTGCAGTTGAGGGGGGAGCTTAACCGTAGTAGCTGTAATACAGTTAATAGGCAGCCTGATTTCTCATACATTGTGTTTTCTGTTTCGCGGAATGTTGGGGTCCACGATATGACCCCAGAGCTGAAGGTTAATGAGTTGCTTGAGGAGCTTAAGGCTGCGCCATCTGCCTCTCAAATGAAGAAGGTTGCAAATAACGCAGTGCGAGATGTAATTCGTAGTGCAACAATGAGCAGGGTAAGAGATTCGTTGGATATACTGAGTAGGGAAAAGACTACTGCTGTTTCTCGGCAGTTGAATGCCCAGGTTGTGGCGAATGCTCTGCAGTGTTCAAGTCTCTCAAGATTAAGTTATGAGAATCTAGAGTCTGAGCTTGAAGATGTTAAAGGCCTGTGCGGGGATTACTTTACAGGCGGAAGTCTTGCGATTTCGGACTATGAGTATGTGGCAAATCGCTTGGTTGTGATCAAGAACTGTCTTGTTCCCGGTGAAATCAAGGCAAGTTTGTTTTATGAAAACTTAAATGCCGCTGAGCTGGAGGCGAAAAGGTCTGCGCTGGTCACTAAATTAAGTGCGTGTGGGGCTTGAATTTAGGGCGGCTTATGCCGCCCTACTGCTTTTTAGATTCTCTATCCATTCTTGTACCTCTATCTGGGACCAGCGAGAGTATCGCCCCAGTTTGATCGGCGCTGGAAACTCCTCAAGCTGAATCATGTCGTAGAGCTTGGTCCGACCTATGCAGACCTGCTGCATGACCTCCTCGATCTTGATCAGGCGGTCTAGCGGTTTCGCTGTCATGCTGCCTCCTGTGTCGGCCAAGCGCCGACTGCGTCATAGATGCGAGCGGCCTGGACTTCGTCCAGGGTCACGCTGTTGGGGATGGCGATCCAGGCTGATGCCCGGATGTGGTTGGGGTTGCAGCCGGCCAGGTGCTCCCGGTAGAAGGCCTCGATCACTTCGGTCAGCTGGGCGGCGAGGTAGACGCCTTGCGGCGCTACCTCGGTGCTCTTGATGTAGCGCTGGCCGAACTGGTCAGTGCACAGGGCGCTGATGTAGATGCACCAGTGGTGGGCGAAGTCGCACACCGCGTCGACCATGGGGCGCGACTTGATTAGCCGGCCGGTTTTCCAGTTCACCAGGTGCTGCCCGCCGGCCGGATCGATGTTGAGCACGGCGGCGTGGTTGGTGCGCACCAGGGCCCGGCAGTTGCGCTCCAGGCGGGCGCGCATGTTGTGCGGCTTACGCATGCCCATGATGATCACCGTGGACTGGGTGGATGGCCCCGGGCAAGCTTGCGTAAATCAGCCTTAGCGAGAAGTAAGCATGTTTGAAGAGATCAAAGTTAGCTTCAGCATCCGCCCCAAGCATTTGCTGCTGTCCCCGCTTGGCATTCTGCTGGCGTTTGGAGTTTATAAGCTCCCCTGGTCTGACAGTAACGCTCCTGCTTGGGTACAAGCTGTTGGCTCCATAGCAGCAATCTTCGCGGCGATATGGATTGCGAACATTCAGGAGCGTCAGCGAGAGACTCAAGAAAAGGCGAGGGCTCGGCAAGATGCAGAGAAAATTGCGTCTCTGGCCTCTTTTCTCGGGGCTAGGGTGCTGAACGCCTGCCAGTTCTTGACCACCCCATTTCGTGACAACCGGGAGATCATCCTTAGATTTGTCGATGAGGTGGATGAGTGCCTGTCCCTCGCCCAGCGAGTGGACCTTACCCATATCCCCGGCGCAGATCTGACGAGGGAGTGGTTCTCTTTTGTTAACTGGATATCGACTGTTTCTGATCAGTATCACTGGAGATCTGGAAAAAGAGAGCAGGGCAGTCTCGATAACCTCATGCCTCCTGAAAGCTTCATCCAACAGGGCACCATTTTTCTTCAAGCTGTAGTTAGAGCCGCTAGCAAGCAGTGAACTCATGCTGCCTCCTCGCCCTGCTGCTGCTCCACCAGGTTGGCGCGCACCAGGGCGGCGGCCACCGGCGGGCAGACACTGTTGCCGCACATGCGCACCTGGCTGGACTTGGAGAGCTTTGGGTTGGTCAGGGTGCGGTCGTGGATGTAGTCGGCTGGGAAGCCCTGGGCCGCATAGAGCTCGTGGGGCTCCAGCATTCGCATGCCGATGTCCACGATCTGGTAGGGCTCGCCCTTGACCATGACCAGCCCCATTCGGTGCTTGGTGGTGATGGTGTGCAGGGGCTCGTCCAGCGGTTGGCCTACGGCCGTCTCGTAGTACTTCATCAGGAAGGCACGCACCTCGCCGAAGTGGCCGCCCGTGGTTAGGGTGTGCATCGGCTCGCGCAGATCCTGGCCGTCGCAGTTGTTGCGCAGCTTGAGCAGGTGGCTGGTCACCAGGGCGTTGTGGTCCACGGTGGTCACGGTCGGCGCGGGGTCTGTCATCGGGGCGCCTGGGCCCTTGTAGTTGCCGCCGTAGTGCTTGGCTAGGAAGGCGGCCACCAGGCCGATCGGCGCGGCGCCACCCGGGCGCTTGATGAAGCTATTGGCCGTGATGGTGGGCAGCGGCTGCTCTACCGATGTGCCCTGGTCGTTGGTGCGGAACTTGGTGATCACTGGGGCAACCACAGCGAAGTGGCCGCCCTTCACTTCGGCGCAGATGGTGCGCAGCGGCGCGTCGATTGGCATGTTGCGCTGGCTGGTACCGTTGGCGTGCTCTGTGATGAAGGGGGCCAGCTTTGGCACCACGAGGCCCGTGCCGAGCTTGCTGGTGATGGTCTGCAGCGGCTCGTCGAGCGCCTGGCCACGGAAGTAGTCATAGCCGTGGTTGACCTTGACCAGGAAGGGCTCGGCGGCGTCGATGACATAGCGCTGAATGCCGCGGGCGATCCGGCGCATGGTGGCCTCGGCCAGCGGGCGCTTGCGCTTGAAGATCGACGGGCAGGGAAGCGACCAGTCGATGATGTCTGCTGCCAGGCGCTGTGGCTGCGCATGCTTGGCCTTTACCTCGGCGCTGCTGGCCGCCAGGTGCGAGGGGCTCGGCCAGACGATGGGTAGGCCGTCGCAGCGGGCGATCAGGAACAGGCGCTTACGGATGGTGGCGGCGCCGTACTGGTTGGCGCGCAGCTCCCGCCACTCCACCTGGTAGCCGTGGCGGCGTAGGGCGTTGACGAAGCTGTTGAAGGTGCGGCCCTTGTTCTTCGGGCAGGGGCGGCCATCGGCCAGCGGGCCCCAGGTGACGAACTCCTCGACGTTCTCCAGCATGATCACGCGCGGGCGCACGGTGGCTGCGTAGCGGATGGCGACCCAGGCCAGGCCCCGAATCTCCTTCTTCACCGGCTTGCCGCCCTTGGCCTTGCTGAAGTGTTTGCAGTCAGGGCTGAACCACGCCAGGTCGACGGGGCGGCCCTGAGTGATCTCGCGCGGGTCTACTTCCCACACGCTCTCGCAGTAGTGCTTGGTGTGCGGGTGGTTGATCTCGTGTATGGCGATCGCTTCGGGGTCGTGGTTGATGGCGATATCAACTGGCCGGCCGAGGGCCATTTCGATGCCAGTGGAGGCGCCACCGCCGCCGGCGAAGTTGTCGATCACCAGGCCGCCGAAGTTGAAGCTGGGCTGCGGGTGGATACGATAGAAGTTGTTCATGCCCCGCCCCCGTGGACTAGTGAAGCAGCAATGGGCATGCTCCCGGAGTTTCCAATGGATTTCAGGGTGAAAGGGTGAGGGAGCAGCTCAAGCAACGATTGATCGAAGCGAGTGTCTGGGCGTTGTGGTGGTTGCTGGTCGGCTCTGCAACAGTCTGGGTAATAGTTTGGTCGGCAGGGTGGTGGGTTCGGCTTGGATGGGTGGATGCGCAAGCCGCCAGTTGGGCGCAGGCTTTGGGCTCGATACTTGCCGTTGCCGTCGCTATAGCGGTTGCGTGGTTCCAGATTGTCAGAGATAGGCGCGAGCAGCATGAGTTGGTCAGGCGTGCGAGGCTTAGCTCGATTAAGAGCATGTACGCGATTATCTCGAGGCTTAAAGAGCTCTTCGAGAAGTTGGCCGACGATCCCGAGCTTGTCGCAAAGCGCAACTTCGGTGTGAGTAGTTTGCGTGTTGAGTTGGAAGAAGCAGCTCTCATGGTTAAGGAGATGCGGCTGGACCAAGTTGACAGTGAGTACGTCTTTCTTCTCATTGGCGCAAAAGAAGTTGCTGCTAATGCTTTCTTTCTGATGGAGAGAGCATCTGGGGGCAGTTCTTTTGCTGCGGCTGAATCCTGTGCCGCTATCCTGAAGGCGAGGGCGAACGTCAAACTTATGGGTAAGTGGCTTGAGTTGCTCGACGCACATGAAGCAGAGCTGATATCCACTTAGATTTCTGCGCAGAGTACTCATGCCACAGCCCTCCCGCGGTGGGTGGTGGACAGCAATTCGAGCAGGCGGCGGTGGAACATGATGCGCACCTCCTCGTAGTCGGTGCGGGCCACGCGGAAGGGCATCGGCTCCAGCCCTTCGAGGCACTGCCAGGGTTCCGAGTTCTCGGGCAGCAGGTCGCGCTTCTCGGTGGCCAGGGCGACCATGTCGGCACGCTTCACGCTGGCTGGCAGATCCGGGTCGATGGCGAAGTGCTCGCAGATGGCAAACCACACGCGGCCCTCAATCTGCTGGTAGATGTCGATCAGGGCGCTAAGGCCTTGGCCCTGTTCGTTGGGGAGCAGGTGCCGAATGGCTGCCTTCAAGGCGATGCCCTGGTTCTCCTGCCCTGGGCAGTGCTCGGCCAGGATGGACTGCCAAAGCTCGTTGCGCTGGCGGGCGGCCTCGACCAGCAGCAGCTTGAGCGGCCGAGTCAGGTCGTTGACGTAGGCCTCGGAGGCGTCGTGCAGCAGGCCGACCAGCTGCTCCTCCGGCGAGCACCCCTCACGTTCCAAGATGCTGGCCACCAGTAGGCTGTGCTGCGCCACCGAGTAGTGGTAAGCGCAGTGCCCGGTGAAGCGGCAGACCAGGCTCAATGCGTGGACGATATCGGAGGTGCGCACCATGGCCGCGGTAGGGTTGAGCAGGTCGAACTTACGGGCCGAGATAGTGAGAATCCAGCTCATGGGCGGGTCTCCTGTTGGCGGGCCTGGTGCATCTGCAGTGCGGAGATCAGCTGCTTCGCCTCGTGCATGGCGTCGTCCAGGGCGTGGTGCTTGGTGCCCTCGAAGGGCAGCAGCTTGGCCTCTGGGTAGAGCGCCAGCAGGGTGCGCAGATCGCGGTCGTTCCAGAAGTGCCAGAGGTGGCCCATGTCGAAGGCGTCGAGGGCGCTGCGCACGATGACGTTGTCGAAGCTGCTGCCGTTACCCCATACCAGCGCTTTGTCTTCAGCGATGAAGTTGTGCAAAGCGGTCAGGCCAATGGGGAGCAGCACGGAAGCCTGGCTGCCGTCCACCTCGGCGCGGGCGGCTGCCTCCTGCTTCAGCCACCAGTTCACCGTGCTGGCGTCTACCTCCAGGCCGGCCTGGAGCGAGGACTCCAGGTTTACGCGCCGGTATAGGGTGTCAGTGATGGCGCCTTGCTCGATGCGCACGCAGCCGATGGCCACGATGGCGGCGCGCGGGCCTTTGCCCATGGTTTCCAGGTCGAGCACGTAGTGGGTGGCGTTGATCATGCTGCCTTCCCCTGTTCTGCGGTTTCAGAGGCGGGCAGGGTGGCGACCAGGCGGCGGTCCATGTCCTGGACCAGACCCATCAGGTCGCGTGCACGCACGGCAGAGTCGTTGGCCCGCAGCCCGGAGAAGGTGTCAGCAGCCAGCTTCAGCATGGCGTTGACGTCGGCGAGGATCAGGCGATCGGCAATACCGAACGGCGAGGCGCGGCGGGCATAGATGGCGATTCTCTCGTCGCAGTCCTGCATGATTGCTTCGAGCTGGTGACCGTGCTCCATGCGAGCAGCGGCGGCTAGTTCCTGCAGGCGGGCAATGTCTTGATTCAAGGCGGCGATGCGCTGGCTCTCTTCGAGCAGAGCGGCCTCGTAGCCTTGGTCATAGCCATTAGCGTGGGCGGTGCCGGCGGTGCGGCGGTAGTAGATAGCAAAGCCGATCATGGCCAGCACCAGGCCGGCGATGATCAGGGTGAGCAGAGTGTTGGTTTGCATGTGCTGTGTCCTCGTAGAGCCCGCCGCCGGGAATTGCTTGTCAGAGTCCGGCGGCGGGGTGGGTTAAGCCGCTTTCTCGGCTCGGGAGTCGAGGTAGGCGGCCAGGTCCGTCAGGCGCACGTACAGCGGCGCCAGGCGGGAATCGGTGTGTTTGAAGGTGGGGAGGGCGACCTCTCCGTTGCGGATCAGGGCGCGCAGGCGCTTCTCCGTTTTGATGTGCGGGAAGTAGTGCTCGCGCACCTGCGCCAGCGACAGGCTGTTGGCCTTCCAGCGCTGCTGCAGTAGCTCCAGCGTGGTCATGCCGCCTCCCCGCGCCCCGCCGGGAGCCTTAGCCGCACCAGCTCGACGAGACTGTCGACAGTCTTGCCGCGTGCGTGGGTGGCGATGTTGCCCGCCTCGTCGGTGACCACCACGCCGAAGGGGCGCACCTGGTCGGTGGTGAGGGTGACGTGGGGCAGCCAGCCGCGGGGCATGACTGCCAGCAGGGCGGTGTACAGGCCGACCAGCTCCAGCGCCTGCTCCGGGATGCACTCCAGGCGCTGGATGCACTCGGCGGCGGCGTCCCGCACGGTGGCTGCGTCCACGGCGGTGGGGTTCTGGAAGTGCATGCCGGCCAGCTTGACCACGCCGATGGCGTCGGTGATGGGGTTGGGCTTGCTCATGCGGCGGTGTCCTTCTGCGGGATTTCCTTGATCTCAATGCCAATCTGCGCGGCCAGCCAGTCGATACCGCGCTCGGTCACCTTGAGCACCGCGTAGTGCTTGCGGTGGCCGAGGTGCTTGGGCTGGGTGACGCGGGCCTCCATGTACAGGTTGCCGCCGTTGATGTGGCGGGCTGCCAGGCTGCCGTCGTTGTTGAGGGCGCCGGAGTTGCGCAGCCAGGCGCGCAGCGTGTTCTCGGTGATGCCCAGGACCTGGGCCGCTTCCTTGACGGTGCGATTCATGGCGGCGGGCCTCAGGCGGCGTGGCGGCGATGGCGCTGGAGCTGACTGATGAAGCGGTCGACCTCGTCGTAGAGGTGCTCCAGGGTGCCGTCGTTGACCAGGGTGAAGTCCGTGGCATAGGTGCGGACGCCGCTCTCGCTGGGGTGCTCCGCGACCGCCGTCGCGTCTGGCCGGGTGATGTGCAAGATCACGCCGCCCTTACTGCGGATCCAGTCGGCTTCGTTGTTGAAGCGCACGTCGCGGATCACCACGCCCTGCATGGCCTGGTCATGCTCGGCCAGTAGCTGCAGATTCTGCTCGGCGAGCAGCAGCCATAGCTGCGGGTGGACGAGGTCGCGGCCCCATTCAGTGCCGAGCAGCTGCATCAGCTCGCGGGGGGACTTGCCCAGCCAGGGCAGGGGCTGCTCCTTCTCGGCGCCTTCCAGCTGGGCGGCGGTGAGGTGGAACATGCTGGCCAGTGCCTGCTTGAGAGGGTTGGCGAAGGCGTAGCTGATGAGGGTGAGGTGCGCAGCCAGGTAGCGGGCAACGGTGTCCTTGCCCACACGGGCGCGGCCGGCGAGGCCGATCAGGATCTGGCTCATGCTGCGTCACCTCCGAACGGGCCGGTGGACTCATCAGCAACCTGGTAGCGGCGCGCCTGAGTGCTTGCCGGGACTGGATCGGCGGCGCCAGTGGTGAAGTAGAAGGTGGGTTTGTGGAGCTGGGGCTTGCCGCCGTTGAGCACCACCAGCTGGCCGGTGGCCTGCTGTACGGCGCGCACTGCGTCAGGGTTGGTGGTGCAGGCCGGGTGCAGGAGCACCGGGCAGCGGGCGTGCTGTGTCGTTTGCATGTCGCGTACTCCAGAGGTCAGAGAGTGGGTACGCGACAAAAATACGACTATGAATTCATGCCAGTCAATACATGTATGAATTTTTAATTTGTCCGGCGGCGGCGATTCATCCATGAGCCTGTCACAACACCGCAAATTTCAGTGCCGTCAGGGACGGTGATGATGCGATTGGGGAACTCTGGATTGAGCGCCAGCAGGTAGGTTCCGTCCTCAGTGATCTGCAGTCGCTTGAACGTCGCCTGGCCATCTGGTGTGCGAGCAACGATGTCATCGTCGTGCAACGGCTCAATATTCGGCTCGACCAGAATGAGTTCGCCTGGGCGGTAGTCTGGGAACATGCTTGTGCCTCTGACCTCAAGGCAAAAGGCACCATTGCTATGAGGGAAGGGGCAGTCCAGCCATTCCTCGGCATAACCTGGTTCGAACAAATCAATAGCCTCGCTTAGGGCGCCAGCCTGCACCCAAGATATCCGAGGTACCCTTCCCTTGATGTCAGGCCCGGCAACCACGTTCTCGTCAAAATCCGTCTGAAGCTGTCCTGCCAGCAATGCGGCAGAATCCAGGCCGAGTGCCCTGGCCAGCTTGTTCACATTGTCTATTCGAGGGTTGTTTGACTCACCGCCGAGAATGCGGTGAGTGGTCGGCTGAGCCACACCTGCGCGGCGCGCGAGCTCGGTCTCATTCCACCCAAGCTCCTTCAGTCTCTCGGTGAGCAGACGGCCAATCAGCTGTCCAGAAAACGCCATCCGGGGTTGCTCCAGATTTCTTAAATGAATAATCCGAGAGTGTATTGCTCCGGAGAATCCCTCTGGGTATTATCGTGAGAATTCATCAGTGAATTTTTGGTGTCCGTGATGACTATTCAACAGATGCTCGAAGCGCTCCTGGGAGCAGGGCTAAGTCAGCAGGAAATTGCGGGGCTGACAGGGGTTAGTCAGCCAACAATCTGCAGGGCACACCGAGGCGCTGAGGTTCTCTACAAAAGTGGCAAGCAAATCGAGCGGCTGTACCAGGAACGCCTGGGAGACAAGGCAGCTGCTTAAGGGTGCCGGCCCCCGAAGGGGCCAGCGGGGTGCTGCTCTGGACTCTGACCTCCAGAGCGGCGGGTGGCGCGGGACTCTGACCTCCCGCGCCTTGCCTGACGAGGCTCTGACCCCTCGGCAGGCGCACGACGCCTGATGCGGACACAGCACATGTGGGGAGCATCAGGTCGCCGTAGCCGGAATAGTAGGGGAAGCCCTGCTGGCTGGCTATGTCGTTAAACGGCGGCTTTCGGTAGTAACCCGCGCAGGGACTCTGACCCCTTGCGCGGTTTAGGCCCCGGGCGGTGCGTTCTCTGACTCGCACCTCCCGGATCAAGCACAGCACGCTGCCGGCCCCGCCAGGGGCCGGCTTGGGGTAAGCATGAGCCGACTTGACCTTTTGCCGGACGCTGGTCCGGTTCTCACCATCCGCCAGGCGCTTTACCGCGCTGGGCGCGACTATCGCGGCGGGGTCACTGGCCTCGCACTCGACCTGGGCATGGATCTGGATGCCCTGCAGAAAAAGCTGAAGTTCGACTTCGAGGCGCGCTGGCCCACGCCAGACGAGCTGGAGGAGATCATCGGCGCCAGCCAAGACCCGCGCCTGCTCGATGCGCTGATGCGCCCGGCCGGGGCTGTGTGGTTCAAGCCCAAGCCTGTGCGTGCCACCAAGGATGCACTCAAGGCGGTGGGCGAGCTGCTGCAGAAAGAAGGCCAGTTCGTGGGCAGCCTGCACACCGGCGCGGCCGACAACGTGTGGCAGCCCCACGAGGTGGCACTGCTCGAGCACCACGGCAATGAGGTGATTCGCGCCGTGCTCGGCATCATGGCCGGCGCCCGCGCTGCGATGGAGGGCCGCCAGGATGGATGAGGCTCACTTTGAGATGGCCCAGCGCCTGCAGGAGGCGCAACTCCAGAATGCAATCGACAGCCGCGTGCAGTACCAGGGCGAGAGTGCCCTGGAGTGCGAGTCCTGCGGTATCGACATCCCCGAAGCCCGGCGCCTTGCTGTGCCGGGTTGCCGCTTCTGCGTGGAATGCCAGGGATTGCGGGAGGTTCGCCGTGTCTGAACAGGTTCCGCAGGAGCTGTTATTTGTCGACTTTGAGGCTCATGAGGATGTCGAGCCGCTTCAAATAGGCCTTCATGTTTGCAGCATCGCGAGTCGGTATGCAGCCATCGTTGTACAGATAGATCCGATCCAGATTCTCGTCGCCCTTGTAGCTGATCTTCGCTGCGGTTTTCGGACCAAGGCCTTTGATTTTCACCCCTATGGGGTGATCGCTGTATTCGATCCAGTCGTCGGTCATGAAGCCCAGGGGCTTGTAGTTGCGATTCAGCAACACGTAGCTGCCATCTGCCTGTTTATCCAGGCAGTAGACGAAATGGATGTGGCGGAGTTCTTCATTAAACATGTCCAGCTCTCCCAAGAGGTATTCCATGAGCAAGCCAGTGATCATCGTTGCCCCACAGGGTGCAGGCAAGACCCTACATGCGGAGAAGCTGCGGCTTGGCTTCTGCTGCTCACGAATAGTCGACTCGTGGAATGGGATCGACCCACTGCTCGCAGGGGATATCGCTTTGACGCATGCCCCCATCCAATCGAGAGCCGGCTGCCGGGTCTACTCGCTAGACGAGGCGCTAGCGCATCTGAAGTTGGTGGCGTAAGTCGAGGTTTTACGCGGGGGGCTGGCGAATGACGCAGGCAGGAAGCCCAACCCCGATTGCCGTCTGGGCGCGGCGCTATATCGAGAAGTTCGGCCTGGCGCTGGTATCCATCGACCCGGGCGAGAAGGCGCCCAAGGGGGACGGTTGGAACAAGCCGGGCGGCTACTTCACCGATGCTGACCAGGCCGAGGCTTGGTGGACCAAGCACCCGAAGCACAATATGGGCGTGGTGCTTGGGCCGAGTGGCGTGTGCTCCCTGGACGTGGACCATGTGGACTATTGCCGCCAGGTTTTCAGCGACGTGCTGGGCATTAACCTGGATGACATGGCGGTGGTTTACCCAACGCTGGTGGGTAACCCGGCGCGCTTTCGCATTCTGTTCAAGGTGCCTGAGGGGCTGGAGTTCAGCCGGCGCTCACTGAGCTGGCCCAACCCGCTGGACCCGGACGGCAGCAAGCACAAGCTGGCCACGGCGGCGCTGAAACAGGCGCGGGACACTAACGACAAGGCGCAGATCGAGGCCATGCGGGCGCGGCAGAAGGAGTTCGCGCCGGTGACGGTGTTCGAGCTGCGGGCCGGGGCGGTGCAGGACGTGCTGCCGCCCTCGATCCACCCGGACACTGGCGCGCCCTACTTCTGGCGCAACCCGCCGGCTGATGGCCTGATCGAACTGCCCAGCGACCTGGTGAAGACCTGGCAGAACTGGGACATCTTCAAGCGCACGGCGCTGGAATGCTGCCCGTGGGCGCCGGCCGCGCCCAAGCCGCCGGCCAAGGTGAAGAAGAGTTCGCCGCCGCGGTTGCCGGCCGGTGAGCATCCCTCGGTGATCGACAGCTTCAACCGGGCCAACGATATCGAGAGCCTGCTGCAGCGGCATGGCTACATCAAACGCGGCCGCAAGTGGCTCGCGCCGCAGAGCTCCACCGGCCTGCCGGGGGTGAATGTGGTGGATGAGCAGGGCGAGCAGCGCCTGTATTCGCACCATGGCTCCGACCCGCTGGCCAACGGGCACATGAACGACGCCTTCGATGTGTTCTGCATCCTGGAGCACAACGGCGATACCTCGGCGGCGATCAAGGCTGCTGCGCGATCGCTGGGCCTGGAGCACAAGCGCTCCGGCCCGAGGCCTCCTGAGCCGCCACCCGTGGGCGACCTTCCCCCGGCCCCAACCGAACCTGAGGCCGGCGTCGAGCCCGGCAGCTCCGACAACGGGGGGGCGGGGGAGGGGCTGAGCCTCAAGGGCTTGCTGCGGCGCTATGCCTTGATCGAAGGCACCACGCATGTGTGGGATATCGACAAGGCGAAGAAGATGAAGCGGGCGGCCTTCGAGGCGCACGTGGGCAAGGAGAAGTTCAAGGAGTGGAGCGCGGTCACTGACTCGACGAAGAAGCGCGTCAGCGAGGAGTGGGTGCGTGACATTGAGCAGGCCCGGACGATGGCCGGCAAGGCGGTGGGCGATGTGGTGATGCCGCCCCTGGTGCGGTACGTGTACATCGACGGCACCAAGGATGTGTGGGACTACGCGAAGAAGCGGCGCATTGCCGAGGGCGCGGTGAAGATGGCGCTGGGTGATGCGTACAGCCTGTGGCTGAACAGCCCGGAACGGCGCGTCGTGGACATGAACCACATCGTGTTCGACCCGACGATGACGCATGACCCGGCGGTGTACATCAACACATTCGAGGGGCTGCCGCTGGAGCCGGCGAACAACCTGGATGCGTGCGAGAACCTGCGCTGGCTGATCGCCTTCCTGTGTAACCACGAGGAGAAGGCTGTCGAGTGGCTGACCCGCTGGCTGGCGTACCCGCTGCAGCACACGGGCGCGAAGATGGACACGGCGGTGCTGATGCACTCGATCATCGAGGGCTCGGGTAAGAGCCTGCTGTTTTCGGTGGTGATGGGGATGCTCTACGGCCAGTACTCGGCCACTGTGGGGCAGACGCAGCTGGAGGGGAACTTCAACGCCTGGCAGAGCGGCAAGCTGTGGGCGGTGTTCGAGGAAGTTGTGTCCCGCGACCAGCGCTACAACCAGGTGGGCAAGATCAAGCAGTTGATCACCGGCCAGACGGTGCGCATCGAGAGCAAGTTCGTGAACGGCTGGGAAGAAGCCAGCCACATGAATGCGGTGTTCCTCTCGAACGAGATCATGCCGTGGCCGATCAGTGACAGCGACCGGCGCTTCCTGGTGATGTGGCCCGAGGAGAAGCTGCCGGCCGAGCGGCAGAAGGCGATCAAGCACGAATTGGCCAACGGCGGCGTAGAGGCGCTCTATGGCTGGCTGCTGAGCGTTGAGCTGGGCGACTTCGACCCGCAGACCAAGCCCCCGGTGACGCCGGCCCGTGAGCGCCTTGTGGCACTGAGCAGGGCGAGCTGGCAGACCTTTCTGCACCTGTGGCAGGTGGGCGAGCTGGGCAAGGGGCTGTGGGGGGCGTGCCTGAGTTCGGACCTGTACTCGCTCTTCCTGGAGTGGTGCCACCGGAACAAGGAGCACTCGATGAGCCAGACGAAGTTCTCGCTGTTCATCAGCACGGCGCCGGGGATGGAGAAGACGCGGGCGATTCCCTGGTCGGCTGGCCTCAGTCGACGCTTCGGGGCGTTCTTCTTCCCCTCAGGCGAGCAGGCCTTCCTGCCACCATCCACAACGGCAGCCGAGCTGGGCAAGCACGTCGAGGAATGGCGGGATCGGGCGCGCGTGAGCGGCTGGGCGGTGGACTCGTGGGATCACGTGAAGGCAGGTGCGGCATGAGTGCGCCCGGTGTTGTGTTGGGTGTGTTGGGTTTGTGTCGGGTCTGTTCTGGCGACCCTACACAGGCGCAAGCCCTGTGCGGCGCGGGTTCTGGCTGGCTGTGTTGGGTGTGTTGGGTTTACCCACGCGCGCAGGCGTGCGCGCATTCATTTTCAGCGGCTGAAACACTCCAAGACGGCGACGTTTTATTTCCCCACGCGAGGACTGAAAACCCCAACAAACCCAACACACCTAACACAGATGCTTTGAAAGCCTTGGTTTTGCTGGGTTTGTGGTGTGTTGGGTGTGTGTTGGGTTGGGCGTTTTTGTGTTGGGTTGGTTCTGGCGAGGGGGAGACGGGCCATGATTGAGGCGATTGAGGCGGTGCTGAAGCATTGGGGCGAGGCCGTGCTCTGCGGCGTGCCCAGCGGTGGCCTGGGTAGCCCGGCCGGGACGCTGGTGGAATGGAAGGGCTGCCCACCACGCACTGGGGCTGCTGGCTCGCGGATGCTGCTGGCAGGGGCTGGGCCTGATTACCTGGTGAGCGAGGTGAGTGCAGCGCTGGCTGCGGTTGAGCGGACTGAGGGCGGCGAGCTGCTGCGCCGCCTGGCGTATCGCCGGTACACCTTCGTGCCAGCGCTGACCGTGGAGGAGCAGGTGCGCGACCTCGACCTGGGCCGGGGTGATGCTGGGCGTCGCGCGTACACCCGGGCGGTCGAGCGGCTGCACAAGCTACTGGAGGCCGAGCTGCAGGCGCGTATGGCTGCGCGCAAGGCGGCGCTGGGGAAGGCGAAGCGGGAGGGTGATCGGCTGCGTGCGGCATCGCTGCAGCAGGCTGCCAAGGCGCACTCCGGGCGTGGCGCTGAGCTGTATCGGCTTACGGCTGCTGACCGTTCGTCGGGCGACTCGGCGCCGGTCGGCGCCGTAGCGCCCCGGCAAGCCCACGTCAGGAACAACCGTTAATAGGGGGTTTTCGGTTTGTCCTTTCGCCGGTACAAAGTCCCCACGATTCGATAGGTCCGCCTACCGAGCAACCGAGCGCACAGTGCTGTGCCGACAAGCCCCAGGCCACCCCGCCTGGGCACCTGCAAAACCCCGCTCCGGCGGGGTTTTCTTTTGCTTCCCAGCATCCCCCGCCTTACCTGATCCGGACATGGGCTAGGGGTGGGCCAAGGTCTTCCCGGACCTCCCAGGCGGCAAGGATGCCGCCGCCCCTTCGGGGGCACCTCTTCCGAAGCCTCGCCAACCGGCGGGGCTTTATGCTTTTTGAGCGTCAAGCCTGCTTTGAGTGTTTCTCGCCCCATTTGATCTTGGAAAGATCCGAAGGGGCGTGAAGCAAGATGAACCCGTACATGCCCAAGTTAGCGAACTGCAGAAACAGAATCACGATCTCGGGTCGCCTTAACGGTTCGGTGCTTACTACGAATTCATAAATGCCAATTCCCGCTTGGCTAATCATGAAGCCAGCCCAGACATGGATGGCTAAGCCAGCAGCGGAGCTGAAGAACTGCTGCATCCGCTTAGCCCAAGCTAGCTGGGCCTCCTTGTTCGCCGTGTAGTACTGCAGAGATAGCGTCAGTACCGCGACGATGAGCGCCGAAATCGCTACGGCTAATTCCATTGAAAACTCCTTGGCATTTGCTGTGTTGGTGCGCCGACGTCAGGCGGTCGAGCAGCCTTCCAACTGTACCTTTTGCCGTATACACCGGCATCAACCGAGAGCTAAACGATGGATGCGAAAGATCCAGGCTTGTGGGGCGCGATCCTCGAATGGCTCGGCCAACCGTCGCCGACGGTTCAGGGGTTTCTGATGGCAATGGTGATTGCAGGTCTCCGGGTGATGTACGACCGGAAGGAGAAGGCTTGGCAGCGCATTTTGCTGGAGGCTCTGCTGTGCGGCCTGCTGACAGTAGCTGGCACTTCACTCGCTGCGTTGGCCATCGGCTTCTGGTGGCCTCAGTTCCAGGCGCCACTGGCGTCTATCGCGGTCGGCCTTGGTGGCGCGATTGGGTTCTTCGGTGTTGAAGCTGTTCGGCGGCTGGCCATCAAGCTGCTACGAATTCGACTTACCGATATGGATAACGGCGGCTGATCTGAAATTGTCGCGCTCGACCTGTTCTGCTCTGGAGGCTGCGATGCTTGCGAAGATCACGGCCTTCGGTCAGGAGGATGCGATAGCTGAGTTGCAACACCTGGGCCGCGACGTTGCCGGCGAGGTGCTGGCCGATGCGCTCAACCACACGGGCAACAGGGCGCGGCAATTGCTGCGGGCAGGGATGGATCAGGCCTTCGATCGCCCAACGTCCTGGGTGAAGAACTCGATCTACATGAAGAACGCCAAGCCGACTGAGCCTGTGGTTGCCCTGTGGATCAAGGACGGGAAGCTGGGCGGCAAGGGCCGCGGCTTCGACGAGTGGTTCAACCCGCAGGTGGAGGGCGGCGAGCGCCTGAACAAGGGCTCAGAGAAGATGCTGCGCGAGATTGGCGTGCTGCCGGCCGGGCGCTTCATCGTGCCTGCGGCCGGCGCGCGGCTCGATGGCAATGGCGGCATCAGCCGTGGGCACATGACGCAGATCCTCTCGGGACTGCGGGCATTCGGTCTGGCTGGGTCAGATCACAACGCCACGGGCAGTCGGCGGTCGGCGCGCAAGGGGCACGCGAATGCCTTCTTCGTGATGAAGCGAGGACGCACGCCCATCGGCATCGCCGAGCGGCGGGGGCAGAGGGTGCAGATGGTGTTGGCCTTCGTGCGCCAGCCGCAGTACCGAGAGCGCTTCCGCTTCTACGACATCGTCCGGCGAGTGGCCGAGGATGACGCGCTGATCGAAACCAACATCGACCTCGCGGTGGTCAAGGCGCTGAGCAAACGGCGCGGGGGCCGGCGGTAGCAGGACCGAATCAATGGGTCCTCCCCCGGCCCCCGGGGGGTACACGGGTAATTCGAGCCACGTTTTCCCTCTAGCTGAGATTTTTCCAGGGATGTCCGTCTTTCCAAGGTGATGGTTATGGGCAAGCGAGTCAGTAAGACCGAGCTCAGTGAGATTGTCGGTCGTGATGAGCGAACCCTGAGCCGGTGGCAGAACGAGGGGATGCCGGTCGAGCAGATCGGCCTCGGGCGTGGCAACGAAAACGAGTACGACACCGAGGCGGTTATCGGCTGGCTGGTTCAGGTCGCCGCCCTCAACGGTAAGAAAGAAAGCGTCCGCGACCGTCTCGACCGGATCAAGGGTGACCGCGAGGAGATTGCTCTGGCCAAGGACCTGGAAGAGGTCGTGGTGCTGGCGGACCTGCTGGAGCGCTTCGAGTCCATGATCACCGCCGCCAAGGTCGAGCTGTTGAACACCTACCCCGAGAACCTGGCCAACGACATCTCTGCCCGTTACGGGGTGGAGGTTGAGCTGCAGCTGATCCGTGATCCGCTGGAGGCCATCCTGAATGAGCTAGCGAACTATGACCTGGATGACGACGACCCGTCAGACGGGGATCCTGACGAACCGGGAGATTCGGAGGCAGCTGAAGAAGACGGCGGCTAAGGCGATCAAGCGCATCAGCCGTAAATGGTCGCCGCCGCCGCGCATGTCGATCATCGAGTGGGCCACCAAGTATCGGTGGCTGTCCCCGGTTGAGGCGGCTCGCCCCGGCAAGTATCGCTTCGATATCACGCCGCACCTCACCTGGCCGGGTGGGCCGCTCGAAGCACTGGACGACCCGAATGTGGCGGAAGTCGTCTGCCGTAAGTCAGCGCAGGTAGCCTGGACCTCAGGCGTGCTTGGCAATGCATTGGGCAAGTGGATCGACATCGACCCATCGCCGATCCTCGTGCTCTTCCCCAAGGCCGAGTCGGTCAAGCAGTACGTCGGCGAGAAGCTGGAGCCGATGATCGAGGCCACGCCTCGCTTGCGGAAGCGGGTCGACATGCGCAGCCGTCGGCTGCAACAGCGGCAGGACTTCAAGAAGTTTCCAGGTGGCTTCCTGAAGATGGTCGGCTCGAACAGCCCGGCCAGTGTGAAGTCCACTCCGGTCCCGCGTGTAGCGGTGGAAGAGCCCGATGACTGCAACCTGAACCTGCGGGGGCAGGGGGACAGTATCAAGCTCGCCAAGGAACGGATGAAGACGTACCGGCGCAGCAAGCTGATCATCGGCGGTACACCCACCCTCAAGGGGCTCTCGGCAATCGACGCCGAGATGGAACTATCTGATAAGCGGATCGGCCTGGTGCCATGCCATGAGTGTGGCGAAGAGCATGCGCTGAGCTTCGATCACCTGCACTGCCCTGATGATCTGGAGTATCACCACGAGATATACGGACATAAGCGCCCTGAGCAGGCCTACTACGCCTGTCCGCACTGCGGCTGCACCTGGGACGATAACCAGAAGAATGCCAACCTGAAGCATGGGCGCTGGCACGCCACGGCAGAGTTCAGGGGCATCGCAGGGTACGACCTCAACGAACTCTATGGGACGTTCTACGGGTCGCGCTTCCAGGTGCTGATGGAGAAGAAGCTCCAGGCCGAGCACGCCGCCGAGCGCGGCAACATCGGTCCGCTGATTGCGTTCACCAACAGCTCGCGGGGCGAGAGCTACGAGTTCAAGAGCGATGCTCCAAAGACCGATGAGCTGGAGAAACGCGCCGAGGCATATCGCGAGCTGACCGCCCCCAAGGGTGTGCTGCTGGTGACGGCCGGTGTCGACGTGCAAGGCGACCGCCTTGCCGTGACCATTACTGGCTGGGGCCGGGGCGAAGAGTCCTGGCGCCTCTACTGGGGCGAGCTGGAAGGCAACCCGAAGGACCGCGGCGATCCGGTCTGGACCGAACTGGACAAGCTGCTGTCCCAGCCGATCCCGAGTGACTACGGCTGCCAACTGGCTGTAGCAGCGGTCAGCGTGGACAGCTCGGACGGCAACACCAACGACGCGGTGTACGCCTATGTCCGCGAGCGCCTGCGCTTCAACATCATGGCCATCAAGGGGGCCTCGGTGGACAGCCGCGACAAGGAGATCTACTCCAAGCCGCCGCAGTCGGTCGACACCAACCAGGCGAACACTAAGGCCGCGAAATACGGCCTGCGTGTGCATATCGTCGGTACTCACAAGGCGAAGACGCTCATCGATGCGCGCCTGCGCCTGACCGGCTCTGGCCCTGGCCGGATGCACTGGTACGCCGAGATTCGCGCGGATTACTACGAGCAGCTGACCAACGAGGTTTTGGCGCCGCATCCGCGCAACCCCAGCAAGATGGTCTGGCAGAAGAAGGCCGGCCGGCGTAACGAGGCGCTCGACTGTGAGGTGTATGCCCTGCATGCCGCGCGCAGCCTGAAAACCCACCTGCTGCGCGATAGCGAGTGGGACCAGATCGAGCAGAAGCTGCTGCAGCCCACGCTGTTCGGTGGCGCCGAGCAATCCGTTAAAGCAGTACCGCGCCGGGCAACAGGCCGCGGCCGAGGCGTGCGAAGCCGCGCCGGACACTGAGGTGACCCATGACTGAGGCAGAACAGCGCCTGGCGGAATGCCGGGCGGGGATCAAGGCCATCCTCGAAAAAGGCCAGCGCATCCGCAAGGGTGACCGAGAAGTACAGCGCGCTGAGCTCTCCAGCCTGCGCATTCTGGAGGCAGAGCTGGCAAAGCAAGTTGCCAGCGAAACCGCCGCCCGCGTCGGCCGAGGCCGTAGCCGCATCATCCTGCCGAGGTTGTGACTATGGGTCTTTTCAAGAAGACGCCGCAGGAGCTGCTGCTGGCCGAGGCCGTGAAAATAGCCAAAGCCGTCGCAGACCCTGCACCCATCAAGGCGCAGGGAGGGGGTGGCGGCGTAGAGACCCGCTGGCGTGGGGCATCCCGCGTTCTGCGCAGTATGGCCAGCTGGTTGCCTCGGCTATCCAGCCCTCGTCGTGATAACCCCGCGAGCGAGCGTGCCATGCTGGTGGCTCGGTCCCGCGATGCCCTGCGAAATCACCTGATTGCCCGTGCCGCCATCCAGCGCTGCCGGACCAACATCGTCGGTACCGGGCTGGTCTGCCGCGCGGCAGTGGATAACCTAGCCCTGGGGCTAAGCGAAGATGAGGCCGAGAAGCTAAACGCAGATCTCGACCGCATCTGGAACCTCTACGCGGATGACCCTCGGGAGTGTGATGCCGAGGCATCGCTCAACCATTACCAGCTGCAGGCACTGGTACTGGTCTCGGCATTGACTGGCGGTGATGTCCTTGTGGCTTCGCCGGACGAGGAGAGGCCCGGGTGCATGTTCAGCACCAGGCTGCAGCTGATCGAGACCGAGCGCGTGTGCAACCCGGGGCTGGGAATGGACACGCCCACCCTGTTCGAGGGTGTGGAGTTCGACAGCCTCGGTGCGCCGGTTCGCTACCACGTGTGCTCGGGCTACCCAAACGACCCGGATCTGGGCGGCGCGCACACCTGGACCGAGTTGGAAGCCTTCGGCGCAGTAACCGGCCGACGCCGGGTACTGCACGTGATGGCCGACAAGGAGCGACCCGGCCAGAAGCGAGGGATGCCCTACCTGGCCCCGGTATTGGAGCCGCTGCAGAAGCTGGAACGCTATAGCAGTGCTGAGCTGATGGCCGCTGTGATCTCGGCATTCTTCACCGTGTTCATCGAGAAGACCGAGGCTTTCGACGACGGCAAGATGACGATGGCCGCCCTGTCCGGCGGCGATGAAGAACGCAGTACCGACGACTACGCGGGGGAGGGCGAGATCGCGCTGGGCGAGGGCGCCATCGTCGACCTGGGCAAAGGTGAGAAGCCCACGATCGCCAACCCAGCCAGGCCGAACGCGCAGTTCGACCCGTTCTTCATGGCGGTGTGCAAGGAGATCGGCGCCGCCCTGGAGTTGCCCGTCGAAGAGTTGCTGATGTTTTACAGCAGCAGCTACAGCGCAGCACGTGCCGCGATGCTGCAAGCCTGGCGCTTCTACAGCCTGCGGCGCTGGTGGCTGGTCTGCGACTTCTGCCAGCCGAGCCGCGAGCTGATCATCGACGAGGCTGTTGCCCGAGGCATGATCAAGTTGCCCGGCTACGCCGACCCGGCACGCCGCAAGGCTTACCTGCAGGCGGTATGGATCGGGCCTTCCCGAGGCGCTATCGACGAGCTGAAGGAGGCGAACGCTGCCGGTAAGCGCATCGAGATCGGCGTAAGCAACGAAACGCTGGAAACGGCCGCAATGACCGGCGAGCCCTGGCAGATGGTGTATCGCCAGCGAGTGCGCGAAGTGACGGCCCGTCGCAACGACGGGCTCTTCCAACCGCCCAAGGGCGCCACTGAGGCGGAAGCGCCTCCCGCAAAACCCGAGGAGTAACCATGTCTCGTGCATTCGAGCTGGCTGCGGCGCAGCCGTGGATGATGCTGCCTGCGCAACTGGACGCCCTGATGTCGATCGCTGATCGACAGGGTGATCCAGAGGCACTGGAGGCACGGCTCGGCCGGCCGCTGGATAACACCCGCGCCGTCACAGTGCGTGACGGCGTGGCGATCATTCCGGTGGTGGGGCCGATCATGCGCTACGCCAACCTGTTCACCCGCATCAGCGGCGCGACCAGCACCCAGGAACTGGCCACTGACTTCCAGACCGCCCTGGATGATCCCAAAGTCAAGGCCATCATCCTCAACATCGACAGCCCTGGAGGCGAGGCCAACGGCATCAACGCCCTGTCGGACATGATCTTTGCCGCCCGGGGCAAAAAGCCCATCAAGGCATTCGGGGGCGGCAGCGTGGCCAGCGGCGCCTACTGGGTAGCCAGCTCGGCTGATGAGCTGGTGATCGACGACACGGCATTGCTGGGCAGCATCGGAGTGGTGCTGGAGGTCGTCACCGAGGAGCCGCGCGAAGGTAAGAAGCGCTGGACGATCACCAGCAGCAACGCCCCGAACAAGCGACCCGACCTCGCCACAGAAGAGGGACGGGCAGTAGTCGCCAAGAACATCGACGCGCTCTCCGAAGTGTTTGTCGCAAAGGTAGCCCGCAACCTCGGAGTGGCCGCTGACAAGGTCCCCGCCATGGGTGACCACGGAGGCCTGCTGGTCGGCGCCACCGCAGTTAATGCCGGGCTGGCCCATCGCCTGGGCTCTCTCGAATCCCTAATAGCCGAGCTGGCCGGCCCTGCCAGCAACCCCATGAGGAAACTCAGCATGACCACTGTGCGCACCACGGCGGAACTGAAGGCGGCTCTGGCTGCTGGTACGGATCCGCAGACCATCGAGATCGCCGCCCCTGAGTCCGTTGACGTTGCAGCCATCAAGGCCGCCGCCGCGACCGAGGAGCGCGCTCGCATCACCGGCATCAATGCCCTGGCCGTAAAGGGCCTCGAGGAAGAGATCAGCGCTGCAATCGAGGATGGCTCCTCGGTCGAAGCCACTGCCTTGAAGCTGTTCAAGGCTTCGCAGGATCGCGGTATCAGCCTCGACGGCATCAAGAGCGATGCCCAGGGCGTCAAGCACACCGCTGCTAAGGGCGACGAGGCCAAGGCTGCTGAAACCAAGAAGGTCGTCAGCGCCATCGTCGCTGGCGCCAATGCCAAAGTCCGCTGATAGGAGGCCATCATGACCACTCTCGCAACCTACACGCCCAGCAGCCTCATCGCTGGCGACTTCCCCCAGGTCAAAGACACCGGCGTCATCGCCGCCGGCCAGGTCCTGAAGCGTGGCGCTGTTCTGGGCCAAATCACTGCCGATGGCCAGTACAAACTGTCGGCCACCGCCGCCAGCGATGGCTCTCAGACTCCCAAGGTGATCCTCGACGAAGACATCGACACCACTGGTGGCGCCCACCCTGGGCCTCTACTGCTGACTGGTGAAGTCCGCGGTGCCGCCCTGCAGCTCGGTGCCGGCCACACCATTGCCAGCGTGAAGGCAGCGCTGCGCACCCTTTCCCTGTTCGTCCGCTGATAGGAGCAGACCCTGATGGATATCTTCGATACTCGTACCATGCTCGAAGCGGTGGAGCAGATGAAGTCCCCGCGCCGCTTTCTGATGGATACCTTCTTCGGTCGCGTGGAGACCTTCCCGACCAAGACGGTGGACATCGACATCGTGAAGGGAAAGCGCAAGATGGCGCCCTTCGTTCACCCGCGCCTGCCGGGCTCCAACAGCCTGCGCGAGGGTTACCGTACCGACAACTACGCCCCGCCGTACATCCAGCCGAAGCGCGACACCGATGCCGAGATGCTGCTCAAGCGCAGCCCCGGCGATAACCCCTACGCCACCAAGACCCCGCAGCAGCGTGCTGGTGAGCGACTGGGCCGCGACCTGATGGAACTGGAACAAGAGATCGTCCGCAAGGAGGAGTGGATGTGCGCGCAGGCGCTGAGCACCGGCAAGATCCGTGTGCTGGGTGAGGGCGTCGATGACGAGATCGACTTCCTCATGTCGGCAAGCCACCGTATCACCCTCAGCACCGGCAAGTGGGACGCTGCAGGGTCCGACCCGATCGGCAACCTGCGCGCGTGGAAGCGCCTGAACGCCAAGGACTCAGGTCGCAGCTCTAACGTTGCGGTGTTCAGCGGTGAGGCCATGGCTGCCTTCCAGAACAACGATGCGGTCATGAAGCAACTGAACACCCGCCGCGTTGACCTGGGCTTGATCAAGCCGGAGGAACTTCCGGAAGGCGTCACCTACCTCGGCTACCTCAACGACCCGGGCATCGACCTCTACGGCTACGACGAGTGGTTCCTCGACGACGCTGGTAACGAGCAGCCGATGATCAGTGCCGGCGGTGTGATCCTGGGCTCCACCAACACCAGCAACAAGATGCTCTATGGGGCAATTCAGGACGTCGAGGCCATCGAGTCTGGCTTGGTGGAAGCTCGCCGCTTCCCGAAATCCTGGGTCACCCCGGAACCGAGCGTTCGTTGGCTGAAGCTCCAGTCCGCTTCTCTGGCCGGCTTCCTCGAAGCCGACGCCTTCACCTTCGCCAAGGTGGTGTGACATGACCACCAAGAAACCTGATTTCGTGGTGATCGACGGCTGCGTTCAGGAAGGCAGCACTGTCTTCGTCAAGGGCACTCCGTACGCACCGCCGAGCAAGGAAGTCGCTGAGGACCTGGTGAAGCAAGGTGTCATTGCCCCCATCAAGTCGGAGGCTGGCCAGGCTGTTCTGAAGGCAGCCGGCGGCGATCTGCTGGGCGACTGACATGGCAGGTTTCGATGATCTCGTCGCCGACATGGACGACATGATCATGGCCAGCGTCAGCGACGGCTTGGCCAGCTACCTGTCCCGTGATGGGCTGGTGCTGGTCGAGCAGTTGCCGGTGATCGTTGAGCTCGACGCCGAGCGCGAGGATCGCGCCGGTCTGATCACGCTAGTCCGGACCCACTGCGTGCAGAAGCGTCTGCTGGAGCCATACGACCGCAAAGGCGCCTTCCGCATGGCGGATGGTGTTTGGCAGATCGACGGCATCCATTCCGACGATGGCTCGCTGATCACCTTCTACGTGGTGCCCTGATATGGCAGACGATACCCAATCGCTACTCATCGACGAGCTGCTCAATAAGCTGCGCGCCGTGCCGGTGTTCGGCGCCTCGGTGGAAGAGGACTTCGTCCAGCGCGTGCTGGACGCCGATGACGACGAGCTGCCTGACCCCCTGATAGTCGTTCAATCGGGCGACACCGAGGAGTTGGAGCGAGTGGGCGCCGGCAGCGTGAAGGAGCGGGTGACGCTCAACATCGCTCTGCTCACCCGTGAGCGCAACTTCGGGCCCGTGCTGCGCGGCGGTCGCCTAGCGATCAAGACAGCGCTGCCGGGAACCAAGGTCGGGCTTTCGGCCAAGGGCCTGATCTCCGGTGCCTTCCTCCCCGACTCGCTGTTACCTGCCGGGGAGGGGCGGCGCTGGTCGATGCGCGTCCTGCCGCTGCAGCTCACCTACATCCAACAACTCAGCTGACAGGAGGCCCCATGGCCACGCTGAAAGTCTCTGCGCCCTTCAATTACCGCGAGGGCACGCAGACCCTCCATTACAAGCCTGGCCCCTACGAGGTCGCGGAGCGCTGCTCCGAGAAAACCATCAGCCAGGCCGGAGTCGCGCACGCTGTAAAGATCAAGGCCGGCGAGCTGGAGCCGGAGAAAGCCCCGTCCAAGCCTGCCGCCAGGCCGGCCACTCCCGCTGAGTAACTCGCGCCACCAGGTGCGGGCTGCTCTCGAACAGATTCATCTCCTCGAGGATTTCCACTATGTCTCAAATCGTTGACCGCTCCTTCATCGGTGAAGGGGTGATCTGGGGGCGTGCCTACCAGAGCCAGGATGCACTGCTGCCGTTCGGCAACTGCGACTCCTTCAACCTCCGTTTCGCCACGGACCGCAAGGCCCTGCCCAACTTCATGGGCGGTGGTGGCAACCGCAACGTGCGCGAGCGCGTGACCGATATCACCGCTGGGATCGGCATGTACGACCTGACCAGCACCAACATCGCGCGCGTGACCCGCGCCACCATCAAGGATGTTGCGACCGGCTCGGTGGCGAATGAAGTGATCGCTTGCGAGGGTATCGAGGGCGAGCTGATTCCGTTCAAGCACATTCCCGACCTGAGTGTCGCTCCAGCCCTCAAGACGGCAGCTGATGTTGACCTGGCGGCCGGCACCGACTACCTGCTGCACCCGCATGGCGTCACCGTCACGGCCGGCTCGGCAATCACCGCTGCAGGCATCAAGGTGACCTACACCCGCAAGGCGGCCAGCGAGGTCCACATGCTGAACGGTTCCCAGGTCGAACTGGAGCTGTTCATCGCCGGCCTGAACGATGCCCAGTCGGGCGAGCCGTTCAGCCTGAAAGTGAACCGCGCGAAGTTCGGCATGCTGCAGGAGTTCCCTGTGCTGGGGCAGGACTACGTCAAGCTGGAAGGCCCCTGCGAGATCCTGGCCGACCCGCTGGTGACTGCAACCGACCTGTCGAAGTTCTGCGTACTTACTCAGTTGAAATAGCCCGGAGCTTGGTTTCTTGGTCGGCGATCTGATGCTAGATTGCCGGCTACAAGAAATAGGAGGGAACCTGATGCCGCTTAAAAATCTATTGCTAATCGTCTGCGCGACCATGATTGCCGCTTGTGGAGAGCCGAAGATCGACGGAAGTAGCGAAGAGGCATTCACTGCCTCAGTGGCAAAAGTCGCTGAATCCATGCCGCCGGAGAAGCGAGAGCAATTTCAGAAGGCCGTGAAAGTTGTGGCCTTCTCGCAAATCAATATGGGCGACATGCTTTCCGGAAAGGCAAATGCTGAAACCGTAAAATCTGACATGTATACGTCGCTCAGCGGCAAGTCAGGGGATGAGGTCATAGCCCGTGCGAACGTGATCCTTGAAGAACGCGCGGCGAAAGAGAAAGAGCAGGCGCTGCAGGAGATCCAGGAGCTGGTAAACAAAAAGGCTGCTGCTGATAGCGCCCGAGCTGAGCTGGCTAAGTTTGCTGTCCTGCGCTCTCGTTTCATGTTGCAGGACCAACCTTATCTGTCACACAAGAAACCAGTAATTTCCTTGTCTGTTACTAATGGCACAGGCCACGCTGTTTCGCGGGCGTATTTCAAGGGGACAATTGCCAGCCCTGGACGCTCTATTCCTTGGTTCACTGGTGCTTTCAATTATGAGATTCCCGGCGGGCTCGAACCCGGAGAGTCAGCAGATTGGAATCTGGAGCCCAACATGTTTAGCGAGTGGGGCAAGGTAAATGCTCCTGCAGACGCGCTCTTTACCTTAGAGGTTGTGCGCCTTGATGGTGCTGACAAAGCTGCTTTATACGATGCCCAGGGGTTGTCAGAGCGCGAGCAAGAGCGGCTCGACAAGCTGAAGATGCAGTATCAGTAAGCTGAGATCAAACATCTAAACCCGCTTCGGCGGGTTTTTTATTGCCCGGAGAAAAGTAGATGGCCGGCATCAAGGATCGCCTGATTCAGTACATCCTGCGCGGCAAGGACGAACTGTCTCCGGAGGCGAAGAAATCCGCCGCGGCGCTGGAGTCTGTCACCGACGAGGCGGCACGGCTCGGACAGGCTCTCGATGATGCCAAGGGAGCCCAGGGGCTCGGAAAGGCCCTGGAGCGAGCAGCGCGCGATGTCGGTATCGCCCAGCGCAACTTGAGTCAGGCCGAGCAGCAGGTCGTCGACCTGCGTGACGCCCTCAACAAAGAGCCCGAGGCAGCAGGTTTGCAGCAGTCGCTCAAGGATGCCGAGAGGGCAGCCAGGGCGGCGAGGCGGCAACTCAATGCCCTTGAGGCTGAATTGGAGGGCACAGATAAGGCGGCCAGAGCTGCCGGTATAGATACCGGCAACCTGAGTGATGAGCATCAGCGCCTCGCTGCAGAGGTGGCCCGTGCTGAGCAAGCGCTGGCCACTAACAATCAGCAGCTGAAGGAGGCACATCGGGCGTATGCCGCAGCTACTCGCTCTGCGGCTGAACATACCTCGCGCGTAGATGCGGTGCGGTCGGGAATGACCAGCGGGGCCAAGCAGGTTCTTGGCTTTGCCGCTGCGCTGTTTTCACTGAACGCCATCTTCGGCGTGGTTCAGCAAGGCCTTAACCTGGTACGCGACGGCATCTACGCCATGCTCGGTACCGGCGATAAGTACGAGCTATTGGGTAAGCAGATGGCATCGCTGATGGGCGGTGTAGCCCAAGGCGAGAAGGCCACTGCCTGGATCAAACAGTTCGCCAAGGACACTCCGCTCGAGGTGACAGAGGTCACCGATGCCTTCGCCCTGCTCAAGTCCTACGGGCTCGACCCCATGGGCGGCAGCCTGCAGGCCATTGTCGACAAGAATGAACAGCTCGGCGGCGGCATGGAGCGGCTGCAGGGTATCAGCTCCGCACTGGGCCAGGCCTATGCCAAGCAGAAGCTGCAGACCGAAGAGATTCTGCAACTGATCGAACGCGGGGTGCCGGCATGGGCCCTGCTGGAGAAGGTAACCGGCAAGAACGCAGCGCAGCTGGCAGACCTGGCCAGCAAGGGCCGCCTCGGCCGTGATGTGATTGCTGCGTTGATCGAGGAGATGGGGCGCAGCGCCGAGGGTGCCGCGGCAGACAACATGAGCACCCTGACCGGCCTGGTCAGCAACTTGTCCGATGTCTGGTCTGACTTCCTCAATCGCATCGCAAAAAGCGGCGCCCTTGACTATGCCAAGCAGCAGCTGCGGGACGTGGCCGACTACATCGATCGCATGGACAAGGATGGCCGGCTGGACAAGCTGGCTACCTCACTCAGTAAAGCCTTCGAGCAGGGTGGTGAGAAGCTCAAGAAATTCGCCGATCAGCTCGTCAACACGGACTTCGACAAGCTGATCGACGACTCCAGCGTCTGGTTGGATAACTTCGGCAGTCGACTGGAGTCGGCGGCACAAAGCGTGCAGCTGTTTGTTGCCCCGTTTCGCACGCTGGTCAATGGTCTGACTGCCGGCCTATCACTGGCCGGTGCAGGGCTTGCGCAGTTTGTTGACTTCGCCCTGGCACGCCTGGAGGTGCTGTCGAAGGCGGTTCCGGCTTCCATCGGTGGTGATGAGCTTCGAGCATCGATTGCAGAGGCTCGTGGCCTGATGGCCAGCCTTACGGATGGCTTCCTCGAGCAGGTAGATCAGGATGCCAAGGATATTGCGGCAGCTTGGGATACCACGGCGAAGTCGGCTGCCGATAGCGCCAAGGAGCAGACCGAGGCTGTGCGGCGTGAGTCTTCTGAGCAGATGCTCCTTGGACAGGCCGCGGCGGATCATTTCATCGCCAGCCAAAAGCGCACGAAAGAAGCGGCAATCGATGCCGCCGCGACAGGTCGGCAGGCTATCGAGGGTATGGCCCAGGCGCTGCAACTGCTCGATAGTGCGTCTACGGTGCAGCAGCTCGAAGACCTGCGCGGCGCGTTGCTGGATGCCTTCAGTGCTGGCCAGCTGAGCCAGGAGGAGTACGCACAGGCCACGGGTGTACTGAATGCCAGGCTGCAGGAGCTGGGTGGAAGCGCCAGTGGAGCTGCTGCTGGTGTCTCTGACCTTGAGGAAAAGCTGGGTGACCTGCAGTCGGTGCAGCAAGCAATCAGCAGCGCCAAGACGGATGTGGATATCAACAATATCCGCACGGCACTGCGCAAGCTGTACGAGGGTGGCGAGATCAGTGCTGCCCAGTACAACAAGGCGCTGCAGGAAACGACCTCCAAGCAGAAGGAGCTGAAAGGCGCGGTCCAGCAAGGCACCAAGGCCCAGCAGGATAAAAACAAGGCCGATGAGGAGGCCATCGTCACCTCCGAGCAGCTGCGCCGCGAGAGCGGCAAGCGCATGGAGGCCGAGCGTCAGGCCGGCGATGCAGCAATGCAGGCCCGCCGCAAGGGTAGCGAGGAAGCCAAGCGCGATATGAGCGCGGTGGAAGGCTTCTTCGGTGGTGTCCTGACCAGGGCGCGCGAGCCATTGGCTGGTCTCAGCAAGGCCGCTCTCGACGCCTACGACAAACTGCGCGGTATCAAGTCGGCCGACCTGGAACTGGATACCAGCAGCCTTGAGGCCACGGCCAAGTCGCTGGACAAGGTAAACCAGCAGCTGGACGCGACCAAGGCAGCGCTCTCCAACCCGCTGACCTCCAGCCTGGGCAAGTGGGCGGCGAACATGCAGCGCACGAGCCTGGAGACTCAGAAGGCCTACCTGGGGCAGAAGGCTGCTCTGCAGTCGCTGATGGAGCGCTATGAGAGCGGGCAGATGACGCTGGCTGGCTTTGCGAATGCGGCTGCCGCTGCAAAGAGCCGGCTTGGCCTGCTCGATGACTCTGACCTGAGTGGGCTTGAGTCCGCCATCAAGTCTGCAAAGGAGCAGATGAAACAGCTGGGCGAGTCCACCCGGGGCACCCTGGAGAGTCTGCAGGATGAGCTGGACGGCCTGGAAGGGCGCGAGGCGGACATCCAGCGCCGCCGGTTCTCGGCCCGGCAGCGCGAGTTGCAGGCGCAGCTCGCAGAGGCGCAGGCCAGTGGCGATGCCAATGCGGTCAGCAATGCCGCGCGTGCTCTAGGTGTGCTGCGCCAGATCGAGGCGGCCACGGAGCAGCAAAGGGTCCGCGAAGAGCAGAAGAAGCGCATCGAAGGAGAGCAGCGGCCAGGGGTCGAGGGCGCCCAGGTACAGATGCCCAGCAAGGTCATCCGTCTTGAGGTGAGCGGGCGATCGGTCGACGTTGCCGTAAACGACGCAGCTGATGAAACCAAGTTGCTCAGCCTCCTCGAGGAGGCTGGTCTGAGGAGCCTTTGATGCCATACACCCTGACCCTGGACTCGATCGACCTGGCGGCCGATCCCGAGCTGGGCGGCGAGCAGCTGCAATGGACGGATGAACACGAGTGGGATCCAGTGGAGCAGAACCAGGACCGCTCACTGGGCGGGGCACTGATGGTGCAGGAGGGCGCCAAGCTATACGGGCGCCCGATTACCCTGGCCAGCAATGATGGCGCCTGGTTCACCAAGGCGACTATCGACGCCCTGCAGGCGCTGCGCGATCAGCCTGGCATCGTGATGTTGTTGACCCTTCCCGGCGGGCAGCAGCATCACGTGACTTGGAATCGTGTGGCTGGGTACCCGGTTGAAGCTGTCCCGCTGTTCCGCCAGGTGGTTTACAGCCCCGGCGACCTGTTCCTGCTCACCCTTCGCCTCATCACCGTGGCGCCGCCCCCTGCGCCGACGCCCTGATCTGAACCATCCCGACCAAGCCCGCCCTGTGCGGGCTTTTTTGTGCCCGGAGAATCCTGAATGTCCATCGCCCCCACTGATGTGAAGTTGCTCAAGAGTGAACGCCTGACCGATGAGGCGGACGGCGGCGGCCGCGCCACTGGCGTTGCTGTCGTGGACGGCGAGGTGAACAACGTCTTCCCCGACCTGTCGCGCCTGGACCGCACGGTGGGCCGCATCAGCCTGCGCAAGCTGTTTGCCGGGGTGATGACCACCAATGCCGATGCCTACCTGGGCGCCCATGCCATCGTCACCGAGGGGCCAGCAGATCCTCGCGTCAGCGTGCTGCTGTTCAACACCGGCAGCCAGACCGATGTGCGCAGCAATGCCCGCGATGCCATCGAGAGCTATGTGGCGGCGGCCTCGAGTGCTGCTTTCGAGCTGCTGGGCACCCAGCTCAGCGGCCAGCGTGCCATCGCCTGCGTGCAGCGCGAGGAGCAGCGGGTGCCCGAGGTGGGCGAGGTGTTCCAGCTCAACGGTGTGAACGGCACCCAGTACGTGCGCCTGATGTCGGTCGATCAGCGCCTGGAGCAGTTCACCTACGAGTACAGCTCGGGCAACTTCCTCAACTTCACCCGCCGCCGGCTTGACCTGGGCCTGAGCGCTCCGCTGCTCTTCACCTTCCCGGGTGGCCAGGTGACGCCTGCAGGCACCACGGGCACCTCGCTGGATGGCCTGAACAAGGCGCGAGTGCTCAGCACCCAGGTGGCCGACGCCGCCCGCTATTTCGGCATCAGCAAGCTGGCCCAGGCCTGCGCTGTGGGTGACCTGAGCCTACGGGTGGAGTCTGTCTACAGCCAGTTGGTGCCGAGCACCACGAAGGAGAGCGCGCTGGTTGACCTGCTGGCTGGCTACCAGCGGCAGGTGTATCTGGCCTCTGGCCCGGCGCGGTCGTTGAATCTCACCATCGCGGCCGGCGCCGTGGCGGGCGAGTCGCGCACCTTCCTGGGCACCGGCTGCGCTCCGGGTTCGCTGACGCTGACCCTGAACGGCGGCACCTTCACTGATGACCGCAAGGGCGCCTTGCGCTTTGTGTCCGGCTCCAACTGGCTCAGCAGTGGTCGCATCGACTATCAGACCGGCGAGATCACCCTGGTGCGCACGGGCACCAGTTGGGCCGGCAGCGGCACGGCAAGCTACCAGCCCGGCGCGGTTGCCACGGGCGAAACCATCACCGGCGAGGTCGAGATCACCCTTGGCAGCCGTGGCTACGTCTACACCCTGAACCTGGCCGGGGCCATCCCGCGCCGGGGCACGCTGTCCGTCAGCTACATGGCCCTGGGCAAATGGTATGAGCTGCGCGACTACGGCGACGGTCTGCTGACGGGAGAGGGCGCGGGCACCATCAGCCTGGGCACCGGCAGCGTATCGATCACGCTGAATGCGCTGCCTGATGTGGGCAGCTCGCTGGTTTACAGCTACATCAGCTCGGCCGACAACGCGGTGACCCAGCGTGCCGGCGGCAGTGTCGCCCCCAGCCTGGAGGTGCGCTTTACCCTGCCACACAAGGGCATCCGCCCTGGCTCGCTGGTGGTCACCTACCTGGCCGGCAGCAGCACCAAGACCCTGACCGACAACGGCAACGGCGGCCTGGCCGGCTCGGGTGGGCTTGGGGCAATCACCTATGCCAGCGGTGAGCTGGTCATGGTGCTGAGTACCACGCCATCGGGCGGCCTCTCGTACACCTACGAGCAGGGCACGGTGGGCGGCACGGTGCTGACGGTGACGAGCGACAGCAGCGGTATGGCGACCTTCACCATTCCGGGCGCTCCGCTCAAGCCTGGCAGCGTGCGTGCTTCGTGGGTGACCAGCCGGCGCCAGGCGGCGCCTGCGCTCAACTGGGATGCGGTGGAGAGCGGCAACGCGCTGCCTGTTTTCGATGGCCTGGTGGATGTTTCCAAGGTCGCCGCGGACAACGGCTCCGGCGGCTGGCAGGGCGGGGTGGTGGGTTCGATCAACTACAGCACGGGTGCCTGCACCCTGCAGGTGGCCTCGCTCTACAGCTACAACGAACACACCTACACCAACCGCAAGAAACAGATGCTCAACGGCGCGGTGACCCAGCCGGTGCTGGTGACTACTCCGGTGGCCACGCGCGAGACCTTCGGCGGCGCGCTCTCGGTTGATAGCCAGTCGGCCGGTGTGACCGTGGTGGCTCAGACGGCGACCCAGGCCCAGCCGCCGATCACCATCGACCTGCTGCCGGGCGTTGGCGAGGCCATTGTGCCGGGCTCGCTGCTTTTCAGCTGGAACGGTTCGACCTACTGCGACCGCTCGGGGATTCTCTACCGCGATATCGCAAGCAACACCAACGGCGGCACGGCGGTGGGCTCGGTTGACTATGCCGCTGCTCGCGCGACCCTCAACAGCTATGCCGGCAACGTGGCGGCGCCGGTCACCATCCTGGCCTGTCTCACGGCCTCGGTAGGCTTCAGCGTCACCGCGCTGACCTTCCGCACGCCGGGTGCCCCGTTGCGCTCGGGCAGCCTGCAGCTGTCGGTGGTGCGCACCGACACGGGGGCTGTGGTCACCGCCACGGCGGATGCCAACGGTGTGATCAACGGCGGCATCATCCAGGGCGCCGTCGATATCGCCACGGGCATTGCCCGGGTGGTGTTCACCACCAACCTGGCGGATGAGACCGGCGCCAGTGACGTGCCGGTGATCCCGATCCTGGCGCGCTACAACGCGGTGGTGCAGACCCAGCTGCCGCTCGATGCGGGCCTGCTGGGTCTCGACCCGGTGCGTCTGCCGGGCGACGGCCGCGTGCCGATCTTCCGCGAGGGTGGCGTGCTGGTGATTCACCACACCGCCGAAACGGTGGTGGCCAGCCCGGCGCCAGGCGGCACGGTGGCGCTTGCGCGACAGCAGCAGGCGGTCATCGCGGTGGTGGATGCCAACGGCCTGGCGCTGCGTGCGGCGTCCTACAGCGTCGACCGCGAGGCGGGGAGTGTCACCTGGGCCAACCCACTGGTGCTGCAGACCGAGGACGGATCACCGCTGACCTTGCCGCTGAGGATCCGCGACCGGGTGGAGCACATGACCATGTGCACTGAGGTGCAGATTACCGGCGAGATCGGCATCAGCTCTCCAGTGCCGTGGGCGCTGCCGGCCGGCGAGGCCAAGGTATCCAGTGCCGTGGCCTGGGGCGACCTGCAGTCACGGATCCACGGCTGGTTTACCCAGCAGACGTGGAACCAGGGCGCGCCGAACTGGACCGATGCGCCGATCGGCAACACCACCACCGCGCAATACAACGGCCTGAGCTATCCGCAGGTCATCACCAACAAGGGTGCCATCGACGGCAAGTGGGCGCTGGTCTTCACCAGTGCTTCGGCTTTCCAGGTGGTGGAGGAAAAACTCGGCGTCATCACCACCGGCAACATCACCAGCGATTGCGCGCCGATCAACCCGCTGACCGGAGAGCCCTACTTCCTGATCAAGAAAGAAGGGTGGGGCAGCGGCTGGGCGGCGTCCAACGCGGTGCGCTTCAACACGGACGCGGCCCTCGGCCCGCTGTGGGTGATCCGCACGGTGATCAGTGGACAGGGCACGGTGGATGACGACGAGTTCAAGCTGCAGATCAGAGGGGATGCAGACTGATGCCTCGTGTTTACAGCTCCAAGGACGCCGGCTTGCCGGCGTTCTACATGTCCACCGTTGGCTCGCTGCAGCGGTTCAACAACTACAAGCTGATCCTCAAGGCCTGCCTGGTCACCGGCTATGGTGCCCGCTTGGCGGCGGGGTGGACGTTGGTTGATGAGGGCGACCAGTACCTGGTGCTGCGCAACGCCTCCGGCAACTACGTCACGCTCAGCAGCGGTTACTACCAGAACTCGACGAACCTCAGCTATCACGGGACGTTTCGTGTCTATCTGCATGCCACCTATACAGGGATCAACTCAAGCGGCGTGCCCCAGGGGCAGGGGGTGGTATCCGGCACATCGGGCGCGGCAACGCTGCCTGTGTACTTTGGTACTGACCTCTTCTACTGGTACAGCAACACGCGGTGGGTGATGTTGGCGGATGATCGAACCTTCATCTTCATGCAGGCGCCTTTCACCAGCACGGCCTCGACCATATCGGGAACCCAAATTGACACACAGAGCGGGAACGGTGCTCTTTATGTGGGTGATGATCTGGGAGGTAACCACATCGCTGTGGGTGGGGTTCGAGCGACAACTCCTCCCAGCACACAGCCAGCGCTTTACTTCGACCGTCTGGCGTTCACGACGCTCAGAAACCCAGTGTCTGGCCTGTTGGTAGATACCGCAGGCATCAGCGCGGTTTTTGAGAGCGCCTACGAGGGTAGCGCGGCCTACACCAGCCACACCGGTTCCACGATGTTGTCCTATCTGGGCGCCAGCCCGATTACGGTCATGCCATCCATCGAGATGGGGCTTGTGCGTTGGGCTGCAGCAGGCCAGCCACAGCCTGGACTCAGGGGAATCCGGCGCGATCATCTGATGGCCCGCAACTACTCAAACCTGACGCGGCGGCAGATTGAAGGTGCTCTGACCAGCTCCGACTACACGGGGGACACGATCTTGAGTCTGACCCCGCTGGTGGAAGGCAACGTGTATCTCCCCCTGCTGGCGCACATCGGCGGGCGCGGTGCCTTTATCGTGACTGACAACCCGGTGTACTGGTAATGCCTACATTCTTCGCTCCACCAGTCCTGACCTTGTTCACCTACCTTCGGGATTCGATCCGCTTCAGGATTCTCCGCGATGGCCTCGTGACGCCTGGAGTGAAGTACCTGCGTGTCTGCCGGAGCTTCAACGCTGCCGGGCAAGGAGAGATCGCGCAGGAGGCGCTGGCGGGTGAGTTCACGCCGTTCGTGAGCATCCTGCGTCAGGAGCTGGTCGACCAGCCGGGGTGGGTGGTGTTCGCCGAGGACGCTACACCGCCGGCCAAGGTGCATGCCCAGTACCTGGTGATCCCCGGCGCCGGCACCTACACCATCAACATCCTGACCGGCACCGGCAGTGAGGTCACCGAGCCGGCCACGGTCGATGCGCTGGTCCGGCTCGATGGCCTGCCCGCCTCCCGCGATGTGCTGGTGGTGGAGCGCAAGCTGGATGGCGAGTGGCGTGTGGCCGGCTCGGGCACCTCGGCGGCGGATGGCACCGTGACCGTGGATCTCGATGTGGTCGACGGCTCGCTATACGCGCTGGGCCTGGACGACTTCGGCATTCCGTTCTCGCCTGGCCTGGCTGTCGAAGTGGGCCGGCGCATCCGGCCCTCAGTCTTCACCGGGGTGCTCTACCAGGTCACCGAGCCTGGTGTGCTGCCGGCGACTGAGCCGGCCTGGTGGCCTATCACCAGCGAGGGCTCGCGCGAGCTGGGCACGGCCCGCGCCGAGGCGGTGCGCTACTACCGACCACTGGCCCATGGGCCTGTCACTGCGGAGCCAAGTTGATGCTGACGGTTGAAGTGGGTGGTGGGTGGAGCGCAGCGCGCCGAGCCGACCGCCAGGGCGCCGGCTTGCCCTGGAATGCCCTGGCCAGGCGTGATGCACTGCCGCGCCTGCCATGGCGGGATGGCCTGCGCCGTGACCAGGCCGCCATGGCGATGCCCTGGGATGCGGTGCCGCAGCTCGACACGGCCACCGCTGCGGCCTGGGGTATCGCCGAGGCGCTGAGCGGCCAGCAGAGCGCGCAGCCGTGGGGCTGGGTGCCGAGCAAGGATTTGGCGCTGGTGGCGGGCTGGGACCGCACCTTGCGTGCGCTCGATCTGCGCCTGGTGCTGATCTACAACCCGGTGCCGGCCACCAAGGATGTGGCCAACCGCATCCGGTCGCGGCGCTCCAATGAGTACGGCCCGCGCTTCGACGCGGCGCGCGCCATCGAGGCCAGCCTGTATGTGCCAGGCACTGAGGCGCTGGGGTTCAGCTTCGGCGGCCAGGCCTACGTGCCGAGCACCACGCCGCTGGTGTTCTTTGACTTCCGCTACGTGCCGGCAACGCCCGCCATTCAGCCGACCGACGCAGGCGGCGTGGGCGTGCGCTGGCAGGATGCGCGGCGGGTCAACCTGGGCATGCGTGTGCCTTGGGGCCGGGCCCGGCGCCTGGATGGGCCGCTGACCGGCTTGCCCTATGTGGACTACCCCGGCCCGGTGAAGCCCTTGCCCGAGCCGCCACCCGATCCCGAGATTCTGGACACCTACATGATCGCCAACATCGTCAACGTGGTGGTGCTGCCGTCGCGCACGCCCATCGAGGTCAAGAATGTCCGCGTCGGCCTGGACAAGGACAGCTTCAGCTGGAAATTCAGCTGCGACATCTTCACCCGTGCGGCCCTCGAACTGGTCAAGCCGGGCGAGGAGGGCGGCAAGGAGATCGAGGTCAGCATCAACGGCTGGGTCTGGGTCATCCTGGTGGAGCGCTACTCGCGCAGCCGCAAGTTCGCCAGCGAGGCCTACGCCATCAACGGCTCCAGCCGCACCCAGCTGCTGGCCGCGCCCTATGCGCCGCTGCGCACGGCCCTCAACAATGCGCCGATCAACGCCCGCCAGGCGGCCCAGGCCGAGCTGTTGAACACTGGCTTCACCCTGGAATGGGATGCCGAGAATGTCGGGCCGCCTGATTGGACCTTCCCGGCCGGCGCATTCAGCTACCAGAGCCAGACACCCATGCAGGTAATCGCGCGCATCGCCGAGACCGTGGGCGCCTTCGTGCGGCCGGCGCGGGACTCCGACACCCTGGTGGTGCGGCCGACCTACGAGGCGGCGCCCTGGGCCTGGGGCGACCCGGATGCCCCCATCGAGCGGATCATCCCGCCGATCATGATGACCAGCCTGGATGGCGAGTGGACCCCGCAGCCGGCGTGGAACGCCTGCTACACCTCGGGCACCTCGCACGGCTGCTCGATGCTGGTTCGCCGAGCCGGTACGGCCGGTGATAACCCGACAGCGGATGTGCATGACGACTGGCTGACGGATCAGCCGGCCAACCGCCAGCGCGGTCTGCACGAGCTGAGCAAGGGCGGGAATGTGGAGATCGTCGGCACCACGATCCCGCTATTCCACACCAGCGACGACAAGGGTGTGGGGCTTGTCCTGCCCGGCATGCTCTGTAAGGTGCCGGAGGAGACGGGCGCCTGGGTTGGGCTGTGCCTCTCGGTCGAGATCTCGGCGAGCGGCAGCGGGGCCTCCAAGGTGGAACAACAACTCAAGCTGGAGCGGCATCACTCATGGCCACAGTGAACCCGTGGAAGCGATTCATCGGCCTGCTGCCCGGCGGCGTGCGCACCGTGGGCACGGTGAAGGCCATCAACACGGGCGCCGGTATCAGCGAAGTGGAGCTGCGTACCGGCACCCGCGTGACCATGCGCGGTGTGGATGTGCCGGTGAACAGCAAGGCGTACATCGCAGACGGTGTGATCACCGGGCCGGCGCCGAGCCTGCCGCACTTCGATGTAGATGTTTAGTCGAGGTCGGCTTCCACAAGCTCCTCGCGGGCTATGCGCAGGAGCTGGGGCACGTTGAAGTCCAGTCTGGCCCTGGTGTTCTGTGAGACCACCAGACGCACGGAGATGCCGCCCTGCAGTGCTTCCCACAGCTCCTGTGGGGTGGTGCCTTCGGCGACTTCGAGAATAACGGATTCGCCAACGCGGCGGGTTACGGTGAGACCCATTTGAACCTCTGTGCGAGAGCCACCTTCCGTGGCGACCGCCGAAGCGTAGACCAATCCGCGCTGGCGTGTGGTTCAGCCGGGGTGGTCTTCGGTGTTCGGGCCGATCAGCGCGCGGGCTATCCGGCGCAGCTCGGCATGGGCTGCCAGGCGCTCCTCTGCTGTCAGTGCCTCTTCCGCAAAGGCCTGGGCCGCCGCTTCCGCATCGAGTACCTGCGCCGCTGCGAACTGCCGCGCCACGCGCCTGGCTAGCCCCTGACGTACCAGCTTGTTACCCATAACCACCTCTCAACCTGTGCCGGCGGATTGAACCCCGCCTGCCGCATCAATTCAACCGCCCGCCTTGTGCGGGCTTTTTTGTGCCTGGAGGAATGATGACGCCACGTGAACTATGCAACGGCCCATTGGCCGAGGCGCTGTTGCTGCTACCCGCGAAGATGACCAGCCCTGAGGCCGAGCTGATGCTTCTGGCGATCGGCCTACAGGAATCCGAACTCAAGTACCGGCGTCAGCATGGCAATGGACCAGCGCGCTCCCTGTGGCAGGGCGAGCAAAGCGGCGGAATGGTCGCCGGGCTGCTCGCCTTCCATGACCAGGATGTGCAGGACCTGGCGCGTGGCCTGTGCGTCGTGCGTGGTGTGTCGGCCCAGCCGCGAGTTGTCTGGGAAGCGATCGAGCATGACGACGTGCTGGCGGCTGGCCTTGCGCGCCTGCTGCTCTTCACCGACCCGGCCAGGCTGCCGGGCCTCGGTGACGAAGAGGGCGCCTGGAAGCTTTACCTGCGAACCTGGCGCCCCGGCGCCTTCACCCGCGGCACCGCCACGAAGCGCGCAGAGCTGCGGCAGAAGTGGGCGAAGTACCACGCCCAGGCTATGGAGGTAGTGACATGCAGGTGACCTCTCTGCTGTCTACACCCACCACTGGCTGGCTGCGCATGGCGCTGCTGCTGGCCCTGGCAGCCGCCGCTGCCGGCGTCACCTGGTGGGGGCTCTCTCCCCGCATTGCCCTGCAGGAGCAACGCGCCGGCACCGCCGAGCGCGACCTTGCTGAGGTTCAGGCCATGGTCGAGCTGCAGGCCGGTGTGCTGGTCAGCCAGCAGCAGCAGCTCGGCGATCTGGCCGACATTGAGCGGCGTATGCAGCTGCTCGGCCAGGCGGTTACCCGCAACGCATCAGCCCATACCAGGGCTCTTGAGGAGTTGAAACGCAATGACCAAGCGATCGCCGCTTACCTGGCTAGCCCTGTGCCTGGCGCTCTCGGCCGGCTGTACGAGCGCCCCGAAACAACCGACCCCGCCGCCTACCGCGCCCCGGATGGAGTGCAGCCTGGTGCCGTGCCGGCTGCCGGAGCGGGCATCGATCCTAGTGAATGATGACTGGCGTCGGGCGCTGGATGAGTCGGAGTCGGCATTACTGACCTGTGCTCAGCAAGTGTTAAGTTGCATTGAACGAGTAAACGCGCAATAGGCTACGTGGGCTATTGATAGATGCTGGCAAGGTATGGGTGTAGAACTATGCTCGCGAGCTCGTAGATTGCCAAAGCTCCTAATCCTAATGGAGTGATCAGTTCTACAATGAGCCATCTCAGTGATTGAGAGTTTTTGAAGAAGCTCCAGCGGCGTTCAAATCTTGTCAGTTTTTGCTCAATTGTTTTGATGGTTCGTGGGTCCGCTTGAGCGCTATTTTGAATGGCTTGTATGCCTGATTCAATTGCGCCCGATATTCGCATTTTTTCTTCATCGCTAAGGTCAGACTTGTTAAGTAAATCTCGAATAGAGGTGAGCTCTTTACTGAACCTGATTGCTGGTTGATGGTTGAAAATCATCCATCGTACAAGCGTGTTGTCGCGGCCTTCAGCCACATCTTCGCCCATTCCGTCGAACGTATACGGGCTGGCGCTAACACTGGTAAGTCTGATTTGCCATTCGGCGAAATAATCTATTGCGCACCAGAGGAAATGAATGAACCAATAGATGCTCAGTAAGAGCAAGATGAACTTCACTAGTGCGTCATCAAGTCCTACTAGTTTGAATCCATTTGTAGAGAGGTCGGAGGATATTGTTACTTTGCCATACACCATTACCAAAATAATGCTGCTTATAGCAATGCAGTTTCTGCGAATCTTTTGAACGTAATCTGAAAACTCTGGGATGAATGGATGTAGTAGCGCATTTTGGACTGCTTCGCTGATCTCAATCGGGCTCTTGCGTCGAGAAAAAAAGCTCATTAGCTCTTCCGTATGCTTATTTTGATTCTTGAATTTTACCCCCAACTGTCTCGGCTTCGAAAGCAGTTACGTTTGCCAAGCGCAGATCTTTGAATGGAGACCTTATGTAATTAAGAAAGGGAGCAACTGGTCTTGATGCGCTAACACCAGTACCAGTTGCCGAACCCGCAGACCGTACCTGCAAGCCCAGCCAAGGCTCCCGCCTCGTGCACGAAGCGAGCGCGAGCCTAACACTGTTTATTTATACAGTAAAAGGTTTGCATATGACCCAACCGATCATCCCCTGGATGGGCGGCAAGCGCCGCCTGGCCGACCGTCTTATCCCGCTGTTCCCGCCCCATGAGTGCTATGTCGAGGTCTTTGCCGGTGGCGCTGCGCTCTTCTTCCTTCGCCCGCAGCCAGCGCCCGTCGAGGTGCTGAACGATATCAACGGCGACCTGGTGAGCCTCTACCGAGTGGTGCAGAACCACATCGAAGAGTTCGTGCGCCAGTTCAAGTGGGCGCTGTCCAGTCGGCAGCTGTTCGAGTGGCAGAAGATCACTCGGCCGGAGACCCTCACCGATATCCAGCGCGCGGCGCGCTTCTTCTACCTGCAGCACCACGCTTTCGGCGGCAAGGTGGCTGGACAGAACTTCGGCACCGCTACCACCGGGCCGGCACCTAACATCATGCGCATCGAGGAGAATCTCTCTGCAGCCTGGCAGCGCCTGGCCGGTGTGTATGTGGAGAACCTGCCCTGGCTGGAATGCGCCGAGCGCTACGACCGCCCCCACACCTTCCTCTACATGGACCCGCCCTACTGGCAGACCGAGGGCTATGGCGTGGACTTCCCCTTCGATCAGTACCTGGTGATGGCTGACTTCATGCGGCGCTGCAAGGGACGGGTGATGGTGAGCATCAACGACCATCCGGATATCCGCGAGGCGTTCGGCGGCTTCCACATGGAGCGGATCGATATCCGCTACAGCAATACCAACCAGCGGCAAGGCGCGGCCGAGCTGACCGGTGAGCTGGTGATCATGAACTGGGCGCCGGCTTCTCTTGGAGGGCTTTTTTATGATCACTAGCTTGTCAATATTTGGGCGTCAAACTTTTGATTGAGAAAGCGAGAATTGCATTGCAGAATCACATTTTTAACCGATGGGGGTGATGCAATGCGTGATGGTGCGGGTCTTCTTTTTGCGGTGATAGCGATTCTGGTTGCCGGAGCTGCATTGTGGATTGCGAGAAAAACGGGAGCAGACTTCTCGGTTGCCCTAGAGGCCTGCGCTAAGACGGCGGGCGTCATTATCGTGGTTGGGCTCATAGCCTGGTTCAGTTCATGGAAACCCTCCACTTTCTTCGCGCTTGCCGTTGTTGTTGCTTATCCCTTCTGGTGGCCAGTGATGGATAGTGCAGGTCACAACGCTACCGATACCTCAACCGATTTGATTATCGACACTGTGGTTGCGATGCCGTGGTGGACCTCCACTTGGTTCAAGGCGCTCTCTGAGTTAGCTCTCATTGGCGCCGGTGGGTATTTGGTCTTCGGTCGGTCTCGTTATTGATTGCCTATTAGGGCTGCGCTTCAACAAGTCGCGGCCCATGATTTCTGACGTTTCCGACCTCTTTGCCCACTTTGAACCACTCGAAGTCTTCTGCCGGGCGGCCCTGATAAAACACCAACTGCTCTGCGCGCGGGGTCGTGGTAGCTGGGTCAAGCCATTCGCGTGCTAGCTCCGGTGCTAGCACCACCGGGCGGCGGTCATGCACATCGACCATGCCGCCCTCGGCGTCGGCAGTGATGATCACGAAGCCGTCGCCCTCGCGCGGCTCGCGGCCATCCTGCGGATATTGGCCGATCGCGGCGAAGAAGCAGGGCGCGCCGTCTCGTAGGCGGATGAAGTAGGGCTGCTTGTGCTTCGGGTCGGCTTCATCCTTGACCCATTCGAACCAGCCGTCAGCCGCCACCAGCCCGCGGTGCGGCCAAATCTGCCGGAAATAAGCGCTCTCGGCCACCTTCTCCACCCGGGCATTGATCGGAGGTGGCATCTTCCCCTTCGCCCAGTACGGCATCCATCCCCACCTCACCGCGGCCACCACGAGGCCGCCGGCCGAACTGTGCAGCACCTGCACCTGCGTGCTCGGCGCCACGTTGTAGCGATCGATAGGCTCGTCACCGACCAGGCCGATCACCTCCTGCTCGCTGTCCAGCTCCCGCAGATAGTCCCGCATGCCTCGGTACTGAGCGAACCTCCCGCACATCCTCCCACCTCCTGTCGTTCGACATTGACGGCCGTCTGATTCGCCAATACTGTATTTATATACAGTTAAATCAGGCATTCAACCGTGGACAGCGTTTCCATCCTCGGCCCCGTCGCGCCCTCGTCGGTCACCATTCCCTTCTTTCTGCCGTCCATCCCGGCTGGTTTTCCAAGCCCCGCCCAGGACCACCTCGAGCAGCGCATCTCGCTCGACGAGCTGTTCGGTCTGCATCGCCCGCAGATCTACCTGGTGCGCGTGGCCGGAAACAGCCTGCAGGGGCTGGGCATCCATGACGCCGACCTAGTTCTGGTCGACAAGGCGCTCACGCCGCGCCGCGGCGATGTCGTGGTGGCCTGCGTGAACGGCGAGCCCCTGCTGAAGATCCTCGGCGGCGATAAGCACCAGGTCATCCTACTGTCCGCCAATCCGCAGTATTCGCCGCGCTACATCATGGAGTCCGAGGAGTTCCAGATCTGGGGCGTGTACATCGGCCTGTGCCGGGTAGGGCGCGCCAGTGGCTGAGCGCGCCTTCGCCCTGATCGACTGCAACTCGTTCTACTGTAGCTGCGAGCGGGTCTTCCGCCCGGAGCTGGCTCGCGCGCCCATCGTGGTGCTGAGCAATAACGACGGGTGCGTGGTGAGTCGCACGGCCGAGGCAAAGGCGCTGGGGGTGAAGATGGGCGAGCCCTGGCACCAGATCCGGAAGCGCTACGAGGCCTCCGGCGGCATGGCTTTCAGCTCGAACTACGCGCTGTACGGCGACATGAGCGAGCGAGTGATGACCATCATCGAGAGCCTGGTACCGGCGCTGGAGGTGTACAGCATCGACGAAGCCTTCGCCGAGCTGACCGGCATCAATGGCGACCTGGTGCCGCTGGGTCGGGAGATTCGCGCCCAGGTCCTGGCCGGGACCGGCATCCCCACTGGCGTGGGCATCGGCCCGAGCAAGACGCTGGCGAAGCTGGCCAACTACGCCGCCAAGCGCTGGCAGAAGCAGACGGGCGGGGTAGTGGATATCCGCGACCCGGAGCGCCGCGACAAGCTGCTGCGCGCGGTGGGGGTGTCCGAGGTTTGGGGCGTGGGCCGGCGGCTGACCGAGAAGCTTGGCGCCATGGGCATCCAGACCGCCTGGGACCTGGCCACGGCCGATGCCTGGACCCTGCGAAAGCAGTTCAACGTGGTGCTGGAGAAGACCGCCCGCGAGCTGCGCGGCACAGCATGCCTGGAGCTGGATGGCGTGGCGCCGCCCAAGCAGGAGATCTGCTGCAGTCGCTCCTTCGGTTCGCGGCTGCAGCACCTGGCGCCAATCCGGGAGGCGGTGGCCACCTATGTGGCCAGGGCCTGCGAGAAGCTGCGGCAGCAGGGCTTCGTATGCAAGCGCGTGCGGGTGAGCATCCGCACCGGCATGTTCAATCCGGACGAGCCGAAGTTCGCCCGGGGCATGATGTGTGAACTGCCGTACCCCACTGATGACACCCGGGTGATCACCCAGGCTGCACTGGCAGCGCTCGAGCAGCTCTACCGGCCCGGCTTCGCCTTCGCCAAGGCGGAGGTGTTGCTGGTCGACCTACGCCAGCGCGGCGAGTTCACCGATGACCTTTTCGCCGCCAGCCAGCCAGCCGCCTCGGAGAAGGTTATGGCCGTACTGGACACGATCAATGCGAAGTGGGGAAGGGGCACTCTGCGGCCTGGCATCGTGCCAGCGGAGCCGGAGTGGGGGATGAGGCGAGAGCTGCTGAGTCAGAGCTTTACCACGCGGCTTGAGCATCTCTGGACGGTAAAGTCGGTATGAGTGCTGGGCCAGGCCCAGCACGCTCACCGATTAGCTGTTCCAGTTCTTTTTCAGCCAGGTGAAAATCTCACCTCGTGTTTGCACCGTACCAGGCAGAAGCGTTTTGATGAGCCGCTCAGCATGTAGGGCCTGTTCCTTTGTATCGCAGATAGCGTTGAGGAAGTGCAATACCTCATATCCCTCATCGCGATCGACTTTCTTGCGGTCAAGCTCCCCGGTGTATTTGGGATTGTCTCCCTGATCGACGCTCCAAGTGTATCGATACTTCAGGTCAGATTTACTGATCACAGCCATGATGCGCTCCTTGTTGATGGCAGCTTGATGCTAAGGCAGCTGAATCGCCATAAAGAAGACCGTTCGTCGGTTCTACAAGAGCACAGTTCAGGCTAATGCAGCTCCTATGCAGCAAAGAAAAAAACGGGTATCAGGGCGGGGGTTATATGGGGTTTCTTGATGTAAAGTCCAAGATAATCAATGTCTTATGAGTAAAAGAAAAATCGTCCACATCGACTGCGACTGTTTCTATGCCGCCATCGAGATGCGCGACGATCCGCGCCTGGCCGGCAAACCGCTGGCGGTAGGCGGAGCTGCCGACCGGCGCGGGGTGGTCGCCACCTGCAACTATGAAGCGCGGGCCTGGGGAGTGCGTTCGGCCATGCCCATGGGCCAGGCGCTGAAGTTGTGCCCGGACCTGCAGGTGGTGCGCCCGCGCATGGATGCCTACAAGGCGGTGTCGCGGGAAATCCACGCGATCTTCCGCGACTACACCGAGATCATCGAGCCGCTGTCGCTGGACGAAGCCTACCTGGACGTGTCCGCCAGCCCGCATTTCGACGGTAGCGCCACGCGCATCGCCCAGGACATTCGCCGGCGGGTGTCGCAGGAATTGCACATCACGGTGTCCGCCGGGGTGGCGCCGAACAAGTTCCTGGCCAAGATCGCCAGTGACTGGCGCAAGCCCAATGGCCTGTTCGTGATCACCCCCGATCAGGTCGAGGACTTCGTCGCCGCACTGCCGGTGAACAAACTGCACGGAGTGGGCAAGGTCACGGCGGACAAGCTGGGGCGCCTGGGCATCGACACCTGCCTGGACCTGCGCGACTGGAGCAAGCTGGCGCTGGTGCGCGAGTTCGGCAGTTTTGGCGAACGCCTGTGGCATCTGGCGCGGGGTATCGATGAGCGTGCGGTGCAGGTGGACAGTCGGCGCCAGTCGGTGAGCGTGGAGAACACCTTCGACAAGGATCTGCCGGACCTGGCCAGCTGCCTGGAGCATCTGCCCGAGCTGCTGAGCCAGCTCGATACGCGCATGGCGCGGCTGGATGCGAGCTATCGGCCGGACAAGCCGTTCGTCAAGATCAAGTTCCACGACTTCAGCCAGACCACCCTGGAGCAGGCCGGTGCACGCCGTGACCTAGATAGCTACAAGCTGCTGATGAGCGCTGCCTTTGCGCGCGGCAACAAGCCGGTGCGCCTGCTTGGCGTCGGAGTGAGGCTGCTGGATTTGCGCGGGCGGCATGAGCAGCTGGAGCTGTTCGAGGGGTAGGGCATAAGCGGTCTGGATGTTATCCCGGGCTGTGGCTCCCCTCTCCCACTTGTGGAAGAGGGGCCGGGGGAGAGGGTATATGGTCGGCCCTCTCCCTAGCCCTCTCCCGTAAACGGGAGAGGGGATGCCGCAGCGTGTGTCGAGAGGTCGTGCTGGCCGAGCAGCACCCGTGCTCGGTTGCCGGCTGTCCCGGATGGCATCCGGGCTACGCGCTAAGGCGTCGCGGACGGTTGCTCAGCCTTCCTCCGGCCACAGCCGGATCGGCTTGCCCTCTGCCGGCCACAGGCGCAGCTGGCCGATGCCGGACACGTCCCAGCGTTGCACCTGGCCGAGGGCTGCGAGGAAGCGCTGTTCCTGCTCCATCAGCGCCGGTGCGCACAGTTTGCGGGTGGCGCCGGGCTGCTCGAAACGCAGTGCGTCGCCGTCACGGCGGTAGCTGGCGAACCAGTGGTTGCAGCCGGCGCTGCCGTAGGCGCGGCCGTCCTCACCGAGGGTGATGGTGAGATGGCTGCGGTCGATCAGCGGGCGCTCGCCGATCCATTCCACGCGGTAGGTCTTGTCACTTTCCAGCTGGACCGGGTCGCTGGCGCAGCCGCTGAGGGTGGCGGCGAACAGGGCGGGAACCAGGGCATGCTTCATGTGCTTTGTTCCTTGCAGGCAGGGCAGAAGTGCTTGCCGCCGCGGCTGGCCCAGCCCAGTTCGGCCAGGCGCGCCTCGGCTGCCGGTGCCTGGGCCTTGGCGCCGAGGCTGGCGTCGACGGCGAATTCCAGGTCGATGCGCTTGCCGCAGCCATCGCAATCGACCTGCCAAGTATGGATCGCCAGTTCGCGGAATGCCGGGCCGTTGGCCACCGCCAGCCACTGGCCGGGCGGGTTGATCAGATGGCGGACCTTCTCCACGGCCAGGCTCATGGACAGCTCGCGGCTGCCCTTGAGGGTCACCAGCAGGGTGTCGCCGGCCTGGACGGCGCCGCCGTTGCCGGTCACCTGGTAGCGGCCCGGCGCCAGGGCGCGGCATTCGGTCAGGGTGTGTTGCGGGTTGAGCAGGGTGTAGCGGAAATCGTGGGTGGTCATGCAGCCTCCTGAGCTGGGCGGGATGCTATCACGCGGCAGATGTCACCCGGTTGACCGGCGTGCCGGCGGCCCAGGCGGCGATGTTGTCGAGGGTGGTGCCGGCGATGGCGGCCAGCGCCTCGTGGGTCAGGAAGGCCTGGTGGGCGGTGACGATGACATTGGGGAAGGTCAGCAGGCGTGCCAGCACATCGTCCTGCAGCGGCAGGTCGGAGCGGTCCTCGAAGAACAGCGCGGCTTCTTCTTCATAGACGTCGATGCCCAGGTAGCCGAGCTGGCCGCTTTTCAGCGCGCCGATCAGCGCCGGCGTATCGACCAGCGCGCCGCGACCGGTGTTGATCAGCATGGCGCCGCGCTTCATCTGCGCCAGGCGGGCGTTGTCGATCAGGTGCCGGCTGCCCTCGTTCAAGGGGCAGTGCAGGCTGATGATGTCGCTCTCCGCGATCAGGTGGTTGAGGGTGACCTGGTGGCCGCCGAAGCTCGCCAGTTCGGCCACTGGATAGGGGTCGTAGACCAGCACCCGGCAGCCGAAGCCGGCCATGATGCCGGCAAAGGCCTGGCCGATCTTGCCGGCGCCGACCACGCCGACCGTCTTGCCGTGCAGGTCGAAGCCGGTCAGCCCGTGCAGCGAGAAATCGCCCTCGCGGGTGCGGTTGAAGGCGCGGTGGATGCGCCGGTTGAGCGCCAGGATCAGCGCCACCGCGTGCTCGGCCACCGCGTGCGGCGAATAGGCCGGCACCCGCACCACGGCCAGCCCCAGGCGCTCGGCGGCCTTGAGGTCGACATGGTTGTAGCCGGCCGAGCGCAGGGCGATCAGCCGCGTGCCGCCGGCGGCCAGGCGCTCCAGCACCGGCGCGGACAGGTTGTCGTTGATAAAGGCACAGACCACCTCGCAGCCTTCCGCCAGGGCGGCGGTGTCCGCAGTCAGCAGGCAGTCCTGGAACTGCAGCTGCCAGTCGCCCGGCAACGCCAGGGCCTGGAAGCTGGCGCGGTCGTAGGGTTTGCTGCTGAACAGGATGATATTCATCGGAACTCCTCAGGCGCTGACCGTGGCTTCTTCGGCAAGCCGGGCAATGGCCGCGTCCAGTTCATCGAGGGCCGCCTGGGCCATCGGGTCGTCCTGCTTGAGCAGGGTTTCACTGCGCTGGCAGGCGGCGCGCAGCTGCGGTACGCCGCAGTAGCGGGTAGCGCCGTGCAGGCGGTGTACGCGCTCGATCAGGGCGCCGCGTTCGCCGCTCTCGCGGGCCTGGCGGATGGCCTGGCGGTCGGAGGGCAGGCCGGCCAGCAGCATGTTCAGCATGTCGCTGGCGAGATCGGCTTTGCCGGCGGCCAGGCGCAGTCCTTCCTCGGCATCCAGTACGCGCAGGCTGGCACTGCTGACCGCTGCGGCGGGGGCAGGCTGGGCATGGTTGCGCAGGGCCAAGCCGGTCCACTTGAGCACCACCTGGGCCAGCTGCCGTTCGTTGATCGGCTTGGTCAGGTAGTCGTCCATGCCGCCTTGCAGCAGGGCGCGTTTCTCGTTGGCCAGGGCGTGGGCGGTGAGGGCGACGATTGGCAGCGGGCTGCGCTCGCGCTCCTGTTCCCATAGACGGATCGCCTCGGTGGCCTGGCGGCCGTCCATGCCGGGCATCTGCACATCCATGAACACCAGGTCGAAGTTGTGCTGCTGTACTGCCTCGACGGCGGCATAGCCACTGTCTACCGCCACCACCTCGGCGCCCATGTCGCTGAGCAGGGTCTGCACCAGCAGCAGGTTGGCCGGGTTGTCGTCGACGCACAGCAGGCGTGGCGCGCGGCTGGTCAGCGGGGCTGGGGCCTCGACCTTGAAGGGGCGCGGGCTGACCAGCTCACCGAGGGCACGCAGCAGTTTGCGCGTGCAGGCCGGCTTGGCCTGCAGCTGCAGGTGGGTGTCGGGCAGGGCTTCGTGGTACAGCGCCTGTTCGGTGGTGGGGCAGAGCACCAGGGTCTTGCAGCCCAGGCGGTCGAGCTCCCACAGGCGCTGGCCGAGCTGCTCCGGCGGCAGCTCCTGCAGGTTGACCCCGAGCACGGCCAGCTCGATCGGCTGACCGGCGTCGCGCTGGCGTGCCACCTGCTCCAGCAACAGGTCGAGACTGGTGAATTCCTGCACCTCCAGGCTGCAGTCCTGCAGCTGGTGCTGCAGCGCCTGACGGGCCAGCTCATGGCTTTCCAGCATGGCCACGCGGCGCCCCTGCAGCGGTGCGCGCGGCAGGTCGTCGCCATCGTCGCGGGCCTTGGGCAGGGTCAGGCTGATCCAGAACTCCGAGCCGCTGCCGGGGTTGCTGTCGACGCCGATCTCGCCGCCCATCTGCTCGATCAGGCGTTTGGAAATCACCAGGCCGAGGCCGGTGCCGCCGGCCTGGCGGCTCAGCGAGTTGTCGGCCTGGCTGAAGGCCTGGAACAGCGCGCGCAGGTCCTCGTCGGAAAGGCCGACGCCGGTGTCCTGCACGCTGATGCGCAGCTGTGCGCGGTCATCGCTTTCGTCCTCGACCATGGCGCGTACGGCGATGGTGCCCTCGCGGGTGAACTTGATGGCATTGCTCACCAGGTTGGTCAGCACCTGCTTGAGGCGCAGCGGGTCGCCCTGCAGGGCCAGCGGGGTGTCGCGGTAGATCAGGCTGACCAGCTCCAACTGCTTGTCGTGAGCGGCAGGGGCGAGGATGGTCAGGCAGTCCTGGATCAGGTCGCGCAGGTTGAACGGGATGTTCTCCAGTACCAGCTTGCCGGCTTCGATCTTGGAGAAGTCGAGCACCTCGTTGATGATCCCCAGCAGGCTCTCGGCGGATTTTTCGATGGTGCCCAGGTAGTCCTGCTGGCGCGGGGTCAGGTCGCTTTTCTGCAGCAGGCCGGTGAAGCCGAGGATGCCGTTGAGCGGGGTGCGGATCTCGTGGCTCATGTTGGCCAGGAACTCAGACTTGATGCGGCTGGCCTCCAGGGCCTCCTTGCGCGCCAGGTCCAGCTCGATGTTCTGGATCTCGATGGTCTCGAGGTTCTGCCGCACGTCCTCGGTGGCCTGGTCGATGCTGTGCTGCAGCTCCTCCTGGGCATTCTGCAGCGACTCGGCCATGCGGTTGATGCCGGCGGCCAGCTCGTCCATCTCGGGGTTGCCCAGCGGTGGCAGGCGGGTTTCCAGTTGGCCTTCCTTGAGTAGGTTGACCCCCTGCTGGATGCTGCGCAGTGGATCATTGATGAAGCGGCTCATGCGCAGGGCGAGCAGGGCGGTGACGCTGAGGCCGGCAACGATCAGCAGCAGGCTGGCGAACAGGCTGCGGTAGCCCTGCAGCAGGGTGCGATGGTGGGAGATTTCGAGCTCCACCCAGCCCAGCAGGCGGTCGGCGCCTTCGCTGCTGCCTTCGGCGGCCAGGCTCTGGTGGCGGCCGAACACCGGCATCAGGAAGCGCGTGGCATCCTGGTCGCTGCGGGTGGCCAGTGGCTCGACGGTGGCCTGCGGCGGCTCGTTGAGCATGCTCGGGCCGGCCTTGGCCAGCGAATCGCGCTCGGCGGAGAGGAAGCTGACGGCACGCACATCCTGCTGGTTCAGGGTCTCCTCGGCCAGGCGTTTGAGCTGATTGGCATCCTCATGTGCCAGGGCTGGGGCGGCCAGCGGGGCCAGGTGTTGCACCATCAGCTCGCCGCGTTCGTGCAGCTGGCTGCGCAGGTCGGCCAGCTGCATCCAGGTGAAGTAGCCGCCGAGCACCAGTGCCAGCAGGCTGGTGGGTAGCAGGGTGAGCAGCAGTACGCGGCCCTTGGTCCCGAGGTCCTTGAACACGGCAGTCTCCATCCAGGTGATAGCCGCAGTTTAGCGATTCGTTCGATGGGAATCTGCTGGCTGTTTTGGCAGAATAGTCAGGATTAATTCTCATCGGATACTGATTATCATGAATTCCGGGGCGCGCATCCTCGCCATCGAGGACGATGTCCTGCTGGCCAGCCATCTGCAGCAGCACCTGTCGCAATGCGGCTTCGCGGTGACTCTGCAGCACGACGGCGCGCTGGGGCTGGCACAGGCCTGCAACGAGGAGTTCGACCTGGTGCTGCTGGATGTCCTGCTGCCTGGGCGCAATGGCCTCGAGGCGCTGGCCGAGCTGCGCTGCCGGCGCAGCGTGCCGGTGATCCTGATGTCGGCCCTGGGTGCCGAGCAGGATCGCATCGCCGGTTTCAGCCAGGGCGCCGATGACTATCTGCCCAAGCCCTTCGCCATGGCCGAACTGGAAGTGCGCATCGCCGCCATCCTCCGCCGTGTGGCCTACGAGCGCCGCCGCCACGAGCCGGCGGTGGATGGCGGCCTGCGCTTCGATGAATCGCGCGGCGACGTCTGCCACGAAGGGCAGTGGGCGCAACTGACCCTGACCGAATTCCGCCTGCTGGAGCTGCTCGCCGCGCATCCGGGCGAGGTGCTGAGCAAGGCCTTCCTTTATCAGCAGGTACTGCACCGCCCGTTCTCGGCCCACGACCGCGTGCTCGACATGCACGTCAGCCATATCCGCCGCAAGCTGCAGGCCGTCGGCTATCTGGCCGGGCGCCTGGAGACGGTGTGGGGACGCGGCTACCTGTTCAGTGGCGAGGAAGCCTGAGTGCTGTCCCGACATTCGCTGTTCTGGCGCCTGGCGGCGCTGCTGGTGGGCTTCTGCCTGCTGATGGTCTGGCTGGTGTGGTACTGGGGCGGTAGCGTCGAGCGGCTTGGCTACTACCTGCGCGCCGACGACCAGCGCCAGTTGCTGGGCTACGCCGCCGAGGCCGAGCAGGCCTGGCGTGCCGGTGGGCGCGACGGCGTCGATGACTGGCTGGCGGACATGCGCCGCCGCGAGAGTGGCTGGGTGGCGGTGCTCGGGCCGGGCCTGCATTCGCTGTCCAGCCAGGCGCTGAGTGCGGCCGAGCTGGAACGGCTGACTTTCGTGCGGCGCATCGACTGGCCGATGAGCAAGCGCAGCATCGGCCTGCCCAGCCTGCTGGTGCCGTTCCCGGAGACGCCTGAGGCCGGCCGTCTGGCCATCGAGCTGCCCGAGCGCATGCTGCCGCCGGGCTTCACCCTGGCGACCCAGCTGCTGGTGCATGGCCTGGTGCCGGGCGTGCTGGCGCTGCTGCTGTGCCTGCTGATCTACCGCCAGCTGATCGCGCCGCTCAAGCACTTGCGTGAGCAGGCCGACGCCCTGCGCGGCGACCATCTGCGCACCCGCGTGGCGCCCCTGGTCAGCCGCCGCGACGACGAGCTGGGCGCCCTGGGCCGTGCCTTCGACCACATGGCTGAGCGCCTGGAGCACACGGTGAGCTATCAGCGCCAACTGCTGCGCGACCTGTCACACGAGCTGCGCACGCCACTGTCGCGCCTACGCGTGGCCGGCGAGTGCGCCAGCGATCTGGAGGTGCTGCGCCAGCGCCTGGAGCGCGAAGTGCAGTGCATGCAGCGCCTGGTCGACGACACCCTGGAGCTGGTCTGGCTGGACACCGAGCGGCCCCAGCCGGCGCTGGAGACAATCGATGTGGCGGCCCTGTGGGGCGTGCTCGCCGAGGATGCCTGCTTCGAGAGCGGCTGGGAGGCCGCGCGCTTGCGCTGCGAACTGCCCGCCGAGTGCCGGGTGCGCGGCCATCTCAACGGCCTGGCCCAGGCGCTGGAAAACATCCTGCGCAATGCCATCCGCCATTCGCCGGTGGATGGGGTGGTGCGCCTGCACGGGCAGCGGCAGGGCACGCACTGGCTGCTGCACCTCGAGGACCAGGGCGGCGGTGTGCCCGCCCAGGAGCTGGAGACCATCTTCCGTCCGTTCACCCGGCTGTGTGCCGCGCGTCCGGGCGGCGAGGGCTTCGGCCTGGGCCTGGCCATCGCCCGTGGCGCCCTGCGCATGCAGGGGGGCGAACTGTGGGCGGAGAACACGGCACAAGGCTTGCGCCTGAGCCTGCGGCTGCCAAGTGTATAGTTTGTAAATTAGATTTACTGACAAATAGGAATTTATATCATTTGCGCCGATTTCCATGCGCGGAGCATGGTCGGCTCGGCACTGCCAGCCCTCGATCCTCTCCCGCGCCTGTCCTTGTCTTCAGGAGATTGATCGATGTCCGCGCGATTCACCTTGAGTCACCTGTCCCTGGCCCTGCTGGCCGCCACGACCACCTCGCTGCAGGCTGCGCCCGATTCCGCGGCGCCTGCCGAGCAGGCCGTGCTGCTGCAGGAAACCCAGGTGCTGGGAACTGCCGAGGAGGAGCTGAAGCAGGCGCCGGGCGTTTCCATCATCACCGCCGAGGACATCCGCAAGCTGCCGCCGACCAACGACCTGGCGGAGATCATCCGCCGCGAGCCGGGGGTCAACCTGACCGGCAACAGCACCAGCGGCAATCGCGGCAACAACCGCCAGATCGACCTGCGCGGCATGGGCCCGGAAAACACCCTGATCCTGATTGACGGCCAGCCGTCCACCTCGCGTAATGCCGTGCGCTATGGCTGGAACGGCGACCGCGACAGCCGCGGCGAGACCAACTGGGTGCCGGCCGAGCAGGTCGAGCGCATCGAGATCCTGCGTGGCCCGGCCGCCGCGCGCTATGGCTCGGGAGCCATGGGCGGGGTGGTCAACATCATCACCAAGCGCCCGACCGACAAGCTCAGCGGCTCCATTACCGCCTACACCTCGCTGCCGGAAGACGATGCCGAGGGCATGAGCAAGCGCACCAACTTCAGCCTCAGCGGGCCGCTCGGCGAAGCGTTCTCCTTCCGTCTGTACGGTGGCGCCAGCACCACCGACGCCGATGATGCCGACATCAACGCCGCGCACCAGGCCAGCGAGGATGCCCTGGTTTCCGGGCGCGAGGGCGTGCGCAACAAGGACATCAACGCGCTGCTCAGCTGGCAGCTGAACCCCGAGCAGAGCCTCGACCTGGAGGCCGGCTACAGCCGCCAGGGCAACATCTACGCCGGCGACACGATGAACAACAACGGCGGTGGCAACCCCGAGTTCATCAACAGCCTGTACGGCCATGAAACCAATGTGATGCAGCGCAGCAACTACGCGCTGACCCACAAGGGCGATTTCGACTGGGGCAGCTCCAAGGCCTCGCTGAGCTATGACTACACGCGCAACTGGCGCCTCAACGAGGGCCTGGCCGGTGGTCCCGAGGGCGCGCCGAGCGAAGGCGCCGGGGCCTTCATGTCGCGCCTGCGCAACACCCGCGCCAACGCCGAGGTCAACCTGCCGCTGAGCGCCGGCCTTGAGCAGGTGCTGACCCTGGGCAGCGAGTACCTGTACGAGTCGCTCAACGATCCGGGCTCGCTGCGCGCGCAGAGCTTCGACCCGAACAGCGGCGACATCCCCGGCTTCAGCCGTGACCAGACCAAAACCACCGCGCACAGCTATGCGCTGTTCGCCGAGGACAATATCCAGCTGGGCGACCGTACCATCGTCACCCCCGGGCTGCGCTTCGACGACCACGAAGAGTACGGCGGCAACTGGAGCCCGAGCCTGAATGCCTCGCACGAGCTGACCGACGAGCTGACCCTGAAGGGCGGTATCGCCCGGGCCTACAAGACGCCCAACCTGTACCAGTCCAACCCCGGCTACCTGTTGTACAGCCGCGGCAACGGCTGCAATGCCAGCGAAACCAACCGCGGCGGCTGCTACCTGGTGGGTAATCCGGACCTCGAGCCGGAAACCAGCATCAACAAGGAAATCGGCCTGGCCTTCGATAAGGGCAGCTGGCGTACCAGCGCCACCTATTTCCGCAACGACTATCGCAACAAGATCGTCGGCAGCAACCAGTACATCGCCCGCCTGAGCAACGGGCGCCGCGTGCTGCAGTGGGAGAACACCGACGAGGCCGTGGTCGAGGGCGTGGAGGGCAACCTGTTCGTCGCGCTCAGCCCGCAGCTGGAGTGGAACACCAACTTCACCTACATGCTCGAATCCGAGGACAAGCAGACCGGCGAGCCGCTGAGCGTGATTCCCGAATACACCCTCAACAGCAGCCTCGACTGGCAAGTGACCCAGCAGCTGTCGCTGCAGCTGACCGGCACCTATTACGGCAAGCAGGAGGCGCCGAGCCTGAATCGCCGCACCGGTCAGGCGATCGACGCGGACGCGCAGCAGGACCTTGACCCCTACGGCCTGGTCGGCGTCAGCGCCGGTTATGAGTTCAACCAGAACTACAGCCTGCGGGTCGGCATCAGCAACCTGTTCGACAAGCAGATCTACCGCGAAGGCAACGCCAACGACGCCGGTGCCAACACCTACAACGAGCCGGGACGCGCCTATTTCGCGTCGGTCACCGCCTCGTTCTGATCCAGCCTTTGCTCCTTGCCCGCCGTTGCGGTGGGCCTTCGGCTCCGCCCGGCTCAGGCTCGGCGGGGCCTTTCCTTGAGAGGTATCCGCATGCGTGCCCCGATCGCCGCATTGCTCGCCCTGCTGAGCCTGCTGGCGCCCGTCGCCGTGGCCAGGCCCGCGGCCGAGCAGCACCTCGGCGCCACCCTGGTCGAGCGTGGCTCCGCCCACTACCGCTTCGAGCATTTCGAGCTGGCCTCGGCCGACGGCCGGCGCCACTACCGGGTGCGCCTGGGCATTCCCCGGCGCGCCGCCCCGGCGAGCGGCCATCCGGTGCTCTACCTGCTCGACGGCAATGCCGCCCTGGCCGCCCTGCGCGAGGACTGGCTGGCCGAAGTGGAGCAGGGCACGCCACCGCTGCTGGTGCTGATCGGCCCGGCCACTGAGCAGCGCCTGGACCTGGACGCGCGCATGTTCGACTACACCCCGGCGCCGCCTGCCGGGCCGGGGGCTGCGGACCCCATGCTGGGCGGTCGGCCCAGCGGCGGCGCGGCGGCGTTCCGCGCCCTGCTGGTGCAGCGCATTCGCCCCGAAGTGGCGCGCCGGGTCGCCGTGGACGAGGCGCGTCAGGGCCTGTGGGGGCACTCGCTGGGCGGTCTGTATGTGCTCGACAGCCTGTTCAGCGCGCCGGCCGACTTCCACTTCTATATCGCCGCCAGCCCGTCGCTGTGGTGGCAGTCCGGTCTGTTGCTGCAGCGCCACCGCGACTTTCCGGGGGCCGCGGCGCGGCTGCTGATCCTGCGCGGCAGCGACGAGCGCCCGTCGGGCGCGCAGCTCGCCGCCGATTCCGCGCGTGCCCGAGCGATGGCGGCATTGCCGGCGGACGCGCCGCAACGGCTGGCCGAGCGCCTGGATGCGCTGCCCGGTGTGGACGCCGAGTTCCATGCGTTCGCCGGCCTGGGCCACGGGCCGATGCTGGCCGCGTCTCTGCGTCCGGCCCTGCGCTTGCTCGCCGGTCTGGCGCCGCTGGAGGGCCGTCGATGAACGCTGTGTTTGCCCGGGCCATGGCCGCCGTGTTCGGCGGCTATGCCTTTACCTACGCCTTCACCGCCTGCCTGGCGCGCTTGCTGCCCCTGGAGCGGATCGACGCACTGCTGGTCGCCAGCCTGCCGATGTTCGTCGTCTACACCCTGGCGGTGCTCTGGGCTTTCGCCGCGCGCGATGCCTGGCGCGCCTGGCTGGGCCTGCCATTGGCGATACCGCTGGCGCTGATCGGCTTCTGGCCACAACTGCTGGAGCGTCTGGGATGAAGAAACGGACCCTGACCCAGGCCATGGCCTGGCTGCATACCTGGGGCGGCCTGCTGTTCGGCTGGCCGCTGTTCGCCATCTTCCTCACCGGCAGCCTGGCGGTGTTCGACCATGAGATCGACCACTGGATGCAGCCGGAGATCCAGCGCCAGGAGGTGCCGATCGCCCAGGCGGCCGAGCATGCGCTGGCTTACCTGCAGCGCCATCACGCCGATGCCGGGGCGTGGAACATCGCCCTGCCCAGCGAGCGTGACCCGGGCCTGCGGGTGACCGTCGGCGACCGCCGCCGCGGCATCAGCACCGACCTCGACCCGCGCACGGGCGAGCCGCTCAAGGTGCGCGAGGCGGCCGGTGGCAGCTTCTTCTTCCATTTCCACTACACCCTCAACCTGCCGCGGCAGATCGGCATCTGGGTGGTCGGCCTGGTGGCGCTGGCGACCCTGGCGACCCTGGTCAGCGGCATCGTCATCCACAAGAAGCTGTTCAAGGAGTTCTTCACCTTCCGTCCGAACAAGGGTCAGCGCTCCTGGCTGGATGCGCACAACGCTGCCGGCGTGCTGCTGATGCCTTTCCACCTGATGATCGTCTACACCGGGCTGATCATCTTCGGCCTGATCTATGTTCCGGCGGCGCTGCAGGCGCTGTACGACGGCGATGCCGAAGCCTTCTTCGAGGAACAGATCCAGGCGCCGCCGCACAGCCATGGCCCCAGCCGCGCCCCGGCCGCGCCATTGGTGGCGCTCGCGCCGCTGCTGCAGCAGGCCGAACAGCGCATGGGTCCGCTTGCCGGCCTGAGCATCCAGCACCCCGGCCGCGCCGATGCGCGCATCGAGGTGCGCCGCGTGCTGGGCAACCGAATCGCCCTGAGCAAGGGTCACAACATGGTGTTCGACGGTGTCAGTGGCGCGCTGCTCGCCGGCCCGCCGCAGCTGCGCCCCACGGTGCTGACCCAGCGGGTGATGTTCGGCCTGCACTTCGCCCAGTTCGGCGGCTACCCGATGCGCTGGCTGTACTTCTTTTGCGGCCTGGTCGGCAGCGCGATGATCGCCAGCGGGCTGGTGCTGTTCACCGTCAAGCGCCGGCGCAAGTACCTGGTGGAGGGCAGGGCGGGGGACTTCGGCCATCGCCTGGTGGAGGGGCTCAATGTCGCGGTGGTCGCCGGCCTGGTGCTGGCCTGCATCGGCCTGTTCTGGATCAACCGCCTATTGCCGGTGGAGATGACCCAGCGCGTCGGCTGGGAGCTGCGCCTGTTCTTCGCGCTCTGGGCGCTAAGCCTGGTACACGGCTGGTGCCGCCCGCACCTGCAGGCCTGGCGCGAACAGCTCGGTGTCGCGGCGCTGCTGTGCCTGGGGCTGCCACTGCTCAGTGCGCTGACCCTGCAGCGGCCCTGGGCCGATAGCGGGCACCTGCTGTTGGAAATGACGGCGGCGGGCATCGGCCTGTTGCTGGCCTGGACCGCGCGGCGGATCGGCCAGCGCGGCGCCCAGCCGCTATCGCGCCGGGCGGCGCGCCCGCTGGCGGAGGCGAACTGAGATGCTGAGCGCTTTCTTCGCCGGGCTGCTGCTCGCCTATGCCGGCATGGTCGCGCTGTGCCAGGGTCTGGAACGCCATTACAAGCAGGTCTGGCAGCGTCTGCCGGCGCCCGTGTGGCGCCGCGCCCTGCGCCTGCTCGGCTGGGCGCTGCTGGCGGCCAGCTTTGCTGCCAGCGTAGCGGCCTGGGGATGGGCCATGGGGCCGGTGGGCTGGTTCGGGCAGATCAGCCTGGCCGGCTTCGCCCTGGTCCTGCTGTTGCCCTACCAGCCGCGCCTGGCGCTGCTCTGGCCGGGGCCGGCGCTGCTGGTGTGGCTGCTCTGCTGGCTGGCGGGCGGTTAGTGCGCCAAGTGTTGCCTGGCATGTAGCGCCGTTATGGTCGGCGGCGGTTTGCCGGTATCATGGCGCACCTGTTTCACGAACGGATGGCCCGCTTCGCCATGACCCTGCAGTTTCCCACCATCGCCGACTGCATCGGCAACACCCCACTGGTCCGCCTGCAACGTCTGCCCGGCACCGAGCGCAATCACCTGCTGGTGAAGCTCGAAGGCAACAACCCGGCCGGCTCGGTGAAGGACCGCCCGGCGCTGTCGATGATTTCCCGCGCCGAGCTGCGCGGTGACATCCAGCCCGGCGATGTGCTGATCGAAGCCACCAGCGGCAACACCGGCATCGCCCTGGCGATGGCGGCGGCGATCAAGGGTTACAAGATGATCCTGATCATGCCCGGCAACTCCACCGAGGAGCGCAAGGCAGCGATGAGCGCCTACGGCGCCGAGCTGATCCTAGTGGACAACATGGAGGTGGCGCGCGACCTCGCCCTGGCCATGCAGGCCGAGGGCAAGGGTAAGGTGCTCGACCAGTTCGCCAACGGCGACAACCCCGAAGCGCACTACCGCAGTACCGGCCCGGAGATCTGGCGCCAGACCCAGGGGGCGATCACTCACTTCATCAGCTCGATGGGCACCACCGGCACCATCATGGGCACCTCGCGCTACCTCAAGGAACAGAACCCGGCCGTGGAGATCATCGGCCTGCAGCCGCAGGACGGTTCGGCCATCCCCGGCATCCGTCGTTGGCCGCAGGCGTACCTGCCGAGCATCTTCGACGCCAGCCGGGTCGACCGCGTCCTGGACATTTCCCAGGCCGAGGCCGAGGACATGATGCGCCGTCTGGCGCGCGAGGAAGGCATCTTCTGCGGCGTGTCGTCCGGCGGCGCGGTGGCGGCCATGCTCAAGCTGGCGCGCGAGACCGAGAACGCGGTGATGGTGGCAATCATCTGCGACCGTGGCGACCGCTACCTGTCGTCCGGCCTGTTCAATTAACCGACATGGCCAAGCACAAATCGCTGCGCTTCCAGCCGGCTGGTGGTGAGCGCAAGACCCAGGTGCCGGTCGGCAAGAAGCAGAAGCTCTCCATCGAGCGTCTGGCCAACGACGGCCGCGGCATTGCCTTCGTTGAGGGGCGCAGCTGGTTCGTCGCCGGTGCGCTGGCCGGCGAGGAAGTCGAGGCACGCGTGCTGGCCGCCCGTGCCCAGGTGGTGGAGGCGCGCAGCGAACGTGTACTGACTCCCTCTCCGCTGCGCCGCGAGCCTGCCTGCGCGCATGCCGGCCGCTGCGGTGGCTGCACCCTGCAGCACCTGCCGCATGACGAGCAGCTTGCCCTGAAACAGCGCAGCCCGGCCGAACAGTTGCAACGCCAGGCCGGCGTCGAGCCGCAAGCCTGGGCCGCTCCGCTGACCGGCCCCGAGCTGGGCTACCGGCGCCGCGCGCGCATCGCCGTGCGTTGGGACGTCAAGGGCAAGCACCTGGAGGTCGGCTTCCGTGCCGCCGCCAGCCAGGACATCGTCGCCATCGACGACTGCCCGGTGCTGGTACAGCCTTTGCAGCCGATCCTGCGCGCCCTGCCGGCGCTGTTGCGGGCGCTGGACAAGCCCCAGGCCCTCGGTCATGTCGAGCTGTTCCACGGCACCCAGGCGGCCCTGCTGCTGCGCCACACGGCGCCGCTGGGCGAGGCCGATCTGCAGCGTCTGCGCACCTTCTGTGCCGAGCACCAGGCGCAGCTGTGGCTGCACGGTGCCGGCGAGCCCGAGCCCGATGTGCCGGAGCAGCGCCTGGGCTATCGCCTGGAACCCTGGAACCTGGAGCTGCAGTACCGTCCGGGCGATTTCGTGCAGGTCAATGGTGCGGTCAATCAGGCCATGGTCGAACAGGCGCTAGACTGGTTGGCGCCGCAGACTGGCGAGCGGGTACTGGACCTGTTCTGCGGCCTGGGCAACTTCGCCCTGCCGCTGGCGCAGCGGGTCGGCGAAGTGGTGGCGGTGGAAGGCGTGGAAGCCATGGTGGCGCGGGCGCGGGAAAATGCCGTGCACAACGGTCTGGGTAATCTGCACTTTTTCCAGGCCGACCTGTCGAAGCCGCTGGCCGTTGCGCCTTGGGCCGCTCGCGGCTTCGACGCGATACTGCTCGACCCGCCGCGTGACGGCGCGTTCGAGGTGGTCAAGGAAATTCACCGACTGGGCGCCCGGCGCCTGGTCTATGTGTCCTGCAACCCGGCGACCCTGGCGCGCGATGCCGCCGAGCTGGTCCGGCAGGGCTACCGGCTGAAGCGGGCCGGGATTCTCGACATGTTCCCGCAGACGGCGCATGTGGAGGCGATGGCGTTATTCGAGAGGGGCTAGGAAGCCCTTGTAATCCGACTGGCCCAGAGAAGGTCAGAGCTAATCCGGCGGGGCGTGACTCGCCGTAGGGAAGGCAGAAAATGGTACAGGTCAGAGCACACCAGCCGATCAACCTCGACGGCAGCATCAACCTCGAGGCCTGGCTGGACCATACGCTGAGCGTCGACCCGGCGCTCGACCGCGAGGCCCTCAAGGTGGCCTGCGAGTTCGCCCGCGAGGTCGAGCAGCAGGCCAATGCCGCGCAGAACCTCTGGGCGGAGGGCAACTCCAGTTTCCAGACAGGCCTGGAGATCGCCGAGATACTCGCCGACCTCAAGCTGGACCAGGACAGCCTGGTGGCGGCGGTGATCTACCGCGCCGTGCGTGAGGGCAAGACCACGCTCAAGGTGGTGCAGGAAAGGTTCGGCGCGGTGGTGGCCAAGCTGGTCGAGGGTGTGCTGCGCATGGCTGCCATCAGCAACAGCATCAACCCGCGCGAGTCGGTGGTGGTCGGCTCGCAGACGCAGGTGGAGAACCTGCGCAAGATGCTGGTGGCCATGGTCGACGACGTGCGCGTGGCGCTTATCAAGCTGGCCGAGCGCACCTGCGCCATCCGCGCGGTCAAGCATGCCGACGACGAGAAGCGTCTGCGCGTGGCCCGCGAGGTGTTCGACATCTACGCGCCGCTGGCCCACCGCCTCGGTATCGGCCATATCAAGTGGGAGCTGGAGGATATCTCCTTCCGCTACCTGGAGCCGGAGCAATACAAGCAGATCGCCAAGCTGCTGCACGAGCGCCGTCTCGACCGCGAGCAGTACATCAACGATGTGATGAAGCAGCTGCGCGACGAACTCTCCGCCACCGGCATCAAGGCCGACATCAGCGGCCGCGCCAAGCACATCTATTCGATCTGGCGGAAAATGCAGCGCAAGGGCCTGCAGTTCAGCCAGATCTACGACGTGCGCGCGGTGCGCGTGCTGGTGCCGGAAGTGCGCGACTGCTACACCGCGCTCGGCATCGTGCACACCCTGTGGCGGCACATTCCCAAGGAGTTCGACGACTACATCGCCAACCCCAAGGAAAACGGCTACCGCTCCCTGCACACCGCGGTGATCGGCCCGGACGGCAAGGTGCTGGAGGTGCAGATCCGCACCAGCGCCATGCATGAGGAGGCCGAGCTGGGCGTGTGTGCCCACTGGAAGTACAAGGGTACGGACGCCAAGGGCGGCTCCGACCACTACGAAGAGAAGATGGCCTGGCTGCGCCAGGTGCTGGAGTGGCACGAGGAGCTGGGCGACATCGGTGGCCTGGCCGAGCAGCTCAAGGTCGATATCGAGCCGGACCGGGTCTACGTGTTCACCCCGGATGGCCATGCCATCGACCTGCCCAAGGGCGCCACGCCGCTGGACTTCGCCTACCGCGTGCACACCCAGATCGGCCACAACTGCCGTGGCGCCAAGATCAACGGGCGCATAGTGCCGCTGACCTACAGCCTGCACACCGGTGAGCAGGTGGAGATCATCACCAGCAAGAACGGCGCACCGAGCCGCGACTGGCTCAACCCCAACCTGGGCTACATCACCACCAGCCGCGCGCGGGCGAAGATCGTCCACTGGTTCAAGCTGCAGGATCGCGAGCAGAACGTCGCCGCCGGCAAGGCAATGCTCGAGCGCGACCTGTCGCGCCTGGCGCTGGCGGCCGTGGACTTCGCCAAGCTGGCGGAAAAGTGCAACCTGAAGACGGTCGAGGACATGTACGCCGCCCTCGGCGCCGGCGACCTGCGCCTGGCCCATGCGGTCAACCTGGCGCAGCAACAGGTCGAGCCGGAGCGTGGCAGCGAGCAGCTGGAGCTGATCCCGCGCCGCGCCAGCGCGCCGCGCCCGGGCAAGCGCGGCGATATCCAGATCCAGGGCGTCGGCAACCTGCTGACGCAGATGGCCGGCTGCTGCCAGCCGTTGCCGGGTGATCCGATCGTCGGCTACATCACGGTCGGCCGTGGCGTCTCCATCCACCGCCAGGATTGCGCCTCGGTGCTGCAACTGGAGGGGCGCGAGCCGGAGCGGATCATCCAGGTCAGCTGGGGGCCGGTACCGGTGCAGACCTACCCGGTGGATATCGTCATCAAGGCCTACGACCGTTCCGGCCTGCTGCGCGACGTGACCCAGGTGCTGCTCAACGAACGCATCAACGTGCTGGCGGTGAACACCCGCTCGAACAAGGAGGACAACACCGCCTCCATGCAGCTGACCATCGAGATTCCCGGGCTGGACGCGCTGTCGCGCCTGCTCGCGCGCATCTCCCAGCTGCCCAACATCATCGAGGCGCGGCGCAACCGCAGCGGCAATTGAGCGGCTGCGCTCGTCCTGGCAGGTAGGTAGGGCGGGTGAAACCCGCGCTCGGAATGGCGGCGGGTTGCACCCGCCCTACGGATTGAATGACCCATGTACCAACTCGATGACCTGCTGCACCTGATGGCTCGCCTGCGTGACCCGCAGCACGGTTGCCCCTGGGACCTCAAGCAGAACTACGCGACCATCGTGCCCTACACCCTCGAAGAGGCCTACGAGGTGGCCGATGCCATCGAGCGTGGCGACTTCGACCATCTGCCCGGCGAGCTGGGCGACCTGCTGTTCCAGGTCGTCTACTACAGCCAGCTGGCCAGGGAGGAGGGGCGCTTCGAGTTCGCCCAGGTGGTCGACGGCATTACCCGCAAGTTGATTCGCCGCCACCCGCACGTGTTCCCCGACGGCGACCTGTACGGCGCGCCGGATGCGGCGAAGCTGGAAGAAGCGGCGGTCAAGCAGCGCTGGGAGGAACTCAAGGCCGAGGAACGGGCCGAGAAGGCCGCGGCGCCTGAGCAGCTGTCGCTGCTCGACGATGTGCCCACGGCGCTTCCGGCGCTGTCGCGTGCCGCCAAGCTGCAGAAGCGCGCGGCTCAGGTCGGTTTCGACTGGCCCGAGGCGCTGCCGGTGGTGGACAAGGTGCGCGAGGAACTCGACGAAGTGCTGGAGGCCATGAGCGAGAACGATGCCGAGGCCATCGCCGAGGAGATCGGCGACCTGCTGTTCGTCGTCACCAACCTGGCGCGGCACCTCAAGGTCGACCCGGAAGCTGCCCTGCGCGCGGCCAACGGCAAATTCGAGCGGCGCTTCCGCCATATCGAACAGGCATTGCGCGAAGCCGGCCGGCCCATCGAGAATTGCAGCCTGGAAGAGCTGGATGCCCTGTGGGGCGAAGCCAAGAAACTGGAAAAACTGCAGCCTGGCTGCTGAGTGATGAGAACCCCATGAGCCTTTCCCTCCGCGACCAGCTGCTGAAAGCCGGCCTGGTCAATGAAAAGCAGGCCAAGCAGGCCGGCAAGCAGAAACAGAAGCAGCAGCGCCTGGAGAAGAAGAACCAGGTCGAGGTCGACGATTCGCAGAAGCAGGCCGCCCTGCAGGCCATGGCCGAGAAGCAGGCCCGCGACCAGGAGCTGAACCGTCAGCAGCAGGAGAAGGTCCAGCAGAAGGCCATCGCCGCGCAGATCAAGCAGCTGATCGAGACCAGCCGCCTGCCCAAGATCAATGGCGAGGACTACTACAACTTCGTCGACGACAAGAAGGTCAAGCGCATCGCGGTGAACAACCTGATGCGCGACAAGCTCAGCCGTGGCTCGCTGGCCATCGTCCGCCATGGCGGCGCCTACGAGGTGATTCCGCGCGAGGCGGCGCTGAAGATCCAGGAGCGCGACGCGCAGCGCATCGTCCTGCTCAACGTGCAGAGCGAAGGGCCGGACGAGGACGATCCGTACGCCGCCTATCAGATCCCCGATGATCTGATGTGGTAACGAAAAAGCCGGGCTTGCCCGGCTTTTTCCTGTCTGCGAACACAAAGAAGCCGGGGCAGGCCCGGCTTCTGGCATTAGGCGGCGCGCCTTACTCGGCGAGGCCCTCGACGGTGCGGCCGTCGACCTGGCCGTCCTTGAGCATGATCTGGTATTCCTTGCCGTCCTTCTCCACCTGGTGCAGGCGCACCAGCAGGTAGTTCCAGTCCTTGGCGAACCACAGCACAGTCTTGCGGCTGCTCTGGGTCGGGTCGCGTACGCGCTCGACCTTGATCGCGTCGATCAGCCCGGCCTTGGTGCGCACACGCTCCTCGCCGAGTACGCGGAAGTCGTAGGTCTCGATCTCGTCGCCGTCGATCACCTGGTAGCTCACGCTCTGCTTGCCGGCAGCCACGTCGTGCTGGAGTACCAGCTGGTAGGTCGACTTGTCCATCAGGCCGCGGTTGAGCGGGAAGCGCACCGGCTCGCCGCGGTCGTTGCCCAGCACCTGCTTCTCGGTCCAGTCGAAGTCCAGCTCGATCTGCTTGGACTTGCCCAGGCCGCTGCGGTCGAAGCGGTAGGTCAGCGGCAGGAAGGCATCGCTTTCCATGCGCAGGGTGCTGGTTTCCTTGAGGCTGGCGACCAGCATGGAGGCCTCGAAGTCCAGCTCCCAGCGGCCGTTATCCAGGGCCTTGAGGCTGCGCCCGGCGGTGCCGCTGATCGGCACCTGCTTCCAGTCGGCGGTGTAGCTGGCGGAGAAGGGCTTGAGTTCCAGGGCCTGCACCGGCAGGGTCAGGAGGGCGAGCAGCATCAGCAGAACGCGGGGCATGGAATCTCCTATGGGCGGATCAGGTGTCCGGTGGCCGGCAGGTCCTTGCCGTCCAGTTGTGCGCCGGTCTTACCCAGCTTCAGGCGGCCTTCGGCGAACCAGCGCATGGCCAGGGGGTAGATATGGTGTTCCTGGCGGTGCACGCGCTGGGCCAGGCTTTCCGGCGTATCGTCAGACTCTACCGGCACCACGGCTTGTACGACCAGTGGTCCGCCATCGAGTTCCTCGGTGACGAAGTGCACGCTGCAGCCATGCTCGCGGTCGCCAGCCTCCAGCGCGCGCTGGTGGGTGTGCAGGCCTTTGTATTTGGGCAGTAGCGAGGGATGGATATTCAGCAGGCGGCCCTCGTAGTGACGCACGAAGTCACCGGTGAGGATGCGCATGAAGCCGGCCAGCACCACCAGTTGGGGAGCGAAACCGTCGATGGCCTCGACCAGCGCGGCATCGAAGGCCTCGCGGCCGTCGAACTGCTTGTGGTCGAGCACCTGGGTCGGGATGCCGGCGTTCTGCGCGCGAACCAGGCCGTAGGCATCGGCGCGGTTGGAAATCACCGCGGCGATGCGTGCCGGATTACCGTCCTGGGCGATGCTGTCAATCAGGGCCTGCAGGTTGCTGCCGGACCCCGAGATCAGCACCACGACATTGCAGTCGGCCATCAGTGAGCTTTCAGGTTGTTCAGCACGACCTGCTCGGCGCCTGCGGCGGCCTGGGCGATCTGGCCGATCACCCACGGCGCTTCACCAGAAGCGCGCAGGCTGGCCAGGGTGGCCTCGACCTGGTTCTGGGCCACGCAGATGACCATGCCGACACCGCAGTTCAGTACGCGGTGCATCTCGTGCTCGTCGACGTTGCCTTTTTCCTGCAGCCAGTCGAACACCGCCGGGCGGGTCCAGCTGGCCACGTCGATCACCGCCTGGGCGCCTTGCGGCAGCACGCGCGGGATGTTGTCGAGCAGGCCGCCGCCGGTGATGTGGGCCATGGCCTTCACCGCGCCGGTTTCCTTGATCAGCTTGAGCAGCGGCTTGACGTAGATGCGCGTCGGCGCCATCAGCAGGTCGGCCAGCTTCTGGCCGTTCAGCTCGGTGGCTTCGATGTCGGTGCCGGACACTTCGAGGATCTTGCGGATCAGCGAGTAGCCGTTGGAGTGCGGGCCGGAAGAGGGCAGGGCGACCAGCGCGTCACCGGTCTGCACCTTGGAGCCGTCGATGATCTCGGCCTTTTCCACCACACCGACGCAGAAGCCGGCCAGGTCGTAGTCTTCGCCTTCGTACATGCCCGGCATCTCGGCGGTTTCGCCACCGACCAGGGAGCAGCCGGCCAGTTCGCAGCCGGCGCCGATACCGGTGACCACGGTGGTGGCTACATCGACATTGAGCTTGCCGGTGGCGTAGTAGTCGAGGAAGAACAGCGGCTCGGCGCCACACACCACCAGATCGTTGACGCACATGGCGACCAGGTCCTGGCCGATGCTGTCGTGCTTGTTCAGGTTCAGCGCCAGGCGCAGCTTGGTGCCGACGCCGTCGGTGCCGGACACCAGCACCGGCTGCTTGTAGCCGGCGGGAATTTCACACAGGGCGCCGAAACCACCCAGGCCGCCCATGACTTCCGGACGCGCGGTGCGCTTGGCCACGCCTTTGATGCGCTCGACCAGGGCTTCGCCGGCGTCGATGTCGACACCTGCATCCTTGTAGCTGATGGAGGGTTGCTTGCTCATGGGTTCGGGCCTTTAGAAAGGGAGAATGCTGTGGGCGACCGGTGCGGCAGCGGGCCGGTCCGCGAAGGCGCGCGATTTTATCAGGCTTGCCCGCCAGCGGCCACCGGGCGCGACGGTTGCCGGGGGGCAGGCGGCTGTTTAAGGTATAGCCCTTCGCGTGCCGCTCAGGCACAGCCTTTCCAGCCGAGACCCGATCGATGCGCCTGTCCGCCCGCCTGTTTGCCCTCTGCCTCCCGCTGTTCAGCCTGCCGGCCCTGGCCGCGCCGGTCAGCGGCCTCTATCAGGTGCGCGAGGCGGTGACCAGTCAGCAGCCGGAGGAGCGCAGCGCCGCGCTCAACCGTGCCCTGGAGACCCTGGTACTGCGCCTGACCGGCGACGCCAAGGCACTGCAGAGCCCGGCGCTGGAAGGGGTGCGCCAGGACCCGCAACAGCTGGTCAGCCAGTATGTCTACGAGGGCGAGACTCTGGTGGTGGACTTCGACCCGTTGACCACCGAGAACAAGCTGCGTCAGGCCGGCCTGCCTCTGTGGGGCGCCAATCGCCCGGCGATCCTGACCTGGTGGCTGAACAGCAGTGCCGAGGGCGCCAGCCTGGTCGGTGATGGTCAGGAAGCCGCCGCGCCGCTGCAGCAGGCCGCCCAGCACCGTGGCCTGCCGCTGCGCCTGCCGCTGGCCGACCTGCAGGAGCAGCTGGCCGCCACGCCGGAGAATCTTGGTGCCACGCAGCCGGATGCGTTGCGTGAGCCCTCTGAGCGCTATGCCGCCGATGCGCTGCTGGCCGTGCAGGCCCGCGAGGATGGCGGCCAGTGGCAGGCCGAGTGGCGTCTGTGGCTGGGCGATGCACGCGAGCAGGGCAAGGCCCAGGGCGCCGATTCGCAAGCCCTGGCCGATGCCGTGCTGCTGGCCGTGAGCGAGCGCCTGGCGCCGCGCTTCCTGGTCAAACCGGGCGCCGCCAGTGCCGTGACCCTGGAAGTCCAGGGCGCCAACCTCGGCCGTTTCGCCGAACTGGAGCGTCTGCTCGAACCCTTTTCCGCGCGCCTGCTGCGCGCCAGCGGCGATCTGCTGGTGTGGCAAGTCAACGCCAGCGCCGAACAGCTGCGCGCCCAGCTGGCGTTGGCCGGTCTGCAGGAAGTGCCGGCCGATGCCGCCCCGCTTGATGCCGCCGGCAACCCGCAGGCCACCCCCGCGGCGGCACCGGCCAACCTGATGCGTTTTCGCTGGTAAATCCCCCTCAATAGCGACGGAGTGCCTGAGATGACCGATTCGCGCCGCTGGCTGTGGCTGGCCGGAGTGTTTCTGTGCGGCTGGTTGATCTACCTGCTGACCCCCATTCTGTCACCCTTCCTGGTGGCCATGCTGCTGGCCTACATGGGCGATCCGGTGGTGGATCGTCTGGAGAAGCGCGGGCTGTCGCGGACCTGGGGTGTGGTCATCGTCTTTGCGCTGTTCAGTCTGTTGCTGCTGATCATGCTGCTGGTATTGATCCCCATGCTCGGTCGCCAGCTGGTGCGCCTCTACGAACTGGTGCCACAGGGCCTGGACTGGGCGCAGCATCAGGCGCTGCCCTGGATACAGGCGCAGCTCGGTCTGGCCGAGGGCTTCTGGCGCTTCGATCAGCTCAAGCAGGCGCTGTCCGGGCATCTGGGCAAGACCACCGACATCGTCAGCGGACTGCTAGCCCAGGCCACCGCATCCAGCCTGGCGCTGCTCGGCTGGTTGGGCAACCTGCTGCTGATCCCGGTCGTGGCCTTCTACCTGCTGCGCGATTGGGACCTGATGCTGGCCAAGCTGCAGAACCTGCTGCCGCGCGCCCGCGAAGGGCTGGTGGTGCGCCTGGTCGGTGAGTGCCACGAGGTGCTCGGTGCCTTCATGCGCGGCCAGCTGCTGGTGATGCTGGCGCTGGCCGGCATCTATTCGGTCGGCCTGATGGTAGTGGGGCTGGAGCTGGGCCTGCTGATCGGGCTGCTCGCCGGCCTGGCCAGCATCGTGCCCTACATGGGCTTCATCGTCGGCTTTGGCGCCGCAGTGGTCGCCGCGTTGTTCCAGTACAGCGGCTTCGAACTGTACCCGCTGATCGGCATCGCCGTGGTGTTCGGCATCGGCCAGTTGCTCGAAGGCATGCTGCTCACGCCCATGCTGGTCGGCGACCGCATCGGCCTGCACCCGGTGGCCGTGATCTTCGCCATCCTTGCCGGCGGCCAGCTGTTCGGCTTCACCGGTGTGCTGCTGGCCCTGCCGGTGGCCGCGGTAATCATGGTTTTGCTGCGCCATGCTCATGATTTCTATAAACTTTCCGCCCTTTACGGAGAGTCTTCCGGCGATTCGCAAGAACCGCCGTCCAGTGCATGAAACCAGTTCAGCTGCCCCTGGGCGTGCGTCTGCGTGACGACGCCACCTTCGCCAACTACTACCCCGGTGCCAACGCGGCGGCCCTCGGCTATGTCGAGCGCCTGTGCGAGGCCGATGCCGGCTGGACCGAGAGTCTGATCTACCTCTGGGGTAGTGACGGCGTGGGCCGCAGCCACCTGCTGCAGGCGGCCTGTCTGCGTTTCGAGCAGCGTGGCGAGGCGGCGGTCTATCTGCCGTTGGCCGAGGTGGCCGAGTATGGCCCCGAGCTGCTCGATGGCCTGGACCAGTCCGAGCTGGTCTGCCTGGATGACCTGGATGCGGTGTCTGGCCGTGCGGACTGGGAAGAGGCGCTGTTCCACCTGTTCAATCGCCTGCGCGATTCCGGTCGGCGTCTGTTGCTGGCGGCCACCGCCTCACCGCGCGAGTTGCCGGTTCAGCTGCCTGACCTGCAGTCGCGCCTGACCCTGGCTCTGGTGTTCCAGCTGCACGCGCTGTCCGACGAGGACAAGCTACGCGCACTGCAGCTGCGCGCCTCGCGCCGCGGCCTGCACCTCACCGATGAGGTCGGCCGCTTCATCCTCACCCGCGGCGAGCGCAGCATGAGCGCGCTGTTCGAGCTGCTCGAGCGCCTCGATCAGGCTTCGCTGCAGGCGCAGCGCAAGCTGACCATTCCCTTCCTCAAGGAAACCCTGGGCTGGTAAGGCCCAGGGTTGTCCTTTCTCACTCGCCCGCCAGCTTGCGGTCGTACTGGAACTTCCAGCGCACATAGAGCAGCGCGCTGCAGAACAGGCCGAGGCTGATCACCGTCTCCAGCGCGCCGAACAGGGCACGGGCCGGGTCGATGGCGGCCAGCACGCCCTGGATGAAGTAGATATTCACCACGAAGCAGGCCCAGGCGTGCGCGCGGGCGTTGCCCAGTAGCAGGCCGGGGGCGAGCAGCAGCAGCGGCAGCAGCTGGATGCTGAGGACGACCCAGATGCGCGCGCCGTGCAGGTCGGCGAAGGCCAGGTTCCACACCAGCAGCAGGATCAGCAGGGCGAAGAAGCTGAACAGGGCGAGGGCGCGGCTGACTTTCAGGCGCGGGGCCAGCCATTCCAGGCTTGGCAGGGGCTTGGGCGTTTTAGCCACGAGAGGTCTCCAGTTGCTTTGCGGTACTCGCTAGGCGCTGGCCGAGGGCGCGGCACAGGGCGATTTCGTGTTCGTCGAGCTTGCGTTTGCCATCGGCGCCGGCATGGTGGCTGGGGCCATAGGGTGTGCCGCCGCCGCGGGCTTCCAGCAGGGCGCCTTCGCTGTAGGGCAGGCCGGTGATCAGCATGCCGTGGTGCAGCAGCGGCAGCATCATTGACAGCAGAGTGCTCTCCTGGCCGCCGTGCAGGCTGGAGGTGGAGGTGAACACGCCGGCCGGCTTGCCGACCAGCTCGCCGGTCAGCCACAGGCTGCTGGTGCCGTCGATGAAGTACTTGAGTGGCGCGGCCATGTTGCCGAAGCGGGTCGGGCTGCCCAGGGCCAGGCCGGCGCAGTGGCGCAGGTCATCCAGTTCGGCGTACAGCGCACCCTCCTCGGGAATGGCCGGTGCGCTCGCCTCGCACTCGCTGGAAACCGCCGGCACGGTGCGTAGGCGCGCTTCGAGTCCGGCCATCTCCACGCCGCGGGCGATCTGTTTGGCCATCTCGGCGGTGGCGCCGTGGCGGCTGTAATACAGCACCAGGATATAGGGCGCGCTCATGCCAGCAGCTCCAGGACCTTTTCCGGCGGCCGACCGATCACCGCGCGCTCGCCCGCAACCAGGATAGGGCGCTCGATCAGTTTGGGATGGGCGACCATGGCGGCGAGCAGTTGCTCGTCGCTCAGGCTGCTGTCGGCCAGGCCGAGCGCCTTGTATTCGTCCTCGCCGCTGCGCAGCAGTTCGCGCGGGGCGATGCCGAGTTTGCCTAGCAGGGTGCGCAGCTCCTCGGCGCTGGGCGGGGTTTCCAGGTAGCGCACCACGGTCGGGGCCAGGCCTCGTGCTTCGAGCAGCTCCAGGGCGCCGCGGGACTTGGAGCAGCGCGGGTTGTGGTAGAGGGTCAGGTCGGTCATTGGCAGTGCCCATTGGCGAATGAGGGCGCTATTCTAGCCGTCTAGAGGACATTACGGGCTAAGGAGTGGGGATGCGACAGCGGCTGGATGATCTGGTGGAGTTCTGGCGTTTCCTGCTGCAGCGTTTCTTCGCCGACCGTGCCATCAACAGCGCCGCGGCGCTGACCTACACCACGCTGTTCGCCGTGGTGCCGGTGATGACCGTGACCTTCGCCATCCTCTCGGCCGTGCCGGCTTTCCAGGATACCGGTGAGCAGATCCAGAGCTTCATTTTCCGCAACTTCGTGCCGTCCTCGGGCGAGACGGTGCAGCAATACCTGCGTGACTTCACTACCCAGGCGCGACACCTGACCTGGGTCGGCGTGGCACTACTGGCGGTCACTGCCTTCTTCATGCTGGTGACCATCGAGAAGACCTTCAATGCCATCTGGCGTGTGCGCCAGCCGCGCCGCGGGATTTCCAGCTTCCTGCTGTACTGGGCGATCCTCAGCCTGGGCCCGCTGTTGCTGGGGGCGGGTTTCGCCGTGACCACCTACATCACCTCGCTGTCGCTGCTCTCCGGACCGGATGCGCTGATCGGCGCCAAGACCCTGCTGGCCTTCGCGCCGCTACTGTTCAGCACGGCGGCGTTCACCCTGATCTACTCGGCGGTGCCCAATGCCCGGGTGCCGCTGCGCCATGCGCTGACCGGCGGGCTGTTCGCGGCGGTGCTGGTGGAAGTGGCCAAGGCGCTGTTCGGCCTGTTTGTCAGCCTGTTTCCCGGCTACCAGCTGATCTACGGTGCCTTCGCCACGGTGCCGCTGTTCCTGCTGTGGATCTACCTGTCCTGGCTGATCGTGCTGTTCGGTGCCGAGCTCGTGTGCAACCTGTCGTCATCGCGTACCTGGCGCCGGCGTGCGCTGCCGCGCCTGCTGGTACTGCTCGGCGTGCTGCGGGTGTTCCACGACAGCCAGCAGCGTGGCCTGGCGGTGCGGCATGCCGACGTGCAGCGCGAAGGCTGGCCGCTGCCGGAGGACGAGTGGGAGGAGCTGCTCGACTTCCTCGAACGCGAGCAACTGATCTGCCGCGCCAGTGGTGGCGGCTGGGTGCTGTGCCGTGATCTCGAGCACTACAGCCTGCATCGTCTGCTCGGCCACAGCCCCTGGCCGTTGCCACGCCCGACCCAACTGCCGGAGCAACTGGACGAGGTCTGGTATCCCGCGCTGCGGCGTGCCCTGGACATGTTGCATGAGGAGCAGGCGGCGCTGTTCGATGGCAGCCTGGCGCAGTGGCTGCGCGCCAGAGAATGAAGGCTTGTCAGATGTGACGAAAAAAGTCAGTTTAGGGCGAGGTGCAGCCTGTTCAGTCGGGCTGCCAGGGCGCTAAGGCGCAACATTTCCGGCCACGGAAGGGCTGGCACGCTTCTGGCAATTAACCAGCGAAATGCTGGCAGACTGCCGGCGGCCTGAACGGATCAGGGATGTCGAGTGGATGAGCAGTAGCAAGAACAAGATAGTGCCGTTGCAGCCGCGGGATTCCGAGGAGGCTCTGGAGCGGCTCAATCGCATTACCGGCCTGCGTTTCGCACGTTGGCCGGAGTCGCTGGCTGCTTTGGCGCGTCAGGCCGCCGAAGAGAATGAGCCAGGCAAGCCCGGCAGCGTGGTGCGTTTCGGCGTTTTCTGAGGCGCTAAAAAACAAAACCCCCGCCGAGGCGGGGGTGGGGAAAGCGCCGGAAGACTCAGGCCATGGCCTGGCGGGAGGCGCTGTCCTGCATCTCCACGGCTTGCACGAACAGTTCTTCGACGATCAGGGTTTGCGCTGGCACAGCCGAGCGCAGGCGAATCTGCATGTCTTCGATCTTCTGCTTCAGGGGCAGGCGGGCGATGCCGGACAGCATCACCTTGTTGTGGGTGTTGACCTTGCCGTGATCGACCGCCACTTCACGCACCTGGCTGCCGTCGCGGTAGCGCACCATCAGCGACACCGGCAGATTGGCCAGCCCCGGCAGATGCAGCCAGACTGCCACGTTGTACTCGCCAATGCGCCCTTCGTAGGGCGTTACGCTCAGACGCGCGCTGTTGACGATGCTGGCAGGTACAGGGCCGATCAGCTTGTCGTTGGCTTGGGTCATGGAGGCTCCGGCAGAACTCATTGGTATAGGAATGGCGCGATTATAGGGGCGGGCTGCGCCGGCAATCTGTGCGCTGAGCCTTTTTCAGCTGAGACTTCCGTCGCAGAACCTGTCTCAGGGTTCAAGCCAGGCGCAGCGGGTGGCGGACCACTTCCGAGGTGCTGAGGTTGGCGGCGGGGAGGGGCAATATGGCCTGATTGTTGGCGTTGGCCAGCTGTAGCCAGATGTTCTCCCCCTCGACGAACTGTCCGCACGGCAACCACAGGCCGTGATGCCAGCCGGCTCCCGGCTCGGGTGTGCTCTGCAGCACGCCGGGGTGGGTCTGGGCGCTGGGGGCGCGGCGTAGCCAGGCGGCGCGTGGCAGTCCCTTGAGGTAGCGCAGGCCGAGGTAAAGGCCTTCCATGTTGAGGTGGCGCCAGCGCACCAGGGCCAGGGTCGGCGTGCCGCTGTGCGGCATGACCAGGATCAGCTGGCCGACTGGCAGTTGCGTAGCCTGGTCGCGGTGGCACAGTAGGCGGGCGCCGCCGGCGCTGGCATCGAGCATCTGCGCCGTGCAGCTGCTCGGGCGTTTCTCCAGCAGCTGTGCATGGATGGCGGCGAGGCCAATTACCAGCCTGCAGTCGGCGCTGAAGTCGGCGCGCGGGTGACGGCGCTGCTGGCGTCCTAGCCAGTGCTGGCGTACCCGTTCGAGCAACTCGCGCTCGCGCGCACTCTGCAGCGGCGCGGGCTCGTGCAGGGCCACCAGCAGGGCACCCAGCTCCAGACGCCGCAGGTACTCGGCGCTGCCTTTGGCTTCGCCATCGTAGGGCAGGCATGGCAGCGCCTGGCTGAGGTCGATCAGCGGGCCTTCCTGCTCTTCCTCGTCGTCCCAGGGCAGTAGGCGCGCCAGTTCGGCCAGGGGGGTGAGGGCGCCGAACAGTACGGCACATTCGCCCTCGGCCATGTGGAAGGGGTTGCTCAGCGCCAGTATCAACATCTGTTGGTAGAGGCCGCGCAGCGTACCGGCAGGTACCGGCTGGAAGGGAGCGGCCACGTGTTCATCAAGGCAGCCTTGATGCTCGCCTATCCAGTACAGCAGGTGGCTGTCGCTCCACAGCGAGGCCGGCGGTTCCAGATACAGCTGGTAGTGGCGCAGCAGGCTCTGGGCCAGGAAGTGCTCCGCCATGTACAGGCACCAGGCCAGGTGCGGGCGCGATGGTTGGCGGCCCTGGAGGATCTGCAGCAACAGGCGCTTGAAGCCTGCGGCCAGCTCGTCACAGAGATGCACGAACAGTGGCGACGGCGTGCTGCCATCGCGCAGGGCGCTGCTGTAGTGGCGGTACTCCTCGCACAGGCTTTGCAGGGCGCGCTGTCTTTCCAGTAAGGTCATGGCGCTGCGGTTCAGACCAAATAGCAGCCTCAGCACCTGTTGCAGACCCTCCTCGCGAGGCTGCAGGCGTGCTCCGGCCAGTGCAGCATTGAGGTCGGTCAGCGGCGGGGAGTCCTCGTCGAGAATATCCGGCACTTCCAGATGCAGGGCATCCAACGTCATACCAACCCCGCGAACACGAGGAGCGATTGCATGGGAAGACCACTCCAGATGGTAATAGGTGTGATTGCCGGGCTTCTGTTGGCCGGCTGCGCCGACGACTGGGGCGTCGATCAGCATGGACGAAAGGTACCGGCTGAACAACTGGATGGCCAGTGGTTGGTGATCAATTACTGGGCCGAGTGGTGCGGCCCCTGCCGGACCGAGATTCCCCAGCTCAATCGCCTGGAGGCGGAGCTCGGAGGTAATGGGGCGAGGGTGATCGGAGTCAATTTCGATGGGGTACAGGGCGATAAGCTGGCACAGGTGACCGACGCCTTCGATATCCGCTTCACCGTGTTGGCACAGGACCCGGCCACGCGCCTGCAGCTGCCGCGCAATGACGTGCTGCCGGTTACCTATATCATCGATGCCGATGGCAGGCTGCGCGAGCGTCTGGTCGGCGAACAGACTGCCGCAGGCCTGCAGGCGCGGCTGGCCCACTGGCGGGCTCAGGAGTAGCGACAATGCATATCTGCTTGCACGGTTTTGTCAGTGGCAAGGTGCAGGGCGTGAGTTTTCGCCAGTGCACGCAGGATGAGGCCGAGCGTCTTGACCTGAACGGCTGGGTGCGCAACCTGGCCGATGGGCGGGTCGAGGTGCTGGTCGAGGGCGAAGAGGCTGCGGTGCGTGAGCTGGAGGTTTGGTTGGGGCGCGGTCCAGAGCGAGCACGCGTCGATGCGCTTACGCTGGAACAGCAGCCGGTGCAGGGTGTCACCGGCTTCGTCGTCCGCCGCTAGGGCGCACTGGAGCTGTCCTAGCGGGCTCAGTCCTCGCCGGGGTCGGCGGCCAGGCGCCCGGCATCCTTCATCAGCGCCTTGAGGAACTCTTCCTGCAGTTCCGGATCATTGCGGGTCAGCTCGATCAGGCTCTGTTCCAGTTCGCTGGCTTCCTCTTCCAGGCCGAGGTCGGAAAGGCGCTTGACCCGATGTACCCACTGGCTGACTTCGTCATCTTCGAGGTCATCGTAGATCAGGGCGTGAGCCTCGCGCAGCTTGCCGCGCAGGCTGCGACTGACTAGCAGGTTGGCTTCGGCGCGGGTACCGTCCTGCGGGTCTTCGACGCTGAGCAGCAGGTTGCCGATCAGGGCCGCATCATGCTCGGCGAACGGGCCGTCGAGCAGATTCAGGCGCAGCACGCCGTTGCGGTCGGTGGTCAGCTCCAGCTCGTCCTTGCCGGCCTTCACCAGCACTGGACGTTCAGCCCAGGGCAGGCTGGAGTATTCCGTACGCCTGTCGCGCTGGATTTCTTCGATGGCGGCCAGGTTCTGTTCGGCGCGACCATTGGACTCGACGTTCATCGCCGGATTGAGGCCGGCGACGCCGTAGCTGATCCAGTCCTTGGTCACGCTGTCTGGCAGACGGCCGAGCATGATCACATTGAGTACGTTGGCGCCCACGCCGGCGACCACCGCCACCGCGCCCAGCGGCACTTCGTAAAGCTCGCGCCAGGGCTGGTAGGGTGTGTAGCGGTCGTAGCGGCGGGTGACCTCGAACTCGGTGACTTCGAAGGTCTTCTGCTCGTTGATGCGTACCCGGCGCTGCGGCAGTTCCAGTACGCGTGGCTCGCCCACATCGATCTGCAGGCTGTGGTCGAGCAGGCGGCGCTCGAAGCGTTCCTCATGCTCGCTACGCTGCGGCAGGTGGTTGGCACAGCCGCCGAGGAGGAGGGCGCCGAGCAGTGCGGCGCCAGTGCGCAGGGTGGTTCGCTGGAACATGCGGGCTACTTGCGACTCAGCGTGGAATGCGGGTGGAGAGGAACGGCAGCAGTTCGGCCGCCGGTATTTGCTGGCTCTCGCTTTCGCGACGGCTCTTGTACTCGAGGTTGCCCTCGGCCAGGCCGCGCTCGCTGACCACGATGCGGTGCGGGATGCCGATCAGCTCCATGTCGGCGAACTTCACGCCGGGGCTGGTTTTCTTGTCGCGGTCGTCCAGCAGCACCTCGTAGCCGGCGGCGGTCAGCTCGGCATAGAGCTTGTCGGTAGCCTCGCGCACGGCTTCGTTCTCGTACTTCATCGGCACGATGGCGATCTGGAAGGGCGCCAGGGCGTCGGTCCAGAGGATGCCGCGCTCGTCGTAGTTCTGCTCGATGGCGGCAGCGACCACGCGCGATACGCCGATACCGTAGCAGCCCATGATCAGCGTGACCGGTTTGCCGTTCTCGCCCAGTACCTTGCAGCCCATGGCCTCACTGTACTTGGTGCCCAGCTGGAAGATGTGCCCGACCTCGATGCCGCGCTTGATCACCAGGGTGCCCTGGCCATCCGGGCTGGGATCGCCCGCGACGACGTTGCGCAGGTCGGCAACTGCTGGCAGCGGCAGGTCGCGTTCCCAGTTGAGGCCGAAGTAGTGTTTGCCGTCGATGTTGGCGCCGGCACCGAAATCGCTCATCAGTGCCACGCTGCGGTCCACCAGGCAGGTGATCGGCAGGTTCAGCGGGCCCAGGGAGCCCGGGCCGGCACTGATGGCGGTGCGAATCTCGGCCTCTGAGGCGAACACCAGCGGGCTGGCGACCAGCTCATGGTTGGCGGCCTTGATTTCATTCAGCTCGTGGTCGCCACGGATGATCAGGGCGATCAGCTTGCCTTCCTCGGCAGCATGGACCACCAGGGTCTTGACGGTTTTCTCGATGCCCAGGCCGAACTGTTCGACCAGATCAAGAATGGTCTTGGCGTTCGGCGTATCGACCAGGCGCAGTTCCTCGGTGGCGGCGCCGCGCTCTTTCTCGCGCGGGATGGCCTCGGCTTTCTCGATGTTAGCCGCGTAGTCCGAGGTGTCGCTGAAGGCGATATCGTCTTCGCCGGACTCGGCTAGCACATGGAACTCGTGGGAACCGGTGCCGCCGATGGAGCCGGTATCGGCCTGCACCGGACGGAAGTTCAGGCCCAGGCGGGTGAACACGTTGCAGTAGGCCTGGTGCATGCGGTCATAGGTTTCCTGCAGCGAAGCCTGGTCCAGATGGAAGGAGTAGGCATCCTTCATCAGGAACTCGCGGCCACGCATCAGGCCGAAGCGCGGGCGGATCTCGTCGCGGAACTTGGTCTGGATCTGATATAGGTTGATCGGCAGCTGCTTGTAGCTGTTCAGCTCGTTGCGCGCCAGATCGGTGATGACTTCCTCATGGGTCGGGCCAACGCAGAACTCGCGATCATGGCGGTCCTTGATGCGCAACAGCTCCGGGCCGTACTGCTCCCAGCGCCCTGATTCCTGCCACAGCTCGGCCGGTTGGATGGCCGGCATCAGAACTTCCAGTGCGCCGGCAGCGTTCATTTCCTCGCGCACGATGGCTTCGGCCTTGCGCAGTACGCGCAGACCCATTGGCAGCCAGGTGTACAGGCCGGAGGCCAGCTTGCGGGTCATGCCGGCACGCAGCATCAGTTGATGGCTGATCACTACGGCGTCGGAGGGAGTTTCCTTGAGGGTCGAGAGCAGGTACTGACTGGTACGCATGTTTGGCCGTTATGTCGGTTGCGAGGGCAAATAAAGACTCGGCATTGTACGGTGCCAGCCAAGTGGCGTACAGGACAGACCGGGAGTTGAGCATGGCGGAGCTGACCGCTGACCAGGTGCAGGCGCTGATTCGTGCGGGTGTACCGATGGCGGAAGATATCGATCTGCGTATCGAGCGTCTCGATAGCGATCTGGCGGTCGCACGAGTGCCGTTTCACGGCAAGCTGGTGCGGCCGGGCGGAACCCTGTCGGGGCCGACCATCATGGCGCTGGGCGATGCGGCTATGTACGCGGTGGTGCTGGGCAGGCTGGGGCGCGTGGAGATGGCGGTGACGGCCAATCTCAATATCAACTTCCTGGCCAGACCGAAGCCGGGCGACCTGATTGCTGAGGCGCGTATCCTGCGCCTGTCAAAGCGTCAGGCGGTGTGCGAAGTGCAGCTCTATTCCCAGGGTGAAGAAGGGGAGTTGGTGGCGCATGTCACTGGGACCTATGCCTTGCCGCTTTGAATGCGATGTCCAGATAAAAAAGAACCCGGCCTAGGCCGGGTTCTTTTTGCACTGATTGCAGTATCGCAGGACTTACAGCACGTCCAGCGGGTACTCAACGATCAGGCGGGTGTCGTTCAGGTCAGCGCTGTAGTCAGCGTTGTAGGCATCGTTGGCACGCCAGATGGCGTGACGCAGACGGAAGGAAAGATCCTTCGCTGCACCTTCCTGGATGACGTACTTGGTTTCGAAGTTCCACTCGTGCTCTTTGCCTTCTTCGCCAGAGCTGGTGGTGATGTCGTCACCGGTGATGTAACGGGTCATGAAGCTCAGGCCCGGTACGCCGTAGGTGGCCATGTCCAGGTCGTAGCGAGCTTGCCAGGACTTCTCGTCTTGGGCGTCGAAGTCGGAGAACTGAACGGAGTTGTTCAGCCAAACGGTGCCGCCACCGTCCACTACGCCGTAGGAGTAGCGGGTGTCACCGGAAGAGCGCTGGTAGGCAACGGTGAACTTGTGAGCGCCGATAGCGTATGCAGTTGCCAGGCTCCAGATCTTGTTGTCGATCTCGCCGGCCAGTGCATCGCCTTCATCAGTGGTGCGGTAGCCGTTGAGGTCGAAGTTCAGGGACTGCTCATCGGCCAGCGGCAGGGTGTAGTTCAGATTGAGGTACGTCTTCTTGTGATAGTCCTCGAAATTAGCGTGGTGGATAGCACCGCTAAAGTTCTCGGTGAAGGCGTAGCTGGCGCCGACGATGTCGCCTTCGGTAACTTCGAAGGTGTCACGATCAGTCGAGGTCTGGCTGCTCAGTGCTGTGAAGCGACCGGCGCTCAGCTCCAGGCCTTCGATCTCGTTGCTGACCAGGTAGGTACCGGTGGCGACTTCCGGCAGGATGCGGCTGTCGTCGGTGGAGAACACCGGGCTGGCAACAAACTGGTTACCGTATTTCAGGACGGTGTCGGAAATGCGGAACTTAACGGCACCACCAACTTCGGTCTGGGTGTCATCGCCACGGCCGTCGCTGGTTTGGTCGAACTGGCCAGTGCCGTAACGGCCACGGCCGCTATCGATCTTGATGCTGGAGAGGGAGTGAGCGTCAACGCCGACACCTACGGTGCCCTGAGTGAAGCCGGATTCGAACAGCAGGCGGATGCCCAGGCCGGTCTCTTCGCGATAGCCAGCCGGGTTGGCCGAGTTGCTGGCACCGTTGCTGGCACCATTGCGGAAATCGCGGTTCATATAGAGGGCGCGGTTGAAGATATCAAAGCTGCTGTCTTCAACGAAGCCCTTGGATTCGGACTGCGCGCTGGCGAAGGCCAGCTGGGTGGTACCGGCGGTCACGGCCAGAGCCAGTGCGCTCCACTTCATCACTTGCATTGTGAATGCTCCTTTGGTTTAGAAGAGTTGTGCTGCCCAAGGTCTTGTTTTTAGGCGGCTCTTTCTTTTTGTGTCGGCGCTAACTTATAGCACGGAGACTCAAGTTGGCGACAGCTATCATCGATTCGCTACGGTTTATTTACGTGTGCGTCGCATTTTTGCACGTCAGGTGTCGCGAATCTGTAGTTTTGCCGCCGACGTTCTACATGTCGTGTGTTCCGAAAAGCCTGCAAATCCAACTGGTTAGGGGGTTGCAGGGTGTTTCTCGACACGCCGACTCCGACGGTGCTTTGGTTCAAGCAAGTTCCATGCACAAAACTCGATTTTAAGATTGATTGAGCTCTTGATCATCGTTGGGGCCCTTGCAAGAGCGCTCTCTGTGTTGCGGCTTGGAGGCCAGATGCGAGCGTTGGTTAAGCGCCATTGGAGGTCGTGCATCTGCTGGCGTTACCCGGGTAGGTAAAATCTACTCGCCGGTAACGTTATTGTCTGAGACGGTGTTCGATTTGTGGGCGCTATGGTTGCCGGGGTGCTCAATTCTGGGGCGCTTGTTGTGCGGGGTTCTTTTACGCCCGTCGGGGGCGTCTGAAAAGGGGTGAATTGTGCTGGGGGCGCCCTTATCCTGCGCAGCTTGCCGATAGAGAGGGAGAAGCATGATGTTCAGTCTTGATAGTCGTTTACAGCAGGACACCCTGGTCGTTGGGGATTTTCCCCTGTGCCGGTTGCTGTTGATGAATGATGCGAACTATCCCTGGTTCATCTTGGTTCCGCGCCGGGAGGCGGTCAGTGAGCTTTTTCAGCTGGATGCTGCTGATCAGCAGGCTCTCTGGCGTGAGACCACGCGTCTGGCGGAGGTGCTCAAGGACGCTTTCTCTGCCGACAAGATGAATGTGGCCACGCTGGGTAATGTCGTCAGTCAGCTGCATATGCATGTCATCGTGCGTCGTCGTGAGGATCCTGCCTGGCCGGCGCCGGTATGGGGGCGTCTCCCTGCGCGGGCCTATACAGACGCAGAGATCGCTTTGGTGCGTGAGCGTCTGCGCCTTGTGTTGACTGCCGATTTCCACTTCATCGAGGGTTAGGCTATGGATCTGCAATCCCGAGTGGTCGAGCTGGAGAGTCGGTTGGCTTTTCAGGACGATACCATCGCGACCCTTAATGACGTGGTTGTGGAGCAGCAAAAGGTCATCGAGCGTCTGCAGTTGCAGATTGCCGTGTTGGCGCGTCGTCAGGAGGAAATGGCGGGGCAGTTCGGCATCGCGGAAGACGAGGCACCGCCGCCACATTATTAAAGGCAGAAAAAAGCCCGCGTTAAGCGGGCTTTTGGCTTTGCGGCTTCAGCGGTAGCCGGGCAGGGCAATAATCACGTCTTCTGCCTGCAGGCCCTTGTCGCGTTGCATGACCGAGAACTCGACGCGCTGGCCTTCGACCAGGACGCGGTGGCCCTCGCCGCGAATCGCCCGGAAGTGCACGAAGATGTCGTCGCCGCTGTCGCGGGAGATAAAGCCGAAGCCCTTGGAGGTGTTGAACCATTTCACCGTGCCGGTTTCGCGATTCTCGTCGCTGATCTGGCTCTGCGGGGGGCTGGTCCGGGCGCTGGTGCCACCAAAACTGATCGCCAGGTGCAGTGCACAGGCAATGGCTAGCACGACCAGGCTCAACCAGATGGCGGGCTGCTCGCCGATCTGTGGCAGCGGTGCGAGCAGGATGAGTGCCTGCAGCACGCTGGCGAAGACCAGTAGTGCACTGACCAGTGCCTGCAGCTGATTGCGCAGACCCTGTTGGCGGCCGGACACGACGGGGGCGAAGAGCAGGTTGATCAGGCCGAACATAGCCAGGTACAGCGCATCGGGGTGTTGCAGGAAGCCTGGAGTCTGGCTCTGTAGGCTGGGTGCGAACGACAGCAGCAGTGCGCCGCCGCCTGTGATCAGGTGAACGATCTTCAACATATCCAGAGAACTCACTTATCGAGGGTGGTCAATCAGAGAGCGGTGCTGTTCGGCTCGATGGATTGGCCGAGCATGACCCGCCTATGCCGCAATATCGCGGCACGGCACCTATTTAACCGCAAAGGAGATATCCGCTCAAATCAAGCGCTTAGAGCGGCTTCTGGTTTGGAGGGGTGGACCTGATTGCGACCGTTGCGTTTGGCTTGGTAGAGGGCGTCGTCGGCTCGGGTGACGAGGCTGTCGAAAGTATCGCCCGGCTCGGCCATGGTGAGGCCAAAGGAGGCGGTGATGGTATCCAGTACCTTGTCAGTACTGCGTACCTTCACGCGCAGGGCCTGGATCTTCTGGCGCAGTTGCTCGGCGAAGCTGTTGGCGGTGCTGATGTCCGGGCAATCTCGCAGGATGACGCAGAACTCTTCGCCGCCATAGCGTGCAGCGATGCCGCGTGCTGGCAGCAGGTCGCGCAGCAGTTGGCCGACATGCTGCAGCACGCGATCGCCCAGTGGGTGTCCGTACTGATCGTTGAACTGCTTGAAGTGGTCGATATCCAGCATGACCAGAGCAAGGCCGGTGGTGTCGCCCGCCAGTGCCTGCTCCAGCAGGCGGGTGAATGCGTGCCGGTTGAATACGTGAGTCAGGCTGTCCAGCGTGGCAGCAGCCTGGGCGCGCTCGAGTTGAGTGCGCAGGTTCTGAATTTCGGCCTGGGCTGCCCGCAAGCGATAAAGAAAGCGCTCCTGCTGATCCTGCATCTGCAGGGTGCTTTGCTGGAGTTCGTTGAGGACATTCGGCAGGTCGTCAACGATGGGGTCCTGCAGGGCGGCCAGGCCGTGAGACAGGCTGGCCTGATAGTGCTGGCTGCCTGTCACGCTGCGCTGTACATCGCCTTCGATATCGTCGACCAGTTCGATGACCTGCTGCTGGCCGGCGCGCGCATCTTCCAGTTCGCCACGAATGATGAAGTCACGGAACAGCTTGGTTGCGGTTTCTGGTGGGAAGCTGGAGAAATCCTTGACGATCTTGTCGAGGCGACGGTTCAGTTCAGGCTCGGAGCCTTTGCAGTAGCTGTACCACAGTGCGTAGTGAACTGGGTTGGGAGGGATGTCGTGGCGCACCATGTGCGGCACCGCTTGCTTGAGCAGATCTGCAGCCTCACGGGTCTCTTCGGGAAAGAGCTCTAGCAGGGAGGGTGCTTTGGTTGGCTGGCTCATGCAGGTCACTGAGGCTAAAAAGAGTAATACGCAAAGGATAGAGTAGTAGTGTGCCTGTCGCCTAGCAAAAGGCCCGGTCTAGCCGGGCCCTCTGACGGCGCGGGGATGGTCAGGCGGCGAGCAGGCTGCGCAGCATCCAGGCGGTTTTTTCGTGTACCTGCATGCGCTGGGTGAGCAGGTCGGCGGTCGGTTCGTCGCTGACCTTGTCCAGCAGCGGGAAGATGCCTCGTGCAGTGCGCACTACGGCCTCCTGGCCTTGCACCAGCAGCTTGATCATGTCCTGCGCGTTCGGTACGCCTTCCTCTTCCTTGATCGACGACAGACGGGCATAGGCGGCGTAGGTGCCCGGCGCTGGGAAGCCCAGGGCGCGAATGCGCTCGGCGATGGCGTCCACGGCCAGGGCCAGCTCGGTGTACTGCGCCTCGAACATCAGGTGCAGGGTGTTGAACATCGGGCCGGTGACGTTCCAGTGGAAGTTGTGGGTCTTCAGGTACAGGGTGTAGGTGTCCGCGAGCAGGCGGGACAGGCCTTCGGCGATGGCGGCGCGATCCTGTTCGGCGATGCCGATATTGATTTCCATGCCTTTTTCTCCTCTCAGGTGTTCAGGGCAAAGACTCCCCTTGATGACTGCAGGCTATCACGGCTAGTTCCGTAAACCTCTTGTCTTATATCAATCGGATCGATTCTTGCGGCCTATCACTGTTGGTGTGCCAGCTCGGGGTGTTCCTGCAAGGTGCGGTTGAAGATATCGACCCAGTAGGCACTGAACTGCTGGCCTGCCAGGTTGTTGATTTCCAGGATGGCACGCAGGCGTGGGCGTTTGCTCAGTGTCTGGTGGGCGCGCTCATGGGTGCGGGCGTCGAAGGTGTCGACGATGTTGAGCAGCAGTGCTCCCGGGTGGATTTCCGCTTCGCGCAGGCCCTTGGGGTAGCCGCTGCCGTCGGCATGTTCCTGGTGTTGCAGGATGATCTCGCCGGCGCTGGCCCAGGCGGGCATGCGCTTGAGTAGTTCGCTCGCCTGGCGCGGGTGTGATTGCATCTGTCGGCGTTCTTCTCGGCTCAGTTCGCTGCCCTTGTGCAGTAGGTCGAGCGGCAGGAAAGCCATGCCAAGATCGTGCAGGCACACGGCGGCGGCCAGCTGTGCGGGTTCCATCGGGCGGCCGGCGGTCTCGTTCATTGCCAGGGTTAGTTCGAGCGTGCGCTGGCCACGGCCTTGCCAGAAGGGCGAGCGGCGCTCGCTGGCGGCCATCAGGTCGATAAAAAACAGCAGGTCGGCGTCCAGGGTGATGTCGTGGCGTGCCAGCAGCTGCGGAAGCTGCTCATGATTGATCTCTTTCGGTTGCAGGCGGGTATTGGGGTCTAGATGTTGTAGCAGGGTGCGGCGGATCTCCGTTTGTCGCGTTTCCGGGGCGGCAGCCAGGGCTCGCAGAGCCTGGCACTGGCTGGCGATCTGCTGCGGGTCGGGAGCGTCGGTCAGGCCCAATGCGGCATCGATGAGCTGGCGCAGCTGATCCAGGCTGAGCAGCAGGATGTCGCCGAGCAGGCTGTCGAAGCGCAGCGTGCCTTCGCGCAGGCTGCCCAGCACATCTTCCATGGCCTGCGGCAGCGGCAGCAGGTGATTCAGCTCGACGTAGCCCAGGCTGCCCTTGATCGTGTGCACCAGGCGGAATAGTTCACGCAGGCGATCACCATCCTGTGGATGGCGTTCCAGTTCGATCAGTAACTGCTCACAGCGTGGCAGCTGTTCCTTAGTGTCGAGGCGGAAATCCTCCAGCAGGTCGCTGGAAATGTCGGCGGGGCGAGGCAGGGCCATGGGTCGCTCTCCACGGGGCTAGGCCTTCAGTATAGGAAGGCCGCGGGGCGGTGGCTGCGCGGGTACGATTAACCCTATATAATCCCGCCCCTTGTCTGCGGATGCGGAAACGCCTCGGTCCCGGCGCTGGGCGCCGTTACTCGCCTGTTTCGGTGCTTTCCCCGTCGTTTTGCAGAAAATGCTCGCTGTTGCCCGGCATGATCGGGTGCGAATTCAAGACTGATCTAGAGAAGCGAACCACGACCATGATGCGCAGCCACTATTGCGGCCAGTTGAACGAGAGCCTGGACGGCCAGGAAATCACCCTTTGCGGCTGGGTGCACCGCCGTCGTGATCATGGTGGTGTGATCTTCCTCGATATCCGTGACCGTGAAGGTCTGGCCCAGGTGGTATTCGACCCGGATCGCGCCGAAACCTTCGCCAAGGCCGACCGCGTGCGCAGCGAATATGTGGTCAAGGTCACCGGCAAGGTACGTCTGCGCCCCGAGGGGGCGCGCAACGCCAACATGGCCAGCGGCGCCATTGAGGTGCTGGGTTACGAGCTGGAAGTGCTGAACCAGGCCGAGACCCCGCCCTTCCCGCTGGACGAATACTCCGACGTGGGCGAGGAAACCCGTCTGCGTTATCGCTTTATCGACCTGCGTCGCCCGGAAATGGCCGCCAAGCTCAAGCTGCGCTCGCGCATCACCAGCAGCATCCGTCGCTACCTGGATGACAACGGCTTCCTCGATGTCGAGACGCCGATCCTCACCCGCGCCACCCCGGAAGGCGCGCGCGACTACTTGGTGCCGAGTCGCACCCACGCCGGCAGCTTCTTCGCCCTGCCGCAGTCGCCGCAGCTGTTCAAGCAGCTGTTGATGGTCGCCGGCTTCGACCGCTACTACCAGATTGCCAAGTGCTTCCGCGACGAGGACCTGCGTGCCGACCGTCAGCCGGAGTTCACCCAGATCGACATCGAGACCAGCTTCCTCGACGAGAACGACATCATGGGCCTCACCGAGACCATGATCCGCAACCTCTTCAAGGAAGTGCTGGATGTCGAGTTCGGCGAGCTGCCGCACATGACCCTGGCCGAGGCCATGCGTCGTTTCGGCTCCGACAAGCCGGACCTGCGCATCCCGCTGGAGCTGGTGGACGTCGCCGACCAGCTCAAGGACGTCGAGTTCAAGGTGTTCTCCGGTCCGGCCAACGATCCGAAAGGTCGTGTCGCCGCACTGCGCGTGCCGGGTGCCGCCTCCATGCCGCGTAGCCAGATCGACGACTACACCAAGTTCGTCGGCAACTACGGCGCCAAGGGCCTGGCCTACATCAAGGTCAACGAGCGCGCCAAAGGCGTCGAAGGCCTGCAGTCGCCGATCGTCAAGTTCATTCCGGAAGACAACCTCAAGGTCATCCTCGACCGCGTCGGCGCCGTTGACGGCGACATCGTGTTCTTCGGTGCCGACAAGGCCAAGGTCGTCTGCGACGCTCTGGGCGCGCTGCGTATCAAGGTCGGCCACGATCTCAATCTGCTCACCTGCGAGTGGGCGCCGCTGTGGGTGGTCGACTTCCCGATGTTCGAGGAAAACGACGATGGCAGCCTGACCGCCATGCACCACCCGTTCACCGCACCCAAGTGCACCCCGGAAGAGCTGGAGGCCAACCCGGCCGCCGCGCTGTCGCGTGCCTACGACATGGTGCTCAACGGTACCGAGCTGGGCGGCGGTTCCATCCGTATCCACGACAAGGCCATGCAGCAGACCGTGTTCCGCGTGCTGGGCATCAATGAAGACGAGCAGCAGGAGAAATTCGGCTTCCTGCTCGACGCCCTGAAGTTCGGTGCTCCGCCCCATGGCGGCCTGGCCTTCGGCCTGGACCGTCTGGTGATGCTGATGACCGGCGCCAGCTCGATTCGTGAAGTGATCGCCTTCCCGAAAACCCAGAGTGCGGCCTGCGTCATGACCCAGGCCCCGGGCATCGTCGACGCCAAGGCGCTGCGCGAGCTGCATATCCGCCTGCGCGAGCAGCCCAAGGCTGAGTAAGCGGTAGCAACAGGAGCCTGGCATGCCAGGCTCCTTGCATTCAGGCACGACAAAATCGATTGAAACTGACGGAGTGAGTTATGGCCGGTCATTCCAAATGGGCCAACATCAAGCACCGCAAAGGGCGCCAGGACGCCAAGCGCGGCAAGATCTTCACCAAGCTGATTCGTGAGCTGACCGTGGCCGCCAAGCATGGCGGTGGCGTGCCGGCGGACAACCCGCGTCTGCGTCTGGCGGTCGATAAGGCGCTGACCGCCAACATGTCGCGCGACGTGATTGACCGTGCCATCGCCCGTGGTGCCGGCAACACCGAAGCCGACAACATGATCGAGCTGAGCTACGAGGGCTACGCGCCGAGTGGCGTGGCGATCATCATCGAGGCCATGACTGACAACCGTAACCGTACAGCCGCCGAAGTGCGTCACGCCTTCACCAAGTGCGGTGGCAACCTCGGCACCGACGGTTCGGTGGCCTACATGTTCGAGCGCAAGGGGCAGATCAGCTTCGCGCCTGGCGTGAGCGAGGACGCGCTGATGGAGGCGGCCCTGGAGGCCGGCGCCGACGATGTGGAGATGGGCGAGGACGGCTCGGCGCTGGTATCGACCAGCTTCGCTGACTTCCTGGCGGTCAACGAGGCGCTCACCGCTGCTGGTTTCAAGGGCGAAGAGGCCGAAGTGGCGATGATTCCGTCGACCATGGCGCCGATCACCGACCTGGACACCGCCAAGAAGGTGCTCAAGCTGATCGATATGCTGGAAGACCTGGACGACGTGCAGAACGTCTATCACAACGCCGAAATCCCCGACGAGATCATGGAGCAGCTGGACTGATCCCGCTGCGTCGGCCGAAGCCGGAAGTCGCCTCGCGCGCTTCCGGCTTTTTTATATGCGCGGCGCTCCGTATACTCGCGGCTGGATAAATAGACAGTGCCCAGGCGCGTGGAGCTGAACCCGGCATGACCCTGATTCTCGGCATCGACCCCGGCTCGCGCACCACCGGTTACGGCGTGGTGCGTGATACGGGGCGTGGTTGCGAATACGTCGCCTCTGGCTGTATCCGCACCGGCGATGGCGACCTGGCCAGCCGCCTGCAAGTGGTGTTTCGCGGCGTGGGCGAGGTGATTCGCCTGCACGGGCCTGTGACCATGGGCATCGAGCAGGTATTCATGGCGAAGAACGCCGACTCGGCGCTCAAACTCGGTCAGGCGCGCGGCGCGGCGATAGTCGCCGGCATCGAGGCGGGGCTGGATGTCAATGAATACACCGCCAGCCAGGTCAAGCAGGCTATCGCCGGCACCGGCGGGGCGGACAAGCAGCAGGTAATGATGATGGTCATGCACCTGCTCAAGCTTACCCAGAAGCCGCAAATCGACGCCTCAGATGCCCTGGCCATCGCCCTCTGCCATGCCCATCACCGGCAGAGCCTGATTCCCCACGGGCTGCTCGGCGCCAAACGGCGCAGCGGTCGCCTGCGCCTGTAACAGAAGGAAGCGAATTCGTGATCGGACGCCTCAAGGGCACCCTGGCGGAGAAGCAGCCGCCGCATTTGATCCTCGACGTGAATGGCGTCGGCTACGAGCTGGAAGTGCCGATGACCACCCTCTACCGCCTGCCGGCGGTGGGGCAGGGGGTGACGCTGCACACCCATCTGGTGGTGCGCGAGGATGCCCATCTGCTCTACGGCTTCTTTGAAAAGCGCGAGCGCGAGCTGTTCCGCGAGCTGATCCGTCTCAATGGTGTCGGTCCCAAGCTGGCCCTGGCGCTGATGTCCGGTCTGGAAGTGGACGAGCTGGTGCGCTGCGTGCAGGCCCAGGACACCTCGACCCTGGTGAAGATCCCAGGCGTCGGCAAGAAGACCGCCGAGCGCCTGCTGGTCGAGCTCAAGGATCGCTTCAAGGCCTGGGAGACCATGCCGTCCATCGCCACGCTGGTGGTGGAACCTCGTGCCGGCGTGGCAGTCTCAAGCGCGGAGAACGATGCCTTGAGCGCATTGATCGCCCTCGGCTTCAAGCCGCAGGAAGCCAGCAAGGCCGTGGCGGCGATCAAGGAAGAGGGTCTGTCCAGTGAAGAAATGATCCGTCGAGCCCTCAAGGGCATGGTCTAAGCAGTGATCGAAGCCGACCGTCTCATTACCGCCAGCAGCCGCGACCGCGACGAGCAGCTGGATCGTGCCATCCGCCCCCTGGCGCTCGCCGAATACATCGGCCAGCCGGTGGTGCGCGAGCAGATGGAGCTGTTCATCCAGGCTGCCAAAAACCGCCAGGAAGCCCTCGATCACACCTTGATCTTCGGTCCGCCCGGCCTGGGCAAGACCACCTTGGCCAACATCATCGCTCAGGAAATGGGCGTATCGATCAAGAGCACCTCGGGCCCTGTGCTGGAGCGACCGGGCGACCTGGCCGCGCTGCTGACCAATCTGGAGCCGGGCGACGTGCTGTTCGTCGATGAGATCCATCGCCTGTCGCCGGTGGTCGAGGAAGTGCTTTACCCGGCCATGGAGGACTTCCAGCTCGACATCATGATCGGCGAGGGCCCGGCTGCCCGCTCGATCAAGCTCGACCTGCCGCCCTTCACCCTGGTCGGCGCCACCACCCGCGCCGGTATGCTCACCAACCCGCTGCGCGACCGCTTTGGCATCGTCCAGCGCCTGGAGTTCTATTCCAGCGAGGACCTGGCCACCATCGTCAGTCGTTCGGCCGGTATTCTCGGGCTGCATATCGACCCCGCGGGCGCCTTCGAGATCGCTCGTCGCGCCCGCGGTACGCCGCGTATCGCCAACCGCCTGCTGCGCCGTGTGCGCGACTTCGCCGAGGTGCGCGCCGGCGGGCAGATCAGCCGGAACATCGCTGACCAGGCGCTGAATATGCTGGATGTCGACGAACGTGGCTTCGACCACCAGGATCGACGTCTACTGCTGGCCATGATCGACAAGTTCGACGGCGGACCGGTGGGCATCGACAACCTGGCGGCGGCCATCGGCGAGGAGCGCGGCACCATCGAGGACGTGCTTGAGCCCTACCTGATCCAGCAGGGCTACATCATGCGCACGCCGCGGGGCAGGGTGGTGACGCGGCATGCTTATCTGCACTTCGGCCTGAATCTGCCGAAGCGATTGGGCGAAGCGCCGGTCGCGGATCTGTTCGACGGCAACGAATAGTCGAAAAACAACGGCTTGCCCGGATTGGCAAGGCCAGGAGTAAACACTAGAGTATGCGCGCGCAAAACGAGGCCCAGCCTTTTGCCCTCAAGTGTCGGGTGTATTACGAGGATACCGACGCCGGCGGCATCGTCTACTACGTCAACTACCTCAAGTTTATGGAGCGGGCTCGTACCGAGTGCCTGCGCAGTCTGGGTTTTGCCCAGTCGCAGCTGGCGGGGGAGAACCTGCTGTTCGTCGTGCATTCCGCCGAGGCGCGCTATCACGCGCCGGCCCGGCTGGACGACGAACTTTTTATCACGGCCGAGGTGATCGAGTTAAACCGTGCCAGCCTGCGCTTTCGTCAACAGGTGCGGCGGGCAACGGATGAGGCGCTGCTCTGCGAGGGGCAGTTCGTGGTGGCCTGTGTGCGCACCGACAATTTGAAACCCCGTGCCATTCCCGAGGCGCTGCGTGCAGCCTTCGCCGGCATGGGTCAAGTCACAGCAGGAGAGTAGCGTGGAAGCAACAGCCAACGCCGTTGACCATATGTCGATGTGGAGCCTGATCAGCAACGCCAGTCTGGTGGTGCAACTGGTCATGTTGAGCCTGGTCGCCGCTTCGGTGGTGTCCTGGATCATGATCTTCCAGCGCAGCACCATGCTGCGTGCGGCGAAGAAATCGCTTGAGGTGTTCGAGGAGCGCTTCTGGTCGGGCATCGACCTGTCCAAGCTTTACCGTCAGGCCGGTAGCAATCCCGATCCGGATTGCGGTGTCGAGCAGATCTTCCGCGCCGGCTTCAAGGAGTTCTCCCGCCTGCGCCAGCAGTCTGGCGTCGATCCGGATGCGGTGATGGATGGCGTGGCTCGGGCTATGCGTGTGGCCATCTCGCGTGAGGAGGAGAAGCTCGAGCAGAGCCTGCCGTTCCTCGCCACCGTCGGTTCCACCAGCCCCTATATCGGCCTGTTCGGTACCGTGTGGGGCATCATGAACTCCTTCCGTGGCCTGGCTCAGGTACAGCAGGCGACTCTGGCCACCGTGGCCCCAGGTATCGCCGAGGCCCTGATCGCCACCGCCATCGGCCTGTTCGCCGCGATTCCGGCGGTGATCGCCTACAACCGCTTCTCCGCCGGTGGCGATCGCCTGATCAGCCGTTACTACACCTTCGCTGACGAGTTCCAGGCGATCCTGCACCGCAAAGTGCACACCAGCGAGGACTGAGGCTCAGCCCATGGCCAGAATTCGCAACAGACGCAAGCCGGTCTCCGAGATGAACGTCGTGCCTTACATCGACGTGATGCTGGTGCTGCTGGTGATCTTCATGGTGACCGCGCCGATGCTCAACCAGGGCGTCAAGGTCGACCTGCCCAAGGTTTCCAGCGAGGTGCTGCCGCAGGACAATGACTCCCGCGTCCTGACCATCTCGATCAAGGCCGACAAGACCTACTACTGGAACATGGGTGACGAAGTCGATCCGGACCAGAGTAAGGCCAGCGAAACCGCCACCGCACTGCCGGCACTGGTGCAGACGGTGAGCGCGATCATGAGTCAGAACGCTGCCCAGGGTAAGAAGGTGCAGGTGTTCGTGCGCGGCGACAAGTCGGTCGACTACGGCTCGGTCATGGCCGTGATGGGCGGTCTGCAGGAAGCCGGCGTGGGCAACGTCGGGCTGATCACCGAGGCGCCCTGATGCAGCAGAAGAGCGTGCGCTCCTCGTCGGAAAGCTATTTCTGGCCAACGGTCTGGGCCGTGACCATTCACGTCCTGCTGTTCGCCATGCTGTTCGTCAGCTTCCACTTCGCCCCGGAATTACCGCCGGCGCGGCCGATTGTCCAGGCTACCCTGTACCAGTTGAAGTCGCAGAGCCAGGCGACTACCCAGACCACCCAGAAGATCGCTGGCGAAGCGCAGAAGACCAAGGCCCGCCAGTACGAGGTGGAGCAGCTGGAGACCAAGAAGCAAGAGCAGCAGAAGCAGGAAGCGGCGGAACAAAAGAAAGTCGCGGCGGCCAAACAGGCTGAAGAGAAGAAGCAAGCCGAGGCCAAGAAGGCCGAAGAGGCGAAGAAAGCGGCTGAGCAGAAGAAGCTGGCCGAAGTTGCCAAGAAAAAGGCCGAGGAAGAGAAGAAGAAAGCGGCTGCCGAGGAAGCGCGCAAGAAGGCGGCCGAGCAGGCGAAGAAGAAGGCGGCGGAAGAGGCCAAGAAGAAGGCCGCTGCCGAGGCCGCGAAGAAAAAAGCCCAGGAGGCCGCACGCAAGGCTGTCGATGACAAGAAGGCGCAGGCGCTGGCGGAACTGCTGGGCGACACCACCGAACGTCAGCAGGCGCTGGCCGACGAGGTGGGCGACAAGGTGGCGGGCAGTCTCGACGACCTGATCATCAAACTGGTCAGCGAGCAGTGGCAGCGGCCGCCATCGGCGCGCAACGGCATGAGTGTCGAGGTGCTGATCCAGATGCTGCCCGATGGCACCATCGTCAATGCCTCGGTGACCCGTTCCAGTGGCGATGCGCCGTTCGATGCCTCGGCTGTCGCGGCAGTAAAGAACGTTGTGCGTATTCCTGAAATGCAGCAAGTCGATAGTGCCACTTTCAACGCCATGTACCGTCAGCGGCGGATGATTTTCAAACCGGAGGATTTGTCTCTGTGAACAGCTTGATTCGTATAGCGCTGCTCGGCCTGGCCCTGCTCGCGGGTGCCGTGCAGGCGGCAGACCCCTTGGTGGTCTCGACCGGCAGCGACCGTGCCATTCCCATCGCCGTAGTGCCCTTTGGCTGGCAGGGTGGCACCGTGCTGCCCGAGGACCTGGCCACCGTGATCGGCAACGACCTGCGCAACAGCGGCATGTACGAGCCTATTCCGCGGCAGAACATGATCAGCCTGCCGACCTCGGCGGCCGAGATCATCTACCGCGACTGGCAGGCCCTGGGCGCCCAGTACGTGATGGTCGGCAGCATCGTGCCGAGCGGCGCGCGCCTGCAGGTGCAGTTCGCCCTGTTCAACGTGGCGACCCAGCAGCAGGTAGTGGCCGGCACCGTTGGTGGTACCACCGACCAGCTGCGCGACATGGCCCACCATATCGCCGACCAGGCCTTCGAGAAGCTCACCGGCATCAAGGGCGCCTTCTCCACCAAGATGCTTTACGTCACCGCCGAGCGTTTCGGCGTGAACAACACCCGCTACACCCTGCAGCGCTCGGACTACGACGGCGCCCGTGGCGTGACCCTGCTGCAGTCGCGTGAGCCGATTCTGTCGCCGCGCTATGCGCCGGACGGCCGCCGCATCGCCTATGTGTCCTTCGAGCAGCGTCGCCCGCGCATCTTCATGCAGCATATCGACACCGGTCGCCGCGAGCAGCTGACCAACTTCGAAGGTCTCAACGGCGCGCCGGCCTTCTCGCCGGATGGCAATCGCCTGGCCTTCGTGCTGTCCAAGGACGGCAACCCGGAGATCTACGTGATGGACCTGGGCAGCCGCCAGATCCAGCGCGTGACCAATTCCGGCTCGATCGAGACCGAGCCGTTCTGGGGTAAGGACGGGCAGACCCTGTACTTCACCAGCGACCGCGCCGGCAAGCCGCAGATCTACAAGCAAAGCATCTACGGCGGCGCGGCCCAGCGCGTGACCTTTACCGGCAACTACAACGCTAACCCGAAGCTGTCGGCCGACGAGAAGACCCTGGTGATGATTCACCGCCAGGACGGTTTCACCAACTTCAAGGTGGCCGCCCAGGATCTGGTAACCAGCCGCCTGCGCATCCTCTCGGAGACCAGCCTGGACGACTCGCCCACTGTTGCGCCCAATGGCACCATGCTAATCTACGCCACCCGCCAGCAGGGTCGCGGAGTGCTGATGCTCGTGTCCACCAATGGGCGCGTCAGACTGCCGATTCCTACCGCGCAAGGTGATGTTCGGGAGCCGTCCTGGTCTCCCTTCCTGAACTGATGCGGTAACAACTTTTTCTGCTGTAAACACACCTAGAACTCATTAGGAGCTCCACCATGGAAATGCTGAAATTTGGCAAATTTGCCGCTCTGAGCCTGGCCCTGGCCGTGGCTGTTGGTTGCTCGTCCAAAGGCGGCGACAACTCCGGCGAAGGCGCTGTTGACCCGAACGCTGGCTACAACGCCAACGGCAGCGGCGTTGACGGTGCTCTGAGCGAAGAAGCCGCTCTGCGCGCCATCACCACCTTCTACTTCGAGTACGACAGCTCCGACCTGAAGCCAGAAGCCATGCGCGCTCTGGACGTACACGCCAAGGACCTGAAAGGCAACGGCGCTCGCGTCGTTCTGGAAGGCCACACCGACGAGCGCGGTACCCGCGAGTACAACATGGCTCTGGGCGAGCGTCGCGCCAAGGCCGTTCAGCGCTACCTGGTTCTGCAGGGCGTTTCCCCGGCTCAGCTGGAACTGGTTTCCTACGGTGAAGAGCGTCCAGTTGCTACCGGCAGCGACGAGTCCTCCTGGGCTCAGAACCGCCGCGTCGAACTGCGCAAGTAATTCGCCATGCGTAAGTGCCCTCGTGTCCTGACCTCTCTGGTATTCGCCCTGCCGCTCGCGGCGGTGGCGGAGGTTCCCGTGGTGGATGGCGGCTCGGCGAGTAGCTATCCGCCGGTCGGTTACGGTACGAGTGGCGCCTACGCCGGAGCCGGGGCAGCCGCCCCGGTTTCGGCGCAGGGCGAGCTGTTCATGCAACTGCAGCAGATGCAGCAGGACATTGCGCAACTGCGTGGCCAGGTTGAAGAACAGCAGAACGAGATCGCACGCCTCAAGCAGGAAAGCCAGGCGCGTTATCAAGATCTCGACAGCCGCCTGCAAGGCGGTGCAGCTGGTGCACCACAGGCACCTGCACAGAATTCTCCTGCCGGTGGCGCGATCAATGCCGCCGGCACCCCTGCTGCCCCGGCCCCGCAGGCCCCGGCAGCCAGCAACGAACCGGCCGATCCAGCGAAGGAAAAGCTCTATTACGATGCAGCCTTCGACCTGATCAAGGCCAAGGACTTTGCCAAGGCCAGCCAGGCATTCGAAGGTTTCCTGCGCAAGTTCCCGCAGAGCCAGTACGCCGGCAATGCTCAGTACTGGCTGGGTGAGGTGAACCTGGCTCAGGGCAATCTGCAGGGCGCCGGCAAGGCCTTCGCCCAGGTTGCTGCCAGTTACCCGACGCATGCCAAGGTGCCGGACTCGCTGTTCAAGCTGGCCGATGTCGAGCAGCGTCTGGGTAACACTGATCGTGCCAAGGGCATCCTGCAGCAGCTGATCGCCCAGTACCCGGGCTCCGCCGCCGCCCAGCTGGCGCAGCGCGACCTTCAGCGTCTGCCCTGACCTGGTCGCCGTTCGGTCAGAAAGCCCGCGCCTGTCGCGGGCTTTTTCGTTACTATCGCCGCCCCGATTCACCCGCAACGGAGGCGGATGGCCTGTTTCGCCGTCACGCCCGGTGCTCTCATGCAAACAAACCTGCGTATTACCGAGATTTTCTACTCGTTGCAGGGCGAGACTAATACCAGTGGCCTGCCCACCGTGTTCGTCCGCCTCACCGGCTGCCCGCTGCGCTGCCAGTACTGCGACACTGCCTATGCCTTCAGTGGTGGCGAGATCATGAGCCTGGAGGCCATCCTCGAGCGGGTAGCCGCCTTCAAGCCGCGTTATGTCTGCGTCACCGGTGGCGAGCCGCTGGCGCAACCCAATTGCATCCCTTTGCTTGAGAAGCTGTGTGATGCCGGCTATCGCGTGTCGCTGGAGACCAGCGGTGCCATGGATATTGCCCCTACGGATCGACGGGTCAGCCGAGTGGTCGACCTGAAGACCCCGGGCTCGCAGGAAGTTGCACGTAACCTTTACAGCAACCTGGATGAGCTGACCGGCAACGACCAGGTGAAGTTCGTCATCTGCTCGCGCGAGGACTACGACTGGGCCGTCTCCAAGCTGATCGAGTACCGCCTCGAGCAGCGCGCCGGTGAGGTGCTGTTCTCGCCCAGCCACGGGCAGGTAGATGCCCGCGCCCTGGCCGACTGGATCGTCGCGGACAACCTGCCTGTGCGCTTCCAGCTGCAATTGCACAAGATTCTCTGGAATGACGAGCCGGGACACTGACATGACCGATAAGAAAGCCGTGGTACTGCTCTCCGGTGGCCTCGACTCCGCCACCATCCTGGCCCAGGCCAAGGCTGCGGGTTTCGCCTGCTACAGCATGAGTTTCGATTATGGCCAGCGTCACCGCGCCGAGCTGCAGGCGGCCGAGCGGGTGGCGCGGCAGATGGGGGTGGTCGAGCACAAGGTGATCGGCCTCAACCTCAACGGCATCGGTGGTTCGGCCCTGACCGACAGCAGCATCGCCGTACCCGAGGCGCCGACCGAGGGTATCCCGGTCACCTACGTACCGGCGCGCAATACCGTGTTCCTCTCCCTGGCACTGGGCTGGGCCGAAGTGCTGGGCGCCCACGACATCTTCATCGGTGTGAATGCGGTGGATTACTCGGGGTATCCGGACTGCCGCCCGGAGTTCATCGAAGCTTTCGAGCGAGTGGCCAATCTGGCGACCCGCGAGGGGGTGGAAGGTCGAGGGTTCCGTATTCAGGCGCCGCTGCAGAATCTGTCCAAGGCGCAGATCGTGCAGATCGGTGTGCAGCACGGCGTTGACTACGGTCTGACCGTGTCCTGCTATCAGGCGGACGACGACGGACGTGCCTGTGGCAAGTGCGACAGCTGCCGCTTGCGCGCCGCGGGTTTTGCGGCTGCCGGTGTGGCCGATCCCACTCGCTACGCATAATTTTTTCTTTGGAGTGTTGATTTCCTGAATTAAATCAGTATCATGCGCTCCGCATTGGGTCGTTAGCTCAGTCGGTAGAGCAGTTGGCTTTTAACCAATTGGTCGTAGGTTCGAATCCTACACGACCCACCATATCTCTAAAGCCAGTCGAAAGACTGGCTTTTTTTATGCCTCGAAAAAGCGGCTTGGCGGGCGGTCCAAGGCCCGGTGATATACTGCCCGCTCGCGTTTCAGCGCTCTCAGGTTTGATGACATGACCCAGATTTCCGAACGCCTGCTGGTGCAGGCCCATCTTGCCGCCAAGCAGCCCAAACCGCTGACGGTCGAGGAGGAAGCCTTCTACCGCAGCGAGATCGCCGCCGAGCTGAAGAAGCAGAATGCTGTGCTGGTGGCGCATTACTACTGCGACCCAGTGATCCAGGCTCTGGCCGAGGAAACCGGTGGCTGCGTGTCCGACTCCCTGGAGATGGCCCGTTTTGGCAACCAGCACGAGGCGCAGACCGTGCTGGTGGCCGGGGTCAAGTTCATGGGCGAGACCGCCAAGATCCTCAATCCGGAAAAGCGCGTGCTGATGCCGACCCTGGATGCCACCTGCTCGCTCGACCTGGGCTGCCCGGTGGATGAGTTCTCGGCTTTCTGCGACCAGCACCCCGATCGCACCGTGGTGGTGTACGCCAACACTTCGGCAGCGGTGAAGGCGCGGGCCGACTGGGTGGTGACCTCCAGCTGCGCGCTGGAGATCGTCGAGAGCCTGATGGACAACGGCGAGAAGATTCTCTGGGCACCGGACCAGCATCTGGGGCGCTACATCCAGCGCGAGACCGGTGCCGACATGCTGCTGTGGGACGGTGCCTGCATCGTTCACGAAGAGTTCAAGGCCAAGCAGCTGGAGGATATGAAGGCGCTCTATCCGGAGGCCGCTGTACTGGTGCACCCGGAGTCGCCGGAGGCGGTGATCGAGCTGGCCGACGCGGTGGGTTCGACCAGCCAGCTGATCAAGGCGGCGCAGAACCTGCCGAACAAGACCTTCATCGTCGCCACCGACCGCGGCATCTTCTACAAGATGCAGCAGCTGTGCCCGGACAAGGTCTTCATCGAGGCGCCTACCGCCGGCAACGGCGCCGCCTGCCGCAGCTGCGCGCACTGCCCGTGGATGGCCATGAACACCCTGCAGCGCACCCTGCAGTGCCTGCGTGAGGGCAGTAACGAGATACTGGTCGATGCGGCGCTGATTCCGCGTGCGATCAAGCCGCTCAAGCGCATGCTGGACTTCACCCAGGCGGCGCGGTTGAAGCTGGCCGGCAACGCCTGACTTTCCAGCGTGCAGAAAAAAGCCCGGCCAGTGCCGGGCTTTTTCATGGCTGGGTTCAGCGCATCATCTTGTCCAGGGCGCGCTTCTCCTCCATCAGCTCCTGCTGGCGTGCGTCGATGCGCGAGGCCAGGGGGAAGTTGCTGCTGGCGCGGCGCTTGGCCAGGTCGAGCTGCTCCAGTGCCTGGTCGTAGTCGCCAACCAGGGCGAAGAACTCGGCGCGGGCCTGGTGCAGGCCGATGATGTTGCGCGTCAGGCCGCGCACCTCCGCCACCTGATACCACACATCCGGATCGTTGCCGCGCTGCTTGAGCAGTTGGTCGAGGGCGACTTCGGCTTCCTTGGTCTGGTTCTGCTTGAGCAGCAGGTCGATGCGCGCCTGCTCCAGCGGGTAGCTGTCCGGATACAGGTTGCGCATCCGCTCGACGCGCTGTTGGGCGTCGCTCAGTCGGTTGGCTGCGCTGTCCAGTTCGATCATGGCCAGGTTGTAGGTGAGATCGTTGGGCTTCTTGGTCAACAGGGCGTTCAGCTCGCTGCGCGCCTCGGTGAGGCGGCCGCCCTTGATGTGGGCGATGGCCAGGCCGTAGTGGGCCGCTTCCAGCTGGGGGTTGCTGTCGAGCATGGCGCGGAAGCGCTTGGCGGCGATGCCCGGGGTTTCCTCGAACATCAGCTGGGTACGTGCGCGCATCAGCTGATAGCCGAGGCTGTCGGAGATGCCGCGGGAGGGATACTGCTCGGCGCGGTTGCGGGTATCGGCGATGCGCGACTCGGTGACCGGGTGGGTAAGCAGGAATTCCGGCGGCTTGGAGTCGTAGCGATACTGACGCATCAGGCGCTCGAACATGCTGGGCATGGCACGCGGATCGTAGCCGGCTTTCTCCAGGTTGAGCAGGCCGATACGGTCGGCTTCCTGTTCGTTCTGCCGGGAGAAGCGGCGCTGCTCCTGGATGGCGGCGGCCTGCGCACCCATGATGGTGGCTATACCGGCGTCTCCGGCACCGGCAGCGGCAGCAACGATGCCGGCGAGCATGGCGGCCATCACCGGTACCTGCATGCGTTGCTGGGCCTCGACGCCGCGGGCGAAGTGGCGCTGCGACAGGTGCGCCAGTTCGTGAGCCATCACCGAGGCATATTCGCCTTCGGTCTGGGCGTGCAGCAGCAGGCCGCCGTTGACCCCGACTATGCCGCCGGGGGCGGCGAAGGCGTTGATCTGCGGGCTGTTGAGCAGGACGAATTCCAGGCGGCGGTCTTCCAGCTGGCTGGTCTCGGCCAGGCGATAGACGCTGGTTTCCACATAGTCCTTGAGTTGCGGGTCGGACAGCTGGTCGATCTGCCCGCGCAGGACGCTGAGCCAGGCGCGGCCGAGGCGATGTTCCTGTTCTGGCGAGACGATAGATGAGCTGGCGTCGCCCAGCGACGGCAGGTCGCTGGCGCCTGCGGGAAGCGCGAGGCAGGCCAGGGCGAGCAGGGTGGGGCGCAGAAGATTCATGCACGGGGCTCTTGGCGAAACGAGGGGCTTACTGTAGCCGCCTTGCCGCGCTGCTGGCCAGGGTTGTGCGTTATCCTTGGCGGCCTTCGAGGAGAGTGTGCATGACCGATATTCCCCCTTGCGATGCCGAGCTGGATGCCACGGGTCTGAGCTGCCCGCTGCCGCTGCTCAAGGCCAAGCTGGAGCTCAATCGCCTGGCCAGTGGTGCGGTGCTCAAGGTCACCGCCACCGACGCCGGCTCACAGCGCGACTTTCGCGCTTTCGCCCGGCTGGCCGGGCATGAACTGGTGCGCGAGGAAGAAGGGGGCGGGGTGTTCCGCTACTGGCTTAGGAAAGCCTGAGGCGAAGCTCAGGCGAAATCTTTCCAGAAGTCGGCCGGGCGGCCGCAGTATTTTAGGAACTCCGCGATGTCGGCCTTGAGGGTGTTGACCACTCGCGCCCGCGCTTCGTCGCTCCACTGCACCGGTTGGGTGAATGGGCGGCGCAAGCCGAGGCGACGGAAAATTCTGTCCTGGGTGGGGATCGACAGACGCGCCATCTTGTAGCCGGTGAACTCGTTGGTGCGCAGGAAGCGCAGCAGACGGGTGTCGTAGAGTTTTTCTTCGCCGGAGTTGAGCTGGGTGCTGTTCGCTGTGTCGTTGACGAAGCTGCTGTCCACGCCAAGGAATTCGTAGCACTGCTTCAGGACGCTCTGTGGGTCTTTCTGCAGGTCTTCGAGGAATACGACCAGAATCTGATCATCGCGGAAGTGCTTGCGATAGCTCTGCAGGCGTTGCCAGTAGTGCGAGTCGCCCAGCAGGGCCGGCAGGCCGCTCATGGCCTCGTTGATGCCGTAGGGGGCGTTCACGGCGTAGCAGGGGCCGCTGTGATGGAACTCGCGGTAGCTCGACTCGATGCGCTTGAAAGGGTTGCGTACGCTGAAGATCAGTTTCATCTCGGGGTTGTGCTCATGCACGCGGGCACTGACCAGCTCCTCGAACTCCACTGTGCAGTACATCTGTGAGCCTTCGCCAAGCAGCTGGCCGGGCTTGGCCGGCTCGAACAGCTTTTCATACAGGGGGCGATGTTCGGCCAGATCCTTTCTGATGAAGTGATGGGGTTCCTTGATCTCGGGAATGAAGATTTCCGGGTGCTCGCCCAGCAGATAGCAGAGCGTTGTAGTGCCACATTTGCTGATTCCAGGAACCAGGAAATCGATTTTCATACCCCAGCTAACTCCAGTTTCTTATTAATTGTTGTTGAGTGCTTGTGCCGCAGCCAGCACTTCATCCACATGGCCTGGCACCTTGACGCCGCGCCACTCCCGGCGCAGCACGCCCTGAGCGTCGATCAGGAAGGTGCTGCGATCAATGCCCAGGTATTCCTTGCCGTACAGCTTTTTCAGCTTGATCACGTCGAACAGCTGGCAGAGTGCCTCGTCCTTGTCGCTGATCAGCTCGAAGGGGAATGCCTGCTTGCACTTGAAGTTCTCGTGAGACTTCATGCCGTCGCGCGAGACGCCGAAGACCACCGTATTGGCGGCCTGGAAGGCGGCGTGCTGGTCGCGAAAGTCCTGGCCCTCGGTGGTGCAGCCCGGGGTGCTGTCCTTGGGATAGAAATAGATCACCACTTGCTGGCCCTTCAGGGCACTGAGGGATACCTGCTGGCCGCTGGTGGCAGCGGCGCTGAAATCGGCTACCGGTTGGTCGAGATAGACGGCCATCATTCACTCCTTACGGGTTTTGCGGGCGCCAGGGTTCGATCAGCGCGTCCAGGTTCAGCGCATCGGCAAAGTCGAGGAACTGGTCGCGCAGCCAGCTGATCTGGGTGCCCGGTGGCAGGGTCACGGTGAGCGTTGCGTTGAGCAGGGTGCCGCCAGTTTGCGGTGCCTGGTAGGTGTCGCAGGTGATGTTCTCCAGCTCCACGCGGTGGTCGCTGAAGAACTGGCACAGCTCGTTGAGAATGTCCGGGCGGTAGGCGCAGCTGACATAGGCCACATAGGGCAGCGCATTGGGGCGAACGTCCAAGGCGGCGCTGCGGATCGTGTTGACGCTGAAGGCGTGGCGCTTGGCCAGCGCCGGCAGCACGCCTTCAAGGCGGGCCAGAGCGTCCCAGCTGCCGTTGACCTGCAGCACCAGGGCGCTGTACTCGCCATGGCGAGTGAGGCGGCTACTGACCACGCCGCAGCGGTTCTCCTGGCTGGCCCGGCAGAGCACGCTGGTGAGCTCCATGGGGTTGGCGCCGAGTGCGCTGATGACGAGGAATTGTTCGCGAACCTGAGGGGTGGACATGCAGCTTTCCTGAAACGATGGGCGCTCGGCACACGCTGGCCGAACAAAGGCAGAAGGGTAGCGAAAAGCGCCGCTCAGGGGAATGCTGCGGCGGTTGTGCAACACCTGAGCCGCCAGTACCATTACGGCTCTCTTTTTCCGGCAGGAGCGGTTGCATGATTTCGGGCAGTATGGTGGCACTGGTCACGCCCATGGACGCACAAGGCGGTCTGGACTGGGACGCCCTGAGCAAACTGGTCGACTTCCACCTGCAGGAAGGCACCAACGCCATTGTTGCCGTCGGCACCACCGGTGAATCCGCGACCCTGGATGTCCACGAGCACGTGGAAGTCATCCGCCGCGTGGTCGACCAGGTGGCTGGGCGCATCCCGGTGATCGCCGGTACCGGCGCCAACAGCACCCGCGAGGCCGTCGAGCTGACCCAGAACGCCAAGAGCGTCGGCGCCGATGCCTGCCTGCTGGTCACCCCCTACTACAACAAGCCGACTCAGGAAGGTCTCTACCAGCATTTCCGGCATATCGCCGAGGCAGTAGCGATTCCGCAGATCCTTTACAACGTGCCGGGCCGTACCGCCTGCGACATGCTGCCGGAAACCGTCGAGCGCCTGGCCAAGGTCGCCAACATCATTGGTATCAAGGAAGCCACTGGCGACCTGCAGCGCGGTCAGGACATTCTCAATCGCGTGAGTTCCGACTTCCTGGTCTACTCCGGCGATGATGCTACCGCCGTTGAGCTGATGCTGATGGGCGGCAAGGGCAATATCTCGGTGACGGCCAACGTCGCCCCGCGCGCCATGGCCGAGCTGTGCGCCGCGGCCATGCGCGGTGATGCCGCCACCGCGCGGGCGATCAACGAGCGCCTGATGCCGCTGCACAAGAATCTGTTCATCGAATCGAACCCGATTCCGGTGAAGTGGGCCCTGCATGAGATGGGACTGATGCAGGACGGCATCCGCCTGCCGCTGACCTGGCTCAGCCCGCGTTGTCACGAACCGCTGCGGCAGGCCATGCGCCAGTCCGGCGTCCTGGCTTAATCGAGGAATACTTGCGCATGAAGCGACTGGCTGGACTCTCCACCCTTGCCCTGATCATCTCCAGTACCAGCGGCTGCGGCTGGCTGTGGGGCGACGAAGGTTACTTCCGTGACCGCTCCACCGACTATCTGGACGCGCGCCAGACGGCGCCGATGCAGATGCCGGGCAATGTCGACGCCAAGCGCATCGATCCGCTGTTGCCGGTGCCGGCACACGTGGCGACCAGCTCCGAGACGCCTCAGAGCTTCGAGGTACCGCGTCCGCAGGCACTCGGTGCCGCGGCCGAGTCCAACGAGTTCAGCCTGCAGAAGAGCGGCGACTCGCGTTGGCTGGTGGCGCAGCGTACGCCGGCGGAAGTCTGGCCGGTGGCGCGTTCCTACTTCGAGAACAACGGCTTCCGCATCGCCGAGGAGCGTCCGCAGACCGGTGAATTCGTCACCGAATGGCAGGGCGCACAGGACCTGGCGCCGTCCATGGGCCGTCGTGTCGGCAGCCTGATGAGCGACACCGATAACCAGGTGCGGGTGCGCGTGCGCATCGAACCGGGCGTGGTGCGCAACACCAGCGAAGTCTTCGTGGTCAGTGCCGAGCGTGAAGAAGGTAGCAGCGCCGATGTTGGCTTCCCGGCTCGCAGCGGTAATGCCAGCCTGGAAGCTTCGCTGCTCGACGGCATGCTTGCCGACCTGGGCAGCACTGCCGAGCACGGTTCGGTCTCCCTGCTGGCGGCGCGCAGCTATGACGCGCCCAGCCGTGTGAGCCTGACTCAGGATGGCGCCGGCAACCCGGTACTCAACCTCAGCACCGACTTCGATCGTGCCTGGTCCAGCGTGGGGCGTGCCCTGGAACTGGGGGATGTGCGCGTCGATGACATCAACCGCAGCCTGGGCGTGTACTACGTCAACCTGGCCGAGGGCGCGAAGAAGCCCGAGGAGAAGAAGGGCTTCATCAGCGGCCTGTTCGGCAGCGAGCCGACCAAGGAAGAGATCGATGCGCGCGCCGAGCGTTATCAGGTACGCCTGACCCGCAACGCCGGCGGCGACGTGCAGGTCACCGTGGAGAAGGACATCAACACCGTGGCCCCGGAAGATGTGGCCCGCCGTGTACTGACCCTGATCCAGGAAAATCTCGGCTGATCCGCTCCGGCTGCGGCCGGAGCCACAGCGAACCGATAGGCGAAACCCTCAGGGTTTCGCCTGTTTCGTTTTGAACCAGGCGGAAAATCGACATGACCACACCTACCACCCTCAGCCTGAAGAAGATCTACTCCGGCAAGGTCCGCGACCTCTACGAAATCGATGAAAAGCGCATGCTGATGGTCGCCAGCGATCGCCTGTCGGCCTTCGACGTGATCCTCGAGGAGCCGATTCCGGAGAAGGGCAAGATCCTCACCGCCATCTCCAATTTCTGGTTCGACAAGCTCAAGGACCTGGTGCCCAACCACTTCACCGGGGACAAGGTCGAAGACGTGGTGCCGGCCGCCGAACTGCCGTTGGTCGAGGGGCGCGCGGTGGTGGCCAAGCGCCTCAAGCCGGTCGCGGTGGAGGCCATCGTGCGCGGCTACATCGTCGGTTCCGGCTGGAAGGAGTACCAGAAGAGCGGCACCGTCTGCGGTATTCAGCTGCCGGCAGGCCTGAAAGAGGCCGCCAAGCTGCCGCAGCCGATCTTCACCCCGTCGACCAAGGCCGCCGTCGGTGACCACGACGAGAACATCAGCTTCGCGCAGTGCGAGGCGATCATCGGCGCCGAGCTGGCGGCCAAGGTGCGCGATACTGCCATCGCCCTCTACAGCGCGGCGGTCGAATATGCGGCCACTCGCGGCATCATCATCGCCGACACCAAGTTCGAATTCGGTCTGGACGAAGACGGCACCCTGACCCTAATGGACGAGGCGCTGACCCCCGACTCCAGCCGCTTCTGGCCGGCCGACAGCTACGCCGAAGGCAGCAACCCGCCCAGCTTCGACAAGCAGTTCGTGCGCGACTGGCTGGAATCCACCGGCTGGAACAAGCAGCCGCCAGCACCGGCCGTGCCGGCCGATGTCGCGCAGAAGACCGCCGACAAGTACCGCGAGGCACTGACCCGTCTGACCCAGTGACGTCCGTCTGGGCGAGAGAGGGGGCTGCTGCCCCCTTTTCATTTCGGCAGTGCAAGCGGTTGATCAGCCAAGAAAAAATGCTGGACTAAAGGCGCTCAGCTGGTATCATGCGCACCGCTTTGGGAAGATGCCGGAGTGGTCGAACGGGACGGATTCGAAATCCGTTGTGTCAGCAATGGCACCTAGGGTTCAAATCCCTATCTTCCCGCCATATCCAAAGCCTAAGCCCCTGAAATTCCTAGAGTTTCAGGGGTTTTTGCTTTTTGGGGTGGTGACTGCCGATTGGGCTCAATGACCAGCTCGCAAGGCGTACGGCTAGCGTGCTCCGTTCCGCGTGCCAGTTGCTCGGGCGCGGGGCCGTGGTGAGCACCGGCCCGATGGCGTGTTGTTCGTTAGCGTTGTCTGGTGGTGCTGCGCGTTTCGGCGTCGCTCCAGGGGAGCTCACCCTCGCTGCTTTCGCCATCCGGGCGTTCTACCGGTGTGGCGAGGACCTTGTCGATGCGCTTGCCGTCCATGTCCACGACCTCGAACATCCAGCCGTCCCATTCGACGCGGTCACTGGTGGCCGGTACCCGGCCGAGCAACAGCATGAACATGCCCGATACCGTGTGGTAGCGGCCCTTGTCCTCTTCGGGGACTGTCTTGAGGTTCAGGCGATCCTTCATTTCAGGAATCGGTATGGCTCCGTCCAGTAACCAGGAGCCGTCATGGCGCTGTACGGCCCAGGCGTCCTCCTCATTATTGGGGGTGAACTCACCAGTGACCGCCTCCAGCACATCCTGAAGGGTCACGATACCTTCCAGCTCGCCGTACTCGTCGATCACGAATGCCATCTGCATGCCGCTGGCACGGAACTGCTCAAGTAGCTCCATGCCCGTGAGGGTTTCCGGCACGAATACGCAGGGGTGCAATTGCTCGCTGAAGTCGGGTTTCTCTCCCTTGGCCAAGCAGGCAAACGCCTGCTTGGCATGCAGCACGCCCAGCAGGTTGTCGAGCCCGCCGTCGCAGACCGGAAAGCGAGAATGTTCGGATTCGATCATGATCTGGATGTTCTCTTCCGGTGTCTTGCGTATGTCCACGAAAACCAGATCCGAGCGCGGGATCATCAGAGAGCCGAGTTGGCGATCATCCAGGCGGAATACGTTGCGCACCATCTCATGCTGGTGCTGCTCGATCACGCCAGCTTCCGAGCCTTCCTCCAGCATGGCGTGTATCTCTTCTTCGGTTACGCCGGAGGTACTGGCCTGGCGTACGCCCATGATCCGCAGAATCGTGTGGGTGGACCATGAGAGCAGCACGACGAATGGGCGCGTAAGGAACGACAGGGTCACCATAGGCCTAGCCACGAGGCGGGCAATGGCCTCGGGGTTGAGCTGGCCGATGCGTTTGGGTACCAGCTCGCCGATGACGATGGATACATAGGTAATGACGATCACCACGCCAGCGGTCGCGCCAATGCTTGCCGTTGCGTCGGGTACGCCCAGGCTGTGCAGCCACTTGGCCAGCGGAGCGGCGAGTACGGCCTCACCGACGATACCGTTGAGGATGCCAATTGAGGTGATGCCGATTTGGATGGTCGAGAGAAACTTGGTCGGGTCTTCGCCGAGCTTCAGGGCGATTGCAGCCGCCGAGTCCCCCTCGGCTGCCAGCTTCATCAGGCGCGCTTTCCGCGCTGCGACCAGTGCGATCTCCGACATGGCGAACAGGCCGTTAAGGACGATCAGCAAAGCCAATGCGACAAATTCCACGTTTTATCTCCCACGCACGCCGTTGGCGCACGGATAACTGTTTCGTTCCGGCCAGGTCAAGCAGCTGTCAGGCCGGGCTCCATTCATGCGGTGCATGCTGCCGAGCGACAAGCACGAAGCGTCGGCTTGCCTACAGGCGGTCATCGTCCAGCTTCAGCAGGCTGCTGCGTGTGCACAGGCCGATGAGAGCGCCATCAAGGTCGCATAACACGCCGAGCTCAGCCTGTTTGCGGCTCAGCAGGCGAATGGCTTCATCGACACGGATCGAGACGGGCAGGCAGGGGGGGACGATTATCCGGGATAGAAGATCGGGGGCATGCCTCAGCAGTTCTGCGCGCAGCGATTCACGTGTTGCGTAGCCCAGTGGAAAATCATCATCAGCTGAGGTGAATACCAGGCAGCAAGCATTTTCCGGGCGCATGACCGCGTCGCGCAAGACTTCGAATGTGTCGCTGAGGTAGATGTGCTCGAACTGGTGGAGTGGCGTGCTGATCGACGGCAGCAGTGCCGAGAGTGGCTTGATCGAATCCTCCGCGTGAGCGACTGGCATAAGGTCGCAGTGGGGATTGGCCTCTTCAGGGAAGGTGCGACTGGGAGGTTCCGATGAAATGGTCATGCAGAAAGTTGGTAGCTAAGGGAACCAAAGCATAAACGTTGCTGTCGCGCGGGAGGCAGAGCATCTTTTACAAGCTGTTTCCCATTCCGTCCGCCTGTCCCGCTTGGGCGACTTGGCTGTTGGCGCGCCTGCTGTGCCGGTTTCCGGCCGCTGCATCGTCGGGGTTCGGGCTGAGTTATCTGGCGTCGCCGCCATTGATCGAGTGGTTGTTCGGCGCGTTTGCGGCGGCGCGGTGCAGGTTTTGTCTGTTTGCTATTAATCTGCTAATTTTGTTGCAAACAGACATGGTGAGGCGATCATGAGTGCGCTCAGCAAACCCAATGTCGACGCCGGCGCTGTCCTGCTCAAGGCGCTGCTCAACAGCCGTGAGCAGCTGGGCCTGACCCAGCAGGAGCTGGCGGCGATAGTCGGCGTCAACCGTTCCGCCATCAGTCGCTGGAGCGACAGCGGCGGGCTGCGTCCGGAGAGCAAAACCGGTGAGCTGGCCTTGCTGCTGATCCGTATCTACCGAGCCCTGTTCGCCCTGTTTGGTGGCAATCTGGACGACATGCGGCATTTCCTGCGCACCGAGAATCGGCATCTGGCTGGTGTGCCGTTGCAGCAGATGGGGCAGGTACAGGGCCTGGTGCGGGTGGTTGAGTACCTGGACGCCATCCGTGGCAAGGTCTGAGGGCCTGCTGGCGGCGCGGGTGTATTGAGTGCCCGTCCGTGGCGTTTGCCACTTCTTATTGATCCTCAACAGGTTCTGACCTTTTTCTGAGCGCCTCCAGCAGTGGGGCTGAGCGAGCTTTCGATATGGATATCTGGCAGGTCTGTGAGGGGGGGCAGCAGATCATTGCCCTGCGCGGCCGTCTGGTGCGGCTGGTCGAGAACCAGGGCCAGGTCGCAACCCTGCAGTTGGTGGATACGCTGGAGGAGCAGGCGTTGCTCGAACAGTTGCTGGAGAGCAGCAAACCGCCGCTGCCACCCAGCGACGAGCCGCTGCACTACCTGTTGCGCACGCCGTTTCGCTACCCGCCGCTGCGCTGGGGCTCGCGATTCGGTCGGCGCCATGAGCCCAGCCTGTTCTACGCTGCTTGCCGATTGGAAACGGCGATGGCCGAGACGGCCTTCTATCGCTTCGTGCTGTGGTACGGCATGGTCGAGCCGCCACCCAGTGGCCGTATTCTTTCCGAACACTCATCCTTCGAGGCGCGCTATCAGGTGCAGCGCGGGGTGCGTCTGCAGCTGCCGCCTTTCGACCGCCATCGCACGCTGCTCACCCACCGCAGTGACTATCGCGCCACCCATAGCCTGGGTAGCGCAATGCGCGAAGCGGGGGTGGAAGCCTTCGAGTACCCCTCGGCACGTTGCCCGAGAGGCGGCAACAATGTCGCCCTGTACGTGCCGGCAGCCTTCAGCGAGAGGCGCCCACGCAACCTGCAACCCTGGCTGTGTGAAACCACGGCAGGTTACGTGGCGTTCAAGAACGCCCAGGCGCCCGATACACCACGCCTGTACGCCCTTGATCTTTATCTCGAGGATGGCGTGCTGCCGCAACCTGCCTGATCAGTGGCTGTGTTCGGCGGCTGGGGCGTCTTTCTGCACCGCGACCTCAACCTGTACCTCGCCTGCCTGCTCGAAGCGCAGGGTCATGGGGAAACGCTCGCCATCCTTCAGTTGCTGCTTCACCCCGAACAGCATGACGTGGTAGCCCATGGGCACGAACTTCACCTCGCCGCCGGCGGGTACATCCACGCCCTGCACCTGCTGCATTTTCATCAGACCGTCCTTGTGCACGTGCTCGTGCAGCTCGACTTTCTGTGCCTGCGGCGAGCTGGCTGCCAGCAGGCGGTCGGCTGTTGCGCCCTGGTTGTGCAGGGTGAAGAAGGCTGCGGCATTCGGAGCGCTTGGGGGCATTTCGCGGGACCAGGGATGGTCGATCTGGATCTGTCCTGCCTGGTACTCATGGGCCTGAGCCATCAGCGGTGACAGCATCAGCCCGGTCAGCAACAGAAGTGTTTTGGCGTTCATGGTTTTTCTCCTTGGGGGGCGTTGAGCGTGTTCGAAGCGGTGCGCCGCGGGCGCCGGGCATGCAGCCAGAGGCCCGTACAGGCGAGCAAGAGCAATGACAATGCGCTGAGGCTCAGCAGCAGGTCTTTGCTGACTTTACCCAGATGATTGAGCAGTTCCCACTTGTGCAGGTAGGCGAATATGGCTCCTTCCAGGCGATCGGCGTTGCTGACGCGCGCGGCCAGTGCGCCATCGACCGGATCGAGGAAGAGCGCGCTGTTGTCGGCGTCATCGTAGCTCGCCTTGAGCACTGGCAGGCGCTTGAAGATGAAGCCGTACTCATGGTCGAAGCGCTCCTGCAACTGGATTTCCTGTGGCTGGCCAAGGCCGCGTTGCGCGGCGTAGTAGGCAAAGCGCTGCTGCAGATAGCGCTGCGCCGCCTCGCCGGGCAAGGGCTCGCCACCGGCAGTGCGATAGAACAGAGTGCGGTCCGTTTCCAGGCGCCAGGTGGGCTCGCCATCGAGCTCTACCAGGTGCAGGCGATACAGCGAATCCCCCGGCGGCAGCCAGTCTGGCGCGGGGGCGCCGACCAGCTTGGCTGTGCTCAGTTGCGCGGCATAGTCCACCAGGGGCGCAGGCGCTGCGCGTTTGTGCAGCAGGTGCCAGGTGCCGCTGGCCAGGAAACTCAGGCTCACCAGAGCCAGCAGCATGCCGCCCCAGCCATGTACGCGACGTAGCCGGGTGGGTGCGCGCTTGCGCGCGATGAACAGCGCCATGCCGAGGAGCGCTGTCAGCGCCACGCTGGCGAGCAATACCAGCATCAGCACCACCCGCCAGGTGCCCGCGTGCTGCAGCCAGGCGAAGCTGTGCAGCTGCTGAAACAGCAGGCTGAACCAGGCCTTGCGGTCGTCCACCAGCGTGCCGAGGCGATCCTGGTAGAGGTCGACATACAGGCGCAGGCCGTCGTCGCGTGCAGTGTCCACGCGCGCGGCCGGCAACAGGCGGTTGATGAAGGCGTACTCGCTGCTGAAGCTCGTCAGGCTGCCGCGATAGCGCAGGTTGGCGTCCTCGCCGAGATAATGTGCGGCGAGGCTCTCGGCGTGGCGGGCAGCGAGGTCGGCAGGTGCGCCCGTGCGGGCATGCCAGTAACGCGGTTCGCTCTGTCCGACCAGGCGCACCTGGTAATAAGGCTGGCCATCCAGCACCAGCAGGCGCAGGCCGGCCACCGCCGGTACTCCGGCAGTAGCCAGCACCTGGGCTGGCGCACGCAGGTGCTCCAGCGGCAGGGCCGGACGGGGCGCTACGAATTGCGCCGGGCGAGGCTGCAGCGCGCTCATCAGCGGATGCAGCATGCCGCTGGCTGCCCAGGTGAATACCCCCAGGCAGGCCAGCAGTGCCAGGCGCCGGTGCCACGGCAACAGCCGCAGCAGGCGTTGGCGCCAGCGCATCACATCCGCCACTCCAGGCCGACGTACAGGCTGCGACCGTCACCCGGGAGGAACAGCGCCGCATCCTGGCCGTTGGCGTCGGCCACGACACCGGTGGTGGCGATGTAGGTCTTGTCGGCGAGGTTGCGGCCTTCGACGAAGAAGCCCAGGCCATCATCCGGTCGGTAGCCGCCTTTCAGGCCCCAGATGGCATAGCCTTCGGCATACAGGCTTTCGGCATGGTCGACGGCATAGTGGGTCGGCACCCATTCCAGGGTCGGACCGGCATACCAGCCTGCTTTCTGCCACAGCGCCTCGCCCTTGAGGAACTGGCGTGGCACGCCGGCGATGCGGTTGTCGCCGTAGACCTCGTCGTTGTCGAAGCGGAAGTCGTTGAACAGGTATTGGCCGCGCAGCACGAAGTCGCCCAGGGTCCAGGCCGCGCCGAACTCGATGCCCTGATGGATGGTGCGGTCGGCGTTGGTGGTGATGACATTGCCTTGTCGGGTCGGGTCCGTGTAGCCGATCAGCTCGTCGCGAATCTCGCTGCGGTAAACCGCCAGGTCGACATCCAGGTCACCGCGCGCCCAGCGCAGGCCGGCTTCCAGGGTGTTGGCCTTTTGCGCGTCGTTCTCGCTGACGATGGCGCCGCCGGAGAGCTCGCTGAAGGTCGGCGGCTCGAAGCTCTGGCTGAAGTTGGTGAACAGTTGCAGCTCTTCATTCAGGTCATGGCGCAGGCCGATGCGTCCACTGCGACCGATGTAGGTCTTGTTGAACGACTCGTCCTGCGGCAGGCAGAAACCAGTGACGAAGGCATTGCAACGCAGGCGGTCATCCACGTCGCGCTCCTGGTGCTGCCAGGCTACGCCTGTGATCAGCGCCCAGCGTTCCGCCAGCGGGATTTCCAGTTCGCCGAACAGGTTGAGGTTGCGTGCGGTCTGGTGCAGTTCATTGAGCTTGTCACCGCTGTGGCCACTCTGGTTGGCGTAGCGCGAGTCCCAGGCGCGCCCGTGGCTGCTGTCCAGGCCGCCTTGCCAGCGCCAGCCGGCGTCGTTCTGCCACTTGTGGGTCAGGCGCAGGCCGTAGTCCTCATAGTCGATGTCCAGTACCTGGAAGATGGGGTGGAACAGCGACTTCTCGCTGTAATAGGTGGCCAGTTCGAGGCTGTGCCCGCCGTTCAGCTCCAGAACGCTGATATTGCCCAGACGGTTGAGGGTGAAGTCGCGCTGGTTGTCTTTGCTTACCGACTCGGCCGCAGCCTGTTCCGGATTGTCGCGTAGCTGGGCTTTGCTGAGATTGCCTGGCAGGTCCGAATCGGTCTCCACGTGGGTCAGGTAGAAGCGAGTGGACAGGCGATCATTGATACGGCCGCCCAGGTTGGCGAAGTAGCGCTGGTTATCCTGGCGAGCGTGGTCGCGGAAGCCGTCCTGCGCATAGTCGTTGAGGCTGACGAAGGCGTCCCAGTCGCCGAAGTCCTGGGCGAATGCGGCGTACAGGCGCTGGTAGTCGAAGCTGCCAGCCTCGGCGCGCAGGGTCACCGGGGCGGCGGTCTTGCCGGTGGGGCTGACGAAGTTGATCGCGCCCCCCAGGTTGGCGGCGCCGTAACGCCAGGCGTTGGCGCCACGTAGCACTTCGATATGGTCGGTGGCCAGCGGCTCGATGCTCTGGAAGTCGAAACTACCGTCCGCCATGTTCACCGGCGCGCCGTCCTGCATCAGCAGCAGGCCGCGGCCATGGAAGGTGCGTTGCAGGCCCGAGCCGCGAATCGACAGACGCGCCTCTTCGGCGCCGAAGCGTGGCTGGATGAACACGCCGGTGGCCAGGCCGAGGGCATCCTGCATGGTGCTGCTGCGGCCATTTTTATATTGCTCGGCATCGACCACGCTGGCGCCGCCCGGAATCTGGGCGAACTCGGCTTTCTTCTCGGTCTGGGTGGGCGCGGTGGGGTCGCTAACATGGCGACCTTCGATCTGTGTGGTTTCCAGTTGCAGCTGCTCGCTGGCCTGGGCGCTGTGCGCCAGGCCCAGGCTGAGCGTCAGCAGGCTGGGGATAAACAGGGGGCGCAGGGCGGCTTCAATCGTTCTTTTCATGGTTCCGATCCGGGTATGGCGAGGCGCACGCGGACGCGCTCGCAACGTGCAGAATGACAATGGCTGCGGCCCGGCCAGGACGGCCGGGGGATCAGAACAGCGGGGAGGCGCGGGGGTTGGCTGAGGGCCAGGAATAGCGCGGCGGGGCCTTGTGGCGTGGCTCGTGGGGCGGGCGTGGCGCCGGCGGGATGCGCAGCAGCCAGGCCAGCACGAACAGCAGGCCCAGGCTGACGATGGCGCTGCCACAGACTGCACAGCTGAACGGGCTGCTCAGCTGGGCGGAGTCGTTCCCGGACAGATCGTCGCCAAAGCCTGCGCCGGAGCTGCCACTGGCCGAGCAATACAGCCCACCGATACCGCTCAGCTCCAGGCCGGCGTATTGGCCATGGGCAAGGGCGCAGGCGACCAGATTGCTCAGGATGCACAGATAGAGCATCCAGGCAGTGGCGGCACGGTGGGGTGGGCTGAGTTTCATGGGCGGCGACTCTAGCACCGGTGGGCGGGGGACCGGAATCCCCCCAGGGATGCGCCCCGATGTCGCGGTCTGGCCGCTCCGAAACGGGGCAGGCCCCGTGGCAGAGCGTCGCAGTTGTGCACAATCGCGAGGCAGGCTGTCAACTTCCTGTCACAACCCGGCGTAAACCCCTGATTCTCGTTGGATAATTTTTAATTAATTGAAAAATAAGGATTTTTTTAATTGGTGAAAAAATCGCCAGTTTGACTGGAGGCCACGTTTCTTCGGGGTTGAGAAGGTTTTTCACCTAGTTGTCCACGGAGTTATCCACAGCTTCTGTGGATGTTTTAGAGCCTTTGTTCTAGAGCAGCTTTTCGCTGTGCTTGGCAAGTCTTTACCGGCAGAAAAAAGAGAGTAGAGTGGCGCGCCCCGTTGTCAGCCAATGCTTACATGAAGTCTCGCGCCCTGTTTGTCAGCCCATCGCAACCTGCGCCACAACAACGTCTGCCGCTGCGCCTGGCTCTCTGGCTGCTCGATCGCCCGCGTCTGAGTCACCATGCCAGCGTCAAGCGTATCGCCGGGCGCCTGCTCAAGCAGCCGGCGCGTCAGGGCGTGGTGATCGCCCAGAGCCGTCTGGGGCAGATGTTGTGCCGGGAGTGCGGCAATGCCCGTGATCGGCGCATCGGCCTGGAGCTGTTGCGCCAGGCGGCCCGCTCGGGCGACCTGCGGGCCCAGCTGGAACTCGGCCGGCACTACTGCCAGCCGCGCCAGCGTGAACCGTTGCAGGCCCGCCACTGGCTGGAGGCCGCCGCCGCCCAGGGCTCCCACGAAGCTGCCCGGCTGTTGCAGCGCCTCAACCCCTGAGCCGCGTGCGGGTATACTGCCGGGCAGTTTTCCCATCGCCCGCGAGTCTGCCCCGTGCCCTTTGCCTTCGTTCTCGATCCGACTAACTTGCTCCTCGGCCTGCTGCTGGGGGCCGCACCGCTGGCCTTGCTGGCCTGGAATCTCCAGCGTGCCCAGGCCGGCCAGGCCGCCGAGCGCCTGCTGCTGGAAGAGCGCCTGAGCCAGGCGCGTCTGGCCCAGGAGGGCTTGTCGGTGCAGCTTGATGGTCTGCAGGACGATCTGCGCGCGCAGCAGCAGCAGAGCAGCCAGCAGCAGGCCGAGCTGGCGGCCCTGCGCCGTGAGCGCGAGTTGCTCGGGCGCGAGCGCGAGGCCGCGCAGGTTGCCGCCCAGGAGTGGGCGCGCGAACGTGAACAGAAGGAGAGCCAACTACGCCAGCTGGACAGCCAGCGTGCCGCCCTGGCCGCCGAGCTGCGCGAGCAGCAGGAGAACCAGCAGCAACGTCTGGCTGATCTGCAAGGCGCGCGCGACGAGTTGCGCGCACAGTTCGCCGAACTGGCCGGGAAGATCTTCGATGAGCGCGAGCAGCGCTTCGCCGAAACCAGCCAGCAGCGCCTGGGCCAACTGCTCGATCCGCTCAAGGAGCGCATCCAGGCGTTCGAGAAGCGCGTCGAGGAGAGCTACCAGAACGAGGCGCGCGAGCGTTTCTCCCTGGCCAAGGAGCTGGAGCGCCTGCAGCAGCTCAACCAGCGCCTGGGTGACGAGGCGACCAACCTGACCCGTGCGCTCAAGGGCCAGAAGACCCAGGGCAACTGGGGCGAGCTGGTGCTGGAGCGGGTACTGGAGCATGCCGGTCTGGAGAAGGGTCGCGAATACCAGACCCAGGTCAGCCTCAAGGGCAGCGACGGCGAGCGCTTCCAGCCGGACGTGCTGATTCAGCTGCCGGGCGACAAACAGGTGGTGGTCGATGCCAAGGTCAGCCTGACCGCCTACCAGGCGCTGATCGCCGCCGAGGACGAGGAAGGCCGCGCGGCCGCGCTGAAGCAGCACGTGCTGAGCCTGCGCAGCCACCTCAAGGGCCTCTCGGTAAAGGACTACCAGCGCCTGGAAGGCCTGCACAGCCTGGACTTCGTGTTGCTCTTCGTGCCCATCGAGGCGGCCTTCGCCGCTGCCTTGCAGGCCGATCCGGGGCTGTTCCAGGAGGCCTTCGAGCAGCACATCGTGATCGTCAGCCCGACCACCCTGCTGGCCACTCTGCGGGTGATCGACAGCCTGTGGCGCCAGGAACGGCAGAGCCAGAATGCCCGCGACATCGCCGAGCGCGCCGGCCAGCTGTACGACAAGTTCGTCGCCTTCATCGGCGATCTGGACGAGGTCGGCAGCCGTCTCAAGCAGCTCGACAAGGCCTACGATGCGGCGCGCAACAAGCTGTGCGAAGGTCGCGGCAACCTGATCAACCGGGTCGAGAACCTCAAGCTGCTCGGCGCCCGCGCCAGCAAGAGCCTGCCAGCCGAGCTGATCGAGCGCGCCTCCGGCGTGCCGCAGCTGGACGAGGCCGGCGAGTAGGTCAGGTCAGCAGCAGGGCCGCCAGGCCCAGCAGCAGGCCCAGGCCCATCACCGGCAGGGTGCGCAGGGCCAGTTCGCGGCCGCCGATCAGGGCGATCAGGCCGGCCTTGACCAGGCTGTTGCTCAGCGCTGCCAGGTAGATGCCCTGCACTGCCAGTTCCGCTGCCATGTCGCCCTTGGCGCCGCGTGCCAGCGACAGGGTGATGGCGTCCACATCCGACAGGCCGGAGAGAATGGCCACGCCCCACACCCCGGCGTTGCCGAACCATTCGCGAGCGGCCTCGATCAGCAGCAGGATCAGCGCCAGCAGGGCGGCGAAGCGCAGCGCCGGGGCCAGCTCGAAGGGGTTCCTCAGTGGCGGTTCGACCGCCTGCTGCAGCTCACTGCCGGCGATGCGGTAGAACACCAGGGCGCCGCCGGCATACACCAGACCGGCCAGGCCCAACGGCAGCAACAGGTGCGGCAGCAGCGCGGTGTTGATCAAGCCGACTTCCAGCAGCACGCGCGGGAACATCAGCGCGGAGGTGGCCAGCAGGGCACAGGCGAGCATGGCGCGCAGCTGGCGGCCGTCGTGCAGGCGCGACAGGGTGATGGTCATGGCGGTGGAAGACACCACGCCGCCGAGCAGGGCGGTGACCAGCAGGCCGTGGCGGGTGCCGATCATGCGAATGGCTACGTAGGCGGCAAAGCCGATGGCGGCTATCAGCACCACCATCCACCACACCGCGTAGGGGTTGAAGGCCTGCCAGGGGCCGTAGCCCTGGTTGGGCAATACCGGCAGCAGTACCAGGGAGATGAACAGCAGCTTCAGCGCGCCCGACAGCTCGGCTTCGGAGAGCCGGCGCAGGCCGCTGTGCAGCGGCTCCTTGAGGCTCAGCAGCAAGGCCACTGCCACCGCGCCGCCGGCGGCCAGGCTGCGCTCGCCGGCCATGGCCAGGCTGCCGAGCAGGAAGGTGACCAACAGGGCGATCTCGCTGGTCAGGCCCAGGTCGCCACTGCGGCGCACCTCGCCGATGTATCCCGCCAGTGCATGCAGGCCGACCAGCAGGGCGATGGCGATCCAGGCCGCCACGCCAAGGTGGCTGCCGAGCAGGGCGGCCAGGCCGCCGAGCAGGCCGACCAGACCGAAGGTGCGAATGCCTGCCACCAGGTGTGTGTCATCGGCGTCGCGCGCACGCCAGCCGCGCTCGGCGCCAATCAGCAGGCCGGCCACAAGGGCGGCGGCGAGGTTGAGGGCAAGTTCTGCGGCGGGTGACATTGGCGCTCCTTCGGCCCGGCGGATGAGCGCATTCTAGACTGCTACACCGTCTGTCGGCTTGCCTCAGGTCATGCCACGTCCACCAGCACCACCTCGCTGTCTTCCAGGGCGGTGACGCGCACCACTTCCTCTTCGGCGACGGCCACGCCGTCACGCTCCGCCGCGACTATGCCGTTGACCTCGATGCGCCCGCGGGCGGCCACCAGGTAGCCTTTGCGCAGGCGTCCCAGTGGGTACTCGGCGCTCTGCCCGGCGGCCAGGGTGGCGGCGGCCAGGCGGGCGTCTGCGCGGATGCGCAGGGCGTCCTCGTCGCTGCCGTGGCCGCTGGCCAGGACCACGAACTGGCCGGCGCGCTCGCCACGCGGGAAGGGCTTGCTGCCCCAGGCAGGTGCTTCGCCCTGCTGGTCGGGGATGATCCAGATCTGGAAGATCTTGGTGGTGACGTCCTCCAGGTTGTACTCGGAGTGGGCGATGCCGGTGCCGGCGCTCATCACCTGCACGTCGCCCGCCTCGGTGCGGCCCTGGTTGCCCAGGTTGTCGCGGTGTGTGATGGCGCCTTCGCGGACGTAGGTGACGATCTCCATGTCGTGGTGCGGGTGCGGCGGGAAACCGCTGCCGGCGGCGATCTCGTCGTCGTTCCAGACGCGCAGGCGGCCCCAGTTGACCCGCTGCGGGTCCTGGTACTCGGCGAAGGAAAAGTGGTGACGGGCGTTCAGCCAGCCGTGGTGAGCATGGCCGAGGGAGGCGAAGGGGCGTACTTCGATCATGGTGATGACTCCGTGGCCTGGGCGCCAGATTGCGCCGCAGGGGATGGAGCGAATGATCTATCGAATCAAGGTCGATAAAAAGCGCAAAAAATTCGCATTATTGATCTATTTAATAGATGGTTAGTGGCCTGTAGAGCGGGTGAAACCCGCGGGCATGATCGCGCGGCTCGCGGTTTTCACCCGTGCTGCACTGGGCTCAGGCCAGCGGCAGGTGCCGGCTGATCAGTGCGCGCAGGGCCGCCGGCTTGACCGGCTTGGCCAGGTAGTCGAGGCCGGCGGCATGCACCTCGGCCACCAGCTCCGGGCGGCCGTCGGCGCTGATCACCACGCCGGGCAGCGGCTGGCCCAGGCGCGTGCGTAGCCAGGCCATCAGCTCGGTGCCGGTGTCACCTTCGTCCAGGTGATAGTCGACCAGCGCCAGTTGTGGCCGTACGGCCTCGTCCAGCAGGTGCTCGCACTCCAGGCGGTTGCGCGCCGTCCAAACCTGGCAGCCCCAGCGCGACAGCAGGCTGTGCATGCCGGCGAGGATGCTGTCCTCGTTGTCGATGCATAGCACCTGGGCGCCGCCGAGGGCGCCGGGAACGACCTCCAGGGTCTTGCTCGCGCTCGGTTGCGGCAGTTCGCGGGCCAGCGGCACGCTGACGCTGAATACGCTGCCCTTGCCCGGCCAGGAACGTACTTCCAGGCGGTGGCCGAGGACCCGGCAGAGGCCATCGGCGATCGCCAGGCCGAGGCCCAGGCCTTTCTCGGCACGGGTCTGGTGGCTGTCCAGGCGCTTGAACTCCTCGAAGATCACCTGGCGCTTGTCCTCGGGAATGCCTGGGCCGCGGTCCCAAACTTCCAGGCGCAGCTGCCCGCCCTCGCGCCGCGCGCCGAGCAGCACGCGGCCACGGGCATAGCGGAAGGCATTGGTGAGGAAGTTCTGCAGCACCCGGCGCAACAGTTTGGGGTCACTTTCCACGGCGAGGGTGCAGGGCACCACGCGGAAGTCCACGCCCTGCTCGGCGGCCAGCACCTTGAATTCGGCGCCGAGCGCATCGAACAGCTGATGCAGCGGGAAGCGGCTGCGCTCCGGGGTGATACGGCCACTTTCCAGGCGCGAGATGTCCAGCAGGTCGGCGATCAGGTCTTCCGCCGAGCGCAGCGAACTGTCGAGGTGGCGCACCAGTTCGCGTGCCTCGGTCGGCAGGGCGTCCTGCTGATGGGCGAGGGCGGCAGAGAACAGCCGCGCGGCGTTCAGTGGCTGCATCAGGTCGTGGCTGACGGCGGCGAGGAAGCGTGTCTTCGATTGGTTGGCGGCCTCGGCGTTGCCCTTGGCCTCGCCCAGCGCCTGGTTCAGCTGCGACAGCTCGCGGGTGCGTTCCTCGACGCGCTGCTCCAGGCCTTCGTTGGCCTCCAGCAGGCCCTGTTCCGCGCGGCGGAAGGCGGTGATGTCGGTGAAGCTCATGACGAAGCCGCCACCGGGCATGGGGTTGCCGATCAGTTCGATGACCCGGCCGTTGGGGAACAGCCGCTCGGAGGTGTGCGCCTTGCCCTGGCGCATCCAGAACAGGCGCTTGCTCACGTGTTCCTCGACGTCGCCGGGCCCACACAGGCCGCGCTCGGCGTTGTAGCGGATGATGTCGGCGATCGGCCGACCGACGCCGATCAGCCCCTCGGGGTACTCGAACAGCTCCAGGTAGCGGCGGTTCCAGGCCACCAGGCGCAGGTTCTGGTCGACCACGCTGATGCCCTGGGTGATGTTCTCGATGGCGCCTTGCAGCAGTGCGCGGTTGAACTGCAGGACCTCGGACGCCTCGTCGACGATGCGCACCACGTCTTCGACCTGCATCTCGCGGCCCTCGATGGCCGCGCGCACCACGGCACGGGTCGAGGAGGCGCCGAGCACGCCGGCGAGCAGGCGCTCGGTGTGGGCGATCCACTCGGCGTTGGCGTTCTGCGCCGGGTTGAAGGCGCGCTCCTGCTGCTGGGCGAAGCGCTCGAAGCTCTGTTGCGCGCGTTCCTCGCCGACGAAGCGGGCGGCCAGGGCCATCAGGTCGGCGACCTGCACGGCCAGCAGGTTGCGCGTGCTGGTCTTGTTGCCGGTGTCGAGGCCGATGAAGCGGCCGGCCTGCCAGTGTTCGGAGACGCGGGTGCGGGAGAACCAGGAGACGGCGCCGAACAGCAGCCAGTTGCCGGTCAGCGACAGCAGTACGCCACGGGTCAGCGGGTCGATCTCGATGCCGACCGGGTAGTAGAGCAGCTCCGGCAGCAGCGGGAAGCTGTCCAGCGACCAGCGCAGGCCGCCGGCCACCAGCGGCAGGACCAGGGTGTAGAACCACAGGGCACAGCCGGCGGCCAGGCCGGCGAACACGCCGCGGCGGTTGGCCTGTTTCCACACCAGCGCGCCGAACATGGCCGGCGCCAGCTGAGCGATGGCGGCGAACGACAGTTGGCCGATGGTGGCGAGGCTGGCGTTGGTGCCGAGCAGTCGGTAGCAGACGTAGCCGAGCAGCAGGATGATTAGGATGCTCAGGCGGCGTGCGCTGAGCATCCAGTGACGGAACAGCTCGAAGGGGCGCTCGGCATTCTGCCGGCGCAGCAGCACGGGCAGCAGCATGTCGTTGCAGACCATGGTCGACAGCGCCACCGCTTCGACGATGACCATGCCGGTGGCCGCCGAGGCACCGCCGATAAAAGCCAGCAGCGCCAGCGAGGAGTGGGCTTCGGCCAGTGGCAGGCTGATGACGAAGGAGTCGGGTTGTACATCGGCCGACAGCAGCATCTGCCCGGCCAGGGCGATGGGCACCACGAACAGCGCGGCCAGCACCAGGTAGATCGGGAACACCCAGCGCGCCAGGCGCAGGTCGCGGGCCTCGATGTTTTCCACCACGGCCACGTGAAACTGGCGCGGCAGGCAGATGATCGCTGTCATGGCCAGGCCGGTCTGCACCAGCATGGCCGGCCAGCTCACGGTCTGAGTCCAGAACTCCTCCAGGGCGGGGGCTTGGCCGGCGCGCTGGAACAGGTCGGAGAAGCCGTCGAACAGGCCCCAGGTGACGAAGGCGCCCACCGCCAGGAAGGCCAGCAGCTTGACCAGCGACTCGAAGGCGATGGCCAGCACCATGCCGCGGTGGTGTTCGGTGACATCCAGGTTGCGGGTGCCGAACAGCACGGTGAACAGGGCCAGCACCAGCGACACGATCAGCGCCGTGTCCTGGCTGCGGGTCGGGCTCGGCGTGGTGCCGACCAGCAGGTTGACGCCCAGCACGATGGCCTTCAGCTGCAGGGCGATATAGGGCAGCACGCCGACCAGGCAGATCAGCGCCACCACCACCGCCAGGCTCTGCGACTTGCCGTAGCGGGCGGCGATGAAGTCGGCAATGGAGGTGATGTTCTCCTGCTTGCTGATCGCCACCATCTTTTCCAGCACCCAGGGCGCCAGCAGCAGGAGGATGATCGGCCCCAGGTAGATGGGCAGGAACGACCACAGCTCGCCAGCTGCCTGGCCGACCGCGCCGAAGAAGGTCCAGCTGGTGCAGTACACCGCCAGTGACAGGCTGAACACCCAGGCGCGCACGCGTGGCTTGAGGGGCGCGCGGCGACGGTCGCCATAGAAGGCGATGGTGAACAGGGTGGCCATGTAGGCCAGGGCAACGAAGGCGATCAGACCGCCGGACAGCGACATGCGAACTCCGCGGATGCAGGGATGGGCGGCACGACCATTAGGCTAGGGAATAGTCTCGCATGTCCGGGCCGCTGCGCCAGGCCGACCAAGGTCGCAAGCGGCTTGAGCGGCCGCGGCCGGCCTGCTAGCGTGGCCGGCCGTGGTCGCTTTACCGGAGTTCGTGTCATGTTCAAGCCCCAACCCGTCGCCCTGCAGCAGGGCGCCCTGCGCCTCGATCCGCTGACCGAGGCCGACCTGCCGGGCCTGCTGCAGCTGGCCGAGGCCAACCGCGCATCGCAGCAGTTCATGAGTGGCACGACCCGCCCGGACTGGTACCGCAGCGCGCTGGCCGAGCAGCGCGAGGGCCGCGAGGTGGTGTTCGCCATCCGCCTGGCCGGTGAGCTGGTCGGCACCACCAGCTTCTTCGACTTCAACTTGGTGCTGCCGGCCGCCGAGATCGGCGCCACCTGGCTCGACGTGGGCCAGCACGGCACTGGTCTCAATCGCATGATCAAGTACCTGATGCTGCGCCATGCCTTCGAGGAGTGGCAGCTTGTGCGAGTGCAGCTGAAGACCGCCGCCAGCAATCTGCGCGCGCAGCGTGCCATCGAGAAACTCGGCGCCCAGCGCGAGGGCCTGCTGCGCAACCACCGGCGCCTGGCCGACGGTCGCCTCGATCACACCGTGATGTACAGCATCACCGACAGTGAGTGGCCACAGGTCAAGGCTGGCCTGGAGGCGCGCTTCGGCGCGTGAGACGGTGGCCGGCGGTGAGCAGACCCGCTTCTGGGAGAGCCAGGCGCTGATAGGCGTCGAGCTGCTGCACGCGCGTTATATCGAGCAGCGCTTCGCTCCGCATGTGCACGAAGGCTTTGTGTTCACCGTGATCGAGGGCGGAGCCCAGCGCTTCCGCCACCGTGGTAGCGACCACCTGGCGCCGGTCGGCAGCATGGTGCTGATCAATCCGGATGAGGTGCATACCGGTTCCAAGGCGCACGAGCAGGGCTGGTGGTACCGCGGCTTCTATCCGGCTCCGGCGCAGGTGCAGGGCGTACTGGCGGAGCTGGAGCTGGCGGATCGCGGCATGCCGTCCTTCGGCGCCAGCGTGCTGCAGGACCTGGAGCTGCATCAGGCCTTCGGCAGGTTGCATCGCCTGCTCGATGGCGAGGCGTGCACCCTGCAGCAGCAGACGGCCTGGCGCGAGGCGATCCTGCTGCTATTTCAGCGCCATGCGCGCATCCCGCAGGCGCGCGAGCCCGGCGCCGAGCCGCGGGCCGTGGCAATGGCCAAGGAGCTGCTGGCGGCGCGCCTGGGCGATCCGCCCTCGCTGGAAGAGCTGGCCGGGCTGGTGAATCTGTCGCCGTTCCATTTCGCCCGCGTGTTCCGCCGTGCCACCGGTCTGCCGCCGCACGCCTGGCTCAAGCAGCGTCGCCTGGAGCAGGCTCGGGCGCTGCTGCGCTCCGGCTGTGCGCCGTTGCAGGTGGCGCTGCAGCTGGGCTTCTCCGACCAGAGCCACCTGAACCGGCAGTTCAAGCAAAGCTACGGTGTCAGCCCCGGCGAATATCGCCGCGCCTGCGCGGGCGACTGAGCAATATCGTTCAAGACGCCGCGCGCACCTTTCGACTAGCCTCCCGGGTTCAAGGAGGTTCCATGTCCCGTCACCACGAATTTCTGCAGGGCCTGCGCGACATGCTGCCAATGCTGCTCGGCGCCATGCCCTTCGGCATCATCTACGGCAGCCTGGCCGGTGCCGCCGGCCTCACGCCCTGGCAGACCATTGGCATGTCGCTGCTGGTGTTCGCCGGTTCCGCCCAGTTCATCGCCATCAGCCTGCTCGGCGGTGGTGCGACCCTGGCCGTGCTGTGGCTGACCACCCTGGTGGTCAACCTGCGCCACGCCCTGTACAGCGCCAGCCTGCAGCCCTTCGTGCGCCACCTGCCCAAGCGCTGGCGCGTGCCGCTGGCCTTCTGGCTGACCGACGAGGCCTTTGCCGTGGTCCAGCACCGCTATGCCGAGACCGATGTCTCGCCCAACAAGCACTGGTATTTCCTCGGTGCGGCACTGGCCATGTACGTCAACTGGCAGGCCTGCACCCTGGTCGGCCTGGTGTTCGGCCAGGCGGTGCCGAACATCGGCGACTGGGGCCTGGACTTCGCCATGCTCGCCACCTTCATCGGTATCGTCGTGCCCATGCTGCGCAATCGCCCGCAGGTGGCGGCGGCCCTGGTGGCCGGGGCGGTGGCGCTGGCCTGCCACGCGCTGCCCTACAAGCTCGGCCTGATGGCTGCGGCCTGCGCCGGGATCGTCGTCGGCGTGGTGCTGGAGCGTCGCTATCGCCTGCTGCAGGATGAGGTGATCTGATGGACAACTGGATGCTGATCCTTGGCATGCTGGCGATCACCTTTGCCACCCGCTACAGCCTGTTCGCCTTCCCTGACCTGCGTTTCCCGCCGCTGATTCGCCAGGGGCTGCACTATGTGCCGACCGCCGTGCTCACCGCCATCGTGGTGCCCGGCATGCTGCTGCCGGACGGCAAGACCTGGGCGCTGAGCCTGGACAACGCCTACCTGCTGGCCGGCCTCGCGACCATCCTGATCGCCGCGCTGACCCGCCATCTGCTGGCGACCATCGGCGGAGGCCTACTGGTGTTCTTCCTGCTGCGCTGGTGGCTGGGGCAGATGCCGATCTAGAAGTCCCCCCTTGACCTCTGGGAGAGGGGCGGCCCGCGCAGGGGGAGGGTTTTCCAGGCTGCTCTGAGCTGTCTGTGGTGCCCTCACCCCGACCCTCTCCCGGAGGGAGAGGGAGTCATTGCACGAAAGCAATACGTGGGTGTGGCTTTGCCCGGGGCAGATGCGGTCCAATGCAGGACGGCCCGCTCGGCCTCAGACAGGTACAAGGACGATGACCCCGAATTCGCAATTCGCCCTGCTCGGCACCCGGCGCTTCCTGCCGTTCTTCATCACCCAACTGCTCGGCGCGTTCAACGACAATCTGTTCAAGCAGTCGCTGATCCTCGCCATCCTGTTCAAGCTCAGTTTCGAGGTGGACAAGGAGGCCTGGATCAACTTCGCCGACCGCGATCTGCTGGTCAATCTGTGCGCGATGCTGTTCATCCTGCCGTTCTTCCTGTTCTCCGCCCTCGGTGGGCAGTTCGGCGAGAAGTTCGCCAAGGATGCGCTGATCCGCCTGATCAAGCTGGCCGAGATCGTGATCATGGCGGTCGGCGCCACCGGCTTCCTGCTGGAGAACCTGCCGCTGATGCTGCTGGCGCTGTTCGCCATGGGTACCCACTCGGCGCTGTTCGGCCCGGTGAAGTATTCGATCCTGCCAGCGGCACTGCGCGAGCAGGAGCTGGTGGGCGGCAACGCGCTGGTGGAGATGGGCACCTTCCTGGCCATCCTCGCCGGCACTATCGGTGCCGGTCTGCTGATGTCCGGCAACGGCTACCAAAGCGCAGTGGGGATCGCCATCGTCGCCACCGCCGTCGCCGGCTACCTGTCCAGCCGCGCCATTCCTCGTTTTGCCGCATCGCTGCCGCAACTGCAGCTGGACTGGAACATCTTCCGCCAGTCCTGGCGGATCATGCACCTGGGCCTCGGCCAGCGTCCGGCGGTGTCGCGCTCGCTGATCGGCAGTTCCTGGTTCTGGTTCCTCGGCGCGGTGTACCTGACGCAGATTCCCAACTTCGCCAAGGACCTGCTGCACGGCGACGAGAGCGTGGTGACGCTGATTCTCACCGTGTTCTCGGTGGGTATCGCCTTGGGCTCGATGCTTTGCGAGCGCATGAGCGGACACAAGGTGGAGATCGGCCTGGTGCCATTCGGCTCCTTCGGCCTGTCGCTGTTCGGCATCCTGCTGTGGGCCACTTCCAGCAGCTTCCCGCAGGCGAGCGCGGCGCACGACTGGCTGGGTCTGCTGCAGATGGGCGAGGCCTGGCCGGTGCTGGCGTCGATTCTCGGCCTGGGCGTTTTCGGTGGCTTCTATATCGTACCGCTGTACGCGCTGATCCAGTCGCGCACCGAGGAGCATGAGCGGGCGCGGGTGATCGCTGCCAACAACATCCTCAACGCGCTGTTCATGGTGGCGGCGGCCGTGGTGTCGATCCTCTTCCTCAGCGTGGCCAAGCTGAGCATTCCGCAGCTGTTCCTGGCCATCTCGCTGATGAACCTGGCGGTCAACGCCTACATCTTCAAGATCGTTCCCGAATTCACCATGCGCTTCCTCATCTGGATGCTCAGCCACTCGATGTATCGGGTGCGCCACCAGAACCTGGAGGTGATTCCGGAGGAGGGCGCAGCGGTGCTGGTGTGCAACCACGTGTCCTTCGTCGATGCGCTGCTGATCGGCGGCGCGGTGCGGCGACCGGTGCGCTTCGTCATGTACTACAAGATCTACAACCTGCCGGTGCTCAACTTCGTGTTCCGCACCGCCGGCACCGTGCCGATCGCCGGGCGCAACGAGGACCCGGAGGTGTTCGAGCGGGCCTTTGCGCGGATCGCCGAGTACCTGGCGGCGGGTGAGCTGGTGTGCATCTTCCCCGAAGGCAAGCTGACCACTACGGGCGAGATCGACGAGTTCAAGGCCGGGGTCGAGCGCATCCTCGCCGCCAATCCGGTGCCTGTGATTCCGCTGGCGCTGCAGGGGCTGTGGGGCAGCTTCTTCAGTCGTGCGCCGCACAAGGGCCTGTTCAAGCGCTTCTGGTCGCGGGTCAACATCGTCGCCGGTACACCGCTGCCGGCGGACACCGGCCGGCTGGTCATGCAGGAGCAGGTCTCTCTGTTACGCGGCGATCAGCGCTGACCCGAGCGAATGAAAAAGCCCGCCGATTGGCGGGCTTTTTCATTCGGGCCTATCAGTGGCTGAGCTTGAGGCCGACCAGGCCGACGACGATCAGCGCCACGCTGCCCAGGCGCATCAGCGCCATCGACTCGCCGAACAGCAGCACGCCGGCGATCACCGTGCCGATGGCGCCAACCCCGGTCCAGATCGCATAGGCGGTACCCAGCGGCAGTTCCTTCATGGCCAGGCCGAGCAGGCCGATGCTGACGATCATCGCCGCGACGGTGAGCAGGGTGGGCAGGGGGCGGGTGAAACCGTCGGTGTACTTGAGGCCGACGGCCCAGCAGACCTCGAACAGGCCGGCGAGAAACAGAATGATCCAGGACATGGAATGGCTCCTAACAACTGATGGGCGGGCCGTCCCGGATGGTCACTCGGATGGAGCGGCGAGGTCGTCCTCGCATTGTTCGCTATTTTGCACAGTGAGCTGCACAGGGCAAGTCCGTGGGGACGAACGAGCCCTGGCAAAGGTTACCGGAGTTGTCCGGCCGGTCAGATACCTTCCGGTACCTCTTCGCCGCCGAAGGCCTCGAACAAGGCCGGCAGGAAGTCGGTGAAGGTCAGCATCATCAGGGTGAAGCTGGCGTCCAGCTGGCCGAGGGCCTCGTCACCGCCATCCTGGGCGGCCTGGTCCTGCAGCAGATCCTCGAAGCGCAGACGCTTGACGGTCATCTTGTCGTCCAGCACGAAAGACAGCTTGTCCTGCCAGGCCAGGGACAGCTGGGTGACCAGCTTGCCGGAGGACAGATGCAGCTGGATTTCCTCGCTGGTCAGGTCCTGGCGCTTGCAGCGCACCACGCCGCCGTCCTCGCTGGTGTCGCGCAGCTCGCACTCGTCGAGGACGAAGAAGTCCGGGGCTGCGGTCTGGGCCTTGACCCAGTCGGTGAGGGTGGCGGTTGGCGCCATCTTCACGGTCAGCGGGCGTACCGGCAGCGAGCCGATGGCTTCGCGCAGGGTGGACAGCAGGTCTTCGGCCTTCTTGGCACTGGCGCTGTCGACCAGGATCAGGCCGAGCTTGGGGGCGATGGCGGCGAAGGTGCTGGAGCGGCGGATGAAGGCACGCGGCAGGAAGCTCATGACGATCTCGTCCTTGAGCTGGTCGCGTTCCTTCTTGTAAACCTTGCGCATCTGCTGCGCTTCGATCTCGTCGACCTTGTCCTTCAGGGCGTCGCGCACCACGCTGCCCGGCAGGATGCGTTCTTCCTTGCGCGCGGCGATCAGCAGGAAGTCACCGCTGACATGCACCAGCGGCGCATCGCCGCCTTTGCCGAACGGGGCCATGAAGCCGTAGGTGGTCAGCTCCTGGCTGGCGCAGGGGCGCGCGGCCTTGGCGGCCAGTGCCGCTTCCAGGGCTTCGGCGTCGAAGGGCACGTCCTGGGTCAGGCGATAAACAAGCAGGTTGCGGAACCACATGGGGGATACACTCCTTGAACACGAAGCGCGCATTATTCTCTGCCGGCCTCGATTGGCCAACCCGAAGCTAAGCCTTTGGAACTGCTCGAAAATTTTTTTCAAAAAAGGCTTGCCAAGGTAAAAGCTCATCCCTAGAATGCGCACCACTTCGAGAGCGAAGGGTGATTAGCTCAGCCGGGAGAGCATCTGCCTTACAAGCAGAGGGTCGGCGGTTCGATCCCGTCATCACCCACCATCTCGCTCATGGGGTTACGCGCAGCGGTAGTTCAGTCGGTTAGAATACCGGCCTGTCACGCCGGGGGTCGCGGGTTCGAGTCCCGTCCGCTGCGCCATATATAAAGCCTTGGTTAGACTGAAGACCAGGCTTGAAGAAAACGACCGAAAGGTCGTTTTTTTTTGCCCACATTTTATTGGTTCCGGCTGCCGTATCGCGATGATGCCCGGCGTCCTGAACTTATCTGCATACCACTGTTCCTATAGTGCCGTAGCCAGTGCTCGCCGCAGGCTGCTAAGCTCGCGCTCTCTTTCTGCCCCTCGTGGCGCTAATAAGGAACAAGCATGAAACAACATCGTCTTGCTGCGGCGGTTGCCCTGGTCGGCCTGGTTCTGGCCGGTTGCGATGCACAGACCAGCGAAGTGGAACTCAAGACCCCGGCGCAGAAGGCCTCCTATGGTATCGGCCTGAACATGGGCAAGAGCCTGTCGCAGGAAGGCCTGGATGACCTGGATTCCAAGGCCGTGGCCATGGGCATCGAAGACGCCATCGGCAAGAAAGAGCAGAAGCTGAAGGACGAGGAGCTGGCCGAGGCCTTCGCCTTCCTGCAGAAGCGTTCCGAGGAGCGCATGGCCAAGCTCAACGAGGAGTCGGCCCAGGCTGGCAAGAAGTTCCTCGAGGAAAACGGCAAGAAGGACGGCGTGAAGACCACCGAGTCCGGCCTGCAGTATGAAGTCGTGAAGAAGACCGAAGGCGCCCAGCCCAAGGCCACCGATGTGGTGACCGTGCACTACGAGGGCAAGCTGATCGACGGTACCGTGTTCGACAGCTCGATCCAGCGCGGCAGCCCGATCGACCTGCCGGTCAGCGGCGTGATCCCGGGTTGGGTCGAAGGCCTGCAGCTGATGCACGTTGGCGAGAAGTACAAGCTGTACATCCCCAGCGAACTGGCCTATGGCGCTCAGAGCCCGAGCCCGGCGATTCCGGCCAACTCGGTGCTGGTGTTCGATCTGGAACTGCTGGCCATCAAGGATCAGAAAGAAGAAGCCGCGGCTCAGTAAGACTCCGCGCAGTCGATGCAAACGCCCCGTTCGCCGGGGCGTTTTTGTATGTGCGACTTATCGGTCTGAATGAAGGGGGATCGGCTGCTGGTGTTACGCTTATGCACATCTGGCCGGTTACCTGCCTCGGGTTGACCGTTACCGCGTTTCCTGAGCAATGCTCGTATCATAACTGCATGATTTATAAGCATTTTTGCTCGTGAACAAAAAATACCCGATCTGTCTCGGGGCCCTGTGGGACGGGCGTTTGAAGCGTTATCAAGAGAACTGTTCACAAGGTTATCCACAGCTTTGGTGGATAACCCGGGCAGCCCAGTCGTGGCGAGGGATAGAGGAGTGCGGGCATGAATTCTTCCTGGGGTGGTGCACGTTACCTGACGATGGCAAGGCGTTTGCTCGAGAGTGGTCGGTTGCCCGGTTTGCTGCGCGCAGTGGCGAACAAGGGCGAGCGCAGTGCGCGCTTCGCCCGGGTACGCGATGACCTGAACCTGCTGCTGGGACTGTGCGCCGCCTGGTGGCGCGGTGAATACCGGGCCGTGGGTCGCCAGGCGCTGCTCTCGGTGGTAGCGGCGCTTCTGTACTTCCTGGCGCCGCTGGACATGGTTCCGGACTGGCTGCCGGGCGCGGGCTTGCTTGACGATCTGGCCGTGCTGGCCTGGGTGATGCGTACCTGGGCTGCGGAACTGGATGCCTATCGAGCCTGGCGCGAGGCACGGCCTGCAGAGCAGTTGAAACAGGTGGAGGCGCTGCCGCGCAGCGACGAGGAGGCGCGCTGATGCCGAGCCACTCTTGTCTGACGAGTCAGTATGGGTCACGCTCTGCCCATGGGCGGATGAGCGCCAGCAAGGGAAGTGCCGAGTGTTTCGGCATTGTTTTCCACGGAGAGCTGTAATGAGTGTGCAAGTGATCAGGCGCGATGGGCAGCCCGAGTACGCCGTGCTGCCCTGGGCCGAGTACCAGGCCCTGTTGAGCGCTGCCGGTCAGGTGCAGGCCACCGCCGCACCGGCCCCAATGAGTGTTTCCCCGTTAGGCCAGCTGGCCAGCCTGCGCGAGGCCAAGGGGCTGTCCCAGGCCGATCTGGCCCGCGCGGTGGGTATCAGCCCGCACTACCTGAGCCTGTTCGAATCCGGCGAGCGTGTACCGGAGGGGGCCATCCTGCGTTCGCTGGGGCGCGTGCTGGGGGTGAGTGACTGGGAGCAGTCCTCTTGAGCGTGCGTATCCACCGGCAACACTGGCAGGCGCTGCTGGGTGAGCTGGAGGATGCCCGTCGCCAGCGTCATCTGCTGACTTACCGTGCCCTGGTCGAACGCCTGCAGCTGCCAACGCCAGCCATGCAGACCCTGACTGCCGCCCTGGAACACCTGGCGGCCCTCGATGCGCGTGCCGAGCGGCCACTGCGCAGCGCGCTGGTGATCAGCCAGGGCGCCAGCCGCCTGCCGCGTACCGGCTTCTTCGAGTGTGTGACGCGGCTCGGGCGCTTCTCCGGTCCGTCCGACGGTATCGCGGCGGCTTCCTGGCATGCCGCCGAGGTGGCGCGGGTGTTCGAGTTCAGTTACCCCGAGGAGGCCTGATGCTCTGGCCTGCGCGAGCGCGACTGGGCTACTGGCTGGCACGCCGTCTGTTTCACTGGCGCTGGTTGTTGCAACAGCCGCGCGCCTGGGCCTGGATGCAGGGGCAGTACGCGCGCATGGCAGCATTGGGGCATGCACCGGCACAGAGTTTCTACGGTCATATCCTGCTATTCCGCGGCCAGGGCTTCGGGGCGCGCGAAGAGGGCCTGCGCCTGTTGCGCCTGGCTGCTCAGGGTGGTGACGGCAAGGCCGCCTACCAGGTGGGCGTGCAGGTGCTAGCGGGCGACAGCCGTCAGGCCGCGGATGCCGCCGAGGCGGCGCGCTGGTGGGCGGTGGCGGCCGATGCCGGTCATCCGCTGGCCGCCCAGCGCTTGAGCCAGTTGTATCGCGAGGGTGGCCCTGGCCTGGTTGCCGATGCCGGGCAGGCCGAGCGTTTTGCCCATCGCGCCGAACAGCTGGGGCTCAGGCCGAGAGGCTGAGCGTATCCAGGATGTGCAGGCTGTAGCCGGGAACGGCCTTGGCCTGGCGTTTAGCCTCCGAGGCCAGGCCTGCCAGTTGCGCGGCGTCCAGCCGGGCGCAGCTCTGCGGGTGTAGCTGCACGACGCCGATCGACAGCGACAGCAGGGCAAACTCCTCGCGCCGGCCCTGGCGATTGTGGCTGACGAAGCAGCCGGCCTGCAGATGTTCCTCGCGGTAGAAGCGTCGGCACTGGGCCTGGAAGTCCTCCTGCAGCTGGTTGAGCCGCTCGCGCCAGGTGTCCGGGCCCAGCACCAGGAGAAAGTCGTCGCCGCCGATATGGCCGACGAAGTCGCGGGCGGGATCGACCCGCTCGTTCAGGCATTGCGCCAGGCACAGCAGCACCTCGTCGCCGCGGGCATAGCCGTACAGGTCGGTCAGGGGCTTTATTCGAGAAAATTCGAACTCATACGGTGCATACGTAAGCTAATTTTGCGGGCGAATTTATAAAGCACTTACAAGTAGTGGTGGAATTCTAAATTTCTGACTGCGTAAGCCGATACGTTTTCGTCGGCAAGCATGTTAACCGTGAGCTAGGCTTACAAGTAATGATCAGCAGAGGTGCGCAGTATGAGTGTAAGAACAAGAATTATTCTCCTTGTTGGTACAGTTCTGCTTTCTATGATAATGCTTGGGGTTGGCGGTCTTTATTATCTTAATCAAACAGTTAATGGTTTAAAGACGGTATATTTGGATAGGGTTATCCCTCTTCGGGATTTGAAAGATATATCAGATGCTTATGCGGTTAGTATTGTTGATGCAACGCATAAAGCAAGAAATGGAAATATTTCATATGACGAAGCATTAGATAAAATTGCGAGTGCCAGAAAGCTAATTGAAACTAAGTGGGCTGGTTACCTTTCAACTGTTCTGGTTGAGGATGAGCAGAGTGTTATACGGGTTGTTAATCCGCTCATGAATAATTCTTGGAGTGAGATAGATGCTCTGGAAGGAATTTTGAAGAATAACAGTTCGGCGGAGTTGGATGTATTTGTAAAAGATAATCTTTATCAGGTTATTGATCCTATAACTGATAGGGTTTCGGATCTTATATCTGTTCAGACAAAAGTTGCTGAGTTGGAGTATGAGGCTGGTCTGTCTCGTTATGAGTCAGGGTTTTATATATTCTCGTCTATCTTATTGGTTGCACTTGTACTTTCTTCTGTTCAGTCGTATTCGTTTGCAAAATTTCTTCATGTAAATCTTGGTGCGGAGCCTGGGGAGCTACGGTCTTGCGCTGAGAAGATATCAAGTGGAGATTTAAGAGCATTTGATTTTTTAAAAAAGCCGAGGGGTGTACTTGCTGAAGTTGAGACTATGAGATCAAACCTTAATGGCTTGGTTGGTGATATTACTCTTGGTAGTGAGCAAATTGAGGCTGCAACAATTCAACTTGCTACATCGGCAGAGCAGGTTTTAGCAGGTTCTACACAGCAGTCAGGAGTGGCTTCAAGCATGGCTGCGGCAATGGAAGAGCTTTCTGTAAGCATCTCTCATATTGCTGATAACGCTAAAACTGCTGAGGGTGTTGCGTTACAGGTTAGAGAAAATGGACTGGCTGCAACTTCTATAGTTGAAAATTTGATAGTTGAAATTAAAAAAACTTCTGATCATGTTGTTAAAGGGGCTGAGGATATAGATCACTTGGCTAGTCAATCCCATAGGATTAATTCTATTGTTGAGGTTATTAGGGGTATTGCAGAGCAGACAAATTTGCTGGCTCTTAATGCGGCTATTGAGGCTGCAAGAGCGGGCGAGCAGGGTAGAGGTTTTGCTGTGGTAGCGGATGAGGTGAGAAATCTTGCTGCTAGAACATCTCAATCTACTTCGGAAATTGTTAGTCTTGTTGATGCTATCAATGAAGGTATTGAGAAGGCAAAGAATAGTATGAGTTCTGGTTGTTCTGGGATTGATTCTGGACTCTCTCTTGTGGAAAAGGCTGGGGAGACAATGCGACAAATTAACTCAGCAGTGGTTGAGAATCTAAATGCGGTAGCTGCTATCGCTCATTCATTGGAGGAGCAGCGTGCGGCTGGAGATGATGTTGCTCGCAATGTTGAGGTTGTTGCTCAAATTGTTGAAGAGAACTCTGAAGCTCAAGCTGGGATTGCTGGTTCTGCAAGTTCTTTAAAGCTTTTGGCGGATGAAATGTATAAAATGACAAATAAATTTAAAATCTCTTGATTTCCTTCGTGGGTTGTGTGCGGTCGGATTTTCTGTTGCTTTGAGTTTTTATTCTTCGGTCGGATAACAACGAAGGGCTAGATCAACTCTGGCTCTGGCAGACTTATTTGGGTCACCTGCTGGTTGCTCGGATGAAATATGGATGTCGTTGCCGCATTTGCATACCCATACAGTTGAAAAGCTGCTGTCCGGTAGTTCGCAGTGAAACCCCCTGAAGTCGTTGAACGGCTTGAAGCTGTCGATATCCACGTAGCACACCACCGACTCGCGGCCCTGTTGCAGTAGGCGGGCGAGGCATTGCTGGATCGGCACGTTGCCTGGCAGCAGGGTCAGCGGGTTGGCGTGGCGGGCCTGCTGGATCTTCAGCTCGGTGATCAGCTTGAGCACGTCGATCACCCGGCCCAGCCCGCAGTAGCGGCCCTGGCGAGTGATGATGAAGTCTTCCTCCATGCGTTGCCGCGCGCGGCTGGTGAGCAGGCGGCTGACCTGCTGTAGCGAATGGCCGATGTCCACGGCGAGAAAGTCACGGCTCATCAGCCGGCTGATCGGTTTGCGCGCGAACAGGTCGGTGGCGAAGGGTTTGAGCAGGGCGTCGGACAGCGAATGGCGATGGACGATGCCGACAGGCTGTTGCTGTTCATCCAGCACTGCCAGGGAGTTGAGATTGGCCTGGGCGCGAAAGGCTTCCAGCACCATGGCAATGGGGGTGTCCTGGGGCACTGCCGGCTGCTCGTTGAGCAGTGCAGAGAGGTCGTCGCACTCGTCGCCGAGTGCCGGAGCCAGGTTGTCCAGACGCGGTAGCAGCTTCTGCGCGTCACGCGGTGGCTGTTCCTGGGGGCGACAGAGCAGATAGCCCTGGACCAGGTCGACACCCATCTCGATCAGGGTCGCCAGTTCTTCCGCCAGCTCGATGCCCTCGGCGATCACCTGGGCGCGTGAGGCCCTGGCCATCTTCAGGATCGAACCGACAAACTCGCGCTTCACCGCGTCCTGGTGGATGCCGTCGATGAAGTGGCGGTCGATCTTCACGTAGTCCGGGCGCAGTTCGGACCACAGGCGCAGGCTGGAGTAGCCGGCGCCGAGATCATCCAGGGCGATGGAGAAGCCCATGGCGCGGTAGTGGTGCAGGGCGGTGTCGAGCAGGGCGAAGTCTTCGATCGGGGCCTGTTCGGTGAGTTCGATCACCACTTGGTCCGGTGGGATGCCGACGTCCTGCAGTAACTTGAGCGTGCGCCCTGGCTGGTGGCTGGATTCGAGCAGCGACTCCGGCGAGACGTTGAGAAACAGCTTGCCGCTCAGTTGCTGGCCACGGAAATGGCGGCAGGCGCTCTTGCGTGCCAGCAGCTCCAGTTCGCTCAGGCGGCCGACATTGCGTGCCACGCTGAACAACGCCAGCGGCGCGTGCAGCGGGCTGTTGGAGGGGCCGCGGGTTAGCGCCTCGTAACCGAGGATGCGCCGTTCGGAGAGGCTGACGATGGGCTGGAACAGGCTGTGAAGGTCGCCGTGAGCGAGGATGGATTCCAGCGCGCTCAACTGCTCGGTGACGGTCATGGGCGTCTCGTTCTGCGGAATGAAAAGGGCCGGTATCGCTACCGGCCCCTCTATTTCACGACAGTTCGATGACTGTTTGATTACGTCAGTGCTTGGCGACGGTCGCTTCCAGGCCGAGGTAGTCGAGCAGGATGTGCCCGCTTTCGGTGAGGTAGGCGTCGTCTTCCGGCTTGGTCTTCTCCGGTTCCGCCGGGGCGGCGTCCTCGTCCTCTTCCTTGATTTCCTTGAGCAGTTCCTCACCCTTGGCCTGGCGCTTGGCGTTTTCCAGGCTCAGTTGACGCTTCTCGATATCCGCATGCTGGGCGCGGCGCTTGTCCTCGTTGAGGCTGACGCTGGTCTCGGCCATCAGCTCCTGAGCCAGCGCCAGGCGCTCGCGGGTGAAGACGAAGTCCGGGTTGCCGGAGGTGCGCGATTCGTGGCGGGCCTTGAGCTCTGCCAGGAAGGGTTTGTAGGGGTTGCTGTCCGGGCGCACGGCCGGCTTGATGCTGTCCCAGGGCATGGCCTCGGGCAGGGCGCTTTCTCCGATTTCCTTGGTGTCGACGACGTCCGGGTAGGCGATGTCCGGGAGCACGCCCTGGTGTTGGGTGCTCTGCCCGGAGACACGGTAGAACTTGGCCAGGGTCAGCTTCAGCTCGCCGTGGTTGAGCGGCTGGATGGTCTGCACCGTGCCCTTGCCGAAGGTCTGGCCGCCGAGGATCAGCGCGCGGTGGTAGTCCTGCATGGCGCCGGCGAAGATCTCCGAGGCGGACGCCGAAAGACGATCAACCAGCACGGCCAGCGGGCCGTCGTAGAACACGCCGGGCTCTTCGTCGGCCAGTACGTCGACGCGGCCGTCGCTGTTGCGCACCAGTACGGTCGGACCCTGGTCGATGAATAGGCCGGTCAGCTCGGTGGCTTCCTGCAGGGAGCCGCCGCCATTGTCGCGCAGGTCGATGACCACGCCGTCGACTTTCTCCTGTTTCAGTTCGCCCAGCAGGCGCTTCACGTCGCGGGTAGTGCTCTTGTAGTTGGGGTCCTGGGCGCGGTAGGCCTTGAAGTCCAGATAGAAGGCCGGAACCTTGATCACGCCGAGTTTGTAGTCGCGTCCCTCGTGCTGCAGCTTGAGCACCGACTTCTGCGCCGCCTGTTCTTCCAGCTTGACCGCTTCGCGGACGATGGTGACTACCTTGCTGGTCTGATCGCTCGGCGCGTTGGCGGCCGGGATCACTTCCAGGCGCACCTTCGAGCCCTTGGGCCCGCGGATCAGCTTGACCACTTCGTCCAGGCGCCAGCCGATCACGTCGACCATTTCCTTGTCGCCCTGGGCTACGCCAACGATCTTGTCGGCAGGCGCGATCAGTTTGCTCTTCTCGGCCGGGCCGGCGGGTACCAGGCGCACCACCTTGACGTACTCGTTGTCGCTTTGCAGCACGGCGCCGATGCCTTCCAGCGACAGGCTCATGTTGATGTCGAAGTTCTCCGCGTTGTCCGGGGAGAGGTAGTTGGTGTGCGGGTCGTAGGTCTGCGCGAAGGCGTTGATATAGGCCTGGAAAACGTCCTCGCCACGTGTCTGTTCGAGACGCTTGCGCTGGTTCTTGTAACGCTTCTGCAGAAGGCTCTGGATGTCCTTGCTGTCTTTGCCAGCCAGCTTCAGTCGCAGCACTTCGTCTTTCACGCGCTTGCGCCAGAGATCGTCCAGCTCGGCCTGATCCTTGGCCCACGGAGCCTTCTCGCGGTCGACCAGCAGGCTCTCGTCGAGGCTGAAGTCGATCTTGTCGACACCCTCGGCCAGTAGCGCATCAACGTGATCAAGGCGTTCCTCGGCACGCTGCAGGTAGGTGCGGTAGATGCGGAAACCGGGTTCCAGATCGCCGCTCTTGAGCAGGTCGTCGAACTTGCTCTGCCAGCGGTCGAACTGGGCGATATCGGCGGCGGTGAAGTAGCTGCGTGCCGGGTCGAGCATCTTCAGATAGCCCTCGTAGATCTTCGCCGAGCGGGCATCATCCAGCGGGGGCTTGTTGTAGTGGTGACGCTTCAGCAGTTCGACCACATTGAGGCTGGCGATCACCTGTTCGCGGTCTGGTTGCAGGTAGGCCCAGTTCTCCGCGGCGGCCTTGGCGGCAGCGGGCAGGGAGTGCAGGCCGAGAAGCAGGGCCAGGGCGGTAGCGGGGAGGAATCTCTGCATGGTGGTTCGACGCGAAGGCAGGTGATAACGCATATTAGGCCGTCTGATAGGGCGCCGGTTCCGTGGGAGCCGGGCGGCAGAATGCAAAAACCCGACGGTAGGCGCAAAGCCGCATGCTGTCTATTGCCGGGGTCTTTACTCACTATGGAGGCAGCATGAAGGCATTGCAAGGCATCGAGGGGCAGCTGGAGTGGGTGCAGCGGACGGTTCCTGCCTGCGATGTGGGACAGGTCCGCATTCGTGTGGCCGCCGCCGGCCTCAACCGTGCCGACCTGTTGCAGCGGGCCGGGCATTACCCGCCACCGCCGGGTGCCAGCGATGTTCTCGGCCTGGAGTGCTCGGGGGTGGTGGTAGAGGCCGGTGCCGGCAGCGCCTGGCAGGTCGGTGACCGGGTCTGTGCCCTGCTGGCGGGTGGTGGCATGGCCGAGGAAGTGGTGGTCGATGCCCGCCACGCCTTGCCGGTACCGGAAGGCATGAGCCTGGCCGAAGCAGCCGCACTGCCGGAGGTATACGCCACGGCCTGGCTCAACCTGTTTCAGCTGGCTGCGCTCAAGCCCGGCGAGAAAGTGCTGCTGCACGCCGGTGCCAGCGGCGTCGGTTCGGCGGCGATCCAGTTGTGCAAGGCTTTCGGCAATCCCTGCTGGGTCAGTGTCGGCTCGGCCGAGCGCCTGGCCTATTGCGAGGGCCTCGGTGCCCAGGGCGGTGTGATTCGCGGTGAGGCGCTGGAGAGCCTGCGCGACTTCGGGCCTTTCGATGTGATTCTCGACCCGGTGGGGGCCAGCTACGCCGAGCTCAACCTGCAGCTGCTGGCCCGCGACGGTCGCTGGGTGTGCATCGGCTTGATGGGCGGCAGCAAGGCGGCGCTGGACATGGCGCTGCTGCTCGGCAAGCGCATCCAGCTGACCGGCTCGACGCTGCGCAACCGCGATGAGCAGTTCAAGGCCGAGCTGCTGGCCGATCTGCAGCGCCATGTCTGGCCACTGTTCGCCGAAGGGCGTCTCAAGCCGCAGCTGGAGCGCGTCTACCCGACCAAGGACGTGGATGCCGCCTTCGCCGCGCTGGCCAGCAATCAGGTGTCCGGCAAGCTGGTGCTGCAGATCGACGCGAGCCTGGCCTGAGCCGGCTCGCGCTCTTTCAATGCCAGGCGAGGATGTCCCAGCCGGCCTGCTCGGCATGAGCGCGCAGGGTCGGGTCCGGGTTGACCGCATGGGGATGCGGCACCTGCTGCAGCAGTGGCAGGTCGTTGCGCGAGTCGGAGTAGAAATGCGCACCGTCCAGGCTCTCGCCTTCGGCCTCTAGCCAGGCGGCGAGGCGGGTGACCTTGCCTTCGCGGTAGGTCAGCACGCCGCTGGTCTTGCCGCTGTAGCAGCCGTGCTGCAGCTCGCAGTCGATGGCCAGGACTTCCTCGACGCCCAGGCGTTCGCCGATGGCGCTGACCAGGAAATGCGCCGAGGCGGAGATGATCAGCAGGCGGTCGCCGGCCGCACGGTGAGCGGCCAGGCAGCGCATGGCGTCGCTGTAGATGATCGGCTCGATCACGTCTTCGACGAAGGGGCTGACGATGAACTCGACTTCCTCCGGCGTGCGCCCCACCAGCGGCGACAGGGTGTAGGCCATGTAGTCCTCCATGGCCAGCTTGCCCTGGGAATAGAGCGCCATCAGCTCCTGTTCGCGGGCGAGGAAGGACTCGCCGTCGACCCACTGGATGTCGGCCATGTGCTGTGCCCACAGCGAGGCGCAGTCGCCGTGGATCAGGGTTTCGTCGAGGTCAAAGATCGCCAGGGCCATCACGCCACCTCCCGGATCGCGTTGGTGTCGATGGACAGGCCGACGCACTGGCCCTTGCCGATCAGCGAGCCTTCCGAGCGGTTGAGCACGTCCACCAGCAGCTCCACGCCGTTGGCTTGCACCCGGTAGCGGATCACGTTGCCGAGCAGGCTGTGGCCGAGCACCTCGGCGGCGATGGCGCCGCTGTCTTCCAGGCGGATGGACTCGGGGCGGATGGCAACGCGCTGGTGCACCGGGCGCAGCAGCAGGCGGCTGGCGGCATCGGCATCGAGCAGGTTGTAGTTGCCGATAAAGCCGGCGGCGAAAGCGTCGACCGGCGCGGTGTAGAGGGACTCGGCGTCGCCGCTCTGGACGATCTTGCCGGCATTCATCAGGAAGATGCGATCGCTCATGGTTAGCGCCTCCTCCTGGTCGTGGGTGACGAAGATGGTGGTCAGGCCCAGCTCCTGCTGGATGGCGCGGATCTGCTCGCGCAGGTGCTTGCGGATGCGTGCATCCAGCGCCGACAGCGGCTCGTCGAGCAGCAGCAGGCGCGGGCGGGTGACCAGCGAGCGAGCCAGAGCCACGCGCTGGCACTGGCCGCCGGAAAGCTGGTGCGGGTAACGCGCGGCATAATCGTGCAGTTCCACCAGGCGCAGCACCTCATCGACGCGCTGGGCGGTCTCGTCCTTGCCGACCTTCTGCATGCGTAGGCCGAAGGCGACGTTCTGTTGCACGGTCATGTTGGGGAACAGCGCGTAGCTCTGGAACACCATGCCGATGCCGCGCTTCTGCGGCGACAGCGGCACCAGGTCCTGGTCGCCCAGGAGGATCTGCCCGCCATCGACCTCGGTCAGGCCGGCGATGCAGCGCAGCAGGGTGGATTTGCCGCAGCCGGAAGGGCCGAGCAGGGTGACGAACTCGCCTTTTTCGATCTCGCAGTGGATGTCGCTGAAGATCGGGGTGGCGCCGTAGCTTTTGTGCAGGCTGCGGATACTCAGGTAACTCATGAAGGTGTCCTTGTAGGCTTCGACTCGCTGCGCTCGCGCGCAGCCTACGGTTTGTCCTTGTTCAGGCGGGTGGCCGCCCAGGTGAAGAGCAATACGAAGAAGAAGTAGGAAATGACCAGCGCGCTGTTGAAGTGGCCGCTGCTGTTGCGCATGTTGTTCAGGTAAACCTGCAGGGTTTCGTAGCGCGTACCGACCAGCAGGTTGGCGAACACGAACTCACCGAACAGGAAGCTGAAGGAAAGGAACAGCGAGACCATCAGGCCGTTGCGCAGGTTGGGCAGCACCACCAGGAAGGCGGCCTTCCAGGTGCTGGCGCCGAGCAGGTGGGCGGCGTCCATCAGGTCGCGCAGGTTGATCGCCTGCAGGTTGTTGGTGATGGCGCGGTACATGAACGGCAGGGCCACGGTGAAGTAGCAGCCGATCAGGATCCACGGCGTGCCGACCATCGCCAGCGGCCCGGAACCGTAGACCTGCAGCAGGCCCACCGAGGACACCACCGGCGGCACGGCGAAGGGCAGCAGGATGAGGATGTTCATCACCCCGTCCAGCTTGGGGAAGTGGTAGTGCACCACGAACAGCAGCGGCAGGATCAGCACCACCGCCAGCAGCAGCGCACCCAGGCACACCAGCAGCGACTGGCCGAAGGCGGCGAGGAAGCGCGCGTCGCTCCACAGCGCCAGGTACCACTTGAAGGTCAGGCCGTCCGGCAGGATGGTCGCCGACCAGCTGGTGGACAGCGAGTAGAGCAGGGTGGCCGCCAGCGGTAGCAGCAGGATCAGGAACAGCAGCCAGACCACCACGCGGTGGTAGAGGGCGGCGGGTTTGTTTTCAGCGCGCATCGTGATAACTCCTGCGCAGCAGCCACTGGTGCACCACGGTGATCAGCGCCATCAGACCGACCAGCACCATGGCCAGAGCGCTGGCCAGGTTGGGGTCGAGGCTGATGTCGCCGGCCACCAGGCCGGCGATGCGGATCGGCATCACGTTGAAGTTGCCGGTGGTCAGGTAATAGACGGTGGCGTAAGCGCCGAGGGCGTTGGCCAGCAGGATGACGAAGGTGCCGAGCAGCGCCGGGGTCAGCACCGGCAGGCCGATATGCCGCCAGAAGTCCCAGCTGCCGGCGCCGAGCAGCTGGGCCGACTCGCGCCAGTCCTGGCGCAGGGCGTCGAAGGCCGGGTAGAGCAGCAGCACGCCCAGGGGAATCTGGAAGTAGGTGTAGAGCACGATCAGGCCGGTCTTGGAGTACAGGTTGAAGTCGTCGATCACGCCGGCCTGCTTGAGCAGCAGGGTCAGTGCGCCGTTGAAACCGAGCAGGATGATGAAGGCGAAGGCCAGCGGCACGCCGGCGAAGTTGCTGGTCATGTTGGAGAAGGCCATGACGAAGTCGCGCAGCTTCGAGTCCACCTGGCGCAGCGAGTAGCTGCCGAGGATGGCGATGACGATGCCGAACAGGCTGGACCAGAAGGCGATCTGCAGGCTGTGCTTGATCGCCTGCAGGTAGAACTTCGAGGAGAAGATCTTGCTGAAATTGGCCAGGCTCCAGCTGTCGCCGACGATCAGGCTGTTGACCGCCACCCACAGCAGCGGGGCGACCTGGAAGGCGAAGAAGAACACGGCGAAGGGCAGCAGGCACAGCAGGGCCAGCCACTTGCCGCGAAGAACGGACATCACTTGAGCAGTTCCTTGCACAGGGGTTTGTCGTGGGCGGCACCGAGCAGCGCGCAGATGGTGCCGCACAGCTCGAGCTGCCGGGGACGGGCGTTGGCATCGAGGCTGAAGGCCTCGCCCAGCACCAGCAGCGGGACCTCGCGCTCTTCGGCCAGCAGGCCGTTGTGCGAGCGGTCGTTGTTCATGCCATGGTCGGCGGTCACCAGCACCTGGTAGCCGGCGTCGAGCCAGCCCTGCAGGTAGTCGGCGAGGATCACATCGGCACGCCGCGCGGCGTTGCGGTATTGCGGCGAATCCAGACCATAACCATGGCCGGCGTCGTCGATGTTCATCGGGTGCACCAGCAGGAAGTCCGGCGCGTGTTTCAGGCGCAGGCTCTCGGCGTCGGCGAACAGGTGCGAGTCCGGGTAGTGGTCGGCGTAGTAGAAGTGGCCGTGCTGGATCGGCAGGGCTGCATCGCTGGTGTGGCGGTCGCGGGCGGCGACGAAGGGCACGCGGTTATACAGCTCGCTCATCCAGTGATAGGCCGCGGCAGCGGTGGTCAGGCCGGCGTCACGGGCATAGTGGAAGATGCTGCGCTCCTTGGACAGACGCACCACGTCGTTGTGCACCACGCCGCTGTCGATTGGCGCAACGCCGGTCATGATGCATTCGTAGAGCGGGCGTGACAGCGCCGGCAGCTCACATTCGAGGCGGTACAGCGCGGCGCGGCCGGCGGCGCAATAGGCCTGCAGATGGCCCAGGGCATGCCGGGCGACCTCGTAGTTGAGACCGTCGAGCACGACCAGAATGACTTTGTGCGGCATCGGGAATTCCTTGGCGAGAGCGGGGCCCGTGCGGGCCCCGCATCGCGGTCACTGCATTTCGATGATCACGTTTTCCTGCCACAGCTGCGGCAGGGCCTTGGACGTGGCTTCCCAGGCGGCGGCATCCTTGATCGGCTGGACCTTGGCATATTGCTCGTTGGGCAGCAGCTTGGCCTGCACTTCCGGCGGCAGGGTCAGGTGCTCGGCGCGGATCGGCCGGGCATTGCCCTTGGCCAGGTTGATCTGGCCAGCGTCGGAGAGGATGTACTCGCGGGCCAGCTTGGCCGCGTTGGGGTGCTTGGCGTACTTGTTGATGATGGTGGTGTAGCCGGAGATCACCGAACCGTCGGACGGGATCAGCACCTCGAAGCGGCTCGGGTCGATCTGGTCGCGGTAGGACAGACCGTTGAAGTCCCACACCACGCCGACTTCCACTTCGCCTTTTTCCAGGGTCTGGATGGTCGGGTTGGACAGCGACAGGCGGCCCTGCTTGGCGATCTCGGCGAAGAAGTCCAGGCCCGGCTGGATGTTCTTCTCGTCACCGCCGTTGGCGATGGCGGCGGCCAGCACGCCGTTGACGGCCTGGGCGGCGGCGCTGACGTCACCGATGGCGACCTTGTACTTGCCTTCCTTGAGGTCGGCCCAGGACTTCGGTGGCTCCTTGACCAGTTGCTTGTTGACGATGAAGGCGATGGAGCCGGTGTAGGCCAGCATCCAGTGGCCGTCGGCGTCCTTGGCCCAGGCCGGGATCTGCTCCCAGGTGCTCGGTTTGTAGGGCTGGGTCACGCCCTTCTGCACCGCGATGGGGCCGAAGGCTGCACCGACGTCGCCGATGTCGGCGGTGGCGTTGTCCTTCTCGGCGTCGAACTTGGCGATCTCCTGGGCCGAGCTCATGTCGGTGTCCATGTGCTTGAGGCCGTACAGCTTGTTCAGGTCAGCCCAGGTGTCTTTCCAGTTGGCCCAGCTATCGGGCATGCCGACGCTGTTGACTTCGCCCTCTGCGCGGGCGGCTTGTTCCAGTGCTTTCAAGTCCTCGTTGGCCATGGCCTGGTTACCCAGAACAATGGCCGATCCCATCAGTGAAGCCAGCAGCAGGCGTTTCATCGTGAAGCTCCTTAGCAGGGTGGAAGTTTGGTCTAGATCAGCAAGACCCAGGCCAAATCTAGAGGCTTTATATGACGTTTTTATGGCGATGCCGTGCACCCAGGCATGCGTGGGAAAGCGTAGACCATAGCTAAGTGGCTGATTTGTCGAAGTTGCAGCAGACCACATGGCATGCGGCATGCAGGTTGCCAGGGAAGAAAACTGGCTGTCATCTGACAGTCATCTAGGCTGCCTAGCATGACCCGTGCCTGCACCGGCTTGGTGCTGGTCTATGCCAGATTGGGAGAAAAGCATGCGCGAAGAAGCGCCGCGTACCGTTACTGCTATCTGTCGTGCTCTGCAGGAGCAGATCGACCACGGCCTGTTGCCCGAAGGCGGGCGCTTGCCGGCCGAGCGCGCGCTCAGCGAGTTGTTCGAAACCACCCGTATCACCCTGCGCGAGGCGCTGGGGCAGCTGGAAGCCGAGGGGCTGATCTATCGCGAGGAGCGTCGTGGTTGGTTCGTCTCGCCACGGCGGTTGGCCTACAACCCGCTGGTGCGCAGCCACTTCCACGCCATGGTGCGCGAGCAGGGCAGAGTACCCTCGACCGAGGTGCTGAGCGCGCGGCTGATGCCGGCGCCGGTGGACATCTGCGAGCGCCTGGAACTGCCGGCGCTGTCGGCGGTGCTGCAGATTCGTCGGGTACGGCGGATCGACGGGCGCCTGGTGCTGTATGTCGAGCACTACCTCAACCCTGCCTACTTTCCGGGCATCCTCGACGCCGACCTGACCGCCTCGCTGACCGAGCTGTACGCCAGCCGCTACGACATCCGCTACGGTAGGGTGGCCTTCGATATCCTGCCGACTGCCTTGCCGGTGGATGCCGCCTTCAACCTCAAGGCGGCGCCCGGCAGCCCGGCGCTGTGCATCACCCGGGTCAACCGCGACCAGCATGGACGCATCATCGATTGCGACGTGGAGTACTGGCGCCACGACGCGGTGCGAGTGAGCGTCGAAGTGCCGGAGTGAACGACTTGCGTAGGGACGCAAAGCCAATCAAGGGAAATGCTTCCCTCTCCCCTCGGGAGGGGGCAGGGGCGGCCCGCGTAGGGTGAGGGTACTATCGGCAGCTCGTCATTTGCTCCCTCACCCCAAGCCTCTCCCATGGGGAGAGGGAGTTCAAGCCAGCTCGGCGCTGGCGTAGAAGGCGCTGAGTACCCGCACCAGGTGCGCCAGGTCGTGGCTACCGGCCAGCTCGCGGATGGAGTGCATGGCGAAGGTCGGCAGACCGATGTCGACGGTGGGTACGCCCAGCTGGCTGGCGGTGATCGGGCCGATGGTCGAGCCGCAACCCATGTCGCTGCGCACCACGAAACTCTGTACCGGTACTTCCTCGGCCAGGCACAGGTGGCGGAAGAACCCGGCGGTCTCGCTGTTGGTGGCGTAGCGCTGGTTGCTGTTGACCTTGATCACCGGGCCGGCATTGAGCTTGGGGCCGTGATTGGCATCGTGCTTGTCGGCATAGTTGGGATGCACGCCGTGGGCGTTGTCGGCCGAGACCAGCAACGATTTCTGAATGATCCGCACGAAGGCATCGCCTTCCGGCAGCACGCGGCGCAGAACCTGCTCGAGGAATGGGCCGTCGGCGCCACAGGCCGAGCAGGAACCGATTTCCTCGTGGTCGGTGCACACCAGCACGCAGCTTTCGTCGCCATCGGCTTCGATCAGCGCCTGCAGCCCGGCGTAGCACGACAGCAGGTTATCCAGGCGCGCGCCGGCGATGAAGTCCTGGTTGAGGCCGATCACCGCGGCGCCCTGGGTGTCGTAGAAACTCAGCTCGTAGTCCAGTACCGCATCGGCGCTGATACCGTGTTCCTCGGCCAGGCGCTCGGTCAGTACGGCGCGGAAGTCGGCACTGTCCTCGCCAGGGAACTGGGCGAGGATCGGCGGCAGCTCGGTCTGCGCGTTGATCGCCCAACCCTGATTGGCCTCGCGGTTGAGGTGGATGGCCAGGTTGGGGATCACGGCGATTGGTTGCTCGAAGTCGATCAGCAGGCTCTGTACCTTGCCGCCTTCGCGGAAGGTCACGCGGCCGGCCAGCGACAGGTCACGGTCGAACCAGGGGGCGAGCAGGGCACCGCCGTAGACCTCCACACCGAGCTGGAAGAAGCCCTGGCGCTGCAGCTCAGGCTGCGGCTTGACGCGCAGGCAGGGGCTGTCGGTATGCGCGCCGACCAGGCGCAGGCCGCCATCCAGGGGCGCGCGGTGGCCAAGGCGGAAGGCGATGATCGAGGAGTCGTTGCGGGTCACGTAATAGCGGCCGCCCGGCTCGGTGTGCCAGGGCTCGCGCTCATCCAGTGCGCGGAAGCCGGCGGCCTGCAGGCGCTGGGCCATGCTGCGGGTGGCGTGGAAAGGGGTAGGCGAGGCCTTGAGAAAATCGATCAGACCCTGGTTCAGCTCTGCGCGCATAACGGACTCCGGACGGCAATCGACCGAGTTTATCGGATTCCGTGGCGCGTTTGGCAGGCGTGTAGCCGGTGTATGGCTATGTCTTCAGACGGCTCAGAAGCTGTCTGCGATCTCGAAAGCACCTCTCTCCACTTGTGGGGGAGCGGGCAAAAGCGCACTGCACCTGCCCTCTAGATCGGTATGGGAATGCAAAAAAGATAGTCAGTTGTAGCCCGGATGAAATCCGGGGGGCGCAGCCGCCAGTTCCCCGGATTGCATCCGGGCTACGGAAGAGGCTCAGAACGGTGCCGGACACTCGAAGCGCAGGCGTTCGCCGGTCTGCGGGTGGGTCAGGCTCAGCATGCTGGCGTGCAGGCATAGTCGCGGCCAGGCGGCCAGGGCCTGTTCGTGGGCATAGAGGCCGTCGCCAAGCAGCGGGTGGCCGATCGACAGCATGTGCACGCGCAGCTGGTGCGAGCGGCCGGTAATCGGCGTCAGCTCGACGCGGCAATAGTCGCCACAGCGTTCCAGCACGCGCCAGAAGGTCAGGGCGTGCTTGCCGTGCTCAAAGTCGACCACATGGCGCGGCTTGGTCGGCGGGTCGTAGCGCAGCGGCAGGTCGATGCTGCCGCTGTCCAGTTCCGGCTGGCCCCAGCACAGGGCGGTGTAGGCCTTCTCGGTTTCGCGGTCGTGGAACTGGCGGGACAGCTCGCGGTGGCTGTCGGCGTCACGGGCCAGCACGATGATGCCTGAGGTTTCCCAGTCCAGGCGGTGGACGATGCGCGCTTCCGGGTAGCCGTTTTCCTGCAGGCGGGTCACCAGGCAGTCGCGGTTGTCTTCCGCGCGGCCGGGCACCGAGAGCAGCAGGGTGGGCTTGTTGATGACCAGCAGGGCGTTGTCCTGATGGAGTATCTCGATGTTCGACAACGGCATGGCGGTTCCACAAATGACGACGGCGGCCGAGGCCGCCGTCGCTTACCCCGTCTGAATCAACGATCCGGCAGGGTGATGTTGAGTTCCAGGATGGAGCAGCTGCCCTGGTTTTCCAGCGCTACCTGCACCTGATCCTGCTCGATGTTGACGTACTTGCGGATCACCTCGACCAGCTCCTTCTGCAGGGCCGGCAGGTAGTCCGGCTGGCTACGCTGGCCGCGCTCGTGGGCGACGATGATCGACAGACGCTCTTTCGCAATCGACGCAGGGGTTTCCTTTTTGCGTTCACGAAAGAAGTCGAAAATGTTCATTAGCGCGCTCCAAACAGGCGTTGCATGAGTCCTTTCTTCTGCACGTCGAGGAAGCGATGCGGCACTTCCTTGCCGAGCAGGCGGTCGACGGCATCGCTGTAGGCCTGGCCGGCGTCACTCTGGTCGTCGAGGATGACCGGTACGCCCTGGTTGGAGGCTTTCAGCACGGCCTGCGACTCGGGGATCACGCCCAGCAGGTTGATGGCGAGGATTTCCTCGACGTCTTCCACGCCGAGCATCTCGCCCTTGGTGACGCGCTCGGGGTTGTAGCGGGTCAGCAACAGGCGCTCCTTGATCGGCTCCAGGCCCTGCTCGGCGCGGCGCGACTTGCTGGCCAGCAGGCCGAGCATGCGGTCGGAGTCGCGTACCGAGGACACTTCCGGGTTGGTCACGACGATAGCTTCGTCGGCGAAGTACATGGCCATGTGCGCGCCGGTCTCGATGCCGGCAGGCGAGTCACAGATGACGTATTCGAAGTTCTGCGACAGCTCGTCGATGACCTTGCCCACGCCTTCCTTGGTCAGCGCTTCCTTGTCACGGGTCTGGCTGGCGGCCAGCACGTAGAGGTTCTCAAGGCGCTTGTCCTTGATCAGGGCCTGGGTCAGGGTCGCTTCGCCGTTGATCACGTTGACGAAGTCGTACACCACGCGGCGTTCGCAGCCCATGATCAGGTCGAGATTACGCAGGCCCACGTCGAAGTCGACGATGACGGTCTTGTGGCCGCGCAGGGCGAGGCCGGTACCGATGGCGGCGCTGGTGGTGGTTTTACCCACGCCGCCCTTGCCGGAAGTGACTACGAGGATCTTGGCCAAGGTGATTCACCCCAAATATATGAAAAATCGGGAAATCCGGCGCCGGTAAACTGGCTTCCGAATGCCCCTTTTGGTCCCTGAAATTGGGCCGCAGTATCCGTTAAAGGCGGGTGATGTTCAACACGTCACCCGACAGGCTGACTTGCACCGATTGCCCCCACAAGGGATCGCGGCGCAGCTCTTCCGCGGTCTTGTATTGCCCCGCCACGGAGAGCATTTCGGCGCCCATCTGCTGGCAGAAGATGCGCGCCCTGGTATCGCCCTTGACGCCTGCCAGGGCGCGGCCGCGCAGGGGACCATAGACATGGATATTGCCGTCGGCGAGCAGTTCCGCGCCAGCGCTGACCGGCGCCATCACCACCAGATCGCCGCCCTGGGCGTAGATCTGCTGGCCGCCACGTACCGGGCTGGTGACGATGCGGGTCGGCTTGTACTGCGGCTCGGCCGGCTTCTCTTCCTTCTTGCGTGCCTCGACCGGCTCGACCAGCTTTTCGCGGGCGCCGGACGGCGGCAGTACCGGGATGTCCAGGGCCTCGGCGGCGGCGATGTCGTCCTCGCGGCTGGCGCGAATGGCCAGGGTGCGCAGGCCGTGCTGGCGGCAGAGGTCCATCAGTTTGCCCAGGTCGAGTGCGCCCTCACCTTCCGGCAGCTTGTCCAGCGCCAGCACCAGGGGGATGTTCTGGAAGAAGTTGGGGGCCTGCGCCACTTTCTCGGCCAGTTGCCGGTCCAGGCGCTCCAGGTCGTTGTGCGCCAGCTCCAGCACGGTGATGGCGAGCATGCTGCCCTTGAGCTGGAACACGGGGTCTTGGTCGAGGAGGTCGGCTTGGCTCATGGTTCGCCCACTGCATTGAATGGGCACGACTTATAACGATAAGCCCGCAGCGCCGCAAGCCGGGCGGACTTCTGTAAAATGTGCGGTTTTCCCGCCTGCCCGGAATCATTCATGGACCGCCCGCAATTTCGCGCCTCTTTCCTTCACCCGCGTTTCTGGCCGCTGTGGCTGGGCCTCGGGCTGCTGTGGCTGATTGCGCAGTTGCCGTATCGGGTCCTGCTGTTGCTTGGCCGCGGCCTGGGGGCGCTGATGTACCGAGTGGCCGGCTCGCGGCGGCATATCGCCGGGCGCAACCTGGAACTGTGCTTCCCGAACCTCAGCGTGGCCGAGCGCGAGCGCCTGCTGAAGGAGAACTTTGCCTCAACCGGCATCGCCTTCTTCGAGACGGCCATGGGCTGGTGGTGGGCCAAGCCGCGCCTGGCCGGGCTGGCGCATATCGAGGGGCTGGAGCACCTGCGTCAGGTGCAGGCCGAGGGACAGGGCGCGATCCTAATGGCGCTGCATTTCACCACCCTGGAAATCGGTGCGGCGCTGCTGGGCCGGGTGCAGACCATCGACGGCATGTATCGTGAGCACAAGAATCCGGTGTTCGACTTCGTGCAGCGCCGCGGCCGCGAGCGCCACAACGCCGACGCCACCGCCATCGAGCGCGAGGACATCCGCGCCATGCTCAAGGTGCTGCGCGCCGGCCGCGCCATCTGGTACGCGCCGGACCAGGACTACGGCCCCAAACAGAGCATCTTCGTGCCGCTGTTCGGCATCCAGGCCGCCACCGTTACCGCCACCACCAAGTTCGCCCGCTTGGGCAAGGCGCGAGTGGTGCCCTTCACTCAGGAGCGCCTGGCCGATGGCAGCGGCTATCGCCTGGTGATCCATCCGCCGCTGGCGGACTTCCCCGGCGAGAGCGAGGAGGCTGACTGCCTGCGCATCAACCAGTGGATCGAGCAGGCGGTCAGCCAGCATCCCGAGCAGTACCTGTGGGCACACCGGCGCTTCAAGACCCGCCCCGAGGGCGAACCCAAGCTGTATCGCAAGCGCAGGCGTTAGCCCGGCCCTATACTCGCTGAAAAACAGCGGACAGCCCCCATGACCGATGCAGTCGAAGTTGCCAGACCTGTCACCGGGCTGATCCTTTCCGGTGGCGGCGCGAGGGCGGCCTATCAGGTCGGAGTACTGGGGGCGATTGCCGACCTGCTCGGCGATGCCGGTCGCAACCCTTTCCCGGTCATCGTCGGCACCTCGGCCGGTGCCATCAATGCCGTTGGCCTGGCCTGCGGTGCCCTGCATTTCGCCAGCGCGGTTCGCCGACTCACCGCTGTCTGGCAGGGGTTTCACTGTGGTGACGTCTATCGCAGCGACTGGCCTGGCGTGTTGCGCCAGGCCAGCCGTTTCTTCGCGCACAGCCTCATGGGCATTGGCAAGGATCTGCCGGTGGCGCTACTCGACAGCACGCCGCTGGGCGATCTGCTGGCCCGTGAGCTGGATTTTTCAGGTATCGCGGCGGCGGTGCGCATGCGCCAGTTGCGTGCCGTGGCGGTGACCGCCTTCGGTTACGAGAGCGGCCAGGCGGTGACCTTCTACCAGGGCCGCGCCACCATCGATCCCTGGTTCCGCCACCGTCGTGTTGGTGTGCCGACGCGTCTTAGTCTGGAGCACCTGCTGGCCAGCGCGGCGATCCCGCTGATCTTCCCGCCGGTCAAGGTCAACCGTGAATACTTTGGTGACGGCGCGGTGCGCCAGCAGGCCCCGATCAGCCCGGCGCTGCATCTGGGCGCCAGTCGCGTGCTGGTCGTGGGGGTCAGTGGCAATCCGCAGGGCAGGGCTGGCAATCAGCAGGTGGTGCGCCGCCGGAGTGGTCACCCGCCAACCCTGGCGCAAATCAGCGGACATATGCTCAACAGCACCTTCATCGATAGTCTGGAGGGTGACATCGAGTTGCTAGAACGGCTCAATCACATGAGTCGTCTGGTACCGTCCGGGCTGCACCCGCGCGGCCTCGGCCTGAAGCCCGTCGATGTGCTGGTGATCTCTCCGAGTCAACCGCTGGATCAGATCGCCGCACGGCACCGTCGCGAGATGCCCAGGGCGATGCGTTTCTTCCTGCGCGGCTCGGGCGCTACCCGCGCCAGCGGTGCCGGCGTACTCAGCTACCTGCTGTTCGAGCCCGGCTACTGCAACGAGCTGATCGAGTTGGGCTACCAGGACGCCATGGCTCAGAAGGGCGCCCTGTGCCGCTTCCTCGGCCATACCGAAGTGGCGGCCGAGGATGTGCCGGTGCTGTCTGCGCGCTGAGGCTCATGCGGTCAGGCGGTCGTCGCGGAAATCGCGTAATGCCTGCTCGATCTCCTCGCGGCTGTTCATCACGAACGGCCCGTACTGCACGATCGGCTCGTTCAGCGGCGTGCCGGCGATCAGCAGCACCCGCGCGCCGGTTGCGCTGCCCATCTCGATGGCGCCGGTTTCCGACAGCCGCGCCAGGCGGCCTTTGCCGATGCTGTGGCCGTTGGCCGCCAGCTCGCCCTCGTAGACATACAGCAGTACCCGCTGGCCATCGGCCAGGCGCGGTGCCAGGCGGCTGCCGGCTGGCAGGTGCAGGTCGAACAGCTGCGGCGCGGTGTGCGGACGCTGCACGGCGCCATCCTGTTGCTGCTCGCCGTCGTCGAAGCGGCCGGCGATGACCGTCACTGCCACGCCCTCTGCAGTGGTCAGGCGGGGGATTTCCTCTGGGGCATAGTCGCGGTAGCCGGCAGCGCCCAGCTTGTCCTTGGCTGGAAGGTTGAGCCAGAGCTGGAAGCCACGCATCACGCCTTCCTGCTGCTCCGGCATCTCGCTGTGGATGATGCCGCGCGCGGCCGTCATCCACTGCACGCCGCCGCTTTCCAGCAGGCCGACGTTGCCGAGATGGTCTTCGTGGCGCATGCGCCCTTCGAGCATGTAGGTGATGGTCTCGAAGCCGCGGTGCGGGTGCGGCGGGAAGCCGGCGATGTAGTCGTCCGGGTTGTCCGAGCCGAACTCGTCGAGCATCAGGAAGGGATCGAAGCGCTCGATGCCGGCACCGCCGATCACGCGGGTCAGGCGTACGCCGGCGCCATCCGAGGCGCTCTGGCCGATGTGCTGGGTGAGGACTTGGCGGAACTGGGTCATGGGGCACCTCCTGAAGTGGAATGTGCCCATGCTAGTCCGGTGGATTGAATCTATGGGTGAGACTTTTACCGTCTAAATATCTATTAATTGGATCATTCGGCGATCTGCAGCTTGCGCGCCTCGCGGTACACGTAACGTACCTTTTCGTACTCGAACGGGCTGTTGAGCTGGCCATAGCGGAAGCTGGTGCTGTCGCGCAGGTCGATCACGCGCAGGCCGGTGATTTCCGGGTGATCGCTGCTGATTTCCGCCATGTTGAGGTAGTTGATCTGGTTCTCCGCCGCGAAGTCGAACACCCGGCCGCCGGTGTCGCGCAGGTTGGACGGGCCGAGCAGCGGCAGCATGACGTAGGGACCGTCCGGCACGCCGTAGAAGCCCAGGGTCTGGCCGAAGTCCTCGCTCTGCTTGGGCAGGCCTATGCGCGTGGCCGGGTCCCACAAGCCGGCCACGCCGACCGTGGTGTTGAGCAGCAGGCGCCCGGTGGTCTGCAGCGAGCGCTTGCCCTTGAGCTGAAGCAGGCTGTTGAGCAGGTTGGGCACATCGCCCAGGTTGCCGAAGAAGTTGTTCACGCCGGTACGCACCAGGCCCGGGGTGACATAGCGATAGCCGCGCACCACCGGCAGGAACACCCACTCGTCGAAGCGGTAGTTGAAGTGGTACACGCGGCGGTTCCACGACTCCCAGGGATCATAGACATGCAGCGCGCTCAGGGTGGAGCGCTCGAACTCGCGCTGGTCCAGGTGCGGGTTGAACTGCAGCTGCTGCATGGGGTTGGTGAAACCGTCGGGGTCGGTCTGGGTTTCGGCCTGGGTCAGGCTGGCGGCGCACAACAGGGCGAGCGGTAACAGGTACTTAGCCACGGAAGAACTCCAGCATGGCGTCGCCGTTGACGCGGTAGTTGAGGTTGCCGCAATGCCCGCCGCGCGGGTAAAGAGTCAGGCGCTCGCCGAAGGTGCGGCGCAGAAAGCCGAGGTCGCCACGGCCCAGGATCAGGTCGTCGGCATTGTGCATCACCGCCACCTTGGGGCTCTTCTTCAGGTACTGCTCCAGGGCGTAGAGGCTGATCTGGTCGTTCAGCTGCAGCAGGCTGCCGCCGTCATAGGCCTCGCGCCAGTAAGGCAGCAGTTGCTCGACGATGTAGCAGTCAAAATCGCACTGCAGGGCGCGCTTGAAGAAAGGTGTCAGGCTGGTGCCTTCGCTGATCGGGTAGTGCGGCGGGGTGATCAGGCCGCGGCGGTTGATCAGGTCGGCGGTGAAGGCCATGTCCGACACCGAGAAACGGAACGAGCTGCCAATCAGCATGGCCAGCTGTTCGTTGCTGAGCTTCTGGCCGGACTGCTGGAAGTCGTAGAGCAGGGCTTCGTTCAGGTCGATATGGCCCTTTTCCTCGAAGTAGCGCGAAAGCTTGCCGAGAACCAGCTCGAAGTAGGTGGTGCCGTCGTCAATGCCTTTGACCCGTGTCTGCACCAGGCGGTCCAGGTTGGTCACCGAGGTGTAGAGGTTGACCGGCGGATTGAGCAGCAGTACGCGCTTGAAGTTGAAGCTGCGCAGGCGCTCATCCAGCTCGCTGACAAAGGCGGCATTCAGCGCCCCCAGGCTGTAGCCGGTGAGGTGGTAGTCGCTGACGGCCAGCTTGGGGTGCTGGGCGCGGACGGCCATCATCACTCGGTACAGGTCCTCGGCGTCCTGCCGCGACAGGCCGGGGGTGGCATTGCGCGAGGCGGCGCTCATGAAGTCGTAGCTGGTTGGGGATGAGAGCTGCACCACGTGATAGCCGGCGCCGTAGAACAGGCGCTTGAGCTCTTCGGTCTTGCCGCTGGAGTAGCTGGCGCCGGTGCCGGCGATGATGAAGATCAGCGGCGCCTTGCCCTTCTGCTGCGCCAGGCGATAGCGCAGCTTGGTCACCGACCAGAAGTTTTCCGGGAGGTCGAACTCGCGCTCCGGGCGCAGCTTGAGGTCGTAATCAGCCTGGTCGATGTCGTCGTCGCTGGGCACCGGCGAGCGCAGTTCCGGCGGCGTGGTGGCGATGGTCGCCTCGAAGGGGTTGGCCAGCGGGTAACCATAGCTGGCCACGTCGATGTCCGCCGCCAGCACCGGCGAACCGAACAGCAGGCCACCGAGCAGGGTGATAAACGAAGGGAAACGGGGCATGGGCCGGGTTCCTGGATAACGGAGGGTGAAGTGAATAACGGCGCTATGACAAGTGCAAGCGTTCGGAGTGCCGCCCTTTCAATAGACGATGCGCAGCGACTGGACCCAGATCAGTTCGCAGGCGCCCTGGCCGACATCCTCACGGGTCAGTGAACTCTGCCAGTGGAAGCCGTCATCACCCTCCACCTGTACCAGTTGACCGACCAGGGTGACGTGCTGGCCCGGCTCAACCTGTTCCAGTGTCCTGGCCACTGTGTCGTCGGCGGGAATGAGGTGCATGTTGGCGCTGTGGGTTTCGATCTCGCGGCGTGGGATGGGGAAGTCGTCGGTGCGCCAGTGGTACCAGCGGTTACGCTGGCTGATGTCGATACGTGCCAGCACCTGCGGGTCGGCCATGGGGCCCCAGCCCAGCGCCAGGTCGGTGGGCGAGACTCGGGCGCCGCGGTCGAACAGGTAGTCCTCGCGGCCCAGCACCCGGGCCTCCAGGCGGAAGGGCTGCAACGGCGTGATGGTGTGGCCGTCGAGGCGGATCACGCCGTCCGGCGAGGCCTGTTGCGGAGGCTCGGGTGGCAGACGCAGCCATTGCCAGCCGAGTGCGAGCAGCATCAGCAGGGTCAGGGCGAGGAGCAGGCGGCGTGCGGTCATGGGGCTAATTCTAGTGTTGCGGTCTTGCACTCGGGCACGAGCAGATTAAGCTGGTCGCCTTTTTCGGACCACCGGAGCGTCAAGATGTCCCGCCATATTCCCTTCCTGCTGTTGCTGCTGGTGCTGCCCCTGTGGCTGGCGGCCAGCTACGGCGTGCGTTTCGCCCTGATGGAGGACGGCCAGTGGGTGGGTATCTGCGTCGAGCATGCGGCGCGCTGGGAATGCCAGGCCCGTGCCGGGCTGGGCTACCTGATTCACTTCCGGGTGATTGCCTGGACCGCACTGGTGTTGGCGGTGGTTGGCTTCATCGCTCCGGGCAAGGCTGGTCGGGTGTTGGCCGCCCTGGCGCTGTTCTTCGGCATTCCCGCGCTGGTGCTGTATAGCGCCAGCCTGGCGGTGTTCGCCCTGGTGCTGGCGGGCCTGCGCCTGGTACGGGCGCCCCGCGCCGCCTGACGCCGAGTGCCCGGTATGCTGCGCCGGGCTGGCGTACAGTGCTCGGCAATGCCGGGCCGGATGCGCACGCCCTGCCGCGTTGCCCGACAGGGCGCGAGCAGGATGCGCTTGTCCCGCAACGTCACACATCATTCCCCGTCGTAATCCAGGCGACCGTGCAGGAACCGCACTTCGCTCTGCCAGTCATGCCGGCTGGCAAAGCGCGCGATGCCTCGGCATCTGTCACCGCGTCTCGTGTAACAGCTCGATAGGCGTCGGGTGAGCACGGGTGATCAGTGTGACGCTGGCACCGGCCATGTTCTTCCAGCACCTGCAGCTCGGCATCGGGCTGCAGGGTTCGATCGGCCGGGTAGGGCAGGCAGGCGCAGCGGCTGAGAGCCAGCCGCGCGCCCGCCAATCTCAGCCGCGCGAATGGCGCAGGCTGCGCCACAGGGCGGCGACTAGCAGCGCGCTGGTCAGCGCCCAGCCGATGGCTTGCAGGTTGTGCAGGCCTTCCTGGTACAGCTGCGGCGCGATGCCGGCACCGATGATCACGGTCAGCAGGGCGATCTCGCGGCGTGGCGCGCGCACCGGTCGGCACAGGTAAACCAGCGCCGGCAGTAGCAGGGCCAGGCTGGGGAAGCTGCGGTAGCGCGAGTCGAACACCAGCCCGAGCATCAGAACCGCACCGGCAAAGCCGGCTGCCGCCAGCCACCAGCCGCCGCGGGCCTCCAGCCAGGCGAAGACGCGTTCGCGCCAGCCATTGCGCGACGACAGGGCCAGGATGGCATGCGCCATTACCAGCAGGTTGAGGCCGAGCAGGGCCGTCGCCCACAGCCATTCGCCCCAGTAGCGGCTGGTGATCAGCGCCAACTCACTCCAGCCCAGGCTACAGGCTGCACCCAACCCAGCAACGAGGGGTAGCAGTAGGGCGGCGCGCGGCGAGGCGGGACGTCCGGCCAGCAGCAGTGCGGCTAGCATCAGCAGGCCGCTGGCACCCAGCCACAGCGGCCAGTGTGGCAGGTTGGACACCGGTCCGGCGAGGATGCCCTTGTCAGCGCGCTCGGCATCGTAGAGGCCCCAGAAGCCGCCGACGGCGCCCTCGCTGTCGCGCTTCCACGGCTGGTCGAAGGCTTCGATCAGGTTGTAGCGCCAGCCGTTGTCCTCGGCCAGCTTGACGAAACCACGGATGAACAGTGCTTCGTTGACCCGGCTCGGCAGCGCTGTCTCACGCTGGCGGCCCTCGCTGGGCCAGCCGGTTTCGCCGATCAGGATGTCCTTGGGCGCGTAGGCGCTGCCGAAGGCACGGCGCACGTTGGCGACCTGATTCAGTGCGGCGTCGATGCCGGTGGGATCGTCTTCCCAGTAGGGCAGCAGGTGGATGGTGAGGAAGTCCACCGCCGGTGCCATCTGCGGATGCTTGATCCAGAATTCCCAGACATCGGCATAGGTCACCGGCTGCTTCACCGCCGCCTTGACCCGTGCGATCAGGGCGACCAGCTGGCTTTCGGTGGCTTCCTTGCGCAGCAGCACCTCGTTGCCGACGATGACTGCATCGATGACGTCCGGGTAGGTGTTGGCGGCGCTGATCAGCGCCTTGATCTCAAGCTCGGTGTCTGCCGGGTTGGCGCTGACCCAGGCGCCGGCCAGCATCTTCAGACCATGCTTGCGCGCCAGCTCCGGCAGGGCTTCCAGGCCGATCTGCGAGTAGGTACGGATGCAGGTAAAGCGCTGGGCGAGCAGCGCCAGGTCGGCATCGACCCGCTCGGGACGCAGCACGAAAGGCTGCTGGAAAGGCGACTGGTCCTTGTCGAACGGTGTGTAGGACGCGCACTGCAGCTTGTGCGTCGGCGTGGCGGCGTCGGGGAGTTCGACCGGCCGGCCGACCCAGTACCAGATGGCGGTGAGTGCCGCCAGGGCGATAAGCAGGGCCAGGGAGTAAGACAGAGCGGGAGAGCGCGACGTGGTGGTCATGGCATCCATAGTTAGCGGGCGGCGAAGCCGCGCATCTTAACGGAGCCCCGGGCCCGCGCACAGCTCACCCGTGGTGATGCAGCCAGGCATGCCCTGGAATGGCGCCGCTGTCGGCCTTGTTGCCCTCGATGCGTTTCCAGATCTTCTCGTGAAAGTAGAAGCCTACCGAGTTGCACAGCGGTTCCACCGCTGCCACCAGGCCGCCAACGGCCACACTGCCGGTCAGGGCGTAGGCCACGCCGAAAGCGATGCAGAAGTGCATGAGGGTGAAGGTGATGGTCTTGAGCATGACGCACCTCGAATGAGAATTGTTGCATGTCGAGGTAAGGCTAGAGCCATTGTCGTGAGCACGGAAATACAGCGTTTGCATGGCTTGAATAGGTATAAGTCAATATATCTTGGTGTGCTGATAGGTTTTGCGTTGAGCGCTGCTCGTCCCCCTCTGGCTAATCTAAGAGAGCGACATGGCGCTGTGCTGGATCGTCTTGCCCGGTAAATCTGTATGTCCAATCCCACCGACGGTGATCGTCTCAGAATCCCTGTAGAGCAGTTGGTCATCGGCATGTATGTGGTCGAACTCGACCGGGCCTGGACCGAGACTGAATTCCTGTTTCAGGGGTTTCGCATACGCCAGCAGCAGGAGATTCGTCTTCTGCAGGAGATTTGCCAGTACGTCTGGGTAGACGCGCGGCGTTCGGTGGGTATTCGCCAGCAGGCTCAGGAGAACCAGGCCGCGAACCTGCAGCCGGTCATCAGCAAGGTCTCCTTCTCTGCCGAGATGGCCCAGGCCGAGCCGGCTTACCAGGCGGCGCGCGAGCAATCACAGCGCATACTGCAGGCCATCAAGCTGGGACAGGCGTTGGATGTGGCGGCGGTGAAGGAGGTGGTCAAGGGCTGTGTCGAGAGCATCCTGCGCAACCCCTCTGCCTTACTCTGGCTGGCGCGCATCAAGAACAAGGACGAGTACACCTCCGAGCATTCGCTGCGGGTGGCCATGCTGTCCATTGCTCTGGGTCGAGAGCTTGGCCTGTTGCCGCTGCAGCTGGAGCAGATCGGCGTTTGCGGCATGTTGCACGATGTCGGCAAGATCAAGGTACCCAACGAAATCCTGAACAAGCCCGGCTCGCTCACGTCCGAAGAGATGTTGATCATGCAGAGCCACGCGGCTGAGGGGCGCAAGCTGCTGCTGAGCAACCAGCAGGTGACGGCGGCGACGGTCGATGTCGCCTATTGCCACCATGAGCGCCTGGACGGTCGCGGCTACCCGCGTGGTTTGGATGGTGCCCGGATTCCGTATTTCGCCAAGATTGTCGCGGTGGTCGACAGCTACGATGCGATCAATAGCGACCGTGTCTACAACAAGGGCAAATCATCCCTGGAGTCGCTGCGCATCCTGTTCGATGCCCGCGACAGCCATTTCGATGCCGACATCGTGAGGGCCTTCATCCACCTCATCGGCATTTATCCACCCGGAGAAATCGTCGAGTTCAGCAACGGCGAGGTCGGCATCATTATCGGCTGCCCGCCTGGCAACAAGCTCAAACCGCGCGTGCTGGTGGTGCTCGACGACCATAAGCAACGTTGCAAGGAGCGTGTGGTCGACCTCCAGGAGTCGCCTCGCGATACCTCCGGCAAGCCCTACAGGGTGAAGGAAGTGCTTAGCTGTGGCGCTTTCGGCATCTCCATCGATGAGTATCGCCAGCGTGGGCTCATCGTTCCCGGCAACCTCTGACACGCGGCTGCGATGCTGGTTATTCGATAACCGTCGCGAAGCACTGGCCGGCTTCACAGCCTCGGCAGCATTCCGTTCACGCCCCGTTCGGCTTATCCCACGCAAACCCTAAGACTTTGGTCGAGAACCCTGACGGGCTACGACTAAGGTCGTCTGTCGTGCTTGCGCGGGCGCTCGCAGAGTGACCTCACCAGTAACGTGTGCTGTGGAGGACAACAACAATGAACGACAGCGTCTACAAGCGGATTGAGGAAAGTCCGCGCTTCAAGGAGCTGGTCGCCAAGCGCGACCGCTTCGCCTGGATACTCTCCGCCATCATGCTCGGCCTCTACGTGGCCTTCATCCTGCTGATCGCCTTCGAGCCGCAAGTGCTCGGCATGCGCATCAGCGATGATTCGCCGATGACCCTGGGCATCCCGCTGGGTGTAGGTCTGATCCTCTCGGCCTTCGTGCTGACCGGTATCTACGTCAAGCGCGCCAATAGCGAATTCGACCGTCTGAACCAGGAAGTCCTGGCCGAGGTGCAGAAATGATCGCGCGTATTCTCTCCACACTCGGCCTGCTGGCGCTGGCGCCGACCCTCTGGGCGGCCGGGGCCATCGAAGGCGAGGTGCAGCGTCAGCCGCTGAACATGGCCGCCATCGTCATGTTCGTCGCTTTTGTCGGCTTCACCCTCTATATCACCTACTGGGCCTCCAAGCGCAGCAAGTCGGCGGCCGACTTTTACACGGCCGGCGGTGGCATTACCGGCTTCCAGAACGGTCTGGCGATCGCCGGTGACTACATGTCGGCGGCGTCCTTCCTGGGGATTTCCGCCCTGGTGTTCGCCTCCGGCTACGACGGCCTGATCTACTCGATCGGCTTCCTGGTCGGCTGGCCGATCATCCTGTTCCTGATCGCTGAACGTCTGCGCAACCTCGGCAAGTACACCTTCGCCGACGTCGCCTCGTTCCGCCTCAAGCAGACCGAGATTCGCACCCTGTCTGCCAGCGGTACGCTGGTGGTGGTGGCGTTCTACCTGATCGCGCAGATGGTCGGTGCCGGCAAGCTGATCGAGCTGCTGTTCGGCCTCGACTACCACGTCGCCGTGATCCTGGTCGGTATCCTGATGGTTTGCTACGTGCTGTTCGGCGGCATGCTGGCCACTACCTGGGTACAGATCATCAAGGCCGTGCTGCTGCTGTCCGGTGCCAGCTTCATGGCGCTGATGGTGATGAAGCACGTCAACTTCGACTTCGGCACCCTGTTCAGCGAAGCGGTCAAGGCGCACCCGAAAGGCGAGGCCATCATGAGCCCCGGCGGCCTGGTAAAAGACCCGATCTCGGCCATCTCCCTGGGCCTGGCGCTGATGTTCGGTACCGCTGGTCTGCCGCACATCCTGATGCGTTTCTTCACCGTCTCTGATGCCAAGGAAGCTCGCAAGTCGGTGTTCTACGCCACCGGTTTCATCGGCTACTTCTACATCCTGACCTTCATCATCGGCTTCGGCGCGATCCTGCTGGTCGGCACCAACCCGGCCTTCAAGGATGCCGCTGGCGCCCTGATCGGCGGTAACAACATGGCCGCGGTACACCTGGCCGATGCCGTGGGTGGCAGCCTGTTCCTCGGCTTCATCTCCGCCGTGGCCTTCGCCACCATCCTCGCGGTGGTTGCCGGCCTGACCCTGTCTGGCGCCTCTGCGGTATCTCACGACCTGTATGCCAGCGTGATCAAGAAGGGCAAGGCCAACGAGAAGGATGAGCTGCGCGTGTCGAAGATCACCACCCTGGTGCTCGGCGTGCTGGCCATCGGCCTCGGCATCCTGTTCGAGAAGCAGAACATCGCCTTCATGGTGGGTCTGGCCTTCTCCATCGCGGCCAGCTGCAACTTCCCGGTACTGATCCTCTCCATGTACTGGAAGAAGCTGACCACCCGCGGTGCCATGATCGGCGGCTGGATGGGCCTGATCACCGCCGTGGTACTGATGGTGCTCGGCCCGACCATCTGGGTACAGATCCTCGGCAACGCCACGCCGATCTACCCGTACGAGTACCCGGCGCTGTTCTCCATCACCGTGGCCTTCATCGGTATCTGGTTCTTCTCGATCACCGACAAGTCCACTGCGGCCGACGAGGAACGCGCGCGCTTCTACCCGCAGTTCGTGCGCTCGCAGACCGGCCTGGGTGCCAGCGGCGCCGCGGCCCACTGATCGACGCTCCGTGTGAACTACTGGGCAGCCTGCGGGCTGCCCTTTTTTATGGGCGACGGTATGATCGCCGGCCACTTACAGGGACCAACCCAGGACGCTCAAGGATGAACATCACTTTCTCTCGCTGGGGCAGCGTTGCCCTAGCACTCTGCCTCAACCTGCTGGCCGGTTGTGCCTATCGCGGCGGCGACGTCGCCAGCGCTGCGGCAGAACCGCCCAGCGCCGGCTACTCCGCGGCCCAGGGTCAGGTCAGCGGTCGCCTGCTGGTGTGGACTGCCGACTTCTCCATCGAGGTGGCAGATCTCGGCAAGTCCGCCGAGCAGCTAAGTGCGCGCATGGTCGCCCTCGGCGGCTACGTCGAGGAGAAGAGCGACGACGGCAGCCAGCGCCAGAGCTTCGTCTACCGCGTGCCCAAGGACGCCTTCAATGAAGCGCTGGGCGACGTCGAGCGCAGCGGCAGCGTGCTGTCGCGCCACGTCAAAGGCGAGGACGTCACCGAGCAGTACGTCGACGTGGAGACCCGCCTGAAGAACAACCTGGCCCTGCGTGACCGCTTTCGCGACCTGCTGGCCAAGGCCAAGGACGTCAAGGACATCCTGCTGATCGAGGCGGAGCTCAACCGCATCCAGTCGGAAATCGATTCGATGGAAGCGCGCATGCGCGTGCTCAAGGACCAGATCCAGATGTCCACCATCCGCGTTGCGCTCCACCAGCAGGTGCCGCCCAAGCCGGCCACCATCTATGGCCCGCTGGGCTACCTGTACAAGGGCGCCGAGTGGTTCGTGATCAAGCTGTTCGTCATCCGCGAGTGAACTGAGCATGGACGTGCTGCGCATGCTGCTGGCGGTGCTGGCCTTGCTGGCCGGCGTCGCTGCGCTGGTGCAGGGTATTGTCGTCGGGCCGCTGTGGGCCTGGCTGCTGGGTATGACACTGGGTTTTCTGCTGGCCTACTGGCTGTGGCCGCGCCAACGCCAGGTGGATAGCGCCTGGCTCGATGTGCTGGAGCTGCTGGTGGAGCTGCCGGTGAATGCCCTGCTCGGACTGGTGCGCCTGCTCGGGCGGTTCTTTCGCGATATCGACCTGCCTGGGCCGTGAGGCGTCGCGGGGGATTGACGGGCTGCTGAGCTCGCTGCCCGGCCTGAGCCGCTGCCTCGCTTTGCGGCATGGTGGGCGCAGCTTTCCGACACGGCAGCCAGCACCATGCACACGTCCTTTCTGAGCCTGGGCGACTGGCCGCAGGGGCGCGCGCTGCTGGACTCGCTGCTGCGCTGAAAAGCAAAAGCCCCGCACTGGGCGGGGCTTCTGGCGTAAAGCGACGGGCTTACTCGTCCATCTGCGACTGCAGGTAGTTTTCCAGGCCGACCTTCTCGATCAGGCCGAGCTGGGTTTCCAGCCAGTCGATGTGTTCTTCCTCGGACTCGAGGATATCTTCCAGCAGCTCGCGGCTACCGTAGTCACCGACGGTTTCGCAGTAGGCGATGGCTGCTTTCAGGTCGGGCAGGGCGGCTTGTTCGAGCTTGAGATCGCAAGCCAGCATTTCCTTGGTGTTCTCGCCGATCATCAGTTTGCCGAGGTCCTGCAGGTTGGGCAGACCTTCGAGGAAAAGGATGCGCTTGATCAGCTTGTCCGCATGCTTCATCTCGTCGATGGACTCGTGGTACTCGTGCTTGCCGAGTTTCTCCAGGCCCCAATCCTCATACATGCGGGCATGCAGGAAGTACTGGTTGATCGCCACCAACTCATTGCCGAGGATCTTGTTCAGATGCTGAATGACCTTCTTGTCGCCTTTCATGATGTGTGCCTCGCCCTGAGTGGTGATTGGTAATTCAGGAGTCTGCGTCAGAAGTGCTATTCGGTCAAATATAAGCCATTGAAATATATATGAAAATTAATATAAATAAGAATGTTTAGCTTCCGCGTTTTGGCGCTAACTTATTGAAAGCACGAATAAACTTGCTGCCCTCATATGGCCGGGTTCTTCTACGTGATGGTGGAGTCGACGACATGTTTCTGCGCCTGGCGGCCGATATCCTGGTCGTGATGCACCTGCTGTTCATCCTGTTCGTGCTGGCTGGCGGCCTGCTGGTGCTGCGCTGGCCACGCCTGGCCCTGTTGCACCTGCCGGCGGCAGCCTGGGGTGTGGCGGTGGAGTGGCTGCATCTTTACTGTCCGCTGACCCCGCTGGAGAACCGTCTGCGTCAGGCTGCGGGGCAGGCCGGTTATGAAGGCGGCTTCGTCGAGCATTACCTGATTCCGCTGCTCTACCCGGCCGGGCTGACCCCGCAGATACAGGTCTGGCTGGGTGGCGGGGTGCTGTTGGTCAACGGGATCATCTATGCCTGGCTGCTGGCGCGCCTGCCGAGGCGCTAGGCGCTCTTCTGGGCTGTCATTCAGCGGCCTGATACAGCGTCGCCAGTGGGGTCGGCTTGGCTACACTCGCCTCAACCTCACCACAGAACAAGGCAATACGAGTATGCAGAATCGCATGATGATCACCGGTGCCGGCTCGGGACTCGGTCGCGAGATCGCCCTGCGCTGGGCCCGTGAGGGCTGGCGTCTGGCGCTGTGCGACGTGAACGAGCAAGGCCTGGCCGAGACCCTGAAGCTGGTCCGCGAGGCCGGTGGCGACGGCTTCACCCTGCGCTGCGACGTGCGCGACTACAGCCAGCTGACCGCCGTGGCGCAGGCCTGCGAGGAGCGCTTCGGCGGGCTCGACGTGCTGGTCAACAACGCCGGCGTGGCTGCTGCCGGCTTCTTCGCCGACCTCAGCCTGGAAGACTGGGACTGGCAGCTGTCGATCAACCTGATGGGCGTGATCAAGGGCTGCAAGGCTTTCCTGCCACTGCTGCGGGCGAGCCAGGGCAAGATCATCAACATCGCCTCCATGGCCGCGCTGATGCAGGGCCCGGCGATGAGCAACTACAACGTGGCCAAGGCCGGTGTGGTGGCGCTGTCCGAGAGCCTGCTGATCGAACTCAAGCCCGAGGGCGTGGCGGTGCATGTGGTCTGCCCGTCGTTCTTCCAGACCAACCTGCTGGACTCCTTCCGTGGCCCGACTCCGGAGATGAAGCAGCAGGTCGGCAAGCTGCTGGAAGGCAGCCCGATCAGCGCTGCGGATATCGCGGGCTACATCTACGACGAGGTGGCCAAGGGCGAATTCATGATCCTGCCGCACGAGCAGGGCCGCATGGCCTGGGCGATCAAGCGGCAGAACCCGCAGATCATCTACGACGAGATGACCGTCATGTGCGAGAAGATGCGTGCCAAGCTGGGCGTGAGCTGATTCGCGCGGGTATGAAAAAGGGCAGCCGAGGCTGCCCTTTTTGTTGCTGGCTGAAGTAGGGCGGGTATAACCCGCGCCTGTGACTCAGCCCGCCACCAGCACGCGGATCGCCTCCAGGCGCAGGGCCGCCTTGTCGAGGAAGGCCAGGCCGCTTTCGCGCTGCTTGCGCAGGGCCTCGATCTCGGCCGGGCGCACGCTCGGGTTGACCGCCTGCAGTGCGCTCATGCGGGCGATTTCCTCGTCCAGAGTGGCGGTGAAGCGCTGCCGTGCCTCTTCCACACGGCTGCTGTGGCGCGGCGCGATCTTTGCCTCGGCGGCGTTGATCTGCTTGGCCAGTACGTCACGCTGTGCCTGCACGAACTTGTTGGCGCTGGCGCGTGGCACGGTTTCCAACTGATCGTTGAGGGTGTCGAAGGCGACTTTGCTGGCCAGGTCGTTGCCGTTCGGGTCGAGCAGGCTGCGCAGCGCCACCGGTGGCAGGAAACGGCCCAGCTGCAGCGCCTTGGGCGCCACCACTTCGCTGACATAAAGCAATTCCAGCAGCACGGTGCCGGGCTTGAGCGCCTTGTTCTTGATCAGCGCCACCGCGGTGTTGCCCATCGAGCCGGACAGCACCAGGTCCATGCCGCCCTGCACCATGGGGTGTTCCCAGGTGAGGAACTGCATGTCCTCGCGGGCCAGGGCCTGGTTGCGGTCATAGGTGACGGTGACCGCCTCGTCGTCGCCGAGCGGGAAGCTGGCGTCCAGCATCTTCTCGCTGGGGCGCAGCACCAGGGCGTTTTCCGAGTGGTCCTCGCTGTCGATGCCAAAGGCGTCGAACAGCTCTTCCATGTAGATCGGCAGGGCGAACTGATCATCCTGTTCGAGGATTTCCTCGACCAGCCGCTCGCCCTCGCCGGCGCCGCCGGAATTGAGTTCCAGCAGGCGGTCGCGGCCGCTGTGCAGCTCGCCTTCGAGGCGCTCGCGCTCGGCCGTGGCCTCGCTGAGCAGGGCGTTCCAGGCACCTTCGGCGTGGTCTTCCAGCAGCGGCAGCAGGCGCGGGCCGAACTGGTGCTGCAGGGCGTTGCCGGTCGGGCAGGTGTTGAGGAATGCGTTCAGCGCCTGGTGGTACCACTGGAACAGGCGCTCCTGCGGGCTGTCCTCCAGGTAGGGCACGTGCAGCTGGATGGTGTGCTTCTGGCCGATCCGGTCGAGGCGGCCGATGCGCTGTTCCAGCAGGTCCGGGTGGGCCGGCAGGTCGAACAGCACCAGGTGGTGGCTGAACTGGAAGTTGCGGCCTTCGGAGCCGATCTCGGAGCAGATCAGCACCTGGGCGCCGAATTCCTCGTCGGCGAAGTAAGCTGCGGCGCGGTCGCGCTCGAGGATACTCATGCCCTCGTGGAATACCGTGGCCGGGATGCCGGAACGCACGCGCAGGGCGTCTTCCAGGTCCAGCGCAGTCTCGGCATGGGCGCAGATCACCAGCACCTTGAACTTCTTGAGCATCTTCAGGGTGTCGATCAGCCAGTCCATGCGCGGATCGAAACGCCACCAGGCCTCGTCATCAGCCTGCGACTGGTAGCGTACCTCGGGGTACAGCTCGGCGTGCTCGCCGGGTTCCAGCTCGGCGTACTGCTCGGGGTTGGGCAGCGGGTAGGGGTGCAACTGGCGCTCCGGGAAGCCCTGCACGGCGGCGCGGGTGTTGCGCAGCAGCACGCGGCCGGTGCCGTGGCGATCAAGCAGCTCGCGGATCAGCCGCGCGGCGGCCTCGCTATCGCCGTCGCTGACGGCGCCCAGCAGCGCCTCGCCCTCGGCGCCAAGGAAGCGCGCGATGGTGGCATGCGCCTTCTCGGACAGGCGGCCCTCGTCGAGCAGCTCCTGCACCGCTTCGGCCACCGGGCGGTAGTTGGCGCTCTCGGCGCGGAAGGCGTCGAGGTCGTGGAAACGGTCCGGGTCGAGCAGGCGCAGGCGCGCGAAGTGGCTTTCCAGACCCAGCTGCTCGGGGGTGGCAGTGAGCAGCAAAACGCCGGGGATGACGTTGGCCAGTTGCTCAACCAGACGATATTCGTCGCTGGCCTTCTCCGGGTGCCAGACCAGGTGGTGCGCCTCGTCGACCACCAGCAGGTCCCAGCTGGCGGCGAAGGCTGCGTCCTGAGCCTTGTCGCTGTCCTTCAGCCACTCCAGGGAGACCAGCGCCAGCTGGGTGTCCTCGAAGGGGTTGTCGGCATCGCTTTCGGCGAAGCGTTCGGCGTCGAACAGCGCCACCTGCAGGTTGAAGCGCCGGCGCATCTCCACCAGCCACTGGTGCTGCAGGTTCTCCGGGACCAGGATCAGCACGCGGCTGGCACGGCCGGAGAGCAGCTGGCGGTGGATCACCAGGCCGGCCTCGATGGTCTTGCCCAGGCCCACTTCGTCGGCCAGCAGCACGCGCGGGGCGATACGATCAGCGACCATGCGCGCGATGTGCAGCTGGTGGGCGATCGGCTGGGCGCGTGCGCCGCCCAGGCCCCACAGGCTGGACTGCAGCAGGCGGCTCTGGTGCTCCAGGGTGTGGTAACGCAGGGCGAACCAGTTCAGCGGGTCGATCTGCCCGGCGAACAGGCGGTCGCTGGCCAGGCGGAACTGGATGAAGTTGGACAGCTGGGTTTCCGGCATGCTGACCGGGCTGTGTTCGGCGTCGAAGCCGTGATAGACCAGCAGACCGTCGATGTCCTCGACTTCCTGCACGGTCAGCTTCCAGCCCTCGAAGTGGGTGATCTCGTCGCCCGGGGCGAAGCGCACGCGCGTCAGCGGGGCGTTGCGCAGCGAGTACTGGCGGGTCTCGCCGGTGGCCGGGTAGAGCACGGTGAGCAGGCGGCCGTCGGAAGTGAGGATGGTGCCCAGGCCGAGTTCTGCCTCGCTGTCGCTGATCCAGCGCTGCCCCGGTTGGTACTGCACAGTGCCACTACTTGCCATGAAATGCCCCAGCTGCGAAAAAAGCCGCGTATGTTAGCGGAACGCTGCGTCGAGGGCGACGGTCTACGGAATCAACGCAGGCGTCCCGAGTCGAAAGTGTAGCCGGTTCAAGTTGGGTACTGTCCGGCCGACAGCTGGGTTAACCACGGAGAAAAGTCGATGCTGCCGCCCATTCCGCAGAGTCTGGTCCCGGTCACCTCCCAGCAGGACGTACCCAAGCCGCGTCCCGATATTCCACCGGTGACGCCGTCCAGTGAAAGCGCCAAGGAAAGCGCCATCGAGCTGGACCGGCGCCACCCGCAGGAGACGGAAATGCTGCTCTACGAGGAGCAGCGCCGGCGCCAGCGGCGTGGCTACAGCGCTGAAGAGCTGGCCGAAGGCGAAGTCGAGGAGGGCGACGAGAAGCTGCTGGAAGAGTTGCCACGCCAGGGCCTGTGGGTGGATGTGGAAGTCTGATCGTCGGACAATGCACGCCCACTCCTTTATCGCGACTGCCGTGGACCTGTTCTCCGCTTCCCCCATCGACCTGCCCGGTGCCGAGCTGGACTTGCGGCCACATTGGCTGGATGCCGCCACCGCCGCCGCCTGGTTCACCGAGCTGGCCCACGATACGCCCTGGGAGCAGCCGCAGCTGTTCATCCATGGCCGCCATCTCGCCGTGCCGCGCCTGGTGGCCTGGTATGGCGACCCCGAGGCCAGGTACCGCTATTCCGGCCTGGAGCACCGGCCGTTGCCCTGGACGCCGCGGCTGGCGGAGATTCGCACACGGGTGCAGGAAGCCTGCGGGCGGCCATTCAATGCCGTGCTGCTCAACTATTACCGTGACGGCAACGACTCCATGGGCTGGCACAGTGACGACGAGCCGGAGCTGGGCCGCGACCCGCTGATCGCCTCGCTGAACCTTGGTGGCACCCGGCGTTTCGACCTGCGCCGCAAGGGCACCACGCGCATCGGGCATTCGCTGGAACTGGGCGACGGATCGCTGCTGGTCATGGGCGGGCAGACGCAGCATCATTGGCAGCATCAGGTGGCCAAGACCCGCAAGCCGGTGGCGCCACGCATCAACCTCACCTTTCGTCTGATCCGGGGCCGAGCATGAGCGACGAAAAGCTGATCGACTTCACTGCCGAGCGCGGCAAGCGCATCCACGACCTGCACGACAAGAAGCTCGACGAGATGCGCCAGGCCTTCGAGCAGGCCCTGCCGCTGCCCAAGGGCAAGAGCAAGAACAAGTCCAAGCCCAAGAAGAAGCGCTGAGCCTGCCTGCGGCGCCCTGTCGCGGCGCCCACCTCACCGGACATTGATCCGGATCAATTCCCGCCGTCGTGCCTCCTCTACTCTGAAGCCATGCAAGACAAGGCGCAGCTCAAGGAGGCAGCCATGTTCATCGACACAGTAGTTCTCGCCGGTATCGGTACGGTCGCGCTGATGGTCGCCTTCTTCGGCGGCGTCGGTCTCTTCATCTGGAAGGACTCGCACAAGAAGGCCAAGGTGACCGCCAAGGCCGAGTGATCCTTCCGCAACAGTGCACGCAAGGCATTTAGGGCGACTTCGGTCGCCCGTTTTTTTGCCGCAATTCTTTGCCCCTCAGTCGTGGGCGCCGGCGCGCTTGAGCAGCTGCTTGCAGCGCTCGGACAGGTGCACCACGCGCAGGTGCTTGCCGGCGCGGGTGTAGCGCTCGCGCAGGGTCTTCAGCGCGGCGATGGCCGAGTAGTCGACGAAACTCAGGTGACGGCAGTCGAGGGTCACCTGCTGCGGGTCGTCGGCCACCTCGAACAGGTTGAGGAAAGGTGTGGTGCTGGCGAAGAACAGCGTGCCGTGCACGCGGTACAGCTTGCTGCCGTCTGCCTGGGTGTCGCAGTCGGCGTACAGCTCGCGGGCGTGGTGCCAGGCGAAGTTCAGCGCGGCGATGACGATGCCGCAGAGCACGGCGGTGGCCAGGTCGGTGAACACGGTGATGATGGTCACGGCGGCGATCACCAGCACATCGTTGGCGGGCACCTTGCCGAGTACGCGCAGCGAACCCCAGGCGAAGGTCTGCTGCGACACCACGAACATCACGCCGACCAGCGCGGCCAGCGGAATCAGCTCGATCAGCGGCGCCAGGAACAGCACGAACAGCAGGATCATCACCCCGCTGACCACGCCGGACAGGCGGCCGCGGCCACCGGAGCTGAGGTTGATCACGGTCTGCCCGATCATCGCGCAGCCACCCATGCCGCCGAAGGCGCCGGACACCACGTTGGCGGCGCCCAGGGCCACGCACTCGCGGTTGGTGTGGCCGCGGCTCTGGGTAATCTCGTCGGTGAGGTTCAGCGTGAGCAGGGTTTCCAGCAGGCCGACCAGGGCCATCAGCGTCGCGTAGGGGGCGATGATGCGCAGGGTCTCCAGGCTCCACGGAATGTCCGGTAGGGCGAACTGCGGCAGCCCGCCGGCGATCTGTGCCATGTCGCCAAGGGTGCGGGTCGGCAGGTCGAGCAGGTACACCAGCAGGCCGACGCCAAGGATCGCCACCAGCGCCGGCGGCACCGCACGGGTCAGTTTCGGCAGCAGGTAGACCACCGCCATGGTCAGGACGACCAGGCCGAGCATCCAGTACAACGGCGTGCCCTTGAGCCAGCCACCGTCCGCGTGGAAGTGCTCCAGCTGCGACAGGGCGATGACGATGGCCAGGCCATTGACGAAGCCGAGCATTACCGGGTGCGGCACCATGCGCACCAGCTTGCCCAGGCGCAGCACGCCGAACAGGATCATCAGCAGGCCGCCGAGCAGCACGGTGGCCAGCAGATACTGCACGCCGTGCTGCACCACCAACGCGACTATCACCACTGCCATCGAGCCGGCGGCACCGGAGATCATCCCCGGGCGGCCGCCGAACAGGGCGGTGAGGGTGCAGATGATGAAGGCGCCATACAGCCCCATCAGCGGGTTGAGCTGGGCCACCAGAGCGAAGGCGATGCACTCGGGCACCAGGGCGAAGGACGAAGTGAGGCCGGCCAGAATGTCGGCGCGCAGACGGGCGATTTTCATGGGCTTACCCAGGGGTGAGCCGGCAGGCGCCGGCCAGGTGAGGCGGATGCGGAAAGGCCCTGAATGCTACGCAATCGGTGGTGCCCCGGCCAGTCTGCGGGCCCTGTGCAGGGCATCAGGCCTGTCGTCAGGAGCGTTTCAATCACTGCGTAGGCGGCGTGCGGCTGGTGGGGCAGTCATTGCAGGCGATAGCGTCTCAGCTCGTCGGCGCTGAGCACCTTCATCCGCTGTGGCTCGATGGCCTGCATGTCGACGGTCAGGCTGGGTGCCACGCCCATGTCGCGGAAGTAACCGGCGCTGTTGTAGGGCATGCCCGCGCGGCTGGACTGGGCGGACTCGCCAGCAGGGAAGTATGGGCGATGCAGGCCGACATGGCCGCGCACGGTCTTCTTGCGGCCGGCGGCCAGCAGGTAGATGCAGCTGCCCTGGCATACGCCCTTGGCGGGCACCAGGGTTTCGAAACCGGTCTCGCGCAGCAGGCGGCCCATGCGCATGGCCTCGGCGGCGCTGCCGCCGATGCTGTCGAGCAGGAGGATCTTGCGCGCGAACTTGCCGGGGTGGGCGCGCAGGGCTTTGAGCATAGCGTCGTAGTCACCCGGAGCGATTTCCTCGGATACCTTGAGGATCAGGATGCGGCCGAGGTTGTTCTGCTGGGCGGATTCGACCTCTACCTTGGCAAGGGCAACATTGGTGGCGAGTGCTGCGATGCACAGCAGGGCGGTGCGAAGGGTACGGCTCATGGTGTTGCGATTCAGGCTGATACGACAGGGCGCAGAAGATACCCGGAGCCGCGTCTGCATGCACCTGCCGATGCTCAGGGCGTGATACCCGAAGCGGCTTCAGGGCAGCTGGCTTCGGTACGGATGAGTGCGCGCTTGGCCCAGTTTTCGGCACGCACATACCAGGGTTCGGCGTGGTCATCGAGCTGGGCGGTGGCATCCGGGTGCCCGCTGGCGGCGGCTTTTTCCAGCCACAGACGGTTCTGGTCCTGATCCAGCGGCACTATGTGGCCGAAGCTGTAGGCTTCGGCCAGGGCATACTGGGCCTGTGGCAGCCCGCCCTGGGCGGCCTTGCACAGCCACTGCGCGGCCTTGGCGTTATCGCGGGCGTAGTGCAGGGCGAGATCGTCGCCACCGACTGCATCCAGATCGCTCTCCTCGACCATGTCGCTGCGGTACTGCTCGCTGAGCAAGTACTGGGCCTCCAGGTGCCCCTGTTTGGCGGCCGTTTCGAGCCAGAACATGGCGCCGATACGGTCCTGGCTACTCGACTTCCACGCCAGCAGGTAGCGGCCCAGTTCGGCCTGTACTTCGACCAGACCACGCTCGGCCGCGTCGGCTAGCCACTTCTCGTAGAGTGCCTGTTGCACGAGGTTCTCGGACTGCCGGTAGAGCTCCAGCAGGCGCTGGTCGGAGCTGGTGTCGCCCTGGCTGGCAGCCAGCAGGTAGTAGAAACGTGCCGTCATGTAGCGCTCGCCGCTGTCGGCATAGCGCGCCACAGCCAGGCTGGAGCAGAGATCGCCTTGCCTGGCGCGCGCTGCCAGGGCGTCGAGTTCCGCCTGGTCGATATCGGGGTTGGCGACGCAACTGTCGGTGGCGGCCTGGGCGGTCAGGCCGTGGAGCAGGGCGAGGGTGCAGGCGAGAGCGAGGGCGTGGCGCATGAGGATTCCTTCCATGGAATGGGCGCCGAGCTGTTCTTTTCGCGCGGCATGCGGGCGACCTTAGCCAAGCCGGAGGCGCCCGACAAGCCATGGCCAGTGGCCGTCAGCCTCGCGCTGGGATATTCAGGCCACGCTGCACCGCCGGGCGCGCGAGGAAGGCGTCGAGCACGCGGCGCACATTGGCGAAGCGCTCGAACTGCACCAGTTCGCCGGCCTCGTAGAAGCCGACAAGGTTGCGCACCCAGGGGAAGATGGCGATATCGGCGATGCTGTAGTCGTGTCCCATCATCCAGGTGCGGCCTTGCAGATGCTGGTCGAGTACGCCGAGCAGGCGGGCGGACTCGGTCACGTAGCGGTCACGCGGACGCTTGTCCTCGTACTCGCGGCCGGCGAATTTGTGGAAGAAACCAAGTTGGCCGAACATCGGCCCGATGCCACCCATCTGGAACATCAGCCACTGCAGGGTCTGGTAGCGCTGGGCCGGGGCCTGCGGCAGCAGCTGGCCGGTCTTCTCGGCCAGGTAGACGAGAATGGCTCCAGACTCGAACAGCGCCAGCGGTTCACCGTTGGGCCCGTTGGGGTCGAGGATGGCGGGGATCTTGTTGTTCGGGTTGAGCGAGAGGAACTCCGGGCTGAACTGATCGTTGCTGTCGAAGCTGACCAGGTGCGGCTCGTAGGCCAGGCCGGTCTCCTCCAGCATGATCGAGACCTTGACCCCGTTGGGCGTGGGCAGCGAGTACAGCTGCAGAAGGTCGGGATGCCGGGCGGGCCATTTGCGGGTGATGGCGAAGGCGGACAGGTCGGTCATGGAATTCCCTGCGAATGTTTGAATGGTGCGCTATCAGAGCATCCGCTGCGTATGCAGTGAAATCGAACCTTGTGCTAGTGGTCATCGACCCGGCTGATTCGGACCCGGTTCCCTGCGCGTGGCGGAGCCGGTATGGTGCGGGCTTTCCTCAATCGGGTCACGGAGCCTTCAGCATGAGCCTGCACGGTCAATACGATGAGCAGAACATCTTCGCCAAGATCATTCGCGGCGAGGCGCCCTGCTACAAGCTTTACGAGGACGAGGATGTGCTCGCTTTCCTCGACCTGTTCCCGCAGTCCTACGGGCACTGCCTGGTGATTCCGAAGAACGCGCCGGCACGCAACATCCTGGAGATCGACGACGCCAACCTGGCCAAGGTGATGGCTGTGGTGCGCAAGCTGACCCAGGCGGTGGTGGACGAGCTGGCGCCTGCCGGCGTGCAGGTGGCGCAGTTCAACGGCGCCCCGGCTGGGCAGACGGTGTTCCATATCCATATGCACATCGTGCCGCGCTACGAGGGCGACACGCTGGGCATCCATGCCAGCCAGCAGGCCGACGCTGGTCAGCTGCAGGCCTTGCAGGCGCGGCTGGTGAAGCGCCTCCAGAGTTGATATCCGGCTTAGTCATGCGTCCCGGCGACACCGGCATCTATACTCGCCAGACATGATGGCAGTCGGAGCTGTCGATGTTTCGCATCTTGATCCTGAGCCTGCTTCTCGGCGTGCCACTGAGTGTCGCGCATGCCGAAGAGCACCTGACCCTGTGCCACGAAGACCGCGATTCCTACCCCTGGGTGTTGCGCGAGGGCGGCGGGCTTAACCCGGAGTTGCTGGCGCAGGTGGCCGAGGTGCTGCAGTTGCGCCTGCAACTGGTTGCCGTGCCCTGGAAGCGTTGTCTCGCCGGCCTCCAGAACGGTCAGTACGATGGCGCCTTCGCGGCCAGCTTCAAGGCAGAGCGGCTGGCGATGGGGCGCTACCCGACCACAGCGGAGGGCGATGTGGACGCACGCAAGCGCATGCACATGTCGCTGTATGCACTGTACCGGCGCCGTGGCGATGGTCTCGACTGGAATGGACAACGTCTGCTCGGGCTGCAGGACCGTATCGGGTCGCTGAGCGGTTTCTCCATTGTCGATTTTCTGCATCAGCAGGGCGCTGAGGTCGATGAAACCAGCCGCGATCCGCTGGAGTTGCTGCACATGCTGCGTGTCGGTCGGGTGCAAGGCGTCGCGCTGCAGGCGCCGCGGGCCGACCAGTTGCTCAGCCAGCACGCCGACCTGGCGGCGGCTGTGGAAAAGATTGCCTTGCCGTTGGAGCAGAAGCCCTATTTCCTCATGCTGTCGCATGCGCTGGTAGTCGAACGGCCGGTCCTGGCGGCGGCACTCTGGTCGGAGATCGAGCGTCAGCGTGATTCCGCGCGCTACCAGATGCGCGAGATGGAGTTCTTCCGGCAGCGCTGAAAGCCCTGTTTGCCATGGCCCTTGCTCGGCACTTGAGTGTGGGCGCGCGCGCGGTCAATACTGGGCTGACACAACGCTCGCCCAAGGAGGGCATCCATGCGCCGTTTTCTCGCCGTTCTACCTCTGGTTCTGCTGGCCGGTTGTTCGTCGTTCCGCCCCGACGCCGAGAACATCACGCCGGTGCCAGGTGATCGCCTGCTGGCGTATCAGGAGGCGTTCCAGAACGGCGGACGCCTGGTGATCAACCGTGACATGGGCCTGATGGGTGGCGGTTGCTACGTGGCCATTGAGGTCGACCGCAAACTGGCGGCACGCATCGGCATGGCCGAGGTGGCCAGCTTCGAGGTGCCGGCCGGTACCCGCGTGCTGGGGCTGACCCTTGACCCGCTGGACGACACCCTCTGCGGCATGGGCCGTCTGCACAAGGAACTGGCGGTCAAGGTGGCCCCTGGGAGCACCCAGTACTTCCATATCGTCAGCGAGAATCGGGGCGGCTTTGATCTGCGGCCGGACGCCAACCCGCCGCGGCCCTGATAGCGGCAGCCCAGCGAGGACAACCGCATGCGGTCTCTCCCGTGTATCGCCGTGATCGTGTTGCTGCTCGGCGGCCCGTCGGCGCTGGCAGCCGAATGGCCGCCGGGAGTTCGCGATAGCTTTCTCAACGGTTGCGTGGAAAGCGCCGGGGAGCCACTGGGTCAGGAGCGCGCCACGCGATACTGCGCCTGCACGGTGGCCCGTATCGACCGGGATTTCAGCACCCGCGAGGTGGCTGCGCTGGAGCGGGCCGAACTCCCCGAACCGCTGATCAAACGCCTGCAGCAGGTGTCTCAGCAGTGCCTGCAGACGCTCGGCGGACAGGGCTAGCGGTAACGACTGATGATGGCGTCGAACTCGCCGTCCTGCTTCATGCGTACCATGGCGCGCAGCAGCGCCATGGTGGGCACATCCGGTTCATTGCGCACCATGCAGGCAACCGGGTCTGCGGAGACTTCACTCATCGGTTGCAAGCGCCGCCCGGCTGGTTGGTGGCGGTTGAACCAGTCCAGTGTCAGTTGATTGCTGACGGCGAAGCGGTAGCGTCCGGCTTCCAGCTTCTCCAATGCCAGTTCCTGGGTTCGAGCATCGTCGCGGTGCAGTTGGCCGCTGGCGAACATCGCTTCCAGGTGGGGATAGGAGAAGCCCAGTACAGTTCCGATGCGTTCCCCGCTGTGTTGCCCGGGCTGAGTGGTCTCGCCGGGGCGGCCTACCACTAGGTCGCGCTGCACCATGAAGGGCACGCTCCAGATGTATTGATGATGCGACTCCGTCAGCCAGTCAGGGCTGACGTAGCAGCGAACGTCGATTTCACCGCGCACCAGCATCTGTTGAACGCGCAGGCGCGGGAGCACCAGCATTTCGGCGCGACGGCCGATCTTCTGCGCCAGGCGTTTCTGCAGGTCGAAGATAATGCCGCCGGCAGCCTGGCCATCTTCGTCGTAGCGCATCATGGGCATGGCCCAGCTCTCCGTTACCGAAAAGCGAATCGGTCGTTCCTCGGCAAGAACTACAGCTGGGTACAGCAGCAACAGGGCGAGCAGAATGCGCATCAAGTGTCGGGTCTGAGGTGTCTGTCAGTGGGACAGCTTAACGGCAAACTGGCCGGCTGCAGTCCCCCTTGATGGCAGCTGCCCGCAGGTTTCTCCGCTGGCGTTTTACCGGCTCAGCGGCAGGGCCAGCCCCATGGCGGCGAACAGCCCGCCGCAGCAGCGGTTGAAGCCGCTTCCGGCCCGCTCCAGCCAGGGCCGGGTGCGCTGGGCGGTGCGCGCCAGCAGGTATTCGACGATACCCTCGACGATGGCGAAGGTGCCCGCCATCACGGCGAACTGCAGCCACAGGCTGCGCGTCGGGTCGAGGAACTGTGGCAGGAAGGCGCCGAAGAACAGGATCACCTTGGGATTGGACAGCGCCGACAGCAGACCCTGACGAAATAGCTGCACGCCAGGGGGCGGCGCGGTCGACTGCAGTGGCGTGAGGTGCAGCGCCGGCGCGCGCCACAGCTGGATGCCGAGCCAGATCAGGTAGGCGGCGCCCAGCCACTTGAGCACCAGCAGGGCATGCACCGAGGCCTTGAGCAGCGCGGCCAGGCCGAACATCGACAGCGCCATCAGCAGGACGAAGCCGAGCATGCCGCCGCTGATCGTCCACAGGGCGCGACGGTGGCCGTAGAGCGCGCCATGGGTGAGTGCCAGCAGGCCGTTGGGGCCTGGCGTCAGCGACAGGCCGAAGACGGCGGTGAGGTAGATCAGCCAGGTATGCAGGGCCATGCGCGGTTCAGACCCTGTCGGCCAACGCCAGCTTCACCCCCAGCAGGGCGAATAGCCCGCCTGTGCCGCGCTGCAGCCACAGGCCGAGGCGCTGGCCGATGCGCAGGCGTTGTTGGGCGAAGGCGGTACTCAGGGCCAGGAAATGGCACCAGAGCAAGCCGTTGATGTTGAAGATGGCGCCCAGCAGGAGGAAGGCCAGCGCCTTGTGCTCGGCGTCCGGGCTGATGAACTGCGGCACGAAGGCGAGGAAGAACAGCGCGACCTTGGGGTTGAGCACATTGGTTAGGAAGCCCTGGGCGAAGATACGGCCGTAGGGCAGCGCCGGCAGCTCGGCGGCAGGTTCCAGAGGCTCTTGGCGGCGGGCCAGCAGCATGCTGATGCCGATGTACAGCAGATAGGCGGCGCCGATCAGCTTGACCACCATGAAGGCCGTGGCGGAGGTGGCGAGCAGGGCGGACATGCCCAGCGCGGCGGCGAGGATGTGCACGCAGGTACCGGCGCCGATACCCAGGGCCGCCGCTGATCCGGCACGCCAGCCCTGGGTGGCGCTGCGCGCCATGATCAGCAACGAGTCGGGGCCGGGCGCCATGTTCAGGAGCAGGCCGGAGATGACGAACAATGCGAGGTCATGAGTGCCGAACATGGCGGGCTCCTTGCCGAGGGAAAGATGATTCTGCGCCCTTCCTGATATCCCGGTCAAAACGCACGAATCCCTGGGTAGTCGTGTGTTAGCGGCATTTTTGCCGACAATCGCCTTATAAAGGCTGTGTCTTTCCTGCTCGATCCGGCATCTCCTGATCATGGAGCGGCGTGCCGCCAGTCGGTGCCGCTTCGCCGCGGCAGCGCCGCAGGGCCCGGCTATGGCACACTCCGCGTTTTGCAGCGCCACGTGCCACTGCCTGGTTCGGGCCATCGCTGCAACCGAATTCGCGCCATCGGCCGTTGCCGTGGTGCCGCCGACAAGCCAGCCGCTCCGGGCGGCCACAGAAGAAGAGGAATGTCCCGTGCACAAAGCCGTAATCAGTGGCACTGGCCTGTATACCCCCGCCAACAGCATCTCCAACGACGAGCTGGTGGCTTCCTTCAATGCCTATGTTCAGCAGTTCAATGCCGACAACGCTGCCGCCATCGAGCGCGGCGAGGTCGAGGCGCTGAGCGAGTCGAGCAGCGCCTTCATCGAGAAGGCTTCCGGCATCAAGAGCCGCTTCGTCATCGACAAGGACGGCATCCTCGACCCGCAGCGCATGGTGCCGCGTATCCCCGAGCGCTCCAATGAAGAGTGGGGCATTCTCTGCGAAATGGCCGTGGGCGCCGCCAGGGAAGCCCTCGAGCGCGCCGGCCGCAGCGTTGCCGACATCGACGGCGTGATCGTCGCTTGCTCCAACCTGCAGCGCGCCTACCCGGCGGTCGCCATCGAAGTGCAGGCCGCCCTCGGTATCAATGGCTGGGGCTACGACATGAACGTAGCCTGTTCCTCCGCCACCTTCGGCATCCAGGCCGCGGTCAACGCCGTGGCCACCGGCCAGGCCCGCGCGGTGCTGATGGTCAACCCGGAAATCTGCACCGGCCACCTGAACTTCCGCGACCGCGACAGCCACTTCATCTTCGGCGACGCCGCCACCGCGGTGATCATCGAGCGTGCCGACCAGGCCACCTCGAAGCATCAGTGGGACATCCTCGGCACCAAGCTGCTGACTCAGTTCTCCAACAACATCCGCAACAACTTCGGCTTCCTCAACCGCGCGGCGGAAGAGGGCATTGGTGCCAAGGACAAGCTGTTCGTCCAGGAAGGCCGCAAGGTGTTCAAGGACGTCTGCCCGATGGTGGCCGAGCTGATCGGCGCCCACCTGGCGGAGAACCAGCTCAACGTCGGTGACGTGAAGCGCTTCTGGCTGCACCAGGCCAACCTCAACATGAACCTGCTGATCGCGCGCAAGCTGCTCGGCCGTGACGCCGAAGCCCACGAGGCGCCGGTGATTCTCGACACCTACGCCAACACCAGCTCTGCCGGCTCGGTGATCGCCTTCCACAAGCACCACGACGATCTGCCGGTCGGCAGCCTGGGTGTGCTCAGCTCCTTTGGCGCCGGTTACTCCATCGGTAGCGTGATTCTGCGCAAGAAGGGCTGATCACTCCGGTATGTCGGGGACCGATGCCGAACTGCTCGCCCGCCTGTTGGCCGGTGAGCAGCGGGCCTTCCGTGAACTGGTCTCGACTTACCAGGGCGCGATGCGCGCGGTGGCCTATGCCATCGTCGGCAGTCGCAACGCCGACGAGGTGGTGCAGGATGCCTGGCTGGCGGTGGTGCGAAACCTGGACGGCTTCCAGCAGCGCGCCAGCCTGAAGACCTGGCTGCTGACCATTACCGCCAATACCGCCAAGAGCCGTCTCAAGCAGCAGCGCCGCGAGCCGCTGCTCGATGACCTGCCTGCGCCGCATGGCAGCGTCGGTGCCGAGCGCTTCGCCGAGGATGGCCATTGGCAGACGCCACCCAGTCAGTGGGAGCTGGATACGCCCGAGGCCCTGCTGGCCGAGGCCGAGCTGCGCGAGTGCCTGGAAAAGACCATCGCCAGCCTGTCGGAAATGCAGTCCAGCGTGCTGCTGTTGCGCGAGCGGCAGGGCCTGGAGCCCGAGGAGATTTGTAATCTTCTCGATCTCTCGCTCTCCAATGTGCGTGTCTTGTTGCACCGTGCCCGGCTCAAGGTGTTCGCCACGCTTGAGCATTTCGAGGAGACCGGCCAATGCTGAGTTGCAAGGACCTGGTGGAGCGCTCCAGCGATTATCTCGACGGCCAGTTGCGCCTGCGCGAGCGCCTTGGCGTGCGTGTGCACCTGGCGATGTGCGTGCATTGCCGGCGCTTCATTCGGCAGCTGAAGCTCAGCCAGGCCGTGCTGCGCCAGCTGCCGGAAAAGCCCGTTGCCGAACTGGACTCGCTGGCGGAAAAGCTCGCTCGGCAACGCCGCGAACCCTGATTCAGAGCGGGTCACTACCGTTCGGCGGGCTTCATCAAATTGTCATCGAACTGTGGCAGTGCGCGTCGATGATCATCCGCAGACTCGCGTTCTACTGGGGTTCTGCGTTCCGGATGTTGCCATGCGAGTTCTACTTTTCCTCGCCGCGCTCGCGTGCGGCCTGTCTGCCTTTGCTGCCAACCGTTGCGACACCGCCGTGGCCGTCGGCCGGGTTGATGTTGGCGAGGTGCGGCTGGCCTACCAGAGTGTCGGTCGCGACAGCGATCCGGCTTTGCTGCTGGTCATGGGGCTGGGCGGACAACTGATCCACTGGCCTGACGACGTGGTTGAACGCCTGTGTCGGCAGGGTTTTCGGGTCATCCGTTTTGATAACCGCGATGTCGGCCTGTCCACCTGGGCGGTGCCGGCGCCGGAGGCCAGCCTGGGCTTTGCCGTACTGCGTTATCGCCTGGGTTTGTCGGTGCAGTCGCCCTATACGCTGCGCGACATGGCCGGGGATTCGCTGCGGTTGATGGATGTCCTCGGCATCCAGCGTTTCCACCTGCTGGGGGCGAGCATGGGCGGAATGATCGCCCAGCATATGGCCGACCTGGCGCCGCAGCGGGTTGAGAGCCTGACCCTGCTGATGACGAGCTCCGGTGCGCCTGGTCTGCCGGCGCCCAGCCCGCAGCTGCTGGAGCAGCTGGCCCGGCGCGAGGCGCCCGATCGGGCCGCGGCCATTGCGCAGCAGGCCGATCTGCTGGCGGCGCTGGGCAGCCCGCAATTGCCCAGCGATCGCGCACAGCTGCTGCGCGAGGCCGAGCGCAGCTACGACCGTGCCTTCAATCCGCAGGGGGTACAGCGACAGATCCTGGCGATTCTTGCCGAGCCGAGCCGGGTGGCGCTGCTCGAGCGCCTGCGCGTGCCGACGCTGGTGGTGCATGGCACGGCCGACCCGCTGCTGCCGGTGATGCACGGCGTGCATGTGGCTGCGCATGTCCGGGGTAGCGAGCTGAAACTGATTCCCGGCCTGGCCCATCGCTTCCAGGCGGCCTTCCGCGAGCCTCTCCTGGCCGCCGTGCTGCCCTATCTGCGTGAGCGTCGGATGGAAGAGGTACAGCTGGCGCAGAGCGCGGAGCAGTCGTCCACGCGCTCGCCGTTGTGATCGTTGCTCAGAGTCCCTGGGCGCGCGGCAAGGCCTGGCGGCTCAGCAGGTAGTCCTGCAGGCGGGCCTGCTGGCCCGGCGTCATGAACAGGCCCAGCTTGGTGCGGCGCCAGAGGATGTCCTCAGCCTGCATAGCCCATTCTTCGCGGCACAGGTACTCCACTTCGCGGGTGTACAGGCCGGCGCCCAGGTGCTCGCCGAGTTCGCTCTGGCGTTGCACGTCATCCAGCAGACGCCAGGTACGGCTGCCATAGGTGCTCACCCAGCGCTCTGCCAGTTCGCGGTCGAGCCAGCCGAAACGGGCGATCAGCTGGTCTGCCAGCTTCTCGCGGCTGTCCATGTTTTCGCCGCCGGGCAGCGGCGCCTTGGCGGTCCAAGCCGGGCACAGGTGCGGGAAGTTCGGCGCCAGCAGCTCCATGGCCGACTCGGCGAGCTTGCGGTAGGTGGTCAGCTTGCCGCCGAACACCGATAGCAGCGGCGCCTCGCCCGGGGCCCCGGCCAGCGACAGGGTGTAGTCGCGGGTGATCGCCGAGGGCTGGTCGGACTCGTCGTCGCACAGCGGGCGTACGCCGGAGTAGCTGTGCAGGATGTCGCCAGGCGTCAGTTGCTTGCGGAAGTGGGCATTGACCACCTTGAGCAGGTAATCGGTTTCCTCTTCGCTGATGCGCACCTTGGCCGGGTCGCCCTGATACTCGCGGTCGGTGGTGCCGATCAGGCTGAAGCGCTCCAGCCAGGGAATGACGAAGACGATGCGCTGGTCCTCGTTCTGCAGGATATAGGCCTGCTCCTGATCGTGCAGGCGTGGCACCACGATATGGCTGCCCTGTATCAGGCGAATGCCGTAGGGCGACTTCTGCTTGAGGTCGTCCTGCAGGAACTTCGCGACCCAGGGCCCGGCGGCATTGACCAGGGCGCGGGCGCGGGTGGAGAACAGGCTGCCGTCGGCGCGTTCCAGGTGCAGGTGCCACAGGCCCTTGCTGCGCCGTGCGCTGACGCAGCGGGTGCGGGTGTGGATGTGCGCATGGCGCTCGCGGGCGGCCATGGCGTTGAGCAGTACCAGGCGGGCATCGTCCACCCAGCAGTCGGAGTATTCGAAGCCACGCACCATTTCCGCCCGCAGCGGGCTGCCGGCGCCAAAGCGCACGCCGTGCGACCCCTGCAGCTTCTCGCGCTTGCCCAGGTGGTCATAGAGGAACAGCCCGGCGCGGATCATCCAGGCCGGGCGCAGGTGCGGGCGGTGGGGGAGGATGAAGCGCATCGGCTTGACGATGTGTGGCGCCTTGGCCAGCAGCACCTCGCGCTCGGCCAGCGCTTCGCGTACCAGGCGGAACTCGTAGTGTTCGAGATAGCGCAGGCCGCCGTGGATCAGTTTGCTGCTGGCCGAGGAAGTGTGCTGGGCCAGGTCGTCGCGTTCGCATAGGAATACCGACAGGCCGCGCCCGGCCGCGTCGGCGGCGATGCCGACACCATTGATGCCGCCACCGATCACGGCGAGATCGTAGATTTCAGCGATGGGTGGTGTCGGCATGGCAAGGCACTCGGAGTTGTAATGTGAACGTAACAATGTTCGATAATGAAAATATGCTAGCGAAGCGTGTGCGCTTTCGCTAGTCCGAAAGCACGCCGGGTATCGGAAGGGTGACGGGTGTCCGAGCCTGCTCGGGCTCAGACGAGGTGCAGCTGAATCTTCTGCTCGTGCAGCAGGCGGCCTAGGCTGGCGGTGGGGGACGCGTCGGTGTAGAGGTGGTCGATCAGGGCGATCGAGCCCAGGCGCACTACCGCGTTGCGCCCGAACTTGCTGGAATCGGCGGCCAGCAGGACCTGCCGGGCGTTGTCGATGATGGCCTGGGAGACCCGCACCTCCTGGTAGTCGAAGTCGAGCAGGCTGCCGTCCTCGTCGATACCGCTGATGCCGACGACGGCGAAGTCGACCTTGAACTGTTGAATGAAATCCGCCGCCGCCTGGCCCACCACGCCGCCGTCGCTGCGCACACTGCCGCCGGCCACCAGTACTTCGAAATCAGCCTTGTCGGCCAGGGTAGCGGCCACGTGCAGGTTGTTGGTGATCACCTTGAGGTGGCGGTGGCCGAGCAGGGCGCGGGCCACCGCCTCGGTGGTGGTGCCGATGCTGATGAACAGCGAGGCATGATCGGGGATGCTCGCCGCGATGGCCTCGGCAATGCGCTGCTTCTCGTCGCGCATCTGCCCGGCGCGCATGGCGTAGGCGGTGTTCTGGATGCTTGAGGCCTCGCTCGCCGCGCCGCCGTGGGTACGCCGCAGCAGGCCCTGTTCGGCCAGCTGGTTAATGTCGCGGCGGATGGTCTGCGGGGTCACCGCGAAGGCCTGGGCCAGCTCGTCGATACTGACGTAGCCACGCTCGCGGGCACGCTCGAGGATGCTTTGCTGGCGGGGAGGGAGGCTCATGGGCTTTCCTTTTTTATCGGCCGGCGGATTATAACGGGGCCTGGCGGTTGTGCGACGCTCGGGGCATGCCCTGCTGTGATGCGCGGAACTGCTTCCCGCGTTTTTTTCCGTTAATGTACGCGCCTTCGTCGGAAATTTTCGAATTCGAACATGACTCCCGCCATCGATCTGTTGAAGAAAGCCAAGGCCGAACACCGGGTACACAGCTACCAGCACGACCCCAAGGCGCCGTCCTATGGTCTGGAAGCGGCCGAGAAACTGGGCCTGGACCCGGCCCGGGTGTTCAAGACCCTGCTCGCGGCGACCGAGAAGGGCGAGTTGCTGGTGGCCGTGGTGCCGGTGGCCGGTACCCTCGACCTCAAGGCGCTGGCCCATGCCGCGGGGGCCAAGAAAGCCGACATGGCCGACCCGCAGCTGGCGCAGCGCAGCACCGGCTACCTGGTTGGCGGTATCAGCCCGCTGGGGCAGAAGAAGCGTCTGCGCACTTTCATCGACGAGAGTGCCCGGCAGCACCCGACCATCCACGTCAGCGCCGGGCGGCGCGGACTGGAGGTGGAGTTGGCGGCCGAGGTGCTGGCGCAGCATACCCAGGGCAGTTTCGCCGCTATCGGGCGAGAGTGATCGGCTCCCTCACCCTCCAGCCCCTCTCCCGGCGGGAGAGGGGTGTGAATGAATAACAACAAGGAAAATCGCATGTCCCACTACCTGCTGGCCATCGACCAGGGCACCACCAGCTCCCGCGCCATTGTCTTCAGTGCCCAGGGCCTGCCGCTGGCCACTGCCCAGCGCGAGTTCAAGCAGTACTTCCCCAAGGATGGCTGGGTAGAGCACGACGCCGAAGAGATCTGGCTGAGTACCCTCCAGGTCTGTCGTGAAGTGCTGGCCAGCAAGGGGCTCAGGGCCGAGGAGGTGCTGGCCATCGGCATCACCAACCAGCGCGAGACCACCATCGTCTGGGATGCCGCTACCGGCACGCCGATCCATCCGGCCATCGTCTGGCAGGACCGCCGCACCGCCGACTACTGTGCCGGGCTGAAAGCCGCCGGCCACGAAGCGCGGGTGGCGGAGAAGACCGGCCTGCTGATCGACCCCTACTTCTCCGCCACCAAGCTGCGCTGGATTCTCGACAGCGTGCCCGGCGCCCGCGAGCGCGCCGACCGCGGCGAACTGCGCTTCGGCACCGTCGACTGCTTCCTGCTCTGGCGTCTGAGCGGTGGCAAGTCGCATCGCACCGATGCCAGCAATGCCTCGCGCACCCTGTTGTTCAACATCCACAGCCAGCAGTGGGACGAGGAGTTGCTGGCGCTGTTCGATATCCCGCGCAGCTTGCTGCCGGAGGTGCTCGACTGCGCCGCTGACTTCGGTATCACCCAGCCCGAATTGCTCGGCGCGGCTATCCCGGTGCTGGGCATGGCCGGCGACCAGCAGGCCGCGCTGATCGGCCAAGCCTGCTTCCAGCCCGGCATGGTCAAGAGCACCTATGGCACCGGCTGCTTCATGATCCAGAACACCGGCGCCACGCCGGTGGTGTCGCAGAACCGCCTGCTCACCACGGTCGGCTACCGCCTGAACGGCCAGGTCAGCTATGCGGTGGAAGGCAGTATCTTCGTCGCCGGCGCGGCGGTGCAGTGGCTGCGCGACGGCATCAAGCTGATCGGCCATGCGCGCGACACCGAGGCCCTGGCCGAGCAGACCGGCGATGCCTGTGGTGTCTACCTGGTGCCGGCCTTCACCGGCCTGGGCGCACCCTACTGGGATCCCAAGGCGCGCGGCGCCATCTTCGGCCTGACCCGCGACACCGGGATCAAGGAGATCGTCACCGCCGGTCTGCAGTCGGTCTGCTACCAGACCCGCGACCTGCTGGAAGCCATGCACCGGGATGGCTCCGCCGAGCCCAGCGCCCTGCGCGTCGATGGCGGCATGGTGGTGAACAACTGGGTCATGCAGTTCCTTGCCGACATTCTCGGTGTGCCGGTGGAGCGCCCGGAGGTGACCGAGACCACCGCCCTTGGCGTGGCTTACCTGGCCGGCCTGCAGGCGGGGCTGTACCGTGACCTGGAGGAGATCGCCAGCCACTGGCACCGCCAGCAGCGCTTCGCTCCGCGCATGGCTGGAGAGCACCGCGACAAGTTGTATGCCGGCTGGCTGGATGCGGTGAAGCGGGTGCGCAGCGAGGCGTGAAGGTGGTACAAGGAAATCATTACCCCCGTTGAGGTCGCCGCATGCAGCCGCGTCATCGCCTGCCGATCCTTTCGCTGCTCGCCTGCCTGTCGCTGAGTACGGCGGGCGTGGCGCGTGGCGAGACGCTGGTGATCGCCGCCGACCTCTGGTGTCCGATCAACTGTGCGGCGGATTCGCCCAGGCCGGGCATCTTCGTCGAGCTGGCGCGCGACATCTTCGCCGAGGCCGGTATCCAGGTGCGCTATGAGACGCGTAACTGGGCGCGAGTGCTGCAGGAGGTGCGCCGTGGCGACATCAACGCGGCGATCGGCGCCGGCTATGACGATGCGCCCGACTTTCTGTTCGGCGAGACACCGGTGGCGCTGTCGCGGAACTGCTTCTACACGCTGCAGGATTCGAGTTGGCGTTACGCCGGCGTCACCTCGCTGCCGGCCGTGCGCATCGGTGTGATCAACGACTACAGCTATGGCGAGCCAATCAACGGTTACATCGCTGGGCCTCACGCCCAGCGCGACCGGGTCCAGGTGGCTGCCGGCAACAATGCCCTCGATCTCAACCTGACCAAACTGGAGCACGGCCGGCTGGATGCCGTACTGGAGAACAGCTGGGTGATCCAGTCGCGGCTGGCCGAGCTCGGTCGTGGCGGCGAGCTGCGCGAGGCCGGCTGTCGCGAGCCGGATATGCCGATCTACCTGGCCTTCTCGCCGGCGCGCGCGGACAGCAGCCGCTATGTCGAGCTGTTCGAGCAGGGGCTGCGGCGCTACCGGGCCGACGGCCGCCTACAGACGCTGCTCGGCAAGTACGGCGTCAGCGAGCGCTAGGCATCAGGATTTCACCTGCATCAGCGCTGCGTAGGCGCAGGTCAGCTCGTTCATCTGCCGTAGCAGGGTCTCGGTGGTGGTAATCACCGTCGGCACGTAGCGCGCGTCGGCAGAAAGCTGAAAACCGGCGCGGGCGAAGCGCCACTAGGCCTCGACTTTCTGCAGCGCTGCGGCTTGTCCTGCTCGGGGCCAGCAACTCCTGCTGTGCCGCTTTGAACTCGCTGGTGGCCTGCTGCAGCTACTGCTCCAGGCCGTCGACCGGCAGCCGTCAGCTGAGTGCCAGGCAGAGTTTGGCGATGCACTGGCTGAACATGCGCTGCATGCCGCATAGGTTCATCGCCTCGGCATCATCGATAGTCGCCAACACCGGTGGGCAGAGCAGCGTCCAGGTCAGGCCGAGCAGCAGAACAACACGACTCATCATGAAAACCTCCAGAGGCACAGGGTCGGGCCATGTGCCGCAGACGAGAAATGCCGGGCGGCCAAGCCGCCCGACCGGTTCACCTGGGGTCAGTAGGTGTACTGCAGCTGCAGCCAGACCTTGTCGGTATCGACGGTGCGCGCCTTGTCGTCGGAGTCGTAGGTGGCGTACTTGACCAGACCGACCAGCCCCTTCACCCCGGGAATCGGGTGGGCGTAGGACAGGTCGATTTCGTTGCCGTAGTCGTCGCTGCCCTGCTCGGTGGAGAAGTCGTGGTACCAGGCCTGCAGGGTGCCGCCCAGCAGCGGCGCGGTGACGCCGACATAGGCGTCCTCGATACCGTCTGCCGGGGTGGTGAGGAACTGGTCGGCCCAGCCCTGGAAGGCATGTTTGGTCGCCAGCGGGGTCTGGAAGGCGCGGTTGCCGTTGCCGTTGTCACCGCCGAGCACCTCGTAGCCGACCTTCAGCTGCACGCCTTTGAGGGTGTAACCCAGCTCGGCGAGGTAGTACTCGCTGTCCAGCTCCAGCGGGTTGTCGCCGTAGTCCTTCTGCTGGGCGTATTCGAGGGCGTAGCTGACTCCGGCGACGACCCCGCTCAGGCGCAGGCCGCTGGTCTGGCTGGAGAGGGTGCCCTCGGCAGCAGTAGGGGCCACGGCGATGTTGTCCAGGTCCAGCAGGTAGCTGTAGGCGGTGGCGGTCAGCTGCGGCATGAACACGTACTGGGCGTTGATCAGGTGGCTGTGGCCATCGATGTTGGCCGGGTTGGTGACATTGTCGTAGCGGCCGTTGTCCGGCCCGAACAGGGTGTTGACCTGGTCAAGGTAGGCGTAGCTCAGGGTCAGGCTGTCGAGCGGCTTGAGCTGGGTGAGGGCGCCGTCGAAGGTCTGCTCGTTCTGCCGCCAGGCCACGCTGCCGATGAAGCGCTGGTTGTCCAGGTTGATGTGCTGGCGGCCGAGCACGGCGCTGCCGAGCTTGTGGTCGTAGCGCAGCAGGGCCTGGTTGACCTCGGTGCCGTCGGGGTCGGCGACCACCGCGTATTCCTTCTGGCCGTTGCGGGTGCTGTTGTAGGCGTCGTCGCCGATGCGGCTGACGTTATCCACTTCGAGCAGCCCGGACAGGCCGTACCACTGGCCGCTCTGGAAGCCGGCGCGGGTGCGCAGGGTCTGGGCGTTGGCGTCGCGCAGGTCGTTGTTCTGGTCGACGTTCTCGAAGCGGTAGCGGGCGTCGAGAATCGGCTTGCCCTGGGTAAACAGGTTGCTCAGTTCCTCGGCGGCGAAGGCGCCCTGGGCGAGGGTGGCGGAGGCGATGGCGAGCGACAGTAGGGTCGGTTTCATGCACATAGGTGGTCTTTCCTGTTGGCCAAATAACGCAAAAAAAAACGCCACAGCGCCGCGCTCCCGGATCGGGAAGGGCTGCTGTGACGTCGTTGTCGGTTGAGTGGCAGACACGCCGTTGTGCTGACCGGAGGCGGCCAAAGCAGGCGGCGTGCCAGGATCGCCAAGTGACTGATTTGTGATGATTTAATGAAGTTCTAGAACCGTTCGCGATTAACCGCCTGCACCGCGCTCGTTCGCGTTGCCTCCGGACAGTGCAGCTGTAGCGGCGCAATCGGGCGCGACTGTACCGGGCTGGCGGCCACGCCCTGCGGCATGCTGGCGGGCCACCATCGACTGTCAGGGAGCGCAGCATGCAACTCGAATTTCATCAGATCGATGCCTTCACCGATCGGCCGTTTCGCGGCAACCCGGCCGTGGTCTATCGGCTCGATGCCTGGCTGGAAGACGAGCTGATGCAGCACATCGCCGCCGAGCACAACCAGGCCGAAACGGCCTTCACCGTGCGCGAGGGCTCGGGCTGGCGCATCCGCTGGTTCACCCCGTCCTGTGAGGTTCCGCTGTGCGGTCACGCTACTCTGGCCACCGCCCACGCGCTGTTCGAACTGTATGGCGAGACCGCCGAGCGCCTGGAGTTCAGCTGCCTGTCCGGTGACCTGTCGGTAGGGCGTGAGGCGGGTCGTCTGGTGCTGGATTTCCCGGCCATGTGGCTGCAGCCGGCCGACATGGCCGCCGAGGTCGGCGTCATCCTCGGTCAGCCGGTACAGGCCGTGCAGGTCGGCAAGGAGCTGCTGGCGGTGCTGGAGTCGGAACAGGCGGTGCGCGACTGCCAGCCGGATCTGGCGGCGCTGGCGAAGCTGCCGGGCCTTGGCGTGATTGTCACGGCGGTGGGGCGCGAGCATGACTTCGTCTCGCGCTACTTCGCGCCGGGCATCGGCATCGACGAGGACCCGGTCACCGGTTCGACCCACTGCATCCTGGCGCCTTACTGGGCAGAACGTCTCGGCAAGGCTGAGCTGAGCGCCTACCAGTGTTCGGCGCGCGGCGGTGAGTTGCACTGCCGGCTGCAGGGTGAGCGGGTGAAGATTGCCGGTCAGGCCGTGCTGGTGGCCAGCGGCAAACTGTTTCTGTAGGAGCTGATGCCGGCCGTGTGGGCCTCTGTAGGGCGGGCGCAGTGGGATGGCTGCGCAGGTTTCACCCGCCCTACGGTCTGAGCCGCCCGGACGGCGAGCGCGGGATCAGCTACTGCTGTAGCGGCGCACGCCGGACTCCGGCAGGTTGACTTGCGCGGCCACGCTGCCGGGGGCGGGGAATACCACCAGGTGGTCGGCGGCGACGCGAATTCCCACCTGCTGACCGGGCTGGTGGTCGGCATGGCTGGGGAAGATCGCTTCCAGCTGGCTGCCGGTGGGCAGCTGCAGGCGGTACAGGGTGGCGGCGCCGAGGAAGGTCTTGCCGACAATTCTTGCCTGCAGCGTGCTGTTCGCGTCGGAGACGATATCGTCCGGGCGCAGCAGCACGTCCACCGAACTGCCCGGCGCCATGGTATAGGCGCGGTTGCCGTGGATGATGCCCAGCTCGGTCTGCACCGTATCCGGGCTCAGCAGCTGGCCGCGGATGAAATAGCCCTGGCCGACGAAGCTGGCGACGAAGGGCGAGGCCGGCTCGTGATAGAGGTTGAAGGGGGTGTCCCACTGCTCCAGGCGGCCCTGGTTGAATACACCCACCTGGTCGCTGACGGCGAACGCCTCTTCCTGATCGTGGGTGACCAGAATGGCGCTGGTGCCACGGGCCTTGAGGATATCGCGGACTTCGTGGCTGAGGCGTCGGCGCAGCTCGCCGTCGAGGTTGGAGAAGGGTTCGTCGAGCAGCAGCAACTGCGGTTCGGGGGCCAGCGCGCGGGCCAATGCCACGCGCTGCTGCTGGCCACCGGACAGCTCATGGGGAAAGCGTTTTCCCAGTGGGCCGAGCTTGACCAGCTCCAGCAGTTCGGCGGTGATACGCGCGCACTCGGGATGCTTGCGGATGCCGAAGGCCACGTTGTCCGCCACCGAGAGGTGGGGGAACAGGGCGTAGTCCTGAAACACCATGCCAATGCGGCGCTTCTCTGGCGCCAGGGTGAAACCGGGGCGAGAAATCACCGCACCACCCAGCTCGATTTCACCTTCCTGTACCGACTCGAAACCGGCGATGGCGCGCAGGGTGGTGGTCTTGCCGCAACCGGAGGGGCCGAGCAGGCAACCGATGTCGCCGGCATTCAGGTGCAGTTCGAGCGACTGCACGATGCGGTGCCCCTGATAGCCGCAGGCCAGGCCGCGCAGGGACAGCAGCAGCTGGCTCATGCGCGCTGCAGACCCGGAGCCACCAGCAGCTCCAGCAGCGCCTTCTGTGCGTGCAGGCGGTTCTCCGCCTGCTGCCAGGCCAGGGAACGCGGGTCGTCCAGCAGGTCGCTGCTGATCTCCTCGCCGCGGTGGGCGGGCAGGCAGTGCAGGAAGATCACTTGCGGGTCAGCTGCATCCAGCAGTGCGCGGTTGACCTGGTAGGGGGCGAACAGCTTGAGGCGCTTGGCACTTTCCTCTTCCTGGCCCATCGAGGTCCACACGTCGGTGCTGACCAGATGGGCACCGGCCACCGCTTCACGCGGGTCGCGAACGATGCGCGCACGGTCGCCGGCCAGGGCGAGGAACTCGGCCTTCGGCTCGTAGCCCTCGGGGCAGGCGATGCGCAGCTGGAAGTCGAACTGCACGGCCGCTTCCAGGTAGCTGTTGCACATGTTGTTGCCGTCGCCGATCCAGGCCACGGTCTTGCCGGCAATGCTGCCACGCGCTTCCTGGAAGGTCTGCATGTCGGCCAGCAGCTGGCAGGGGTGCAGGTCGTCGGACAGACCGTTGATCACCGGTACCGTGCTGTGCGCAGCGAACTCGGTGAGGTTGCTGTGGGCGAAGGTACGGATCATCACCGCGTCGAGCATGCTCGACATGACGATGGCGGTGTCGCCGATCGGCTCGCCGCGGCCCAGCTGGGTATCACGCGGGGAGAGGAAGATGGCCTGGCCGCCGAGCTGGATCATGCCGGCCTCGAAGGACAGGCGGGTACGGGTGGAGGCCTTCTCGAAGATCATCCCCAGCACCCGGCCCTGCAGCGGCTCATGGGCGATGCTTCGCTTGCGCAGGTCCTTCAGCTCGATGGCTCGACGGATCAGCCCGCCCAGTTCCTGGGGGCTGTAATCCATCAACGAGAGAAAGTGCCTGGCGCTCATCTTCTTCACTACCTTAATTCGACAGCTGTCGCGGCCCGTTTTTTCCGGGAAAAAGCAGCCCACACGGCGGCTGGAGCCGCTTGGGGGCGACAAATGGGGGAGGCGCGATCTTATAAGGAAATGTCGCGGCGTGCCAACCTGGCTCGAAAGTGGGCGTGCCTGAGGGGTAAGCATCTAGATATATCGATTCCTCACTGACTGAAAGTCAGGCTCGAAAGGCGAGTGCAGAACATGGCGGCTATTAGGTGGAGGATCATTACCGTAGACAGCGCTGGGCGGGCCAATTAGCATTCCGATTTTTCCCAAGATTATGGCTGATCTATGCGTGTTATTGCTTTTAAAGAGCGCCTCTATTATTTAGATTCTCTCCGTGCTATTGCGGCGCTGATGGTGGTTTTTTCCCATTTCGTAGAGCGTACCCCGCTACATGATCTCCTGGTTTTTCGATATTTCACTCCAGGTCAATTTGGTGTTGTGGTGTTTTTTATTTTGAGTGGCTTTGTAATTCCTTATAGCTTAAAGGAGGGGCCGGCTGCTGTGGTTCGGTTCTCGATATCCCGATTCTTTAGGCTCTATCCGGCATATTGGGTGTCTGTGGGCTTGGCGGCTATAGCAATAGTTTATTTCCAAAAGGCACCGCTTGAGCCTAAGTTGGTGATGGCGAATTTGACCATGCTGCAGTTGGGTATGGGTTTTCAAGATATGTTTGGTGTTTATTGGACGCTTTTAATAGAACTGGTTTTCTATGGCTGCTGTGCATTTCTAGCGCTGTTCGGGCTGTTGAAGCACACAGGGATTCGCTTTGTCTTGGCTATGACATTTCTCGGTGCTGCCTTAACAGGTGCGGCCTTGATCTACTTTAAGGGGATGAATCTTAGGGTGGGAATATTTTGTGCGCTATCTCTGATGTTTTTTGGGAGTGTGTGGCGGGATGCTATTCTGGGAGGCGTTAGAAGTGCAAGGCTGTATTCGTTTGTTTGGATCGTATGTTTTGCTTCGATAATTCCGCTTATTGCGCTGTGGGCGTATGATGTGGATCGCGGCCAAGGTCAGAGTGCATACAATTATACGGGGAGCTATTGGTTGGGGGTGCTATTCTTCCTGCTCTTTAGTGGTATATTTAAAATTCAAAGTAGGGTGTTGGTGTATTTGGGTGCTATAAGTTACTCGCTGTATTTGGTTCATCCCTTCTTCTTGGAGCTCTGTGCTGTCGCGACTGATATGGCAAGTGGTTTCAATGTTGTCGTGTTTCTTCTTTATCTGTCGGCAACTATTTTTCTTTCCGTGCTTATTCACCATGGAGTAGAGAGGCCAGGAATCAAATATGGCCAGAAGGTTGCTGCCGCTTTTGAGAGAAGGCTGGCGCCTCAGACGGGTGGCTAGCTGGTAAATCGGCCGCTCTGATAGCCGCCGATTCATGCGGTAAAGGCCGCTGGCCAACCCCGCATGCAGCCGCCATAGTCCTGTTTTCACGACCCGACCGGTCGTCTCGAACAGAACAATGAGGCTAGGCCATGACCAAGACCCTCCATCACCGTGCCTGTCACCTGTGTGAGGCCATCTGCGGCCTGACCATCGAAACCGAGGACCGCGACGACGGTCGCCATATCCTGTCGATCAAGGGCGATGCGCAGGACAGCTTCAGTCGTGGTCATATCTGCCCGAAAGCGGTGGCTCTGCAGGACATCCAGAACGACCCCGATCGCGTGCGGCAGCCACTGCGCAAGGTCGCCGGGCAGTGGCAGCCGATCGCCTGGGACGCGGCCTTCGCGCTGGTCGCCGAGCGCCTGTCGGCGATCCAGGCCGAGCACGGCAAGAACGCCGTGGCCGTGTACCAGGGCAACCCCAGCGTGCACAACTACGGGCTGATGACCCACAGCAACTACTTCCTCGGCCTGCTGAAGACGCGCAACCGCTTCTCCGCCACCTCGGTGGACCAGCTGCCGCACCACCTGACCAGCTATCTGATGTATGGCCACGGCCTGCTGCTGCCGATCCCGGACATCGACCACACCCGCTTCATGCTGATCCTCGGCGGCAACCCGCTGGCCTCCAACGGCAGCATCATGACCGTGCCGGACGTGGAGAAGCGCCTCAAGGCGCTCAAGGCCCGTGGCGGCAAGCTGGTGGTGGTCGACCCGCGGCGCAGCGAGACGGCGGCGATGGCCGACCAGCATCTCTTCGTGCGCCCGGGCAACGACGCGGCGCTGCTGCTCGGTTTGCTCAATACCCTGTTCGAGGAAGGCCTGACCCGCGAAAGCCACCTGCCGGTCAGCGGCCTGGAGCAGGTGCGTGACGCCATCGCGCCGTTCAGCGCCGAGGCCATGAGCGCGCGCTGCGGCGTGCCGGCGCAGGCCATCCGCCAGCTGGCTCGCGACTTCGCCGCGGCCGAGTCGGCGGTGTGCTATGGGCGCATGGGCGTCTCCACCCAGGCCTATGGCAGCCTGTGTCACTGGCTGATCCAGCTGATCAACCTGGTCACCGGCAATCTCGACAGCGTCGGCGGCGCGCTTTGCACCAGCCCGGCCCTGGATCTGGTGGCGAGCACCTCGGGCGGCCACTTCAACGTCTGGCAGAGCCGCGTCTCCGGCCTGCCGGAATACGGTGGCGAGCTGCCGGTGGCGGCGCTGGCCGAGGAGATGCTCACCCCCGGCGAGGGGCAGATCCGCGCGCTGATCACGGTGGCCGGCAACCCGGTGCTGTCCACGCCCAACGGCCGTCAGCTGGAGCAGGCGCTGGAGGGGCTCGACTTCATGGTGTCGGTGGACCTCTACATCAACGAGACCACCCGCCACGCCGACCTGATCCTGCCGCCCACTGCGCCGCTGGAGCACGATCATTACGACACCACCTTCAACATGTTCGCCGTGCGCAACGTCACCCGCTTCAACGAGCCGGTGCTGGCCAAGCCTGAGGGTGCGCTGGACGACTGGGAGATCTTTGTCGGTCTGGCCCAGGCCTTCGCCGCCAGGCAGGGCACCGAGCTGAAGCCGACGATGCCGCCGCAGCAGATGATCGACATGGGCCTGCGCTTCGGTCCCTATGGAGATAAGTCAGAGCTCAAACTGAGCCTGACGGCACTGCGCGACGCACCGCACGGCATCGACCTGGGCCCGCTCAAGCCAAACCTGGCGGCGCGGCTGAAGACCGAATCGAAGGCTATCGAGGCAGCGCCGGAGTTGTTGGTGGCGGACCTCGCGCGCTTCGCCGCCGAGACGCAACCGGCGGCCGGCGAACTGCTGCTGATCGGCCGTCGCCATGTGCGCAGCAACAACTCCTGGATGCACAACTACCAGCGCCTGGTGAAGGGCAAGCCGCGCCACCAGCTGCTGATGCATCCCGACGATATGGCCGGAAGAGGCTTGAGTGACGGCCAGCGCGTACGCGTGCAGTCGCGGGTCGGGGTGATTGAGGTGGAGGCGCTGGCCAGCGACGAGATGATGCCCGGCGTGGTCAGCCTGCCGCACGGCTGGGGCCATACCCGGCCCGGCGTGCAGATGGCAATTGCCAGCGCCCAGCCTGGCGCCAGTGCCAACGACCTGACCGACGAGCGCCAGCTCGACGCGGTGTCCGGCAACGCAGCGCTCAATGGCGTGCCGGTGAGCGTCGAGGCGGCGTGACACGGTGGCTGCCCGGGCTTGAGTGAGGTGTGCTCAAGCCCGAGCCCGCCGCTGGGTCTTTCGTGTACAATCGCGCCACCGCGCCCGGCACAGGTCCGGGAAAGTTCAGACGAGGTGAGTCGTGGATATTATCGATACCATCAAAGAGCAGATCTCCAGCAACACCATCCTGCTGTACATGAAAGGCTCGCCGAACGCGCCGCAGTGTGGTTTCTCCGCCCGCGCCGCGCAGGTGGTGATGGCCTGCGGCGAGAAGTTCGCCTACGTGGACATCCTGCAGAACCCGGAAATCCGCGCCAACCTGCCCAAGTACGCCAACTGGCCGACCTTCCCCCAGCTGTGGGTGGCCGGTGAGCTGGTCGGCGGCAGCGACATCATGACTGAGATGTTCGAGAAGGGTGAGCTGCAGACCCTGATCAAGGACGCCGCTGAGAAGGCCAAGGCCGAGTAAGCCTCTGCGCTCTTCCCGAAAGCCGATGCCTGTGCATCGGCTTTTTTGTGTCTGCAATTTCTGCCTGTACCGGAGCTCAACCCGTTGTGCCCAGCGCAGGTGTGCCTGTGCGGCGGGTGCTCAGCTCGCGGTAAGCGGCGATGCTGGTCGCGATCAGGGGGCGGAACAACCGGCTCCAGATGCGTTTGCGGAGTGGTTGTTTCGGCGATAAAACAGGCCCTGGATCACCCAAGGGGAGCGCACTCCCGTGCCATGGAACGCCCATCATCGACTGGCCTGGCTGCTGGAAAAACCTGCTCTACCTGCATGTTTAGTGCGTACCGGCCGGCGATCGGGTTCGGTCGTCAGCCGCGTGCCGCACTGACGCCTTCGAGGGTGGCGAACGAGGTGTCCTTGGCGGTGAGCAGGAAGTCACGCATGAAGGGCGCGTCGAGCATGTCGGCGCGGATCGCGGCGAACAGGGTGCAGTACAGGCCCTTGTCGCCCAGGCGCTTGGCAGTCACATAGCCACGCGAGCTGTACTCGTGCAGCGCCCAGTTGGGCAGGCAGCAAACGCCGCGGCCGCTGGCCACCAACTGCATCATCATCACCGTCAGTTCCGAGGTGCGCACCTGCGCCGGCTCGACATCGGCCGGCTCGAGGAAGCGGGTGAAGATGTCCAGTCGGTCGCGGTCGACCGGGTAGGTGATCAGCGTCTCGCGCTCCAGGTCCTCGGGCTGCACGTAGGGGCGGCTGGCCAGGGCGTGCTGGTTGGCCACCGCCAGCAGCGCCTCGTAGGTGAACAGCGGCACATAGGTGATGCCGCTCATTTCCACCGGGTCGGAAGTCACCACCAGGTCCAGGTCGCCCCGCGACAGCGCCGGTAGCGGGGCGAAGGAGAAGCCCGAGGCCAGGTCCAGCTCCACTTCAGGCCAGGCGTCGCGGAACTGGTCGATGGTCGGCATCAGCCACTGGAAGCAGCTGTGGCACTCGATGGCCATATGCAGCCTTCCCGCGGTCCCTCCGGCCAGGCGCGCCAGGTCGCGTTCGGCGGCGCGCAGTTGTGGCAGCAGGCTGTCGGCCAGCTGCAGCAGGCGCAGCCCGGCGCTGGTGAAGCGCACTGGCTTGGTCTTGCGCACGAACAGTTGCATGCCCAGGCGCTCCTCCAGCTCCTTGAACTGGTGGGACAGCGCTGACTGGGTCAGGTGCAGGCGCTCGGCGGCCTCCACCAGGCTGTCGGTTTCGCGCAAGGCGTGCAGAGTTTTCAGGTGACGCAGTTCGAGCATGCTGGGCCTCGGTGAGGAAAACTTATGACTACCCGCTGTTAAGGTGAGTTTCGTTCAAGATGGATGACCTGTCGAGCGCTTGTCTGCTGCCATGCGCTGGGCCAGCATGCGTTCCTGCCCGTTTCCGGAGTCGTCCATGCGCCGCCTGCCTTCGCTTACCGCCCTGCGCACCTTCGAGGCCGCCGCCCGCCACGCCCATTTCGGCCGTGCGGCGGCCGAACTGTGTGTCACCGACAGTGCGGTCAGCCACCAGATCCGCCAGCTTGAGGAGCAGCTCGGTACGCCGCTGTTCGAGCGGGAGGGGCGGCAGGTGCGCCCGACACCGGCCGCGCGACGTCTGCTGCGCAGTTTGCAGCAGGCCTTCGAGCTGATCGGTGAGGCCTGCGACGAGCTGCGCGACCCCGGTTCCCAGGCGCAGCTGCGTATCGCGGTGACGGTGGAGCTGGCGCAGAAATGGCTGATCGGCCGGCTGGCCGACTTCACCGAGCGTCACCCGCAGATCACCCTGCACTTGCACGAGCAGCCGCTGGAAGCGGCGCTGCCGGGGGGCGAGATCGACCTGGCGATCACCTACGGCACCGGCCCCGAGGACGCCAGCGCCTACTTCGTGCGGCCGCTGCCGACCCTGCAGTTCTTCCCGGTGTGCAGCCCGGGGCTGTTCAACCAGCAGCCGCTCAAGCACCCGCGCGATCTGGCCCGCCATTGCCTGCTTCACGACGACCAGGACGGCAAGACCTGGACCGCCTGGCTGACCACTCACGCCGGTGATATCCAGCCGGCGCGCCACCTCTACCTAGGCCATGCCGGGCTGACCATGGAGGCCGCCGCGCGCGGGCAGGGCGTTGCCATCGGCGACAACCTGACCAGCGCCGAGGACCTGGCCAGCGGCCGTCTGGTGCGTCCGTTTGCGGCCCAGGTGGCCTCGCTCGGGCAGTACGCGCTGGTCTGCGAACGCCTGCGGCTGGACAAGCCGGCGGTGGCGCAGTTCATTGAATGGTTCATTGATCAGTTGGCTGATCTGTGAATTGAATTCAACGGTTCCGCGATAATGGTCATTGGTCGCGGACGCTCTGGCACGGGTACTGTCGGCTCATCCAACCGCCACCGATGAGTCTCCAGCAATGGCCCGTACCCTGACCTCCCTGCCCAAAGCCGACGGCTTCCGCCTGCCCGGCGAATTCGAACCCAAATCCCGCTGCTGGCTCGGCTGGCCGGAGCGCCCGGACGTGTGGCGCAATGGCGGCAAGCCGGCGCAGAAGGTCTGGGTCGAGATCGTCACCGCCATTGCCAGCAGCGAGCCGGTCACCGTCTGCGCCTCGGCCGCCCAATACGCCAACGCCCGCCGCCAGTTGCCGGCCCATGTGCGGGTGGTGGAGATGACCTGCAACGACACCTGGTTCCGCGACAGCGGCCCGGCCTTTCTGCTCAATGACGCGACCGGCGAGGTGCGCGGCGTGGACTTCGAGTTCAACGCCTACGGCGGTCTGGACGGCGGCCTCTACTATCCCTGGGACAAGGATGACCAGATCGCCCAGAAGATCCTCGAGATCGAAGGCTTCGACCGCTACCGCACCCCCTTCATCGCCGAAATGGGCGGCATCCAGAGCGACGGCCAGCGCACCCTGCTGACCACCGAGCAGTGCCTGCTCAACCGCAACCGCAACGCCCACCTGGGCAAGGACGAGATGACCCGCCGCCTGCAGGATTACCTCGGTGCCGAACAGGTGATCTGGCTGCCGCGCGGCTGCAAGTTCGATGAAACCGACGGCCATATCGACGACCTGGCCTGCTTCGTCCGCCCCGGCGTGGTGGTGATGCAGTGGACCGACGACCGCAGCGACCCGCAGTGGGAAATCTACCAGGAGGCCTACGACATCCTGCGCAGCACCCGCGATGCTCAGGGCCGCGAGCTGGAGATTCACAAGCTGCCGCAGCCGCGCGTGCTGGAGTGGACGGCGGAAGAGGCCGAGGGCCTGGATCATGATGACGCCACCCACACCCGTCAGGCCGGTACGCAGATCTGCGCGTCCTACATCAACTACTACGCCGGCAATTCGGCCATCGTCGTGCCGCTGTTCAACGACCCGAATGACCGCATCGCCCAGGCGACCCTGGCCGAGCTGTTCCCCCAGCACCGCATTCTCGGCATTCAGAATTCGCGCGAGATTCTGCTCGGTGGCGGTAACGTCGCCTGCATCACCTCACCGCAATACGCCGCGCCCAAGCGCTAGGAGGCCGTCATGAAACTGCCCGCCTCATGGTTGGCCCTGGTGCTGTCCGTCTGCTCGAGTGCGCAGGCGGCGGAGCCCGCCAAACAGGTCAACCTCTACATCTGGAACGAGTATCTGGCGCCGGACACCTTGTCGTCCTTCGAGCAGAAGACCGGCATCAAGGTGGTGGTCGATCACTTCGACTCGCTGGAAACGGTGGAAACCAAGCTGCTCACCGGCCACAGCGGCTACGATCTGGTGCTGACTGCCGGCCAGCACCTGCAACGGGCCATTCAGAGCGGTGCGCTGCAGCCGCTGGACAAGACCGCGTTGCCGCACTTCGCCGGCATCGGGCCGGAGTTTGCCCAGCACATGGCCGCCTTCGACCCGGGCAACCGCTATGCCGGCATCTACCTGTGGGGCACCACCGGCTTCGGCTATCAGCAGGAGGCCATCGCCAAGCGCATGCCCGAGGCACCGGTGGACAGTTGGGCCATGCTGCTCGACCCACAGGTGGTGGCGAAGTTTGCCGACTGCGGGGTGAGCTACCTCAACGATCCCAACGAGGTGTTTGCCGCCGCCTTCCGCTACCTGGGGCTGGACATCAATAAGCAGAACCTGGATGACCTGAAAAAGGTCGAGGCGCACCTGGCCCAGGTGCGGCCGCATATCCGCTACTTCGACAACGACCGCAACATCGCCGATCTGGCCAATGGCGACACCTGCCTGGCGATGTCCTGGAACGGCAACGTCGGCATTGCCGCCGCCCAGGCCCAGCAGGTCGGCAAGCCCTATTCGCTGAGCTACAGCATCCCGCGCGAAGGGGCACTGATCTGGTTCGATGCCATGGTCATTCCCAAGGATGCGCCGCATCCCGAGGCGGCGCTGGCGCTGATGGATCACCTGATGACCCCCGAGGTGATCGGCGCCATCACCAACACGGTGTTCTATGCCAACGCGGTACCAGCGGCGGACAAGACGGTCGATCCGACCATTCTGGCTGACCCCGGCACCTATCCGCCGGCCGAGGTACGCGCCACGCTCTACACCAAGAATGACAACACCAAGGCGTTCAACCGGGCGCTGACGCGGGCGTTCAGCCGGTTCAAGTCAGGGACCTGATGCGTGGAGGGGCGCCAGTAGGCGCCTCTTTTCTATGAGTAAAATTTAAGTTAATCAAGAATTTATTGAGTTTGTCTCACTTTGCCTGGCTGCCGAGAATGTCGCCATCCACAGACAAGGAGAGACACCCATGGCATTGGCCCACAACCTCGGTTTCCCGCGCATTGGCCGCGACCGCGAATTGAAGAAGGCGCTGGAAGCCTACTGGAAAGGCGAACTGGCCGAGGCCGACCTGCGTGAGGTGGGCGCCCGCCTGCGCGCCGAGCACTGGCAGCTGCAGAAGGACGCCGGCATCGAGCTGCTGCCGGTCGGTGATTTCGCCTGGTACGACCAGGTGCTGGGCCACTCGCTGATGTTCGGCGTGATTCCCGAGCGCTTTCATCTCCATGGCGGCCAGCCGACCCTCGACACCCTGTTCGGCATGGCCCGTGGCGTGACGCACAATAGCTGCTGCGGCGGCGCGCATGCGCAGGAGCTGACCAAGTGGTTCGATACCAACTACCACTATCTGGTCCCTGAGTTCACGGCCGACCAGCAGTTCGCCCTGAGCTGGGAACAGCTGTTCGAGGAAGTGGAGGAGGGCAAGGCGCTGGGGCATGCGCTGAAGCCGGTGCTGATCGGCCCGCTGACCTACTTGTGGCTGGGCAAGTGCAAGGGCCAGGCGTTCGACAAGCTCGACCTGCTCGAACGCCTGCTGCCGGTCTATGGCGAGATCCTCCAGCGCCTGGCCGCCCAGGGTATCGACTGGGTACAAATCGACGAACCTATCCTCGCCCTCGACCTGCCGCAGGCCTGGAAGAATGCCTTCGAACGCGCCTACAACCTGTTGCAGCGCGAGCCCGTCCGCAAGCTGATCGCCACCTACTTCGCCGGCCTGGAGGACAACCTCGGCCTGGCCGCCGGCCTGCCGGTGGATGGTCTGCACATCGATCTGGTGCGCGCGCCGGAGCAGTTCCCTGCCATCCTTGACCGCCTGCCGGCCTACAAAGTGCTGTCGCTCGGCGTGGTCAACGGGCGCAATGTCTGGCGTACCGACCTGGACCAGGCCCTGGCCGTGCTGCGTGAGGCGCAGGAGCGGCTGGGCTCGCGCCTGTGGGTGGCGCCGAGCTGCTCGCTGCTGCACAGCCCGGTGGATCTGGCGCGAGAGGACAAGCTGGATGCCGAGCTGAAAAGCTGGCTGGCCTTCGCCGTGCAGAAGTGCGCGGAAGTCGCCCTGCTGGCTCGCGCGCTGAACCAGGCGGATGCCCCGCAGGTGGAACAGGCTCTGGCGCAGAGCCGAGCCGTCCAGGCCAGCCGCGCCGCTTCACCGCGCATCCACAAGCCGGCCGTGCAGGCGCGCCTGGCGGCGATCAGCGCTGCCGACAGCCAGCGCCAGTCGCCCTTCGCCACCCGCATCGAGCGGCAACGCGCGCGTCTCCAACTGCCGGCGTTCCCCACCACCACCATCGGCTCGTTCCCGCAGACACCGGCCATCCGCTTGGCGCGCCAGGCATTCAAGTCCGGCAAGTTGTCCGCCGCCGAGTACACCGAGGCCATGCACAGCGAGATCCGCCATGCGGTGAGCATCCAGGAACAGCTGGGGCTGGACGTGCTGGTGCATGGCGAGGCCGAGCGCAACGACATGGTTGAATACTTCGCCGAACAGTTGGACGGCTATGCCTTTACCCGCTTCGGCTGGGTGCAGAGCTACGGCTCGCGCTGCGTCAAGCCGGCGATCATCTACGGCGATCTGTCCCGTCCGCAGCCGATGACGGTGGACTGGATCAGCTATGCCCAGCGCTGCACCGACAAGCTGATGAAGGGCATGCTGACCGGCCCGGTGACCATGCTGATGTGGTCTTTCCCGCGTGACGACATCCCGCGCGAGCAGCAGGCGCGCCAGTTGGCTCTGGCCATTCGCGACGAGGTGGTGGACCTGGAGGCGGCCGGCATCCGCATCATCCAGATCGATGAGGCCGCCTTCCGCGAGGGCCTGCCGCTGCGCAGGGCTGGTTGGCAGCACTACCTGGATTGGGCCACCGAGGCCTTCCGCCTGTGTGCCTCGGGCGTGCGCGATGAGACGCAGATCCACACCCACATGTGCTACAGCGAGTTCAACGACGTGATCGAGTCCATCGCCGCCATGGACGCCGATGTGATCACCATCGAGACCTCGCGCTCGGACATGGAGTTGCTGGAGGCCTTCGAGCGCTTCGACTACCCCAACGAGATCGGCCCGGGTGTTTACGACATCCACTCGCCGCGCGTACCGGACAGCAGCGAGATGGTGCGCCTGATGAAGAAGGCGGCGCAGCGGGTACCAGCCGAGCGCCTGTGGGTCAACCCGGACTGCGGCCTGAAGACCCGTGGCTGGGCGGAGACCGAAGCGGCGCTGGTCAACATGGTGGCCGCGGCACGGCAGCTGCGGGCGGAGCTGGCCTGATCTGATTGCCTGCATCCCGGATTGCATCCTGGCTACGGTTGGTCTGACGGCGGCGCCGATGTTCCCCCCTCCCTCTGGGAGAGGCGCGGGGGTGAGGGTTGTCCAGGCGACTCATGGCTCTTCCCTCTCCCCAGCCCTCTCCCGTAAACGGGAGAGGGGGCGCTGGCGTAGCCCGGATGAAATCCGGGAGCTGGGTTCGGTTGTGCTGCCATCCCGTATTTCATCCGGGCTACGGTTGGTCTGACGGCGGCGCCAATCTTCCCCTCTCCCTCTGGGAGAGGGGTGGGGGTGAGGGTTGTCCAGGCGACTCGCGGTTCCTCTCGCTCCCCAGCCCTCTCCCGTAAACGGGAGAGGGGGCGTTGGCCTAGCCCGGATGAAATCCGGGAGCGGGGTTCGGCTGTACCACCATCCCGGATTTCATCCGGGCTACGGTTGGTCTGACGGCGGCGCCAATCTTCACCTCTCCCTCTGGGAGAGGGGTGGGGGTGAGGGTTGTCCAGGCGACTCGCGGTTCCTCTCGCTCCCCAGCCCTCTCCCGTAAACGGGAGAGGGGGCGTTGGCGTAGCCCGGATGCAATCCGGGAGCGGGGTTCGGCTGTACCGACATCCCGGATTTCATCCGGGCCACGGTTGGCCTGAAGGCTGCGCCGATCTTCCCCTCTCCCTCTGGGAGAGGGGCGGGGGTGAGGGTTTCCCAGGCGACTCGCGGTTCTTCCTTCACCCCAATCCCTCTCCCGAGGGGAGAGGTGCTATACCGCCACCATGCTCAGCAGATAGCCATCGAACTCAACGAAGCGGCCGTCCAGCTCGCTGCCTCGCGGCCAGTCGGCGTGCAGGTCAAGCAGCAGGCGCAGGCGGGCCTGTTCACCCTGCACCTCCAGCAGTTCCGCGTCGTGGAAGTAGAAGCGGGTCAGCACCAGCGGGTAGAGCGCCTTGAACAGGCTCTCCTTGAGCGAGAAGGTCAGGGTCACCCGCCGGGCGAAGGCCTCCGGGTCCAGCCCGGTGGCGCGTTGCAGTTCGGCCGGGGTGAGGATTTCGCCGGCCAGCCTGGCGGCGCGCTCGGTGCTCAGGTGCTTCTCCAGGTCGATGCCCAGGCCGCGCCAGTCGCGCGCCAGGGCGACCATGGCGGCGGCCCGGCCGGCGCCGTGGGTTATGGAGCCGACGGTGCCGGCGGGCCACAGCGGCACGCCTTCCCCGTCACGCCCCGGCACCAGCGCCTGGCCACACAGCTGTTGCAGGGCCTCGCGGGCGCACAGACGGCCGGCCAGGTACTCGGCCTGGCGCTTGGCCACGCCGCGCACCGGGGTGATGCCGCTATCAGTGAAATCCTCGGGCCTGAGCTGGGCCGCATCGAAACGCGCGCTCACCAGTCGGGTGGCGGGCATCGGCAACGGCGCGGAGGAGGGCAGCAGTTGGCAAAAGGGCGGGATGGGCAGGCTCATGCCCGGCATTCTGCCGTGGCCGGGGTGTGCAGGCCAGGCGTTTACATTTCTTTGCACAGCGACAACGAAGCACTACAGAGCAAACGCTTGTTTCTGGTCAGAATGAGACACGCGTTCCAAGTGGACGCTGGTGAGGTTGTAGCCGGAGCGGCGAATCGCCCATCCGGTTTTACTCTGCTGATACGAGTGCGGGAGTCCCCAGGGACTCCCGTTTTTTTTGCCCGCGATTCCTAGTGCCCTGTCTCGGAAATACGCTCAAGAACGGGTGAGCGTTTTTTCTGCCAGCCAAGGCGCCGCGACGAGCCATAGCAAGGCGATGGCGAGAAGTGGCAACGCCGAATGGCGGGAAAAGACGCCAGCAGAATCGAACAGATACTTCTCGGGACAGGGCGCTAGAACACCTCCTTGAACAGCGCCTGCATGTCGGCCCAGGAACGCTCGTCGGCGTCCTTCTGGTAGCCCAGATCCAGGCCGTGGCCCTTGTGCGCATCGGCATCCGGGTTGCTGAAGCCGTGTTTGGCACCGGGCAGCTCGACGAAGCGGTAGTCGGCTCCGGCCTGGTCCATCTCGGCCTTGAACGCGGCGATCTGCTCCGGGGTGATGAAGCTGTCGGCGGCGCCATGCTCGACCAGCACCTTGGCCTTGACGCTGCCGGGCGTGGCCGGCGTGGCAGTGACCAGTGCGCCGTGGAAGCTCACCACGGCTGCCAGCGGCAGGCCCTGGCGGGCCATGTCCAGCACCACCTTGCCACCGAAGCAATAGCCGATGGCGGCCAGCCTGGCCGGGTCGGTCTGCGGCTGTGCCTTGAGCAGTTCGAGGCCGGCCTGGAAGCGTGCCTTGGGGATGGCGGGGTCGGCCAGGGCGGCGTTCATGAAAGCCTTGGCGTCGTCCGGGTGCTGGGTGTTGCGGCCATCGCCATACATGTCCACGGCCAGGGCGCTGTAGCCGAGGGCGGCGAGGTCGCGGGCGCGGCGCTTGGCGTAGTCGTTCAGGCCCCACCACTCATGCACCACGATCACGCCGGGACGTGGGCCGCTGATGGCGTCGTCCCAGGCGTGGTAACCGACCAGGCGAGTGCCGTCGGCGGCGGTGTAGGGGATTTCACGGGTCTGGATCTGCGCCTGGGCGGTGCCGGCAAGGCACAATAGGGCGAGCAGCAGGTGACGCATGGCAGGTCTCCTCGGGTCGGTCATCGGAACGGGCAGCATAGCGCCAGGCGTTCTCTAGCGCTGGTTGCCGGGCGGCGTGATGCCCATCGACACATAGATGCTGGTGAACCTGTCCATGCCCATCTCCGCCGGCTTGACCCATTCCACCGGCACGTAGAGCAGGCCACCGCCCACCGGCACCGGCGCGGTGGGCACCAGGATGGCGTGGTAGGCGCGGCCGTCGATCTCGATTGGCTCGGGGTTGGGCAGCAGCGCCAGCACGGCGGTGCCGTCGCCGCCGAAGAAGCACCATACCGGGCGCATGGCGGCCAGGTCGGCGTTGTCTTTCTGGTCGAGCAGGCCGACGAAACGGTCGGCCAGGCCATACAGGTTGCCGAGCAGCGGGATGCGCCGCAGCGTGCGGTCGAACAGCCGGCGCAGCGGCCCCTTGAGGCCCAGCTGCACGGCCAGGCCGAGCGGGTAGAGCGCTACCACCAGGGCCAGGGTGCCGAGTAGCCAGGCCAGCTCCGGGCTGCTGACGAAAGGCTGGCCGAGCCCGGCGAACAGCTTACCGATGAAGCTGGTCGGGCCGATCAACTGGTTCAGCAGGCTCACCAGCCAGCCCAGCAGGGCCAGCGACAGCGCCAGCGGCAGCAGGGCGATCAGGCCGGCCAGCCAGGTGGCGAGTAGGGAGTGGAAGCTGCGTTTGAACATGGGCGGAAAGTCCTTGTACGGGAGGCGTGCCAAGGCTAGAGCAAAAGCCCGGCGCGGCCATGCATTTTCGTTCAGCGTTGGTTCAGCAAGGGTTCAGCGGCGGTTCAGGGCCGCGTTGGCAACATGGTTCCCGAGTTCAGCCACTGTCCCAACGCGGAGAAAACATCATGAAAACCACTCTGAACAAACTCGCCCTGGCCACCACCCTGACCTGTGCCGCCGTCGGCGCCAACGCCGCCGACAACTTCGTCGGCCTGACCTGGGGCCAGACCGACAACAACATCCAGAAGTCCCATGCGCTCAACCAGAACCTGGACAACCCCAAGCTGGATAAAGTCATCAACGGCAGCGGTACCTGGGGCGTGCGCGCCGGCCAGGTGGACCAGTACAGCCGCTACTACATGACCTACGAGAACGTCTCCGACAGCTACCAGGGCTACAAGCACCGCCAGCAGAACCTGCTGGGCAGCTACGACGTCTTCGTCCCGCTGGGCGACAACGGCACCAAGCTGTTCGGTGGCGCCACCCTCGGCCTGGTCAAGCTGGAGCAGGAATCCAGCGGCTTCAAGCGCGACAGCGACATCGGCTACGCGGCCGGCCTGCAGGCGGGTATTCTGCAGGATCTGAATCAGAACGCGTCGATCGAAGCCGGTTACCGCTACCTGCGCACCAACGCCAGCACCGAGATGGCCCCGCACGGCGGCGACAAGGTCGGCTCGCTGGACCTGCACAGCAGCGGCCAGCTGTACCTCGGCGCCAGCTACAAGTTCTGACCTGCCAGGGAGAAGGCCGGGCGCACAGCCCGGCCTGTCGTGAGGGAGAGCCAGCATGAAGATTCTTGTGGTCGAGGACGAGGCGCTGCTGCGCCACCACCTGCACACCCGCCTGGGTGAGCGTGCATTCGTGGTCGATGCCGTCGCCGATGCCGAGGAGGCGCTGTACCGCGCCCAGGAATTCAACCACGACATCGCCATCGTCGACCTCGGCCTGCCCGGCATGAGCGGGCTGGACCTGATCCGCCAGCTGCGCGGCCAGGGCCGCAGCCTGCCGATCCTGATCCTCACCGCCCGTGGCAACTGGCAGGACAAGGTCGAGGGCCTGGCCGCCGGTGCCGACGACTACCTGGTCAAGCCGTTCCAGTTCGAGGAGCTGGAAGCGCGCCTGCACGCCCTGCTGCGTCGCTCGGTCGGCCTGGTGCAGTCCAGCGTCGAGGCCGGCCCGCTCAAGCTCGACCTCAACCGCAAGCAGGCGCTGGTCGCTGAGCAGCCGCTGGCGCTTACCGCCTTCGAGTACCGCATCCTCGAATACCTCATGCTGCACCCGCAGCAGGTGGTGTCCAAGGACCGTCTGATGGAACAGCTGTACGAGGGCGACGATGAGCGTGACCCGAACGTCATCGAGGTGCTGGTCGGGCGCCTGCGCCGCAAGCTGGAAGGCGCCTGCGCGCTCAAGCCGATCGACACCGTGCGCGGCCAGGGTTACCTGTTCACCGAGCGCTGCCGATGATCCGCTCGCTGCGTGTGCGTCTGATGCTCGGTGCCGCCGCCCTGGCGGTGCTGTTCATGGCGGCCCTGCTGCCGCTGGTTCAGGGCGCGTTCCGCAACGCCCTGGAGAACGTCATCGAGCAGCGCCTGGCGGCCGATGCCGCCACCCTGATCTCATCTGCGCGCATCGACGGCGGTCGCCTGAGCATGCCGGCGCGCCTGCCGGATGAAGAATTCAACCTGCTCGAATCACGCCTGCTCGGCTTCATCTACGACCGCGAAGGCCGCGAGCTGTGGCGCTCGCCCTCCACGGCCGACGAGCAGATCGACTACCGCCCGCGCTACGACGGAGAAGGCCACGACTTCGTGCGCCAGCGCGATGCACGCGGCGAGGAGTTCTTCGTCTACGACCTGGAGGTCGACCTGCTGCGCGGTGAAACCGCCGCCTACAGCATCGTCACCATGCAGCCGGCCAGCGAGTACCAGGCCATGCTCGACGGCCTCGGCCGCCAGCTGCGCCTGTGGCTGGGCGGCGCGTTGCTGGTGCTGCTCGGCCTGCTCTGGCTGGGCCTGACCTGGGGCTTCGGCACCCTGCGTGGGCTGAGCCGCGAGCTGGACGAAGTGGAAGGTGGCAACCGCGACCACCTAAGCCGCGAGCATCCCAGCGAGCTGCTGCGCCTGACCGACTCGCTGAACCGCCTGCTCGACGGCGAGCGGCGCCAGCGCGAACGCTACCGCGACTCGCTCGGCGACCTCGCACACAGCCTGAAAACCCCGCTGGCGGTGCTGCAGGGCGTGGCCGAGGGGCTGCGCGAGCGCGAGCCGGCGCAGGTGCTGCAGACCCAGGTGGAGCGCATGAGCCAGCAGGTGGACTACCAGCTGCAGCGCGCCAGCCTGCGCAAGAGCGGCCTGGTGCGCCACCGCGAACCGCTCGCGCAGGTGCTCGACACCCTGTGCGGCGCGCTGGACAAGGTCTACCGCGACAAGCGCGTGCAAGTGCAGCGCGATTTCCCTGCCGAGCTGCGCGTACCGATGGAGCGCGGCGCGCTGTTCGAACTGCTCGGCAACCTGCTGGAGAACGCCTATCGCCTGTGCCTGGGGCAGATCCGCGTCAGCGCGCGGATCGGCGCCGAGGGCTGCGAGCTGGTGGTCGAGGACGACGGCCCCGGCATTCCCGCCGACCAGCGTGCGCGTATCCTTCAGCGCGGCGAGCGCCTGGACAGCCAGCACCCGGGGCAGGGCATCGGCACCGCCGTGGTGGTGGACATCCTCGACAGCTACGACGGCCAGCTGCAGCTGGAAGACTCCAGCCTGGGCGGTGCCTGCTTCAGGATGCGCCTGCCGGGCTGAGCTGTAGCGCGTCAGCCAGGGGCGAGGCTCGCACCTCGGTTGCCAGAGCCGGCGCGCAGCTCCTCAGCCGCTGACCGGGCGTTCCAACCGTTGAAGGCCTGGCGGATGGCGTCCCGGCTTGCGGCGGACAGCTGCTTGCCCGAGGCTTCGATCTGCTCCTGGCAGTTGCGCAGGATGAGAAGTTAGCAATCCCGACGATGAAAGATCCGATTCTCAACAATCCACTCAGGAGTGCCACTGCGAACATCAGTGAACTGCGCATGAAATCTCCTGGTGTCTGACGGTTAAACACCTGGGCGAGCCAAAGCGCAGCTTTTGGGTGCCCAGCCTAAGCAGTGAGCGTGGGCGAAGGTTACTCCTGTGTGGAGAAGTGTTTCTTAGCGAGCTCCTTGGCTAGCTGCAAACCTTCGTCTGTCAAATACACGGACTCTGATCTGCTTCTGGGATTGGTGATATAGCCTTTGTCAAACAGGTCATTCATGACGCCGAAATCAATACGCTTCCAGACCATGCCATTCTCAAATTCAAATACTCCAAGCAGTGCCAGGACAACTTCCGAGATTTTCTGATCATCGTATTTCATAGTGGTTGACCTCGATGTGCATGAGTAGCCTCTGACGGCGATCAAATAGGCGGCTTTGGCCGGGCCCGCGTGAACGGTTTGAATCGCTTGCCAGGCCAGGTTTACTACCTAAATGCGCCAACAATTGCACCGATCAGAGTGAGTTCCACAATGCCATGCGCTGAATCTACAGATGTTAGTTTTGCAGGCATGCGAGCAAAACCATTGTAGTAGCCGAGCGATGTGTAGGTGCGACGTTTCAGCGGCGACTGGCAGAGTGCAAGGCCCGCCTGACGGCGGGGGTAATCAGCAAGACGAGGTGAACTTCCTGCGGTTGTGGTGAGAAGCGAGACTGTCGGAACAGGCGAGTCCTGCAGCGGAACAAGGCCGATAACAATCATGATCTTTGGGATCGTTTGAACGCTTGGCCCCCGCTGCGCGAACTACAGAATGGCCCGGGCACCTGCCCATGCAAGGCCGGATATGCGATTGCAACCGCGCTGACGACAGGATCGAAAAAAGCTTTCCTCACTGCTTGTGGGGAGAGTCCATATGCCAGTTGTTAGCTGCATATGGCTCAGTAAGTTTCCAGAGCTTCTTCGATTACGTCTGGAGTAAGCTCAATGAGGGCTTGGCCGAAAGTTTTTTCATTTTTCATCCATAGTAAAAAGCCAAACATGTAGCGCAATGTTTCTGCGTCTGTGGTGATAGGTATACGCAAATGTGCATAATCCATTAGCTGCTTCATGGCTGATAGATAGTCTTCTGATAGCCATTCCGGAATATCTGGATTACCTCGTTGGCCTTTAGCTATTTGAATGCTGCCGACGTAAGCCCAAAGGTCGGCTCCACCATAAGATATTTCAATTAACTTTTCTGCTAGAACAGGAATTGCGGATAATGAAGCCTCTCCAATATCCCCCTGATGGTAAAGCTCCTGCCAAAAACTATCCCACGCTGCTCGATCATAGGGCTTAGCAAGGACATTGTTTAATATTGTGACTACATCGCAGGGGACACGATAACCACCAAGTAGCTTCCGCTGTTGAAGATCGTCGAGAGTCAGCATCTGGCTATCCTTTGCAGCTAACGATTAAGCTAAGGGGCCGGCTTCGCCGGTCCCAGCGAACGAAGTGAGCGCTTTGAGCGCATTGTTAGGCATTTCTCTCTCCGACCTCCAGCTCTTCTTCATGGCAATAAAAAAGAACAGTATGCGAATTGTTGTGAAGAATTATTGCGTCATCTCTTGACGGGCAAAAAATATCTTTCCACTTGGAGATAAAAATAGCCGCATTAATGACACAAACCTCTGAGTCGCTGTATACAACCTGAACCGTGCCGGCGGAACTTATACGATGAGATATCCAGTGCTCTGCAACTGAGTAGCTTTCTATATTTAGGTGCTCAATATTTTTAACTGCGTTTTCATTGAGATCATATTTTTCTTTGCTAGTGAATTGGACAGCGTACTTGTACGCATTTTCCGCGTGTGCCTTATCAAGCCAGCGAACCTCAAGGCCGAGAGATTGGTACTCTTGCTCACGAAGATACATGTAGAGATGCCTAACGTTTGGTTAAGGGGCCGGCTTTAGCCGGTCCCGAGTGAGCGAAGCGAGCGACTTTGAACCATTTGTTAGGCATCCTTGATCCTAAGGTAGTGGTGATCTTCGAGTTCGGCAATGACTTGCCCGCCAAGAATGCTAGTAAAATTCTTACTGTTGCGCACTACCCAGTCGTAAGCTCTCTTCTTTTGTTCGATGCTAAGATTTTTTGACTCGAATTCGAAGAAATTTAGAAGATGCCCTGCAATGTCTTTGTCGTAAAGGAATGGGTCTTCAAGAAGTTCTAATATAAAGTCGATGACTTCATCGCTTGCGAACTTTGTATTAAGTATTAGTGGGCTGAGCGAGAAGATAATGTCTTGGACGGCATCGGCGTCCTGCTTTAGGGCACTCTGTTTGAGATTCTCTAGCTTCGAGATGATATCCATATCTACGCAGTGTGCCTAACGTTTGGTTAAGGGGCGGGCTTTAGCCCGTCCCAGTGAGCGAAGCGAACGATTTGAACCATTTGTTAGCGTTACTGCACGCCGATAATGAGGTTATTCATTTCTATTTTAGTTGGAACAGGCTCAAGGTTCGGTATCCAAGACTCTTTGCCTTGGTAGGTTCCGTTCAATGCCCACTCGAAACCAGGGGCATGCTCACTCCCGTTTTGCCAGCCCGGAATAGTGCCTTTGGGGCAAGTAATAATTTTATTTTTGAAGTCAACCTTAAGTGATGGGCATTTATACAGCGGTTTCCACCACCACCGTTCCGGCACATGAGGGGTATTATCGTTGAAAGGAATGTTCATGACGCTGAATGATCCTGCCTCATTTCTTATTATCAAAAGGCCGACGGGGAAGTTATGTGTGCTACGCGGATCTAAAACGAACTTAAATGATGCCAACTGCATCTCGGCTACTGATACTCGCGGCAGGGACGCGTGAGCGCGAGCGTTAGGAGACAGGCTGGAAGTAAATGGAACAGATATAAAATACAAACCGACTGCAAGTATTCCAAGGAGAGATATTAGCAGTAACTTTCGTGCTTTCATTTCAGTACCGCTAACGTTTGGTTAAGGGGCCGGCTTTAGCCGGTCCCGAGTGAGCGAAGCGAACGACTTGAACCAGTAGTTAGGTTTCACCTGCACAGATTTTCTTTTACGAGGGTTGCTCCAATTTCTTGGGCTGACCATTGGCGAGTTATCCAAATGGTGAGCGCTACCCCAGACGTATGCCACCAAGTGTTATTGCCCATGCGGTGAGCTGCATTGTAGTTGCTCGCAATTTTCCATGCGGCACGTTCTCCTGGTGTTGTACGCATAGGATTGCCGAACAAAAATTTACTAGCAACTTTCCAGGGATTGTTTGCTTCAACTGCAACAGGTAAGGCCTCCTTGCATTGAGTCCAGGCTAGGTTTATGGCCTCTTGGCTGTAGCTGTTCGGGTCTGCTGGTGTGGGGCGGCCGTCAACTCTGGCTATGCCGACTACATAAATTACGCCCGGAAATGCTGCGGCCAGTAAAAAGGCCAATAGCAGCATTGAGATTATGAGCCGGCGCAAGAGAAGCATGAGTGACACCTAACGTTTGGCTAAGGGGCGGCCAATAGCGCAGCTATTGGACGTCCCGAGTGAGCGGAGCGAACGCCTTGAGCCAGTTGTTAGGCATCAAACTGCTCGACGGCGAGAGCAAGCAACTCTTTGAGCTCGATGTTGCACGCATAGGTGTTCTCGGAATCGCTGGTGGAGGCGAAAGCGTAGGAGTGATCGTAATACCAAATTTGCCAGCACATCTCGAGTTCTAGAAGTAAAAAGAGCCCACCGCCTGGACTGCTGCCTATGACAACACAACGTTTCGGGAGCTCTCCCGAAAGTTCTTCTTGCCAGAAGTTGATGCAGAGTGGGGCTCGGCGTCCAAGGCCGAAGAGACAATCGCACAACACTTCGACGCCATTGCTGAGCAATATTGCTCGATCCTGACGGCAGGTGGCTCCGTTTGATAGAAGCAAGAACTCGACATAGTCGGCAGGAAGCTGGATGTCGTATGCAGCCTCGTAAGTCCGGATAGCTGTTTCGTCCACCACGAGAACCTTCAATTGATGCCTAACGTTTGGTTAAGGGGCCGGCTTTAGCCGGTCCCGAGTGAGCGAAGCGAACGACTTGAACCAATTGTTAGAAAACAATTGCACAGTTAGCGCCCGGCGGCCGAGTTGCCACTTTTAGAAAATTGCTCTTTAAGGCCAATTTTCAACCACAAACCACCACCTGACTGTATTGAAAGCTCTTTCATCTTTTTTGCCTTGCGCTTCAATATGGATGGTTTTTCGTAATAGCCAAACCTTCGCTTGTACCAGCGCCGATCTGTCTCGTGCTGTACCTTTTTCTTGAGCTTGCGTAGTGCAACCTCAATTGACTCACCATCTTCTACGTTGACTGTCACTTTCATTTCTTGCGCTTTAAGGACTGACGCCTGTCCATCTTTGATTTCTAACGTTGGAGGTAACGTGCAGCCGGAGCTGCGAAGCAGCGTAGGGAACCCAAAGCGCAGCTTTGGGCTGTCACGTTGACCGAAAGGTTAGGGGCCGGGCGTGAAGATTTTTTCTGCAGCTTCGACATAGTTAAACCCAATATTCCCCTGATGCTTAGTTTGGTAATGCCGCAGTCTGGCAATTAGCCCTTCACTACTCCAGCTTCCCCATCCATATATTTCTTTGGGGAGATTGTGAAATGCATAAGCCAGATCATGAGCTTGATCACCTTCAAGATATCTCAGTTCGACAAATGCGTTATGCATCAAATCGCATAGAGCGACTCTTTGTTCTTCTGTGGGAAGTGTTGATCCTGCCATGTAGGGCCCTAACTATAAGTAGACGACACAAACGGCGTAATCTTTTCCGCCACATGTGTCCCATAACGTTCCTTGTCGTCCAGCAAGTCCTTGTTTTTCCTCACAGGTGATTCGGCAAAAGCGACTCTTCTGTGATCGGTAAAAGGACAGGCGGATCGGGCAAGACCGGTGGTGCATTTCCCTGCGACGCTACTGGTTGGTTTTTCGGCTGTCCACTGCCGCTTCGTTCAGCATCGGCGTGGGGTCGAGGTAGAACATTTTCTTCCAGCCCTGAGTGCGGGTGTCCCAGCGCCAGGGATAGGGCAACAGGGTGACGATCGAGTAGTGCAGGTGGGGCGGCTTGCCCTGGGCGTTGCCGGTGCTGCCTACCGTGCCGAGTGGGGCGCCGGGAAGTACGGGTTGGCCTGGCAGGGCGCTGTAGCTGTCGAGGTGGGCGAAGTAGTGCAGGCGCCATTTGGGGCCGAGCATCAGCAGCACTTTGCCGCCCATGTCGAGCTCGCCGCGAAACACCACGATGCCGTAGCTGGGAGCGAGCACCGGGGTGCCCTGGCGGGCGAAGATGTCGATGCCCTTGTGCGTGCCGGAGCGCCCCCAGGGTTCGTACCAGAAACTTTGCGGATGCCAGTCCCGGTTGCTGGCGCCCTGCACGGGAACCCGCAGCCATTGCGGGGCGAGCAGCCCGAGCAGCAGGAGAGCGAGCAGTAGGTGGCGTGGACGCGGACGTTTCATTGCACACCGGCGCTGCGCAGACGACGGATCAGCCGGCTCAGGCCGTCGGCGTGCAGGCAGAGGAACAGGCCGATACACAGTTCGACCACCGTGATCAGCTCCTGGATGACGTAGGCCGCCAGGTTCTGCTGGTCGGCCGGCGTGCCGCGCAGCATGTAGAGGATCCAGGTGGCGTTGAACAACAGGTCCGCCAGGCCGCGCGCGAGCAGGTAGACCCCGAGCACGCAGAAGGCCACCGACTGCAGCTCCGCGGCGCTGATGCCGCTGTTCGCTTCGGCGGCAGGTGCCGGGACCAGGCGGCGGGCAAGGGTCAGGGGGAACTTCAGCAGGAGGGTGGCGGCCAACAGCAGGCCGCCGACCTGGATGATGCCCAGCATCAGCAGTGCGCCGATGTTGTTGCTGGCTCCGGTATGGGCGGCCTGGTGAATGTACTGGTAGTGCTGGATGCCCATGACGAAGGCGCTGTACAGCAGAAACAGCGCAAACAGGCGCAGGGCGATGGCAAGCAGGTCCGTGGTGTTCATGTTCTTCCTTGAGGGCTTTGAGTGTCGCTGCGCTAGCTCTCCTGCGCGCGGTAGGCGCCGGGGGTGAGCCCGGTCCACTTCTTGAAAGCGCGGTGGAAGGCCGAGGGTTCGGAGAAGCCCAGCTGCTCGGCCAGCGCGTTGATGGTCAGCTCGTCGCGGCCCAGGTGGTAGATGGCCAGGTCGCGGCGCAGGTGGTCCTTGATTTCCTGGAAGCTGGTGTCTTCCTCGCGCAGGTGGCGGCGCAGGGTCTGCGGGCTGACATGCAGTTGCTCGGCCACGCTTTCCAGGTCCGGCCAGTGCGCGCAGTCGCGGCCGAGCAGGCGGCGGATGCGGCTGGTCAGGCTGTCGCCGCCGTCCGGGCGGGCCAGCAGGTCGGCGGGGGAGTGTTCGAGGAACTGCTTGAGCGTGCGTTCGTCCTGCAGCAGCGGCATGCCCAGGTAGCGGGTGCTGAACAGCAGGCTGGTGCTCTCCGCGTCGAAGCGCCGCGGGCAGGGGAAGAGCAGGTCGTACTCGCCGCTGTGCGCCGGTTCGGGGTAGGCGAAGCTGGCTTCCTCGAGGCGGATGCGCTGGCCGATCAGCCAGCTGCCGAGGCGGTGCCAGATCACCAGCAGGCTCTCGGTGAGGAAATGGTCGGGGTCCCACAGGGCCGAGCTGTCCAGGCTCAGGCGCACCCGCTCGCCTTCACGCTGCAGGGCCACGCGCGGCGCTTCGGGGAACAGGCCGTAGAACAGCATGCCGCGCACCAGCGCCTTTTCCAGGCTGTGGCAGTGGATGATGGCGTGGCACATCATGGCGAAGGTGCCGCGGCGGCTGGGGATGGCGCCGAAGCCCATGTATTCGTCGTCGAGCAGCTGCCACAGGCCCTGCACCAGGCGCGCGAACTGCTCGGGGTCGAGGCGCGCGCGCGGTTCGTCGAGCAGTGCCGGCTGGATGCCGACCGCGCGCAGCAGGCCGCTGACGTCGCGCTGCTGACGCTCGGCGCCACGCAGGGCGGCGCGGATGAAGTGGCTGGCGATGGTGCGTTCGCGCATGGACGGGCTCGTGACAAGGCTGGGCGGATGTTAGGCGCTGGGCTTTGTCGTCGACAAGCCGTGCGCTCAGCCGAGCAGCGCCACCGCCTTGATCTGCGCCCACAGCATCTGCCCCGGTTGCACGCCGAGCTGGTCGCACGAATAGCGGGTGATGCGCGCCAGCAGCGGCTGGCCGGCCAGGTCCAGGCGTACCAGCACCTGGGCTGCGTGCCCGGCGTCGGCCAGCTCCAGCACCCTTACCGGCAGGCGGTTGATGATGCTGCTCGGGCCCGGCGGCTCCAGGCTCAGGCTGACATCGCGCGCCTGCACCTTGACCCGCAGCCTCTGGTTGAGCGGCAGTACCGCGTGGGGCAGGCGCAGGGTCAGCGGCGTATCGGGCAGCGCCAGGGTGAGCAGCTGGTAACGCTCATCGTGGCCGCAGACCTGGGCCTGCAGCACCACGCCGGCATCGTCGCTCTGTGCCAGCGGCAGATCGAGGCGTGGCAGCAGTTCGCCGAGTGGCCCGCAGGCCAGGGCGCGGCCGCTGTCCAGCAGCACCAGATGATCGGCCAGGCGCGCCACTTCATCGGCCGCATGGCTGACATAGAGCATGGGGATGTCCAGCTCGTCGTGCAGGCGTTCCAGGTAGGGCAGGATCTCCTGCTTGCGCTTGCCGTCGAGGGCCGCCAGCGGCTCGTCGAGCAGCAGCAGTTGCGGGCTGGTGAGCAGCGCCCGGGCAATGCCCACGCGCTGGCGCTCGCCGCCGGACAGGGTGGCAGGCGGCCGCTCCAGCAGGTGGCCGATGCCCAGCAGCTGCACGGCCTGGTCCAGCTCGATGCGCCGCGCAGCGGGGGCGATGCGCTTCTGTCCGTAGTCCAGGTTGCCGCGCACCGACAGGTGCGGGAACAGGCTGGCCTCCTGGAACACATAGCCCAGCGCGCGTTTGTGCGGGGCGAGGAAGTGCCGGCGCGTGCTGTCCTGCCAGCACTCGCCGTTGATGGTGATCTGCCCGTGCGGCGCCCGCTCCAGGCCCGCCACGCAGCGCAGCAGGCTGGTCTTGCCCGAGCCGGAGGGGCCGAACAGGGCGGTGATGCCGCGCCCCGGCAGGTGCAGGTCGACCTGCAGGCGGAAGTCGGCGAAGGGCAGGTCGAGAGTGATGTCCAGGCTCATGGCTCAGGCGCTCCTCAGGGTCGGGCGGCCCTTGAGGTGCAGCACCAGCAGGATCAGGAAGGCGAACAGCAGCATGCCACCGGCCAGCCAGTGTGCCTTGGCGTACTCCATGGCCTCCACGTGGTTGAAGATCTGTACCGAAACCACGCGGGTCTTGTCCGGGATGTTGCCGCCGATCATCAGCACCACGCCGAACTCGCCGAGGGTATGGGCGAAGCCCAGCACGCTGGCGGTGAGAAAGCCCGGCCGGGCCAGCGGCAGCACCACACTAAAGAAGCAGTCCCAGGGGCTGGCGCGCAGGGTGGCGGCGACTTCCAGCGGGCGGCGACCGATGGCCTCGAAGGCGTTCTGGATGGGTTGCACGACGAAGGGCAGCGAGTAGAACAGCGAGCCGACCAGCAGCCCGGCAAAGCTGAAGGGCAGGGTGCCCAGGCCCAGGCTCTGGGTCAGCTGGCCGACCGGACCTTGCGGCCCCATGGCCACCAGCAGGTAAAAGCCGATCACGGTGGGCGGTAGCACCAGTGGCAGGGCGACCAGCGCGCCAACCGGCGACTTCAGCCAGGAACGGGTATGTGCCAGCCACCAGGCGATGGGGGTGCCGATCAGCAGCAGCAGAACGGTGGTCAGCGAGGCCAGTTGCAGGGTCAGCCAGATCGCGGCGAAATCGGCGCTGGTAAGGGGCATCGCTGGCAGCGTCCTCTTCGTGTGCGGTGGATGGGCGCAGCGCCCTGCGGGGTGAGCAGGCTGCACCCTACAAGAAGATGGCTAGCGCTGGTAGCCGTAAGCCCGGATCAGCGTTGCCGCCTGCTCGCCGCGCAGGTACTCCAGCAGCGCCCTGGCCGCCGGATTGTCCTGGCCCTTGGTGAGCAGCAGGGCGTCCTGGCGGATCGGCTCATGCAGCTGCGTTGGCACCCGCCAGGCCGAACCCTGGGTGATCTGCCCGTCCTTGTAGACCTGCGACAGGGCGACGAAGCCGAGCTCGGCGTTGCCGCTGGCGACGAACTGGTAGGCCTGGGCGATGTTCTGTCCCTCGACCAGCTTGGGCTCGATGGCCTCGGTGAGACCGAGCTTGTCCAGCACCTGGGTGGCGGCCAGGCCATAGGGTGCGGTCTGCGGGTTGGCGATGGCCAGGTGGCGGAACGTGTCGCGCTTGAGCACGGCGCCGGCTGCATCGACATAGCCGGGCTGTGCCGACCACAGCGCCAGGGCGCCGACCGCATAGGTGAAGCGCGAGCCGGGTACGCCAGCGCCTTCGTTTTCCAGCTTGGCCGGGGTGCTGTCGTCGGCGGCCAGCAGCACCTCGAAAGGCGCGCCATGGTTGATCTGCGCGTAGAACTGGCCGGTGGCGCCGTAGGCGGCGACGACCCGGTGCCCGCTGCTCTGCTCGAAGGCGCGGGCGATGGCCTGCATCGGCGCGCTGAAGTTGGCGGCCACGGCCACCTGCACCTCGCCTGCCAGGGCCTGGCCGCTAAGGGCCAGTGCGGCAAGCAGGCCGCAGATGCGTCGAGAGTGAGGTGCCATGTATCGCTCCTGGGACGAGATTTGCGTTCGTCTTTATATAGCGATCGGCACAAAAAAGCCCGGTCCGTACCCGGCCGGGCTCTCGGATAGCGCCTCAGCTCAGGGCGACTTCGACCTGCTCGCCGTTGAGTCGCACCGGCCAAACCGGCAGGTTCAGCTCGGGGTATTCCAGGCAGCCGCCATCGCGCAGGCGGTAGTGCTGTTTGTACAGCGGCGAGGCAATCACCAGTTCACCCTGCAGGTGGCCGACGATGCCACGGCCGATGACGTTGGCTCCGGACTTGGGGTCGCAGTTGCCGATGGCGAATACCTGTTGCTCGGTCTCCGGCAGGTAGAACAGCGCCACCTGTTGGTCTCCCAGCAGGGCGACCACGCCAGAGTTGGCGACCAGGTCGGCGGTGCTGCACAGCGGTTGCCAGCTGGCTTCGAGGTTGAGTGCGGTGTTCATCAGACGGCCTCCTCGGTGACGGGGATCAGGTGCAGTTCATCGGCGCGCGCCGGGCGGCGCTGGCCGCGTTCGCGGACAAAGTGGATGGCCGGGTCGCCGCCGTGCTCGTTGACGAAGGTGCGGAAGCGCTTGAGCTTCTCCTCGTCCTGCAGGGCGTTGGCCCATTCACATTCGTAGCGGTCGACCACCAGTTGCATCTGTGCTTCCAGTTCGGCGGCGAGATTCAGGCTGTCGTCGATGACCACGGCCTTGAGGTAGTCCAGCCCGCCTTCCAGCGACTCGCGCCACACCGAGGTGCGCTGCAGCTTGTCGGCGGTGCGGATGTAGAACATCAGCAGGCGGTCGATGTAGCGGATCAGGGTGGCGTCATCCAGGTCGGTGGCGAACAGCTCGGCGTGGCGCGGGCGCATGCCGCCGTTGCCGCACACGTAGAGGTTCCAGCCGTTCTCGGTGGCAATCACGCCGATGTCCTTGCTCTGCGCCTCGGCGCACTCGCGGGTGCAGCCGCTGACCGCGAACTTGAGCTTGTGCGGCGCGCGCAGGCCCTTGTAGCGGTGCTCGATGTCCAGGGCCATCTTCACGCTGTCCTGCACGCCGTAGCGGCACCAGGTGCTGCCGACACAGCTTTTCACGGTACGGGTGGACTTGCCGTAGGCGTGGCCGGTCTCGAAGCCGGCGGCGATCAGCTCACCCCAGATGTCCGGCAGCTCGTGCAGCTGGGCGCCGAACAGGTCGATACGCTGGCCGCCGGTGATCTTGGTGTAGAGGTCGTATTTCTTCGCCACCGCGCCGATGGCGATCAGCCCGTCCGGGGTGATCTCGCCGCCGGGGATGCGCGGCACCACCGAGTAGGTGCCGTTCTTCTGCATGTTGGCCATGAAGGTGTCGTTGGTGTCCTGCAGCGGCACCAGGCTCGGGTTCATGATCGGCTGGTTCCAGCAGGAGGCGAGGATCGAACCCACGGCCGGCTTGCAGATGTCGCAGCCGACATGGCCCTTGCCGTGCCTGGCCAGCAGCGCCTCGAAGCTCTCGATGCCTTCCACGCGAACGAAGTGGTAGAGCTCCTGGCGGGTGTAGGCGAAGTGTTCGCACAGGCTCTTGTCGACTTCCACGCCACGGGCGGTGAGTTCGTGCTCGACCACCTGCTTGAGCAGCGCCGCGCAGCCGCCGCAGCCGGTGGCCGCCTTGGTGCAGGCCTTGATCCCGGCAATGTCGCTGCAGCCGCCGTCGATGGCTGCGCAGATCGCGCCCTTGCTGACGTTGTGGCAGGAGCAGATGGTGGCGCTGTCCGGCAGGGCGTCGGCGCCGAGGGCTGGGGCGCCTTCGCCGGCGGGCATGATCAGGCTGGCCGGATCTTCCGGCAGCTGGATGCCGTTCTGCGCGTACTGCAGCAGGGTGTCGTAGTAGCTGTTGTCGCCGACCAGTACGGCGCCGAGCACCTGCTTGCCGTCGGCGGAAACCACCAGGCGACGGTAGCTGGCGCTGGCCTCGTCGATGTAGCGGTAGCTCTTGGCGCCAGGCATGGCGCCGTGGGCGTCGCCGATGGAGCCGACGTCGACGCCGAGCAGCTTGAGTTTGGTCGACATGTCCGCGCCGAGGAAGGACTGGCCCTCCTGGCCGCACAGCTGGGCCGCGACCAGACGCGCCATCTGGTAGCCGGGGGCGACCAGGCCGAAGATGCTGCCGTTCCACGCCGCGCACTCGCCGATGGCGTAGATGTGCGCGTCGCTGGTCAGGCACTGATCATTGATGTCGATGCCGCCGCGCGGGCCCAGCTCCAGGCCGCAGGCACGGGCCAGGGCGTCCTGCGGACGGATGCCGGCGGAGAACACGATCAGGTCGGTTTCCAGGAAGTCATCACCGGCGAAGTTCATCCGGTAGCGGTATTCGCTGCCGGCGCTGATGCTCTGGGTGGCCTTGGACAGGTGCACACCGACGCCCAGGTCCTCGATGCGCTGCTTCAGCGCGGCGCCGCCGAAGTCGTCCAGCTGCACCGGCATCAGCCGTGGGGCGAATTCCACCACGTGGGCTTCCAGGCCCAGCGACTTCAGGGCGTTGGCCGCTTCCAGGCCGAGCAAGCCGCCACCGACCACCACGCCACGGCGCTTGCCCTGGGCGGCGGCGCGGATGCCGTCGAGGTCGTCGAGGGTGCGGTAGACCAGGCGCGAGTCGCCCTCGGCACCTTCGATCGGTGGTACGAACGGGTAGGAGCCGGTGGCCAGCACCAGCTTGTCGTAGCCGAAGCGGCCTTGGGCGGTGACCACCTCGCGCGCCTCGCGGTCGATACCCAGCACCGGGCAAGCCAGGTGCAGGGTCAGGCCCTCGGCCTCATACAGGGAGGCCGCGCTCATGGCCAGAGACTCGGCGTCGCGGCCGCCGAAGTACTCGGACAGGTGCACGCGGTCGTAGGCGCGCTGTGCCTCTTCACCGAACACTTCGATGCGGTAGTGCGCCAGGGCGCCGCCCGCGAGCAGTTGCTCGACGCAGTGATGGCCGACCATGCCGTTGCCGACGACGATCAGTCGTTGCTTGTCAGTGGAGGCGTCTGTGCTGTTCATAGCGTTTCCCGGCCAAAGCTCATCAGGTTTTTCCGCGGCAAATAAAAAGGCGCCTGAAACCTTGCGGTCTCAGGCGCCTTTGCCTGTTCTGTGCGGTGCCTACGTGGGCGCCTCGTGTCCATCGCCTTGATCGCCATTGATCGGCTGGACGGCCCGTGTGGGGTGGGCTTGCTGTGGGCTATGCAGCGCCTGTGCCAGTTTTCTCTGAGAGGGTTGGGCCCCTGTGTTGCGGGGCTTTCAGGCGATCTGGCGGGCTTGGATCAGTGCCGATGACGGACCCAAAAAGAGGCGCATGACTTTTGCCTTGCGCCATTGTGATCCGTGCTGGTGCATTGGCGATGGCCTCCCGCGCTGCCTTCGCGCGGGCGAAATCCCGCCATGTGCCTGGCGGAAACCCGCCAAATTCATCGTCGCTGAGTGCTTAATGATTTCGTAAGTTACTGTAATTTAAGGATATTTAATCATTTAAGGCTCTGGCACAGCGCTTGCCATAGGTGCTACAGCCCCGCAGTCGGGGTTCCCAACAACAAATCCCTCCAGAGCAGGAGGGTTAGCACTTTGAGCAGTCGCACGGTCATCCAGGGAGGGCGGTCGGGCGGCGGCGAGCGAGGAACTGCCATGACCCGCACACCCTTCTACAAGAGCCTGTACGTTCAGGTGCTGGTGGCCATCGCCATCGGCATCCTGCTCGGCCACTTCTACCCCGAGACCGGCGTGGCGTTGAAGCCGCTCGGCGACGGCTTCGTCAAGCTGATCAAGATGGCCATCGCGCCGATCATCTTCTGCACCGTGGTCAGCGGCATTGCCGGCATGCAGGACATGAAGGCCGTGGGCAAGACCGGCGGTTACGCGCTGCTGTATTTCGAGATCGTCTCCACCCTGGCCCTGGTCATCGGTCTGGTGGTGGTCAACATCGTGCAGCCGGGTGTCGGCATGCATGTCGATCCGGCCACCCTGGACACCAAGGGCATCGCGGCCTTCGCCGCCGCCGGCGAGCAGCAGAGCACCGTGGCCTTCCTGCTCAACGTGATCCCCTCGACCATTGTCGGCGCCTTCGCCAGTGGCGATATCCTGCAGGTGCTGTTCTTCTCGGTGATCTTCGCCTTCGCCCTGCAGCGCATGGGTGACTACGGCAAGCCGGTGCTGGAGTTCATCGACCGCATTGCTCAGGTCATGTTCGGCATTATCAACATGATCATGAAGGTCGCGCCCATCGGTGCTTTCGGCGCCATGGCCTTCACCATTGGCCAGTACGGTGTCGGTTCGCTGGTACAGCTGGGCCAGCTGATGCTGTGCTTCTACATCACCTGCGTGTTCTTCATCCTCGTGGTCCTCGGCGGCATCGCCCGCGCCCACGGCTTCAGCATCCTCAAGTTCATCAAGTACATCCGCGAGGAGCTGCTGATCGTGCTCGGCACCTCGTCTTCGGAGTCCGCGCTGCCGCGCATGCTGAACAAGATGGAGAAGCTTGGTGCCAACAAGTCGGTGGTCGGCCTGGTGATTCCCACCGGCTACTCGTTCAACCTCGATGGCACTTCGATCTACCTGACCATGGCCGCCGTGTTCATCGCTCAAGCGACCGACACCACCATGGACATCACCCACCAGCTGACCCTGCTGGCCGTGCTGCTGATCGCCTCCAAGGGCGCTGCCGGCGTCACCGGTTCGGGCTTTATCGTGCTGGCCGCGACCCTGTCCGCCGTGGGCCATCTGCCGGTGGCCGGCCTGGCGCTGATCCTCGGCATCGACCGCTTTATGTCCGAAGCGCGCGCCCTGACCAACCTGATCGGCAATGGCGTGGCCACCCTGGTGGTCGCCAAGTGGTGCAAGCAGCTCGATGAGAGCACTCTGCAGCGCGAGCTGGCCGAGGGCGGCAAGTCGACCTCGCTGGAGGGCCTGCGCGAAGCGGCCTGAGCCTGATTCTGCGCCGCCCTTGCAGCGGGGCGGCACTCTCCTGGCCCGTCTTTCGTGACGGGCTTTTTTTATCCGTCGCAACGTGACCGATGAGACCGCGTCTTTTCCTCGGCGCCGGCTCTGGCTAAGCTCGCGGTTCCGCCCATGTAGCAGAGGCTCTTCCATGTCGCAGCAACGCCCGGCCGCCGATATCGCCCGCACGATTCTCGAAGGTTTCGACGACTATCGTGCGCACTTCCGCGAGATCACCAACGGTGCCCGTGCCCGCTTTGAGCAGGCCCTGTGGCAGGAGGCGCAGCAGGCCTCCGCGGCGCGGATCAACCTGTACGAGGAAAAGGTCGGTGAGGTCGTCGAGCGCCTGCGCCAGGCATTCAGCACCGAGCAGCTGCTGGATATCGACCTGTGGCCGGTGGTGAAGAGCGCCTATATCCGCCTGATCGACCTGCGCAACGACGATGAGTTGGCCGAGACCTGGTACAACTCGATCTTCTGCGGGCTGTTCAGCCACGACAAGATCAGCGATGGCTGCATGTTCATCCACACCACCCGGCCCTCGCTGCGCCCGCACGAGCGCACGCCGCAGACGCGCAGCTACCAGCCGCGGGGCGATCTCAACCAGGCGCTGCGGCAGATCTTCACCGACTACAGCTACAGCGCGCCCTTCGAAGACCTGGAGCGCGATCTGGCCAAGCTGGAGCACCAGCTGCGCGCCAACCTGCCGGACTGGGTGTGCAAGGACCAGGCGCTGACCATCGAGCTGTTTTCCTCGACCCTGTACCGCAACAAGGGCGCCTACCTGGTCGGCCGCATCTTCACCCCGGACGAGCAATGGCCACTGGTACTGCCGCTGCTGCACCGCGAGGGCCAGGGCATCCAGATCGATACCTTGATCACCGACGAGGCGGAAGTCTCGATCATCTTCTCCTTCACCCGTTCCTACTTCATGGTGCGGGTGGACATCCCGGCGGAGTTCATCGGCTTTCTCAAGCGCATCCTGCCGGGCAAGCACATCGCCGAGCTGTACACCTCTATCGGCTTCTACAAGCACGGCAAGTCGGAGTTCTACCGCGCGCTGATCAACCACCTGGCCAGCACCGACGACAAGTTCGTCATGGCCCCCGGCGTGCGCGGCATGGTGATGAGCGTGTTCACCCTGCCGGGCTTCAATACCGTGTTCAAGATCATCAAGGACCGCTTCTCGCCGTCCAAGACCATCGACCACGCTACCGTGATCGACCGCTATCGCCTGGTCAAAAGCGTCGACCGGGTCGGGCGCATGGCCGATACCCAGGAGTTCTCCGACTTCCGTTTCCCGCTGGCCAAGTTCGACCCCGAGTGCCTGGACGAGCTGCTGGAAGTGGCGCCCTCGACGGTGCAGATCGAGAACGGCGATACCGTACTGATCCGCCACTGCTGGACCGAGCGGCGGATGATCCCGCTAAACATCTACCTGGAACACGCCAACGAGGTACAGGTGAAGGAGGCGCTGGAAGACTATGGCCTGGCCATCAAGCAACTGGCCGCCGCCAATATCTTCCCCGGCGACATGCTGCTGAAGAACTTCGGCGTCACCCGCCACGGCCGCGTGGTGTTCTATGACTACGACGAGATCAGCTACCTCACCGAGGTGAACTTCCGACGCATTCCGCCGCCCCGTTACCCGGAGGACGAGATGGCCAGCGAGCCCTGGTATTCGGTGGGGCCGAACGACGTGTTCCCCGAGGAGTTCCCGCGCTTCCTGTTTGGCGATGTCGGCCAGCGCCGCCTGTTCAACCAGCTGCACGGGGATCTCTACGACGCCGACTACTGGAAAGGGCTGCAGGAGGCGATCCGCGCGGGCAAGGTGATCGATGTATTTCCCTACCGGCGCAAGGCCGACCTGATCGTGTAAGACGCTATGACCGCCTGTCGGGTGGGTTGAGCGGTGGTGATGGCCTTGTGCTGTTTTGGCACGGATGTGCTAGACAGAATAAGAGTAAGGCCTGGAAGTCATAACCACCTTTCAATCCCCCCAAGGACGGTCTGTCTATGCGTCAGAACCTGCCCGTTACACAGCGTGAGCGCACTTTTACCGATGCCGAACGCCTGATTTCCACTACCGACCTCAACAGCACCATTACCTACGCCAACGATGCGTTCGTGGCCATCAGCGGCTTCTCGCGAGAAGAGCTAATCGGCCAGCCGCATAACATCGTGCGCCATCCGGACATGCCTCCCGGTGTGTTTGCGCACATGTGGGAGACGGTCAAGCAGGGCAAGCCGTGGATGGGGATCGTCAAGAACCGCTGCAAGAATGGCGATCACTATTGGGTCAGCGCCTATGTCACGCCCATCTACGAGAATGGCAGGCTGGTGGGCTACGAGTCGGTGCGCTCGGTGCCCAGCGAGGCGCAGAAGCGCCGTGCCGAGGCACTCTATGCGCGCTTGCGCGCAGGCAAGCCGCCGGTGCCGATGATCGAGTACTGGACCCATGACATCCTCGGTTCATGGCCGCTGATACTGGCCGGCCTGGTCATCCTCGCCGGGCATTGGGTGCTGAGCGGGCCGTGGCTGCTGGCATTCATCTTCGCGGTGTTGTTCGCGCTGGGCTCCTATCAGCTGTACAGCAAGCGTCAGCTCATCCGGCGCACTCTGGCGGAGCATCCCAAGGCTTTTACCAGCGCTCTGGTGGCCCTGACCTACAGCGACAACCGCGGCGCTCAGGCGCTGCTGGACATGGCCATGATCAGCGAAGAAGCGCGCTTGCAGACCGCATTGACGCGTCTCGAGGATGCCGGCGAGAACGTGCGCCAACGGGCTGCCCAGTCTGCCGAGCTGTCGCGCTCCGGTGCGGAGTTGCTGGAGCAGCAACGCAACGAAACGGATCAGTCGGCCACCGCCATCAACCAGATGGCGGCGACCATTCAGGAGGTGGCGCACAACGTGCAGAACACCTCCCATGCGGCCGAGGAGGCGGATCGCCTCGCCCTGCAGGGGCGTGACCTGGCCGGTGGCAGTCTGAACGCCATGCAGCAGATGGCCGATGCGGTGCATGAGATTGGCCAGGCGGTAAACGAGCTGGCGGTTTCGACCCAGTCCATCGGTAGCGTCGCCGATGTGATCACCTCCATCGCCGAGCAGACCAACCTGCTGGCGCTCAACGCAGCCATCGAGGCAGCGCGTGCCGGCGAGCAGGGCAGGGGGTTCGCCGTGGTGGCCGATGAGGTGCGGGCCCTGGCCGGGCGCACCCGTGAATCCACGGAGCAGATTCATCAGATCATCTCTTCGCTGCGCAGCGGTGCGGACAAGGCCGTGCTGACAGCCAGCCGTGGCGAGGATATCTCCCGGGACAGCGTGAGCAGTGTCGAGGCGGTGCGCGAGGCTCTGGACGGTATCAGTCAGGCGGTCAGCCGCATCACCGGCATGAGCCAGCAGATGGCCGCGGCATCCGAGCAACAGGCGCATGTCGCCGAGGACATCAGCCGGCAGATCACCCGCATCGCCCAGCTCTCCGACCACAGTGCCATGCAGGCACAGCAGGGGGTGGGCATCAGTCAGGAACTGGAACAGATGGCGGAGTACCTGCACAGCCTGGCGGAGCGCTTCAACCGCTGAACCGGCCGCTATGGCACACTGCGCGCCCGGAGGAGTGCCGTCATGTCCCGAGCGCGCTGCGAGCGTTGCGCCCGCCCGCTAAGCCACTGTCTTTGTTATCTGATTCCACGCCTGCCTAGCCGCACTCGGGTGCTGATCCTGCAGCACCCGGATGAGGTGGGGCACGCGCTGAACACTGCTCGCCTGGCGGCGCAGGGCCTGGAGAATGCCGAACTGCGGGTGGGGGAAGCGTTCTCCGATCTGTCTTTCGATCCCGCCTACCGTGCCTGCCTGCTGTTTCCCGGCGAGGCTGCACAAGCTCTGCCGCTGGCAAATCTGTCGGATGATGAGCGCCCCTTACTGCTGGTAGTGCCGGATGGCACCTGGCGCAAGGCGCGCAAGCTGCTGCACCTCAATCCTGTGCTGGCGTCTTTGCCGCGAGTCTGTCTGCCGTCGGGCCTCCGCTCGCGCTACCGCCTGCGCAAGGCTCCCGCCGAGGGGGCGCTGGCAACCATCGAGGCCATAGCCGTGGCGCTGGAGCTGCAGGAAGGGAGGTGTTTCGCCGAGCTGTTACGCCCCTTCGAGGCATTGATCGAAGGGCAGATCGCGGCGATGGGGGCGGAGATTTATCAGCGCAATCACGGTGGCTAGCGTTCGCGCATGGCCTCGGAGCGGGCCTTGAGTACCGGTTTGAGCAGGTAGTCGAGCACGCTCTTCTCGCCGGTGACGATATCCACCGTGGCGACCATGCCGGGGATGATCAGCAGTGGATGCTCGTCACTGCCCAGGTGGCTTTTGTCTGTACGCACCTGGATCAGATAGAAGCTGTTGCCTTCCTCGTCGGTGATGGTGTCGGCGCTGATCACCTCCAGCTTGGCCTTGAGCCCGCCGTAGATGGTGTAGTCGTAGGCGGTGAACTTGACCATGGCTTTCTGGCCGGGGTGCAGGAAGGCCACGTCCTGTGGGCGGATGCGTGCCTCGATCAGCAGGTTGTCTTCCAGCGGGACCACCTCGACCATGGGGTCGCCGGGCTGGACCACGCCGCCGATGGTGTTGACCTTGAGTAGTTTGATCACGCCGTACACCGGCGAGCTGATCGTGGTGCGGCTCACCCTGTCCTGGATGGCGACGCTGGTCGAGGTGATTTTGGTCAGCTCGGTGCGCACTTCGTTGAGCTCCTTCAATGCTTCCGTGCGGAAGATCAGATTTGACTCGTTGAGCTTGCTCTCGATTTCCTGCATGGCTGATTCCGCCCGGGGAATAGCCAGGTTGGTGGCCTCCAGCGAGCCGCGCATTTCCACAGCACTGCGGCGCAGGCGCAGGATCTCCACCTCGGAAATGGCGCCGGAGCCCACCAGCGGTTGCGACATGTTCAGCTCCTGCTGGATCAGGCCCAGGCTGGAGCGGTACTGCTGGGCCTTGGCACGAAACTCGGCGAGCTCCTGGGTCTTCTGTCGCAGCTGCTCCTTGAGGGTGTTCTGCTCGCTGTCGAGACGCTGCTGGCGCGAGCGGTACAGGGCCATCTCGTCCTCGGCCAGCTGCGGTGCCTGTTTCACCAGGTCATCCGGAAGGGCCAGAGGGCGACCTTCGGCTTCGGCGCTAAGACGTTCGACGCGGGCGAGCAGGGCCAGACGGTCAGCCTCGGTCTCGCCCTTGTTGGAGATGAAGCGGGTCGCATCCAGGCGCAGCAGTACATCGCCCTTGTTCACCACCTGGCCCTCGCGCACGAAGATTTCGGTGACGATGCCGCCTTCCAGGTTCTGGATGACCTGTATTTTGCTAGAGGGAATCGCCTTGCCTTCGCCGGTGGTGACCTCTTCCAGTACGGCGAACTTGGCCCAGACCAATGCCGCAATGAGGCAGGCGCTGACCGACCAGACGGTGGCGCGGGCCAGCCAAGGGGAATCTTCGAGGATGGCGCCGTCTACTTCGGGCATGAACTCGGTGTCCTGCCTGTCCCGCTTGAGGCTGCCGAAGTAGTCGCGAAGGGATTGGACAAGTTCCATGGCATGCCTCCGCTAAACGGCCGCAGGGCCGACACGCCCGCGACGCAGGGCGTCGATCACGGCCTCTTTTGGGCCATCGGCAACCACATGGCCGTAGTCCAGCACGATCAGACGGTCGACCAGGCTGAGCATCGAGGAACGATGGGTGATCAGCAGCAGAGTCTTGCCCTGGGACCAGCTCTGCAGGCGGTTGCGCAGGATGTCCTCGCTGGTGTTGTCCATGGCGCTGGTGGGCTCGTCCAGCAGCAGAATGGGCGGGTCGAGCAGCAGTGCGCGGGCCAGCAGAACCGCCTGGCGCTGGCCGCCGGAGAGCAACTGACCGCGCTCGCCGACCGGGCGATCGAAGCCCTGTGGGTGTTGGCGGGCGAGGTCGGTCACGCCGGTCAGTTCGGCCACCTCCAGCATGCGCGAGTCACTGACATAACGCGCGCCCAGCGTGAGATTGTCGCGCAGGCTGCCGGACAGCAGCGGCAGGTCGTGGGCGACGTAGCCGATCTGATGGCGCAGGTCGGCAACGTCCAGCTGGCGCAGATCGAGGTTGTCGACCAGGATCTGGCCCTCGCTCGGCGTGTAGAAGTTCATCAGCAGGCGTGCCAGGGTGCTCTTGCCCGAACCACTGCGGCCGATGATTCCGACCCGCTCGCCAGCAGCCAGGCGCAGGTTGACCTTGTTCAGCGCGGGAGCGCTTTGCCCGGGGTAGCTGAAGCTGACCTGGCGCACATCCAGGGCGCCTTTAAGATGTGTGTGCTCGAGCGGCCGTTGATTGGCCTGACGCTCCTGCGGCAATGCCATCAGGGCGTCGGTGCTGGTCATGGTCAGTTGCGCCTGCTGGTAGCGGGTGATCAGCCCGGCTATCTGTCCCAGCGGCGCCAATACCCGGCTACCGAGCATGTAGGTGGCCACCAGGGCGCCGACACTCAGGTGGCCAGCAATGATGATGTAGACACCAGAAACGATGGTGGCCATCCCGGCGAACTGCTGCAGGAACATGGTGCCGTTGGTGGCCAGGGCGGCTAGGAAGCGTGCATGGCTGTCCAGACGGGTGAGGGCGCCGTGGGTTTTCTCCCACCGATGCTGGCGTTCGCTTTCGGCGCTGCACGCCTTGAGTGTCTCCAGACCGCCGAGCGTCTCGATCAGCAGGGCCTGGCGTTCGGCGCCAAGCGCCAGGCTTTTCTGCACCGTATCGCGCAGGCGTGCCTGGATGATCAGGGCGAAGATGGCGGTGATGGGGAAGGCCAGCAGCGGAATGACCACCAGCCAGCCGCCGAGTAGCCCGATGACCACGATCATCAGCAAGGAAAAGGGCAGGTCGATCAGGCTGGTCAGGGTCACTGCGGTGAGAAACTCGCGCAGCCCCTGGAAGTCGTGGATGCTTTGCGCGAAGCCGCCGACGGTGGCCGGGCGAGAGGACATGGACATGCCGGTGATGCGCTCGAACAGGGTGGCCGACAGCACCACGTCGGTCTTTTTGCCGGCGACATCCAGCAGGTAGGCGCGTAGTACGCGCAGCAGCAACTCGAAGGCGGTGCCGATGAACAGCCCGATGGCCAGCACCCAGAGTGTGGCGGTGGCCTGATTGGGCACCACCCGATCGTAGGTCTGCATCACGAATAGCGGCACCATCAGGCCCAGCAGGTTGATCAGCAGGCTGGCCAGTACTGCATCGGTATACAGCCAGCGCGATAGCTTGAGGGTGTCGCGGAACCAGGCCTCGACCCTGGGCACCAGCGGCGTGCGAGCCTCTTCGAGTTCATGCTGCGGCTTGGCGAAGAAGGCCTGGCCGCTGTACTCGATATCGAGGTGCTCGCGGTTGACCCACTGTTCGCCGCCATCGGCCTCGCAGGGCAGGATCAGCAGCTGGTTCTTCGGGCCGATCTTGCGCAGCACGGCGCTGCGGCCGTCCTTGAGCAGGAGCAGCACTGGCAGGTTGAGCGGCGAGATGGCTTCCAGCGTGCGACGCAGGACGCGACCTTGCAGGCCGGCCCTGGCAGCGGCGCGTGGCAACAGGTCTGCACTTAGTCGCTGCTCGGGCAGTGGCAGCCCGGCCGTCAGGCTGGCGCGGCTGGCGGAGCAGTCGTGCAGGTTGCAAAGAATGAGCAGTCCGTCCAGCAGCGGGTCGTCGTGACTCTGCCGCTGGTCGTCGGAAGGTCTCCGTTCCATGGTGGTCAAGGGTCACTACTCCTGAGAGTTGCCCGGCGAAGCCGGGCAACGTCTTCGCCGGTACTACCTCATTTCCGGCAGGCGGGCCTCGCTCTTCACTTCGGTGAGGGCTACAGCTTCGGCCGGTACTACGACGTTCTGTTTCCTCAACAGCTCGCCCATGGCGGAGATGACTCGATACATGGAGAACTCTTCGGTGTAGCGCACCTCGGTGTAGCGGCGGTTGGCGGTGAAGAGTTCGTTCTCGCTGTCCAGCAGGTCCAGCAGGGTGCGCTGGCCAAGGCTGAACTGTTGCTGATAAGCCTCACGCGAACGTGCGGTGTAGTCGGCATAGTCGCGCGCCTTGGGCGTCTGCATGCGCGCGTTTTCCATGGCGTTCCAGGCTAGCGCGAGGTTCTCGTTGAGTACGCGCAGGGCGTTGTTGCGGATGTCCATCGACTGATTGATCTTGTGTGCGGCACCCTGCAGGCGGGCTTTGTCGCGCATGCCGTTGAACAGGTTGTAGTTCATCACCACGGCGGCGCGCCAGGTGTTGTAGTGGCCTTCATCGCCTTGCACGTTATCGTCGGCGCTGGTGGCCAGTTCGAGGTCGAAGCGCGGATAGAAGGGGGCCTTGGCCACTTCATACTGCTTCTCGGCGGCATACACATCGGCCTGGGCGGACTTCAGATAGGGGTTGTTGTCCATCACCGTCTGCCGGGCCAGTTCGATGTTCTCGGGCACTTCGCCCTTGACCGATGCCGGCTGTTCCAGTTCGTCCGGCAGGCGCCCGGTGGCACTGAAGAAGTTGGCCTCGGCATCGGCCAGGTTGACCTCTTCGGTGTACAGGTTGTTGGCTGCCAGGGCCAGGCGGGCTTCGGACTGGTCGAGGTCGGCTGTGCTGCCAACACCGCGCTCGCTACGCAGCTTGATCTGGTCGTTGACACGCTCGTGGGCCTGCAGGTTGTTCCTGGCCAGGGCCACCATTTCGCGCCGCTTGAGTACTTCCAGGTAAACCTCGACGGTACGCAGCGCCAGGCTCTCAGCAGTGCCTTGGATGTAGTAAGCGCGTGAGTTCACGGTGGCCTCGGTGCGGGCCACCTCGTTAGGGGTATTGAAGCCGTCGAACAGCATTTGCCGCAGTCGCAGTTCGGCGTCGCTGTAGTTGAGGGTTTCCTTGTTGTGGTCGCCCAGTGCGCGGGTGCTTGGGCTGTCGGTCTGTTCGCGGCCATAACCGGCAATCAGGTCGACGGTGGGCAGGTAGCCACCTTTGGCCACTTTCACGTCTTCGTCCGCCGAAAGACGGTCGTTCACGCTGGCATGCAGTTCGGGATGGTTGTCGACGGTGCTTTGGATGGCCTCGGACAGTGTCATTGCCTGCGCCTGGGAGCAGGCGACAGCTAGCACAATGGCGCTGTAGAGCGGTTTGAGAACGCGCATGAGGTTTTCTCCTTGTTTGTATGCTCGGTTCCTGTCGCCAATTTTTTGTCGATTTCTGCCTGGTCAGGCGTTTCAGGCCATTACCATCACAGCTAAGAACATCCTCCAGCGTAGCTAAGAAAAAATCGTCACAAGATTTATGAGAAAAAAGTCTTATGCACTCTGTGAGATCGGGCACATTGTTTCCTCCGTAAGCCTCGAAAAACGGGGCTTCTAGGCATTTTCGTAGCTAAGACGGCTGGTCAATCGCAGTTTGGAGAATAAGGGGCGGGGATGTTTCTGATGGAGCAGGTCGGTGCTGTTTGAGTGACATTTTTTTGTCGGATTCAAAAATTGCGCATGCGCACCGTTCGTTTCACCAGTTCTTTCTTCGCATGAAATCCCGGATTCGAAAGGTGAGTTGGCCCTTTTGAAACGTGTCGGCGGTGGTCGGCAGCTGTAGTGCGGAGGAAGGAATCATGGCTACTTTGATTGGTGTCGTCAGTCAGGTTGTCGGCGAGGTCTTTGCGGTAGCCGGCGATGGAACGCGTCGACCGTTAGTCGAAGGCGATCGTGTCTATGCCGGTGAGCAACTGGTCACCGGTACGGGTGGCGCGGTCGCGGTGACCCTCAGCAACGGCGAGGTCCTCACCCTTGGGCGTGACAGTAACCTGAGCCTCAACGAACAGATGCTGGCGGGGTCGGATGGTCAGCCTGCCCAGGATCAGGCCGAGGGCCAGCAGACTGCCCCCACCGACGGTGACCTGACCGAGGTCGAGCAACTGCAGGCTGCGATCGAAGCGGGTGTTGACCCGACGTTGGAAGGCGAGGCAACCGCAGCTGGCCCGGGCGCCGGTGCGGCCGCTGGTGCAGGTGGCGCCGGCGGGTTAGGCGGGGGGCACAGCTTCGTGCTGCTCAGTGAGGTCGGCGGGGCGCTGGACCCGATTATTGGTTTCCCCACCGAAGGCCTGAATACCGGGCCGGAATTCCCTGATCCGGAACCGATTGTCACCGACGACCCGGCACCGGACTTCACCCCTGAGATCGAGGTCGAGTACGAGGACGCCAGCGGCGCCATCGTTACCGGGCCGGCCGTGGTCGACGAGGAAGGTCTGTCCGATGGGACCAATCCTGGCAGCAATGCCGAACAGGCTTCTGGCTCTCTGATCATCAGCTCCCCCGATGGCGTGTCCGCTATCCAGATCCAGGACGTCAACGGCAACTGGATCGATGTCACCAATGGTGGCGTGGTGCAGGGCCAGTACGGCGTTCTCGTGGTGAATGCCGCTGGCAACTGGACCTACACCCTCACTGACAACACCCTGAACCACGGCAATCCCAACGCGACCGGTGCTGCCGACCAGGTGGGCGAGAGCTTCGGTGTGCGCATGTTCGACCTGGATGGCGACGTTTCGCCGACCGTGCAGCTGAATGTGCTGGTCAACGACGACGGCCCCATTCTTACTGAAGGCGAGGGCGCTCAGGTTTCTGCCATCGTCGACGAGGATGAAACTTCCGATGGCATCACCGACGGAGACTCCGTCACCAATGTCGCCAGCGGCGGTCCCGGTGCGCTGGGCGCGCTGGTCAACTTCGGTGCCGATGGCATTGGCAGCTTCGGTTTGTCAGGCAGCCCGGCGGCGATTGCCAGCCTGGAGGCCCAGGGGCTGACCTCTGGCGGTACAGCGCTGAGCTACAGCGTGGCGGGTAACGTGCTCACCGCATCGGCGGGCGGCGAAACCATTTTCACCCTGCAGGTGGGCGGCGATGGCAGCTTCACCTTTACCCTGGTTGGTCAACTGGATCACCCAACCCCGGACGGCAACGATGATGAGTTTCTTGAGCTGCCGATCGACTTCTCCGGTGTCCTGACGGCCGTCGACGGTGATGGCGACTCGGTCGGCACCTTCAATGGCGGCAGTTTCGTCATCGATGTCGAGGATGATGTGCCGCAATGGGCTGGCAGTCGTGACGAAGGCGAATTCGCGCGGCAGGATTTCCCGCAAGTCACGGGCATTGTTCACGAGGATGCGCTCAGTAGTGGCGATGGTGCCCCCCATGATGGCAATCCGGAGGGTGGCCAAACCACAACGGCTTCCGGGTTGGCGGGCTCGCTTTCGGCCTTGGTCAACTTCGGTGCCGATGGCCCTGGCGACTTTGGGTTGTCCACTGATGTCAGCTCTCTCGACTTGCAAGGGCTCACCTCTGGCGGCGATCCGCTGACCTACGAGGTGGTTGGCAATGTGCTGACTGCCAGCGCCGGCGGCGAAACCATTTTCACCCTGACCGTCAACGGCGACGGCAGTTGGGAGTTTGTACTGCAGGGACCGATTGACCATCCGATTGCCGATGGTGCCTTTGACTCGGAAGACCTGCCCGGCCTGGGCATCGATTTCTCGGGCATCCTCACCGCGACCGACGGTGATGGAGATCCGTTGGTCGGTGGCTTCCCCTCCGGTAGCTTTACCGTCGACATCGAGGATGACGTGCCGGTGCTGGCGGGAGGGGACGGGGGTGGCTCGGTCTCCGGTGTGGTTCATGAGGATGCGCTTAGCGTAGGCAGCGGCGCTCCCTACCAGGGGAACCCGGAGGGCAGTCAGACCACGACCGTGGGCAGCGCTACCACGGGGTCGCTCAGTGGCTTGGTCAGTTTCGGTGCCGATGGCCCAGGCGACTTTGGGCTGTCCACTGATGTCAGCTCCCTGGAGGCGCAAGACCTCAAGTCCGGCGGTGATCCGCTGACCTACGAGGTGGTTGGCAATGTGCTGACGGCTACAGCCGGCGGCGAGACCATCTTCACCCTTACGGTGAATACCGATGGCAGCTGGGAGTTCGTGCTCGAAGGCCCGCTGGATCACCCGGTTCCTGATGGCAGTCTCGACAGTGAACTGCTGCCGGCATTGGGCATCGACTTCTCCGGTGTGCTGGCCGTTACGGATGGTGATGGCGACCCGCTGGCCGGCGGCTTCCCGACCGGCAGCTTCACTGTCAATGTCGAGGACGATGTGCCGCGTCCGGATGGTGGCGAGAAGACGGTCATTCATCAGGATGTTCAGGAAGACGCTCTGACCCTGCTCGGCGGTGCCCCCTACGAGGGTAACGAGGAGGGTGGTCAGACCACGGTTGCCGCCGGCGACCCGGGCGACCTGTTCGCGCTGATCGACTTCGGTGCCGACGGTCCCGGTAGCGTAGGGCTCGCCAGCGACACCAGTTCGCTCGATGCGCAGGACCTCAAGTCCGAGGGCACTGAGCTGACCTACAGCGTGGTCGGCAATGTGCTGACCGCGACTGCCAACGGCAATACCATCTTCACCTTTACCGTGGAGTCCGATGGCAGCTATGAGTTCGTGCTGAGTGGCCCGCTCGACCATCCGATCGCGGACAGCGCTCTGGATGGTGAGACGCTGGCAGGGCTGGGCATCGACTTCTCGCAGATGATCACTGCCACCGATGGCGACGGTGACCCGATGGCCGTGAATCTGCCGAACGGCAGCTTCGCCATCGATGTCGAGGACGACGTGCCGGTCGCTCGTGAGATCGGCCAGCGCCCGTGGGTCAGCAACCAGGTTGACGAGGATGAGCTGCCCGGCGGTATCACCGATGGCGACACCACCGGAACCGTGGCTACAGGCGCCGATGGTGCGCTGTTTGCGGCCATCAACTTCGGGGCCGATGGCCCCGGCACGGTCGGCCTAACTGGCAGCCCTGCTGCGATCGGTGCCCTGCAGGCGCAAGGCCTGACTTCTGGCGGTGTGGCGCTGAGCTTCACCGTGGTTGGCAACCTGCTGACCGCCACCGCTGGCGGCAATACCATTTTCACCCTGCAGGTGGATGGCGACGGCAGCTATACCTTCACCCTGTCGGGCCCGCTCGATCATCCGGTGGCTGACGGTACGCCGGTCGGCGATAACGAGCTGTTGGCGTCGGGTATCGACTTCTCGTCGGTGATCACCGCCACCGACGGCGACGGCGACCCGCTGAGTGGCTTGAATCCGGGCAGCTTCGTGATTCGTGTGGAGGATGATATTCCGGTGGCTGTCGAGCTGAAGTACGACAGCGAGCAGAACCCCATCCCGGTGGTCACGGGCAATGTCGACGAGGATGAACTGGCCGGTGGCATCGGTGATGGCGATGGTGACGGTACCTCGGTATCCGGTCCTATCGGTTCACTCAATGCGCTGGTCAACTTCGGTGCGGATGGTGCCGGTGACTTCGGCCTGAGTGACGATCCGCTCGATATCGCGACTCTGGAAGCGCAGGGCCTGACTTCGGATTCCATTGCGCTCAGCTACTCGGTGGTAGGCAATGTGCTCACCGCCACTGCCGGTGGCAATCCTGTCTTCACCCTCACGGTCAATGCCGACGGCAGCTATAGCTTCGAGCTGCAGGGCCCGTTGGATCACCCGCTGCCCGGCAGCACCGATGATGACCAGTTGCTCGGGCTGCCGATCGACTTCTCCGGTGTGCTGACCGCCACCGATGGCGATGGCGACCCGGTGGATGGTTTTGCCGATGGCAGCTTTGTGATCAATGTTGAAGACGACGTGCCGGTGGCGCAGGACGACCAGGCCACGGTGCTGTCCGGCCAGACCCAGGACGTCAATCTGGTGTTCGTGCTGGACTTCAGCGGCAGCATCAGCGAAAGCGAACTGAACCTGATGCTCGATGCCGTGCGCACGGCGGGTCAGCAGCTGTTCAACACCGCGACTGGAGCGGTGCAGGTTCAACTGGTGGTGTTCTCGGAGAGTGCTCTGTCCTTCGGGCCTTTTGACAGCGTCGCTGCCTTCACGGCCCAGGTCAACGCTCTCAATCCGTCCGAGCCGGGAGGTGTGCGTCCCAATTCCATTGGTAATGGCACCGATTTCACCGATGCCATTGAAGAGACCATGGATACGTTCACGCCGCTGCCGGGCTGGAACAACCAGGTAGTATTCATCAGCGACGGCAACCCCAATCAACAGACGGGCACCGGCGGGAATTCGCTGGCCGACAGCACGGCGACTGCCTGGAACAACTTCGTCGACAGTAACGGCATCAACGTAACCACTATCGGAGTCGGTAACGGCATTATCGATGAGCGTCTGGAAGACGTGGATCTGGATGCCGGGCCGAACAACGATCCGCTGCGTGTCGACGACTTCGACGATCTGGTCGATACCCTGGTGGATCAGGTCACTGGCGGCCTGGTCAACGGCAATGTCCTGCAGGGCAGTGACAATGCCGTGGGTGGTGGCGACGACGATGCCTACGGCGCGGATGGCCCCGGCCGTATCCTGTCCATCGAGATCGATGGTGTTACCTACACCTGGGATGGCGTGCTGGATGGCGATGAGCAGCTGAGCAACGTGCTCACCCTCGCCGGTGGCAAGCTGAGCTTCAACTTCCAGACCGGCGCATGGAGCTACCAGGCCCCGGCCAGTCTCGATGGCGACAAGACGGAAAGCTTCGATTACGTCATCGTCGATAATGATGGCGACCCGTCCACCGCAACGCTGACCATCCACGTGGAAGATACCGGTCCAGTGGAGGGTTTTGTCGACGAGGACAATCTGCCCGATGGCATCGATGATCTGGACTCGGTGACCGATTCCGTCAGCGGCAGCGTGGCCGAGCTGGTGGTCGGCCCCGATGCCGGGTCGCACTTCACCCTGTCCACCGACACCAGTGGCATCACTCCGGCTTCTTCCGGTGGTGTGGCGCTGGTTTACAGCGTTCTGGGCAACACCCTGACCGCGACTGCTGGGCCTGCTGGGCCGGTCGTCTTCACCCTGCAGGTGGGAGATGACGGCAGCTACACCTTCGACTTGGAGCAGTCGCTGGATCATCCGGCGGACGGCAGTGACGACAATCAGCTGCTGACCCTGGACTTCACCAGCATTCTGCAGGCCAATGACGGTAGCGACCCGCTGACCCTGGTCGGCAACTTCCTGATCCACGTCGAAGACGACATTCCGCGCGTCGATGCGGTGCTCAGTGGCCAGCAGCCCGCCGCCCTCAACACCCAGGATGCCCAAACGATCGGGAGCAATTTCGACTCGGCTAGCAGCAACTTCAGCGGTGCCTTCTCGGCCACCGCCAACCACGGTGCCGATGGTCCCGGCGCGGTGACCTGGAGCTATTCCATGGTCCTGCTGGTTGCCGAAGGGACGCTCTCCGGCCTCAGTAGCGATGGTGCAGCCATCCGGCTTTACCAGACCCCGGGTGGCACCATCATCGGGTCCACTGCTGGCAGTGAAGGGGCCATCAGCGGCAGCAATACCATCTTCACCTTGTCGGTCAACGGATCGGGCGTCGTCACCCTGAACCAGTATCAGGAGATCGACCATGAGTTGCCGGGTGTCAATGGCAGCTACGACTCTCAGGAGGCCCTGCTGGGTTCGAATCTGGTTGGCTTGCAGGGCACTGCAACCATCCGCGACTACGACCTTGATACCCATGCGGACAGCGTCACCCTGGACTTGGGTGGCAAGGTCGCCTTCGATGACCACGGCCCCAGCATCAGCCTGGGCTTCGGCCAGCATTCGGATGTGCTCAATACCCAGGATGCGCAGACGATTGGCGGTGCGTCAGACACTGACACCGACTCCTTCTCCGGTGCTTTCACCATCACCAGTCAGAACTATGGCGCCGATGGTGCGGGGGGGGTCAGCGCCAGCTATGCATTGACCATGATCGCCGCGGAGGGCACTTCCTCGGGGCTCAGCAGCGACGGCGCTACCGTCTATCTCTACGAGAGCGGTGGGGTGATCTACGGCTCGACCTCGGCCAGCGAGGCGGGAGTCGCCCCGAGCAACACTATCTTCACCCTCTCGGTGAACGCGGCCACCGGCCAGGTCACCCTGACCCAGTTCGAGGAGATCGATCACAGCGCCCCGGGTGTCGGCAGCAACTACGGCAACCAGGAAGCGCTGCTGGGTAGCGGCCTCGTAGGCCTCAAGGGCACGGTCGTGATCACCGACGGTGATGGCGATACCTCCAGCGCCGACAAGACCCTCGACCTTGGCGGCAAGGTGGCCTTCGACGACGACGGCCCCAGCATCACGCTGGGCTTCGGTACCGCACCAGTACCGACCCTGAATACCCAGGATGCCCAGACCATAGGCGCCAGTTTCGATACCGATAGTGGCAACTTCGGCGGTGCATTGGTCGTATCTTCATCCAGCCATGGTGCGGATGGTCCCGGCAACATCACCCAGTCGTACAGCCTTAACCTGCTGGCTGGCGGCAATGGGCCTCTGGCCTCTGGCATGAACAGTGCCGCAGGGCCCATCTACCTGTACAAGATCGGCGGTGAGATCGTCGGCTCTTCCTCGGCAACCCTTGTCGGGGTGGCAGCGGGCAATACCGTCTTCTCGCTGGCAGTCAACTCGGGCACCGGCCAGGTCACCCTGACCCAGTTTCAGGAGATCTTCCATGATGCGCCCGGTTCCAGCAGCAACTTCAGCAGCCAGGAGGAGGTGCTGCTCGCCGGCAAGATCGGCCTGACCCTGACCGCCACCATCACCGATGGTGACGGTGACTTTGCCACCGCCGACAAAACCCTGGATCTGGGCGGCAAGATCGCCTTTGACGATGACGGCCCCTCCACCAGTGCCAATGCCATCGTGCAACTGGATGATGATGCCCTGGCAGGCGGCATAGCCGGTGGCCCTGCAGGTACCGATGACACCGACGCGCTGAATGTGAGCGGTACGCTGCAGCACAACTTCGGTGCCGATGGCGCGGGTGCGTTGAAGTGGCTGGATTCCGGTGCGCCGGGTGGCTTCACCTATCAGGCCAGCCCGGATGGCTCGCAGCTGCTGGTCAAGCAGGGCGGCACGACGGTGCTGACCCTGACGCTGAACAGCGCTAACGGTGCCTATACCGTCTCCCAGAATGCGCCTATCCAGCATGCCAATGCCGATCTGGAGAACAACCAGCCGTTCACCCTGACCTATCAGGTCACTGACAAGGATGGTGACACCACCACCGGGTCGCTGACCGTGAATGTCGACGACGACACACCGGTAGCCCAGGACGACGTGGCTTACGTCTCCACGGGGCAGACCGAGGACATCAACATGGTGTTCGTCCTCGACTTCAGCGGCAGTATCAGCACCAGCGAGCTGAACCTGATGCTGGACGCCGTGCGCACGGCCGGTCAGGAACTGTTCGCCAGCGCCGGTGGCGCCGTGCAGGTCCAGCTGGTGGTGTTCTCGGAAAGTGCACTGTCGTTCGGGCCGTTCGACAGTGCGGCCGCCTTCGCTGCCCAGGTCAACGCCCTCAATCCGTCCGAGCCGGGCGGCGTGCGTCCCAATACCATCGGCAATGGCACCGACTTCACCGATGCCATCGAAGAGACCATGGATACGTTCACGCCGCTGCCGGGCTGGAACAACCAGGTGGTGTTCATCAGCGACGGTAACCCCAACCAGCAGACCGGCACCGGCGGTAATTCGCTGGCCGACAGTACGGCGACCGCCTGGAACACCTTCGTCGACAGCAACGGTATCACCGTGACCACCATCGGCATCGGCGACGGCATCGTCGACCAGCGTCTGGAGGATGTGGATCTGGATGCCGGTCCGAACAACGATCCGCTGCGGGTGGATGATTTCGACGAGCTGGTCGATACCCTGCTCGACAATGTGGTGGGTGGCCTGGTCAACGGCAACGTGCTGCATGGCAGCGACGGCATCAACAATGGCGGTACCGGCGATGACGACGGTTATGGCGCTGATGGCCCTGGCCGGATCCTGTCCATCGAGATCAACGGCATCACCTATGTATGGAATGGCGCTGGGGTGATCGACCCGAGTAGCGGGCCGAATATCCTGGGCAATCAGCTGACCGACATTCCCACGCCGGGCGGCGGCGAGCTGGACTTCAACTTCGCCACTGGTGCCTGGACCTACCGTGCGCCCAGCACCAGCAGCGGTGATAAGGTCGAGACCTTCGACTATGTCATCGTCGACAAGGATGGTGATCCCTCCGAGGCTACCCTCACGGTCTATGTCGAAGACATCAGCCCAGTCATCGCCAAGGTTGACGAGGATGAGCTTTCCGGCGGTATCACCGATGGCGATACGGTGACTACTGTTGCAACCGGCAACCTCAGCGATCTGGCGGTTGGTCCCTCTGCCGGTGTGCAGTTTGGCCTTTCCGGCAATACCGCGGGTCTTGCTCCAGCCACCTCTGGCGGCGTGGCGCTGGTGTACAGCGTGTCTGGGGGTACGCTGACCGCCAAGGCTGGAGTCGCAGGCCCAACCGTGTTTACCCTGACGGTGGAGACGGATGGAGATTACACCTTCACCCTCAGCCGGCCGGTCGACCACCCGCTGGGTAATGGCGACGATAACGAGCTGCTGGTGATGAACTTTGCCAGCATCCTGCAGGCCAGCAATGGCGCGACCCCCGTGGCCCTGGCTGGTGATTTCCTGGTACAGATCGAGGATGACGTGCCGGCCATTTCGGCGGGCTCTGCTCCGGCAGATTCGCTGCAGGTGGACGAAACCAACCTGAGCGTGAATGCCAGTACCAACTTCGCCGGCGCCTTCACTGGCAGTTACGGTGGCGATGGCAGCGGAACCACCACTTACAACCTCAGCGTCAGTGCCCCCGGCGTGGACAGTGGTCTGGATGACTCTGCCACCGGCAGCAACATCCTGCTGTATAACGAGGCCGGAGTGATCGTGGGGCGGGTTGGCGGCGCGGGCGGGCAGATTGCTTTCACCGTCTCGGTGAATGGCTCTGGCGTCGTCTCGCTCGATCAACAGCGTGCGATCGTGCATACCCCCAATAGCGGAGCCGATCAGGAAAGCAGCCTGGGTGCTGCCAACCTGATTCGGTTGACTGCCACCATCACCGACAAGGATGGTGACAGTACTTCAGCCACGCTCAATCTGGGCGAGGCCATCAGCTTCCGCGATGATGGCCCGAGCATCAGTGCCGGTGTTGCGACGGCTGATAGCTTGCAGGTGGATGAAACCAGCCTCAGTACCAATGCCAGCACCAGCTTCGCGGGTGCCTTCACGGGTAGCTACGGTGCCGACGGTGCGGGCACCACCACATATGCGCTGGGCGTCAGTTCGGCCGGTGTGGACAGCGGTCTGGATGACTCCGCCACCGGCAGTAACATCCTGCTGTACAACGAAGCGGGTGTGATTGTCGGCCGGGTTGGTGGTGCGGGTGGGCAGATTGCTTTCACCGTCACGGTGAATGGCTCGGGTCTGGTCACGCTTGATCAACAACGCGCGATCATCCATACCCCCAATACCGGAGTTGATCAGGAAAGCAGCCTGGGTGCGGCCAATCTGGTCCAGCTGACCGCCACTATCACCGACAAGGATGGCGACAGTACTTCAGCCACGCTCAATCTGGGCGAGGCCATCAGCTTCCGTGACGATGGTCCGAGCATCAGTGCAGGCTCGGCCGGTATCGACACATTGCAGGTGGACGAAAGCAATCTGCTCGGGGATGCCAGCACCAACTTTGCTGGTGCGTTCAGCGGCAATTACGGTGCAGATGGCGCGGGAAGCACCACCTACAGCCTCAGCGTCAGCGCATCCGGAGTGGACAGCGGTCTGGATGACTCTGCCACCGGCAGCAATATCCTGCTGTACAACGAGGCTGGAGTGATAGTCGGCAGGGTTGGTGGTCTAGGTGGGCAGATTGCCTTCACGGTCACGGTAAACGGCTCCGGCCAGGTTACCCTGGATCAGCAGCGGGCGATCATCCACACCCCCAACTCCGGCGTCGACCAGGAATCGAGCCTGGGTGCGGCCAATATGGTTCAGCTCAGCGCCACCATCACCGACAAGGACGGCGACAGCAGCACGGCCACGCTCAATCTGGGCAATGCCATCAGCTTCCGCGACGACGGTCCGAGTATCTCCGCGGGTGCGGTGACCGCCGATAGCCTGCAGGTGGACGAAAGCGATCTGACGGTCAACGCCACGACCAACTTCGCCGGCGTGTTCACCAGCAGCTATGGTGCCGATGGCGCGGGTAGCATCACCTACGCCCTTGGCGTCAGCTCGGCCGGTGTAGACAGTGGTCTGGATGATTCCGTCACGGGTAGCAATATCCTGCTCTACAACGAGAGCGGCACCATCGTGGGCCGTGTTGGCGGTGTGGGTGGGCAGATTGCCTTCACCGTCACGGTCAACGGTTCCGGTCAGGTTACGCTGGATCAACAGCGAGCTATCATCCACACCCCCAACTCCGGCGTCGACCAGGAATCGAGCCTGGGTGCGGCCAATATGGTTCAGCTCAGCGCCACCATCACCGACAAGGACGGCGACAGCAACACGGCCACGGTGAACCTGGGCAATGCCATCAGCTTCCGCGATGACGGCCCCAGCATCAGTGCCGGTCCGGTTACTGCCGATAGTCTGCAGGTGGATGAGAGCAACCTGGCAAACAATGCCACGACCAGTTTCGCCGGCTCCTTCACCAGCAGCTATGGTGCCGATGGCGCGGGTAGCATCACCTATGCCCTTGGCGTCAGCTCGGCCGGCGTAGACAGTGGTTTGGATGACTCGGCCACGGGCAGCAATATCCTGCTCTACAACGAGAGCGGCACCATCGTGGGCCGGGTTGGCGGTGTGGGAGGGCAGGTTGCCTTTACGGTTACGGTCAATGGTTCTGGCCAGGTGACCCTGGATCAGCAGCGTGCAGTCGTGCACACACCCAATAGTGGGCCCGATCAGGAAACCAGCCTCGGGGCTGCCAACCTGGTGCAACTGACCGCGACCATCACCGACAAGGACGGTGATACCAACAGTGCCACCATCAACCTCGGCAATGCCATCAGCTTCCGCGATGATGCGCCGAGTGCAGCCAATCAGACCCAGTCCGGCCAGGCAGCGGTCAGTCTGAACAGCAACCTGCTGATCGTGCTGGATGTCTCCGGCAGCATGGATGATCCTTCAGGGGTTGGCAGCATGGACCGCCTGGAAGTGGCGAAGAATGCGCTGCTGGAATTGCTGGAACAGTACGATGCGCTGGGCGATGTGCGGGTCAGTTTCGTGACCTTCTCTGATGGTGCCGATGTCGTCAGCACCTGGGTAACGGTCGCTGCCGCGAAGGCTGCCATTCTGGGGGTCAATCCGGGTGGCTATACCAACTACGACGAAGCGTTGATAGACGCCATCAACGTCTACGACGACGCGGGCAAGCTGGCCGCCGGCAACGTGCAGAATGTTGCCTACTTCCTGTCTGATGGTTATCCCAATAGGCCATCCGGTGACGTGGGTATCTCCAATACGCCGGGCTCCGCTGCGGGCTGGCCGACGCCGTTTTCCAACGGCGGCGTATCGGAGGAGCAGGCATGGATCAACTTCCTCACGGCTAACAACATCCGCGCCTATGCGTTGGGTATGGGAACGGATGTAGATGCTGCGGCACTCAATCCGATTGCCTACAACGGTACCGCTGGTGGTGGAAACACCAATGCCATTGAGGTCGATGACCTGAATGACCTTACGGCAACCCTGGTGGCTACCGCGCAGGCCTCACCGATTCCTGGCAACCTTACGAGCGGTGGCGGCTTTGGTGCTGATGGCGGTTTCGTGGGCAGTCTCGTGATTGCCGGCAAGACCTACACCTACGACAAACTCACCAACACCTTTGTTGCCTCTGGTCCCGGTGCCAACAATGGCAGCCTGAGCGGCAACGTGTTGACGGTGACCATGGGCGGCGGCTCGAGCATCGCAGTGAACATGCTCACCGGGTCTTATACCTACACACCCCCGAGTGCCATCAACTCGATTGTGGTGGCGACCATCGCCTTCACGCTCATCGACAATGACGGCGATGCCGCATCGGCCAACCTCAATATCAACATCACCCCCGGCCAGGGCGCGATGGTCATCCGCGATGATCTGGTGTTGACCAATGTGAACGCTCAGTCGGGCGAAGATGTCATCAACATCCCAACCTGGGCGCTGTTGGCCAACGACACAGGGTCGAGTAGTGGCCTGCTGTCGGTGTTCAATGTCTCGGGGGCAGTGGGCGGTGGCGCCAGTCTTGGGGCTGGCACCGTGGCCTTTACTGAGGTCGGTAACAGTGCGACTGATGGTGGCCGTTTCAACTACGGGGCCTCCATCAATGGCAGCTCGGTGTTGGACAGTGGTGTCGTTGATATCACCCGCAGCGCCGGCTCCAATACGCTGAACGGCACCTTCCGCAATGAGATTCTGCTTGGTCGGGATGGCTCCGCAGATACGCTCAACGGTGGTGATGGCGATGATGTGCTGATCGGCCTGGGCGGCAACGATACCCTGGACGGAGGCACTGGCAACGACATTCTGGCGGGTGGTCTGGGTAACGACGCCTTGATAGGCGGTACAGGTGTCGATACCGCGACCTACATCGACAGCGGTGCCAGCGTGACCGTCAGCCTGAATACCGGGGCTCAGCAAAACACTGGCGGTGCGGGCCTCGATACCATCAGCGGAATCGAGAACCTGATTGGTTCCAACTTTGGCGATACCCTTACGGGTAACGGTAGTGCCAACGTGCTGTTCGGCGCCGGCGGCAATGACACTCTGGTTGGCCTGGCTGGCGATGACTTCCTGATCGGCGGGGTGGGCGGAGACACCATGTCGGGTGGTTCCGGCAAGGACACCTATGTCTGGCAGAAAGGTGGACTCGGTGGCGGTTTGGATCACATCACCGACTTCAATCTCGATGCCAGTGGTGTCAATTCGGACAAGCTGGATCTGTCGCAGCTGCTCTCAGGTGTTGGAAGTAACCCGGCTGACCTGCAGAACTATCTGGACTTTGCCTTCGTGGGCTCGACGACCACTATCGATGTCCGTACCGAAGCAGCAGGCCCGGTGGTTCAGCAGGTGATGTTGGACAACATCAACCTGTCTACCTTCTATGGCACTAGCAACGAGGCTACGATCATCACCAACCTGCTGGATGACAATGCGCTGAAAACTGCATAGCTGTTGGCGCCCCCGTTCTCTGGCGCGGGGCTCGGCAGGTCGAGATGATTTGAGCGTCACTTATGTGATCGGCCCGCTACCCTTGTGGGGAGCGGGCCTTTTTATGCCTGGAGGAAACCACATGGTGTACGTGCAAAGGGATGCCGAAGGGCGGTTGCTGCGGGTGGAGCATGATCCGTTCGAGGGGATGACGGAAACGCTGGCGGTCGAGAGCGACGAGCTGCACAACTGGCTGGCGGCCCGCGAGGAGGTCAAGGAGCGCCTGGCCAGCCTGAAAGAGTCCGACCTGGAGCTGGTGCGGGTGCTGGAGGATGTGGTCAGCGTGCTGGTGTCCAAGGGCGTGATCCGCTACACCGATTTGCCGGATGCCGCGCGGCGCAAGTTGGACAGACGGGCGGTGACCCGTGCCGAGATCGAGGGACTCAGCGGACTGCTAGGCGACGATGAGCACCAACTGATCTGACCGATACGCAAAGCCCGCCTCGATGGCGGGCTTTCTTTGCGCCGTGACGCCGCCCGGTCAGCCCTGCCAGGGTGCGGGGGCGCCGATCAGGCGACCCATGGCGCCGTGGATGCCTAGCTCCTTGAGCACGTTCAGTTCGCCCTCGGTTTCCACCATCTCGGCGATCAGCGGCAGGTCGATGCTGTTGGTGGCGCGGAAGATCGCCTCGATGAACATGCGTTTGTCGTTCTCCTGATCGATGGCGCGGATATAGCTGCCATCGATCTTCAGGTAGGCCAGGCCCAGGTGGGTCAGGTTGCCGATCAGGCTAAAGCGCCCGCCGAAATGCTGAAGACCCAGGTGATAACCCGCCTCGCGCACCCGCTGGCTGAGCACCTCCAGTTCCGCCGGCGGGGGCAGGTAGCGTTCATCCAGTTCCAGGGTCATCAGCTCGGCCTGCTGTGGGTTGGCCTTGAGCATGTCGAGCAGCTGGCCCAGGCTGGCAGCGTCACGCAGGGTGGCGGCAGACAGGCTGAGGGCCAGCGGCTGCGGGTACTTGGTCAGGTGGGCCAGGCTGTGTTCGAGCATGGCCAGGTCGAAGCGCACCGCCCAGCCCAGGCGCTCGATCCACGGTAGGAAGCGGCCGGCGGCCACGGCTTCCCCCTGCGGGTCGAGCAGGCGCGCCAGCACCTTCTGGTGCAACACGCGGCCGGTATCGGCGCAGGTTGCCACCGGCTGGAAATACAGCTGCAGCATGCCCTGGTTGAGCGCGTCGTCGATCCAGCGCCGCCAGTCGTGCAGGCCTTGGCCGCCACTGGCATTGTAATCGTCCAGACGCTCCCAGGGTTTCTCGGGGTGACTCTGCGCCTGGGCCAGGGCCTGGTCGGCGCGGCCGATGACATTGGCCATTTCCTCGCCCGGCTTGAACGCTGCAATGCCCAGGTGAGCCACTGGCGTGCAGTCGCTGGCACCCGTCTGGCGCAGGCTCTCCAGGCCATCCACCAGTTCCTCGGCCAAGCGGTCGGCGTCCTCGCCGACCAGGCCCGGGGCGAGCAGGGTGAATTCGCCGCCGCGGCTGCGCGAGGCCAGCCACTCCGGTGTACCGCGCTGTTTCAGCAGGCGCTTGAGCAGCTCGCCGATGCTGTAGATCAGCGCGTCGGTCTTTTGCCCGCCCATGCGTTGGTTGAGTCCGCCGAGATCGTGTACGCGCAGGAACATCAGGTAACCGGCGGCGTTCTGCTCGGTGATTGCCAACTGGTTGGCCAGCTTGATCTCGAACAGGCGGCGATTGGCCAGGCCGGTGAGGCTGTCCTGGTAGGCTTCCTCGCGCAGTTTCTCGCTGCGTGCGGCCTCTTCGGCAAACAGCTGTTTGAGCTTCTCGACCATCTGGTTCATCGCCAGCACCACGCGCTTGAGCTCGGGGGTGCGTGGCACGCGGGGCAGGGTGAGGAACTCGCGGCGGCTGATGGCCTGGGCCTGGTTGACCATGTTGTCCAGCGGGCGCAGCTGGGTACGTAGCAGCCAGCCGCCGAGAATGGCGCTGACCACCCCGCAGAACAGCAGCCACAGTGCGCTGCCAATGGCGCTGTCCCATAGCTTGGCCAGGGCGAATTGCGGGTGGCTGAGTACCTCGACCCGCGCCGCCTGTTCCCAGCCGCGCATGATCAGGGCGTCACCGCCCTGCGGGTCGAGGTCGACCAGCTCGACGAACCAGGCCGGCACCTTGTCCGAGGTGATGGTGGTGCGTCGCTCGACTATCACTTCCTCGCTGGGGATGCGTACCACGCGGATGGTGGCGAAGTAGCCGCTGTCGAAGATGGAGCTGACCATCAACTCGATCATCGCCGGGTCGTCCACATGCGGGGTCATCGACAGGCCCAGCGCGGTAGCGGCGTCCTGGGCGTGCGAGCGCAGCTGGCTGAGCAGTTGCTCTCGCGAGGTTTCGACACTGGCGATGAAGCTGCCGGTGAACGCCACCACGAGGAACAGGCAGATGGCGAGAAACAGCTGTTTCAACAGGGACATAGGCCTCTCCTAACCTTCTCCGATGTCGAAGCCTTCGGCTCGCATCTTCTTCAACAGATCCTGCCAGCGCGACAGTTTCTTGGTATCGCTCTTCTTGCCGGTCTGCCCCGGCAGATAGAGGCCCTCGGCATTGAAGGCATAGACCGGCAGCAGATCCTTGCGCTGGGACGCCGGACGGATTTCGCCGATCAGGTTGTCCAGCACCAGGGGTTCCGCGCCGGGACTGGCGTAGTAGGTCAACACCATGTGCGCCTGGTTGTAGCGCAGCGCCTTGACGTAGGTGATGCGCAGCTTGTCGGAGGGCACGCCGAGGCGGCGCAGGGTGAAGTATTTGGCGATGGAGTAGTCCTCGCAGTCGCCGGCACCCTTGACCAGTGCTTCGACGGGGGTGGCCCAGTAATCGTTCTGGTGCCAGTTGCGGATGTCGTCGGAGAAACGGTACTGACGGTTGAAGAAGCGATTGACGGCTGCCAGCTGTTCCTTCTCGGGCAGGCCCTCACTGGCGCGGATCAGCTCGTCCCAGGCCTCGATCCGGCCTTTGGCCACGCCCAGCCCGCCGTAGCGCTGCTCGGCGTTCTGCAGGATCAGGCCGAAGTCCCAGCTGGCTTTTGCCGTCAGTGCCAGCAGCAGGCCGAACAGGGCGCCGAGCAGCAGACTGCCTGCCGGCAGCCCCCTGGCTCGTCCCTGAATATGCGGCCGCAACGGCATGAAGGTGCTCTCCACGGGAGGTGGAGAAAGTGTAGGCAGTCGCTGGGTTTTTTGCCGTCGCGCGCCGCGCTCAGTCGCGCGCCGGCAGGGTCTTCTGGCGCAGTATGTAGAGGGTCACCAGCACCGCACTGGTGAGCATGAAGGCGCGCGCCCAGGGCATCGGTACCAGGTAGCAGGACAGGCCGATGCTCGCCCACATCAGGCCGATGGCGTAGACCTTGCCCCTGAGCGGTATGCCGTTGCCTTCCAGGTAGTCGCGAATCCACGGCCCCAGGTGGCGGTGGTTGACCAGCCACAGGTAGAAGCGCCGCGAGCTGCGCACGAAACAGGCGGCAGCCAGCAACAGGAAGGGGGTGGTCGGCAGCACCGGGACGAAGATGCCGATCACCCCGAGCAGCACGCTCAGCCAGCCGATGGCCAGCAGCGCGTAGCGCACGCTGCGGTGGCGGCTCTGCGGGATGTCGCTGTGCGCCATGGGCGCGGCTTAGTGGTGACGGGGCTTGAGCAGCGCGGGTTTCTCTTCCGGCGCCTGGCACAGCAGGAACAGGGCGGTGAGCAGTTCGGGAATCTGCTCGACCATGCTGTCCACCAGCTGGCGATCACGGGCGATCTCGGCGAACTCGGGCTGCTCGTCGAACAGGCCGGAGGCGACCATGATCGGCAGCAGCAGTTCGCTGACTTCGTCTTCGGCGTCCTCGAACCACACGGCTTCGCGCAGGAACACACCTTCCATGAAGCCGATGCACCAGCCACGCAGGTCGGAGTCGTCCGGCTCGTCGCCGAGGTCCAGCTCGCAGGGAATCTCCGGCTCGTCGTCGCTGGCCAGCTGGCGGGCGATGTGGGCCTTGAGCAGCTGCAGGGTGATCTCCACTTCCTCGCGCTCGATGTCGCTGCGGTAGTGCGGCGGCTCGGCGAACAGGGCATCGATCCATTCGCGCTCCGGCACCTGGTCGGGGCAGATGCACAGGGCGGTCAGGTAGCCATGGGCGGCCACGTAGTCCAGCGCTTCCTCATGCAGGTCATCGGCATCGAGGAAGGCTTGCAGGCGGGACAATTGCTCGGCGAAGGACATCGTGGAACTACCTTGAGTGAGTAATCTTCGGGATTCTAGCCGCCTGTGCCGGCAAAAGCACGGCCGACAGGCGATGGCCTGCCGCCTGCCTGGCTCGCGTATACTGCGCGGCCGTTTCTTCACTCTCCGGATGATCACGTCGCCCATGTCCGCCGCGCTGCGCATTCTCAAAGATGTCTTCGGTTACGACGCCTTTCGGGGCAACCAGGCGGCGATCATCGACCGCGTGGCGGGTGGTGGCGATGCCCTGGTACTGATGCCCACCGGTGGCGGCAAGTCGCTGTGCTATCAGGTGCCTGGCCTGCTGCGCGAGGGGCTGGCGGTGATCGTCTCGCCGCTGATTGCGCTGATGGACGACCAGGTCGCCACCCTCGACGAACTCGGCGTGGCCGCGGTGGCGCTCAACTCCACCCTGAGCGCCGAGGAGCAGCGCGGCATTGCCGAGCGCATCCGCCGTGGCGAGATCAAGTTCCTCTACCTGGCGCCCGAGCGCCTGGTACAGCCGCGCATGCTGGATTTTCTGCAGCGTTTGCCGCAGCTGGCGCTGTTCGCCATCGACGAGGCGCACTGCGTGTCGCAATGGGGCCATGACTTCCGCCCTGAATACCTGCAGCTGGGCCAGCTCGCGGAGCTGTTCCCCGGCGTGCCGCGCATTGCCCTGACCGCCACGGCGGACATGCGCACCCGTGAGGAAATTGCCCAGCGCCTGCACCTGCAGGAGGCCGAGCGCTTCCTTTCCAGCTTCGACCGGCCGAACATTTTCTACCGTATCCAGCCCAAGGATCAGCCGCGCAAGCAGCTGCTGGCCTTCCTCGCCGCGCGTAAGGGCGATGCCGGCATCGTCTACTGCCTGTCGCGCAAGAAGGTCGAGGAGGTGGCCGAGTTCCTCAGTGCCCAGGGTTTCCCCGCGCTGCCTTACCACGCCGGCCTGCCCAACGAGCTGCGCGCCTATAACCAGAAGCGCTTCCTCAACGAGGAAGGGCTGATCATGGTGGCGACCATCGCCTTCGGCATGGGCATCGACAAGCCCAACGTGCGCTTCGTCTGCCACATGGACCTGCCCAAGAGCCTGGAAGCCTATTACCAGGAAACCGGCCGTGCCGGGCGCGACGGCCTGCCGGCGGATGCCTGGATGGCCTACGGCCTGCAGGACGTGGTGTTCCTCAAGCAGATGCTGGCCAACTCCGAGGGCGACGAGCGGCACAAGCGCATTGAACAGCACAAGCTCGACGCCATGCTGGCACTGTGCGAGGAAACGCGCTGCCGCCGCCAGGCACTGCTGGCCTACTTCGATGAATTGCTGGAGCAGCCCTGCGGGCACTGCGACACCTGTGTCGACAACGTGCAGACCTGGGACGCCACCGAACCGGCGCGCCAGGCCCTGTCGGCCATCTACCGCAGCGGCCAGCGCTATGGTGTCGGCCATCTGGTGGACATCCTGCTGGGGCGCGAGAACGACAAGATCCGCGCCTCCGGCCACCAGCACCTGCCGGTGTTCGGCATCGGCAAGGCACTGGCCGAAGGCGACTGGCGCACCCTGTTCCGCCAGCTGGTGGCGCGCGGCCTGGCCGATGTCGACCTGGAGGGCTACGGCGGCCTGCGCCTGACCGATGCCTGCCGGCCGCTGCTGCGCGGGGAAGTGACCCTGGAACTGCGTCGTGACCTCAAGCCGCAGCAGGCGGCCAAGGCCAGCGGCAGCAGTGCCAGCCAGCTGGTGCGTGGCGAGGAACGCGAACAGTGGGAAGCGCTGCGTGCCCTGCGGCGCAAGCTGGCCGAAGAGCACAGCGTGCCGCCCTACGTCATCTTCCCCGACTCCACCCTGCTGGAAATGCTGCGCAGCCAGCCGCGCAGCCTCAGTGAGATGGCCCAGGTCAGCGGCGTCGGCGCGCGCAAGCTGGAGCGCTATGGCGAGGCCTTCCTCGAAGTGCTGGGTGGCGGCGAGTCCGCCGAGGCGCCCAGGGCGGTCACCGACTTGCGCCATGAACTGGTCAGCCTGGCCCGTGCCGGCATGACCCCGACCCAGATCGCCGGCCAGCTCAATTGCGGCGAGAAGAGCGTATACAACCTGCTGGCCGAGGCCATCGCCAGCCAGCAGCTGTCGCTGGAGCAGGCGCTGGACCTGCCTGAGGAGCTGCTCGGCGAGATCCAGGATGCCTTCCTCGATGGCGAGGGTGAGTTGCCGCCGGTGGCCGCGGTGGCCGAACAGTTCGCCGGGCACGTGCCAGAGGGCGTACTGCACTGTGTGCGCGCAGCCCTACAGGCCGAGTTCGAGGCCTGATGTCACGGCGTTAGTCTTTGCAAGACACGTGTCACTGTTCCGGGGGCGGGCTGGCTAGCGCTGGCGTGCGGATGTGCTCTCCGTCGTCCGCGCGACAGAGGCCTGCTGCGATGGTTGACCTGAAGCGCCACAGACGCTGGCGCCAACGGTCCCTCACCGGCGTGGTGGCGGCTGCTAGCATCGGGACTTTCCACTGCCGGTGCTTTTCATGGAACGACTGATCCAGGCCAATGGCCAACCGCACTACGGCATCTTCCCGGCCGCGCCGGGCGAGGTGAACTGGCGTGACTTCGATTTCCGTTCGCCCATGGGAAGGCGACTGGGGGCGCTGGCCAAATGGCGGCGCTTTCACCAGTTCCAGTACTTCGGCCTGGTCAGCGACGAGCTGATCGGCGGCTGTGCGCTGGCCGACATCAGCCTGCTCACCGCCGGTTTCGTCTACCTGTTCCATCCGGCCAGCGGGCGCATGATCGAGCGCGAATTCAAGCGGCCGCTGGGTCATGCCACGCGCTTTTCGCAGCAGCCCAATGATGGCCTGTGCGAGTTGCGCAGCGGCGCCAACCTGCTGCGCCTGGACAACCGCGGCAGCGACAAGCACCTGCTGGTCGAGCTGGATGACGGCACGCGCATCGAGGCGAGCTTTAGCGAGCAGCAGTTCCAGCCCATGTGCATCTGCACGCCAACGGCGGTCAACGGCTGGGTCTATGCGCAGAAAGTGGCCGGTGTGCGCTGTCGCGGCAGCGTGAGCAGCGCACTGGGGGACTTCGACCTGATGGCGCTGAATGCCTTTGCCCACCACGACTGGTCGGCCGGCTACATGCGCCCGGAAACCTTCTGGAACTGGGCCTGCCTGTCCGGCGAGGTAAAAGGGATGCGGGTCGGTCTGAACCTGTCCTGCGGGGTCAACGAGACCAGCTTCAGTGAGAACTGCTATTGGCTGGATGGCGAACTGCTGCAGATCGGCGGCGTGCATTTCCAGTTCAACCGCGACGAGCCGCTGCAGCCGTGGCGCATCGTTTCCGGCGATGGCCAGGTGGAGCTGGAATTCCGTGGCCATGGCCTGCACCGCGAACAGCTGAACCTGGGCTTGCTGGCCAGCAACTTCAAGCAGGTGTTCGGCTGCTTTCAGGGCGTTCTGCGCCCGCCGGGGCGCGCGCCGGTGCTGATCGACAACCTCTGGGGCTTCGTCGAAGACCAGTATGTCAAATGGTAACGGCGGGCTTGGCGGCGGGCTTTTCTGGAGTTATGGTTAGTTGACTAATAATTAGGTTTTTCTGCTGTCCGTTCGAAATAGGGGATGCGGGCAGCAGCAAGGACCAGCGAGAGTCAACTATGCAGAACTTTGCGCAACACAGTTTTGGTATGCAACTCGCCCAGCTTTCCCGCGCCTGGCGCGCCGAGCTGGATCGTCGTCTGTCCGGCCTGGGCCTGTCCCAGGCGCGCTGGCTGGTACTGCTGCACTTGGCGCTGCTCAAGGAGGCTCCGACCCAGCGCGAGCTGGCGCAAACGGTGGGCGTCGAGGGACCGACCCTGGCCCGCCTGCTCGACGGCCTGGAGGCGCAGGAGCTGGTACGCCGCATCGCCGTGCCGGAAGACCGCCGTGCCAAGAAGGTGGTGCTCAGCCCCAAGGCGCGCCCGCTGATCGAGCGGATCGAGAGCATCGCCGTGCAGCTGCGCAAGGAGCTGTTCGCCGGCGTCAGCGAGGAAGAGCAGCGCCTATGCCAGGACATCCACGCCCGTATCCTGGGCAACCTGGAGAAAGGCTGATCCGGCGGCGCTATCATGGCGCCTCCTTCAGTCGCGGAGCGCGCCATGTCCAGCAAACCCGAGGTCGTCATCACCTACTGCACCCAGTGCCAGTGGCTCCTGCGTGCGGCCTGGCTGGCCCAGGAGCTGCTCAGTACCTTCGCCGACGAGTTGGGCATGGTCAGCCTGCAGCCGGGCACCGGCGGGGTGTTCCGCATTGTCTGTGATGGCGTGCAGCTGTGGGAGCGCAAGGCCGACGGCGGTTTTCCCGAGGCCAAGGAGCTCAAGCAGCGCCTGCGCGACCTGATCGACCCCGAGCGCAACCTGGGGCACATCGACCGTTAAGCCTTAGCCGATGTCCTTCACGTCGGCTGCATGCCGGCTCAGGCGTGCCGAGACCAGCGTGGCCAGCAGGATCAGCGCGCCGCCGAAGAGCATGCGCAGAGTGGGCAGCTCGCTGAACAGCCACCAGGCGAAGAGAATGCCGTAGACCGGCTCCAGGGCGAACACCACCGAGGCGCTGCGGGCATTGAGCACGCGCAGGCTGGCGACGAAGAGGCTGTGCGCCAGGGCCGTGCAGAGCAGGCCGAGCAGGGCAATCCACAGCCAGTCCAGCGCGCGTACCGTGGGTAGTGCCGACCAGGCCAGCGGCAGGCAGGCCAGCAGTATCGCCAGGTTCTGCCAGAGCGCGGCTTGCGCCGGCTTGACGCCGGCGGTGGTGGCGCGGTTGGTCACCGAGACCATGGCGAACAGCAGCCCGGAGAACACTGCCCAGGCCAGGCCGAGGGTGGCATCGCTGCCCAGATTGAAGTTCGGCGTGACCAGCACCAGGCCGAGGCTGACCAGGGCTACCACGCCCCATTCGGCCCGGCGCACCTTCTCGCGGAACAGCAACCCTTCGAGTAGCACGGTGAAGGCCGGGAAGCTGGCGAAGCCGAGGGTGGCCACCGCTACGCCGGAGACCTTCACCGCGATGAAGAACGCCCACCAGTGCCCGCCCAGCAGCAGGCCGGCCAGGGCCAGGGCCAGGCGCCGCCGCCAGCTCAGCTGCGCGCGTGGTTCGCCGATACGGGCGAACACCGCCAGGGCACCGACGGCGAATAGCGCGCGGCCGAACACGATGACCAGCGGCGCGGCCAGGGCCAGCTTGCCAAAAATGCCGGAGAGGCCGAAGAACAGGGCACCCAGGTGCAGGGCGAAGAGGGCGGTGCGATGCTGCATGGGGATTCCAGATCGAGAGAGCGTGAGGGCGGCGCAGCTTCAGGCCAGGCGTGCACCATTGGGCAGGGGGCGGTCGAAGCTGGCCAGCACCACCTTGCCATCCTGGTCGTAGACACCGGTCACCAGCACTTCCGAGCGCACTCCGGCCACCCGCTTGGGGGCGAAGTTGCACACGCACAGCACCTGGCGGCCGACCAGCTCGGCGGCGCTGTAGTGCGCGGTGAGCTGGGCGCTGGAGGTCTTCACCCCGAGTTCACCGAGGTCAACTTCCAGCGCGTAGGCCGGCTTGATCGCCTTGTCGTTCAGGTGGGCGCTGAGCAGGGTGCCGACGCGCAGCTCGACGCGTTCGAAGTCCTGCCATTCGATGGTTTGCATGCGATGACTCCTGACTGATCGGCAGAGTCTAGGCGGCGGCGGCCGGCAAATCTGTCGCGAGGCTCGCGGGCTTTGTCGCGTGCCTCGTGTCAGGCGCCCGCGCGCCACTGGCGTGGGGTGAGGCCAAACTCGCGGGCCAGGGCGGCGGTGAAGGCGCTTTGCGAGGCATAGCCGACCCGCGCGGCCACCTCGCCAACCGGCAGATGGCTGGACAGCAGCAGCTCGCGGCCCAGCTGCAGGCGCCGCTGGCGTACGTGTTCCATCGGCGTGCGCCCGGTCTCGGCCAGGAAGCGGGCATGAAAGCGCGCGCTGGAGAGCCCGCACAGGCGCGCCAGGTCGGCCACCTGCAGCGGGTGCGCACAATGCCGGTCGATATGTGCATCGATGGCCGCCAGCGGCAGCCCCGGCGCCGCCAGCGGCTGCGCGCCGGCATTGCCGAGGCTGGCCAGGAGCAGGGCGGCGCCCTGCTGGGCGATCACTTCGTCGTTGATCGGGCTGGCCGCCAGCCAGTTGACCAGCTGGCTCTGGGCCGGGGTCAGCTGCACCCGGCCCGGGCGGTCGAGCAGGCGCCGGCTGCTATCGGCATGGTGACCGAGGCGCTGCTGCAGCCAGCCATCGAACGGCACGTCGAGCACCAGGCAGCGGCTACCCAGGGGGCTGGCGCAGGCATGGTGGGTGGCGGGCGGGACTACCGCGAGGCTCATGCTGGACACCTGACAACCGCGCCCGGCCACCTCGAAATCGAGCCGCCCGGACAGGCCGAACACCAGCTGGGCGTGGTCGTGGCTGTGGGCGATCTGTTCGTGGTGGTAGTGGCGCAGGGAGAGCAGCTGGGACATGGCGAACTCCTGATCGAGCGGTCAGTGTACATGGCACGGCAGCCCGATTGGGCGTCATGCAATCGTCACGGCCCCGTCATGGACGCTTCATTGCGCCGGCGCACGCTTGGCCAAACCCAGCCGGAGGCCGCCCATGAGCATCGCCGAGCGCAGCAAGCCCAGCCGCAAGCAGCACGTCCGCACCCTGTGGATTTCCGATGTCCACCTGGGAACCCGCGATTGCCAGGCCGAGCGCCTGGCTACCTTCCTCAAGCGCTACCAGGCCGACCGCGTGTATCTGGTCGGCGACATCATCGACGGCTGGAAACTGCGCGGCGGCATCTACTGGCCGCAGGCCCACACCAACGTGATCCGCCGTCTGCTGACCATGAGCAAGCGCGGCACCGAGGTGATCTACGTCACCGGCAACCACGACGAGTTCCTGCGCCGCTACTCGACGCTGATCCTCGGCAACATCCAACTGGTTGACGAGGCGGTGCACACCACGGCGGATGGTCGCCAGCTGCTGGTGATCCACGGCGACCAGTTCGACGTGATCACCCGTTACCACCGCTGGCTGGCCTTCCTCGGCGACTCCGCCTACGAGTTCACCCTGACCCTCAACCGCTGGCTCAACCACTGGCGCGAGCGCTGGGGCTATGGCTACTGGTCGCTGTCGGCCTACCTCAAGCACAAGGTCAAGACGGCGGTGAACTTCATCAGTGACTTCGAGGAGGCCATCGCCCACGAATGCGTGCGACGCGGCCTGGATGGCGTGGTCTGCGGCCATATCCACCACGCCGAGATTCGCCCGGTGGGCGGCGTGGAGTACATGAACTGTGGCGACTGGGTGGAGTCCTGCTCGGCGCTGATCGAACACCTGGACGGCAGCATCCAGCTCTACCGGCTGGCCGAAGACCAGACGCAGGCCGCCGAAGTGGCGGTGATCGGGCAGGCGGCATGAGGATTATCATCGTCAGCGATGCCTGGGCGCCGCAGGTCAACGGCGTGGTTACCAGCCTGCAGGCACTGGTGAGCGAACTGCGGGCCATGGGGCATTTGGTCAAGCTGCTGTCGCCACAGGACTTCAGGCATCTGCCATGCCCGAGCTACCCGGAGATTCCACTGGCGTGGGACCTGTGGCAGGTCGGTCCGGCCATTCGCGACTTCCGTCCGGACTGCGTGCACCTGGCCACCGAGGGCCCGCTGGGTTGGGCCGCGCGGCGTTGGCTGAAGCGTCGTGGCCTGGCCTTTTCCAGTGCCATCCACACGCGCTTTCCCGAATATGTGCATACCCGCTGGCCGCGCGTTCCGCTGCGCTGGGGCTATGCCTACCTGCGTCGCTTCCACCGGCCGAGCCAGGCGGTGCTGGTGAGCACCGAGCGCCTGCGCGAGGAGTTCGCCAGTCATGGCCTACGCCACCTGCGCCTGTGGCACAAAGGGGTGGATACTGCGTTGTTCAGCGTGCGTCCGCGCGAGGTCGGCGAGCCGGTATACCTCTATGTGGGCCGGCTGGCGGCGGAGAAGAATCTGCGCGCTTTTCTCGAACTGGAACTGCCCGGAAGCAAACGGCTGGTCGGTGACGGTCCGCAGCGCGCCGAGCTGCAGCGCGACTATCCTCTGGCACAGTTTCTCGGTTACCTGAGTGGCGAGGCCCTGGCCGCGCAGTTCGCAGCGGCCAGCGTGCTGGTATTCCCCTCGCGCACCGACACCCTGGGCCTGGTGATGCTCGAGGCCCTGGCTTGCGGCACGCCGGTGGCGGCTTTCCCGGTCGCCGGGCCGCTGGATGTGTTGCAGGCGGGCGTGACCGGGGTGATGGACGAGGACCTTGGGCAGGCCTGCCGGGCGGCGTTGCAGCTGGATCGCGCGACCTGCGCCGAGCAGGCTGCGCGGCAGTCCTGGCGCGCCTCGGCCCTGGAGTTCCTGGCCAGCCAGGCGTTGCTCGATGGCGAGCCACTGGCGCAGGAAGACTGGTTGCCGGCGCAGGCCTGAGCCTGGCAGCAGGTGATGAAAAAGCCGCCCGAAGGCGGCTTTGGCGTTACAGGATGACTTTGTCGCGCAACTTCTCGGCAGCCTGGCTGAGCGCCTGGATGACCTTTTCCTTGTCGTAGTTCTGGATGCCGTTGGTATCCAGGTACATGGAGAAACCGGGCAGCTCGTGTTCGACATAGCTGGAGCGGGCGCCGAGGTCGCGGCGGTGGTCGACCACCTGGTAGATCTGCACCGGCCGGCTGAAGCCCTTGACCGTGATCTGGCCTTTGTCGCGGCACATGATCAGGTCCTTGATCAGCGAGTAGGTCTCGTGGGAAATCAGGATCTCGCCGGCTTCCGAGGAGCTTTCCAGGCGGCTGGCCAGGTTCACTTCGCGGCCGATGATGGTGTAGTCCATGCGCGTGTCGGCGCCGAAGTTGCCCACCGTGCAGTAGCCGGTGTTCAGACCCATGCGGATCTCCAGCGGCTTGGTAATGCCCTGGGCGCGCCACTGCTGGCGCAGCACCTTCATGTGCTTGCGCATGGCGATGGCCATCGACACGGCGTTGTGCGCGTCCTTCTTGGCGCCCTGGCTGGTCGGGTCGCCGAAGAACACCAGCACGCTGTCGCCGACGAACTTGTCGATGGTGCCGCCGTACTTGAGGGCGATCTTCGACATCTCGTTGAGGTAGGTGTTGAGCAGGTCGGTGAGCTGCTCGGCTTCCAGCTCCTCGGACAGCTCGGTAAAGCCCTTGATGTCGGAGAAGAACACGGTGAGCTTCTTGCGCTGGGTTTCCAGGCGCACGTGCTTCTTGCCGCTGAAGATCATTTCCCAGACCTGCGGCGAGAGGTACTTGGCGAGGTTGCGCGCCAGTCGCGCGGCTTTCTCTTGCTCGCGTTTGATCTCGCTGCGCGCCAGGGTCAGGCGCATACCCTGCTCGTGGACGAAGTAGGCGGCGATGCAGATGTACAGGGTGGTCAGCAGGATGCTGGTGAGGGCCACCAGGCTGGGCGTGGCGACGCGCAGTTCCGGCTGGATCAGGGCGAAGTTCAGCGCCATGCTGCCGGTTGCCACCAGCAGCGCCAGCCCCATCCGGCGTAGACCACCGGCAATCAGCGAGCTGAAGGCCAGGGTCAGCAGGAACATCAGCGTCGGCACCACCGAGAAGCTCATCAGCACGGCGGCGGCGCCGGCATGCAGGGCGTCGACGAACATCAGCACCAGAGTGGTCTGCTGCGGATGATCGCGTTTGAAACGGTTACCCAGGTGGTAGGCCAGGTGCGGGTAGAGCAGGGCGTAGGGCACCAGCCACAGAATGTCGTAACCGAAATGGTTGACATAGGTTCCGGCGGCCACGGCTGCGGCCGGGGCGATATAGGCCAGGACCCGCGAGTAGTATTCACGGAGCAAGGGGGCAGGCTGCGCCCGGGGCACGGCGTTTTTATTCAATTGCGACTATCCCTGCTGAATTTCTGACGCCTCTGGCGGGCGTTTGGCGGCTCTGCAAGAGGCGAGCCAGGCGGGGATCATAACGGGGCGCCGGTCACAGGACCAGCGTCGGGTGCCGAATGGCGCGGGCCGGACGACGAGCGCCATTCGGCTCGTCGCTCAGAAGCGGATGCGCCCGGTGAAGGCATCCTTGAGCATCACCCAGTCGCCCATGAAGCTGTACAGCGGATATTTGAAGGTGGCGGGTTTGTTCTTCTCGAACACGAAGTGGCCGACCCAGGCGAAGCCGTAACCGGCAAAGGGCAGGGCCAGCAGCCACAGCCATTGCTGGGTGAACAGCGCGTAGCCGAGGATGCTGAGTACCAGCAGGCTGCCGACGTAGTGCAGGCGGCGGCACACGTCGTTGCTGTGCTCTTGCAGGTAGTAGGGGTAGAACTCGGCAAAGCTGGTGAAGCGTGCGGTGGTTTCAGCGCTCATGGCGTACCTCCTGTCATTGTTGACCGGCAGTCTAGGTGAGCTGTCTCCCGCGGCCAGTGACATACAGTGCCAGTTTAGTATCCTCTCGGCGCCAGACCGTGCATTAGCCACTACAAGAAGAATCATGAGCGAACGTACCACTTCCTCCAGCTGGGCTTCCGGCATCGTTCAGGCATTGGAGCTGGGCGGCGTCGACTGCCGCCAGCTGTTTGCCCGCCTTGGCCTGGATTACGCCGCCTTGAGCGATCCGGACGCGCGCTTCCCGCAGGACGGCATGACCCGCCTCTGGCACCTGGCGGTGGAAACCTCGGGCAACCCGGCGATCGGCCTGAACATGGCCAGCGTGGTGCGCCCCTCGTCCTTCCATGTGGTGGGCTACGCGCTGATGTCCAGCCGCAACCTGCTGGAGGGCTTCAATCGCCTGGTGCGCTACCAGCGGATCATCGCTGAAGGCTCGGACCTCAGCCTGCGTGCGCTGCCGGAAGGCTTCGAGCTGATCCAGGCAATCCACGGCGATCGCCTGCCGCCGGCCCGGCAAAGCTCCGAAGCCTCGCTGGCCTACTCGCTGGCCTTCTGCCGCTGGCTCACCGGCAAGCCGATCACGCCGCTGCGGGTCAGCTTCCAGGGGCCACCGCCAGCCAATGTGGAACTGTACCGACAGGTGTTCCAGGCGCCGCTGCAGTTCAATGCCGAGCACTATTCGCTGCTCTACGCCCGCGCCGACCTGGAGGCGCCGCTGCCCAGTGCCAACGAGGCGCTGGCGCAGTTGCACGACCGCTTTGCCGGTGAGTACCTGGCACGCTTCTCGGAGAGCCGGGTGACCCATCAGGTGCGTCAGGTGCTGTGCCGCCTGCTGCCTCAGGGCGAGCCCAAGCGCGAAGCGGTGGCCCAGGCGCTGTTGTTGTCCGAGCGCACCCTGCAGCGGCGCCTGCAGGAGGAGGGTACCAGCTACCAGCAACTGCTCGACGACACCCGCCGCGAGCTGGCCGAGCAGTATCTGGCGCAGCCCAACCTGCCGCTGCTGGAGATCGCCTACCTGCTCGGCTTCGCCGACCCCAGTAACTTCTTCCGCGCCTTCCGCCGCTGGTTCGATGCGACTCCGGGCGAGTACCGCGCGCGGCTGTGAGCGTGGCCGTAGCCCGGATGCCATTCGGGACAGCGTCCTTCCCGGATTGCATCCGGGCTACGCGTTCGCGGCAGCTTCAGGCCGGCCGAAAAATCCGTTCCGACCGTCGCGAGCGCGCCTCAGCCGTGGGCGGCCAGCGCGCAGCAAGTGCAATGGACTGCATGTCCATGAGCATTGCGAGCACTGCCCGCACGCGGATCAGGCGGGCGCAGCAGGTCCGAACGAATTTTTCTCAGTGGCGCCAGAAGGCGGGGAACAGCAGGACCAGTACGGTCAGGATTTCCAGGCGCCCCAGCAGCATGCCGATGGTCAGCAGCCACTTGGCAGCGTCCGGCAGGCCGGCGTAGTTGCCGGCCGGGCCGATGATCGGACCCATGCCGGGGCCGACCCCGGATACGGTGGCGGCGGCGCCGGTGAGCGCGGTGATCCAGTCCAGTCCGCACAGGGTCAAGGCCAGGGCGAGCACGGCGATGGTGATGGTAAAGAAAAAGGAGAAGGCCAGTATCGAGCGGGCGATGTCCTCGTCCAGGCGATGGCGGTTGTAGTGCTGCTTGATCACCGCGCGCGGATGCACCAGTTGCTTGAGGTTGGCCTTGAGCAGGATGTAGGCGACCTGAAAACGGAAGATCTTCAGGCCACCTGCCGTGGAGCCTGAGCAACCACCGACGAAGCCCAGGTAGAAGAAGATCATGCTGGCGAAGGGGCCCCACAGGTGATAGTCGCCGAGAGCGAAACCCGTGGTGGACATCACCGAGGTGATGTTCACTGCTACATGACGCAGTGCTTCCAGCCAGTGCAATTCGGTCGTCAGGGTGTACCACGAGGTGAGTGTCAGCCAGCTCAACAGCAGCACCTTGAGGAAGCCGCGGACCTGTTCGTCGCGCAGCAGCGCCCGGTAGTTTCCACGCAGGGTGGCAACGTAGAGCACGAAGGGCAGGCTGCCGAGGATCATCACCACCACCGCCACCCAGTGCACGGCCGGCTGTTGCCACTTGCCGAGCGACGCGTCGGAGGTGGAGAAACCGCCTGTGGCAATCGCGGACATGGCGTGGTTGATCGCATCGAACAGCCCCATGCCGGCCAGCCAGAAGCCAAGTACTGCCAGGGCGCTAAGGCCGACGTAGGCCACCACCATGTACTTGGCGACCATGTGCGAACGTGGCATGACCTTGTCCGAGCGGTCCGAGGACTCGGTCTGGAACAGGCGCATGCCACCGATGCGCAGCATCGGCAGAATCGCCACGGCCATGGCGATAAAGCCGATGCCGCCCAGCCAGTGCAGCAGCGAGCGCCAGATCAGGGTGCCCGGCGACATATTGTCCAGTCCGGTGAAGACGGTCGCCCCGGTGGCGGTAATACCGGACATGCTCTCGAAGTAGGCATTGGTGATGCTGGCGCGTTCCGCGAAAATGAATGGCAATGCCGCAAAGATCGACACCATCACCCAGCTGGACACGGTCAGCATGTACATATCGCGTGGGCGCAGTTGGCCTTCCTGCGGGCGTCCCTGGGCGACCAACGCGATGCCGGCGACGAAGGTAATCAGGCTGGACCAGAGGAAGGCATTGATGCCGCGGGGCTGCTCGAACATCAGCAACGTGCCCACCGGCACCAGCATGCTCACCGCCAGGGTGATCAGGAAGATGCCGTTGATGAAGGCCAGGGTGCGCAGGCTGGAGAGGGACAAGGTTCAGTGTTTCCAGAAGGTGCGGGTGAACAGCACCAGCACGGTGAGGATTTCCAGGCGACCGAGCAGCATGCCGATGGTCAGCAGCCATTTCGCGGCATCCGGCAGGCTGGCGAAGTTGCCCACCGGGCCGATGATCGGGCCCAGGCCCGGGCCGACGTTGCACACTGCGGTGGCGGCGCCGGTCAGCGCAGTCACCCAGTCCAGCCCGACCAGCGTCAGGGCCAGGGCCAGCACGCCGATGGTGATGGTGAAGAAGAAGGAAAAGGTGATCAGCGAGCGGACGATGTCCTCGTCCAGGTTGTGGTTGTTGTACTGCTGCTTGATCACCGCGCGCGGGTGCACCAGCTGCATCAGGTTGGCCTTGAGCAGCACGTAGGCGACCTGGAAGCGGAAGATCTTCAGGCCGCCAGCGGTGGAGCCGGAGCAGCCGCCGATAAAGGTCAGGTAGAAGAACAGCAATACGGCGAAGCTGCCCCAAAGGGTGTAGTCGCCCAGGGCCACGCCGGTGGTGGTGACCACCGAGGTGACGTTGAGCGCGACGATGCGGAAGGCGTCCAGCCAGGCGTGTTCCGAGTTGGCCCACAGCCAGGTGCCGAATACTAGCCAGGTGAGCACCAGGAAGCCGAGGAAGCCGCGCACCTGATGATCCCGAATCAGAGCCTTGCGATGGCCGCGCAGGCTGGCGACATAAAGGGTGAAGGGCAGGCTGCCGAGGATCATCACCACCACCGCCACCCAGTGCACCGCTGGCTGCTGCCAGTTGGCCATGGAGGCATCGGAGGTGGAGAAGCCGCCTGTGGAAATCAGCGACATGGCGTGGTTGATCGCCTCGAAGGGCGTCATGCCGGCCCACCAGAAAGCCAGGAAGCCCAGGCCTGTAAGACCTACGTAAACCAGCAGGATGTACTTGGCGGCCATGTGCGAGCGCGGCATGACCTTCTCGCCCCAGTCCGAGGATTCGGTCTGGAACAGGCGCATGCCGCCGACTCGCAGCAGCGGCAGGATGGCCACCGCCATGCCGATGAAGCCGATGCCGCCCAGCCAGTGCAGCATCGAGCGCCAGATCAGGATGCCTGGCGACATCTTGTCCAGGCCTACCAGCACGGTGGAGCCGGTAGTGGTGATGCCAGACATGGTTTCGAAGAAGGCATCGGTGTAGCTGATGTGGGCGATGATCACCATCGGCAGGGCGGCGAAGCAGCACACCACCACCCAGCTGGCGGTGGTCAGCAGGTACATGTCGCGCGGGCGGAGGTTAACGTGCTTGGGCTTGCCGGGCAGCACCAGGGCCATGCCGGCGCCGAAGGTGATCAGGCTGGACCAGAGGAAGGCCGTGAGGTCGTCGCTGCGCTCGTAGGCCAGCAAGGTCAGCATGGGGATGATCATGCTGGCGGCCAGGGTAATCAGGAATAAACCGATGATGAAGCCGATGGTGCGTAGAGTCGGCAGGGCCATAGGGCGCGCTCTGGCATGGACAAGGGCGCCATTCTACCCGCGCCGGCTGGGGTGTAAATCCGTCGGCCGGGGCTTCACAGCGGCTGGCCGATTCTTAGAATAGCCCTCCGGTTGCCGGCCGCGCCCGGCGTTTCTCAGTCGCCCGTCCATGTCCGAAAACCATCCTTGCCTCAGTTGTGGTGCTTGCTGCGCCAATTTTCGCGTGTCCTTCTATTGGGGCGAATGCCAGTCCGCTGGCGGCACCGTGCCTGATCAGTGGGTCGAGCAGATTGCTCCTCACCATGTCGCCATGCGCGGTACCACGGGCAAGCCGGTACGCTGCATCGCGCTGCAGGGCGAGGTCGGCTGTGGCACGCGCTGCAGCATGTATGAGCAGCGCTCCAGTACCTGCCGCGAGTTCACTGCCAGCTGGGAAGATGGCCAGCACAACCCGCATTGCGATGCGGCACGCGCTGCCCACGGGTTGCCGCCGCTGACGCCGCAACACTTCGGCTAGAATGCCGTTCTGCATTCTCTGGAGGTGGCCATGCAAGCCCTCGATCTGCTGCTCAACCGTGTATCCGTCGGTCGCCTGCTGGAACCGGCGCCCGATGCTGCCCAGCGTGAGCTGATGTTCCGTGCCGCCCTGCGCGCGCCGGACCATGGCCAGCTGCGGCCCTGGCGTTTCATCACGGTGGAAGGCGAGGCGCGCGCGCGCCTGGGTGAGCTGTTCGCCGAGGCCCAGGCGCAGGACCCGACCAGCAAGCCGGAGGCGCTGGACAAGGCGCGCGCCATGCCACTGCGCGCGCCGCTGCTGGTCGTGGTGGTGGCGCGCATCGCCGAGCATCCCAAGGTGCCCCAGGAAGAGCAGGTGCTGTCGGCCGGTTGCGCCGCTCACAGCCTGCTGCTGGCTACGCAGGCTTTGGGCTTCGGCGCCATCTGGCGCACCGGCGCGCTGGCGCAGCATCCGCATGTGCTGAACGGACTTGGCCTGGAGGCCGGGGAAAAGATCGTCGGTTTCCTCTATGTCGGCAGCTTCGAGGGCGAGCGGCGCAGTCCGCCGGCCCTGCAGCCGCTCGACTTCGTCAGCGCCTGGCAGGGCTGACGCGCGTCATCCCGCCAGCGGCAACTCCAGGGTGGCGATGAAGCCGCCCTGCGGATGGTTGGCCAGCAGCAGTCGCCCGCCATGTCGTTCGGCCGCGCGCCGGGCGATGGCCAGGCCCAGGCCGTGGCCGGATGCCGGCTGATTCGGAGCGCGGAAGAAGGGCTCGCCAAGTCGCTGGAGGAGTTCCTCGGGCGCGCCGGGCCCGTGATCGCGTACCGCGATGCGCAGCTGGCCGTCCTTGCGGGTTGCCGTCACTTCTATCGGTTTCCCCGCCGGGTTGAAGCGCAGGGCATTGCGCAGCAGATTGTCCAGCGCGCGCGCCAGCATGTCCGGCCAGCCTTGCAGGGGGCTCGGGCCCTCGTCCATGTGCAGCGCCACCTGCTGCTCCGGTGCCGCCAGCGCCGCATCGGCGAGCAGGCCGTCGAGCAGCGGTCGTAGCTCGACGCTGTGGGCGCTGCCGGGTTCGGCGTCCAGGCGGGCGAGGGCGAGAATCTCGCCGATCAGTGCCTCCAGGCGGTCGCACTCCTGGGTCAGGCGTCCCCACAGCTGCTCGCGCTCCGCCGGCCCGGCTCGTTCGGCCAGGGCCAGCGCCACGCGCAGGCGTGCCAGCGGCGAGCGCAGCTCGTGGGAGACGTCGCGCAGCAGCTGGCGCTGGCTGCCGATCAAATCCTGCAGGCGCGCGCCCATGCGGTTGAAGTCGCGGGCCAGCACGCCGAACTCGTCGCGCCTTGCAGCCAGGCGGGCCAAGCTGTGTTGCTGATAGGCGGTCTGCCCGAGGTCGTGCACGGCGCCGCGCAGGCGACCGAGCGGACGGGTGATGGAAAGGGTCAGCAGCAGGCTAAGCAGGGTCAGCACCACCAGGGCGATGGCCAGGGCGCTGAGCGGCCAGAACAGGCTCTGGCGATGCCAGTCCATCAGCTCCGGGTGGGGAATGCGGTAGATGAACAGGTAGGTCTGGCCACTGGTGGGGCTGACGTATTCCTCGGTCAGGCGGCGCCAGGGCAGCCGCTGCGGGTTGTCCTGGCGGGCCTCGAAGGCGGCGGCGCGTGGCGGGAAGGTGCCGTACACCAGGGAACGGCCGCTGTCATCCAGTACCTGGGTGTCCACGCGGTAGCGCTTCTTGCGCTTCTCCAGGAAGTTCTGCGCGGTCTGCGGTCCCTGTTGCTCGTAGAGTTGGGTCCAGAGCTCCGCCAGGTCACTGACAGCCGGGTGATGGCCGATGACCCAGGTATCCTGATTGAGCGCGCGTCCCAGCAGCATGGACAGCCCGGCGACCAGGGCGATGGCCAGCCAGAAGCTGGCGAAGATGCGCCAGAACAGTGAACGCATGGGGGCTCCTCAAAACAGGAAGCCCGGCTGGATGAGCCGGGCGGGAATGGGGCGGGCGGTTACTGCGCCTGCTTGTCCTTCTCGGCCTTCCAGGCCTCGAATTCGGCGAGCTCGGCGCGGCGCTTCTCCATTTCGGCCTTGTGGCCGTCGAAGGTCTTCTGTTGCTCGGCGGTGAGAATGCCACGGATGGCCTTGTCATGCTCCAGGCGGGCGGTTTCCAGCTCCTTCTTCAGGGCGTCCTGTTCGGCCTGAGGCAACTTGCTCAGGTACTTCTGGGTGATCTCGCGCGGGTCGTCCTTGTGCTCGCGCATCAGTTTGCCCATTTTCTCGCGCTGTTCGGCGCTGAGATCGAGGTCCTTGAACAGTCCGCCGCCGCGGTGTTCACCGTGCATCGACTTGTGGCAGGGGGCGGGATCGTCTTGCGGCATGGCCAGGGCGAGGGTCGGCAGGCTGGCGGCCAGGATCAGGGCGGTGAGGGTCTTGCGCATGCTGTATCTCCTTGTCTCTGAACCGGTGGGTTACCGGATGAGCCCAGTCTAGGGCGGGCAAGGTCAAGCGCAGTCAGGCCTGGGTAAAGGCTGGGTAAAGCCGAACCTGCCCAGAAGCCCGCTGCGCGTCGGGCCTGCTGCGTTAAAACTGTGCTCAGAAGGCCGCTGCGGGCAACGCACGTCAGTGCGGCCCCATGGGGCGAACGCAGCGAGTCATGCTCATTTACTCTCGTAAACTGCGTCTCTTCACCCAGTTTTGCCTTGCATGCCTCTAGCTCGCGGTGCTTCTGAGCAGTTTCTTAGAGCGCGTAGTAGTAGCCGCGGCTGCGCAGGGCGACGATGCGCGGGCGGCCGTCGGGGTGAGGGCCGAGCTTCTTGCGCAGGTTGCTGACGTGCATGTCCAGGCTGCGGTCGTAGAGGGTCAGCTTGCGACCCAGCGCCAGCTGCGCCAGGGCCTGCTTGTCCAGCGGCTCGCCGGGTTGCTGCAGCAGGGCTTCGAGGATGCGGCCCTCGGACAGGGTCAGGGTGATCTCCTGCTCGCCCAGGCTGGCCACGCCGCGCTGCGGGCTGTAGCTGATGTCGCCCAGCTCCAGGCGCGATGGCGTGGCCGGCGGTTGGCTGCGGCGCAGTACGGCGCGCAGGCGGGCGGTCAGCTCGCGTGGGTCGCAGGGCTTGGCCAGGTAATCGTCGGCGCCCAGTTCCAGGCCGAGGATGCGGTCCAGCGGCTCGCCGCGTGCCGAGAGCATCAGCACCGGTAGTTCGGCATGCTCGCTACGCAGCTGCTTGAGCAGTTCCAGGCCGCTGCCGTCCGGCAGCATCACATCGAGAATCACCGCCGCCGGTGCCGGTTCGGCCAGGGCGGCGCGGGCGCTGGCACCATCATGGCAGGCGCGTACGCTGAAGCCTTCCTGCTGCAGCCAGCTGGCCAGCAGCTCGCACAGTTCGCGGTCGTCGTCGATCAGCAGCAGGTCGGTCATGGTGGTGGTGTCTGGTTTGGGCGCGGGTCAGACCCACTCGCTGCGGCGTTTGTTCCGCCCGCCCGCACTCAGGCGACCGATGACGAAGGCGAGCAGCGCGGTGCCGGCGCCGATGGCGTACCACAGCTGCTGTTCGCTGAGCAGGCGCGGCGGTTGCTCGGCCTGTGCTTGCTTGAGTTGCAGCTTGAGGCGCTGGTTGTCCTGGCGCAGGCGGCTGATCTGGGCGGTCTCGCGCTCGCCGGATTGCAACTCGCCGAGCTGGCGCTGGCTCTCGGCCAGTTGCTGTTGCAGGGCGGCGATCTGGCTGGCGCTATCGGTTGCCAGGGCCGGCGTGGCGGCCTGGGGCTGCACCGGGTTCAGCGCCAGTGGCTGCGACTCTTCGGCATGCACGGCGGAGGTGACGCAGAGCGTGGTGAGCAACAGGTAGAGCGGGCCTTGGCGCATGGGGAACTCCAGTTTCCTAGTTATTGTTATGGGCCTGCGTCGTGGGTCAGATCAGGGCAGCACCTGCTTGAACGGCTTGACCAGTACGCTGGCGTAGACGCCGGCGGCACGGTAGGGATCGGCATCCGCCCAGTTCTGGGCGGCGGCCAGGGATTCGAACTCGGCGACGATCAGGCTGCCGGAGAAGCCGGCCGACCCTGGGTCATTGCTGTCGATGGCCGGGTGCGGGCCGGCCAGTACTAGGCGGCCCTCGTTCTTCAGCTGTTCCAGGCGGGCCAGGTGCGCCGGGCGGGTGGCCAGGCGCTTGTCCAGAGACTCGGGGGCATCGCTGGCGATGATGGCGTAGAGCATGTCAGTCCTTGCTTTGCTGGGGGGCGTCGTCGTGGATATGGCGCGCCAGGTAGACGCCCTGGGCGACCAGGAACAGCACGGTCATGCCGAGGCTGCCGAAGACTTTGAAGTCGACCCAGATGTCGTGGAAGGTGAAGGCGACGAACAGGTTGGCGCAGCCGCTGAAGACGAAGAAGGCGATCCAGGCCAGGTTCAGGCGAACCCAGACCGGCTGTGGCAGCTGGATGGCGTGGCCCATGACGCGCTGGATCAGCACCTTGTCGCCGATGAAGTGGCTGCCGGCGAAGCCCAGGGCGAACAGCCAGTTGACCACCGGCGCCTTCCACTTGAGGAAGGTCTCGCTGTGGAAGGCCAGGGTCATGCCGCCAAATACCAGGCAGGCCAGCAGGGTCAGCCACTGGCCTTTTTCCAGCTTGCGCTGGACCAGGAACAGGGTGCCGTAGACCAGGATGGAGCTGAGGATCAGCACCGCAGTGGCGCTGAAGATGCCCCCCAGTTCGAAGGCCTGTCCGGCCAGTTCGACATCACGGGGATCGAGCTTGTAGACGATGAAGAACAGGATAAGCGGGATGAAATCGATGAATTGTTTCACGGCGGCAGCCAGAAGCGGGATGTGGCGGCATAATAACAAACAACCTTATTAACGAAAGACGCACCATGAAGGTCGATCTGCACTGCCACAGCACCGCATCCGATGGCGTTCTAGCGCCCGCCGAGGTGGTCGCGCGCGCCCATGGGCGCGGCGTCGAGCTGCTGGCCCTGACCGATCACGACACCCTGGAGGGGCTGGACGAGGCACGCCAGGCCGCAGACGGGCTGGGGCTGCGCCTGGTCAACGGCGTGGAACTGTCCTGCACCTGGGGCGGGGCGACCATCCATGTACTCGGCTATGCCTTTGCCACCGACGCACCCGCGCTGCGCCAGGCCATTGCCGCACTGCACCAGGGACGCTGGCTGCGCGCCGAGGAGATCGACCGGCGCCTGGCGGCCAAGGGCATGCCCGGTGCCCTGGAGGGGGCGCGCGAGGTGCAGCAGGGCCTGGGCGACAGCGGCAATGCGCCGGCGCGGCCGCACTTCGCGGAATTCCTGGTGCGTGCCGGGCATGTGCGCGACCATGCCGAGGCGTTCCGCAAATGGCTGGGCTCGGGCAAGCTCGGTGACGTCAAACAGCACTGGCCGACCCTGGAGCAGGCGGTCGGCACACTCAGGACGGCTGGCGCCTGGATCAGCCTGGCGCACCCCTGGCAATACGATTTCACCCGCAGCAAGCGGCGGCGCCTGGTGGCCGACTTCATCGCTGCCGGTGGTCACGCGCTGGAGGTGGTCAATGGCCTGCAGCCGGCCGAGCAGGTCGGTGGTCTGGCCATCCTGGCCCGCGAGTTCGGCATGCTGGCCAGCGTTGGCAGTGATTTTCATGCCCCGGGAGACTGGTCGGAGCTGGGCATGTACCGTCCGTTGCCGGAAGATCTGTCTCCTCTATGGGAGCGCTTCGACCATGCACGCGCTCCTACCGCCTGAGCAGGGAGAGTTCATGAGCCAGTTCTTCCAGATTCATCCGGAAAATCCGCAGCCGCGCCTGATCAAGCAGGCTGTGGAAATCCTCCGCAGCGGTGGGGTGATCGTTTATCCGACCGATTCTTCCTACGCCATTGGCTGCCTGATCGGCGACAAGGGCGCGGTGGAGCGTATCCGCCGCCTGCGCCAGCTGGATGACAAGCACAACTTCACCCTGGTGTGCAGCGATCTGTCGCAGATCGGCCTGTTCGCCAAGGTCGATACCGGCGCCTTCCGCCTGCTCAAGGCACATACGCCCGGGCCCTACACCTTCATTCTCAGCGCTACCCGTGAAGTGCCGCGCATGCTGCTGCACCCCAAGCGCCGGACCATCGGCCTGCGCGTGCCGGCGCACCCGATTGCCCTGGCCCTGGCCGAGCAGTTGGGCGAGCCGCTGATGAGCGTGAGCCTGATCCTGCCCGGTGAAGACCTGCCGATGAGCGATCCGTATGAGATGCGCCAGATCCTCGAACATCAGGTCGACCTGATCATCGACGGCGGCTATGGCGGCCTGGAGGCTTCCACGGTGATCAACCTGGCCGAGGGTGAGCCGGAGGTGATCCGCGTGGGCTGCGGCGACCCGACGCCGTTCCAGGAGGAAGAGGCGTGAGCGAGCAGGCCGACAGCCAGGCCGGTGCGCAACAGGAGTTACCCTTTGCCCTGGTCTACGGCCAGGCGGTCACCGAGCTGCCGATCGATCTCTACATCCCGCCGGATGCTCTGGAGGTCTTCCTTGAAGCCTTTGAGGGGCCGCTCGACCTGCTGCTGTACCTGATCCGCAAGCAGAACATCGACATCCTCGACATTCCGGTGGCTGAGATCACCAAGCAGTACATGGGCTATGTCGAGCTGATGAAGTCGGTGCGCCTGGAGCTGGCGGCCGAGTACCTGGTGATGGCCGCCATGCTGGCCGAGATCAAGTCGCGCATGCTGCTGCCGCGCTCGGCTGAGGCGGAGGAAGAGGAAGACGACCCGCGCGCCGAGCTGATCCGCCGCCTGCAGGAGTACGAGCGCTACAAGGCTGCCGCCGAAGGCCTGGATGAGCTGCCGCGGGTCGGCCGCGACCTCAGCGTACCGCGTCTGGATGCCCCCGAGGCGCGTGCGCGCAAGCTGCTGCCGGATGTCAGTCTGGAAGAGGTGCTGCTGTCGATGGCCGAGGTACTGCGCCGCGCCGACATGTTCGAGAGCCACCAGGTGACGCGCGAAGCGCTGTCCACCCGCGAGCGTATGAGTGAGGTGCTGGAGCGCCTCAAGGGCAATGGTTTCGTGCCTTTTGTCACGCTGTTCACGGTGGAGGAGGGGCGCCTGGGGGTGGTCGTCACCTTCATGGCGGTGCTCGAACTGATCAAGGAACAACTGGTGGAACTGGTGCAGAATGAGCCCTTCGCGCCTATCCACGTCCGTGCCCGAGCCGAATAGATGAACCTGAACGATCCCAAGGAACTCGCCTCCCTGCTGGAAGCCTGGCTGCTGGCCCTGGGCCGGCCGCTGTCGCTGGAGCGCCTGGGCGAGCTGTTCGAGGAAGGCGAGCGCCCGGAGCCGGCGCAGATTCGCGAAGCTCTGGAGGTGCTGCGCCAATCCTGCGAGGGGCGTGCCTTCGAACTCAAGGAAGTGGCCAGCGGTTACCGCCTGCAGGTACGCGAGAGATTCGCCCCGTGGGTCGGGCGTCTCTGGGAGGAGCGCCCGCAGCGCTATTCACGCGCCATGCTGGAAACCCTGGCGCTGATCGCCTACCGCCAGCCGATCACCCGCGGCGAGATCGAGGACATCCGCGGCGTGGCGGTCAACAGCCAGATCATCAAGACCCTGCAGGAGCGCGACTGGATTCGCGTGGTCGGCTACCGCGACGTCCCCGGTCGGCCGGCCATGCTGGCCACCACCAAGGCGTTTCTCGACTACTTCAATCTCAAGAGTCTGGAGGAGCTGCCACCCCTGGCCGCCCTGCGCGAACTGGAGCCGGAGCCGATGCTGGCGTTGGACGACGACCTGCCGGTGCCGCCCGGCCTGCAGGCGCGGGTGGATGCCGAACAGGGTGAGGACCTGCCAGCCGAGCCGCGCGAGGAAACCAGCTTCCGCAGCCTGCTGGTCGAGCTGGACCAGATGGAGCAGGGCCTGAAGACCGATTTCAGCGACCTGCCGCCGTCTGCTGATGAGGCGGAAGAAGAGCAGGGCGAGATGCTGGATAGCGGCGACTCCCTGCATTGAGGGGATTGAGACTTTCAATCCCGGGCGATGGGCTTCCCGGCCTAAGCTGGCGGCGCCTTCCCTGAACGGTTGCCCTCATGAGCAAGAACCCCTGCATCAAAGTCTGTGAGTTCGACGCCGACATCTGCCTCGGCTGTGGTCGCAGCAAGCGCGAGATCAAGGCCTGGAAGAAGCTCGGCAAGGCGGAGCGCGCGGGCGTGCTGGCCGAAGCTGATATGCGCCTGCTGGCCCTGCAGGCGACCGGTCGGCGCAAGCGCCGCTGAGCGGGCTATAGTCAGTCAGCCGTGCGTGCTGTCGGCGATCCGCGTATGATGCGCGACCTTTTTCATCCTCAGTTACACCGGGAGGTGCCCAGATGAGCGAATCCGAATTCGAACCCCGTCCCAGCGGCGAGAAGCTGCAGAAAGTCCTGGCCCGCGCGGGCCTCGGCTCGCGCCGCGACATCGAGCAGTGGATCACCGATGGCCGGGTCAAGGTCAACGGCGTGGTCGCCAGCCTCGGCGCCCGTGTCGAGCCGCGCGATGCCATCAGTGTCGACGGCCAGCTGCTCAAGCGCGAAGACATGCAGCAGACCGTGCGTCGCGTGCTGATCTACAACAAGCCGGAAGGCGAGATCTGCACCCGCGACGACCCGGAAGGCCGCCCGACCGTGTTCGACCGCCTGCCGCGGCCGAAAGAGGGGCGCTGGATCAACATCGGTCGTCTGGACATCAACACCACCGGCCTGCTGCTGTTCACCACCGACGGTGAACTGGCCAACCGCCTGATGCACCCCTCCTACGAAATGGACCGCGAGTACGCCGTGCGCGTGCGTGGCGAGGTCACCGAGGAGATGATCGAGCAGCTCAAGGCCGGCGTGATGCTGGAAGACGGCCCGGCCAAGTTTACCGACATCAAGGAAGCGCCGGGTGGCGAGGGCTTCAACCGCTGGTTCCACTGCGTGGTGATGGAAGGCCGCAACCGCGAGGTGCGTCGCCTGTGGGAGTCCCAGGGCGTGGTGGTCAGCCGCCTCAAGCGCGTGCGTTTCGGTCCGGTGTTCATGACCTCCGACCTGCCCATGGGCCGCTGGCGCGAGATGGGTCAGCGCGAGCTGGATATCCTCAGCGAGGAAGTCGGCCTCAAGCCGATGGCCCTGCCGGCGATGAACGAGAAGATGCGCGACAAGCTCGACCGTCTGCAGCGCAAGGCAGCCAGGCCGCTGGCGCGTGGCGAGCGCCCCAAGCGCGTATTGCGCCCGGCGAGCGAAGCTGGCGAGGCGCGGGTGACGCGCGACGATGCCGCGCGTGGCGAACGCACCCCGCGTGGGCCGCGCAAGGACAGTGAGCAGCGCGCGCCGCGAGCTCCGCGTCAGGAGTCCGGCGGCCGTCGCGAGGGTGGCCGTGGTACGCCAGTGGCCGAGCGCCCGGCCGACGTGAACAAGAAGCGCACGCCGCGCCCGGCGAGCGAGACGAGCGAACGTCCGGCCCGCAAGCCGCGCCCGGCGGCGCCCAGCAAGCGCCCGCCGGCGGGCGATGGTCAGCGACCGGGCTTCGGCCGCAAGCGCTGATTGTCGGACATGCAAAAGGGGCTCCGCGGAGCCCCTTTTTGTTGGCGGATGTTTCTCAGCCGGCCATCGACAGGCGGTTGCGGCCTTCGCGCTTGGACACATATAGCGCGCTGTCGGCCCGGCGCAACAGGCTCTCTGGCGATTCGCCGGCGAGCAGCGTTGCACAGCCCAGGCTGATGGAGATTTCCAGGGCGCGACCTTCTTCCAGATGCTGCAGGCCAAGCACCGCCAGGCGCAGGCGTTCACCGACCATCTGTGCAGCCTCGCGGCTGGTGTTGGACAGCAGTACCAGGAACTCCTCGCCGCCGTAGCGGAACACCATGTCGATGTTGCGCAGGCTGTCTTTGAGGACGGTGGCCACGGCTTTCAGGACCTCGTCGCCGGTGGCATGGCCGAAGCGGTCGTTGATGCTCTTGAAGTGGTCGATGTCGAGCATCAGCACCGACAGTGGTTGCAGGTTGCGGCGCGCCAGGTCGACCTCGCGTTGCAGGGCCTGGTTCATGGCAATGCGGTTGCCGGTGTCGGTCAGCGGATCGCGCAGCGCGCTCTGCAGGGCGGCACGATAGAGCAGGGCATTGCGCAGCGGGAACAGCAGGCTGGCCAGGAGCGATTCAAGCTGTCCCAGTTCGTCGTCGCTGAAGCGCTGGTTGCGGCGGAAGGTCAGCTCGCCCAGGTATTCGCCTTCGTGGCTCAGGCGGTAGCCGGCCGAATGATTGGCGCGCTCGCCCAGCTCCAGGCGCAGGTCGCTCGCGGCCAGCTGATAGCTCAGTGCGTTCAGCGGCACCAGACGCTGCACTTCCTGGAAGAACAGGCCAAGGATGCGATCGACTTCCAGCGATGTCTGTAACTGCAGGCTGAGCTGCTGGCGCAGCTGGGCCAGGCTGACCGGCTTGAGCAGGCGCTGGCCGCGGCTGGCATAGCCGAGGCGTTGCAGTTTGGCGGCATCGAAATCGATGGTGTTGGAAGGATTGTGAGGAACCATGTAACTCGACCTCTGGCGCTGGTGCGTCCTGATAATCGAGGTATAGCGAGTTCTGTGCCAGTTTTATAAAAGTCTTTTAAATCAATATATTGGACTGATTTTTAGGTCTCTGCCGGCAAGAGGTTGCCGCTTCTTTGGCGCGGGTGCTGGCAATCTGATGCCTGCTGGCGAGTATGCCGCCGGAAAACCGGCGGCCTCTCGACTCGGCTTACTGGGCGTCAAAGGCCTGGCCGTTGACGCCGCGGCTGTCCGGCCCCAGCAGGTACAGGTAGACCGGCATGATAGCTTCCGGCAGCGGGTTGCTCGCCGGGTTTTCGCCTGGGTAGGCCTGGGCGCGCATGCTGGTGCGGGTGGCGCCGGGGTTGACGCTGTTGGCGCGTACCGGGGCGATACCCTCCACTTCGTCGGCCAGGGTCTGCATCAGGCCCTCGGCGGCGAACTTGGAAACGCCGTAGGCGCCCCAGTAGGCCCGGCCCTTGCGGCCGACGCTGCTGGAGGTAAACACCACGGAGGCGTCTTCGGATAGTTTGAGCAGCGGCAGCAGGGTGCTGGTCAGCATGAACATGGCGTTGACGTTGACCTGCATGACGCGCATGAAGTTGTCGCCGGACAGCTGTTCCAGCGGCGTGCGCGGCCCGATGATGGCAGCGTTGTGTAGCAGGCCGTCGAGGCGGCCGAACTCGGCCTCGATGGTGGCGGCCAGCTCGTCGTACTGGTGCGGCAGGGCGGTTTCCAGGTTGAACGGGATGACCACCGGCTGTGGGTGGCCGGCTGCATCAATCTCGTCATACAGCTGGTTGAGGTTGCCCTCGGTCTTGCCCAGCAGCAGCACGGTGGCGCCGTGTGCGGCGAAGGTCTTGGCGGCGGCGGCACCGATGCCGCGACCGGCGCCGGTGACCAGGATCACACGGCCCTTGAGCAGGTCGGGGCGGGCTTGGTAGTCGAACATGGCTCGGATCTCGTCAATACACAGGTAGGGTTGAGCGCGGCGAAGCCCGGCGACTCAGCAGCTGCAGAGCGCGCGATCCAGTACGGCGCGCAGCTCCAGGGGATGATCCACCACCACGTCGGCACCCCAGTGGCGCGGATTGTCCTCGGGGTGGATGTAGCCGTAGGTGACGGCGGCGGTCTTGCAGCCGGCGGCGCGACCGGCCTCGATGTCGCGGGCATCGTCGCCAACGAACAGCACGTCGCCGGGGGCTATGCCCATCTGCTCGCAGGCCAGCAGCAGCATGTCCGGGGCCGGCTTGCTGCGCGGCACGTGGTCCGGACACACCAGCACGGCCGAGCGTTCGGCCAGGGCCAGCTGCTGCATGATCGGCGCAGCGAAGGTCACCGGCTTGTTGGTGGCCACGCCCCACACCAGGCGCGAGGCCTCGATGTCGCCGAGCAGTTCGAGCATGCCGTCGAACGGCCTGCTGAGCACGGCGCAGTGCTGCTGGTAGCGCTCTAGGAACTCCAGGCGCAGTGCCTCGAAGCCCTCGGCGCCGACCTCCAGGCCGAAGGTGGCGGATACCATGGCGCGGGCGCCACCGGAGACCACGTCGCGTATCAGTTGCTCGTCCAGCGGCGGCAGGTCGCGCGCGGCGCGCATGGCCTGGCAAACGGCGACGAAGTCGGGGGCGGTATCCAGCAGGGTACCGTCCATGTCGAAGAGAACGGCTCGCAGTGCCATGCGCCTCAGTCCTCGCGCAGGGTCTGGATCATGTAGTTGACGTAGACGTCCGCCTCCAGCTTGTAGCGCTTGGTCAGCGGGTTGTAGGTCAGGCCGATGATGTCCTGCACGTTCAGGCCGGCGGCACGGCTCCAGGCACCCAACTCGGACGGGCGGATGAACTTCTTGAAGTCGTGGGTACCGCGCGGCAGCAGGCGCATCACGTACTCGGCGCCAATGATGGCGAACAGGTAGGCCTTGGGATTGCGGTTGATGGTGGAGAAGAACACCTGGCCGCCTGGCTTGACCAGCTTGTGGCAGGCGCGGATGACCGAAGACGGGTCCGGTACGTGTTCGAGCATTTCCAGGCAGGTGACCACGTCGAACTGACCAGGCATTTCCTCGGCCAGGGCCTCGGCGGTGATCTGCCGGTACTCCACGGCCACGCCGGACTCCAGCTGGTGCAGCTGGGCCACTGCCAGCGGGGCCTCGCCCATGTCGATGCCGGTTACGGTGGCGCCGCGCTGGGCCATCGACTCGCTGAGGATGCCGCCGCCGCAGCCGACGTCCAGCACCTTCTTGCCAGCTAGGCCAACACGCTCGTCGATCCAGTTGACGCGCAGCGGGTTGATGTCGTGCAGCGGCTTGAACTCGCTCTCGCGGTCCCACCAGCGGTGGGCGAGGGCTTCGAATTTGGCGATTTCGGCGTGGTCGACGTTGCTCATGGTGTGCTCGTGAAAATAAAGGGTCTCGAAACGAATTCAGTGTTTGCCGGCGATGCGCTCGCCCCAGGTGCGGGCATTGGCGACGATGCGCTGCTCGTCCAGGCGTGTCAGTCGCCCGTCATCAAGCAGCTGCTTGCCGCCAACCCAGAGATGTTTCACGCAGCTGCGGCTGCCAGCGTAGACCAGCTGTGAAACCGGGTCGTAGACCGGTTGCTGGGCCAGCCCGGAGAGATCGAAGGCGGCCAGGTCGGCCAGCTTGCCCAGCTCCAGCGAGCCGGTACTTTCGTCCATGCCGAGGGCGCGGGCGCCGTTGAGCGTCGCCATGCGCAGCGCCGCGTGGGCGCTGAGGGCGGTGGCACTGCCGGCTACGGCCTTGGCCAGCATGGCGGCGGTACGGGTTTCGCTAAGCAGATCCAGATCGTTGTTGCTGGCCGCGCCATCGGTGCCTACCGCCACGTTGACGCCGGCCTGCCAGAGTTTCTCCACCGGGCAGAAGCCGCTGGCCAGCTTGAGGTTGGATTCGGGGCAGTGGATCACGCTGCTGTTGCTGGTCACCAGCAGTTCCAGGTCGGCATCGTCAATCTGGGTCATGTGCACGGCCTGGAAGCGCGGACCGAGCAGGCCCAGGCTGGCCAGGCGCTGCAGTGGGCGCACGCCGTGCAGTTCCAGGCTCTGCTGCACCTCGAAGGCGGTCTCGTGGACATGCATGTGGATGCCGGCATCCAGCTCCTCGGCGAGCATCAGCACCTGCTGCAGCTTGTCGTCGCTGACCGAGTAGGGCGCGTGAGGGCCGAAGGCTACCTTGATGCGCGGGTGCTGTTTGAGGTCGTCGAACAGACGCAGGCCCTTGCGCAGCGCCTCCTCGGCATCACGGGCGCCGGGGGTAGGGAAGTCCAGCACCGGGATGGTCAGCTGGGCGCGGATGCCGCTCTTGTGAACCAGCTCGCTGGCCACTTCCGGGAAGAAGTACATGTCGGAGAAACAGCTGACACCACCCTTGAGTTGCTCGGCGATGGCCAGCTCGGTACCGTCGCGGACGAACTCTTCGTCGACCCACTTGGCCTCGGCGGGCCAGATGTGGTCCTGCAGCCAGTTCATCAGCGGCAGATCGTCGGCCAGGCCGCGGAACAGGGTCATGGCGGCATGGCCGTGGGCGTTGACCAGACCTGGGGTGAGCACGTAGTTCGGCAGCTCGCGCACTTGCGTGGCCGGATGGCGCAGCGCCTCGGCGCGCGGAGCGATCAGGGCGATGCGGCCGTCGCGAATGCCCAGGCCGTGCTCGCGCAACACCACGCCGGCGGGCTCGATGGGCACCAGCCAGGAGGGCAGGAGCAACAGATCGAGCGGCTGGCGCGGTTCGGGCATGGCATTTGTCCGGGCAAATGAAAAGTCGCGGCAGTATAACTGAGCCTTGGAGAGGGCGGCTCGCTATAATCCGCGGCTTTTCGTTTCAGTGTTGGGGATGTCATGCGCGACAAACTGTTGGCGGCAGAGAAGGTAAAGGCCATCGAGTGGCGTGACGGCAAGTTGCGCCTGCTGGATCAGCGGGTGCTGCCGCGCGAAGAAATCTGGCTGGCCTACGATTCGGCCGCCGGCGTGGCCGAGGCCATTCGCAGCATGGTGGTGCGCGGGGCGCCGGCCATCGGCATCGCCGCCGCTTTCGGCCTGGTGCTGGGTGCGCGGGCACGCCTGGTCGCCGGTGGCGACTGGCAGGCGGCGCTGGAGGAGGACTTCAAGGTGTTGGCCGAGTCGCGGCCGACCGCCGTCAACCTGTTCTGGGCCCTGGATCGCATGCGTGAGCGCCTGCAGCGCCTCAAGGCGGGCGAGGACGTGCTGGCAGCCCTGGAAGTCGAGGCGCAGGGCATCTTCGACAGTGATCGCGAAGCCAACCTGACCATGGCGCAGCTCGGCCTGGAGCTGATCCGCAAGCATCAGGGCGGCCCGCAGAAGCTGCTGACCCACTGCAACACTGGCGCCCTGGCTACCGGCGGCTTCGGCACCGCGCTCGGTGTGATCCGTGCTGCCCACCTGGCTGGGTTGGTAGAGCGGGTGTTCGCCGACGAGACCCGGCCCTGGTTGCAGGGCTCGCGCCTGACCGCCTGGGAGTTGGCGGGCGAGGGCGTGCCCGTCAGCCTGAATGCCGATTCCGCCGCCGCGCACCTGATTAAGACCGAGGGCATCACTTGGGTCATCGTTGGTGCCGACCGCATCACCGCCAATGGCGATGTGGCCAACAAGATCGGTACCTACCAGCTGGCGGTCAATGCCATGCACCACGGCGTGCGTTTCATGGTGGTGGCGCCCAGTTCGACCATCGATATGAACCTGGAAGATGGCGAAGACATCCCGATCGAGGAGCGCGACGGTCGCGAGCTACTGGACGTCGGCGGCCAGCGCATCGCTGCCGAGGTGCATGCGGTGAACCCGGTGTTCGACGTGACGCCGGCCGACCTGATCGACGCGATCGTCACCGAAAAGGGCGTGGTCGAACGGCCGGATGCGGCGAAAATGGCGCAACTCATGTGTCGCAAGAGGCTGCACTAAGTTATTCGATAGGTCATTTCCTTACTAGTTTTAGAGTCAGGTATATCTACACGCTGGCCATGGAGGCTGCGGGCGCGAGACGGCGCATTGATTTGAGTGGCAGTCATATCTATTTTACGCTAAGTATTGCGATAAAATTTTGCAGGAATTCCGAACCATACTTGGTTGTCCGGCACGTTGTGGCGTACTTGCGAGCAGGCGCCTATTTCTGAGTTCTGTCCAATGGTGACTGATGGCATGATGACCACGCTAGCACCAAAGCGTGATCCCTTTTTTAGTATTCCAGAGGTTTTTTCATTGTTTTTTGTAAGATCAGGGGTGTCTGTTACTACAAAGGCATACTTCATAATAACATCGTCTTCAACTACAGTGTGCGCGGATAATGTGCCTCTGCTGCCCATGATTACAGAGTTGCCCAGTGTGCAGTTGTCTCTGATTTCACAGAATGATGTGAATGAACAGTTAGATCCAATAACAACATTCCTTCCTATTTTTGTGTAGGTTCCGATTTTTGTGTTTGGACCAATTTTTGCCCCATGCATTATCATGGAGTAATCTTCTACAATGACGCCATCTGCTAACTCAACGTTGTCTTCGATGATGCAAAATCGACCAATTGTCACATTTGAAGATATTTTTGCATTTTTAGATATGATGGAGAATGTTTCGCTCATTAGGTCTTAATCCTCTAAAGGCTTGGGTACGCCGGTCAGTCGGTCGCCTGTTGGTTTTTTTGAGTTTGCCGGTACTCCTGTTAGTGTTAAACCGGCTTCGTGTGTGCTTCTAATAACAACAGCTCCAGCGCCGACTACTGTTTTTTCTGCCAGCTTAACTTGTGGGCGAATCACGGCTCCTGAGCCAAGGAAGCATTGCTTTCCAAGAGTCACATTGCCAGCTAGCGATATATTATTTGCAAAGTGGCATTCTGGACCTATTTGGCATCCGTGCCCTATCTTGCTTCCGTGAGCAATTACACAACCTTCTCCAATGGTTGTTGTTTCGTTAACTGAGCCGCGAACTACAGTAACGTCGGTGCCTATGAAAGATCCTTGTTTTATTCTGGTGAAGCCTGTCTGTGGTTGCATAACGCGAGTGTGCGTGGCTTGATCCCAAATCCATGCTATCCCTGTTGCTCCAATAGTGGAATGAGGTTCAATGGTGACATCGTCTTCGATGATACTGCCGCGCATAACGCATACATGTGAATGCAGGTGAGTGCGTGCTCCAATAGTGCATTTCTCTAGTATGCAGTAGGGGCCTATATAGGCTGAAGGGTCTATTATGCAATCATTGTTAATTATTGCGGTTGGATGTATACCACTTGGTTTTTCTTCACTATCGTTAATGAGTGCGTTCATTAGTTGGTAGAAAACCAGTTGTGGGCTTTCTACGTGAAGAATTACACAGTCTATAAGGTGATCGGTATTGCTTTTTTTGGGGGTTATGACTATTGAATTATGGATTTTTGGTGGATTGTCTACTTTTTCTGCAATAAAGTAGATCCCTTGGGGTTCTATATTTCGAAGGCTTTTGAAAGTATATTTCTCATGGCTGAATTTCCCTTGTATTGAGAAGGCTACTTCTAATTTTTGAAGCTCTCTTTCAATGTCTTGGTAGGAGAACATGAGTGTCCTGCTTAGGTTAAGGGGGGCTGAAATTTCTAGTCTTCTAGATTGCTTCAGTTCTCATTGATTTGGTGTGGTGCACAACTAGGTAATTTTGGTTGTGCACGTTACGCATTCATTGGGTTATTATGGTTTTTATTTTGTTTTGGTTGTTTGGTGGTGAGCTTTCCGGTTTATTATTAATTTGCGCAGGTCATGAATGCGCTTCTCGCATAGTTGGTACTGAGGGTTTTTTAATATTGTCTGTTTTTCTGTTTCGTCAGTGAATGCGAGTGTGTGGTTTCGTTCGATGCTGTGTATATAGTCTCCAATATAGGTGTTCTCGCGCAAACTGTCCCAGTCAGTATTGCTCTTCGTAAATAGTTGCAGTGTTAGGAAGTAGTCTTCCATAAAGCGATGGTCGTCGTGATAAATCAGTGTGCTCAAGTCTATTTGAGACATGTCCAGCAAAAAGCCATGGAGCGGTGTATGATTGTTTGTGATGAAATCCTCGTAGCTAAAGCCGTATTCGAAATTCGGGCGGCGCTCCAAGAACTCTCCGGTATGACCATTGTAAAAAGTTGCATATATTCTGCCGAAGGTTGCTGCTTTGCCGGTCTTCTCCAGGCGTGAGTGCATCCATTCATATGCATGCGGCATCAACAAGTCGTCATAGTCCAGGAAGGCGGCATAGCGAGTGTTGACCAGGCTCATTGCATGATTGAGCATCCTTGATCGCAGGTCTCCCTTGCCATCTGGGGTCTCGTAATACTCAATTCGAGGGGTTGCTCTGTTAGGCAATGGGATGCGTTGCAGCAGTTTTTCCAAGTCGACCTTTTGAGCGTCGCTCAAGTCTTGAGCAGTAACTAGAGGGGTTACCTCGCAGTTGCGCATGGCTGCCAGAGAATAGAGAGCATTCTTTAGCTGTTCTAGGTTCCCGGTGCGATGAAACCGAATGATGGTCGTAACCTTTGGCGCCGTGAAGGACTCCTTCGACCAAGGTTGGCATTCAAATGCATAGGCATCGGTGCGCAGGCGTATGTTCTTGAGTCTGCCCTCTGGTAGTTGCGTCGGTACCAGGCGCATTGAGCTCCTGTATGCAACTGCTTCAGAGACTGAACAATTTTCCGTGCTTTTGATTAGGGCGGGATCGGAAGTGTAGTCTGTAGGAACAACAACCGACCCTGGGGCGGCCTTGGCAGTTTCGAGCAACTTGGCTATAAGGGTTTCGTCGAATAGAGCTGGCCGATCAATATGCAGGGTGAAGTCCGCTTCGTTCTGCGCATTGGATTGGATAGACAGGAAGCTAGACGCTTCAACATCAGCACTTATCAGGCAATGTTCGAGTGTCGCAAGCGCTGCATGCATGCAATTCCAGAAGCGTTGCTGGAGGTCCTTGTCCTGTTTGAGAAGCGTGCATGCCTTGAGTGAGAGCTGAATGTGCACTTGGGTTGGGGTCCCTTGGCTCTGCTCCGATGTGAGACGTTGTCCATACGTAATCGCAGAGAGCGCACGTCCCACCGAATTAAGGTAGGAGTAGCCGAAGCGGGTATCCGGTTCAAGATGGGCGCCTTCGGCCCATTCATTCCAAGCGTTCACCAAGATGAAACGCTGGTTCTTTGCCAGATGTTCCTTACTGAATTGGATACAGCTTTCGAGCCATTCCTGGAATTTCTGGGGGGTACTATCGTGCAGCAGTAAGGCGCGTTCATCGTAACGTGCTGTATTGTCCCAGGTGGGTACCAGCGAACGGAAATAGGGGAAATCCTTAGGGGCTGTCTGCTTGGCGTAGAAGTCCGCAACTTCGTCATAGAGCAATACACTGCCAGCCATGTTGGTGAACTGCTTAAGCTCATGCTTGCGCTCGACAACGCCTCCGCCTGTCCAGTCATGCAGAACTCGCTCAATTCCAGCATCCATGCCGAAGTCGCGTGGATCGACTGCGCCGCGCGTCAGTACGGCAACTACATAAGGTCGCTCGACTCCATGGGCGGCACATTCCTCGGCCCAGATGTTCAGGTATTCTCGAGCGTTAGGAATGGAGGATGGGCGATAGATGGAGAGCATGGGGCGTCCATCGACCCGAATATAGCGAGGATCCTTGAAGAATGGGATCAGGTATTGAATGAAGGCACGGGCATCATCTGCAGAATAGTCCTGGCCGAGCAGGATCTCGCTTTCGTTGCCATCCCAGCGGCGCGTCCAGTTTTCATTTGCCCAGCAAAAGCAGAATGGCATTTCGACGTCTGGAGTGGCCAGTAACATGCGTGCTGGCTCTTCCAAGATGAGTTTCCCGGTGAACCAGTAGTGATAGAAAACCTGGCCGTAGACACCGGCGTGGCGCATCTGCTTGGCCTGCTTACGTAGTGTGTCTGCGGAGTCCAGCAGGTAGTAGCCGGTATCCTCGTGTGGGATATGTTGTTGGAAATGCCCTTGAAACAGTGGATTGGCCGCCCGTACTTTGGTCCACTCGGTGAAGCCTTTGCCATGCCATTGGTCATTTTCGGGAATGGGATGGAATTGTGGCAGGTAGTAGGCCAGTACCTTGATATCGTCATGGACGATGGATGCGGAGAAGTCGTGGGCCTCCTCATAGTGGCGGTAATCGGCTATGGAGTCACCTTGGTGGATTCGGCGGATCAGCCCACTCTGACGGCTTGCTAGAAGTAGTGGGAGTCGCTTGTAGGCTTCCAGCTGGGCGGGGGCAATGACTGGGTGTTGTAGTTGGAGCTGGCTAAGGAACGACTTCAGTACACGAGATTGCGCCCAGAGCATGCCTTGGCGAGGGAAGTCGATTGTTGAAAGCTCCTTAAGCTTGAATGCTCCAGATTCTTCGAGAAGAGTCTCCAAATGGCGACGCTCAGCAGGTGTGCCCCAGCCGCTGGGTTCTTGTGGCTCTGGAGAGCTGAACTCTGGATAGATGATGCAACTGTCCTGAGAGAGTGCTGCAAGCAGCTTGTAGAAGTGCCGTGTGCTTGCGAAGGCAGAGCCGAACATTAAATCCAGGCCGCTTTGCGTGCACTCTTTGCTCAAGTCGAAAAGACCAATCAGTTCGTGCTGTGAAAGCTCTGTTGCAAAGTCACCGACAGTTAGTGGGAACGAACGCTCGCTAACCGCTAGAAGCTGCAGGTTTTCTAGCTTGGGGAGTGCCTGACGCAGCTGTTGTTCGGCTGCTTCTTTAACTTCCGGAGTTGTGGTGCTGACATAGAGGGCGAAGGGTATTTCCCAATGCTTGGCTCTATCAATAAAAGATGTCAGATCTTTTAATTGAGAGATGGTGAGATGGATGCCAAGTTTTGAGTTGATTGGTAACTCAAAGTCGATGGTCTCGTTTGGATCCAGGTATAGGGGAGCGATCTCTAGTACTTTTTGCTGAGCTACCTGTAGGGCTTTGCCCTCGCGCTGTTGTTGCATATTCGTTTTGATTCGGCGTAGCCGTAGTTTTACACCGATCAGGCCTTCGTTGCGTAAAATCCGTATAGCCTTGAAAGCCAACTGACTTAGCTCGCCGCCATCTTTGATCAGGCTCGGAGCACGCCTGAGTGCCCGTAAAATGCGTCGAATACTCGCGGTCAGTGCGCGCAACGGGGCAGTTAGACGCCAGGAAGTTGAGTTTTGTAGGTCGGCTAGTATGTGGTTGAGACGTGTTGTCTCGGCTATTTGGAGTTCCAGTTCGTGTCTGCTACCCTCGAATGCTTGCTGCAGTTGTCTCACTGTTTCATCGCGGAAAATATCGTATTTTCCGGTCAGCGATATGAGAGTTAGGTAGTCGAAGTTGTAGTCTTGCTTTAGTAGGTGGGACTTTGAAGGGTCGAGGATCAGATTGAATAGAATGTTGAGGGAGAACAGTTTGTAGACCGGGTTATTTCCAAGATCAAGTGCAACCATTGCCAAGGCGAAGTGGATGTTGGATCTCTCGCCAATATTGAATTTTTTGGCATCAGGTAGGATCTGCAGCAATTCTTTGAAATCACTGATCTCCAAGTAGTTATGCAAGACATGGACAAGCTCGACATAGCTTCTGATTCGGCTGTCGTAGCGATTTCCGCTGGTGTTGCGTTCGGCGTTGAGAATGCGGAAATTAGTCAGTTTTTGTGGTAAGACATGAATGGGGTAATGCAGGCACAGGCGTACCCACATATCAAAATCGCCTAGCTGTGCGAATCCATAACGATAGGGCCCGCTCACCTGATAGCATTCCTTGCGAATCAGAATGCTGGGATGACAGAGAACATTACCTTCCATGAAGAACTGGCGTAGCCACTCATGGCGAGTACGATTTGGTTGGGAAAACACCTTGAAGTAGAAGTGGGTTTCATCCTGCAGGGGAGAGCCATCTTCTAGAATAATATTGGCGTTAGTGAAAACAGCGCCGACCTCGGGATTTTCCTCTAGGTAGAACACTTGCTTTGCTAGCTTCTCTGGATGCCAGCTGTCGTCTGAGTGATGAATAGCAATAAACTTGCCTTGGGCAATCTCATGAATGGCGCGATTGATGCCCACTATTGCTCGGCCGCTCTTCTCATTCCGGAATTTTCGAATGCGAGGGTCCGAGTAGCGCTGAATCACCTCCCACGAATCATCACTGGATGCATCATCCCAGATGATAAGTTCGAAATCGGTGAAGGTCTGCATTAGGACGCTGTCGATGGCTTCACCAATGAATTTACCATGGTTAAACGAAGTCAGAATGACTGAAATTTTTGGTGAGTGCATTTCCATCATCAGGTGCCTTGCTTCTTGGAATTCGAGAATATTCGCTACTTGTTGCGTGCCGTTGAGGTGCTTACATCATCCGCACTGCTATAAGCGGGTTGATTATTTTTAGGCGCAACTGCGAAGTATGCCTGCTACATGGCGGATGGTTTCTTGTGGTAAACCAACGAACAACGGCAGGCTGAGCACGCGCTCTGCCATGCTCTCCGCTATGGGGCATGAATAGCGCTGTGTCTGGTTGAGAAATGGTAGAGTGTTCAGGGCCGGATGAAAGTAGCGGCGTGGACTGATGTTATTTTCCAGCAGCATCATCCGAGCTCTGTTCATGTGTTGCGGGTCTCTGAATATTACTGGGTAATAGGCATAGTTGTATTGCAGCCCTTCTGGAGCTTGAGGGCGCGACAGTTGGCAATCTTGCAGGTAGTGGTCATACCACTGTGAACATTTCTGACGTTCGACGATGATCTCGTCGACTCGCGGTAGCATCACCAGCCCCATGGCGGCATGTAGCTCAGACATCTTTGCGTTGATGCCTAGGCTCAGGTAATTATCTTCCCCTAAGTGGCCGAAGCGGCTCAGGAGGAACAGCTTCTTTGCGATTCCCGCATCTGCTGCTACTACAGCTCCGCCTTCCGCGCTGTGGAAGAGTTTGGTGGCATGGAAACTGAGGGTGCTGCAATCACCGAAAGCGGCTAGTGAACGGCCATGCAGCTTGGCTCCGAATGCATGGGCGGCATCGTAGATGACTTTCAGGCCGTGCTTGCGGGCGATAGCCTCGATTTTCTCGACTGCGCAGGGGTAGCCATACACATGGGTCGCCAGAATGCCGCAAGTATTCTTTGTGATGGCGGCCTCAATGAGGTCTGGGTCAATGCACAGGCTGTTTTGATCGATGTCTACGAATACCGGTTGGCAGCCCTCCCAGAGAATTGCATTGGTCGTCGCTACATAACTGAAGGGCGTGGTAATTATTTCACCTTGTAGCTCTAGGGCACGTATGGCTAGCTGTAGCGCAAGAGTGCCGTTGGCCATTAGCTCCAAGTTCTGGACACCAAGATAATTGCTTACAGCACTATTCAGTGATAGAGCGGCTTCACCGTTATTAGTAAGTTGTCCGCTAGACCAGATATGCTGCAACTGCTCTACGTACTCCTCGAGTGGAGGCATGAAGGTCCGGGTTACAGGGATCATGCTTTGCTCACAATATAGAGGATGCTGCTGTCTTTCAGGCCCAGTCGCTTAAAGGTCTGTACACCAAAGTAGGATTGATCGAGTTGGCGCAGATTGAATCCTGATTCGGAATTTCTTTGCATATAGTCGTCATGTGCATACAGGCGTACGTGGTCGTCTTGGCCGATACGCCTCCAGCGTTCCTTGGGGAGGGCTTGTGTGGTTTCTTCATCGGTGCAGGCTAGGCCTGGAATGAGGGGCGCCATCAGAATGCCTCGTATCCCTTTCTTGTAAGGCTCCCGGATGGCTTGACGATCATTTGGAGCATGTTCAAGGACATGACTGCACATTAAAAAGTCGATGCTTGCATCTGCAAAGGGCAAGTTCATAAGGTCGACATGATGTTCAGCATCTTCCACAACAACGTGATCAGTGGCGTAATCGAATAATTGCTTCTGCTTGATACTGACCCCCAATGTAGCTTCTGGGGAGAAGTGCATCAGTTTGGCTCCAATAGGGAAGCTTTTCACGGCAATCTCCTGCTCTAGCGAGTGTGCATACAAGCGTTCATGGTCTGAAGTCCTGTAGTTGCTGCTAGAGTAAGTGTCGATGACCGTAATTTCGTCTTGCCCAAAGTAGCAATAACCGTTCGTCTTGATATTTGCCCGGTAGTAGTCTTCGAGGGAGATGAACGATATTTATCTGAATGGTGCGCGGCGCAACATAATGGCGCGGAGTTATTGCGTGTTGCGACAATAAGGCAATATTTCATTGACTTCATTGAGCGACGATTTCCAGTTGGTTCGGTAGCAGAATCTTGGCCCAGATACGGCCATTCTGCCTGCGTTGAACGTTGAAGAGAATGGCGTCGTCGATCACGTCGAGAAACTCTGCGGTCTCGTCGGGGATGATCGGGCAGTTCAGTTGGAGCTGAATGCTATAGTTTCCTTCGTGAAGGGGGAGCGTGGTCGCGTAAGTGACGACATACTTCTTGCCGGGGATACATTGAGGAATATCCCTGTTAAGTTGTCGAGGGCCTGCACCGAGGATCAGATTCTTCTTGTCGTCTAGAATGTAATAGCTGGGAGCGACATTTAGGGATTCTAGGACATGGAATTGGAAGCGGATCTTTACTTGCTGATCGAAGTCTGCGGATAGCAAGGGCTGGTCGTTCATGTCCAAAAGCTCCGCATAATCGACCTTTGCCTTCCCGGAGCCATAGCGGAATTGGGCTACGCGCCGGGCGAAGGCGTCGCATAGAGACTCTCTTCGCCTTTGTTGTGGATAAGATGCGTCCGTTCCAAGCAGGCTGGGTGAGGAGGCTTCTTCTTTAGCTGAGGGCTGAGTTGCTTCCTTGTGTTGAGAGTTCATTTCCTCGCGCATGATTTTTACATAATCTTCGGCGACTACCGATGCTTTGCCGGTCATTATCAGTCGCCCTCTATCTAGATAGATCGCTCGTGAGCAAAGGCTCTTTACGCTACCAATATCGTGACTGACGAATAGAACAGTTGAGCCATTGTCTTGAATGCGCCGAAGGGCCGTCATGCACTTTGCCTGGAAGCTCATGTCGCCAACTGCCAAGGCTTCGTCCACAATCATGATTTCAGGCTGAGACATGATGTTTACAGCAAATGCCAAGCGCACAAACATGCCGCTGGAATACGTCTTGACTGCGCGATCGAGAAAGTCGCCGATATCGGCAAAAGCAGCAATACTATCGAAGCGCTCGTTGATTTCATCAAGACTCATGCCCAGCAGGGTGCCACTCAGATAGACGTTTTCGCGCCCAGTGAACTCCGGGTTGAAGCCTGATCCAAGCTCCAAGAGCGCTGCGATTCGACCATTAACGTCGATGGATCCAGCGCTGGGGTTAAGAGTACCGCAAATCAGTTGCAACAGTGTCGACTTACCACTGCCATTTCGTCCGAGGATGCCAACGGTTTCACCTCTGTGAATCTCGAATGAAACATCCTTGAGTGCCCAGAACTCCTGGAAGTACTGCTTGATCGGGCGTTTTGCAAGGCTTTGTAGGCTAGGTAGGAGAAATTGCTTCAGGCGGTCGCGAGGTTGACTGTAAACCTGATAGCACTTGCTAAGGCCTGTAATGCGAATAGCAGTATTAGAGGACATCGGCGAACCCCTTGCGGGTCTTCTGGAACCAGGCAAAGCCAAGCCAAGCGATGATGGCGGTTATCACGAAATACAAAGCTAATATGCCAAGCTCCGGAGTTTTTCCCCAAAATAGCACTGCGCGTACCTGTTCAATCACAACAGTCAGTGGGTTCATGAAAATAAGGCTCCGGTATTGCTCAGGCAGTGCGGAAACTGGATAGAAAATTGGGGATAAAAACATCAATACCGAAGTTGTGATGCCAATAAGTTGTGTGACGTCTCTCAGGAAAACACCTAGAGAGGCGAGAAACCAAGAGAGCCCGAGGGTCAGTAGTGCGAGTGGGAGTAGGATAAGAGGTAAGTAAAAAGCTGTTAGATGAGGGGCTCCGAAAAGCAGGACGTAACCAATTAGCCATACAGAAAGACTTACAGTAAAATGAAATAACGCCGAGCCGAGCGAAATCCAGGGCAATACTTCCAGAGGGAATACTACCTTCTTGACGTAGTTGACGTTGGATAGTACCAGTCCTGGCGCGCGATTAATGGCTTCGGCAAACAAGTTGAACACAATTAGACCTGAAAACAGAACTAGTGCAAATTCAGTCTTCGAGTCACTGTCGGTATTCCAGCGGGCACGAAACACGACACTGAATACGAACGTGTAAACGATGAGCATGAATACCGGATTAAAGAACGACCACAGCACGCCCAGAACCGAGCCGCGATATCGGCCCAGTACTTCGCGTTTCACCATGGCGCGAATGAGGTTGCGATTACGCCACAGGCTTGCAGCCAGCTCTCTGGGCGATGAGGAAAATTTTTGCATTAGGGGTACACCTCGGCGTCACTGAGGCTCGCTCCCTGGGCATCCTTGGTCGATAGGGTGGGGGATTCGTCGATCGGCCAGGCGATTGCAATTTCTGGGTCGTTCCAGAGAAGGCAGCGCTCATGGTTTGGTGCATAGTAATCTGTGGTCTTATAGAGAAAATCCGCAGAGTCCGAAAGCACCACGAAGCCATGGGCAAAACCTTCCGGCACCCAAAGCTGATGCTTGTTTTCGGCGCTAAGCAATGCGCCAGCCCATTTGCCGAAGGTCGGTGAGGATCTGCGCATGTCGACGGCTACGTCGAAGACCTCGCCTGACACTACTCGAACCAGTTTCCCCTGAGGGGATTGGATTTGATAATGCAGGCCGCGCAGGACTCCCTTTGACGAGCGTGAATGATTGTCTTGAACGAACACAATCGGTCTGCCGATAGCCTCCTCGAATTGCCGATGGTTGAAGCTCTCGAAGAAGAAGCCGCGCTCGTCGCCGAAGACTTTGGGTTCGAACAGAACGACTTCCTTGATGGCGAGATGAGTAGCCTTCATCAGTAAAGGGTCTCGACCAGCAGACGTTTCAGATATTGGCCGTATCCATTCTTCGATAGCGGTGTGGCCAGGGCTTCTAGCTGCTCGGCGCTAATCCATTTCTGACGGAAGGCGATCTCTTCTGGGCAGGCGACTTTGAGGCCTTGGCGATTTTCCAGGGTGGCGATGAACTGGCTAGCTTCGAGCAGTGAATCGTGGGTGCCAGTGTCTAGCCATGCGTATCCACGGCCCATGATCTCGACGGAAAGTGCTGCCCGCTCAAGGTAGGCCTTGTTTACATCAGTGATCTCTAGTTCGCCACGTGATGAGGGCTTTATGTTCTTGGCTATGTCTACGACCTGATTGTCGTAGAAGTAAAGGCCGGTAACCGCGTAGCTGGATTTTGGTTTGGCTGGCTTTTCTTCCAGGCTGATAGCTTTTCCTTTGCTGTCAAATTCGACCACGCCATAGCGTTCGGGGTCATGCACGTGATAAGCGAAGACGCTGGCACCTGAGGAGCGGTTCATGGCGTTGAGTAGCAGCTCTTGGAGGTGATGGCCATGATAGATATTGTCACCCAGTACCAGTGCGCAAAGGTCGTTGCCGATGAAGCTTTCTCCGATCAAGAACGCTTGAGCTAGTCCGTCCGGAGATGGCTGAATGGCATATTGCAGGTTTAGGCCCCACTGGCACCCATTGCCGAGCAGTTGCTCAAAGCGCGGGGTGTCTTGGGGGGTGGAGATGATCAGGATGTCACGGATGCCCGCCAGCATCAGGGTGCTCAGCGGATAGTAGATCATCGGCTTGTCATAGACAGGCAGAAGCTGCTTTGAAATGGCCAGGGTTGCCGGATGAAGGCGTGTGCCGGAGCCGCCTGCCAGGATTATTCCTTTGCGGTTCATATCGTTCCTTGCTCAGTAACTTCTTGGATCATGCGTTTTACGTGGTGCTGCCAGTGGGGTAGGACCAAGTCGAAGGTGCGTTGCAGTTTGTCGTTGTTCAGGCGCGAGTTGGCTGGGCGCTTTGCTGGCAGCGGGTACTCACTGGTGCTGATGGGGATGATGCGCGCGCTGGTCGTGAGTAGGTTAGCGCCGAGACGAGTGGCTTCTTCGATCACGAACTGGGCGTAACAGTGCCAACTCGTTTCGCCGCTGGCGACAAGATGGTACGTGCCGCTTGCGCGGGTCTTCAGTTCCGCGTCGCAGGTCAGTCGCTGAAGGGCCAGTGCGGTGATGTCCGCGATCAGCTCAGCGCTGGTGGGCGCGCCGTGTTGGTCTGCAATGACGCGCAGCTCCTCTCTCTCTCTGGCTAGGCGCAACATCGTCTTGGCGAAGTTCGCGCCTCGTGTTGCGTATACCCAGCTAGTCCTGAATATCAGGTGCTTGCAGCCGCTTGCGCGAATTGCTTGCTCGCCTTCGAGCTTGGTTTGGCCGTAGACGCTAAGGGGGGCGGTGGCGGCGTCTTCTTGAATGGGCTGGTTGCCGCTACCGTCGAAGACGTAGTCAGTGGAGTAGTGGACCAGCCAGGCATCGAGTTCGCGCGCAATATTCGCGAGCACGGCTGGTGCTTCGGCGTTGATTCGCCGTGTGCTGGCGATATCGCTCTCGGCCTTGTCCACTGCCGTGTAGGCACCGGCATTCACGATGATGTCCGGCTTTTCGCTGCGCAGCAGTTGCTCAAGGCTGCGCGGATTGCTCAGGTCTGCCTGTTGGCGGTCGCAGGCCAGTAAGGAGCCCAAGGGGGAGAGCGAGCGTTGCAGCTCCCAGCCCACTTGGCCGTTGCAGCCCAGCAGAAGGATCTTATTCATTTGTACTGCTGGCCTACCCAGTCTCTGTACGCGCCGCTCGTTACGTTCTGCACCCAGTCTTGATTGTCGAGGTACCAGCGAACGGTCTTACGGATTCCTGTTTCAAAGGTCTCTGCTGGTTTCCAGCCCAGTTCTCGTTCCAGGCGCGAGGCGTCGATGGCGTAGCGCCGGTCATGGCCGGGACGATCTTTGACGAAGGTGATTTGCTCACGATAGCTCTTGCCATCGCCGCGGGGTTGTTCCTCGTCAAGGATATCGCAGAGGGTATGCACGACATCGATGTTGGCTTTCTCGTTCCAGCCGCCGACGTTGTAGGTTTCACCCAGTTGGCCGGCTTCCAGGACGCGGCGGATCGCCGTGCAGTGGTCCTTGACGTATAGCCAGTCGCGAATCTGTTGTCCGTCGCCGTATATTGGCAGTGCTTTGCCCGTGAGCGCGTTGTGAATGATCAGAGGGATCAGCTTTTCCGGGAAATGGTAGGGGCCGTAGTTGTTAGAGCAGTTAGTGGTCAGTACAGGGAGGCCGTAGGTGTGGTGGTAGGCGCGTACCAAGTGGTCGGAGGCCGCCTTGGATGCTGAGTAGGGGCTGTTGGGCTCGTACTTGTTGTTCTCGGTAAAGGCTGGGTCTTTCGGTGCTAGCGAGCCATAGACTTCGTCGGTTGATACATGCAGGAAGCGGAATTGCTGCTTATCCGTTTCCGGCAGCTTGCTCCAGTAGGCGCGAGTCGACTCCAAAAGTCTGAAGGTGCCGACGATGTTGGTCTGGATAAAATCTTCGGGGCCATGGATTGAGCGGTCAACATGCGATTCGGCGGCGAAGTTGATGATTGCCCTAGGCTGATACTGGGCGAGTAGTGAGGGAACGAGGGAGGGGTCGCCAATATCGCCGTGGACAAAAATATGTCGGGGATCGTCTTTGACGCTATGCAGGTTCTGCAGATTACCTGCATAGGTTAGTTTGTCTAGATTGATAACTGTCTCATCGCTTTGGGCGAGCCAATCTAGAACGAAGTTTGCGCCAATGAACCCTGCGCTGCCGGTAACCAGAATGGTCATATCAGATCCTTTTTAGACTTACTGTGGTTATTAAGCTAAGTTGCCCACAGTTGTTTTAAGATGCGGCGCCGCTGATGTTGTTGAGGGGCCTTCGATACGCTGGCATGCCTGCTATTTCAGGGAATCCTTAGATGCCCATATTATCGAGTGTGAATATATTTCTGAGTTTTTCGGGCAGAGCTGTCGCGCTGTAGCTTGCTGCTTGCGGTGAGGCTTTCATGCCTGGGTCCGTTGTGTCGTAGCTTCTCATTGCTGGAAGGCAATTGGTGCTTGGGTTTGTGACAAAATTGAAATTTTACGCAGCGAAAGACAGGTAGGCAATCTTGACCGGGTTGGCGAGTTTGGTGTCGGTAGGGCTTATGGTGGGCAGGCGTCTAGGTCGGTTCTGGAGGATGTGTTAGCATCTCGGGTTTGATGGGGCGCTGAGCTCCTTCCCCATATCGAGCCCCCTGTCGGCGGGCTGCCTATAAAAAGGAACCAGGCTTCTCATGGGCGAACTGGCCAAAGAAATCCTCCCGGTCAATATCGAAGACGAGCTGAAACAGTCCTACCTCGACTACGCCATGAGCGTGATCGTCGGGCGTGCGCTGCCGGATGCGCGCGATGGCCTGAAGCCGGTGCACCGTCGCGTGCTCTACGCCATGAGCGAGCTGGGCAACGACTGGAACAAGGCCTACAAGAAGTCCGCCCGTGTGGTCGGTGACGTGATCGGTAAGTACCACCCGCACGGCGATACGGCTGTCTACGACACCATCGTGCGCATGGCCCAGCCCTTCTCCCTGCGCTACATGCTGGTCGACGGCCAGGGCAACTTCGGTTCGGTGGACGGCGACAACGCTGCGGCCATGCGATACACCGAAGTGCGCATGGCCAAGCTGGCCCATGAGCTGCTGGCCGACTTGGACAAGGAAACCGTCGACTGGGTGCCCAACTACGATGGCACCGAGCAGATTCCGGCGGTCATGCCGACCAAGATCCCCAACCTGCTGGTCAACGGCTCGTCGGGTATCGCCGTGGGCATGGCGACCAACATCCCGCCGCACAACCTGACCGAGGTGATCGACGGCTGCCTGGCGCTGATCGACAATCCAGAGCTGACCGTCGATGAGCTGATGCAGTACATCCCCGGTCCGGATTTCCCCACCGCGGGCATCATCAACGGCCGCGCCGGCATCATCGAGGCCTATCGCACCGGCCGTGGGCGCATCTATATGCGTGCCCGCGCCACCGTCGAGGATATGGAGAAGGGTGGCAGCCGCCAGCAGATCATCGTCACCGAGCTGCCCTACCAGCTGAACAAAGCGCGCCTGATCGAGAAGATCGCCGAGCTGGTCAAAGAGAAGAAGATCGAAGGCATCACCGAGCTGCGCGACGAGTCCGACAAGGACGGCATGCGCGTGGTCATCGAGCTGCGCCGTGGCGAAGTCGGCGAGGTGGTGCTGAACAACCTCTACGCCCAGACCCAGATGCAGAGTGTGTTCGGCATCAACGTGGTGGCCCTGGTCGACGGCCAGCCGCGCACGCTGAACCTCAAGGACATGCTCGAAGTGTTCGTTCGTCACCGCCGTGAAGTGGTGACCCGCCGTACCGTCTACGAGCTGCGCAAAGCCCGCGAGCGCGGTCATATTCTCGAAGGCCAGGCGGTTGCCCTGTCCAACATTGATCCGGTCATCGAGCTGATCAAGACCTCGCCGACCCCGGCCGAAGCCAAGGAGCGCCTGATCGCCACCGCTTGGGCTTCCAGCGCCGTGGAGGCGATGGTTGAGCGCGCTGGCGCCGATTCCTGCCGTCCGGAAGACCTGGATCCGCAATACGGCCTGCGCGATGGCAAGTACTACCTGTCGCCCGAGCAGGCCCAGGCCATCCTCGAGCTGCGCCTGCACCGTCTGACCGGTCTGGAGCATGAGAAGCTGCTGGCCGAGTATCAGGAGATACTCACCCAGATCGGCGAGCTGATCCGCATCCTGACCAGCGCCGAGCGCCTGATGGAAGTCATCCGCGAGGAGCTGGAGAAGGTCAAGGCCGAGTTCGGCGATGCCCGACGCACCGAGATCATGGCCTCGCAGATGGACCTGACCATCGCTGACCTGATCACCGAGGAAGAGCGCGTCGTCACCATCTCCCACGGCGGCTACGCCAAGTCCCAGCCGCTGCATGCCTATCAGGCGCAGCGTCGTGGCGGCAAGGGCAAGTCGGCCACCGGGGTGAAGGACGAGGATTACATCGAGCACCTGCTGGTTGCCAACAGCCACGCCACCCTGCTGCTGTTCTCCAGCAAGGGCAAGGTCTACTGGCTGCGTACCTTCGAGATTCCCGAGGCCTCGCGCGCTGCGCGCGGCCGTCCGCTGGTCAACCTGCTGCCGCTGGACGAGGGTGAACGCATCACCGCCATGCTGCAGATCGACCTTGAGGCCCTGCGTCAGCAGGCCACCGAAGAAGGCGAGGATCTGGACGACAACGAGAATGCGGTGATCGAGGGCGAAGTGGTCGAGGCCGAGTCGGCCGATGACAGCGACGCTGAAGTCGCTGACGACGAGCAGGACGAGCCGACCGGCGCCTACATCTTCATGGCCACCGCCTTCGGTACCGTGAAGAAGACCCCGCTGGTGCAGTTCAGCAAGCCGCGCTCCAGCGGCCTGATCGCCCTCAAGCTGGAGGAGGGCGACACCCTGATCGCTGCCGCCATCACCGACGGTGCCAAGGAAGTCATGCTGTTCTCCGACGCCGGCAAGGTCATCCGCTTCAAGGAAAAACACGTACGCACCATGAGTCGTATCGCTCGCGGCGTGCGTGGCATGCGTCTGGCCGAGGGGCAGCGCCTGATTTCCATGCTGATTCCGGAAGCCAATGCGCAGATTCTCTCCGCCTCCGAGCGTGGTTATGGCAAGCGTACCCCGCTGGCCGACTACCCGCGTCGCGGCCGTGGTGGCCAGGGCGTGATCGCCATGGTGATCAACGAGCGTAACGGTAAGTTGGTCGGCGCCGTGCAGGTACAGGATGGTGAGGAGATCATGCTGATCTCCGACCAGGGCACCCTGGTGCGTACCCGTGTCGACGAAGTCTCGTCCTCTTCCCGTAACACTCAGGGCGTGACCCTGATCAAGCTGGCCAAGGACGAGACCCTGGTTGGCCTGGAGCGGGTGCAGGAGCCGTCCGGTGGTGACGATGAGCTGGACGAAGAAGGCATCGAGCAGAACGAAGAAGCGGTAACCGTGGCCGAAGAAGGCGCGGAGACCGGCAACAGCGAAGAGTGAGAGAGTCGAAGTGAGCAAACGCGCCCATAACTTCTGCGCCGGCCCGGCCGCGCTTCCCACCGCCGTTCTGGAGCGTGCCCAGGCGGAGATGCTCGACTGGCAGGGCAAGGGCTTGTCCGTGATGGAGATGAGCCATCGCAGCGACGAGTACGTGGCCATCGCCGAGAAGGCCGAACAGGATCTGCGCGACCTGCTGAGCATCCCCAGCGACTACAAGGTGCTGTTCCTGCAGGGGGGCGCCAGCCAGCAGTTCGCCGAGATTCCGCTCAACCTGCTGCCGGAAGACGGCGTGGCCGACTACATCGAGACCGGCATCTGGTCGAAGAAGGCCATCGAGGAGGCGCAGCGCTACGGCAACATCAATATCGCCGCCAGCGCCAAGGGCTATGACTACTTCGCCATTCCCGGGCAGAACGAGTGGCAGCTGTCGAAAGACGCCGCCTACGTGCACTACGCCAGCAACGAGACCATCGGTGGCCTGCAGTTCGACTGGATTCCCGAAGTGGGCGACACCCCGCTGGTGGTGGACATGTCCTCGGACATCCTCTCCCGCGAGATCGACGTCTCCAAGTTCGGCCTGATCTACGCTGGCGCGCAGAAGAACATCGGCCCCAGCGGCCTGGTCGTCGCGATCATCCGCGAAGACCTGCTGGGTCGCGCCCGCAGCGTCTGCCCGACCATGCTCAACTACAAGGTCGCTGCCGATAACGGTTCCATGTACAACACCCCGGCGACCTATTCCTGGTACCTCTCCGGCCTGGTCTTCGAGTGGCTGAAGGAGCAGGGCGGCGTCGCCGCGATGGAGAAGCGCAACAAGGCGAAGAAGGACTTGCTGTACAAGGCCATTGATGCCAGTGACTTCTACACCAATCCGATCCAGCCGAGCGCGCGCTCCTGGATGAACGTGCCGTTCCGCCTGGCCGACGAGAAGCTGGACAAGCCCTTCCTGGCCGGCGCCGAAGCGCGCGGCCTGCTCAACCTCAAGGGCCATCGCTCGGTGGGCGGCATGCGCGCCTCCATCTATAACGCCACCGGTCTGGATGCCGTGGAGGCCCTGGTGGCCTATATGGCCGAGTTTGAGAAGGAGCACGGCTGATGAGTGAGGCCGATCAGCTCAAGGCGCTGCGGGTTCGCATCGACAGCCTCGACGAGAAGATCCTCGAGCTGATCAGCGAGCGCGCGCGCTGTGCTCAGGATGTGGCGCGGGTCAAGATGCAGTCCCTGCCGGCGGGCGAGAAGCCGGTGTTCTACCGCCCCGAACGTGAGGCCTGGGTGCTCAAGCACATCATGGAGCTGAACAAGGGGCCGCTGGATAATGAGGAAATCGCGCGGCTGTTCCGCGAGATCATGTCCTCCTGCCTGGCTCTGGAGCAGCCGCTCAAGATCGCCTACCTCGGCCCGGAAGGTACCTTCTCCCAGGCCGCGGCGCTCAAGCATTTCGGTCATGCGGTCATCAGCCAGCCGATGGCGGCGATCGACGAAGTGTTCCGTGAGGTGGCCGCAGGTGCGGTCAACTTCGGCGTGGTGCCGGTGGAAAACTCCACCGAGGGTGCGGTCAACCACACCTTGGACAGCTTCCTCGAGCACGACATGGTGATCTGCGGCGAGGTGGAGCTGCGTATCCACCATCACCTGCTGGTCGGCGATACCACCAAGACCGACAAGATCACCCGCATCTATTCCCACGCCCAGTCCCTGGCGCAGTGCCGCAAGTGGCTGGACGCGCATTACCCGAGCGTCGAGCGCGTAGCTGTTTCCAGCAATGCCGAGGCGGCCAAGCGGGTGAAGAGCGAGTGGAACTCTGCGGCGATCGCCGGCGATATGGCGGCCAGCCTCTACGGCCTGACCAAGCTGCAGGAAAAGATCGAGGATCGCCCGGACAACTCCACGCGCTTCCTCATTATCGGCAGCCAGGAAGTGCCCCCGACCGGCGACGACAAGACCTCGGTCATCGTCTCCATGCGTAACAAGCCGGGTGCCCTGCACGAGCTGCTGGTGCCGTTCCACACCAACGGCATCGACCTGACCCGCATCGAAACCCGCCCGTCGCGCAGCGGCAAGTGGACCTACGTGTTCTTCATCGACTTCGTCGGCCACCACCAGGACCCGCTGATCAAGGACGTGCTGGAGAAGATCAACAGCGAAGCCGTCGCCCTGAAGGTGCTGGGTTCCTACCCGAAAGCGGTTCTCTGAGGAGCCATCATGAGTTGCGATTTCCTCGCCCTGGCCGTGCCGGGCGTGCAGAAACTCTCGCCCTATGTGCCGGGCAAGCCGGTCGACGAGTTGGCCCGTGAGCTGAATCTCGACCCGGCCGGAATCGTCAAGCTGGCCAGTAACGAGAATCCGCTGGGCCCGTCGCCCAAGGCGCTGGAGGCGATCCGCGCTGAATTGGCCGAGCTGACTCGTTATCCGGATGGCAATGGCTTTGAGCTGAAAACCAAACTGGCTTCCCGCTGCGGCGTCAGTCCGGCCCAGGTGACCTTGGGCAACGGCTCCAACGACATCCTCGACCTGGTCGCCCGCGCCTGGCTGGCGCCGGGCCTCAACGCCGTGTTCAGCCAATACGCCTTCGCCGTGTACCCGATCGCTACCCAGGCCGTCGGCGCCCAGGGCAAGGTGGTTCCGGCCAAGGCGCATGGTCATGACTTGGAAGCCATGCTGGCCGCCATCGACGCCAATACCCGCGTGGTGTTCGTCGCCAACCCGAACAACCCGACCGGCACCTGGTTCGGCCCGGCTGCGCTGGAGTCCTTCCTCACCCGTGTGCCGCAGAACGTCCTGGTGGTGCTGGATGAGGCCTATATCGAGTACGCCGAAGGCGACGAGCTGCCGGACGGTCTCGACTACCTGGCACGCTACCCGAACCTGCTGGTCTCGCGCACCTTCTCCAAGGCCTATGGCCTGGCCTCGCTGCGCGTCGGCTATGCACTGAGTTCGCCGCAGGTGGCCGATGTGCTCAATCGCGTGCGTGCGCCTTTCAACGTCAACAGCCTGGCCCTGAGCGCCGCCTGTGCGGCGCTGGACGATGCCGATTACCTGACGGCCAGCCGGCGCACCAACGATGCCGGCATGGTGCAGCTGGAAGCGGGCTTCCGCCGTCTGGGGCTGAGCTGGATTCCGTCCAAAGGCAACTTCATCGCGGTCGACTTCGGCCGCGAGGCTGCGCCGATCAACCAGGCGCTGCTGCAGGCCGGTGTCATCGTGCGCCCGGTGGCCGGCTACGGCATGCCGACTTTCCTGCGCGTGTCCATCGGTACCGAGGGCGAGAACGCCCGCTTCCTCGAGGCGCTGGAGCAGATTCTCCGTGGCTGATGCAATGCCGCTGCAACACGCACCAGGCAGACTCGGCCGCCTAGTGGTGGTGGGGCTCGGACTGATCGGCGGCTCCTTCGCCAAGGGTATGCGCGAGAAGGGGCTGTTCGACGAAGTGGTGGGCGTGGACCTGGATACCGAGTCGCGTCGCCTGGCCGTGGAGCTGGGCGTGGTCGACCGCTGCGAAACCGAGCTGGCGGCCGCCTGTCAGGGCGCTGCAGTGATCCAGCTGGCGGTGCCTATCCTGGCCATGGAAAAGCTGCTGGGCCAACTGGCCAGGTTGGAGCTGGGCGACGCGGTGCTCACCGACGTCGGCAGCGCCAAGGGCAATGTGGTGCGCGCGGCGCGCCTGGCCTTCGACGGCAAGGTGGCGCGCTTCGTGCCGGGGCATCCGATCGCTGGCTCCGAGCAGAGCGGGGTGGAAGCTTCCAACGCCGAGTTGTTCCGCCGTCACAAGGTGATTCTCACGCCGCAGGCCTCCACCGATGCTGCGGCGCTGGCGCTGATCGACCGCCTGTGGCGCGCCCTGGATGCCGATGTCGAGCATATGGAGGTGGAGCACCACGACCAGGTGCTGGCCGCTACCAGCCACCTGCCGCATCTGCTGGCCTTTACCCTGGTCGACTCGCTGGCCAAGCGCAGCGAGAACCTGGAGATCTTCCGTTACGCCGCCGGCGGTTTCCGCGACTTCACGCGGATTGCCGGTAGCGACCCGGTGATGTGGCACGACATCTTCCTCGCCAACCGCGAGGCGGTGCTGCGCACCCTTGACGCATTTCGCGACGACCTCGACGCCCTGCGCGGCGCGGTCGACGCTGGGGACGGGCATCAGTTGCTCGGCGTGTTCACCCGCGCCCGGCATGCCCGCGAGCATTTCAGCAAAATCCTGGCCCGCAGGGCCTATGTGGACGCCATGCACTCGAACGACCTGATCTACCTCGCCAATCCCGGTGGCTCGCTCTCCGGCCGCATCCGCGTACCGGGCGACAAGTCCATCTCGCACCGCTCGATCATGCTCGGCTCGCTGGCCGAAGGCGTGACCCAGGTGGAGGGCTTCCTCGAGGGCGAGGACGCCCTGGCCACTCTGCAGGCCTTCCGCGACATGGGTGTGGTGATCGAGGGGCCGCATCATGGCAAGGTGACCATCCATGGCGTGGGGCTGAATGGCCTGCAGCCGCCGCCTGGGCCGCTGTACCTGGGCAACTCCGGTACTTCCATGCGCCTGCTCTCCGGTCTGCTGGCTGCACAGCCGTTCGACACCGTGCTGACCGGCGACGCCTCGCTGTCCAAGCGTCCGATGAATCGCGTGGCCAAGCCGCTGCGCGCGATGGGTGCGGTCATCGAGACCGGTCCAGAGGGCCGTCCGCCGCTGACCATTCGCGGTGGTCAACGCCTGACCGGCATGAGCTACGAAATGCCTATGGCCAGCGCCCAGGTAAAATCCTGCCTGCTGCTGGCCGGTCTGTATGCCGCCGGCGAGACCAGCGTGACCGAGCCGGCACCGACCCGTGACCACACTGAGCGCATGCTGCGCGGCTTCGGCTACCCGGTGACGGTGGATGGCAACGTCGCCAGTGTCGAATCCGGTCACAAGCTCAGTGCCACCCATATCGAAGTGCCGGCGGACATCTCCTCGGCCGCCTTCTTCCTGGTCGCTGCCAGCATCGCCGAAGGTTCCGAACTGGTGCTGGAGCATGTCGGCATCAACCCGACGCGCACCGGCGTGATCGACATCCTCAAACTGATGGGCGCCGACCTGACCCTGGAAAACCTGCGCGAAGTCGGCGGCGAGCCGGTCGCGGACATCCGCGTGCGCGCGGCCAAGCTCAAGGGTATCGACATCCCCGAGGACCTGGTGCCGCTGGCCATCGACGAGTTCCCGGTGCTGTTCGTTGCCGCTGCCTGTGCCGAAGGCCGCACCGTGCTGCGCGGCGCCGAGGAGCTGCGCGTGAAGGAATCCGACCGCATCCAGGTGATGGCCGACGGCCTGATCGCTCTGGGCGTGAAAGCCGAGCCGACCCCGGACGGCATCATCATCGAGGGCGGTCCGATCGGCGGTGGCGAGGTGTGGAGCCATGGCGATCACCGTATCGCCATGTCCTTCAGTGTCGCCGCGCTGCGTGCCACGGCGCCGATCCGCATCCACGACTGCGCCAACGTCGCCACTTCGTTCCCCAACTTCCTCGGTCTGGCCGCCGGCGCCGGTATCCGCGTGGCGGAGGAGGGCAAATGAGTGCCGTAGTCATCACCATCGACGGACCGAGCGGCTCGGGCAAGGGCACCATCGCCGGTCTGCTGGCCGCCAAGCTGGGCTGGAAGCTGCTGGATTCCGGTGCGCTCTATCGCTTGCTGGCCTTCGCCGCCGGTAATCACGGTATCGACCTGACCAACGAGGAGGCGCTGAAGACGCTGGCCGCCCATCTGGATGTGCAGTTCGTCGACAAGCGCATCATCCTCGAGGGCGAGGAAGTCACCGACGCCATCCGCAACGAGCAGGTCGGCGCTGGCGCCTCCATGGTTGCTTCGCTGCCGGCGGTGCGCGAGGCGTTGCTGCAGCGCCAGCGCGCCTTCCGCGAGGCGCCGGGCCTAGTGGCCGACGGTCGCGACATGGGGACCGTGGTGTTTCCGGACGCGCCGCTGAAGATCTACCTGACCGCCAGCGCCGAGGAGCGCGCCCGCCGCCGCTACCTGCAGTTGAAAGGCAAGGTGGAAGGTGTTAGCCTGCCGAGTCTGCTAGACGAGATTCGTGCTCGCGACGAGCGCGACATGCAGCGCGCAGTGGCTCCCCTGAAGCCGGCAGTTGATGCCGTTCAGCTGGATTCCACCGAGCTAAGTATCGAGCAGGTAATGGAAAGAATTCTCAGCGAGGTCGCCAATCGCGATCTCGTCGGGTAAATGAGCCACGGCTGTCTTAAGTCGAAAGGCTCGCAAGGAGGCATGCGGGAGACCAGTCATAGTCCCGTAGGCCTCTTTTTACATGAACGAACCCACATTGTCTGGAGTGTGGTTTGGGCGAATCCCCGCCCTTGATCAACAGGAATCAACATGAGCGAAAGCTTTGCAGAACTATTTGAAGAAAGCCTAAAGACCCTCAATCTTCAGGCTGGCGCGATCATCACCGCGATTGTCGTCGATATCGACTACCAATCTGGCTGGGTCACCGTCCACGCTGGTCTGAAGTCTGAAGGCCTGATCCCGCTTGAGCAGTTCTACAACGATGCTGGCGAACTGGCCATCAACGTCGGTGATGAGGTGCACGTAGCGCTGGACGCGGTTGAAGATGGCTTCGGTGAAACCAAGCTGTCCCGCGAAAAAGCCAAGCGTGCTGAGTGCTGGATCGTTCTGGAAGCAGCTTTCGCCGCTGAGGAAGTGGTCAAGGGCGTTATCAACGGTAAGGTCAAAGGCGGCTTCACCGTCGACGTCAGCGGTATCCGTGCGTTCCTGCCGGGCTCCCTGGTCGACGTCCGTCCGGTGCGTGATACCACTCACCTGGAAGGCAAAGAGCTGGAGTTCAAGGTCATCAAGCTGGACCAGAAGCGCAACAACGTTGTCGTTTCCCGTCGCAGCGTGCTGGAAGCCGAGAACAGCGCCGAGCGCGAAGCTCTGCTGGAATCCCTGCAGGAAGGCCAGCAGGTCAAAGGTATCGTCAAGAACCTCACCGACTACGGTGCGTTCGTTGATCTGGGCGGCGTAGATGGTCTGCTGCACATCACCGATATGGCCTGGAAGCGTATCAAGCATCCGTCCGAGATCGTCAACGTTGGCGACGAGATCGACGTCAAGGTTCTGAAGTACGACCGCGAGCGCAACCGCGTCTCCCTGGGTCTGAAGCAGCTGGGCGAAGATCCGTGGGTCGCCATCAAGGCCCGTTATCCGGAAGGTACCCGTGTTACCGCCAAAGTTACCAACCTGACCGACTATGGCTGCTTCGCCGAGCTGGAAGAGGGTGTGGAAGGCCTGGTGCACGTGTCCGAGATGGATTGGACCAACAAGAACATCCACCCGTCCAAGGTCGTTCAGGTCGGCGACGAAGTGGAAGTTCAGGTTCTGGACATCGACGAAGAGCGTCGTCGTATCTCCCTGGGCATCAAGCAGTGCAAGTCGAACCCGTGGGAAGACTTCTCCGGCCAGTTCAACAAGGGCGACAAGATCTCCGGCACCATCAAGTCGATCACCGATTTCGGTATCTTCATCGGCCTGGACGGCGGCATCGATGGTCTGGTTCACCTGTCCGACATCTCCTGGAACGAAGTGGGCGAAGAAGCCGTACGCCGCTTCAAGAAGGGCGACGAGCTGGAAACCGTCATCCTCTCCGTTGATCCGGAGCGCGAGCGCATCTCCCTGGGCATCAAGCAGCTGGAAGACGATCCGTTCTCCAACTACGCCTCCCTGAACGAGAAAGGCACCATCGTGCGCGGTACCGTCAAGGAAGTGGACGCCAAGGGCGCCGTGATCAGCCTGGGTGGCGACATCGAAGGCATCCTGAAGGCCTCCGAAATCAGCCGCGACCGCGTCGAAGACGCCCGCAACGTGCTGAAGGAAGGCGACGAAGTCGAAGCCAAGATCATCAGCATCGACCGCAAGTCCCGCGTTATCAGCCTGTCCATCAAGTCCAAAGACGTCGAAGACGAGAAGGACGCGATGAAAGAGCTGCGTAACAAGCAGGAAGCCGAAACCACTGGTCCGACCACCATCGGTGATCTGATCCGTGCGCAGATGAACCAGAACTAAGTTCCGGTTTCATCTGGAAAAAGGGCGACTTCGGTCGCCCTTTTTTGTGCCTGCATTTTCTTCCGATCACTTGCAGGCCAGCGCAGGTCGTTATTTCTTTCATTTCCACATCGTTCGTCTTTATCCGCTTGACATCCGGACTATCCAAAGCTTTTCAGGCGTGCTAAAAACACCCTACTAGATGATCTAGCCGCTTGAAAAAGAAGGGAAAACCATGACCAAGTCGGAGTTGATCGAGCGCATTGTCAATCACCAGGGGCTGCTGTCCTCCAAGGACGTTGAGCTGGCGATCAAGACCATGCTGGAACAAATGTCCCAGGCACTGGCAACCGGTGATCGCATCGAGATTCGTGGCTTTGGTAGCTTTTCCCTGCACTATCGCGCGCCACGCGTGGGGCGCAATCCCAAGACCGGGGAATCGGTTCGCCTGGACGGCAAGTTCGTTCCGCATTTCAAGCCGGGCAAGGAACTGCGCGATCGCGTCAATGAAGATGAGTGAGCTGGACCTGTACGGCTCGCAAGGAGCTGAGCATGCTGACCAGCGCTAAACGTGTATTGCTCGCCGGATGTTTGTTGTTGGCCGGTGTAGCTGTCGTGCTATTCGTGCTGGAGAATCCCCAGCGTATCCATCTGGTCTTCCTGGGAGCTGCCAGCGCAGAGCTGCCGGTAGCGGCCCTGATGATGATCTCCTTCATTCTCGGTCTGCTGACCTGTCTGCTGTTTAGTCTCTGGGTGCTTGGCAGGTGGCGCATGCGTGTCGCGCAGTTAAGGCGTGAGCTCGTTGGTCTCACTCGGCAGTCGGGGCAAGAGCGTTGAGCGTCTGCACCCTGATTCCTCGACAGTTTCCTGACTGCACCTGTGGTTTAGCCCTTGTCATCGGCGTCGGCGCTTAGAGGTCGTTTTCTTGAGTTCTGTATGTGTTTTGGTCACTGGGGCCAGCGGTTTCGTGGGCGCTGCTCTGGTAGAGCGCCTCGCAAGTGAGCCTGATACCCGGGTGCTGGCTGCCGGGCGTCGAGTTTTTCCGGTTGCCATAGGGGTTGAGCACCGGTTGCTGGGGGACCTCGGCGAGGCCTGTTATGCCCCCATGCAGTTTCAGGGCGTCGATGTCTTAGTGCATACAGCGGCGCGCGTGCACGTCATGCGTGATACCAGTCTTGAGCCGCTTACGGAATATCGTCGGGTCAATGTCGAGGGGACGTTGGCGTTGGCCCGGGCTGCGGCTGCGGCAGGTGTTCGACGCTTCGTATTTCTCAGTTCGATCAAGGTAAATGGCGAGGAGAGCAGAGCGGGCATACCGTTCTCGGCAGATGATTTGCCTGCGCCAATGGATGCCTACGGTATCTCCAAGCTTGAGGCCGAGAGTGCACTTCGCTCCCTGTCTGCGGCCACAGGTATGGAAGTTGTGATAGTGCGGCCACCCCTGGTTTATGGCCCGGGCGTCGGGGCCAATTTCCGTAGCCTGATGCGTTGGTTGCAGCGTGATGTACCTCTGCCGCTTGGGGGTATCAGTAATAGGCGCAGCCTGGTCGCCTTGTCCAATCTGGTTGATCTGCTCGTTGCCTGCATTTCTCACCCGGCCGCAGCGAACCAGGTCTTCCTCGCGGGTGACGGCGTTGATATGTCTACTTCCGAGCTGCTGCGGCGGCTTGGGATTGCCCTGGGGCGTCCCGCCCGACTGATCTCGCTGCCAGCGGGCTGTATGCGTGTATTGCTTCTGTCGCTGGGCTTGGGACGGATATGGCTGCGACTCTGGGGGAATCTTCAGGTCGATATAGGTAAGACCTGCAGGCTACTTGACTGGCGGCCGCCGGTGCCCGTCGATGTCGCTTTGCGAGAGGTTGCGAAGAGCTTTCAACAGGATGGCTCATGTTGATTGTATGGTTGCTTCTGGCAACGTTCAGCCTGGCCTGGCTGATGACCTGGGGACTGCGCCGCTATGCGCTGGCTCGCAATGTGCTGGATGTTCCGAACTCGCGCAGCTCGCACCAGGTGCCTACGCCTCGTGGTGGCGGCATGGCAATAGTGTTGGCTTGCAGTCTGGCGCTGGTTGTACTGGCGCTTTCCGATCTGCTGCCTGCGCCGCTGTTCTATGCGCTATCTGGTAGCGGTGCCCTGGTGGCTCTGGTCGGTTTTGTGGATGATCATCGTCCTTTGGCGGCCCGCTGGCGTTTATTGGCGCACTTCCTGGCGGCGGCCTGGGGGGTGTTCTGGCTAGGGGGGATGCCAGAGGTCCAGATGCCTGGTGTTGGTACGCTGCCCGGTTGGTTGTGGTGGCTGCTAGGGCTGGTCTATCTGGTCTGGCTGCTGAATCTTTACAACTTCATGGATGGCATCGATGGGATTGCCGGCATGGAGGCAGTCTGTGTCTGCCTGGGAGGAGCGCTGCTGTACACCCTCTTAGGGCGCTATGAGATGGCGCTCTTGCCTGTTCTGCTAGCCTTGGCCAGTGCAGGCTTCCTGTTCTGGAATTTTCCCTCGGCTCGTATTTTCATGGGGGATGCTGGCAGTGGTTATCTAGGGCTGCTGCTCGGGTTGTTTTCGCTGCAGGCTGCCTGGGTTGCCCAGGAGCTGTTTTGGTCCTGGCTGATCCTGTTGGGCGTGTTTGTGGTTGATGCCAGTGTCACTTTGCTGCGCCGCCTTTTCCAAGGGGCGCGCGTCTATGAGGCGCACCGCAGTCATGCCTATCAGCATGCTGCCCGTCAGTTGGGGCGGCATTTGCCTGTTACCTTAGCGGTTGTCGTGATAAATCTCTGCTGGCTACTGCCATTGTCGCTGTTGGCGGCACGGGTGGAGCATGGTTTTTGGGTGTTGTTGTTGGCCTATGTGCCGCTGACTCTGCTTGCGTTTCGCTACAGGGCGGGGCTTGGCGAGTAGTCGATAATAAGAAAGATGGGTGTGTATGGATCTCCACAAGTTTCGACCCTGGTTGCTGGGTTGGCCACGCCGATATAAACGCCTGGTTCAGGTCGTTGCGGATGTCGCCATTACCTGGGTGGCGCTGTGGCTGGCCTTCTGGATTCGCTTGGGTTCCGAAAATCTAGTCAATCCATTCGGTGACTATCTCTGGCTCTTTGTATGTGCCCCGCTGCTCGCTATCCCCATCTACATTCGTATGGGGCTGTATCGGGCTGTATTGCGTTACCTGGGTAATGACGCACTACTGACTATTTTTCGTGCGGTATCCGTGGCCTCCCTGTTTCTGGCACTGATGGTCTACTGGAATCAGTGGTCACCTGCAGCAGTGCCGCGTTCGTTGGTCCTCATCTATTGGTGGGTCAGTTTACTGATGGTTGGCGGTATGCGCCTGCTGATGCGTCAGTACTTCATGGGTGACTGGTTTCATGTGCGTCATGCCATGCCGTTCATGGGGCGTGGCGATGGCCTGCCCAAAGTGGCCATCTATGGTGCGGGTACGGCTGGTAATCAGTTGGCAGCGGCTCTGCGCAGCGGTCGGGCGATGCGCCCTGTGGCGTTCATTGATGACGATCCCAGCATCGCCTTTCGCGTTATTGCCGGCTTGAAGGTCTACAAGCCCAAGTACATTCAGCAGATGATCGACGAGACCGGGGCTCAAGAAATCCTCCTCGCCATTCCCTCGGCGAGCCGGGCCAGGCGCAAGGAGATCCTCCAGTATCTTGAAGGATTCCCGCTGCATATCCGTTCGGTGCCGGACTTCATGGACCTGGCCAGCGGCAAGGTCAGGGTCGAGGATGTTCAGGAAGTGGACATTGCCGATCTGCTCGGGCGTGATGCCGTACCGCCGCAGATGGAGTTGTTCGAGCGCTGCATTCGCGGCAAGACGGTGCTGGTCACCGGTGCCGGCGGCTCTATAGGCTCCGAGCTGAGTCGGCAGATTCTGGGCAGCCAGCCGAAGACGCTGCTGTTGTTCGATCACAGCGAGTTCAACCTTTACAGCATTCATACGGAGCTCGAGGCGAGGATGCGCCGCGAGTCGCTGCCAGGCCGCCTGGTGCCTATCCTTGGTTCCGTGCGCTCTCAGGCGCGCCTGCAGGATGTCATGCGCAGTTGGGGGGTGGACACTGTCTATCATGCGGCGGCGTACAAGCATGTGCCGCTCGTGGAGCACAACATCGCCGAGGGGGTCATCAACAACGTGATGGGCACGCTGTATGCGGCGCAAGCGGCGCTGTGCAGTGGCGTGAGTCATTTCGTGCTGATTTCGACGGACAAGGCGGTACGCCCCACCAACATCATGGGCAGTACCAAGCGTTTGGCGGAGATGATTCTGCAGGCGCTCAGTCGCGAGTCCGCACCGGTGCTGTTTGGTGACGCCACCGGTTTGCATTGGGTCAACAAGACCCGTTTCAGTATGGTGCGTTTCGGTAACGTGCTGGGCTCATCTGGCTCCGTCATTCCGCTGTTTCGCGAGCAGATTCGCCGGGGCGGCCCGGTAACCGTGACTCACCCGGCGATCACCCGCTACTTCATGACCATTCCCGAGGCGGCGCAGCTGGTGATTCAGGCCGGTTCCATGGCGCAGGGCGGCGATGTGTTCGTGCTGGACATGGGAGCGCCGGTGAAGATTCTCGATCTGGCGGAGAAGATGATTCATCTCTCCGGGCTCGGTGTGCGTTCCGAGCGCAATCCTCAGGGTGATATCGCTATCGAGTTCACTGGCCTGCGTCCCGGCGAAAAGCTTTATGAAGAGCTGCTGATTGGTGAAGGGGCTCAGCCGACCTCGCATTCCATGATCATGCGCGCCAGTGAGGAGCATCTTTCTTGGGAGGCTTTGCGGGAGGTGTTGCGTGAATTGCTTGCTGCAGTCGAGCGAGATGACTACGACCATTTGCGCCAACTGCTGCGTGGCACTGTCAGTGGATATAGCCCGGAAGGAGAGATAGTCGACTGGATTCATGTGCAGCAGCGCACGGAATCCTGAAACTGTCAGTTTGACAGGGTGGTTACGCCTCCTACGTTGATAAGGCGCATCTGGAAGTCGCGCGCCTCATTCACGACAAGGAGTCGAACATGCTCAAAAAGAAAATCGCTGTACTACTGCTTTCCTGCATGGCCAGTCTGCCTATTGCTGTTTCCGCGGCAGAGTCTGCCAAGGCGCCCGGTGTTGCCGTCGAAGCAACGCAGGCCGAGGTGTCGTCGGTCAATATCAATACCGCTGATCTGGATGTTCTGCAGAGTGAACTGGTGGGAGTGGGGAAGGTGAAGGCTCAGGCCATCATCGACCACCGCAATGCCAATGGTCCTTTTGCATCAGTCGATGAGTTGCTTGAGGTCAAAGGCATTGGGGCTGTGATCCTGGAGAAAAACCGCGATCGCATGAGTGTCAATTAGCCACTTCGTTGTTTGCTGGAAGAAAGCCGGTCTCTGACCGGCTTTTTCGTTTCTGCCTCAATCTGCGATCAGCAGTTACTATGCGTTCTTCAATATTCAGGGAGACGCGCATGCCTGCTTTACCCACAGTCGCTTTCGCCGGCATAGGCTTGATGGGGTTGCCCATGTGTCGTCGGTTGATCGCCGCCGGCTACGCGCTGCGGGTATGGAATCGCTCGCTGGACAAGTGCCGGGCGCTGGAGGAGGCCGGGGCTCAGGTGGTATCGGTGCCAGCCCAGTTGGCTGAAGGTGCTGATATCGTGATGCTCTGCCTGGCTGACACGGCGGCTGTGCGTGAAGTGGTGTTCGGCGCGTCTGGTGTAGCTTCGACGGCCAAGCCGGGGCAGCTGCTGCTGGATTTTTCCAGCGTTGAGCCGGCAGCGACTCGCGAGATGGCGGCGGAACTGGAGCGGCTCAGCGGCATGCGTTGGGTGGATGCTCCAGTCTCCGGCGGTGTGCCCGGGGCCGAAGCGGGGACATTGGCCATCATGGCCGGCGGGCGTGGCGAGGATGTCGAGGCCCTGCGCCCCTTGCTCGCCCATCTGGGGCAGCGCGTGACTCACATGGGGGCGGTGGGGGCCGGGCAGGTCACCAAGGTCTGCAATCAGATGATCGTGGCCTGCAATGCACTGGTCATCGCCGAGGTGGTGGGTTTGGCCGAGCGTTCCGGTGTCGATGCGCGCTTGCTCGCGCCAGCCCTGGCAGGTGGCTTCGCCGACTCGCGCCCGCTGCAGATACTGGCGCCGCAGATGGCCGAGAGCCGATTCGAGCCCGTGAAATGGCATGTCCGCACGCTGCTCAAGGATCTGGATACCGCAACGAAACTTGCGCGAGAGGAGGGTGGGGCCGTGCCCATGAGTGGCCTGGCTGCGCAGCTGATGCGCCTGCATGGTGATATGGGTAACCTTGAGCATGACCCCGCGACTTTGGTTCGTCTCTACCGTGGAGAGCAGGCATGAGAATTGCGGCCAACCTGTCGTTGCTGTTTACCGAGCATCCCATGCTCGAGCGGGTTGCCGCGGCTGCGGCGGCCGGATTCGATGGGGTAGAGGTGCAGTTCCCCTACGAGATACCTGCCGATGCTTTCAGAGAGGCACTGGATGGTGCCGCCATGCCCCTGGTGCTGATCAATGTGCCGGCTGGCGACCTCATGATTGGTGGTGCGGGGCTGGCCTCTGTTCCTTCTCGTCAGGAACAGTTCGATAGCGCGCTGCAGCAGGCATTGGACTATGCCTCTGTTGTCCGCCCGATGTGCGTCAATGTGCTACCTGGGCGGCTGGCCGATGGGCTTTCCAGTAATGAGGCGCTGGATGCGCTGGTGGGCAATCTGCGCAAGGCCGCCGAAGCATTTCAGGCACTGGGTGTCCGGGTGCTGTTCGAGGCAATCAACCCTCTGGATATGCCGGGTTTTTTGGTGACCACCCCAGAACAATTAAGCGATGTACTGCAGCGCGTGGCCCATGCCAATTGCAGTGCCCAGCTTGATTTCTACCATATGGCTCGTCAGGGGATTAGTCTGACGTCTGCCGTTCATTTACTGAAGGGGCGCATTGGTCATGTTCAGTTCGCCGATTGCCCTGGTAGAGGAGCCCCGGGAACAGGTGCTCTAGATATAATCACGGCTATTCGATTGTTGATCGAGCTCCATCAGGATATCTGGTTGGGAGCCGAATACATGCCGCAGGGGCTGACGGAGAACAGCTTGGGGTGGCTGGTGGATTGGCGAGGCAAGCCGGGGTGAGTGCTGACAGGTATTGGTTGGGTTCGATTTCCATTGATTTGGTTGAGGTTGTTTGCTTGTTATTATCCTCTGATGATCTGCTGCGTCGCTTGAGCGCTTTCAATCTAGAGTGTTGTGTATGAGGGAGTCGGTTGCGGTTTTATTGGCTGCTTATAATGGTGAAAAATATATTAAGCCGCAGATTCTTTCGATTTTATCTTCAAGGCTAGAAACTCCTCTTTCTATCACCATAGGTCTTGATCCGAGCACGGATGATACCCGTGAAGTCGTTGATTCTATTGGTAGTGAGTCCATATTCACTTTTTGTTATGAGACTCCCTCTGGAGGGGCGAAGTATAATTTCGCTAGACTTGTTGAGCATGCCCTACTATTGCCGGATAGGTACTATGCTTTTTCAGATCAGGACGATGTTTGGGACTCTGACCGACTGGCGGTAGGGATTAAGCTTTTAAAAGAGCATGAAAGCAGGCTTGGTGATGGGGTGCCTTTACTGGTTTTTTCCGATTCACGGGTTGTCGACGAGGAACTGGGGATCGTAAGTGCATCATTCATGGAGGCTGAGAAGCTGGATCCAGCCGCTGCCGAGTTCTTCAATAGATTGATTGTTCAGAATGTTGGGCAGGGCTGTACCTTCTTGTTCAATCGGGCCTTGCTTGAGTTGGCCGCTCCTGTCCCGGGCTCAGCGCGAATGCATGATCACTGGTTAATGCTGGTCGCCAGTGCATTTGGCAAGATTCTCTATGTAGATAGGCCATTGCTTTCTTACAGGCAGCACTCCAACAATGTAGTAGGGGCTGCCGGCTATGGTTTTTTTAGGGCTCTAGCGCGAGCTTGCAAAGGCAGTCAGGAGATAAGGGATAGCTTGTCATTCAGTCGGAAGCAGGCTGAGGCGTTTGTTTTGCGCTATGGATCAATGCTTGATCGGGATCGATATGAGTTCCTGATTCGTTTCGTCGGGCTTCCGCAGCTTGGTTTCTGGGCGCGCCGTTTATTCATTTACAAGTATGGCGTCAGGATGAGTGGCGTGCTCAGAAGGATAGGGTTGTATCTCTATATTTGAGCGCTGAGTGATCTGGCATTCTTTACTACTTTTTGCGGATATTATGGAATATGGCGTGTGCAGTGATCTTCGGAGGTGCCGGATTCATTGGTTCCTTCTTTGCGGATTTCCTGATTGCTCAGGGTGTCGTCGATAAGGTTTATCTGGTAGACCTCGAGTCGCCTGAGGATAAGGCTAGTGCTTATAGGCGCTTGCTTATTGGTAGTCGCAAGGAGATCCAATATTTGCCGGGCGATGTTCGTAAGTCGATAAATCTGCCTATTAAGGATGCTGTTGCGCTGATCGCCAATTTTGCGGCCGTACACCGTGAGCCCGGTCACGAAGACTTTGAATACTATGAGACCAATTTGCTGGGTGCAGAAAATGTGTGTGCTTGGGCGGAGGCGGTCAAGTGCAATCATCTGATCTTCACAAGCTCCATTTCGCCCTATGGGCTGGGTGAGGTTGAAAAGGATGAGCGTACATTGCCCGTGCCGACAACTGCTTACGGTGGTTCAAAGCTGGCAGCGGAAAAGATTCATCAAATTTGGCAGGCACGAGCTTATAAAGAACGTCGTCTGGTAATTGCGCGACCTGGGGTGGTTTTTGGTCCAGGAGAAGGTGGTAATGTATCCCGCTTAGTCAGGGCTGTATTGCATCGCTACTTCTTCTACATGGGGAATCGTAATACTCGTAAGGCGGGTGTATATGTCAAGGAGCTTTGCAATGCCATGTGGTGGGTGCTGCAGCAGCAAGAGAAGAATGGCGAGCGTGTCAGTCTCTTCAATATGTCGATGAATCCGGGGCCGTCGATCAAGGATTATGTTGATGTGGTGTGCAGGGTCGCCGGTATAAAGCGCATCGTTCCAGCGGTTCCTTATTCTCTGCTTTTGACTGCTGCATATGTTATCGACGTGATAGCCAGGCCGTTAGGCATCAGTCACCCATTTAGCCCGGTTCGCATTCGTAAGTTGGTGCGCTCCAATAATGTTCGTGCGGGCTATTTGCTCGAACGTGACTATCCTTATTTGTTTACTCTGGAGAGTGCTTTTCTTGATTGGAAGAAAAGCTGCCCCGAAGAATGGTGCTAACTATGGAGTTTTATGTTGGCTATCTATCAGGGTGTTGAGTTCAGTGTTGCATGTATTATCCCCACTTATAATGGTCGGGATGATCTGGCGAGGTTATTGAGCTCGCTGGAGAGGCAAAGTGTGACGTTTGATCTGTTTGTTGTCGATTCCAGTTCTACAGATGGCACCGGTGAGCTGGCGTGCTCCCAGGCACGGCGTGTCGTGACGATTCCTGCCAGTCAGTTCAATCATGGCGGTACGCGGCAGATGATGGTCACCGCCAATCCCAGCTATGATATTTACGTATTTCTGACGCAGGATGCTTATCTGGACGACCCCGATGCTATTGCGCATCTATTGCGTCCTTTTGTCGACAAGCAGGTTGGTGCCGTGTGCGGGCGGCAAATTGCTCACCTGAATGCGTCGCCTTTGGCGAAGCATGCTCGGCTTTTCAACTATCCAGCGACGAGCATGGTGAAGTCCATGGCCGATGCTCCTGCGTTGGGCATCAAAACCGCCTTCATGTCCAATTCCTTCGCCGCATATAGGAGGGAGGCTCTGCAGGCAGTAGGTGGATTTCCGGGGCATGTGATCTTTGCCGAGGATATGTACGTAGCAGCCAAGATGCTGCTTGAAGGGTGGAGTATTGCCTACGCTGGTGATGCGTCTTGCCGCCATTCACACAACTACAGTTTGCGAGAGGAGTTCAGTCGTTACTTCGACATGGGCGTCTTCCACGCGCGTGAGCCTTGGATACGTGAGCGTTTCGGGGGGGCTGGCGGTGAAGGGGTGCGCTACGCACTCTCCGAACTGAAGTTTATTGGTTTGTCTCGTGCCTATCTTTGGCCGTCCGCTATTGTGCGAAATATCTCCAAGCTGCTGGCTTATAAGCTGGGGCAAAAGGAAAAAAGTATCCCGCGTGTAATCAAACGAAAACTTGGAATGTACAAGCGCTATTGGGACGGTCCTTACGCCTAGCGCTTGTAAGCGCCGTTCTTGTCATCATTGCTGCGATTCTGCATTCGAGTGATGATGCGCTAAATGGCTTGTTTGCATTACGGAGTTTTAGGTCAAACCCCTTAGGGGATTTTGGCTGCTGCCCTAACTTAGGAGTAGGTGCCAGCTTTTTTAGGTGCTGGTGTGGTGTGCATCAGAGTTCTGATAATCTGCCCTGGAGTGGCGAATGGCAATCGATTGGCTGGCGCGGATGCGCTTCATGTTCAACAAAGCGACGGCTCGCATAGACAGCCGACTCAATCTCGACGATATCGAGCGCTACTGGAACTACCCGCGAGCTGGTGACCCCTTTCTCGAGGCTTACCAGGAGTCCCGGCGTCTGACCGGGTCCACCGATGATCTGGCCAAGCAGATGCGTTTTCATACGCTGATGCAGGCAGTCGATCGCCTGGCAAGTGGGCGGGTGGTTGGCGATGTGGCGGAGTGCGGCTGTTGGCACGGGCACTCCAGTCACATGATTGCCCGCGCGCTGTCGGCGTCCGACTGGGCGGGACGGTTCCTGATCTTTGACAGCTTCGAGGGTGGGCTTTCCGACAAAGGCGTGCAGGATCGCGCGCAGCAGGGTGATACCGACCCCGACGAAACGCACCGGCAAAAGCAGCTGTTCGCTTCCGACCCGCAGGCGGTGGCCGCAGTCCTCCGTCCTTTCGACTTTGTCGACCTGCACAAGGGTTGGATTCCCGAGGTTTTCGCCGAGGTTGAAGGGCTCGAGGCGCGGCGCTTCGCCCTCGTGCACCTGGATGTGGACCTGTATGCCCCAACCCTGGCATCGCTGCGCTTCTTTGCCCCGCGGATGAACAGGGGAGGCATTATTGTGGTCGACGACTATGCCTCCAGCCATTTCCCGGGGGCCACGTCTGCTGTCGACGAGTTCATCGTCGAGCATCCGCCCGAGTTGGCTTTGGCAGGGCAGACCGGTGGAATGATCCTGTTGTACTAGCGCTCCGGCGCAGCTGTCAGCGCATCGCCGATGGCATAGAAGTGCCCGCCGGCTACATGGTGCAGGCTGCGCCAGGCCGGGTCGGCGGTCTCGAAATGCCAGCGTCCGTCGCGAAACACCCGATCGTCTGCCCACGCGCCCACGACTTGGCCGATGAACAGGTCGTAGGCAGCCTGATTATGCGGTTCGGCGACCAGCTCGCAGGCCAGCCAGGCTGAACAGCCATGGACGAATGGCAGGTCGTGGCCGGGCAGGTCGAACAGCTCGACGCCAGCCTTGGCCAGCTTGTCCGGATCGTCCTTGAGGCTGTGGTTGCCGACCTGCTCGGTCAGCTGCAGCTGGGCGACGGTCGGTACCTGGATGACGAAGCGGCCGCTGCCTTCCAGCAATTCGCGAGTACGCGTGGCCTTGTCCAGCACCACGGTGAGTTTGGGCGGATCGAAGTCCAGTGCGCAGCACCAGGCCGCCGCCATCACGTTGTCGACGCCGGCATGACGCGCCGAGACCAGCACGGTCGGGCCGTGGTTGAGCAAGCGGTAGGCCTTGGCCAGGTCGACGGGGGCGAGGTGCGGGGTCATGGATTGTGCTCCGTGCTGCGGAAGGCGTTGATGCTGGCTCGTGGAGCCGGGGCTAGGCAACTGATTTGTCTTTTGCTTTTGGCTCTGGTGGGCTGAGGCGACGGCCGAGTTTTCTGGTTTCGCACACCCTGGCGACTCACTCTTTCCAGTCGCTTGAAAATATACATAAGCGTTTGCCTCTGCATCCAAACCTCGCGTTCTGCTGCTGCCATCGCGGCTCCGAGCTGTCGGTCTGAATGGGCAGCCCTCGGCTCGCTCGCCTTTCGTCGCATCCATGCGCCCCAGCTATTCAACTCACTCTGCTGAAAGTAGAGGGGGCATCAATGGCTGCATCTCATGCCTGTGTGAGAGCTATCAAGGCAGCCCGCGAAGCCCAGGACACTGAGTGAACGGCCTGAGATTCTGACTCGTCAGAGGGCGAGAAAAGAAGGGATGGAGACTTCCTCTCGTGATAGACCCTGGCGCTGAAATGGAGCCAGAAAAGTCTGGTCGCAGGCTAGGCCTGTATGTCGCGAGCATTATGTCTTCGGTCAATGTCTGCTTCGCGCGACTGTGGTGATGTAACGCAGAGGTTACGGTTACCTGTGACAGCGGGAGAAGTCCACAGGGGTATGTTTGAAGATGGACAAATTCCATATCCGCGTTGAATTACTGAGCACTGGCGGTGTGATAAATCGACAAAAGTGTCATGCATTTCTCGCTGAGCCCGAGATACTTTTGCATGTGTCATCCAGGCCATGCACTAGGATGGTGTCACCGCAATATGACAAGGATCAGCCCTTGCCGGCAGATCATGCCTATCAGGAGGAAGGGTTATGAGTCGCATTGTTTCAAGGATTGCCCAGGCGATTGCCGGCGCTCTGATCGCCATGCCTGTCGCGCTCTCTGCCAGCGCGGCTGACACTGCAGCAACACCGATAACCGTCTTTGTTGCCAAGAAGTTCATCACCATGGACCCGGGCTGGCCGCAGGCCACCGCAGTAGCGGTGCAGGATGGCAAGATTCTCTCGGTGGGCCGTGATTTGCAGGATCTGGAGCCCTGGCTGGCGGGCAAGACCTACCAGTTGGACAAGAGTCTGGCAGACAAGGTGGTGTTGCCTGGTTTCGTTGAGGCCCATGGCCATCCTCTGCTCGGTGGTATCGAACTCAACCTGCCGCTGGTTTCGGCCATTCCTACTGCGCAGCCCTATGGCCCGGATTTTCCCGGGGTGAAGGATGCCGAGGATGCGCTCAAGCTGATCAAACAGTACGTTGCCGAGGCCAAAGACCCGAACGAGACCGTGCTGGTCTGGGGCTGGGATGTGGTGGCCATGGGTGGCCGGCATCTGGACAAGCAGGTGCTGGACAGCATCTCCAGCACCCAGCCGATTATCGTCTGGGATGCTTCCGGGCACTTCATCTACGCCAACAGTGCTCTGCTGAAAAAGCAGCAGATCACCGATGCGGCGCTCAAGGTCAACGGCGTGCAGGCCGGTCCGGACGGCAAGCTCAATGGCCAGTTTCTTGGGGTCACCGCGGGCCTGATGGTGATGCAGAAGGTCTTGGCGCCCTACCTGAAACTGGAGAGCTCGATTCCCCGAGTGCGCTCGATGCTCGACCTGAGCCTAAAGGGCGGCATCACCACTCAGTCGGAACTGGTGATGGGCACCTTCAACCTGGAGCTGGAGCAGGTACTGCTGGACAAGGTCTTCAATGACCCGCAGACCCGCACGCGACTGGTGACCGTGAGCGACGGTGCAACGGTGATGGCGGCGAAAAAGGCCGAGGCCGTCGAGTTCGTCAAATCACTGGAGGCCAAGTCCACCGACACCCTGATGTTCAAGGGGGTGAAGTTCTTCAGTGATGACTCCTTCATTGGCCTGGGCATGATGGTCGATCAGCCTGGCTACATCGATGGCCGCAAAGGCGTTTACATCCAGCAGCCGGGTGAAGAAATCGTGCGCAACATGCTGCCGTGGTGGAAGGCAGGCATGCAGGTGCATATCCATAGCAACGGCAACGCGGGCAATCAGTCCACGCTCGATGCCCTGGCGGCGATGCAAGCGCAGTACCCGCGCTTCGATCACCGTTTCACGGTCGAGCACTTCGGCCTGACCACCCCGGAAATGGCCCGCCGGCTCAAGGCACTGGGCGGCGTGGCCTCGGTCAATCCCTACTATGTGCATTACCGCGGTGAGTACAACGCGCCGATGCTCGGCACCGACCGTGCCCATACCGCCGCCCGGCTGAAGACCCTGCTGGATGCCGGCAACGTGGTCAGCCTGCATTCCGATACCCCCATGGGGCCACCGCGGCCACTGGAGTGGGCCTGGATCGCCGTCAACCGGGTTGGCCAGAGCGGCAAGGTGCTGGCCCCGGATGAACGGGTGACGGTCGAGCAGGCGCTGAAGATGATCACCATCGATGCGGCCTACACACTCGGTGAGGAAGAGCGCATTGGCAGCATCCAGGCCGGCAAGTTCGCCGACTTTACCGTGCTGGAGGCGGACCCCTACAGCGTTGAACCCATGGCCCTGAAGGACATCAAGGTGTGGGGCACCGTGCTCGGTGGCCGCGTGCAGCCGGTCAGCGATATCCAGCAGCAGCCCGGGCTTGAGGTGCGTCAGTATGCGACTGCCAAGCCGGGGTTGGAGTTGAGCAATGAGCAGCGCGCCGCCCTGGCGGCTCTGGTGCCGCTGGATGCGCAGGCACTGGCCAAACTGAAGGCCGAGGCCGAAACCTGCAACAACCATGGCACCCTCGGGATGATGCGTATGGCCCAGGTGTCGCCCTCCTTTCTGTCGGGTAATGCGCTAACGCAGTGAAAGCTGCGTTAGCGCTCGTTTTCTTCGATAAGAGGCTGGGCTAATGCCCAGCTGCAAAACAGTTAGTCGCCGCAATGATCCCGACTTCTTGAATAACACCTGCCGATCTAGAGGCTCCTTGATGTTTTCACGCTCATTGTTTGCTTGCTCTGCACTGCTGTTTCCCTTAGTCAGTTTGGCGGGAGGCATCAGCCTGTATGAGGCAGGCCAGGAAGGGATGGGGCTGGCCAACGCCGGCGCGGCCGCCCTGGCAACTGACCCCAGCGTGCAAATGACCAACCCTGCCGGGTTGGCCGAACTACAGGGCACTCAAGTCAATGCCAACGGCCAGCTGATTCTGGGGGACCTCGGCTTTTCCCGGGACAGCAGCAACACCTATACCGGCAATGAAGGGGGCAATCCGCTGGTGGCATTGCCAGGTAGCAGCCTGTTCATCAGCCATGAGCTGGATGAGCGTTCCAGCATCGGCTTTGCCATGTATGGCAACTTCGGCCTGGCACTCGATTACGACGATGACTGGGAGGGCCGTTACTTCGCCCAGGACAGCACGGTTATCGGTGTTTCATTGCAACCGAGCTATGCCTATCAGCTGACCGATGACCTGGCCGTCGGTGTGGGACCACGCTTCATGTATGGCTTTTTCAAGAGCGATTCGGCGATCAATAACAATCTGCCGGGCGTCGGCAATGCTGATCAGGATGGTCAATTAGAGTACCGGGATAGCGATTGGGGGGTAGGTGCCAATCTCGGTCTGCTCTACCAACTGAACGCGCAAACCAAACTTGGGCTTGCCTATACCAGTGCTATCGACCTGGAGTTTTCTGACTCCCCGGAGCTGAATGATGTCAGCAACCCGCTGCTCAACACGGCGTTGAGTGAGCTGACATTCGATAGGATTGACGCCGACATGAAAGTGCCGCAGACCCTGACTGCCAGCCTGGCCCATCAGTTGAACCGCGACTGGAAACTGCTTGGCAGTCTCGGCTGGCAGGACTGGAGTGAGTTCGGCAGGATCGGCGTTGAGATCGACAGCAATTTGATCACTACATCCACCGTAGCCGACCGCCAGTACCAAGACACCTGGCACCTGTCCCTCGGCGCTCAGCGTCAGCTCAATCCCAAGCTGCGCTGGAACATGGGCGTGGCCTATGACAGCTCGGCGGTGGAGGATAAGCACCGCACCGTGGACAACCCGATGGCCGAGAACTGGCGTCTGGCTACTGGCTTCAATTATCAAGTGGATGCCGGGCTGGATCTGCACATGGCGTACACCCTGGTCTGGATGGGCGATATGCAGGTGCAGCAAAGCAAAGAACTGTCCGGCCAAACGCTTTCCGGTGAATACAAAAACAGTCTGCTGCACATCATCGGCGGCGGTGCCACATGGCATTTTTGAGCAATCCTGAAACAGGCAAGTATTTAGGCTGCGCTGCCAGCACTTAAATAGTTATCAGCCTGAGGGGCGTCACTGCATTACAGCCCGCAGGCGACACCCGGCGAAAACTGCTGAACTCCTAACTTTCATCACCATGCGCGAGATTTCGAAATGAAGCTGAAAGCCCGATCGATTGGATGTGCATTACTGACCCTCGCCGCGACACAGGCTGTCAATGCGCAGGCTGAGTCCAGCGCGAAGATCATCGCCGACGCTATCTATACCGGCGGGGACATTGTCACCGTCAACGAGCTTCAGCCTGAAGCCGAGGCGATTGCGGTCAAAGATGGTCGCATCCTTGCGGTCGGCTATCGCGACGAAGTGATGAAGCTGAAGGGCGAAAAGACGCTGGTAACCGACCTGGCAGGGAACACACTGGCGCCTGGCTTCGTTGATCCGCACGGCCATGTGTTCAACACCGGCATCCAGGCGGTCTCTGCCAATCTGTTGCCGCGCCCCGACGGTGGCGTGAACAACATTACCGAATTGCAGGCCGCGCTTAAGGCCTGGTCCGCGCAAAATCTAAAACTCACCGACAGTTATGGCTGGATTGTTGGTTTTGGTTATGACGATGCCCAGCTCAAGGAGCAACGGCATCCAACCCGCGATGATCTCGACCAGGTATCGACTGAACTCCCCGTGGTGATTGTTCACCAGTCAGGTCATCTGGGTGTGATGAACAGCAAAGCGCTGGAGATGCTCGGTCTCAATGCGGACACGAAAAACCCGCCCGGCGGGGTCATCCGCCGCAAACAAGGCACTCAGGAGCCGGATGGCGTACTGGAAGAGAATGCCTTTTTTGCCCAGCTCTTCGGCCTGATGAGCAAACTGAGTCCGGATGCCAACAAGGCGCTCTTCACGGCTGGCGTCAGCCTTTACAAAAGCTTTGGCTATACCACCGCCCAGGAAGGCAAAGGCTCGCTCGACTCGGTCGCGACCATGGAGGCGGTGGCCAAAAGCGGAAAGCTGGATATCGATGTTGTGGCCTATCCCGACATCACCGTGGGCGTCGATGCGATGAAGGCGCCATGGCTGTCACGCAGCTATTCGGATCACTTCCGCATTGGTGGTATCAAGCTCACGCTGGATGGCTCGCCGCAGGGCAAGACGGCCTGGCTCACCAAACCCTATTACAAGGTGCCGGCTGGGCAGCCGGCGGATTACCACGGCTACTCGGCGTTCACCGACCAGCAGGTCAACGGTTTCGTCGAGCAAGCGTTCAAGAACAACTGGCAGATTCTGGCGCATGTGAATGGCGATGCGGCCATCGATCAATACATCAATGCCGTGCGTGCGGCCGAAAAGAAATACGGCATGGCCGACCGCCGCCCGGTGGCCATCCATGCGCAGACTGCGCGCCTGGATCAGGTCGAGCAGTTCAAGGCGCTGGGCATCATTCCGTCGTTCTTTCCGATGCACACCTTCTACTGGGGTGACTGGCATCGGGACTCCGTGCTGGGCGCAGATCGTGCGACCAACATCTCCCCGACCGGTTGGGCGATCCAGCGCAACATGATCTTCACGTCTCACCATGACGCACCGGTTGCGATGCCTGATGCGATGCGCGTTATTTCATCCACGGTCAATCGTGTGACCCGCAGTGGCCAGGTACTCGGCCCGGAGCATCGGACTACCCCTCTGGTGGCGCTGAAAGCCCATACCCTCTGGTCGGCCTATCAGCACTTCGAGGAAAAAGAGAAGGGCTCTCTGGAGGTCGGCAAGCTTGCTGACTTCGTGGTTCTTGATGCCAATCCGCTGACCGTTGAACCACTGAAGATTGCCGATATCGAGGTGCTTGAGACCATCAAGGAAGGTAAGAGCGTCTATCGTCGCGATAAGGCGGTGGCACAAGCGGGAGCGCTGGAAAGTTGCGCGGCTTCGGATGCCTGCTTTGCGGTGGCAAGTCGAGCACTTGGCCACGCCGGACTGGTACATGCTCATCACTGATAGATGCCGCCCGCTAAAAGACACCTGATAAGCGGGTTGTATTCTGCGCTGAGCACAGCCTGTATGCACCTCGCGCATTCACTTTGCAGGATTGGCATTTTCGCGTCCTGCTTTGAGGATGACTCAGGTCTTTGCTTCACCGGGGATGTTGGTTAGGTCAGCTGCAATCGCTTCAAGCAATTCACGCTACCGGCTCTTAGGGGTCAAGAAGGACTTTTGATAATGCGCAAGCTACTGCAGCTCTCCGCAGCCCTCTGTCTGGCACTGCTCATCTGTGTGCCCTCTTGGGGTCAGGCGGCTCTGCCAGATGAAGTGACCAGTGCCGATGGGGCTGAAGTGCATGTCGCAGCACTGGTGGTGGCGAATCGCACCATTCTGGTGTTTCGCAGTAACTTGCTGGGCGAAACACCAGAAATCCGTGCCGCGCGTGCACGGGCGGTGATCAACGAAGTGCTCGATGACAGTGTCAACCTGACGGTGAGCCTACAGCCGATGCAGGAACACTTCATCGTGCTGTTGGGCGAGCGCCGTGCATTCATAGTCGCTAACGCTGACGTCGACCCCCTTGTGCACAGCTCGTCCAGGGCAGCAGCAGAGTCTGCTGCGGAAAACTTGCGTCAAGTGGTAGCGGAAACCCAGGAAAGCCGAGATCTTCGTTTTATGCTGAGCGCGGCAGCCTACTCAGCTTTGGCAACATTGGTTTTCGTTCTACTGATCCGCCTGATCTACTTCATCCGCGCACAAGTACTGGCCGCCTTGCCGGGGCTTATGCAGCGTCACGCACAAGCGCTCAAGGTCGGTAGCACCCAAGTAGTTGATGCTAACCAGCTGTTTCCGCTGGTCAGTCGCGCCCTGCATGCCCTGCGCTGGATGCTTATGTTGCTGCTTGGCTACGAGTGGCTGAGTTTCGTGTTGTCGCGCTTTCCCTACACGCGACCTCTGGGCGAGAGCCTTAACACTTACTTGTTGCAAGTTGCTGTTTATCTGTTCGATGGGGTTGTCAGTGCATTGCCGGGGCTTGGCATTGCCGTGGTCATCTTCTTCATTGCTCGTGGATTCAGCGGCTTTGTCCAACGCCTGCTGAAACGTATGGCAGCCCCAGGCAGCAGCGATGCCTGGCTGAATAGCGAAACCCTGCAACCCACCCGCCGCTTAACTTCGCTGGCAATCTGGCTGTTTGCCCTGGCGATGGCATACCCCTATCTGCCCGGCTCGGGCACCGAGGCGTTCAAGGGCCTTTCGGTGCTGGTCGGCCTGATGATTTCTCTCGGCGCCTCCAGCGTCGTAGGCCAGGCCGCGTCGGGGCTGATCCTGACCTACACGCGTACCCTGCGCCCAGGTGAGTACGTACGCGTCGGCGAGCACGAGGGTACCGTGACCGAAGTTGGCATGTTCACAACGCGCATACGTACGGGTATTGGTGAAGTGCTGACTATCCCCAATTCGATGATTACCAGCACGGTGACCAAGAACTACTCGCGGGCAGTGGCAGGTCCCGGCTATCTGATCGATACCAGCGTGACCATCGGTTACGACACGCCGTGGCGTCAGGTTGAGGCCATGTTGATCGAGGCCGCACAGCGTACCGAGGGGGTAATGAGTACGCCCACCCCGCTGGTGCTTCAGACAGCACTGTCGGACTATTACCCGGAATACCGCCTGGTAGCTCATGCCTCCCCTGGCAACTCTCAATCACGCGCGGCAGTACTTTCGGCGCTGCACTCCAATATTCAGGATGTGTTCAATGAGTACGGTGTGCAGATCATGTCGCCGCATTACATTGCTGATCCCCAGGACGCCAAAATCGTCCCTAAAGACCAGTGGTATGCCGACCCGGCATTGCGCGAAACGCCACGCCCTTGATATGTGAAAGTATCAGTTGGCGTTTTTATGCGGTCAGCTTAAATCCCGTGATTGCATTGCGTTTGCGAGGCTACTCAGCTGGCCAGGCCGAGGAAATCGGCCTCGTACGCGTCATGTTCTGGCTTCGAATCTATCAGGCGTCTGCAAACAACCAAGTGCTTTGGGGGCCAATTGCTATATGCCGGTATTCAAGTCCTTAACAAGCCGAACGCTTCACTGGGGCAGCAGACGTGATGCGGTTTTTCGCCCTACACGGATTCGATCATTTCGCCGGATGGGCAACGCACGGCCTGTCCACCGACCTTGTCATCCTCATGTGCTGCCTGTCCTGCGCAGCAGATAGCTATCCATGATCCACCCATGCTCCTCTCGTGCCTGCGCGCGGGTCGCGGCAATTCGCTGCGCCACCACATCTAGTGGGCCAGCAATCAGAATCTCATCCGCCGTCCCCACATAAGCCCCCCAATAGATATGAAGTGCCTGCCCAACAAAGCGTAGGTAGGTGTCTTTGGCGTCGAGCATCACCGCCACGCTGTCCACGCCCTGTGGCCAGCCTTCGGCCAGCAGGCGGCCGGTGGTGATTTCCACAGCACGGCCGATCTGGTTCAGTGGTATGCGGTGGCGGGCGGTGAGGGCCTGCAGGCTGGTGATGCCGGGGATCACGTCATAGCTGAGGTCGCTGCGCGTGGCGGCGATCGATTCGATGATGCGGATGCTGCTGTCGTACAGCGAAGGGTCGCCCCAGACCATGAAGGCGGCCGTCTCGCCGTCGCTCATCTGCTCGTCGATCAGCTGCTCGAACACCGCCTGCTTGTCGCGGTTCAGCTCGTCCACGCTGGCGCGGTAGTCGGCGGCGTCGCGTTCGCGTTCCGGCTGTACTCCTTCCGCGAAACGTGGAGTGCAGCCTTCGAGGAAACGCGCGCAGATTTCCCGGCGCAGGGCGTTGAGCTTGTGTTTGGCCGGGCCCTTGTCCATCAGGAAGATCACGTCGCTGCGGCGCAAGGCCTTGATCGCCTGTTGGGTGATGTAGTCCGGGTCGCCGGCGCCGATGCCGACCAGCAGCAGTTCTTTCATGGTCTGTTCCAGGTTGGCGCGCCGGAGACGGGCGCCAGGTCGTCGATATGGTGGTAGTCGGTGCCCAGCTCGCCTGCCAGCTGGCGGGCGCGGCCGAGGCGGATGGGCGCGCGCTCGATGTCCAACAGCAGGCCGGGGCAGGGTAGCGCGGTAAGTTGCGGCCAGTCGCGCAGGCGGCCGTCGGTGAGTAGCAGCAGGCGCTGTTGCTCGCCCGGTTTGTGGCGTTGTCGGCGGATGAGCCAGGGCGTGGCCAGTTGCAGCGCTTCGATGATCGGCGTGCCGCCACCGGCGCCAAGCTGCTGCAGCCAGGCGTGCAGTTCAGGCGAGGCCTTCTGGCCCTGCCACAGCCAGCGTGGCTGCGCGCCGCCGGCTTCGAGCACGGCCAGGCGCGCGCGCTGGCGGTAAGCGATGGCGAACAGCTCGGCGAGCAGGCCCTTGGCCTGGGCTAGGGCGCCATGGCGTCGGGTGCTGGCCGAGGCATCGACGATCACCAGCCACAGCTCGCCGGGGCGCAAGCGGCGGGCGTGCCAGTGCAGGTCGGCGCGGCGATGCGGGCGGCCGTGGGCGAGGGTCGCTGGCCAGTCGATGCGCGTGGGCGTGCCGCTGCCGCGTTCGCCGCTGCGTCCGCCTTGGGCCTGGCCGGGTTGGGGGAGGGCATCCGCGCCTGGGGCCTGGCGCGGGCGGATGCTCAGGGCTTTTTTGGCCAGGCCGGTGGCTCGCGTCGTTCGCCGACCGCTACGACCTGCGGCGGTAGCGCACCCCATTGGCCTTCGCCCTGATCCGGTTGCGCTGGCTGTTGCTGTGACTGGTTTGGCGCTGGCGGCTGGTTCGCGGCGGGCGGCGTGTGTTCGCGACGGCGATGGGCGAGGACGAAGGATTCCAGGGCGTCGATATCCTGCGCTTCGATCCGGCTGGCACCGCGCCAGGCGGCATGGGCGCGGGCGCCGCGCAGCCACACCAGGTCGGCGCGCAGGCCGTCGACGGCAGCGGCGAAGCAGCGCTGGGCGATGGCGTCCAGGCTGGCGTCGTCCAGCGGGATGTCGCTCAGACGCCGGCGGGCATCCATACAGCGTTGGCGCAGGGCGTCCTGCTCGTGCTGCCACTGGGAGAGGAAGGCTTCGGGGGTGTCGTCGAAGGCCAGGCGGCGGCGCACGATTTCCGCACGCTGCGCGGGTTCGGGTGTGCCGCCAAGCTGCACCTTGAGGCCGAAGCGGTCGAGCAGCTGCGGGCGCAGTTCGCCTTCTTCGGGGTTCATGGTGCCGATCAGCACGAAGCGCGCCGGGTGGCTGTGCGACAGGCCATCGCGCTCAATGTGGTTGATGCCGCTGGACGCCACATCGAGCAGCAGGTCCACCAGGTGGTCGGGCAGCAGGTTGACCTCGTCGACGTAAAGCACGCCTCCGTGGGCAGTGGCCAGCACGCCGGGAGAGAAGCGCACGCGACCCTCGCCGAGCGCGGCATCCAGATCGAGGGTGCCGACGATGCGTTCCTCGCTGGCGCCCAGCGGCAGAGTGACGAAGCGTCCGCCGTCGAGCAGGTCGGCCACGCCGCGCGCCAGGGTGGACTTGGCCATGCCGCGCGGACCTTCGATCAGCACGCCGCCGAGGGCCGGGTCGATGGCGGCCAGGCACAGCGCCAGCTTGAGCTCGTCGGCGGCCACCACGGCGGCCAGGGGAAAGTGGGGCTGCATGGCGTTACCTCGGATCAAAGGTTGAAAGAAAGCGTCGGGATCGGTTAGCGTGGTAACCATCGTTTTGGAGATCAGCATGTCGTCTCGTCCTTCCCTGAACCGCCTTGTTCGCTCCGCCGCTGTCGGCGTGGTTGGCGTGTGCGCGCAGGTCGAGGCTGTCGCTTATTTCTTTTACGGGTATTGGTTTAGCCAGCGGCGCGCCTGATACCCCACAGGCGCCCCAGAGCAAAGGGTCGCCACCAGCCAGTTTCACGAAACCCCGGTCGGCCACCCGACCGGGGTTTTTGTTTTTTCGGCCCACAAGGCCAGCACGATGCACATAGAGGATCGAAACATGACCGCTTACACCGCCTATTACCGTTCTTACCGCACTTATGCCTGGCGATTTAGCAGCGCTGCCGCGCACCACCGAGATTCCAGTCGAACACCCAGATAGCGCGCCGCGCGTGGCATGAGGCCACGCCGGGCGAGGACCACCGCCATGAATGCTTCCCTTACCGCTCTGCGCGCACCCGCCGTGCCGCCATCCACCACTCGCCGCCGCGCCACGCCGCTGCCGAGCCCCACCGATCTGCGCCAGCGCCTGCCGTTGTCCACCACTCTCGCCAGCCAGGTACAGACCCAGCGCGAGGCCATCCGCGCCGTGCTCGACGGCTCCAACCCGCGCCTGCTGGTCGTCGTCGGTCCCTGTTCCCTGCACGATCCGATGTCCGCCCTCGAATACGCCGACCGCCTGGCCGCATTGGCCCCCGAGGTGAGCGACCAGCTGCTGCTGGTGATGCGCGCCTACGTTGAGAAGCCGCGTACCACCATCGGCTGGAAAGGCCTGGTCTATGACCCGCAACTGGACGGCAGCGGCGACATGGCGGGCGGCCTGGAGCTGTCGCGCCGGCTGATGCTGGCCATGCTCGAACGCGGCCTGCCGGTGGCCACCGAGCTGCTGCAGCCGCTGGTGGCGGGTTACTTCGACGACCTGCTGGGCTGGGCCGCCATCGGCGCGCGCACCAGCGAATCGCAGGTGCACCGCGAGCTGGTCAGCGGCCTGGATGTGCCGGTGGGCTTCAAGAACGGTACCGATGGCAGCCTGTCGATTGCCTGCGATGCCATGCGTTCGGCGGCGCACCCGCACCAGCATTTCGGCGTAGATGACCTGGGCCGCCCGGCGCTGGTCGAGACTGCCGGCAACCCGGATACCCACCTGGTGCTGCGCGGTGGCCACAGTGGGCCGAACCACGATGCGGCCAGCGTGGCCGTGGCGCGGGCCAGCCTGGAGAAGCAGGGTATCGCCGCGCGGATCATGGTCGACTGCAGCCACGCCAACAGCGGCAAGGACCCACTGCGCCAGCCGGCGGTGCTGCGCGACGTGCTCGACCAGCGCCTGGCCGGCGACACCAGCCTGCGCGGGGTGATGCTGGAGAGCCATCTGTTCGACGGTTGTCAGCCGCTGTCCGCCGAGCTGCGCTACGGCATGTCGATCACCGACGGCTGCCTGGGCTGGAGCGGCACCGAGGCGATGCTGCGCGAGGCGGCCGAACGGCTGCGTGGCGGGTGTTGAAAGAGCGCCCTCTCCCCGACCCTCTCCCATAAATGGGAGAGGGAGAAGGGGCGAGTAGGGCGGGTGGAACCCGCGTTGGCCCACACCCCTCTCCCTTTGGGAGAGGGGCCGGGGGTGAGGGAGGTTATGTGCGGCTCGGTTTTCCCTCACCCCAACCCCTCTACCGAGGGGAGAGGGGCTAGCTGGAGATCGTGCGCGGGGGCTTTGTAGCCCGGATGTAATCCGGGGCGCGCAATCCCGGATTACATCCGGGCTACAGGGGGAGAGGCTCATGACTCCTCCGCATCCAGCAGCAGGTTTTCCAATGCTGCCCGGTACTCGCCGGGCTCTTGCCAGAGGCCGCGCTGCTGGGCCTCCAGCAGGCGTTCGAGCATGTCCTGCAGGGCGCCAGGGTTGTGCTGCTGGATAAAGTCGCGCGTTTCGCGATCGAGCAGGTAGGCATCGGCCAGCAGGGCGTACTGGTGGTCGTCGACCAGTTCGCTGGTGGCGTCGAAGCCGAACAGGTAGTCGACCGTGGCGGCCAGCTCGAAGGCGCCCTTGTAGCCGTGGCGCTTCATCCCGGCGATCCACTTGGGGTTCACTGCGCGGGCGCGCACCACCCGGTTCAGTTCATCCTTGAGGGTACGGATGCGCGGGTTGTCCGGTTGGCTGCTGTCGCCGAAGTAGCTGGCGGCCTTGCCACCGCGCAGGGTCTCGACCGCCGCCAGCATGCCGCCCTGGAACTGGTAGTAGTCGTTGGAATCGAGGATGTCGTGCTCGCGGTTGTCCTGGTTGTGTAGCACCGCCTGCAGCTGCTGCAGGCGTTCGGCGAACTGCGCGCGGGCCGGCAGGCCCTCGGCGCCCTGGCCGTAGGCGTAGCCGCCCCAGTTCAGGTAGACCTCGGCGAGGTCTGCACGGGTCTGCCACAGACGTTCTTCCACGGCGTTCTGGATGCCGGCGCCGTAGGCGCCCGGCTTGGCGCCAAAGATGCGCCAACCGGCCTGGCGGCGTGCCTCGACCGGGTCCAGTCCCTGATCCTGGTGGGCCAGGGTTTCCTGCCAGACGCGCGCGGCTAGGGGGTTCATCTCTTCCGGCTCGTCCAGCTCGGCCACCGCCTGTACGGCTTGGTCGAACAGGCGAATCAGATTGGCGAAGGCGTCGCGGAAGAAGCCGGACACGCGCAGGGTTACGTCTACCCGCGGGCGGCCGAGCTGTTCCAGCGGCAGGACCTCGATGCGCTCGACCCGCTGGCTGCCGGGCTGCCACACCGGGCGCACACCGAGCAGGGCCAGGGCCTGGGCGATATCATCGCCGCCGGTGCGCATGGTCGCCGTGCCCCATACCGACAGGCCCAGGCGTTGCAGGTGTTCGCCCTCGTCCTGCAGGTGGCGTTCGAGCAGGCGCTCGGCGCTCTGCACGCCAATGCGCCAGGCGGTGGGCGTGGGCAGATGGCGCACGTCCACCGAATAGAAGTTGCGTCCGGTGGGCAGCACGTCCAGACGGCCACGACTGGGCGCGCCGCTGGGGCCCGGCGGCACGAAGCGGCCCTCAAGCGCGGCGAGCAGGCCGTTCATCTCGGCGCTGCCGCAGCTATCCAGCATTGGGGCGATATGGCTGCGCAGCTCGTTCAGTACCACGGTGCTGGCGGGGCCTGGCGCCTGCGATGAGGGTTGTTCGATCAGCTGCAGGGCGAGCAACTCCAGACGCTCACGGGTGTCGCCATGGCTGCGCCAGGGCTCAGCGCTGACTGCTTGCAGGTAATCCGGGCGTGCGCCGCTCCAGGGCTCGGCCGGCTCGCCGCCGAGTGGGTCGAAGTCCAGCCCAAGATCGTGGGCCAGGGTGCGCAGCAGGCTGGCATGCCGGCCCTGACCGTCGCCACGTGGGATGCGCACCAAGGAGAGCAGGGTGTCGCGGCGCAGGCGCCCACTCGGCGACTCGCCGAAACAGTGCAGGCCGTCGCGGATCTGCGATTCCTTGAGGTCGCACAGGTAGGCGTCCAACTGCGGCAGCCAGCTGTCCGGGTCGTCGTTGAGTTGCAGGCCCAGCTCGCGATCAAGACTGGCCGCGCGCACCTGCCGCTGGATTTCGCCGCGCAGCTCCACGGCGCGGCGCGGGTCGAGCTGGCTGGCTTCGTAGTACTCGTCGGCCAGGCGCTCCAGGTCGCGCAGCGGGCCGTAGCTCTCGGCGCGGGTCAGCGGTGGCATCAGGTGGTCGAGGATCACCGCCTGGGTGCGGCGTTTGGCCTGGGCGCCCTCGCCGGGGTCGTTGACGATAAAGGGGTAGAGGTTGGGCAGGGGGCCGAGGATCGCGCTCGGCCAGCAGGCGTCGGACAGGCCGACGCTCTTGCCCGGCAGCCACTCCAGGTTGCCGTGCTTGCCGACATGGATCAGCGCGTCGACGGCGAAGGCGGTGCGCAGCCAGCAGTAGAAGGCGAGATAACCATGCGGCGGCACCAGGTCCGGGTCGTGGTACACCGCCGCGGCGTCCAGCTGATAGCCGCGCGCCGGCTGGATGCCGACGAAGGTCAGACCGAAGCGCAGGCCGGCGATCATCAGGCGTCCGCTGCGGTACATCGGGTCCTGTTCGGGCTGGCCCCAGCGCTCCAGCACGGCGCGCTGGTTGGCCGCGGGCAGGCTGGCGAACCAGCGCTGGTAGTTGTCCAGTGCCAGGCTCTGGGCGCAGGGGCGCAGGTCGAGGTTGTCCAGGTCGTTGGTCACGCCGCCGAGCAACTGATGGATCAGTGCGGTGCCGTCGCTCGGCAGGCCTTCGACCGGGTAACCCTGCTGCTGCAGGGCGCGCAGGATATTCAGCGCGGCGGCCGGGGTGTCCAGGCCGACGCCGTTGCCGATGCGGCCGTCGCGGGTCGGGTAGTTGGCCAGGATCAGGGCGATGTGCTTGTCGGCGTTGGCCTTGGCCGCAAGCTGGGTCCAGCGCAGCGCTAGTTCGGCGACGAAGTCCATGCCCGGCAGGTGCGGGCGGTAGCGCACCATGTCGCTCTGGCTGCGCTCGCTGCGCGCTGCCACGCCCTTGAAGGTAATCGGCCGGGTGATCAGGCGGCCGTCAAGCTCGGGCAGGGCGATATGCATGGCCAGGTCGCGCGGGCCCAGGCCCTGGGCACTGGCCTGCCACTGCTCTTCGCTGTCCAGGGCACAAAGCGCCTGCAGCACCGGTACATCGCGGCGAAATGGCCGTTCCTGCGGCGACTCCGGGTTGGATTGGGCGAAGCCGGTGGTGTTGAGGATCACCGCCGCGTTGGTCTCATCCAGCCAGGCTTCGACCTGCGCCAGGCATTCGGCTTCCTTGAGGCTGGCTACGGCTATCGGCAGCGGGTTGAGACCCTGGGCCCGCAGGCGCTGGCAGAAGATGTCGACGAAGGCCGTGTTCCCGGCCTGTACCTGGGCGCGGTAGAACAGCAGCGCCGCCACCGGCCGGCCGGGTTGCCAGTCGGCGCGCCAGTGATCCAGGGTTGTCTCAGCATGGCGCGGGTGATGGATCAGCGTGCGCGGCAGGGCGCGCGGCTCGCTCCAGGGATAGTCCCGCTGCAGCCAGCGGCTGGCGATGCAGTGCAGCAGATGGCGGGCATTGTCCGCACCGCCCTGGCGCAGGTACTGCCACAGGCGCTGGCTGTCCTCGCTTGCCACGTTGCTCAGTTCGCTCAGCTCGGGATCGGCGCGGTCGTCGCCCGGCACCAGGATGATGGTGGCGCCCAGGCGGCCCAGCTCGACCACACGTTCGATGCCGTAGCGCCAGTAGCTGACGCCGCCGTGCACCGAGGTCAGGATGACCTTGGCGTGGCGCAGCACCTGCTCGACGTAGAAATCCACCGAAGCATGGTTGGGCAGCTGCGCCGGGCTGGCCAGGCGCAGGCTGGGGAAATCCGCGGGCAGCTCGCGCGCCACCTCGGCCAGTAAGGAGAGGTGCGAGTCACCGGTGCAGAGGATCACCAGCTCGGCCGGGGTCTGGCCGAGGTCGGCGATGCTGTCGGCCGGCAGGGTGACGCCGGCCTGGGCGCGGAGCAGGTGCATGACTACCTCCCTCTCCCATTCATGGGAGAGGGAATGAGGGAGAGGGTGCGTGGCCTATTGCCCTCTCCCCAGCCCTCTCCCGCAAGCGGGAGAGGGGGCCAAAGCTGCACGTGCATCGGATTCACCCCAGCTTCGCCCGCAGCTCCGCCTCGATGGCAGCGCGGTCAAGGTCCTGGCCGATCAGCACCAGGCGCGTCTGCCTTGCCTCGTCTGCGCCCCAGGCACGGTCGAAGTGGCGGTCGAAGCGCTGGCCGACGCCCTGGACCAGCAGGCGCATGGCCTTGCCTGGGATGGCGGCGAAGCCCTTGACGCGCAGGATGCCGTGCTTGGCCACGGCATCTTTCAGGGCGGCCAGCAGGCGCGCTTCCTCGGCTTCCGGCAGCACGACGTCGAAGGCGTCGAACTCGTCGTGGTCGTGGTCCTCGTCTTCCTCGTCGTGGTGGGTGCGCCTGCTGTCGATGTGCAGCTCGGTCTCGCAGTTCAGGCCGAGCAGCACCTCCAGCGGCAGCTCGCCGCCCTGGGCCTCGACCACCTTGACCGCCGGCGGCAGCTCCTCGGCCACTTCGGCGCGCACGGCGGCCAATGCATCGGCATCCAGCAGGTCGGTCTTGTTCAGCAGCACCAAGTCGGCGCTGGCCAACTGGTCGGCGAACAGCTCGTGCAGCGGCGACTCGTGGTCGAGGTTCGGGTCCTGCTTGCGCTGGGCGTCCACTTGGTCGGGGAAGGCGGCGAAGGTGCCGGCGGCCACGGCCGGGCTGTCGACCACGGTGATCACCGCATCCACGGTGCAGGCGGTGCGGATCTCTGGCCAGTTGAAGGCCTGCACCAGCGGCTTGGGCAACGCCAGACCGCTGGTTTCGATGAGGATATGGTCGAGCTCGCCGCGGCGTGCCACCAGCTCGCGCATCACCGGGAAGAACTCTTCCTGCACGGTGCAGCACAGGCAGCCGTTGGCCAGCTCGAAGATGCGGCCCTCGGCCTCTTCCTCGCTGCAGCCGATGGAGCACTGCTTGAGGATGGCGCCGTCGATGCCCAGCTCGCCGAACTCGTTGACGATCACCGCGATGCGCCGCCCGCCCGCGTGGCTCAGCAGATGACGCAGCAGGGTGGTTTTGCCGGCACCGAGAAAGCCGGTGACGATGGTGACGGGGAGTTTGGCGAGAGTGTGCATGGCGGCCCTGCTGCGTCTGGAAAATGGACGGACGGGCAGGGCGGGGCTCCCGCAGGCGAGCGAGGGCCGAACACCACCGGATCACCCCGCCCGGTTGTCGAACACTTTCACGAGGCAGGTCTCCTGGCTCACGGCGTAAGCCCGAAAGCCTCCTACGATTTCACCGCTTGGGCTGGCGAAATCGTAAGAGGCTCGGGCTCGATCCTTCGCCTTCCCACCCGTCAGGGCAGTGGCATGCTGAAGGACATCATCCGTTCACAGTTGCGGGGGCAGCCAGGGCATGAACCCTGTTCCCTCTTAGCTTCTTCGCCGGGCGAAGAAGAACCTCGGAAAGGGCGCAAGGCTACGCAGCGGCCGGGAAGCGGTCAACCGCGCGGTTGACCGGCGTGGGCTTGCGTGCTGAGCTACGCGGCCTTTTGGCTTGCAGCGGGAGTGCCCATGCCGATTCGCCTGATCGCCGGGTTCGGCTGCCGGCGCGGTTGTCCGGTGGATGAACTGCAGGTGCTGCTGCAGCAGTGCCTGGCCGCCCACGGCCGGCAGCTGGACGAACTGGTCGGGCTGGCCAGCAGCGCGCACAAGCTTGGCGAGCCTGGCCTGCAGGCCCTGGCCGAACGCCTGGGGCTGCCGCTGGAATATGTAGCGGCCGAGGCACTGCAGGCATTCGCCGGGCAGGCCGAGGCCAACCCGCTGACCCAGCAAGTGGCCGGCAGCCCGGCGGTGGCCGAACCCAGTGCCCTGGCTGCCGCCACGCGCCTGGGGCGGGCGCAGCTTCTGGGACCGCGCCTGCGCAGCGCCAATGCCACCTGCGCCCTGGCACGCATCGATTCGGAGCCCTGTGCATGACCGTCTATTTCATTGGCGCCGGCCCCGGCGACCCCGAGCTGATCACCGTCAAGGGCCAGCGCCTGATCCGCAGCTGCCCGGTGATCCTCTATGCCGGCTCGCTGGTGCCGGCGGCGCTGCTCGACGGCCACCGCGCCGAGCGGGTGGTGAACACCGCCGAGCTGCACCTGCAGCAGATTATCGCCCTGTTGGCCGAGGCCCACGCCCTGGGGCAGGACGTGGCTCGCGTGCATTCCGGCGACCCCTCGCTGTATGGCGCGATTGGCGAGCAGATTCGCGAGCTGCGCGCGCTGAACATTCCTTTCGAGATCATCCCCGGCGTGACCGCGACTGCCGCCTGCGCAGCGCTGCTGGAGGCCGAGCTGACCCTGCCGGAGGTGGCGCAGACGGTGATCCTTACACGCTACGGGCACAACTCGCCGATGCCGGCGGGGGAGGAGCTGGGTGCCCTGGCCAGCCACCGCGCCACCCTGGCGATCCACCTCGGCGTGCAGCACCTGCCGCGTATCGTCGACGAGTTGCTGCCGTACTACGGCGCCGACTGCCCGATCGCCGTGGTGCATCGCGCCAGCTGGCCCGACCAGGACTGGGTGCGCGGCACCCTGGCGGACATCGAGGCGCGGGTGGCGGTGAAGGGCTTTCGCCGCACCGCACTGATCCTGGTCGGACGGGTTCTGGCCACCGACGATTTCGCCCAGTCGGCGCTTTATGCCGAGGCGACGCGCCACCTCTATCGCCTGGACTGAGCCCGCGTGCGTCGGGCAACCTTCACGGCTGCAAGGGAGATCAAGCATGCGTGACTATCAATGGCTCCACGAATACTGCCTCAACCGTTTCGGCTCGGCCGCCGCGCTGGAGGCGCGCCTGCCGCAGCCTCGCTCAGACGCCGAGCTGCGTGCGCTGAGTGATGATCGATACCTGTCGCTGCTGGTGCTGCGGGTGTTCCGCGCCGGCCTCAAGCACAGCCTGGTCGACGCCAAATGGCCGGCCTTCGAGCAGGTGTTCTTTGGCTTCGACCCAGACAAGGTGGTGCTGATGGGCGCCGAGCACCTGGAGCGTCTGATGCAGGATGCGCGGCTGATCCGTCACCTGGGCAAGCTCAAGAGCGTGCCGCGCAATGCCCAGTTCATCCTCGATGTGCGCCAGGAAAAAGGCAGCTTCGGCGCGCTGATCGCCGACTGGCCGGTGACCGATATCGTCGGCCTGTGGAAGTACCTGGCCAAGCACGGCAACCAGCTTGGCGGCCTGTCGGCACCACGGTTTTTGCGCATGGTCGGCAAGGACACCTTCATCCCGACCGACGACATGGTCGCCGCACTCAAGGCCCAGCAGATCATCGACAAGGCGCCAACCAGCCAGAAGGACCTGGCCCTGGTGCAGGCCGCCTTCAACGAATGGCACGCGCAGAGCGGCCGGCCGCTGTGTCAGTTGTCGGTGATGCTGGCGCATACGGTCAATCACTAGCGAGTACGGGGCGGAACAATTGCTTTCCCCCTCTCCTGTTAACGGGAGAGGGTCGGGGAGAGGGTGGCTGGTTTTTCCCCGCGCCGGTGCAGGCTCTTGAGTCGTCTTTCATTGCTACTACGGAGGCAGTTATGAACAGCCATACCCTGAAGGTCGCCCAGGCCATCCAGAACGCCGAACGCATCCTGGTCATCACTGGCGCCGGCCTCTCGGCCGACTCCGGGCTGCCGACCTATCGCGGCCTCGGCGGGCTGTACAACGGCCTGACTGCCGAGGGGCTGCCGATCGAGGCGGCGCTGTCCGGGCCGATGTTGCAGCGCGATCCGGCGCTGTGCTGGAAATACCTGGCCCAGCTGGGTGAGGCCTGCCTGGGCGCCGCGCCGAATGCCGGGCATGCCGCCATCGCCGAGCTGCAGCGGCGCAAGCCCGGTTGCTGGGTGCTGACGCAGAACATCGACGGCTACCATCGGGCGGCGGGCTCGCCGGTGGAGCGCCTGATCGAGATCCATGGCGAACTGGCGCCGCTGTACTGCCAGTCCTGCGGGGCCGAGGACCCGCAGCTGGCCGAGCACCTGCGCCGTCCGTTGCCCCCGCGCTGTGCACAATGCGGGGGCGTGCTGCGCCCGCCGGTGGTGCTGTTCGAGGAGATGCTGCCCGAGGATGCCATTGGTCGGCTTTATCAGCAGGTGCGCCAGGGCTTCGAGGTGGTGATCGCGGTGGGCACCACGGCGAGCTTCCCCTACATCGTCGAACCGGTGCTGGAAGCCCGCAGAAACAAGGGCTTAACCGTGGAGGTGAACCCACAGCAGACCGACATCAGCCGCCTGGTGGATGTCCGTTTGTCGGGGAGGGCGTCAGACGTTTTGCCGGAACTACTAAGTCACATTCCCGGGCATTGAATTTGCAAATCACGTCGATAGACGGCATAGTCGCCTACCAACAAAAACCAGACAGACACGGTCGTGCCCATGCTAAAGCGCTTCGCACCCCTCGTGCCCATTGCACTCTCAGTCCTGCTGGCGGCCTGTGCCAACCAGCAACCGACGTCGCAGTACCAGATGGATCTGGCTCAACAACAACAGCCACAGCAGCCGGTCGAAAGTATGACCGACGAGCAGATGGCTGATCTGACCGATGACAAGCCCTACGAGCTGCCATCGTTGGCGGACAACATCCTCAGTCATGGCCTGTCCCTGGTCGGTACCCGCTACCGTATGGGTGGCACCTCGGTGCTCAGTGGTTTCGACTGCAGCGGTTTCGTTGGCTTCCTGTTCAAGGAAGAGGCCGGCATGAAGCTGCCGCGCTCCACCCGCGAGCTGATCAACCTCGATGCGCCGCTGGTGTCGCGCAACGAGCTGGAACCGGGCGACCTGATCTTCTTCAATAACCGTGGCCGTGGCCGCGTCAGCCACGCCGGCATCTACCTGGGCGATGACCAGTTCATCCATTCCAGCAGCAGCCGTAGCGGTGGCGTGCGCGTTGACAGCCTGGACGACAGCTACTGGAGCCGCAGCTACATGGAGGCCAAGCGCGTGCTGGCCCTGGCTCCAGAGCAGCCGAGCGCTGACGCCCACACGCACAAGCGCTGAGCCAATGTGAGGCACGGGCCTTGCGCCCGTGCTCGCGAGCCGGCAGAGTAGGGCGCATTCCGGCCCGGACGCCCGCCCATGCATTTTATGGCTCGTCTTTCCCTGCTTGCCCTCGCCGCGCTGCTCACCGCCTGCGCCGGCAACCCTCCCGCCCAAGAACCCAGCAATCCCTTCCCGATCGTGGATGGCAGCGCCGACGACGTGCTGATCAGCGCCATCGGTCTGGTCGGCACGCCCTATCGCTATGGCGGCAATACCCCGGAGAGCGGTTTCGACTGCAGTGGCCTGATCGGCTACGTCTACCGCAACTCCGCCGGCATCAGCCTGCCGCGTTCGACCCGCGAGATGATCGGCGTGCGCGCCCCTAGCGTGGGGCGTAACCAGTTGCAGAGCGGCGACCTGGTGTTCTTCGCCACCAACGGCGGCGGCCAGGTCAGCCATGCCGGCATCTATGTCGGTGAGGGTCGCTTCGTCCACGCGCCGTCCAGCGGCGGCACCGTGCGTCTGGATTACCTGAGCCAGGCCTACTGGCAGAAGAGCTACCTGGGCGCCAAGCGGGTGCTGGCGGCACGTCAGCTGGCACGCCAGCCATGACCAACCGCACGCTGAATCTCGACGACGCGCTGTACCAGTACCTGCTGGACGTCTCCCTGCGTGAGTCACCGCTGCTCAAGCGCCTGCGCGAGGAGACTGCGCAGCTGCCCACCGCACGCTGGCAGATCGCGCCCGAACAGGGCCAGTTCATGGCTCTGCTGGTGCAGATCAGCGGCGCACGCAAGATTCTCGAAATCGGCACCTTCACCGGCTACAGCGCGCTGTGCATGGCCCAGACCATGCCGGCGGACGGTCGGCTGATCTGCTGCGACCTGCCTGGCGAGTACAACGCTATCGCCGAGCGTTACTGGCACGAGGCGGGCGTGGCTGAACGCATCGACCTGCGCCTGGCGCCGGCGCTGGAGACCCTCAGTGCGCTGGAGCGTGGCGGGCAGAGTGAAAGCTTCGACCTGATCTTCATCGACGCCGACAAGGCCAACTACCGGGTGTACCTGGAACATGCCCTGGTACTGGTGCGTCAGGGCGGGCTGATCCTGTTCGACAACGTGCTGTGGAGCGGCAGGGTGCTGGAGCAGAGTCCGGAAAGCGCCGATACCCGCGCCATCCAGGCGCTCAACCGTGGCCTGCTGCGGGACAGTCGCATCGACCTCAGCCTGCTGCCGCTGGGTGACGGCCTGACCCTCTGTCGCAAACGCTGAGGCCATGGCCGAGACGATTCGCCTGCCACCGCAGCCGGCAGCCTGCGAGCTGTGTGCCCGCCAGCTGCCGCTGACCCGTCATCACCTGATCCCCAAGGCCCTGCACGACAAACCCTATGTGCAGAAGCGCTTCGCCAGGATCGAGCGCATCACTGCCACCCTGTGGGTCTGCCGCGCCTGCCACAACCAGATTCACCGGCTGTTCAGCGAGAAGGAACTGGCGCTGACCTATAACAGCCGCGAGGCCCTGCTGGCCGATGAGCGCCTGCGTACCTTCGTCGCCTGGCTGGCGAGCAAGCCGGCTGGTTTCACCCCGCGCTTCTGAGCGCGCGTTGACGCTCCCGCCCCCAGCCTCTACCCTGCGCGCCTGCAACAGGTGCCCCCGCCATGCGTGGTCGAGGGGTGAAACAGGGAAGCCGGTCCATTGCAAGCCGGCGCTGCCCCCGCAACGGTAGGTGAGACAAGGGTCGCCTACGCCACTGTGCCTCGGCACGGGAAGGCGCGACCCGCAGGCCGCATGGCCTGGCTCACGAGCCCGGAGACCGGCCTGTCGCGCTTCCACGGCATTGCGGCGGGCTTTGCGGGTGGGCAGGGCCTGTGGCCCTTCCTGCGTGCGTCCGTCTTTTGCCTTTCGACACCCAACGCCTGGCCCCGGGGCCGGACAGGAGAGCGGCATGGCCGAATCGGCAGAACGCGACGCCCGCCACCAGGCGCGCATGCAGCGCAAGAAAGCCCTGATCGACGCGAAGATCGCCCAGGCCCAGGACGAATACGGCCTGCTGCTGGTGCACGCCGGCAACGGCAAGGGCAAGAGCAGCTCGGCCTTCGGCATGGTCGCCCGTGCCCTCGGCCACGGCATGAAGGTCGGCGTGGTGCAGTTCATCAAGGGCGCCGCCAGCACTGGCGAGGAGGCCTTCTTCCGCCGCTTTCCCGATGAGGTGCAGTGGTTCGTGATGGGCGAGGGCTTCACCTGGGAGACCCAGGACCGCCAGCGCGACATCGCCATGGCCGGCGAGGCCTGGCAGGTGGCGCAACGTCTGCTGGCCGATGAGAGTATCGGCCTGGTGGTGCTGGACGAGCTGAACATCGCCCTCAAGTACGGTTACCTGCAGCTCGACCCGGTGCTCGCCGACATCGAGGCACGGCCGCTGCTGCAGCATGTGGTGGTGACCGGGCGCGGCGCCCTGCCGGAGCTGGTCGAGGCGGCGGATACGGTGACCGAGATGACGCTGGTCAAGCATGCCTTCAAGGCCGGAGTGAAGGCGCAGAAGGGGGTTGAGTTTTGAATCGCTACCCTCTCCCCAGCCCTCTCCCGCATGCGGGAGAGGGAGATACGAGCCTGAAGCTTTCGCGTACTACTCCCCGGGAGAGGGGCCGGGGGAGAGGGCAATGACCACTCGCAGTTGCCCGGCGCTGCTGATCGCCGCGCCTGCCTCCGGCCAGGGCAAGACCACCGTCACCGCCGCCCTGGCGCGCCTGCACCGTCGGGCCGGCCGCCGCGTGCGGGTGTTCAAGTGCGGCCCGGACTTCCTTGATCCGATGATCCTCGCCCGCGCCAGCGGTGCGCCGGTGTACCAACTGGACCTGTGGATGGTCGGCGAGGACGAGTGTCGGCGCCTGCTCGGGCAGGCGGCGCAGGAGGCCGACCTGATCCTCATCGAAGGCGTCATGGGCCTGTTCGACGGCCAGCCCTCTGCTGCCGACCTGGCGCGCCGCTTCGGCGTGCCGGTGCTCGGGGTGATCGACGCCGGCGCCATGGCGCAGACCTTTGCCGCCCTGGCCTACGGCCTGGCGCATTTCCAGGCCGATCTGCCGTTCGCCGGGGTGCTGGCCAACCGCACCGGCAGCGAGCGCCACAACGGTATCCTGCAGGCCAGCCTGCCGCCCTCGATCCGCTGGTTCGGCGGCTTGCCACGCTCGGCGGCGCTGGAGCTGCCACGCCGCCACCTGGGGCTGATCCAGGCCGAGGAGCTGGCCGACCTCGATGGGCGCCTGGACGCCGCCGCCGATGCCCTGCTTGCCAGCGCCGGCGAGGTACTGCCCGAGCCGGTGAGCTTCGCCGCGCCGGACGACCCGCGTATCGAGCCGCTGCTGGCCGGCGTGCGTATCGGCGTGGCGCGCGACACCAGCTTCGCTTTCCTCTACCAGGCCAACCTCGATCTGTTGCGCGCGCTGGGGGCCGAGCTGCTGTTCTTCTCGCCGCTGGCCGATGCGGCCCTGCCGGACGTCGATAGCCTCTACCTGCCCGGCGGCTACCCCGAGCTGCATCTGCAGGCACTGGCCGACAACCGGCCGATGCTGCAGGCCATTCGTGCGCACCATGAGGCCGGTAAGCCGATTCTCGCCGAGTGCGGCGGCATGCTTTACCTGCTTGAGGCCTTGACCGACAAACAGGGCGCCAGCGCCGAGCTGCTCGGCCTGCTGCCGGGCAGCGCGCGTCTGCAGCCGCGCCTGGCCGCGCTGGCCCTGCAGCAGGTAGAGCTGCCGGAAGGGGCCCTGCGCGGGCATACTTACCACCATTCCGTGCTGGACTGCGCCCTGGCGCCGCTGGCCCGGGGCGTTTGCCCGAATGGCAAGCCGGTGGCCGAGGCGGTATACCGCCTGGGGCGCCTGACCGCCTCCTACATCCACTTCTACCTGCCGTCCAACCCACGGGCGGCGGCCGAGCTGTTGCTGCCATGACCGACCACGCCTTCAGCCCCGAGGAACGCGCCGCGGTTTACCGCGCCATTGCCGAGCGCCGCGACATGCGTCATTTCGCCGGCGGCGAGGTGGCCCCGGAACTGCTGACCCGGCTGCTGCAGGCGGCGCACCAGGCGCCGAGCGTCGGCCTGATGCAGCCCTGGCGCTTTATCCGCATCACCCGGCCTGAACTGCGGGACGCTATCCATGGCCTGGTCGAGGCCGAACGGGTGCGCACCGCCGAGGCCCTGGGCGAGCGCAGCGACGAGTTCATGCGGCTCAAGGTCGAGGGTATCCGCGACTGCGCCGAGCTGCTGGTGGCGGCCCTGATGGACGGGCGCGAGGCCCATGTGTTCGGCCGCCGTACCCTGCCGCAGATGGATCTGGCCTCGCTTGCCTGCGCCCTGCAGAACCTCTGGCTGGCGGCGCGTGCCGAGGGCCTGGGGATGGGCTGGGTGTCGCTGTTCGATCCACTCGAACTGGCAAAGTTGCTGGGCATGCCTGCCGGCAGCCAGCCGGTGGCGGTGCTCTGCCTGGGGCCGGTGACGGCCTTCTACGACAAGCCGATGCTGGTGCAGGAAGGCTGGGCCCGCGAGCAGGCGCTGGACGCGCTGGTGTTCAGCGACCAGTGGGGGCAGCGCTCATGAGTGTCGCACTGTCCGCCCTGGCCGGTGTCGGCCTGGACGCCTGGCTCGGCGAGCCGCGGCGCTGGCACCCGCTGGTGGGCTTCGGCCACCTGGCGCAGCGCATCGAGCAGCGCCTCAACTCGGGCGGGCGCGGCTGGCGCAGCCATGGCGTCAGCGGCTGGTGCCTGGCGGTGCTGCCGCCGGTGCTGCTGGTCTGGCTGCTGAGCCTGAGCAGCCTGGGCTGGCTGGTCGACATCCTGGTGCTGTATTTCGCCCTCGGCCTCAAGAGCCTTGCCCAGCACGCCCTGCCGGTGGCGCAGGCGCTGCGCCTGGGCAATCTCGACGAGGCACGGCGCCGCGTCGGCTATCTGGTCAGTCGCCGCACCAGCGAGCTGGATGCCTGCGGCGTGGCCCGCGCCGGCACCGAGTCGGTGCTGGAGAATGGCGCCGACGCGGTGTTCGCCTCGCTGTTCTGGTTCGCCGTGCTGGGCGCGCCGGGCGTGCTGCTGCACCGCCTGAGCAACACCCTGGACGCCATGTGGGGCTATCGCAACGAGCGCTTCGAGCGCTTTGGCTGGGCCGCCGCGCGCATCGATGATGTACTCAATTACCTCCCCGCGCGCCTGGTGGCGCTGACCTACGCGCTGCTCGGGCGCACGCACGTGGCCCTGCGTTGCTGGCAGCGCCAGGCGCCGCAGTGGGACAGCCCCAACGCCGGCCCGGTGATGGCCGCCGGCGCCGGCGCGCTGCAGGTGCAGCTGGGCGGCGCGGCGATCTACCACGGCGTCGAGGAGCAGCGACCGCAGCTGGGTGAGGGGGCGCCGGCACAGGCGCGCGATATCGAGCGCGCGCTCAATCTGGTCTACCTCGGTGTGCTGCTGTGGCTGGTCGGGCTGGTCATTGGGGAGTTGTACCTTGCTTGAGCATGGCGGACGGCTGCGCGCGGCGGCGCAGCGTTATGGCATTGCCGTGGCGGACTGGCTTGACCTGTCCACCGGCATTGCGCCCTATGGCTGGCCGCTGCCGCCGATTCCGGCCGATGCCTGGCAGCGTCTGCCGGAGGAGGACGATGGCCTGGAGGCGCTGGCCCGCGATTACTACGGTGCCGCCGCGCTGCTGCCGGTGGCCGGCTCGCAGGCGGCGATCCAGGCCTTGCCGCGCCTGCGCCGCCCCGGCCTGCGGGTCGGCGTGGTGTCGCCGGCCTATGCCGAGCATGCGCTGGCCTGGCGCCGCGAGGGGCATCTGGTGCAGGAGCTGAGCGAGGGTGCGGTGGAGCGCTCGCTGGAGCGCTTCGACGTACTGCTGGTGATCAACCCGAACAACCCCAGCGGCCGGCTGATCGAATGCACGCGCCTGCTCGACTGGCATGCGCGCCTGGCCGAGCGGGGTGGCTGGTTGGTGGTGGATGAGGCGTTCATGGACTCTACGCCGCAGCACAGCCTGGCCGCCGAGAGCCAGCGGCCGGGGCTGATCGTGCTGCGCTCGTTCGGCAAGTTCTTCGGCCTGGCCGGTATCCGCCTGGGCTTTGTCCTGGCCGAGCAGGCGCAGCTCGATCAACTGAGCGAACAGCTTGGCCCCTGGACCGTCAGCGGCCCGGCTCGTGCGGTGGCCAGCGCTTTGCTGGCCGATAGCCAGGGCCAGCAGCGCCAGCGGGAGCGCCTGTGCGCCGACGGGCTGCGCCTGGCACTAATGCTCAGTGCCCACGGCCTGGCGCCGGCCGGTGGCACGGCGCTGTTCCAGCTGGTCGGCCACCCGCACGCCGTCGGACTGCACGGCTACTTCGCCCGGCGCGGCATCCTGCTGCGCCTGTTTGTCGAGAGCCGCTGCCTGCGTTTCGGCCTGCCGGGCGACGAGGCCGGCTGGCAGCGCCTGGAGCAGGCGCTGCAGGAGAGACCTGCATGGCCACACTGATGATCCAGGGCACCACCTCGGATGCCGGCAAGAGCACCCTGGTGACCGCCCTGTGCCGCTGGCTCAGGCGCCAGGGTGTCAGTGTGGTGCCGTTCAAGCCGCAGAATATGGCTCTCAACTCCGCCGTGACCGCCGACGGCGGCGAGATCGGCCGCGCCCAGGCGGTACAGGCCCAGGCGGCGGGCCTGGCGCCGCACACCGACATGAACCCGGTGCTGCTCAAGCCCAACTCCGATACCGGCGCCCAGGTGATCATCCACGGCCGTGCCATCGGCAACATGCACGCGGTGGCCTACCACGACTACAAGCAGGTCGCCCGCGCGGCGGTGCTCGAGTCCCACGCGCGCCTCGCCGCGCAGTACCCGGTGGTGATGGTGGAGGGCGCCGGTTCGCCAGCCGAGATCAACCTCAGGGCCGGGGACATCGCCAATATGGGCTTCGCTGAGGCAGTGGACTGCCCGGTGCTGCTGATCGCCGATATCGACAAGGGCGGGGTTTTCGCCCACCTGGTCGGTACCCTGGAGCTGCTCTCGCCGAGCGAGCAGGCGCGGGTCAAAGGTTTCGTGATCAACCGTTTCCGCGGTGACATCGCCCTGCTGCAGCCGGGGCTGGACTGGCTGGAGCAGCGCACCGGCAAGCCGGTGCTCGGCGTGCTGCCGTACCTGATGGACTTCCACCTGGAGGCCGAGGACGCGGTGCAGGTGCTGCAGCCGGACAAGGATCGCGAGGTACTGCGCGTGGCGGTGCCGGTGCTGCCGCGCATCAGCAACCACACCGACTTCGACCCGCTGCGCCTGCACCCGCAGGTGGACCTGCAGTTCATCGGCCCCGGCCAGGCGATACCGCCGGCCGACCTGATCATCCTGCCCGGCTCGAAGAGCGTGCGTGCCGATCTGGCGCGCCTGCGCGAGCACGGCTGGGACGCCGCCATCGCCCGCCACCTGCGCTATGGCGGCAAGGTCCTCGGCATCTGTGGCGGGCTGCAGATGCTCGGTAGCCGCATCGACGATCCCCACGGCCTGGAAGGCCCGGCCGGCAGCAGTGCGGGTCTCGGCCTGCTCGACTACGCCACCGTGCTGGAGCCGGAAAAACAGCTGCGCAATGTGCGTGGCCGTCTGGCCCTGGATGATCTGGACGTCAGCGGCTACGAGATCCATGCCGGGGTCAGCGCCGGCCCGGCGCTGGCTACGCCCGCCGTGCGCCTGGACGATGGCTGCGTCGATGGCGCCCTCAGCGCCGACGGCCAGGTCATGGCCACCTATCTGCACGGTCTGTTCGAGGCGCCGGCCGCTTGCGCCGCGCTGCTCGCCTGGGCGGGCCTGCGCGAGGCGCGGCAAGTGGATTACCATGCGCGCCGCGAACGTGACATCGAGCGCCTGGCCGACCTGGTCGAGGCGCATCTGGATACCCGCCTGCTCCGCGAGCTGTGCGGCCTGTAAGGGGCAAACCATGCTCGAACTGATCCTCGGCGGCGCCCGCTCCGGCAAGAGCCGCCTGGCCGAGCGGCTGGCCACGCAGAGCGGCCTGGCCGTGACCTACATCGCCACCAGCCAGGCGCTGGACGGCGAGATGAGCGCGCGCATCCAGCACCACCGCCAGCGCCGTCCGGCCGTCTGGGGCCTGGTGGAGGAACCCCTCGAACTGGCCCGCGCCCTGCGCGACAATGCTGCCCCCGGCCGCTGCCTGCTGGTCGACTGCCTGACCCTGTGGCTGACCAACCTGCTGATGTTGGACGACGACACGCGCCTGGCCATGCAGCGCGATGCCTTTCTCGAGGCACTGGCCGAGCTGCCCGGGCGCATCATCCTGGTCAGCAACGAGACCGGGCTGGGCGTGGTGCCGCTGGGCGAACTGACCCGGCGCTATGTCGACGAGGCCGGCTGGCTGCACCAGGCCGTGGCTGAACGCGCCGAGCGGGTGCTGTTCACCGTCGCTGGCCTGCCCATGCTGCTCAAAGGAGAGCCGCTATGACCGTTTCGCCCTGGTGGCAGCAGACCTGCCGCCAGCCCGATGCCGCCGCCGAGGCCGCCGCCCTGGCGCGCCAGGCGCAGCTGACCAAACCGCGCGGCGCCCTCGGCGCGCTGGAGGCGCTGGCCGTGCGCCTGGCCGCCCTGCAGGGGCGCGAGAAACCAGCCATCGACAAGCCGCACCTGACGCTGTTCGCCGGCGACCACGGCGTGGTCGCCGAAGGTGTGTCGGCCTACCCGCAGGCGGTGACCGCGCAGATGCTCGGCAACTTCGTTGCCGGCGGCGCGGCGATCAGCGTGCTGGCCCGCGAGCAGGGCGTGCCGCTGCGCCTGGTCGACCTCGGCACCATCGATACGTCGCTCGAATTGCCCGGCGTGCGCCACCTGCGCCTGGGCGCCGGCACTGCCAACTTCGCGCTGCAGCCGGCGATGACGGTGGAACAGTGTGCGGCCGCCCTGCAGGCCGGTCGCGATACCCTGCAGCAGGTGCTGGCCGAGGGCTGCGACCTGTTCCTCGCCGGCGAGATGGGCATCGGCAATACCAGTGCTGCCACCGCCTTGGCCTGTGCCCTGAGCGATCTGCAGCCGGCGCAGCTGACCGGCCCCGGTACCGGCCTGGACGGCGCCGGCGTGGGGCGCAAGCTGGCCGTGATCGAACGTGCCCTGGCCCTGCACCGGGAGCACCTTGCGGACCCCGCAGAGGCCCTGCGCCGGGTCGGCGGCTTCGAACTGGCGGCGCTGGCCGGTGCCTACCTGGCCTGTGCCCAGGCCGGTGTGCCGGCGCTGGTCGACGGCTTTATCTGCACGGCCGCCGCGCTGTGCGCCGTGCGCCTGAACCCCGGCGTGCAGCCCTGGCTGCTGTTCGCCCATGCCGGCGCCGAGCCGGGCCACGCCGCGCTGCTGGCCGAACTGGATGCCGTCCCGCTGCTCGACCTCGGCCTGCGCCTGGGCGAGGGCAGCGGCGCGGCGCTGGCGCTACCCCTGATCAAGCTTGCCTGTATGTTGCACAGCAACATGGCTACCTTTTCTGAAGCCCTGGTTGAGGACAAACAATGACGCTTTTCCTGGACATGTTGCGCCACGGCGTAACCGATGGCGGCCCCGGTTTCCGTGGCAGCAGTGACGACGCCCTGACCGAGCAGGGACGCCAGCAGATGCAGCTGGCCCTGGCCGGCAAAGGCGGCTGGGACCTGGTGATCACCTCGCCGCTGCAACGCTGCGAGAGCTTCGCCCGCGAGTTCGCGGAAGGTCTGGGTCTGCCGCTGCGCATTGAGGCCGATCTGCGCGAGCTGCACTTCGGCGCCTGGGAAGGGCGCAACTCGGCGCAGGTGCTGCTCGAGGACCCTGAGGCGCTCGGCCAGTTCTGGAACGATCCGTATCACTTCACCCCGCCCGAAGCCGAGCCGGTACGTGACTTCGCCGCGCGCGTGCTGGGTGCCATCGAGCGTCTGCAGGCCGAGCTGGATGGCCAGCGCGTGCTGCTGGTCACCCACGGCGGCGTAATGCGCCTGCTGCTGGCGCGCGCGCGCCAACTGCCGGAAAACCAGCTGCTGCAGGTGGAAGTGGGCTATGGCGCACTGCACGGCCTGCAGGTCGAACCCGGTCTGCAACTGACCGAAGCCTGATGCTGCCAACGCCCGCGCTGATCGCCCTGCAATTCCTGACCCGCCTGCCGGTGCGCCTGCCCGGCATGCCGGAGCCCGAGCAGATCGGCCGCTCGCTGCTCTGGTATCCGCTGGTCGGGGTGCTGCTCGGTGGTCTGCTGCTGGCCCTGCACGGGCTGCTGGGCGATACGCCGGCGTTGCTCCAGTCAGCCATCCTGCTGGCCGTCTGGGTTGGCTTGTCCGGTGGCCTGCACCTGGACGGCCTGGCCGACACGGCCGACGCCTGGATCGGCGGGCATGGCGATCGCCAGCGCACGCTCGACATCATGAAGGACCCGCGCAGCGGACCGATCGCCGTGGTCGTGCTGCTGCTGGTGCTGCTGCTCAAGTTCGCCGCCCTGGTGGTGTTGCTGGGGCAGGGCGCCTGGGCCGGCCTGCTGCTGGCGCCCTGGCTGGGCCGGGCGCTGCTGCCGCTGCTGCTGCTGGCCACCCCTTACGTGCGTGCCGGCGGCCTCGGCGCCGCCCTGGCCGAGCATCTGCCGCGCCAGCCACTGCCGTGGGTGCTGGCCGGGCATGGCCTGGCGATGCTGCTGCTGGGTTGGAGCGCAGTGCTGGCGCTGGGCGCCGCAGCGCTGACGTTCTGGCTGCTGCGCCGCGCCTTTGTCGCACGCCTCGGCGGTACTACCGGCGATACCGCCGGGGCGCTGCTGGAGCTGGGTGAGTGCGCGGTGCTGCTGGTGTTGGCGTTGCTGGTGGGTCGCTGAGGCGAGTTGACTGCGCCGACTCTGGCCTATGGTTAAGGGGGTTGATGGAGAACCCCAATGTCACGATTGTTGTTGCTCGCTCTATTGATGGGGCTGGCCGGTAGCATCAGGGCTGCGGAGCCGCTGACCTGGTTTCTGCTGCCAATCCCCGGTGCAGTGAACATCAATCAGCAGGGCGCGCCTGATGACGGCATGGCAATAGAGCTGCTGCGGGCACTGGAGCCGGGTCTGCATCGTCGTGGTGTTCCAGTGCGCTATGAACTGGGCAATGTGCCGCGCATGCAGCTGCTCCTGGAGAAGGGGCGGCCACTGTGTGCAGCAGTGACCTTGCGCAGCGCTGAGCGTGATCGCCTTGCTTTTTTCGTGCCCCTGCTGGCGTTGCCTCCGATGCAGTTGGTGGTCCGCGCGAAAGACCAGCGTCGTCTGCCCTTGGAGAATGGGCAGGTTGCTTGGCAGGCACTGCTTGCTAGTGGTTTGAAGGGGGCTGTGCGTAGCCAGCGGGTGTATCCAGAGACCATTCGCATGAACATTCAGCAGGCGCTGAGTGAGGGGCGCCTGCAAACGGTGTCGCTGCCCGGCAGTACGGACAAGCACCTGCTGATGCTCAGTTACGGCCGATTCGATTTCACGCTTGAATATCCATTGATGGTCAGCCAAGTCATGCGTGGTGGCCAGCTGAAGGAACCGCTTGCGTTGTTTCCGCTGCAACAGGTGGAACAGCTGGGCGTCATCGGCACATATTGCACCCGCGGGCCTTGGGGCGAGCAAATGGCTCGGCATATCGACAGCAGCTTGCGTGAGCTGCAGCCGCAAGAGTCCCTAGACGCCCTCTACCGACGGTGGTTGCCGCCAGACAGCTACCAGGCCTACGAGGCCCCGATTCGTGAGTTTCTGCAAGATCGTGCCCGGCAGCCAATTCACCTCGACTGAGCAGGCTTGCGCTCCAGCGGCTGCCGAAGATGAGCATTGCCGCAGCAGGCGTGGTCGAGTAGCGTTGGTGGAGTGATCTATCAGGAGCATCTCGCCATGTTGTCGCGCACTGTTGCCATCTCACTGCTGTGCCTGCTGTCTGCGCCCGTGTTGGCGGCCGATTGCCCGCCACTGCTGAAGGAGCAGGGCGAGCTGCAGCAGTTGCGCTCCAAGGAGCGGATCGACCTGTGCCAGCGTTTTGCCGGCAAGCCGCTGCTGGTGGTCAATACCGCCAGCCGTTGCGGCTTCACGCCGCAGTTCAAGGGCCTGGAGGCGCTCTACCAGCGCTACAAGGGCCAGGGTCTGGAGGTGCTTGGTGTGCCGTCGGATGATTTCCGCCAGGAGGCGGACGATTCCGCGGAGACGGCCAAGGTGTGTTTCATCGACTACGGCGTGACCTTCGCCATGAGTGAGCCGCAAACGGTCAGCGGTGAGGCGGCCGCGCCGCTGTTCCGCGAGCTGGCCGCGCAGAGCAGTGCGCCGCGCTGGAACTTCTACAAATACGTGGTCGGACGTGACGGCAAGGTGATCGCCAGTTTCTCCAGCCTGACCAAGCCGGACGACGCGGCCCTGATCGAGGCGATCGACAAGGCCATCGCCCAGCCGTGAAGCTGCGGGCATGAAAAAGCCGGGCAAGTGCCCGGCTTTTTTGTGGCGACCTGCTGCTGTCAGAAGCGGTAGGTGGCCTGCAGACCCAGACCGTGTGCGCTGTTGTTGTACTCGGCGCTGAAGCCCGGGGCGATTTCCGCACCGGCCAGTTCCTTGCTGGCCTGGTTGACCTTGGCGCTGCTCTCCTGCAGGTAGGAGTAGGCCACGTCGATGGTCAGGTCCGGGTTCGGCGACCAGCCGGCGCCCACCGAGAACACCTTGCGGTTGCCTACCGGGATGCGCACGCTGCGGTGCTCGTTCTCGGCTGGCGACGGGTCGATGGCCAGACCGGTACGCAGCACCCATTGCGGGTTGAGCTGGTAGGACGCGCCGATGGCATAGGACCAGGTGTTGTGCCATTTCAGCTCTTCGCTGACCTCACCGATCGGCTGCATGCCGAGCAGGCTCGGGGTGCCTTCGTTCTCGACCACGATTTCCTGCAGGCGGCTCCAGCGGGTGAAGGTGGTGCCGGCGTACAGGGTCCACTGGTCATCGAGCTTGTAGGTGACCGAGGTGTCGATGGTTTCCGGGGTGGTGAAGTCCAGGCTGGCGTCATAGTCGCCGTTGAACTGGCTGAAGATCGGACCGCTGCCGTTGGTGATGCGAGTACGGCCTTCCAGGGTGTAGTCGACCTTGGAGTGATAGGTCAGGCCCCAGGTCAGGCTGTCGGTCACGTCGACCATCAGGCCGACGTTGAAGCCGTAGGCCACATCGTCGCCCTTGATGCCGACCTTGGTCTCGCCGGTGCCCAGTGCGGCACTGTTGTCCAGCTTGTTGACCAGCTTGCCCTTGATCTTGTTGATGGTCGGGCCGAAGCCGACGGACACGCGATCATTGATCTGGTAGCTGAGGGTCGGCTGCAGGGTGACCACTTCGACCTTGCTGTACTGGCCCTTGAAGCGGCCGCCAAAGCTCTTCTCGTAGTCGCTGATCAGCGCGTAGGGCACGTACAGGCCCAGGCCCCAGCTGAATTTCTCGTCGATCGGGCTGGCGTAGTAGGCGAAAGGCACCGGAGTCAGCGGCACCATGTCGCCCTTGTGGGTCTCGGCGCTGGCATCGTCGATGTCGACGTTGGCCTTGACCAGGCCGAAGCCACCGACCACTTCCGGGCGTTCCAGCTTGCTCAAGCCTGCCGGGTTGCCGAACAGGATGGAGGCGTCGTTGACGGCCGAAGCGCGGCCGGCGAAGGAGGTGCCCATGCCGCTGACGCTCTGTTCGTTGATGACAATTCCGTTGCCCAGGCTGTGAGTGGAAACCGCGCCGACGGCCAGCGCGAGAGAGGTCTTCAACCAGAGTTTTTTCATTAGGATGCTCACGAACGGTAAAACGAGGGCGGCAAGCTACGCGTTTTGCCAAGCCTTGCCAACCGCTCTGGCACGGCTTTTTCGTGAACTTTCGTTAATCCTGAAACTGACCGATTGGTCGTCTTTTTGCCGGAGTCAGGCGGCCTGGTAGGGTTCCTGTATGCAATGTTGCCAGGCCTGCAGGAAATCACGCAGGCGGCCTTGCGGCTGGAACACCTGGCGCCAGATGCGGGCCATGCCGTGCAGGTCGTCGGGCTCGGGCAGGTTGGGCTGCTCGCGCTCCACCAGGAGCCAGGCGATGGCGGTGGCGTAGCGCAGGTTGACGGTCAGTTCCAGGTGCGGGGCCGCGAGGAAGGCATGCTGGCTGGCCAGACCGCGTACCAGGCTGGCGAGGTCGGGGTCGCGGGCCAGGTGCTGGTCCCAGAGTTGCTGGTGGCGCAGTTCGCTGATGCGGTAGAGGCCGTGGCCCTGGCGGTCGTCGAGGACGCTGCCGAGCCCCGACTGGCTGGCGGCGGCGCCGAGCAGCAGGGCTTCGGCAGTGGAGGAGTGGCGCCCCAGATAGAGCAGGGTAGGGCGGATGACGTGCTGGCGCAGATCGCTGGCGGCAATTCCCATAAGGCCCTCGCGAAGGGTGCCGGCGGGGTCAGGTGCCTGGCAGCTGTTCTTGGTTCTAATAAAGACCCCGCCGGAAGCGGGGTTAGCCGCTCGATTTGAAGTGTAGTGCGATGAAGAGGCTGTAAAGGGCTGTTTTTAAACTGTTTAAGGTTGGTAAATCTGACTGATATGCCAGCTGGCGATTAAAAGCTGTTCCTTTCTCGCGGGAGCCGGCTCCCGCGGTTTCACGGCGTGTGCTCGATGCTCAGCTTGGTGAAGGTCACCGCGCCGGCTTCGGTGTTGTTGCCGGTGTTGTCCTGCACATAGCTGCCAGCCTTGAAGTACATGGTCTGCGTCGCCCAGGCCGGGTCGAGCTTGGCCGTCCACTTGAGGGTGTCGGTGCTGGGCGTCTTGGCGAACACCGCGAGGGTGCCGGTTTTGGTCAGGGCGATGGTGTAGGAGAAGCTCGCGCCCAGCGGAACATTGCGCAGCACTATGGCCTTGCTGGTGCTGATGCCCGGCTTCAGTCGATAGATTGCGGCCACGCTGCCGGTGTTGGTCGAGGTGCTGTACTCGTACTGCAGCTTGATGGGCGGGTCGTCACCTTCGACGTTGTGGATCTGCCCGATGATGACCTTGCCGCTGGACGGCACCTGGGTGACTTTCAGGGTGGCGCGCAGGAAGTTGTCGGCAGCCTGGTACTTCCAGTTGCGCAGCTTGCCGTCTGCATGGGTCTCGCGCAGCTCGCTGCGCGGGTACTTGGCGTTGGGGGTGGTGGTGCCGTCGACCGGAGCCCAGAAGAATAGCGTACCGTCGATGTTCTTGAAGTAGTCGTCCTGATAGCCGCCAACGAGGAGCGGGGTGGCGATGGTGGTGGCAGGCTCGCCGACGGGGATGGTCAGGTTCCAGGTGTTGAGATCGATCATGGTGCGTGTGGCTCCGGCAGTGAAACGGGATCATTCGGAGCGCCGCACTATCCCGTTGCCTGAAACCGCCTAGCTGTCCTGCCAGTCACTGCACTTCGAACCAGCCCGGCGCGCTGTGCGCCGGGCATGGCGGGCTTTATACGGCTGCCGCTGAAGTGGTGAAATTACCTTTCGTCGTTAAATTGGCGTCAAAAAAATAACAATTAATGAAAATGGAATTCCGTTTCCCTATCGCCGCGCCTGATGGGCAAGGAATTTTCCTCGGAGTGGGACGGGCGCGCCGAGTGCCCTGCGCGGGCCGCGTGTCGACGAATGGAAGTGCCGGAATAGAGCGGTTTGTGCGCTGCAGCACGTTTGTGCCGGAAGCACAGAGGGCGCCCTTGGGCGCCCTCTGCGGACTGTCTGCGGATTACCTGCCCGGCATCAGCATCAGGCGCTTGTTGCCATAGACCCGGTCGATGTTGCCGCTCTGGAACGGGAAGCTCAGGTAGCCGCCCTTGAGCCAGGCCTCGATGCCGTCGGCGTAGTGCCGGCTGGCAGGGTTGCCGGACTGGCCGGAGCTGTTGAGGCCGATCATCGGCTCGGGCAGGCCGAAGTCGACGACGATGCGCATGGCCGGGATCAGCCACACGTCGAAGTCGTTGCCCCATGCGTAGGCGGCCACGTTGAGAGTGCCGTGGTCGCCGCCGGCCGGGTAGGGGCCGCGATCCAGATAGCTGGCGATCGACTCGATGCTGCTGCGCTGGCTGGCGCTGAGGTAGGGCGCCATCTTGCTGGCGTTGCTGGTCCAGCGGTACTGGTGCAGCTTGCCCCATTGCCAGGCGCTGCGATTGGTGCCCAGTTCGCCTTCCAGGAAGGTTACGGCGTTCGCCAGGCTGCGCGCCAGGATGGCCGCCTTGTCTTCCTTCTGTGCGGTCTTCACATCGTCCCAGAACGGGCTGTCGTCGCGGCCGAGCAGGTGGTCGGCCTGGGCCGAATAGCTGTTGTTGGCGGTGTCCACCAGCGCCTGCCAGGCCGGGCTGGTCTGCGGGCCCAGTTCGTCGAGGAAGGTGGCCTTGGCGCTCTCCTGCAGGAAGGCGCTGTAGAGCGCGGCATCGGCCGAGGTGGCGGCCATGCGGCCATCGAAGGCCATCAGGCGCTTGTACGCCTCCTCGGCCTTGGCCCGCTCCGGGGTGGGCAGGGCGGCGATGGCCTGCTTCAGCGGCGCGGCCATGCTGGGAGCGTCCAGCATGGCCTGCAGCTTGCCGGCGAAGGGCGTGGTTTGATCGTACTGCATGGCGATCATGCTTTTCTGGTCGTGCTTGCCGCTCCCGGCCAGCTGCGCGATGCGCTCGGCGCGTTCCGGGTAGAACCAGGAGTTGGACAGCTGCATGCCATAGCCGCGCGGCACCGTGCGGTGGTTGGCGGTGCCCAGCCAGCCCTGCATGGGGTCCTGGTCGTACGGATGCAGCATGGGATCGGCGTAGCCGTCCCAGTCATAGGCGCCGTTCCAGCCCGGCGAGGGCACCAGGCCGGTGCCCTGCTTGCGGTTGGGGTAGCGGCCGGTGACTTGCCAGCCGATGTGCTGGGCGTCGGCGAACACCATGTTCAGCGCCATGGCACGCACTTCGCGGGTGGCTTCGAAGGCCTGTTCCACCGATTGCGCGCGCGACAGGTCGAAGAAGGCGTCGATCGAGCGGTCCGCCTCGGCCTGGATGTTGCGTAGGGCCAGGCCGTAGCCGCTGCGCAGCGGTAGCGGTTGCAGTGGCGACTTGCGCTCGCCGAGGGCGGAGTTCAGCAGCGGGCCGTGGCGGGTTTCCCAGATGGTTTCGCGGATCGGCCGCTGGCCCTTGATGAAGAAGGTTTCCTGGCGCTCGCGGGCCGGCTGCCATTTGCCGTCGGCCATGTAGTAGAGGCGGCCGCCCTCGCGCTTGACCTGTTCGAGGAACAGGTCCTGGTTGTCGCCCATGACCATGGTCATGCCCCAGGCCAGCTTGCCGTTAAAGCCGGCGACCACTGCCGGTACGCCGGCGATGGAGACGCCGGCGGCCTGGAATTTCGGCGAGCGGATGTGCACGAAGTTCCACACCGAGGGCATGGAGAGCGGCAGGTGGGTGTCGTTGGCCAGCAGGCTCTTGCCGCTGCGGCTGTTCTGCGGGGCGATGGCCCAGTTGTTGGAGGCGGCGACGCCGAGCATGTTCAGCGCGGCCACTTGGCCGGCGGCGTCGTTCACCGCGGCCAGCCCGGGAATCTGCCCGCCCAGGCTCAGGCCGCGCAGCTTCTCGGCTTCCTCGAAGGGCAGCGGTTCATCCGGGTAGCTTGGCAGCAGCCAGGCCAGCTTGTCCGCACCGACCTGATCGGCCAGCTTGAGAGCGGCGATTTCTTCCTGCAGGTTGACCGACAGGCCGAAGTTGAGCAGGCAGAACAGCAGCACCGAGTCTTCCGGCTTCCAGTAGGCGGGGCGGTAGCCGCTCTCGGCCAGGTCCATCGGCAGCCTGTCCTGGTAGCGGAACAGGTAGGCGTTGACGCCGCGGGCGTAGACCTCGAAGAACTTCTTGATGCGCGGCGAGGCGTTCTTGTACAGCACCTCGGCTTCGGCCTTGAGGTTGACCGTGCGCATGAAGCGGTCGATTTCCAGCATGCCGGGGCCGTTCATCTCGGCCAGGCGACCTTCGGCCAGCAGGCGCATGCCGACCATCTGGCTGAGGCGGTCGGCGGCGTGCACGTAGCCCAGGGTGAACAGGGCGTCGTGGAAGGTGGTGGTCTCGATCAGCGGCATGCCCAGCGGGTTGCGCCTTACCACCACGCTCTGCGCCAGGCCCTGGACGCGAACGATGCCCTGGTCCGGATGAACGCTATCGGCGTAGCGACTGTTGAGGAAGGACTGGCAGCCGCCCAGCAGCAGGGTGCTGCCCAGGGTGGCGAGAGTGGTCAGGCGGAGAAAGCGCGAACCCATGACTGGCTCCTGGCGCAGGGAGACGGATGATGGGTGCGGATTGTAGAGGGCGAATGCGCCGGGGAGTAGGGGCTCGGCAGGGGCTTGGCCCTGCCGATGCGGCGTTCAGGTCAGGCGCCGTGGCACTTCTTGAACTTCTTCTGGCTGCCACAGGGGCAGGGATCGTTGCGCCCGACTTCCTTCAGCGGGTTGCGCACCGGCTCCTGATGGTGATGGTTGCAGTGCGGGCCGTGCACGTGACCGTCATCGTGGTGATGATCGTGGTCGTGGTTGCAGTCGGGGCCGTGGACGTGGGGTTGCTGAGTCATGAAGCTCACTCCGGGATGTAATCGCCGGGGATTATCTCGCCATTGCGCTGCAGATGCACGCTGCGGCCGAACAGCAGGCCGGTCTTCACTTCGCCGCGCAAGCGGTAGCGGATCGGCGCTTCGGGCTCTTCCAGGGCTTCGACCACACCCTTGAGATGGCGCCAGAGGTTGGTGCGCACCGGCACTTCGAACTCCGCGTGGCCGCGGGCGGGCACGGTGACCCACTGGCTGGATTCACCCTCGGCCAGCGGTGTGTCGTTCAGCTGGACGGCATAGGTCAGGCCACGGATCGGCAGCTCGGAGGCGTTGGGGTTGTCGACGCGAAAGCGCAGCGAGAACCGCTGCTCGAGCAGTTTGGCCTTGATCACATCGACCTTGACGAGGTGGACCTCCGGGTTCTGGAAGTCGTCGCCGAACCAGCTGGCACAACCCGTGAGTCCGAGGTGCAGCGCCAGGATGGTCGCCAGGCCGATGGTGTGTGCGAGTGCCTTTAGAAACATTGCATGACCCCAATCGACGGCCCAGTGTAACAAGCAGCTGCTTGGTGGCCACCAGCTGTTTACGGAAAAAATCTGCGCCATACTGGGGGCCGAATTGGACAGGAGTGTGACCATGAGCCTCTACGAGATCGCCTTCGCCGGGCAGGTGGTGGCGGGCGCGCCGCTGGAGCAGGTGAAGGCGAACCTGGCGCGGCTGTTCCAGGCTGATGAGCAGCGTATCGCGCTGCTGTTTTCCGGGCGGCGCATCGTGATCAAAAGCGGCCTGGATGCCGCAGGTGCCGAGAAATACCGTGCGACCATGGAGCGGGCGGGCGCGTTGGCCATCGTCCAGGCGCTGCAAGTGGAGGAGGTGGAGATGGCGGCGCCGCCTGCCCCTGCTCCAGTGGCCGCGGCGCCGGCCGCCGCGCCAGCGCGCAGCGGCGGTTCGGCCCGGGTTATCCCGCGTGACGAATACATGGCCGCGTTCAGTGATGTCGAAGCGCCGGACTTCGGCATAGCGCCCGTGGGTGCCGATCTGCAGGATGCCAAGGCCGAAGCCCCGGCGCCGGCAGTCGATCTGTCGCAGTTCAGCCTGGCGCCGGTGGGCAGCGATATGGGCCAGGCCAAGGCGGCTCCGCCCGCGCCGCCACCGGACACCTCGCACCTCAAACTGCAGGAATAAAGAACGAGGCCCGCATCTGCGGGCCTCGTCTTGTCTGGCGTCAGCTCTTGCTGCTGGGGCACTTGGCCTGGGCCTGGGGTGGCGTCAGGTTGCGAATCGAGGTGTAGAACAGTTCGCAGGTCTGCACCTTGTCCGTCACTTGCCATTTCTGTGTGCAGGCGTCCAGCGCCTGTTGCGGGTCGGCGCCAGGGTTCTGGCCCATGCCGGCCTGCCAGCAGGCGGCGCTGATGTCCTGGCCCATGACCTTTAGGCCGGCAGCGTCAGCCTTGGCCTGGTCCCCGCCGTAGTTCTGCGGATCGGCCGCGTACCAGATATAGCTCGGGTGGTTGGCACCCAGGACCGTCACGTCTTGACCCGGCACCGGGCTGATCGTGTCCAGGCCCAGCACGCCGATGTTGGCGTCATAGGTCTTGTTGACCCAGGCGCGCACCGGCCCGCCGAAAGCGACCATCGGCAGCGCCGTGCCATCGCCTGCAGTGAGCTGGGCAACCATGGTCTTCTGGTAGTCGGTGAAGTAGTCATAGACGCCTTCCAGGTCGCTGCCGGCGGTGGCCGGTGCGGCGATCGGGGCGATGTCGATGATGGTCTGGTAGGCCGGAGTCTGCGCTGCTGCCACGCCGTTCTCGGTGAGCAGCGCGGCCCAGCGGTCGGTGGTCTTGGATTCCAGGTAGTCCTGGGCCTGGGTCAGCGAATAGTCCGGTGGGAAGTGCAGCAGTTCGACGCTCTTGCGATTATCCAGAGCCATGCCCAGGGGCAGGAAGAAGTACCAGCTGTATTGCCACTTGCCATCACTGTTGAGTTTGCTGGCGCCGTCGAAGGCCAGGTCGCCGGCGTTCAGCAGGTTGGTCAGCGGCGCGCCGTAGTCATTCGGTACGCCACTGAAGCTGGCGCTGAGGCTGTCGCCGTCGCGCCTGACCTTGACCGTCGCATCGGTGTAACCATCGCGCTGCAGGCTCTGGCCGAGGTAATGCTCGGCGGTCTGTTCCAGGGTCCAGTTGCGGTAACAGATCACGCTGCAGTTGTTGGGGTAGGCGAACAGGCGGGTGACCCGTTCGCTGCTGCCCAACTCGACCCGGACGTCATCGGCCTGGACGGCGCCGATCCATAGCATGGCGGCCAGGGTGGTCGCCGTTCCACTGTACTTGTGCATCTGCTTCTCCTTGTGCGACCCGGCCCCCCGCCGGGTTCTGGTCAGCAACTGAAGCAGAGAATTACTAGCTCAGGTAGCTGGCGCAGCACTTTTTGAATTTCTGCCCGCTGCCGCAGGGGCAGGGATCGTTGCGCCCGGCCTTGAGCGGGACGGTCGGGTCGATGAAGTACCAGCGCCCGGCCTGCTGAACGAAGGCCGAGCGCTCGCGATGACTGTGCTCACCGTGGCCATCGTGCCAGCGCGCGGTGAAGGTGACGAAGGCGTGTGTGTCGAGCAGCTCGCTAGCTTCAACCTCCAGGCCCAGCCATGTACTGCCGAGGCTCCAGGCACGCATGCTGTCGCTATCCAGCGCTGCCTGCTGGGCGGGCAATGTGGTCGCCACCAGATAGTCGATCAGGCCCAGTGTGTAGGCGCTGTAGCGCGAGCGCATCAGTTGCTCGGCACTGGGGGCCGGCTGGCCCTGATGCAATTTGCCGCAGCAGTCGTCCAGCGTAATGCTGCTGCCGCAAGGACAGGTGTGGCTCATCGCATCACCACCAGTACTTGCCGAAGTTTTCCGGGTTGGCCCAGAACTGGGAGGTAGGTGGCTGCGGGCCAAGCGTAGCGGGCTTCATAGGGGACCTCAAGCGGTTCTGGTGACACGATGGTGACAGCGTTGGTGACAGATGGCGAGCCTGTAAGGCGGTACGGTGGGCCTGTTTCAAGGGGCGCAGTGCGTTCTTGGGGGCGGTACGGGGGGCTTTGCGGCGTTGATCGAGATTTGATGGGCTCACTAATTTTTCTGTCGGATTCTCAAGGTCCATTGAGGCGCCTGTCGTTTAAGACTGTAATTTCCGTACAGCCGATGTGGCTCGAACAAGAAATTCGACTTGATGGCAGTTGGCTATGCTCCTCGTGCGAGTTAAGGTCTCCCATAAGTTGAAGCTCAGCGTGCGCATGCCGCGACAGGGAGGTCATCCTATGAAGATTCGCCGGATTCAAATTCACAACTTTCGTTCGATCATTGATGCAGATATTGAAGCTCATGACTATACGATGTTGGTGGGGGCTAATAATGCCGGAAAGAGCAACATCTTCGGAGCGATCAGGGCATTTTACGAAGACATAAAGTGGTCTGCAGATGACTTTCCCAAGGTGGGCGCGACAGATAGAGAGTCGTGGGTTGAGTTGACGTTCCTGCTGAGCGACGACGAGTGGCAGGGACTTGCTGATAAATATAAGGAAGGAGCAAAGGCCCAAGAGCTCTCTGTGCGCCGATATTTCGCCTCTGCTACTCGTGAGGTCAAAAGTACCCAGAGCAATATTCACGCAGTCGTTGGAGGGGAGCCGGAAAAGGAGCTTTTCTATGGCGCAAAGAATATCAGTACGGCCAAAGTCGGAAGCCTCATATATATCCCGGCATTAACCACGCCAACTGAGCAGATGAAGACGTCTGGGCCATCCCCGCTCAGAGACATGCTTAATTTTATGTTCAAGCAGCTCGTGGCGAGCAGTGCTGCATACAAGGCGCTGGAGGGGGCGTTTGGTGCTCTGAATGATGAAGCACGGGGCGAGCAAGGGTTTCTTTCGAGGATATCGGGCCCAATCAACGATGCAATATCTCATTGGGGTGTCAGGTTCGATATGGGTGTTAATCCCATTTCTCCTGAGGAGATCACCAAAAATCTCGTGAGACACGGTTTTGTTGATGCAATGCTCGGCGATACGGTTTTTGCGCTTGAGCGCTATGGGCACGGCTTTCAGAGGTCCTTCCTGTATGAGCTTATGAAGCTCGCGCCAACATTCGTTGAAGTGAAATCGAATGAAAAGAAGGGATTCGACTCTGACTTTACTTTGATTCTGTTTGAGGAGCCCGAGGCATTTCTCCATCCGAGCCAACAAGAGAATATGGGATTTAACCTGCGTAGGCTCGGGGGCGCGGTGGGACAACAAGTTCTAATCACTACGCACTCGTCCACGTTTGTGGGTAAGGCTGCCGACGATCTTTGCCAGATAGTTCGGGTCAGGAGAGAAGACGGTGTTTCGACTGCCGCTCAAATTCCGCGAGAGAAATTAAGCGGTGTCTTGGGTGAAGGGGCGAGTCTGGTCAATGCTCTTAGAGCCTTTGTTGATGATCAGACCGTAGGGGAAGAGCAGAAGGGTGCCGCGCGCGATCTTCTGAAGGGTGCCCCAGATGATGAAGAAATAGCAGCTCAGGAGGAGCGATTCCGTTATCAGCTTTGGCTCGACTCTGAGAGAGCTTCGATGTTCTTTGCTGAGCGCATCTTGCTGGTTGAGGGTGCAACTGAAAAAGCGCTATTTACATATTTACTTGCAAGAGATTGGAATCATCTTGCTCGCCATCGGATTGCGGTCGTGGATGTGCTGGGTAAGTTTAATTTTCATCGGTATATGGCGCTATTGGGCGGGTTCTCTGTGCCATACGGAATGATGTTGGACGATGATAATGATAAGAATCACCATCGAGCTATAAATGAAATGTTGGTGAGTCGCGCGTTAGGGGGAAGTGTTGCTGCTCCCGTTCTATTGAAAGGTTGTATGGAACACTTTCTTGGTGTGAAGCTCCCGGGGCGAGATGACAAGAAGCCAGTTGAGATTCTCAAGGCTTTGGAGGGGAATATTATTCAGAAGGAAAGATTGCTGGCACTTTACGAGAGTTTTGTTAAAGCGTTGGCTCTGTAAGGGTAGCCTAAGTTTATGTGGCTATGTGCAGTGAAGGCATGTCTAAAGACTTGCGTGCTTTGGGTGGTCCGGCGCTTGAGATAAGCTAATTAATAATCTCCTGCTTAGTTTGCAAGCGTTGAGAAAGATGTGTGCATAGGTGGACCATGTGAGGTTTCAAGACTCCGGAATTTTTGGTTTGCTGTCGGTACATCTCCACGGAGATCGTATTCGTAGCAATATGTTTTCGGTGAGTAGTCAGTGGTTTCCTTGGTCTAATGTCGCCGTTTACGTATACAAGGATGTTTTCGTAAACATCAGCTGCCTTCTTTGTATACATTGCGGCGCACATGGGTAGCAATACGAGCATCAGCAGCCTTATGGCGTCTTAGGGCCTTGGCTGCAGGCGTCTGCGATTGAGGCCCTCGCCGTAGTTCCTTCATGGCATTCCTGAAAATATCCTTCTCACGCTCGACAAGGTGAGCTACGGAAGCTTGCACGGGCACCCGAGCGAACTCTGAGCCCTCCAGCTCAAGCCAGCGTTTGACGATGAGATTTGATAACTCGTAGGAGTAGCGGGAAAGGAGCGTGAAGGTCAGCTCTTTGTCGATGACAGTCAAAGGCTGAAATTTGCCCCGGCTGTCCCTGTACTGAGTCCGAACAATCTGGCGGCTCAAATCGGAGCCATGAGACTCCAGCGCCGCGACCATCTTGGCGATGTCTCGTAGGACGTTCTTGTGACCCTTTCCGGTGATCTCTGTGATCTCCAAGGATGACATGCCGGGAAATCCGTTGAGGGTCGTGGGGGTGACCATACCGGCTTTGGCGATGCTTTCAAGTGTGATGAGTTTTATGTCCATGATGTCGTCTCTCCTTTCGATTGCTCCCCGCGTTCACTCAGTACGGGTCAGCCACAGACCCACGAAACGAGGGACTCGCAGTCGGCACGAGGAGCAATCGGAAGAACTGTGTTGGTGAGGATGCCCAGCGACGGGCGAGGGGGCGGTCCACAGAGGAACCAAAGATCACAGAGAAAGATCTTGAGAAGTCAGGGAGAGGAACCTTAGAGATAACCTAAAGGGCCCCTTCCCTTGTAGTGAGGGTTTTTGCTGATTAGCTTTACATGTAAGAGACATTTGCCTTGAGGATGGAGTGCGTCAGTTATTCTTCGGAGGCGCGGACTCAGCCCCCTTCGGTTGGGCAGGCTTAGTAGAGGAAAGCTTAGTAGAAAGCTCACTCAGCTTGGCATTGATACCTTCCTGTATTTCGGCTGAATTTATGGCTTGGGCCCGGATTGCGCTTAGCTGATCAAATTGCTCATGGCGCTCTTGCTGTAATACCTCCAGAAGCTCCGAGTTCTGCTGAATCTGCTGGTGTAATAGCTGTTCAAACGCATCGGCGCGTGTATTAAGATGGATATCCGCATCTGCAGACTGGTAAGTGTCATATACCGCTGTTCCGATTGTAGAAAAAACAGATACAACTACTGCTGCCACCGCCCACCACAGGCTTCTGTTTGCTCTATCAGCCGATTGCTTAGCCTCTACCTCCGAGGCGCGAACCTGCGCGAGCCATTGGGGGAGAGCGATCCGGATGACTGAATCTGCCAACTCACCGATATGCTTCAGCATGGCCCCCTGTGCAACCAGCATTTCCTTCATGGCTTCTGCAGTCGTCTCCGCAGCACGCGCCGACCTTGCTTCGGGGGTCTTAGACCAGTCGATTTTGCTCAGCGCCGGCTGCTCAAACTGAATGCTGGAGGTTCTGTCGGTGATATCCTTACTAAGCTCTGCTATACGAGATATGGTGCCCCATGCTTCCGGCCGTATCCTTGCAGTGAGAGCATCAATTGCTTTTCCTGCAGCATTTATTCCCTTGAAGCTTTCGGCCATCTGGGCACTAAATGACTCCCCCAACTGAAGCCTGGGAAACAATAACTTTCTGTCCTTCAGTCTATCTCCGAGCACTTCCAGAGGATGTCCCTTATTCCAAGTGAATCCGGAGACCTTGAGAAGTGCTGCAGCGAGCTGTTGTTGCGAGTCATCAGTAATCGATCCAAGTTTCTCTTCAGATACAGCTTCACCGTTGATGCTTAACGTTGCCTTAAGTGCGCGGAAGCCAATTTCTCGATTTGGTGTTTCCTTCTCTGATGGCTTCGAAAACTCCATCATCAATCCAACATTCACGGGAGCGACCTCGAACCTCAGTCCCTCCAGTTCCACGATATAAGGCTTGGCTGGCTTCAAATCGGCAATATCAATCTTATTAGGCTGTTTCTCGTCGCTCATTGCTTGTGTCGAAGCTCCATTCCGGTCATTGCGCGCTACCGTAATTCAAAAGCTAATGCTGTCTCTGCAGCATTGTTTTTGGGGAATCGTCAGTAGTCTGCTGAGTGAACCAAATCAATCTTGTGATTTAGTGATTTACCAAGCCCCTTCGTGGTTGACTAATCCGTTGTGCTTGTGCGGGCGTTGCACGGTTAATGTCTGCCTATAGCGCAGCTTTTGGGCGTTCGGCGAAGTTTGCGAAGGCGAGAGTGAGCAGGCGGATGGCAATCGTCCAGAGTGTGGAAAGGCCGGCAAAAATGATGAGCGTCACTGCTATCAGTAAGGCGGGCTGATACCAGTAACCGGGATTAGTAAGGATTACCTCGAAGAATCCCCAGAGGGAGAATCGTCCCATAGGCCAGCCAAGCAGTTGTGCGCATAATCCCGGGGCCAGAAGAGCGGGCACAGAGTAGGAAAGCCGTATAGTCAGGCTCAGGACCCACCGTAAGCGGTCATCGGTTTGCATGTATCAGTCCTTGATTAGAGTGCGTTGAGCATCCTGCTGGTATCAAGTGGCCTCTTCAAGACCTTCGATATGCTCATCGGATGGCACCCTCGAAGGCATTGCGCAGCGCGGCATGCAGGGTTTCCACCGGAACCCGCTGAGAACCTGCGTAGAGATCGTAGGTGATGCTGCCTGAGCTGTGACCAGTGATGCTCTGTGCTATCACCTCGGGCGTCGCCGCCGCCTTCATTAGACCAACCAGGGAGTGTCTGAGCGAGTGGAACGATTGGTCGCTACCTGCGGCGAGACCCAGTGGTTCGCGCAGCGCATCATTGAGCGGCTTGTTGAAGTAGTGGGCCTTGGCCTTGAACAGCTTCCCTGGCTCCCCGGCGACCCATTCGAGGAATGCACCGAGGGAGAACCCGTGTACCCCATCGACGAGCGGGACCTGTCGCACCGAGAAATCATTCTTCAGCGTCTTGCCCTGTTCATCCTTGTTGATGTCGATGACGGTGACTTCGCCAATCTGCTTCACATCGGCTTGGGTGAGCTGATAAAGCTCGCCAATGCGGGCGCCTGTAAGTACGCCAAGGGACAGCGCCCAGCGTTTCCAGTCGTCTGCTGGCAGGCCATTGGCGTAGGCCATGATGGTAGCTACCTGATCTCCGGAGAACGGTTTGCGCTCGCTCTCTGCGCCCCGCTCGATCTTCAGGCCCTTATCGAAGGCCCGCTCAATATGGCCGTTGTTCTTTGCCCAATCCATTACGGTCGAGAGCTGAGTCAGTAGCTTGTTGATGGTCAGCGGCTTACGGCCATCTGCGATCTTCTCCTTGAGCGTCACCATGTCAGCCCGTGTGTGGGTCCTGATGTCGAGGTCACCCAGCAGGCTGGAAAGGGTCCGACAGTTGGACTGGATGGCCCGAAGGGTCGAGTCCTCGACATTGCCGCGACGTTCACTGATGAACAGCTCAGCGAGTGCCTCGAAGGTGATTGAGTCAGTAGGGACGCCTACAGATAGGGAGGAGGGCGCGTGGGGGCGTGTGCCGTCTGACTCCATGCTCTCCAGGCGTTCAATGACGCCAATGAGGGGCTTGGTGTTGCCCTTCAGGCGAGCCTGTGCGGCCTTTACGATCTCCCGCCCGATATCTAAGGCCCTGTGTTGATCGAAGTTCAGTGGTGCTTTGGCTGCTGCCTGGGCGAGCGATACAGAGAGGTCGTCATAGATCATGTCGTAGGCCGACAGGCAGTTATCGCTGTTTGCACCGCTCAGGGCGTCATGTGCGATCTCCAGCAGGCGCTCCTTGAGAATCGGCCAGTCTGCCTCAGGGCGATCAAGATGAAAGATAGCCAGGGCCTGAAGGATGTCCTGGGAAAGCGTCATTGCTGTGGGCCTATCGGTGGTGCGGAGGGAAACAGCGAAGCTGCGCGTTGCACAGCCCCGAGGACGGACTCTGAGGTAGTAGATGCCGTTACGGCGATAGTGCCATACGGACAGGCGCTGAGGCCGTTTCTGGTGACAGCGCTGGTGACTGGCTGGTGACACTTGGCCCTGCTCGGGCATGGCTTTGCTGGTGGTCATGGTGAGGTAAGCCCTTGATATTCATCGGGTTACCACCAGTACTTCCCAAAATTCTCCGGGTTGGCCCAGAACTTGGCGTTGAGCCAGTCGGGCACCTGCTTGTACTCGCGCAGATCGTAGGTGAACAGGCTCAGCGTCTGTTCGTCGCGTTGAAAGCGCTCGCTGGCCTGCAGGGCCAGGGCATACAGGTCGGTTTCCTGCCAGTCGCAGGCATCCAGGTCGACCAGCACGGCCAGGCGGCTGGCGTTGAGGTTGCGAATGCCTCCCAGCAGCTCCAGAGCCGTGCGCTTGGGCAGGTGCTCCAAGCAATCCACCACCACGGCCACGTCGTAGCGTCGCGCTGCCAGCTCCGCCGGCAGAGGCCCGGCGGGTGCGTGCGCTAGCTGCACGGTTGGGTGGGCTTCCTGGTAGGCGGTTAGCGCCGGCAGCTGGCTGGCGCCCACCAGCAGTACGTGTTGCGGGGCATAGTTATCGAGCAGCGCGGCCAGCGCCTGCTGCGGTGTGCGAGTTGAAATGGAGAAGGGCATGAGCGGCATATCCCGGGGACGAATGCCAAGACTATCGCGCTACACCAATTTGTCCTATGGACCTTGGTATGGAAAGTGCCTATAACTGGCGGATAGTAAGGAAGCGATCTTTACTTCTTTGCTATCGGTTTCACGCCGATTTCCCCAACAGGAGACCTAAGAAGATGAGTATCACAAGGAAAGCTGTACCCCTGATTCTGGCGAGCGGCCTGCTGACCGGCTGTGCTGGGATTCAGAAAACCGATTGGCCGACTTGCGCCGCTGTCGGTGGCGTCACTGGCGCCGCGCTGGGCGCGATCGAAAGCTCCGAGTGGGCCGGTGGCGGTGCCCTGCTGGGTGCTGGTATGGCCGCGGCCTACTGCTGGGTTCATGGTGCTGAAGAGCAGGTTGCTGTGGTCGAGGAGACCGTGGTTGAGGAAGTTGTCGCCGAGCCGGCTGAGCCTGTTCGCGTCGAACTGGATGTCAAGTTCGACTTTGACAAGACCGCGGTCAAGCCGGAAAGCCAGGCTGATATCAAGGCCCTGGCCGACTTCATGAGCCAGTACCCGTCCACCACCACCGTGGTTGAAGGTCACACCGACTCCGTCGGCACCGACGCATACAACCAAGGCCTGTCCGAGCGCCGTGCCAACGCTGTGCGCGATGTGCTGGTCAACCAATATGGTGTAGGCGGCGACCGCGTCAACTCGGTGGGTTATGGTGAAACCCGTCCGGTAGCCGATAACGCCACCAGCGAAGGCCGCGCCATCAACCGTCGCGTTGAAGCCGAGGTTGAAGCTCGCCCCTAAGTAGGCTTCTCCCGTGAAGGCGACTGCTGCCTCTCATGCAGTCGTCCGCCGGGACTGGCTTGTACACTTTGGGGTACGGGTCTTTACTCCTGTGTTACCGGTAATCGAACCGGTGACACAGGAGAACCCTCGCCATGAGAACAAAACTCTCAAGGGCTGCATTACCCCTTCTCTTGGTCAGCAGTGTTCTTTCTGGTTGCGTCACGACTTCCAGTACGGGAGATGCGCCGCTCAACCAAGGGAACTGGCCTATCTGTACGGCGATTGGCGGCCTGGCCGGAGGTGGTCTTGGTGCAATCGAAAGTTCTGCTTGGGCAGCTGGAGGCGCGGTGGCCGGTGCGGTCGTCGGGACTCTGATCTGTTATGCCCAGGATGGCGATCAGGATGGCGACGGCGTGTTCGATCGCCGTGATCGCTGCCCGGATACCCCACCCAATACCCCGGTGCGCCACAATGGCTGCCCGCTGCCCACCTACCCGGATCAAGCTCCCGAACCCGCTGTCGAGGCAGCCGAGCCGGTGCGTGTCGAGTTGGACGTCAAGTTCGATTACGACAAGTCGGTGGTCAAGGAAGAAAGCAAGGCCGACATCAAGGCCGTGGCTGACTTCATGAGCCAGTATCCGCAGACCACCACCACGGTGGAGGGCCATACCGACTCCAATGGCTCCGATGCCTATAACCAGGGTCTGTCCGAACGGCGTGCTAATGCCGTGCGTGACGTGCTGGTCAATCAGTACGGCGTCGCAGGGGATCGTGTGTCGTCAGTAGGGTATGGCGAGTCGCGTCCGGTGGCGGATAACAACACCGATGAAGGCCGCGCCGTTAACCGCCGGGTCGAGGCATCGGTCGAGGCGCAGCCCGCGCAATAGCCTGGTGATCTACTCCCGTGTCACTCGCAGGTGGCACGGGAGGCGATTGCAGGCATCAGAACGTCGGGCGAGCTGCCGCGATAGCCACCAGTGCCAGACCGACCAGCAGGTTGCTGCCGACCAGGCGGCGGATGCGTCCCAGCGCCTCGCCACCGGCCGGCCAGTCCTGGGCCTCGATGGCACGCCGCAGCTGCGGCAACTGCAGCAGGCGTACGCGCAGGAACAGCGCGAGCATAACCAGATACAGGCCCATCATGACCTGTACATAGCGCGGCGCGGTTTCGAAGCCGGCGAAGCGCATATGCAGCATGCCCATGCCGGATACTGGCAGCGCCAGCACGGCGATCCATACCCACAGGAAGAAGCGCTGGAACACCTCCAGCCATAGGCTCAGGCGCTCCGGCGCCTGTAACTTGGCCACGGCGGCCGGGCGCAAAATCATCCAGGCGAAGAACATGCCGCCAACCCAGACCAGGGCGGTCAGCACATGCACGGCATACAGGGCGGAAAAGACAGTCATCGGCAGACTCCGGTTAACGATGGCGCGTGAGCATAACCTATCGGTAAACTACTGAAAATTTATCCAGCCTTTGCGCGCCCATGCTCAGTTCCGAACTCAAGTCCCAGATCCAGGGCGCCTACAGCCGTTTCCTCGAAGCCAAGGGGCTTAAGGCACGCTATGGCCAGCGCCTGATGATTGCCGAAGTGGCCAAGGTGCTCGGCGCGATCAAGACCAACGACGAAGGCCAGCGCGACGGCGAACCCGCCGTAGTGGCGGTGGAGGCCGGTACCGGTACCGGCAAGACGGTGGCCTACAGTCTGGCCGCCATCCCTTCTGCCAAGGCCGCTGGCAAGCGCCTGGTTATTGCCACCGCAACCGTGGCGCTGCAGGAGCAGATCGTCCACAAGGACTTGCCGGACCTGATGCGCAACGCTGGCCTGCAGTTCAGCTTCGCCCTGGCCAAGGGTCGTGGCCGCTACCTGTGCTTGTCCAAGCTGGACATGCTGTTGCAGGAAGGCCAGGCGCAGAGCGCCACCGCACAGATGTTCGAGGAGGAAGGCTTTCGCATCGATGTCGATGAGCAGAGCCAGAAGCTCTACAGCAAGATGATCGAGAAGCTGGCCGGCAACCGCTGGGACGGTGACCGCGACAGCTGGCCCGAGGAGCTGGAAGACCAGGTCTGGAGTACCCTGACCACCGATCACAGCCAGTGCACCAACCGCCACTGCCCGAATTTCCAGCAGTGTGCCTTCTACAAAGCGCGCGAGGGCATGACCAAGGTCGACGTGATCGTCACCAACCACGACATGGTCCTGGCCGACCTGGCCCTGGGTGGCGGCGCTGTGCTGCCGGACCCGCGCGAAACCATCTACGTGTTCGACGAGGGTCATCACCTGCCGGACAAGGCCATCGGCCACTTCGCCCATTTCACCCGCCTGCGCAGCACCGCCGACTGGCTCGGCCAGGTGGAGAAGAACCTGACCAAGCTGCTGGCCCAGCATCCGTTGCCCGGCGACCTCGGCCGGCTGATCGAGCAGGTGCCCGAACAGGCGCGCGAGCTGCGTACCCAGCAGCAGTTCATGTTCAGCGCCTGCGAACAGTTGGCCGATTTCCGCGCCGGTGAAGACATGGAGGGCCGCGAGCGGCCGCGCCATCGTTTCGAGGGCGGCCTGGTGCCGGAGCATCTGCGCGAGCTGGGCATCGAGCTGAAGAAAGGCTTCGCCAAGCTTACCGACGTTTTCACCCGCCTCACCGAGCTGCTCAAGCAGGCGATGGACGACGAGGGCAGCAGTATTGGCCTCGCCAGTCATCAGGCGGAGGAGTGGTACCCGCTGTTCGGCAGCCTGCTGTCCCGCGCCCAGGGCAACTGGGAGCTGTGGACCGCGTTCACCATTGAAGACCCGGAAGACAGCCCGCCGATGGCGCGCTGGCTTACTCTGGCCGAGAGCGGCGCGGCTTTCGATATCGAGGTCAACGCCAGCCCGATCCTGGCCGCCGAGACCCTGCGCCGCAATCTGTGGAACGTCGCCTACGGCGCCCTGGTGACCTCGGCCACCCTGACCGCGCTGGGGACCTTCGACCGTTTCCGCATGCGCTCCGGCCTGCCCAAGGCGGCTGTGACCGCCGTAGTACCCAGCCCGTTCCATCATGCCGACGCTGGCGTGCTGCGGGTGCCGGACCTCAAGGCCGACCCGCGTGACGCCGCCGCCCACACCGCCGCTATCATTCGCGACCTGCCGGAACTGGTGAAGGGCGCGCGTGGCACCCTGGTGCTGTTCTCCTCGCGCAAGCAGATGCAGGACGTGTTCGACGGCCTCGACCGCGACTGGCGCAAGCGCGTGCTGATCCAGGGCAACCTGTCCAAGCAGGAGACCCTGAACAAGCACAAGGCGCGGGTCGACGACGGCGAAGAGAGCGTGCTGTTCGGCCTGGCCAGCTTCGCCGAGGGTGTCGACCTGCCCGGTGCCTACTGCGAGCACGTGGTGATCGCCAAGATTCCCTTCGCCGTGCCGGACGACCCGGTGGAGGCGGCGCTGGCCGAGTGGATCGAGGCACGCGGCGGCAATCCGTTCATGGAAATTGCCGTGCCCGACGCCTCGCTGCGCCTGATCCAGGCCTGCGGCCGCCTGCTACGTACCGAGGCCGACCGCGGCACCATCACCCTGCTGGACCGCCGCGTGGTGACCCAGCGTTATGGCAAGGCCATCCTCAATGCCCTGCCGCCGTTCCGTCGCGAAATCGCCTGACCTCATTCATCTGCCAGGGAGTTGGCCCATGCGCACCATCCTGATCACCGGTTGTTCCACGGGAATCGGCCACGCTACGGCGCTGGCCTGCCGCGCCGCTGGCTGGCGCGTTTTTGCCAGTGCGCGCAAGGCGGCGGACGTCGCCCGTCTGCAGGCCGAAGGCTTCGAGGCGGTGCTCCTGGACCTGGACGACTCCGCCAGTATCGTCACGGCCCTGGCCTGGGTGCTGGAGCACAGCGGCGGCACCCTCGATGCACTGTTCAACAACGCCGGCTACGGCCAGCCCGGCGCCATCGAGGACTTGCCGCGTGCGGCCTGGCGTGAGCAGTTCGAGAGCAATCTGTTCGGCCCCATCGAGCTCACGAGTGCGGTGCTGCCGGTCATGCGCCGCCAGGGCCACGGTCGCATCCTGTTCAACAGTTCGGTGCTCGGCTATGCGGCGTTGCCGTTGCGTGGTGCCTACAACGCCTCCAAGTTCGCCATGGAAGGAATGGTCGATACCCTGCGTCTGGAGCTGGCTGGCAGCGGCATCGAGGCTGTGCTGATCGAGCCAGGGCCGATCATCGCGCGCTTCCGCGCCAACAGCCTGCTGGCCCTGCGCAAGCACGTGGATACCAGCCGTGGCGCCCACGTCTCCAGCTATGCGCTGATGGAGGAGCGCCTGGCCAAGGAGGGCGCGGCGGTGAAATACACCCTGCCGGCGGAGGCGGTGGCCGAGGCGGTGCTGCAGGCGCTGGATAGTCGCGTGCCGCGCACCCGCTATCCGGTGACGGTGCCGGCCAAGCTGTTCCGCGTGCTCAATCGCCTGCTGCCGGATCGTCTGCTCGACCGGATCAAGGGCGGCACCGTCTAGACGAGGGCTCGATATCGGCTGCGCGTCGATCCGGGCAGCCGGTGATCGCTGGCGTGCGCTGGCGCAAATCGGCGCGCAGGGTGGCCTGCTAAGCTAGCGCCATCGCTCATGGATGAACCGAGGGGCAAGGATGAACCTGCATGATCTGGCCACACGCACGGCCCTGGTACTGGAAACCAACAACCTGCGCGGTGGCGCCGACCTGGCCAAGGTGGCCGGTAGCCTCGCGCGTCTGTTCGAGCACTTCAAGGGCCAGAGCCTGGCGCTGAACCGCCTGGCCCAGGTGGTGGTGACCCACGATGGCCTGCCCGAGCCGGTCTGCGCTGAGTTGCGGCGCAGCTCTGGACTGCCCCTGCAGTTCGTCCTGATCGACGCCAGCACCGGCTACTACGCGGCGAAGAATCTCGGCTTCGCCGCCACCGATGCAGCGCGCTGCGATCACGTGGTGTTCGCCGATGCCGACTGCATTCCCGCCGTCGACTGGCTCGAACAGCTGCTGTTGCCGCTGTGCGCCGAGCAGCCGCCGGCCGTGGTGGCCGGGCGTACCAGCTACAGCAGCAGCCTAGCCGGCACGGCGCTGACCACCATCGATTTCATGTATTTCCCCAGCCCGCTGCAGGCCGGCGCCACCCGTAACTTCTACGCCAACAATGTGGTGTTCCGCCGCGAGGTGTTCGCCGAGCATGCCTACCAGGCGCTGGACGGTGTCTATCGCGCCCACTGCCAGGTCCTCGGCCTGCGCCTGCAGGCCGCCGGCATCGTGCTGCATTACGCCGCCGCGGCGCATACCGAGCACCGCCTGCCGGACAGCCGCGCTGAGGCCGTCAAGCTGCGCTGGATGCGCGGCCAGGACTCGGTCGGTCTGACGCCCTACCTGGTGCAGGCCTACCTGCCGGCCCGGCTGCACTGGTTCGCGCGCAGCGGCCCGCTGGCACCGCTGTGCATCCTGTTTGCCCGCCTGGGTTATAGCCTGCGAGCGCTCAACCAGCAGGACCTGCCACCCGTGCGCGGATTGCGCCGGCTCGGCGCCATGGGCCTGATTGCCGCCTTCTCCGCCATCGACATGTGCGGCGCCCTGGCCCGTGGCCTGGGGATCAATACGCTGGGCAAGGCCGAGGCCGATGCCCAGGCGCTGTCCTACCACAAGCCCGCAATTCACTGAGGAGCGACCATGGAAGCGTCGAAATGGCTACCGCGCAGTGCACTGCTGGCCTTTTTGCTGGGCGCCGGAGTGGCCCAGGCCGAGGCATTCAGCGAGCGTGGCGTGTATGTCTTCGCCAGCACCAGTGGCTGCCCGCTGGGCGTGCTCAGCGACTGTAACCGCATCGCCCTGGATGATGCGCACAGCCGCGTCGAGCTGGACCGTGCCGCCGGCACCATCCTGTTCCGCAACACCCAGGACTATGCCGACGACGCGGTCATCGGCGACGTGCTGCTGCACGGCCAGGCCAGGGCCGCCGACGGCCGCCTGGTGCCGGTCAGCCTGCACCTGCTGGTCAGCAAGGACGGCCAGGACTGGAGTACCAGTGTGCATGCCCATGCGCCGGTGCCGGGCGACCTGTCCGAGGTGAAGCTGGACGCCCTGCGCGTCGAGGCCGAGGTCGATGGCCAGCGCCAGGTGCTGCTCACCCATGAGCAAGCGCTGCGCACGCTGGCCTCGCCTTCCACAGCGGCCAAGCTGGCCAAGCAATTCGTCCAGGTGCGCGACAACCGGGTCGAAGCTGCCAAGGCGGAGTACTCGGATATCACCATCGCTCTGGGGCTGGGCAAGGCCGCGTTGCCGGCGGTGCGCGCGAGCCTGCATGTGCCGCGTGGTCACGCCGATCTGGCCAAGGCGCTGCAGCACGGCGACTGGACCCTGGAGCTGCAGGCCCTGCGCAGCCGTCTGCCACTCTCGGTGATCCAGCGCGACCTGTTTCTGTTCGGCATGGAGCAGGTCGAACTGCTGCAGCCGCTGCGCGAGGCGGGTTTTGCCAAGCATGACAAGCTGCTGCTCGGCGCACGTGACGGCAAGGGCTACCTGAGTTTCCGTGGTCAGCAGGTCGACTATCCGCAAGCCGGCACGGCAGCCCAGGCTTTCCTGCAGGACAGCTTCATCGGCCTGGTGCTCAGCGGCCAGCAGCACACCAGCCCATGACCGTCGTGCACCTGGCGGCTTTTGCCGCGCCACGCCTGCGCGGCTGGCCGCGCCTGCAAGCCTGGCTGGTCGACCGCATCAAGCGCGCGGCTCTGCGTCAGTTGCACGCCAGTCGGGCCGGCGAACTGCTGTTGCTGCGCGTCTACCTGATCGGCGAGGAAGCCACCGAGAAGACCCTGCAGCACGAGCTGATGCCGACCGCGCCGGCCTGGCTGCAGCGCCAGGTCGACCAGCACCTGCGCGAAGAGCAGGAACACAGCGAGCTGTTTGCCGCCGCCATGCGCGAGCGCGGCATGCAGCCACCGGCCGAACTGCGGCCGGACTGGCTCAGTCGCGCCAAGATCGGCCGCTGGCAGCGTATCGCCCGGCGCTATGCGCCACATTTCCAGCAGGGTGTGCTGGTGCCGGCCTACGCCATCGGCCTGTGTGCCGAGCAGATGGCCGAGCGGGTGCTGACCCGTCATCGCGCGGTGCTGCCCGCCGACCATTCGCTGCAACCGCTGCTCACCCGCGTGCTGCATGACGAGGGCAAGCATGTGCGGCTGTGCATGCGCACCCTGAGCCTCAGTGTCAGCGAGGCGGAGATGCCCCATCTGCAGCGTCTGCTGGCCGAGGCGCGGGCGGTAGACCGCTCCTTCGGCGTCAGCGGTGCAATCGGCATGTACCTGGCCGGCGTGTGGCTACGGCTGAGGGCGCGTTTCGTCGAATGAAACCGCGGATTCTCTACCTGGCCACCGCCGATGCGCGTGGCCACCTGATGCGTGCCCAGCTGCTGAGTCGTGCCCTGATCGAGCGTGGCGCCGAGGTGCGGGTGCTGACCACGTCGGACGAGGGCGCGACTTTCCTTGGCGAGTTCGGCATTGCCGCCGAGGTGCTGTCGCGGCACTACGCGGTGCAGTTCGATGCGCAGCAGAACATGCAGCGCGCGGCCACCGACCGCAACGTCGCGCGCTACCTGTTCGATCCCCGGCACATGCTGCGCGATATCTGGCGTCTGCGGCGGCTGATGGCTGACGTCGATCTGCTGGTCAACGACTCTTTTCACCCGGCGCTGCTGGTGATGGGCTGCCTGCCCGGCTGGCGGCGCAAGGTGGTGCATGTGTATGGCGCCAGCCTGCGCCACGCGCTGCAGGGCAATTTCCACGGGCGCCTGCCGCACTGGCTGGCGCGGGCGTTTGCCGCGGCCATCGGTTTCGAACTGGGGCGGGCGCGGGCGCGTCTGCAGCACGACTTCGCCTATGCGGAGGCGCAGTGCACGGCGCCGGGCAGCTTCAACCTGCCGACGCCGGTGGCCCTGGCGGCGAGCTGGGCGACCACGCAGGGCGCGCGTGCGGCCGTGTACCTCAATCCGCACTTTCGTGACCCGCAGCTGGCCGAAGGGTTGGAGCAGGGGTTGGCGGCAGCCGGGCTCGACAGTCTGCGGGTCGGCGAGGGCTATGCCGGGCGTCCTGGCTGGCTGGCGCGCGATCCGCAGTGGGTCGAGGCAGCGGCAAGCAGTGCCTTGATCGTCTCGGCACCCGGCATGGCGGCGCTGTCCGTTGCCCAGGTCTATGGCCGGCCGATTCTGCTGCTGATTACTGATCAGCCGGAACAGCTCGGTAACGCGCAGCGCGCCGCCGAGCTGGGGTTGTTGCACGAGGTGGTGAGCTGGCAGGGCGATGCGCCAGCCTTTGCCCGTGCGCTGCAGGCGGCGGCGCAGCGCCTGCTGGCGGCCGGGCAGGGCGCCGGCGCTGATGGTGCGTTGCGCGCCAGAGCGCGTCTGCAGGCCTGGGTCGAGTGCCTGCTGGAGCTTGCCGAAGCGCCCGACTAAGACGTTCCGGGGTGGCAATGGCAGGCCCGCCTGGTGTCTACTTGGCCATCTTCCGGAGTACCAGTTCGATGATTCGCCGTTATATTCCCCTCGTCCTTGCCCTCCATCTCGCCGCGCCTGCTGTGGCCGCACCCGAGGGCCAGCAGACGCTGTTCAGTTTCATCAAGCCCACCGATGTGGTGAAGGTCGAGAGTCAGGCCGCCAGCTTTCCCGAGCTGACCGCCGAGGCCACCCCCGAAGGCGAGGTGCTGCGTCGCTACACCTTCAATGCCGCCGATAACCCCAGCCTGCGCCTGAGTCCGCAGACCGGCGACTGGGACTGGTCGCAGGCCGGTGCCATGAGTCTGCGCCTGCAGAACGCCATGGACTGGGCCATCACCCTGGAAGTGCATATCGAGAGTCGCGACGGCAAGCAGCTGACCAGCCGCATCGCGTTGCCGGCCGGACCGGCGCAGACTCTGCTGGTACCGCTCGCCGCCACCTCGCCGCGGGTCCAGGGTATGCGTGCCGCGCCGCCGATGCCGGTGACCGTGGACGGCCAGCGCGTGTTGCTGGCCGACACCGTGGAAGGCGAGCTGAGCGTGACCCAGGTCAGTGCCGTGACCCTGAGCATGAGCAAGCCGGATGCCGCGCAGAGCATCCTGCTCGGTCGCTTTGGCGTACAGGCCGGTGATGCCGCACAGAAGGCCGTCTACACCGGCATCATCGATGCCTTCGGCCAGTACAGCCGTGGCCAGTGGCCGGAGAAGGTGAGCAAGGACCAGCAGCTGCGTGACGGCGCGGCACGCGAGGCCGAGCAGCTCAAGACCTGGCTGGCCGAGCGCCCGCAGCAGGACAAGTTCGGCGGCTGGCTGGGCGGGCCGAGTTTCGAGGCCAGCGGCTTTTTCCGCAGCGAAAAGCGCGATGGCCGCTGGTATCTGGTCACTCCGGAGGGCAATCCCTTCTATTCCCTCGGCGTCAATGCGGTCAGTGCCTGGCAGAGCCAGACCTACGTCGAAGGCCGCGAGAGCATGTTCAGCGCACTGCCCAAGGACGGCGAGCCACTGGCCGCCTACTACGGCAAGCGTGACAGCCGCAGCGACAGCGGCGCCAGTCGCGGCCGTGCCTTCGATCATGGGCGCTGGTTCGACTTCTACCGCGCCAACCTGCAGCGCAGCCATGCGCAGCCGTGCCCCGTGGCTCCCACGCCGCTGGCCGCCACCCCGGCGCCGGCCGAGGCAGTGTCCTGCCCGCCGCCTGGGTTCGATGCCGAACGTTGGACCCAGCATGCCCTCGACCGCCTGCAGGCATGGGGTTTCAACAGCCTCGGCAACTGGAGCGACGATACCCTGGGCGCGGCCAAGCGCATGCCCTACAGCATTCCGCTGTCGATCTCCGGGGACTACGCCACCATCAGCACCGGCCATGACTGGTGGGGTGGCATGCCCGACCCGTTTGACCCGCGTTTCGCCATGGCCGCAGAGCGCGCCATCGCCATCGCCACCCGCGACCGCCGTGACGACCCCTGGCTACTCGGCTTCTTCGCCGACAACGAACTGGCCTGGGCCGCGCCCGGCACTGACCCGAAAGCGCGTTATGCCCTGGCTTACGGCACCCTGCGCCTGACCACCGATGTGCCGGCCAAACGTGCCTTCCTCAAGCAGCTGCGCGACAAGTATCGCAACCAGAGCGGCCTGTCCAAGGCCTGGGGCATCGAGCTCAAAGCCTGGGAGCTGATGGAGGACCCGGGCTTCGAGGCGCCGTTGCCGAGCGCCGAGTTCCCGCAGATCGAAAAGGACCTGCAGAGCTTCCAGCAGCTGTTCGCCGAGACCTACTTCAAGACCATCGCCGACTCGCTGAAATGGCACGCGCCCAACCATATGCTGCTCGGCGGCCGTTTCGCCATCGCCACGCCGGAGGCTATCGAGGCCTGCGCACGCCACTGCGACGTGCTCAGCTTCAACTTCTACGTGCGTGAGCCGCAGCACGGCTACGACTTTGCCACCCTGCGGGCGCTGGACAAGCCGGTGCTGGTCACCGAGTTCCACTTCGGCTCGCGCGACCGCGGCCCGTTCTGGGGCGGCGTGGCCGAGACCTACAAGGAAGAGGAGCGTGGTCCGGCCTATGCCCACTTCCTGGCCAGGGCCCTGGAGGAGCCGGCGATCGTCGGCGTGCACTGGTTCCAGTACCTCGATCAGCCCGCCAGCGGCCGCCTGCTTGATGGCGAGAACGGTCACTTCGGCCTGGTCGCCATCACCGACCGGCCTTGGCAGGGTTTCGTCGAAGCGGTGCGCAAGGCCAACCTGGCAGTGCCGGCACAATGGCTGCCGAAGGCTGCGCAGGCGCCCGCCAAGCCCTGAAACCGCCAGGACCCGGCCCGTCAGGCAGACCGTTGGTCTGACCGAGTGACCTGAGCGAGATGCCAGGATTCACATGACCGGCCGGGGCTGGAACAATGCCCGCCATTCTGACCGAGGAGTATCAGGTTGCAGATTCAGGGTTATTTCGACCTGCGCTTCGAGGCGCTGAAAGACGCCTTCGCCGAACTGTTCGACGATCCGCAGGAACGAGGTGCTGCCCTGTGCGTGCAGGTCGGCGGCGAGACCGTCGTCGATATCTGGGCCGGTACTGCCGATAAGGACGGTGCGCAGGCCTGGCACAGCGACACCATCCTCAACCTGTTCTCCTGCACCAAGACCTTCGCCGCCGTTGCCGCCCTGCAGCTGGTGGAGCAGGGCAAGCTCGAGCTGGACGCCCCCGTGGCCCGCTGGTGGCCGGAGTTCGCCGCCGCCGGCAAGGAACGCGTGACCCTGCGCCAGCTGCTCTGCCATCGCGCCGGCCTGCCGGCCCTGCACGCGCCGCTGCCGGCCGAAGCGCTGTACGACTGGGCGCAGATGACCAGCGCCCTGGCTGCGGAGCATCCCTGGTGGACGCCGGGCGAGACCCATGGCTATTCACCGATCACCTATGGCTGGCTGGTCGGCGAGTTGTTGCGCCGGGCCGACGGCCGCGGGCCGGGCGAATCCATCGTCGCGCGCATTGCTCGGCCGCTGGGACTCGACTTCCACGTTGGCCTGGCCGACGAGGATTTCCCGCGTGTCGCCCACATCGCCCGCAAGAAGGGCGACATGGGCGATGCCGCCGCCCAGCGCCTGCTCAAATGCATGATGAGCGAGCCGTCATCACTGACCACCTGTGCCTTCGCCAATCCGCCGTCTATTCTCACCAGTACCAACAAGCCGGAATGGCGGCGCATGCAACAGCCGGCGGCCAATGGCCATGGCAATGCCCGTGCGCTTGCCGGCTTCTACGCAGCCCTGCTGGATGGCCGCCTGCTGGAGCCGGAGCTGCTTGGCGAGATGACCCGCGAACACGCCTGCGGCGAAGACCGCACCCTGTTGACCGCCACCCGTCTGGGGCTGGGCTGCATGCTCGACCAGCCGGACGTGGCCAATGCCACCTATGGCCTTGGCCCGAAGGCTTTCGGGCACCCGGGGGCGGGCGGCTCGGTCGGTTTTGCCGACCCTGACCACGACGTCGCTTTCGGCTTCGTCACCAATAGTCTCGGACCATATGTACTCATGGACCCGCGCGCGCAGAAACTGGCGCGAACGCTGGGCCGTTGCCTGTAACTTGCTTGGGGGAAGATCTGACCATGCATAAGAAAACACTCGTCCTGCTCTGCTGCCTGAGCCTCGCCGCCTGCGCCAACACCGATAAGAAGGAGGGGGCTGACAGCAGTTGGTGGCCTTTCGGCGACAGTGAGAAGCCGGTGGCAGCCGCCAACAAGAAGGCGCCGCCGAAGATCAACCATGAAGTCACCAACGCCTGGCTGGACGAGTACGAACCGCGCCTGAAAGAGGCCCTCAGCGGTAGCAAGATGGAGCTGGAGCGTCGCCAGAACGTACTGGTCGTGACTGCCCCGGTGGACAGCTCGTTCAACCCGGACCGCCCGAGCATGCTGATGCCGGCGGTGCTCGGCCCGTTCACCAAGGTGGCCAAGATCCTCGAGAAGGACCCGCGCACCGGCGTGCTGATCCTCGGTCATGCCGACAGCCGCGGCCAGCTGGACGCCAACTTCAAGCTCAGCGAGGATCGCGCCAAGGCCGTCGCCTCGATCTTCCGCCTGAGCGGCCTGCAGCGTGACCGCCTGCTGCTCAAGGGGGTCGGCTCGGACATGCCGCGTGCCGCCAACGACAGCAATGCCGGTCGTGCCCTGAACCGTCGCGTGGAAATCGTCCTGACGCCGAAACCGACTCTGGTGGCGCTGCTGGCCAAGTACAACCAGCCGGCCCCGGCAGGCACCGCCAATCTGCCGGTAGCTCAGGTTGCCGCAGATCAAAAGAAAAAGGACAAGGCCCAGTAAGCTCGCGACATCATTGGAAGAGGATGTGCGCATGACCCAGACCCTTGCCGATATGCGTCGCGACTATACCCGCGACGGACTCGACGAAGCCCAGGCCCCGTCCGAGCCCTTCGCTCTGTTCCGCCGTTGGTTCGACGACGCGGTCAAGACCGAGCAACTGCCGGTCGAACCCAATGCCATGACCCTCGCCACTGTCGATGAGGAGGGGCGGCCGCATTGCCGGGTATTGCTGCTCAAGGGATTGGATGAGCGTGGCTTCACCTTCTTCAGTAACTATGACAGCGCCAAGGGCCAGCAACTCGTCGCGCGGCCCTTCGCCGCCATGACCTTCTTCTGGCCCAGCCTGGAGCGCCAGGTGCGCATCGAAGGGCGGGTAGAGAAGGTGTCGGCACAGGAGTCGGATGCCTACTTCCAGGTGCGCCCGCTGGGCAGCCGCCTGGGCGCCTGGGCATCGCCGCAGAGCCGGGTGATCAAGGACCGTGAGGAATTGCAGGAATTGCTGGCCGATACCGAGCGGCGCTTCCTTGATCGTGCCCCGGAGTGCCCGCCGCACTGGGGTGGCTATCGCCTGCTGGCCGAGCGCATCGAGTTCTGGCAGGGGCGTCCCAGCCGTCTGCATGATCGCCTCAATTACCGGCTGCAGGGGGATGTCTGGTTGCGCGAGCGTTTGGCGCCCTGAGCACGACGTGAAGGTCGTCATCGCACCCGACTCCTTCAAGGAGAGTCTTGCCGCCGCCGAAGTGGCTTCTGCCATCGCGCGCGGTTGGCTGCAGGTTTTCCCCGACGCGACATGTGTACTTTGCCCGATGGCCGATGGCGGCGAAGGTACCGTCGATGCCGTGCTGGCCGCCTGCCATGGCGAACGCCGTGAGTCACCCGTGCAAGGGCCACTGGGTGCGGTGGTTCTGGCCCACTGGGGCTGGCTGGGTGAGGAGAACTGCGCGGTGCTGGAGATGGCGGCGGCCAGCGGACTGCATCTGGTGCCGCCCGAACAACGCGATGCCACCCGTACCAGCAGCTACGGCACCGGTGAGCTGATCCGAGCGGCGCTGGATGCGGGGGCGCAGCGCATCATTCTCGGCCTTGGTGGCAGCGCCACCAATGATGGTGGCGCCGGCCTGCTGCAGGCCCTCGGGGTGCGCCTGCTGGACACTGCCGGACATGATCTTGGCCCTGGTGGTCTGGCGCTGGCCGGGCTGTCGCGCATTGATGCTTCCGGCCTTGACCCGCGTGTGCAGGACACCGAGCTGCTGATCGCCGCCGATGTCGACAATCCGCTCTGCGGTGCACGTGGAGCCTCCCGGGTGTTCGGCCCGCAGAAGGGCGCTGGCGAGCAACAGATCGAGCTACTGGATGCCGCGCTGGCGCATTTTGCGCGGGTCACCGCCGCCACCGTCGGCGTCGATCACGCCAGTTATCCAGGCGTCGGCGCCGCGGGTGGGCTTGGTTTCGCCGCAAAGGCTTTTCTGGGGGCACGCTTTCGGCCCGGTATCGAACTGGTTGCCGAGCTCGCCGGCCTGCCGTCCGCGCTGCAGGGCGCCGATCTGTTGATCACCGGAGAGGGGCGGTTGGACGCGCAGAGTCTGCATGGCAAGACGCCCGTAGGGGTGGCGCGCCTGGCGCATGCGGCGGGTGTCCCGGTGCTGGCGCTGGCGGGCAGCCTGGGTGTTGGTTACCAGGCGCTTTACTCGGCGGGAATCGATGCTGCCTTTGCCCTCAGTCCTGGTCCGCAAAGCCTGGAGCTAGCCATGGCCGGGACGGCTGCCGAGCTGGAGGCCCGTGCCTGCGACCTGGCGCGCCTGTGGCGTGTGGCTCGTGCTTAGTGGCGTCGCTGCAGGTACTCACATGCGGCCTGATGCAGCCAGTCCTCCAGTTGTCCTCGGCGGATGCCGCTAGCCTTGGCCTCTGCCAGGCGCTGCAGCATGTAGTCCTGCATGGCCGGGTCGCCGGCGGCCATGGACAGCGCCAGGTCGCGTTCCATCCAGCGGCGGATACGTACGTATAGCCACCAGTGGAAGTACAACCCGGCGATCGTGGTGATGGCGACGATGAAGTAGTCCATGGCGGTCTCTCAAGACGATTACTCCGATCCTGCCCGCGGATCAGTAGAGTGTATAGCGGGCCGGATGTCGCACCCCGTCTCTATACTGTCGCGTGCTGATGGAAATCGTCCCTCGCGAGTGACAGTTGGCAGGGCTCGCTGTCTAATATTCATCGCTCAAACTGGAGATAACCCGATGCGCCATTCCAAGCTGTTCACTGCCGTTTTCGTTGCCCTCAGCCTGACTCTGGGTGGTTGCGCGTCAAGCCTGACCGGCGACACCTATAGTCGCGATGAGGCGCGCAAGGTGCAGACCGTACGCATGGGCACCATCGAGATGCTGCGACCGGTGCAGATCGAAGGGACCAAGACCCCGATTGGTGCGGGTGCTGGGGCGGTCATCGGCGGCGTGGCCGGCAGCGGTGTTGGTGGCGGACGCGGATCGGCCGTGGCGGCTGTGATTGGCGCCGTGGCAGGTGGCCTGCTGGGGGCCGCCGCCGAGGAGGGGCTGACTCGCACTCAGGGCGTGGAGATTACCGTGCGCGAAGATGACGGCAGCCTGCGTGCCTACGTCCAGGCCGTGCAGGAGAACGAGATTTTCCGGGTGGGTGAGCGGGTTCGCATCATGACGGTGGACGGAACCAGTCGCGTAACCCATTGATCTCGTGAGTGGGCTCCGGGCCTTGATCCTCCATTTGATTGCCCTCGCCGGCGCCAGGCTAAACCGACCACGCTTCTCGCGTCCTGAGGCCCGCTGGCCATGCCGTTTTGCATGGGGAGGGCAGTCAACCAATTCTTGACCTGGACGCCGAACGGGCATTGGTGGGGAGCGGTTGGTTGTCAGCATAATGTAATAATTTATCTATGACTTGTCCCTGATAGTTATGGATAATCGTTCCAGGCCCTTCGCCAACGAGGCTCTGCCGCGCGAGGAGATAGACGATTTGCCCGGGCCGTCAGGCCGGGGTCAGGATAGGGGAGATTCATGGAGCTACTGCTCATCGTCGGATTGCCGTTCCTCGGCGCCTTGCTTCCCATCCTGTTCGAGCGTCACGGTCGGCTGGCCTGCAGCCTGGCCACTGCGGCGGCGCCGCTGTTGGCGCTGGGCATCCTGCTGTGGCTGGCGCCACGGGTCTTCGCCGGTGAGCTGTTGCTGGTTTCGCAGCCCTGGTTGACGCAGCTCGGCTTCAACCTGTCGCTGCGTCTGGATGGCCTAGCCCTGCTGTTTGCGCTGCTGATCCTCGGGATCGGCCTGCTGGTCATTCTGTACGCCCGCTATTACCTGTCCGAGCGTGAGGCCATTGGCCGCTTCTTCGCTTATCTGCTGCTGTTCATGGGCGCCATGCTCGGTGTGGTGCTCTCGGAAAACCTGCTGTTGCTACTGACGTTCTGGGAGCTGACCAGCCTGTCGTCGTTCCTGTTGATCGGCTTCTGGGGCAAGCGCAGCGATGCGCGCAAGGGCGCGCGCATGGCCCTGGCCGTGACCGGAGGCGGAGGCCTGGCGCTGTTGGCCGGCATCCTGTTGATTGGTCATATCGTTGGCAGCTTCGAGTTGAGCGTGGTACTGGCGGCAGGGGATGTGATCCGCGCCCACGCGCTGTATCCCGTGGTGCTGGTGCTGGTGCTGCTGGGGGCTTTTACCAAGTCGGCGCAGTTTCCCTTCCATTTCTGGCTGCCCCACGCGATGGCGGCGCCGACTCCGGTTTCGGCTTACCTGCACTCGGCGACTATGGTCAAGGCCGGGGTTTTTCTGCTGGCGCGCCTCTATCCTGCGCTGGCCGACTCCGAGCTGTGGTTCTATCTGGTCAGCCTCACCGGTCTGACGACCCTGCTGGTCGGCGCCGGCATGGCGCTGTTCCAGCACGATCTCAAGGGCCTGCTGGCGTTCTCCACCATCAGCCACCTGGGCCTGATCGTGCTGTTGCTGGGGTTGGACACGCCGCTGTCGAACGTTGCGGCCGTGTTCCATATCATCAACCATGCCACTTTCAAGGCCTCGCTGTTCATGGCAGCCGGGATCATCGATCACGAGACCGGCAGCCGCGACATGCGGCGCATCAACGGCATGTGGAAGTACCTGCCACACACTGCCGTGCTGGCCATGGTGGCGTCTTCGGCCATGGCCGGGGTGCCGCTGCTCAACGGTTTCCTGAGCAAGGAGATGTTCTTCGGCGAGACCCTGCAGCAACAGCTGCTGGGCAGTTTCAGCTGGGTCATTCCGGCTGCTGCGACCCTTGCCGGGGTGTTCTCGGTGGCCTATTCGCTGCGTTTCATCCATGACGTGTTCTTCAATGGCGAGCCGGTCAACCTGCCCAAGTACCCGCCCCACGAGCCGCCGCGCTATATGAAGATTCCGGTGGAGATCCTGGTGTTCCTCTGCCTGCTGGTCGGCATGCTACCGGCCTATACCGTCGCGCCGCTGTTGGCGGTAGCGGCCAAGGCCAGCCTGGGTGGCATGCTACCGGAGTACAGCCTGGCGATCTGGCACGGCTTCAATCTGCCGTTGGCGATGAGCTGCGTCGCGCTGATCGGGGGTATTCTGGTCTACGTCGGCCGCCAGCCACTGTTCCGCTGGTATGCCGGGCTGCCGGAAGTGGACGCCCGAATGGTCTTCGAGCGCCAGGTGCAGAATCTGGTGCGCCTGGCGTCCTGGCTGACCGGGCGTTTGGAGAATGGTTCGCTGCAGCGTTACCTGAGCTTCCTGCTGATTGCTGCACTGGTGCTGGTGGCTACGGCCCTGGCGCCGCTACCGCAGCTGACTGGCAGCCGCGGCCTCAGTCCGCTCGATGGCATCACCATGCTCGGCCTGCTAGTGCTGGCGGCGAGCGGTCTGCTCACTGCCGTGTTCCATCGCCAGCGCCTGGTGGCGCTGCTGATCCTCGGCGTCGGCGGCATGCTGGTGGCGCTGGCCTTCGCCCGCTTCTCCGCGCCTGACCTGGCACTGACCCAGCTGGTGGTCGAGGTGGTGACCATCATCCTGCTGATGCTGGCGCTGTTCTACCTGCCCTCGCGCACCCCGAGCGAGAGCTCCAGCCTGCGTGGCCTGCGCGATGTTGTCGTGGCCGGCGGCTGCGGGGTGATGGTGGCGCTGCTGGTGTATGTGGTGCTGACCCGACCCTATGCAGGACTTGCCCCGTTCTTCCTGGCCAACAGCGTCAGCGGTGGTGGCGGGACCAACGTAGTCAACGTGATTCTGGTGGACTTCCGCGGCTTCGATACCCTGGGCGAGATCACCGTGCTGGCCATCGCCGCGGTGGGCATCCTGGCGATGCTCGACGGCCTGCGCCTGCACAACCCGACCTGCGATCCGCAGGGCCGGCGCTGGGCCTGGGCGAAGAGCCCGCTGATCCTGATGACCCTGTCGCGCCTGCTGCTGCCGCTGGCCTTGCTGATTTCGGTGTTCATCTTCCTGCGCGGGCACAATCTGCCGGGCGGCGGCTTCATCGCCGGCCTGATCACCGCCGTGGCGCTGGCGCTGCAGTACATCGCCAGCGGCGTGGCCTGGGTCGAGCAGCGCCTGCCGCTCGATTACCAGCGCATGGCGGGCGTCGGCGTGCTGATCGCCACGCTTACCGGCCTGGGCAGCTGGGTCTTCGGTCGGCCGTTCCTGACCAGCGCCTTCGGTCATTTCGAGCTGCCGCTGGTGGGCGAGTTCGAACTGGCCACCGCCATGCTGTTCGACCTTGGCGTCTACCTCACGGTGGTGGGTTCCACCCAGCTGGTGCTGACCCGTCTGGGCAAGCTCAGCCTGGTGCCTGCCGCGAGCAAGGAGATTCACTGATGGAAGCGCTGTTTGCCGTCACCCTCGGTGTGCTCAGCGCCAGCGGCGTCTACCTGCTGCTGCGCGGGCGCACCTTTGCGGTAGTGCTGGGCCTGACCCTGCTGTCCTATGCGGTCAACCTGTTTCTCTTCGCCATGGGGCGCCTGAGTGGCGACGTGGCGGTGATCGGGCAGAGCGCCAATCCGGCCGACCCGCTGCCGCAAGCGCTGGTACTCACCGCCATCGTCATCGGCTTCGCCATGACCGCCTTCGTCGTGGTCCTGGCTCTGCGTGGCCTGGCCGAGCTGGGCAATGACCATGTCGATGGGCAGCCGGGGCATCCGGATGAGGAGCGCGTTTCTTGAGTCACTGGCCGATCCTGCCCATCCTGCTGCCGCTGTTCGCCGGCGCGCTGTTGCTCATCCTGCCGTCCTACGAGCGCCTCAAGCGCACGCTGTCGCTGTTCGCCACCCTGGCCCTGTTGCCGCTCAGCCTGTACCTGCTGCAGCTGGCGGACGACGGCCAGCTGCGTGTCTACGCCCTGGGTGACTGGCAGCCGCCGTTCGGCATCGTTCTGCTGCTCGACCGCCTCAGCGCCCTGCTGCTGCTGGCCACCGCGGTGCTGGCGAGCGCTGCGCTGCTGTATGCGCTGCGCGGCGACGACCGTCTCGGCCCGCGTTTCCATGCGCTGTTCCAGTTCCAGCTGCTGGGCATCAACGGTGCCTTCCTGACCGGCGACCTGTTCAACCTGTTCGTGTTCTTCGAGATCCTGCTGATTGCCTCCTATGCGCTGCTGCTGCACGGCCAGGGCGCGGAGCGGGTGAGGGCGGGGCTGCACTACGTGGTGCTCAATCTGACCGGGTCGGCGCTGTTCCTCATCGCCCTGGGCATGGTCTACGGCGCCAGCGGCACGCTGAACATGGCCGACCTGTCGGCGCGGGTGGCCCAGGCCAGTGGTGACCAGGTGCCGCTGCTGGCCGCCGCCGGCCTGCTTCTGCTGCTGGTGTTCGCGCTCAAGGCGGCGTTGCTGCCGCTGTACTTCTGGCTGCCGCGTGCCTACGCCGCCGCCAGCGCGCCGGTGGCGGCACTGTTTGCGATCATGACCAAGGTCGGCATCTACGCGATCCTGCGCCTGGCCACCCTGATGTTCGGTGTGGGCGCCGGCGAGCTGGCCCACCTGACCCAGGCCTGGCTCTGGCCGTTGTCGCTGGCCACCGTGGCGCTGGGTGCCGTCGGGGTGCTGGCGGCGCGCAGCCTGCAGATGCTGCTGGCCTACCTGGTGGTGGTGTCGGCTGGTACGTTGCTGGCTGCAGTGGCCAGCGGTACACCGCAGGCGCATGCCGCCGGGCTCTATTACCTGCTGCACAGCACCTGGGTGGCGGGTGGCCTGTTCCTCCTCGCCGACCTCATCACCCGCCAGCGCGGCGACAAGGGCGGCGCCCTGGTGCAGGGGCCGGCGCTGCAGAATCCTGCATTGCTCGGTGGCCTGTTCTTCTTCGGCGCCGTCGCCGTGATCGGCCTGCCGCCGCTGTCCGGCTTCCTCGGCAAGCTCTTGCTGCTGCAGGCACAGCCTTCGCTGGCGCTGTGGGCCGTGCTGCTGCTCGGTGGTCTCACCGTGCTGGTGGCCCTGAGTCGTGCCGGCAGTACGCTGTTCTGGCGGGTCGGCCTGAGCAGCCTGGACAGCGCCGAGCTGGACCGTGGTCGCCTGGCGGCCTGTCTGCTGTTGCTGGCCTGCGCGCTGCTGCTGGTGCTGCTGGCGGCGCCGCTGCTGGACTACGCACAGGCCGCCGCCGCCCAGCTGCATGACCTGCCGCTGTACCGTTCGATCATTCTGGAGGCCGCACCATGATGCAGCGACTCCTGCCCCATCCGGCCCAGAGCCTGCTGTTGCTGTGTACCTGGCTGCTGCTGGTGGATTCGATTGCCCTTGGTCACTGGTTGCTGGGTGGTTTCCTCGCCATCGTTATTCCACTGCTGTTGGGCCAGCTGCTGGTCGAGCATCCGCGCGCATGGAAACCACTGCGGCTGCTGCGCTACCTGCTGATGGTGATTGGCGACATTCTGGTCGCCAACTTCCAGGTGGCCCGCCTGACCCTTGGGCGGGTCGGCGAGCTGCGCCCGGCTTTCGTCGAGGTACCGATCGAGCTGGACAACGAACTGGCCATCAGCATCCTGGTCAGTGTGGTGTCGATGACGCCAGGTTCTCTGGCCGCCGATCTCAGCATGGACCGCCGCACCCTGCTGGTACATGGCCTGGATGTGCCAGATGTACAGGCCATGGTCGACGAGATCAAGCAGCGCTACGAGGCGCCGCTGAAGGAGATTTTCCCATGCTCGGCTACGTGATTCCGCTCTGTCTGACCTTGCTGGGAGTCGCCCTGCTGCTGGCGGTGGCACGACTGGTCAAGGGCCCCAGCCTGCCGGACCGGGTGCTGGCGCTGGATACCCTGTACATCAACGCCATCGCTCTGATCATCCTCTACGGCATCTGGCGTGGTACCGAGCTGTTCTTCGAGATCGCCCTGCTGATCGCGGTGCTCGGCTTCGTCAGCACCGTGGCGTTGGCCAAGTACATGTTGCGTGGAGACATCATCGAATGAGCCTGTGGTTGGAGTTACTCATCAGTCTGTTTCTGCTGCTCGGTAGCGGCTTCGTTCTGGTCGGGGCCATTGGCCTGTATCGCCTGCCAGATTACTTCACCCGCCTGCACGGGCCGACCAAGGCCACCACCCTGGGCATTGGTGGCATGGTGGTGGCTTCGCTGCTGTTCTTTTCCTTCAGCGAGAAGGGCTTCAGCCTGCATGAGTTGCTGATCAGTCTGTTCCTGTTCATCAGCGCGCCGGTCAGTGCCTATATGCTGGCCAAAGCAGCGGTTTTGCAGCAGCTGCCGCTGGAGCCCAAGACTCGCGGCAAGCCCTGGGAACAGTAAGGCGACACAGTTTCTCCGCGCCGCTGTGCCTATCGGCGCCGAGGCCAGCCACCTACACTGGGCTTTTCGTGTGGAGGTGACGATGGCCCGGCAGGGACGGTTGTTCGCGATGGCGTGCCTGGTGTTGGCCATGGCCCTGTGGGGCAGTTCGTTCATCGCCCTCAAGTTCGCCTTTGCCGAGCTGCCGCCGATGTGGGTGATCTTCGGCCGCATGGCCTTGGGCAGCCTGGTGTTCCTGCTGGCCTGGCGCTGGCGTGGGCACCTGGACTATCGCCCGGGTGACTGGCGTTACCTGCTCGCCCTGGCTGCCTGCGAGCCTTGCCTGTACTTCATCTTCGAGGCGCTGGCGCTGCAACACACCAGCGCCACCCAGGCCGGCATGATCACCGCGCTGTTGCCGCTACTGGTGGCGGTGGGCGCCTTCTCCTTTCTGGGCGAGCGTATCGCGCTGAGCACCTGGGCCGGCTTTCTGCTGGCGGTCCTCGGCGCCATCTGGCTGAGCCTGGCCGGTGAGGCCGATGCCCATGCGCCGAACCCGCTGCTAGGCAACTTCTACGAGTTCGTCGCCATGCTCTGCGCGACCTGCTACACGCTGCTGCTGAAGTTCCTCTCCGAGCGTTACTCGCCGTTCATTCTCACCGCCATGCAGGCCTTCATCGGCTCGCTGTTCTTCCTGCCGCTGGCCCTAGTCACCGAGCCGTTGCCGAGTCAGTTCAGCCTGCTCGGTGTCGGTTCGGTTATCTACCTGGGCGTGGTGGTCACGGTTGGTGCCTACGGCCTGTACAACTTCGGCGTCAGCCGCCTGCCGGCCAGCCAGGCATCGGGCTTCACCAACCTGCTGCCGGTGTTCACCCTGATCTTCGCCGCGCTGCTGCTGGGGGAAAGCCTGACCACGACGCAGTACGCCGCCGCCGCCCTGGTGTTCGCCGGCGTGGCGCTGAGCCAGTGGCGCAGCGCTGCCCCGCCACCGGCGGGCATTCTGGACTAAGGAGCAGACGATGACCGATATCCGCCGCTGGACCCGCGAGGCCGTGCGCATCATCGAAGCGGACTTCCAGCGCAGCGCCGACACCCACCTGATTCCCCTGGCGTTGCCGGGGCTGCCCGGTGTCGAGTTGTACTTCAAGGACGAATCCAGCCACCCGACCGGCAGCCTCAAGCATCGCCTGGCGCGCTCGCTGTTCCTCTATGCGCTGTGCAATGGCTGGCTCAAGCCTGGTGCCCCGGTGATCGAGGCTTCCAGCGGCTCCACGGCCATCTCCGAGGCCTACTTCGCGCGCCTGCTGGGGTTGCCCTTCATCGCCGTAGTGCCGGCCTCCACTGCCCGCGAGAAACTGGCGCAGATCGCCTTCTACGGCGGCCAGACCCACCTGGTCGACGACCCTACGCGCATCCATGAGGAATCCGTGCGCCTGGCCCGCGAGAGCGATGGCCACTTCATGGATCAGTTCACCTACGCCGAGCGTGCCACCGACTGGCGGGCGAACAACAACATCGCCGAGTCGATCTTCCAACAGATGCGCCATGAGCGTTTTCCCGAGCCGAGCTGGCTGGTGTCCAGCCCCGGTACCGGCGGTACCCTGGCCACCCTGGGGCGCTATGTGCGCTACCGCCAGCACGCGACCCGAGTGCTCTGTGCCGACGCCGAGCGCTCGGTGTTCTTCGACAGCTACGTCAGCGGTGACCGCGGCCTGACCCTGGACTGCGGCTCGCGCATCGAGGGCATCGGCAGGCCGCGGGTGGAACCTTCGTTCATGCCGCAGGTGTTGGATGCGGTGTGCAAGGTGCCGGATGCGCTGTCGCTGGCGGCCATGCACTACCTGGCGCGGCGCCTGAACCGGCGGGTGGGCGCGAGCAGCGGCACCAACCTGGTCGGCGCGCTGCTGGCGGCGCGGCAGATGGTCGAAGCGGGCGAGCGCGGTTCGGTGGTGACCATCCTCTGCGACGGTGGTGATCGCTACGCCACCAGCTATTACTGCGAGGCCTGGCTGGCCGAGCAGGGCTATGAGCTGGCGCCGCTGATCGACCGCGTGGCCGCCTGCGTCGAGCAGGGCGCCGCTTTGCCCGACATTCCCCGTTGCGGTCTTTGAGTCGCCTGGTCTAGGGCTTAAGCCAGGCCAGCAGGACGTCGAGCAGGCGATTGGCGAAGGCCCATTCGTTGTCGTACCAGGCCAGCACCTTGACCAGGTCGTTGCCCTGTACCCGTGTGTGGTTGAGGTCGACCACGCAGGACACCGGATAACCGTTGAAGTCCGTCGACACCAGCGGCAGGTCGTTGCACTCCATCACCCCCAGCGGCAGCTGGCGTGAGGCTTTCTGCAGGGTGTCATTGATTGCCTCGCGGCTGGTCGGGTGCTCGCTGCAAAAGGTCAGGTCGAGCAACGACACGTTGGCCGTCGGTACCCGCACCGCCATGCCATCCAGACGGCCGTCCAGCTCGGGAATCACCAGGCCAATGGTCTTGGCCGCACCGGTGCTGGTGGGGATCATCGAGAGTGCCGCGGCGCGCGCCCGGTACAGGTCGTTGTGGGTCTTGTCGAGCAGGTTCTGGTCGTTGGTGTAGGCATGCACCGTGGTGATCAACCCCTGGCGGATGCCCACTGCGGTGTGCAGCACCTGAGCCAGCGGCGCCAGGCAGTTGGTGGTACAGGAGGCATTGGAGACGATCTGCTGGTTGCCCAGCAGGTGATGGTTGACGCCATACACCACGGTCAGGTCGGCCGTGTCCAGCGGGTGCGAGAGCAGCACGCGCGGGGCGCCTGCTGCCAGGTGCTGTTCCGCCACAACGCGCTTCTTGGCCTTGCCGGTACAGTCCACCACCACATCCACGGCAAGTTGCTTCCAGGGCAACTGGGTCATGTCCTTTTCGCCGATCAGACGAATTGACTGGCCGTGCACCTGCAGCACGTCGTCGTGCAGGCCCACATGACCGTTGAAGCGGCCGAAGGTGGAGTCGAAGCGGGTCAGGTGAGCGAGGGTCTTGAAGTCGCCGGTCTCGTTGATTGCCTCGATGTGTATCTGGCTTTCCAATCCGCGCTCGAACAGGGCGCGGAGCAGGGCGCGACCGATGCGCCCGTATCCGTTCAGGGCAATGCGCAGCATGGCAGTCTCCGACTGGCTGGGTCCGTCTTCAGCATAGGCTGACCCCGGCCGGCGTGCCTCGCTACTGACTGCGCGCGCCACCATAGGAGGCGCAGCCGCGAAGCACGCTGCCGTTCAGGCGCAGTTCGGCGCTGAGGTGCTGCACCGCGCCGCTCATGCTGTCCACGCAATGCTCGGGCGTCAGCCAGAGCTCCAGGCGCTGGCCGTTGGCCTCGCTGCTCAGGCTGAGGCTGCCATTGGGCATCTGTTCCTCCAGGTAAGGCAGGGCCAGGGGCTCTTCGCTGGGCCGCAGCAATACCAGGCCTTCTTCACCCACCCCCAGGGCCCAGTCCGGCTCGTGACCGCTGGCGCGCAGCAGCAGACGATCGAAGCCCGGCTCGTCGCAGCCCGGGCCTTCGCCATGTACGCGATAGACCTGGTCCAGACGTATCTCACCGTCCAGATCGGCCTGCGTGCTGCCCTGGGGCCAGCCGCGCAGGTCGACGAACAGGCTGCTTTGGCCGTCGGCGAGGAGGGTGTCGACGTCGCGGCGCAGCTCGCTGGTCTTTTCGCTGATCAGGCCCAGGCGGCGCTGCTCGCCGCATGGGCGCAGGAACAGACGATCCTGTTCCAGGGTCAGCTCGCCCTGCAGGCGCACGGCCGGCGTGGCGGGCGTTGGCGGAACATAGACCTGGAACAGCTGGCAGCCGGCGAACAGCGGCAGCAGGGTGAACAACAGGGGACGGATGTTGGGCATGGTGCTCTCCTTGCGACAAGCGGCAACGTTACCCAGCACGGCCGGCCAGCTCAAGGGCGGAAACACGCGGCAACCTTGTATAGCCGCACACCAGCAGCCATCCTCACCACAGGAACCTTCGAGTGTGACCATGGATAGAGGCACCGGCTCAGGCCTGTCGTTCGCCAAGCGCATCTACCTGCCGCGCAGTATCGGCCTGGGTATCGGCTTCTTCTGTGTCGCCGCCGGCCTCTGGCCCCTGTACTCGATGTCCTGGCTGTGGGCGCTGCTGGTGTTCAACGGTTTTCTCTGGCCGCACCTGGCGTATCAGCTGGCACGGCGCGCCGGCGCGCCATTCCAGGCCGAGCGGCGCAACCTGCTGATCGACTCGGTGTTCGGCGGCTTCTGGGCCGCCGCCATGCAGTTCAACGTGCTGCCGAGCGTGACCATCCTGGCGATGATGGCGATGAACAACATCGCCGCCGGTGGTGCGCGCTTCTTCGCCAAGGGCTGCGTGGCCATGCTGCTGGGGGCGGGGCTCGCCATGCTGCTGTTCGGCCCGGCCTTGGCGCCGGACACCAGCATGCCGCAGCTGTATGCCTGCCTGCCGATGCTGATCCTCTATCCGCTGGCGCTGGGGTTGGTCAGCTACCGCCTGAGCATCAAGCTGGCCGAGCACAAGCGGGCGCTGCGTGCCGCCAGCCGTACCGACAGCCTGACCCGGCTGTACAACCACGGCTACTGGAAGGATCTGTTGCAGGAGACCTTCACCCAGTGCCGTGGCGGGCAGCAGCGCGCCACCGTGGCCCTGATCGACGTGGACAACTTCAGGCAGATCAATGACCAGCACGGTCATCTGGTGGGTGACAGCCTACTGCGCCTGCTCAGCGAGCGACTGGTGGCCAACTTGCGCCATGAGGATATGGCCGGGCGCTATGGCGGGGACCAGTTCTGCGTGATCCTGCCGAACACACCGCCGGTGCTGGCTGGCGAGGTGATGGAGCGCATGCGCCGTGAACTCGCCGACGTGCGCAGCCCACTGGCGCCGGGCCTGCGTCTCGGCCTGAGTATCGGCCTGGCCGGCTACAGCCCCTTTCACCTGGATGCCAGCCACTGGCTCAAGGCTGCCGACCAGGCGCTGCACCAGGCCAAGCAGAACGGCCGCGACCAGGTGGCGATCGCCAGCGATACGCCGCTCACACCGCCCGCTCCAGGCACCTGAGTTTGCAGCGCGCGTCGGGCATGGCAGGCTAGTGGCTCTTTTTCTCTGCACGGGAACGTCCATGTCCAGCGCCATCGAAGGTTTCGAGCCCCTCACCGCCACCGAGGTACGCATCCTCGGCTGCCTGATCGAGAAGCAGGCCACCACGCCGGAAACCTATCCACTCACCGTCAATTCGCTGGTGCTGGCCTGCAACCAGAAGACCAGCCGCGAGCCCCTGATGAACCTCACCGAAGGGCAGGTTGGCCAGGCCCTGCGTGCGCTCGAAGGGCGCGGGCTGACGCGCCTGGTGATGGGCGGTCGGGCCGACCGCTGGGAGCACCGGGTGGACAAGGCTCTGGAGCTGGTCAAGCCGCAGCAGGCGCTACTCGGCCTGCTGTTCCTGCGCGGGCCGCAGACCATCAGCGAGCTGCTCACGCGCAGCAACCGCCTGTATCAGTTCGAGGATGGTGCCGAGGTGCAGCACCAGCTGGAGCGCCTGATCGGGCGCGAGCTGGCCTGCCTGCTGCCGCGCCAGAGCGGCCAGCGCGAAGACCGCTACATGCACCAGCTCGGCGAGGCAGCTGACCTGCAGGCGCTGCTGGCCACGCGCCAGGCCGATGCGCCGGCGCGCGCTATGCAGGATGACCCGCGCATCGCCGAACTGGAGGCCCGCGTGGCCGCCCTCGAGGAGCGCCTCAGTCGCCTGGAAAACGGCCAGTGAAGTTTTAACCAGGCTTCAGGATTCATTAAGACTCGCTGTCGATACTCCCCCTCAAGGCAAACCAGAGGGGGAGTGCCATGGGTCATCCCGATTGGAACACCAGTTTTCCGCTGCCGCTCGGCAGCGATTCCGAGCGTCGCTCCAGCCTGTGGCTGGCACGGGCCGGCAATGCTCAGCGGCAGGCCTTCGAACAGTTCATCCGCCAGCGTTTCGACGAGGCGCATGGCGCGCGAATCAGCAGCTTCATGCCCGATCTGTTCGGCCTGCACGATGCCGAGCAGCAACTGGGCGCCGTGTGCGGCGCGCGCCTGGCGGTCGAGCAGCCGCTATTCCTCGAACAGTACCTGCATGCTCCGGTGGAGCAGATCATCGCCCGCCTGGCGGAGCGCCCGGTGGTACGCGACGAGATCGTCGAAGTTGGCAACCTGGCGTCGATCAGTGCCGGCAGCGCCCGCATGATCATCGTCATCATGACCTGCCTGCTGGCGCAGCGCGGCCTGCAGTGGGTGGTGTTCACCGGCGCCGCCTCGCTGATCAATAGTTTCCACCGCCTGGGGCTGGAGCCGCTGCGCCTGTGCTCGGCCGATCCGAGCGTGCTCGGTGAGCAGCGTCACGATTGGGGCCAGTACTACGACCAACGCCCGCAGGTGTTTGCCGGCAGCATCCAGCTAGGCTATCGCCAGCTGTGCGAGCGCGGCATTGCGCAGCGTCTCGGGCTGCATGCTCCGTGCGAGGAGGCTCCCCATGCGGCCTGATCCCCTGTTCGCCGCGCTGCAGCACCATGCCGCGCAGTTTCCCAACGCCCTGGCCCTGAGCGACAACCAGCGCCAGGTCGATTACGCCCAGCTGTGGCTGGAAGTGGAGACCCGTGCCGGCCAGTTGCGTGCGCTGCGTGTGCCGCTGCTGGCGCTGGCGCTGAACAACGGCTGTGATGCACTGATCTGGGACCTGGCGGCGCTGCGCGCTGGCGTGGCTTGTCTGATCCTGCCGCCGTTCTTCAGCCCGGCGCAGCGCGCCCACTGCCTGGAGCAGAGCGGTGCCACCCTGGCGCTGGCCGAAGGGCCGTTCGCCGAGGAACTGGTGCAGCTGGGCTTCGGCGCCGCCGGTGAGTTCTGGCGGCGTGAAAGCGCGCCGGCTGGCCTGCCGTTGCCTGCCGGCACGGCTAAGATCACCTACACCTCCGGCACCACCGGCGCGCCCAAGGGCGTATGCCTGAGCGCCGAGGCCATGCTGCGGGTCGCTGCCGAACTGGAGCTGGTCAGCCGCGAATGCGCGCCGCAGCGCTACATGGCGGTACTGCCGCTGGCTGTGCTGCTGGAAAACCTCGGTCTGTACGCCGCGCTGATCGCCGGCGCCACAGTGCATCTGCCGACCCAGCAGGAGCTGGGCATGAGCGTCGCCGGCTCCGTCGAGTGGCCGAAGCTGTTCGGGCAGATGGTCCAGCGCGGCTGCCAGAGCCTGATCCTGGTGCCGCAGCTGCTGTTCGGCCTGGTGGTGGCGGTGGAGCGCGGCTTCGTCCCGGCAGCCGGTTTCCGCTTTATCGCCGTCGGTGGCGCACGGGTTTCGCCGGAACTGCTGGCCCGCGCGCAACGCGTCGGCCTGCCGGTGTTCGAGGGCTACGGCCTGTCGGAGTGCGCCAGCGTGGTCTGCCTCAATCGCCCCGGCGCCCAGCGCCCCGGCACGGTCGGGCGGCCGCTGCCGCATGTGCAGGTGCGCCTGGCCGAAGATGGTGAAGTGCTGGTCGCCGGTTCGACCCTGCTTGGCTACCTCGGTGATGCGCCCTTCGCGGGGCAGTGGTGGCCTACCGGCGATATCGGCGAGTTCGATGCCGACGGCTACCTGAGCCTGCGCGGCCGCAAGAAACACCAGTTCGTCACCAGCTTCGGGCGCAACGTCAACCCCGAGTGGGTCGAGGCCGAGCTGACCCAGGGCGGTGTGCTGATGCAGGCCTTCGTCTATGGCGAGAGCCTGCCGAGCAACGTCGCGCTGCTCTGGCCGTTGGACCCGAATTGCGCCGATACGGCCATCGAGGCCGCCGTACAGAAGGCCAACGCCGGCCTGCCGGATTACGCCCGAGTCGGGCGCTGGGTGCGCCTGGATACACCGTTCAGCCCCGCCAACGGTTTGCTCACGGCCAATGGCCGACCTAAACGCGACGCCATCCTGGCGCGCTACCGCGAACATTTTTCCGAACCCGTCAACGCCTGAGGTACCCCATGAAATTTTTCGACCAACTGCAGGAAGCCACCCGCGAAGACCGCGAAGCCCTTTACGCCGTGCCGGTGATCCGCGAGGCGCTGGCCGGCCAGGTCGGCCTGGAAGGCTATGTCGCCTTCCTGACCCAGGCCTACTACCACGTGCGCCACACCGTGCCGCTGATGATGGCCTGCGGTGCGCGCCTGCCGTCCTCGCTGGAATGGCTGCGCAAGGCAGTGTGCGAATACATCGACGAGGAATACGGCCATGAGCAGTGGATCCTCAACGACATCGCCGCCTGCGGTGGCGACGCCGAGGCCGTGCGCCTGGGCCAGCCGAGCCAGGCCATCGAGCTGATGGTCAGCTACCTGTACGACACCATCGCCCGTGGCAACCCGGTCGGCCTGTTCGGCATGGTCAACGTGCTCGAGGGCACCAGCATCGCCCTGGCCACCCAGGCCGCCGGCACCATCCAGCAGCGCCTGGCCCTACCGCCGCAGGCCTTCAGCTACCTGACCTCGCACGGCGCCCTGGACATCGGCCACATGCAGCACTACCGCGAGCTGATGAACCGCCTGGAGCGCGACGAGGACAAGGCAGCGGTCATCCACGTCAGCAAGGTGGTCTATCGCCTGTACGCCGACATGTTCCGTGGCCTGCCGCGCACGGTGCAGAACGAGGTGCAGCATGCGCTTGCCTGAGTGCCGTGCGGTGCTCACCGGGGCCAGCGGCGGTATCGGCCTGGCTCTGGCCGAGCGGCTCTGCGCCGGCGGCGCGCAGCTGATCGCGGTGACCCGTCAGGAGGGGGCGCTGAGCGAGCTGCGCGAGCGTTATCCGAAGCAGGTGCGGGTGGTGGCGGCCGATCTCGGCAGCGCCAGCGGGCGCCAGGCGGTGGTGGATGCCGCACGTGCCCTCGGTGGGGTCAACCTGTTGATCAACGCGGCGGGGGTCAACCGCTTCGCCCTGCTGGAGCAGCTGGATGACCAGGCCGTGGCCGAGCTGCTGGGCATCAATCTGGTCGCCACCATTCAGCTGACCCGCGCCATGCTGCCGCTGCTGCGTCAGCAGCGGCAGGCGCTGCTGGTCAACGTCGGTTCAATCTACGGCTCCATCGGCTACCCCGGCTATGCCACCTACTGCGCCAGCAAGTTCGCCCTGCGCGGTTTCTCCGAGGCGTTGCGCCGGGAGATGGCCGACACCGGCGTCGGTGTGCTCTACGTGGCGCCACGCGCCACCCGCACCTCGATGAACAGTGCGCAGGCGGTGGCCCTGAACAGCGCCCTGAAGGTGGCCATGGACCCGCCCGAGAGTGTCGCCGACGCGGTCCTGCGCGCCATCGAGCTGGACCGCAGCGAGCTCTACCTGGGCTGGCCGGAAAAATTTTTCGTCCGCCTCAACGGCCTACTGCCGAGTGTGGTGGACAAGGCGCTGCGCAAACAGCTGCCGCTGATTCGTCAATTCACTCACAAGGAGATGCGCCCATGAAACGCCTGCTGACTCTGATGCTCACGGCCGCGCTGAGCCTGCCCGTCTGGGCCCTCGACGAAGCGGGGCAGGCACGCCTGCACGCGGTGCAGACACGCTGGGCCGAGATCCAGTACCAGTTGCCCGAGGCCCAGCGCGAGAAGGCGCTGGAGAAGCTGGCGGCCGAAAGCGCCGCGTTCACCCGCGAACAGCCGCAGGCGGCGGAAGCCTGGGTCTGGCACGGCATCGTCACCAGCAGCTGGGCCGGCGCCCAGGGCGGTCTGGGTGCGCTGGGCAAGGCCAAGGACGCCAAGGCCTATCTGGAGAAGGCGATTGCCCTCGACCCGGGCGCGCTGCAGGGTTCGGCCTACACCAGCCTGGGCACGCTGTATGACCGTGTACCGGGATGGCCCATCGGCTTCGGCGACGAGGACAAGGCCGACCAGTTGCTGCGACAGGCGCTCCAGGTCAATCCCGAGGGCATCGACAGCCTGTATTTCTGGGGTGACCATCTGCTGCGCCAGGGGCATTATGTCGAGGCCAAGGCGGCACTGGAGAAGGCCAAGCAGGCCGCGCCGCGACCGGGTCGCGAGCTGGCCGACAGCGGCCGGCAGGGCGAGATCGACCAGTTGCTGCTGGAAGTGAACAAGAAACTCAATTGAGGAGGCGGGATGCGCTTGCTGCTGGTCGAGGACGACAAGGCCCTGGGTGAGGGGTTGCGCCTGGGGCTGCGCCAGGAAGGCTACACGGTGGACTGGCTGGAGGATGGCGCCAGCGCGCTGCACGCCCTGCTCAGCGAGGACTTCGACCTGCTGGTGCTGGACCTCGGCCTGCCACGCATGAGTGGCCTGCAGGTGCTGCGCGAGCTGCGGCGCAGCGGCTCGGCGCTGCCGGTGCTGATCCTTACCGCGCGCGATGCCACCGAGGACCGCATCGCCGGGCTGGATGCCGGCGCCGATGATTACCTGGTCAAACCCTTCGACCTTGATGAGCTCAAGGCCCGCCTGCGCGCGCTGTTGCGCCGCAGCGCCGGGCGCGCCGAGCTGCGCATCGAACATGCCGGGGTCAGCCTCGACCCGTCCAGCCAGCAGGTCAGCTACCAGGGCAAGCCGGTGCCGATGACGCCCAAGGAGTACCTGCTGCTGCACGAACTGCTGTCGCAGCCGGGCAAGGTACTGACCCGCGAGCGCCTGGCCCAGCTGCTCTACGGCTGGGACGAGGAGGCCGAGAGCAACACCCTTGAAGTGCACATCCACCACCTGCGCAAGAAGCTGTTCAGCAGCCTGATCCGCACCGTGCGCGGCGTCGGCTACCTGGTCGAGGAGCAGTCATGACCTCGATGCGCCGCCGGACCCTGGCCCTGGTGCTGGGGTTGATGCTGCTGGGCACCCTGGCGATGACCCTGTTCAACTACTTCGACAGCACCCATGAGGTCGAGGAAATCTACGATGCCCAGCTGGCGCACAGTGCGCGCCTGCTGCAGGGGCTGATGCGCACGCCGGTGCGTGAGGACGAGCGCGCCGGCCTGTACCAGGCCTTCAACGAGGCGCTGGCGCAGGCCGGGCAGCGCAGCAAGCCCGGCCACCCCTACGAGAGCAAGCTGGCCTTCCAGGTCTGGGACGCGCAGGGCCACCTGCTGGTGCATAGCGCGGGTGCCCCCTCGCTGAACGAGCCCGAGTTGGCCGAGGGGTTCGCCACCCTCGAACTGGGCAAGCACAAATGGCGTGGTTTCCTGCTGCGCGACAGCGCGCATGGGCTGCTGATCTGGACCGGCGAGCGTGACGACGTGCGCCGCGAGCTGGTGACCAGCATCGTGCGCCACACCCTGTTCCCGACCCTGCTCGGTAGCCTGCTGCTCGCCGCGCTGCTGTGGTGGGCGATTGGCTGGGGCCTGGCGCCGCTGCGCAACATGGCTGCGGTGATTCGCGCCCGGCATGCCGACTCGCTGGAGCCGCTGCAGCTCGAACCGCTGCCCAGCGAACTGGCGCCCATGCAGGCGGCGCTGAACCGCCTGCTGGGGCAGATCGAACAGCTGTTGGAACGCGAGCGGCGCTTTATCGCCGATGCCGCGCATGAGTTGCGCACGCCGCTGGCGGTGCTGCGCGTGCACGTGCAGAACGCCACCCAGGCGCGCGATGAGGCGGAGCGCGAGCAATCGCTGGGCTACCTGCTCGGCGGCATCGACCGCGCCACCCGGGTAGTCAACCAACTGCTTACCCTGGCGCGCATGGAGCCGCTGCTCGAACGCGGCGAGATGGCCCAGGTCGACGTGCTGGCGCTGGTGCGCGAGACCCTGGCCGAGCTGACCCCCTGGGTACTCAAGCAGGGCCTGGAGCTGGACCTGGAGGCCGGGGAGGGCGACTACCGCCTGAATGCTGACCCCGGCAGCCTGGGCATCGCCCTGCAGAACCTAGTGACCAACGCGGTCAATCATTCGCCGGCCGGTGGCAGGCTGCATGTGCGCCTGAGCGCCGATGTGCAGCGCCTGCTGCTGCAGGTCGAGGACCAGGGGCCTGGTATCCCCGCCGAGGACATCGAGCGGGTCTTCGAACGTTTCTACAGTCGCGGCACTGTCCAGGGTGCCGGCCTGGGGCTGGCGATCGTGCAGAGCATCGCCCGCCGGCATGCCGGCCAGATCCGCCTGCGCAACCTCGACAGCGGCGGTCTACAGGCCAGCCTGGAACTGCCGCGCAGCGCCTGACGTATCATGCTCGTCTTTGCCGACCAGGAGAGCGAAATGACCGAGAGCACCAGCCTGCTGCACGAACTGGAACAGGCCGACATGCTGCTGATCGATGGCCTGCATGCCTGGCAGTTCGAGCTGGATGAACAGGGCCAGCTGAGCGTCGAGTGCATGGACGGCCGCACCCGTCGCGTTTGGCGCTTCAGCGCCGCTGCCGTCGCGGCCGCCCGCCCGGGCGCCGTGCCGGACGCCTGGCATATCGAGGATGCCGAGGGCGCGCACGAGCTGATCTGCCTGGGGGCGATCAGTGCCGACAACGAGCCGGACGAGGCTGAACCGGTGTAATCCGTTGCAAGCGCGTCTGTGCGCCGGTCGCCGGCGAAGATGGTGTGCGCCGTCTGTGATCGCGCGGTTGCAGCCTGGAAAGCCTGGCGCTGTTCGATGCGTTTCGCCTGCGCTACCGTGCCGAGCTGGCGGCCCACCCCGAGCATTGGCAGGGCCTGCTGGAGTTGGCAGGGCCACCCAGCTCGCCGGTGTGCTACCAGGGTTTCACATAGCTCTGGCGGCGCATCGTTCAGCGCAGCTCGATGCTCAGGCAGCGTCCCGAGTCAGGTAGATAAGAGACTTGCACCGGCAAACCGGGTTGAAGCTGAAACCGTGTGGCAAACAGCGGGTCGCTGAACGGTGTGTCATCCACCCAAATCTGCCAGGCTGGGCCATAGGATGTGCTGCGCCGCTCGACGCGTTCCACCACCCCCTGCAGGATGATTTTCTCCCCGCGGCGCAGATCGCCCAGGATGCGTCGCAACAGATGAGCGAAGAAGGCCGTTGCCAGGCCGCAGGCCAGCATGACCAAGGCGAGGAACAGCCCTTCGTCCCAGGTGTGGATGGAAGCGGCGTTTTGGCCCAGGGCCAGCAACCCCGCCAGCAACATCAGGGTAAACACGGCCTGGACGCCCAGTCCAAGGCGTAGCCGCGTCAGCTCGGTGTGGGTCAACAGGCTTCTGGTGGGCATTTGGGTACTCAGTAGTTGCCCGAATCGTTGCACACCAGCTCGTCGCTGGCGGCCACTGCGTAGCAGATCATCTTGTCGTCCTTGTAGGGCAGGGCCAGGCTATAGCCCGGCTTGCCGTTGACCAGCAGTTGCTTGGCCTTGGTATCCCAGTCGATGCGCACTTCGTTGCCGCTGTCCCAGTTCCAGTGGGTGAAAAAGTACTGGTCGGTAGCCGCACAGGTGGTCACCGCGCAGGCGCCCTGACTCTTCAGTTCGCCGCTCTTGTAGTAGTAACAGGTGCCGCGGCCTTCGCCGCAGCCGGCGTGCACGGTGCTGGTGAGCAGCGAGAGCAGCAGAGCGAGTCCTGGTTTGTGCATGGGAAGTGTCCTTTTCCGTTGTTTCATGGGGGCGTTGGCCGCGCAGGATCAGCAGTTATTCGCCGGGGGCATAGGGTTAACCCAGTCCGCAGGCAAAAGAAAGCCGCCTCGCGGGCGGCTCTCTGCGCAGCGTTGCCGTCAGGCCTTGTCGCGGGCCATGCAGGCGGCGGCGGTGAACAGCACGTCGGTGGAGGAGTTCAGCGCCGTTTCGGCGCTGTCCTGCACGATGCCGATGATGAAGCCGATGGCCACCACCTGCATGGCCACGTCGGCGGGGATGCCGAACAGGCTGCAGGCCAGCGGGATCAGCAGCAGCGAGCCGCCGGCCACGCCCGAGGCGCCGCAGGCGCACACTGCCGAAACCACGCAAAGCAGGATGGCGGTAGCCAGGTCGACCTGGATGCCGAGGGTATGCGCTGCGGCCAGCGCCAGCACGCTGATGGTGATGGCGGCACCGGCCATGTTGATGGTGGCGCCCAGCGGGATGGATACCGAGTAGGTGTCCTCATGCAGGCCCAGGCGTTCGGCCAGCTGCAGGTTGACCGGCACGTTGGCCGCCGAGCTGCGGGTGAAGAACGCGGTGACGCCGCTCTCGCGCAGGCAGGTGAACACCAGCGGGTAGGGGTTGCGGCGGATCTGGCTGAACACGATCAGCGGGTTGATCACCAGGGCGACGAACAGCATACAGCCGACCAGCACGATCAGCAGTTGGGCGTAGCCGGCCAGGGCCTTGAGACCGGCGTCGGCGAAGGTGGTGGCAACCAGGCCGAACACGCCCAGCGGGGCGCAGCGGATCACCACACGGACGATCAGGGTCACGCCGTTGGACAGGTCGGCGAACATCGCGCGGGTGCTGTCGCTGCCATGGCGGATGGCGATGCCGAGGCCGATGGCCCAGGCCAGGATGCCGATGAAGTTGCCTTTGAGCAGGGCGTTCACCGGGTTGTCCACCACATTCAGGGCCAGGCTCTTGAGTACCTCGGCGATGCCGCCAGGCGGTGTGGTGCCGGTGGCTGCATCATGCAGCACCAGCGTCGAGGGCCACAGGCTGCTGGCGATCACCGCGACGATGGCGGCGGCCAGGGTGCCGATCAGGTACAGCATCAGGATCGGTCGGATATGGGTGGGCTGGCCCGGCTTGTGGTTGGCGATGGCCGAGGCCACCAGAATGAACACCAGCACCGGCGCCACGGCTTTCAGCGCGGAGATGAACAGGGTGCCGAGGAAGCCGACTTCATCGGTGGCCTGGGGGGCGAGCAGGGCAAGGGCGATACCGGCGGCCAGGCCGATGGCGATCTGCAGGACCAGGCTGGTGCGGTTGAGCAGTTGAACGAGGGGGCGAAGGATCATGGGTGATGGTTCCTGTGATTCGACGGGACGCCGATGGGCTATCCCGTTGGGCGGCTGGCCGGGTTGGCGGCTGCCGGTTTCCGTGAGCCTCTCGGGTAACGATAGGCGCAGAAAGGAAGGCGGCGATTCTAATGGCCAAGAGGCCAGGATGGTCGCCTTTGGTCGGTTCAATAAATAGAAACGGCCCGCGAGGGGCCGTTTGCTTCAGGCCAGGTGCGTCAGCCGCCGAGATAGGCGTCGCGTACCTTGGGGTCGACCAGCAGGTCAGCGCCGGTGCCCTGCATGACGATCCGGCCGTTCTCCAGCACATAGGCGCGATCGGCCAGCTTGAGCGCCTGGTTGGCGTTCTGTTCGACCAGGAATACCGTCACGCCGTCTTTGCGCAGCTGTTCGATGATGTCGAAGATCTGCTGGATGATGATTGGCGCCAGACCCAGCGACGGCTCGTCGAGCAGCAGCAGCTGCGGCTTGCTCATCAGTGCACGGCCGATGGCGAGCATTTGCTGCTCGCCGCCGGACATGGTGCCGGCGCGCTGGTCGTAACGCTCCTTCAGGCGCGGGAACAGGTGCAGGACCTTGTCCAGCTGTTCCTGGTTGTCGCCTTTGGTACCGAAGAAGCCGCCCATGGCCAGGTTCTCCTCGACGGTCAGGCGGGCGAACACGCGGCGGCCTTCCGGCACGACGGCGATGCTCTTGCGCATGATGTCGTAGGACTCCTGGCCGACCAGTTCCTCACCCATGTAGCGGATGCTGCCGCTGGCCGCGCGCGGCGAGCCGCACAGGGTCATCAGCAGGGTCGACTTGCCGGCACCGTTGGCGCCGATCAGGGTGACGATCTCGCCCTTTTCGACCTCGATGCTGATGTCGTGCAGGGCCTGGATCTTGCCGTAGAAGGTGGAGACGTTGTTGAAACTCAGCATGGATTACGCCTCCCCCAGATAGGCTTTGATCACATCCGGGTTGTTGCGGATCTCTTCCGGCGTGCCGTTGGCCAGGGGGGTTCCCTGGTTGATCACGTAGATGTGGTCGGAAATGCTCATGACCAGGTGCATGTCGTGCTCGATCAGCAGCACGGTCACGTCATGGTCGTTGCGCAGCATGCCGATCAGCTGCTTGAGATCTTCGGTTTCCCTGGGGTTGAGGCCGGCGGCCGGCTCGTCGAGCATGAGGATGCGCGGGCGCGTCATCATGCAACGGGCGATTTCCAGGCGGCGCTGCTGGCCGTAGGCCAGGGTGCCGGCCGGACGGTTGGCCACCTCGGTCAGGTTGACTTGGTCCAGCCAGTGCGCCGCGTACTCCATGGCCGCCTTCTCGCTGCGGCGAAAGCTCGGGGTCTTGAGCAGGCCGGCGAGGAAGTTGGTGTTGAGGTGACGGTGCTGGGCCACCAGCAGGTTTTCCACCGCGGTCATTTCCTTGAACAGGCGAACGTTCTGGAAAGTCCGTACCACGCCCTTGCGGGCGATCTTGTGGCCGGGCAGGTGCTGGATCGGCTCGTCGTCGAGCAGGATCACGCCGCCGGTGGGCTGGTAGAAGCCGGTCAGGCAGTTGAACACGGTGGTCTTGCCGGCACCGTTGGGGCCGATCATCGAGACCACCTGCTTGGGTTGCACAGTCAGGGCGACATTGTTGACGGCCAGCAGGCCGCCGAAGCGCATGGTCAGCCCGCTGACTTCAAGAATCGGGCGGCTCATGGTTTCAACTCCAGGTGGGGACGTTGCATGGGCAGCAGGCCCTGCGGACGCCAGATCATCATCAGCACCATCAGGGCGCCGAACATCAGCATGCGGTACTCGCTGAACTCGCGCATCAGCTCCGGCAGCAGGATCATCACCACGGCGGCGAGGATGATGCCGAGCTGCGAGCCCATGCCGCCCAACACGACAATGGCGAGGATGATCGCCGACTCGATGAAGGTGAAGGATTCCGGCGTGACCAGGCCCTGGCGCGCAGCGAAGAAGCTGCCGGCGAAACCGGCGAAGGCGGCGCCGAGGGTGAAGGCGGACAGCTTGATCACGGTCGGATTCATGCCCAGTGCGCGACAGGCGATCTCGTCTTCACGCAGGGCTTCCCAGGCACGGCCGATCGGCATACGCAGCAGGCGGTTGATCACGAACAGGGTCAGCAGCACCAGCAGCAGGGCGATCAGGTAGAGGAAGATCACCTTGTTGATGCCGTTGTAGGCAATCCCGAAGTATTCATGGAAGGTCTGCATGCCCTCGGCGGCGCGGCGCTCGAACGACAGGCCGAACAGGGTCGGCTTCTCGATGTTGCTGATGCCGTTCGGGCCGCCGGTCAGCTCGGTCATGTTGCGCAGCAGGATGCGAATGATCTCGCCGAAACCGAGGGTGACGATGGCCAGGTAGTCGCCGCGCAAGCGCAGCACCGGGAAGCCGAGCAGGAAGCCGAAGAAAGCCGCCATCAGGCCGGCGATCGGCAGGCACATCCAGAAGCTCAGGCCGTAGTAGTGCGACAGCAGCGCATAGCTGTAGGCGCCCACGGCGTAGAAGCCGACGTAACCCAGGTCCAGCAGGCCGGCCAGGCCGACCACGATGTTCAGGCCAAGGCCGAGCATCACGTAGATCAGGATCAGGGTGGCGATGTCCACGGCGCCGCGGCTGCCGAAGAACGGCCAGGCCAGGGCGACCACGATCAGGCCGAGGATGATCCAGCGCTGGGTGGAGGGCAGGGTGAGGAAGTTGCTGGCACCGGCTGGCAGCTGCGGCAGGCTGGGCGCACCGGCCAGGGCGCTGCCCAGACGATCACGGAACAGCTGCCAGAAGAACATGGCCACGGCTGCCGCGGCGATGGTCCAGAGTACGGCCGGGCTGGCACCGTGCACTTCCAGCTTGATGCCGACGGTGGTCAGTTTCAGACCGAGTACCGGGTAGGCCACGGCCAGCACCAGCAAGGCGCTGAAGAAGGCGGTCTTGAGGTTCTTGGTATTCATACTTTCTCGACCTCCGGACGGCCGAGGATGCCGGTCGGACGGAACAGCAGCACCAGTACCAGCAGGCTGAAGGCCACCACGTCCTTGTACTGGTCACCGAAGATGTCGGCACCGAAGGCTTCGGCTACGCCCAGTACCAGCCCGCCGAGCATGGCGCCCGGGATACTGCCGATACCACCGAGCACCGCGGCGGTAAACGCCTTGATGCCGGCGAGGAAGCCGATATGCGGGTTGATCACACCGTATTGCATACCCAGCAGTACTGCGGCCACGGCGGCCAGGCTGGCGCCGATGACGAAGGTCAGGGCGATGATGTTGTTGGTGTTGATGCCCAGCAGGTTGGCCATCTTGATGTCCTCGGCGCAGGCGCGGCAGGCGCGGCCCAGGCGGGACTTGGAGATGAACAGGGTCAGGCCGTACATCACCAGGAAGGTGACGACGAAGATCAGGATCTGCATGTAGGAGATCACCACGCCATTCATGGTGCTCTCGCCGAACACGATGTTGCCGGGGATCAGGTTGGGAATGGCCTTGTCTTTCGAATCCTGCGCAAGGAGCACTTCGTTCTGCAGGAAGATCGACATACCGATGGCCGAGATCAACGGGATCAGGCGGTTGCTGCCGCGCAATGGCCGGTAGGCCACCCGTTCGATGCTGTAGCCGTAGGCGCTGGCGACGATGATGCTGGCGGCGAAGGCGCCGATGATCAGCAGGGGTAGGCTGTCCAGCCCCATCATGGTCAACCCGGCGATGACGATGAAGGCCACATACGAGCCAATCATGTACACCTCGCCGTGGGCGAAGTTGATCATGCCGATGATGCCGTAGACCATGGTGTAGCCGATGGCGATCAGGGCATAGGTGCTGCCAACGGTCAGACCGTTAACCAGCTGTTGCAGGTAGTGATAGAGCTCAGGCATTACCTAACTCCTCGGCGCGGTCCGTGAAGCGGCGCTTGTGACGCGACGGATGGCCGGAAAACTCGATAAAACAAAGCCCACTGCTTGCGCAGTGGGCTTTGGGTTCAGGCGGGAAGCTTACTTGGCTTCGGTTTTGGTACCGTCCTGGTGCCACTCGTAGACCACGAAGCTGAAGTCCTTCAGGTCACCCTTCTCGTCGAAGCCGAGGGTGCCGGTCGGGGTCTCGAAGCTGTTGGCGCGCAGCGCGGCAGCGACTTTGTCGGTGTCGGTGCTGCCGGCCTTCTTCATGCCTTCAGCCATGACTTGCACGGCGGCGTAGGCCGGGAACACGAACGGGCCGCTCGGGTCCTGGTTCTTGGCCTTGAAGGCCTCGACCAGCGCCTGGTTCTTCGGATCCTGGTCGAAGGACTTCGGCAGGGTGACCAGCAGGCCCTCAGAGGCCGGGCCGGCGATGGCGGAGATTTCCTTGTTACCCACGCCTTCCGGACCCATGAACTTGGCCTTCAGGCCTTTCTCGGCGGATTGACGCAGCAGCAGGCCCAGTTCCGGGTGGTAGCCGCCGTAGTAGACGAAGTCGACGTTGGCTTGCTTGAGTTTGGAGATCAGCGAGGAGAAGTCCTTGTCGCCGGCGTTGATACCTTCGAACACGGCAACCTTGGTGCCTTTGCCTTCCAGGGTCTGCTTGACCGCGGTGGCGATGCCTTCGCCGTACTGCTGCTTGTCGTGAACCACGGCAACGGTTTTCGGCTTGACCTTGTCAGCAATGAAGTTGCCGGCGGTCGGGCCCTGCAGGCTATCGAGGCCGATGGTGCGGAACACCAGCTGGTAGCCGCGAGCGGTGATGTCCGGGCTGGTGGAGGCCGCGGTAATCATCATGATGCCTTCGTCTTCGTAAATGTCGGACGCCGGCTGAGTGGAGCTGGAGCAGAGGTGGCCCACGACGTATTTCACTTCGTCGTTGACGATCTTGTTGGCAACGGCCACGGCTTGCTTCGGATCGCAGGCATCGTCGTACTTGACGCCTTCGAGCATCGCGCCGTTCACCCCGCCGGCCTTGTTGATCTGCTCGATGGCCATTTCGGCACCGATGAACTGCATTTCGCCGTACTGGGCAACGGCACCGGTCACCGGACCGGCCAGAGCGATCTTGATGGTGTCAGCGGCCATCGAATAGCTGGCGGCGCCGGCCAGGGCCATAGCGGCAAACAGCTTGGTCACTTGCTTGGTAGCCTGTTTCATAGTGCTCCACTCTTATAGGTGTTGTTCGTTCTTGTAATCCATGCGGCCAAAGCTGCAGGACCGGATCAGGATTCCCGGTCACGCTCCCCCGGCAACTGTACCGGCACAGTGTAGAACCCTGTTTCGCGGCTTGAAAAGCACGCATTTGGAAGCATGGCAGGGGGGTGTCGCTTAATTGAAATAAACGTACAGAATAACGGCGGGCTTTTTCAGTGACTGCTAGGTCCTTCTGCGGCGGGATATTCGAGGTTGGACTTGCCTGCTGAAAGGTCGGCGCTATGATGCGCGCCGTGTACTTTCTACCCAGAACGAGCCATGACTGAACCAGCAAGCACCCTTTATGCCAAGCTTCTTGGCGAGACGGCCAGGATTTCCTGGGCCGAGCTCCAGCCTTTCTTCGCTCGCGGCCAGTTGCTGTGGGTTGCCGCCAGCATGGACCTGGTGGAGGTCGCGCAGGCCTTGGCCGAGGACGATCGCACCCGAGTCGCCGCTTGGTTGCAGGCCGGTCAGGTGGCCAAGGTCGAGGAGACGCTGGCACAGGACTTTCTCGCGCGTGATCCGGAGCTGTGGGCCGTCGTGGTGTCACCCTGGGTTCTGATCCAGGAGCGCGGAGTTGATGCGCAGTTGCACTGATTGAGGTCACTTATGCATCGCAATGCTGGTCTAGAATGAGCTATTCGACCAGCAAGGAGAGGCGTCATGTTTGAACCGGGGCATCTACACCGAGCCAGCCTGCCTGGCCAGATCGATTATTCCGTGGATCTCTTCTACGAGGTGCGCCGAGACCCCCAGGAGGGGCAGATGGTGCACTTCCGTATGGAGGGACAGATTCTCGGTAGGGCGTTCAAGGACGAGTTCGAGTTGCATCGCGATACGGCGTTCAACTTTGCCAGCGTGGCGTCGCGAATGGCCGCCAAGCATGGCCTGCCAACCAATCACTCGCTGATCATGCGTGGCCATGACGAGTTCGATCGGATGTTCAACGATATTCGTGAGAAGCTCGGTGCCAAGCCTGGTGAGACGGTCGACTTCGACCATCTGGAGAAGGATGGGCTCTGAGCCCAACAGGCAAAGAAGAAGCCCCGCAATGCGGGGCTTCTTCTTTGTTCGCGGAGGCGAGCGTCCACAGGCAACAAAAAAGCCCCAGGCTTTCACCTGAGGCTTTTGAATTTGGCTCCGCGACCTGGACTCGACGGCGCCAGCCGAACGCGCTTCAGCGCGGCCCCGAAGGGGTGAGGCCGCAGGCCGAATAACCCGGGACATAGTCCCTGGTGAGAGTCCGGCAGGCAACAAAAAAGCCTCAGGCTTTCAGCTGAGGCTTTTGAATTTGGCTCCGCGACCTGGACTCGAACCAGGGACCCAATGATTAACAGTCATTTGCTCTACCGACTGAGCTATCGCGGAACAGCGGTGCGTATCCTACTGATTAAAAAGGGGAAGTCAACACTTTGAAGGCGACTTCCCCAATTTGTTTCAGAGCACCTGGACGATGGCCCGGGTGACGGCATCCAGGTTGTTGCGGTTCAGCGCGGCGACACAGATGCGACCGGTGCCGACGGCGTAGATGCCGAACTCGGTCTTCAGGCGCTCGACCTGCTCGGCGGTCAGGCCCGAGTAGGAGAACATGCCGCGCTGGCGGGCGACGAAACTGAAGTCGCGCTTGGCGCCGAGGGCGGCCAGCTGCTCGACCATGGCCAGGCGCATGTCGCGGATGCGCTCGCGCATCTCACCCAGTTCCTGCTCCCACAGAGCGCGCAGCTCGGGGCTGTTGAGCACGCTGGCGACCACGGTGGCGCCATGGGTCGGCGGGTTGGAGTAGTTGGTGCGGATCACGCGCTTGGCCTGCGACAGCACGCGGCCGGCTTCGTCCTTGCTGGCGGTGACGATAGACAGTGCGCCGACGCGCTCGCCGTACAGCGAGAAGGACTTGGAGAACGAGCTGGAAACGAAGAAGGGCAGGCCGGACTCGGCGAACAGGCGCACGGCGAAGGCGTCCTGGTCGATGCCCTCGCCGAAGCCCTGGTAGGCGATGTCGAGGAAGGGCACGTGCTCGCGCTCGCGCAGCACTTCCAGCACGGCTTTCCAGTCGTCCAGGCTCAGATCGACGCCGGTCGGGTTGTGGCAGCAGGCGTGCAGCACGACGATGGAGCGGGCCGGCAGGGCCTTGAGGTCTTCCAGCAGGCCGACGCGGTTCACGCCATGGCTCGCGGCGTCGTAGTAGCGGTAGTTCTGCACCGGGAAGCCGGCGGACTCGAACAGCGCTCGGTGGTTTTCCCAGCTCGGGTCGCTGATGGCAACCACGGCATTCGGCAGCAGGCGCTTGAGGAAATCGGCGCCGGTCTTCAGCGCGCCGGTGCCGCCGACAGCCTGGGTGGTGACCACGCGGCCTTCGGCCAGCAGGGCGGAGTCCGCGCCGAACAGCAGCTTCTGCACGGCGCTGTCGTAGGCGGCGATGCCCTCGATCGGCAGGTAGCCGCGTGGCGCGTGGGCCTCGATACGTGCCTTCTCGGCCTCGGCCACGGCGCGCAGCAGCGGAATTCGCCCCTCCTCGGTGAAGTAAACGCCCACGCCCAGGTTGACCTTGTTCGGACGGGGGTCGGCGTTGAAGGCTTCATTCAGGCCCAGGATCGGGTCGCGCGGCGCCATTTCGACGGCGGAGAACAGACTCATGATTGCGGCGGTCTCGGAGAGGAGAAGGTTGGAATGCGGCAACGCCCGCTAGGGGGTTGCATAAAGGGGCCGCTATTATAGCCACCCCGGTTGTGCGCGGCGACAGCGCCAGCGCGCAATTCCAAGCTTTGACGCTCGCCGCAGCGGCGCGTCACAGAGGATTGATCATGTCGCAGTTTCAGCTCGTCACCCGCTTCAAGCCTGCCGGCGATCAGCCCGAGGCGATCCGCCAGATGGTCGAGGGCCTGGAAGCCGGCTTGTCGCACCAGACTCTGTTGGGCGTGACCGGCTCGGGCAAGACCTTCAGCATCGCCAACGTGATCGCCCAGGTGCAGCGGCCGACCCTGGTGCTGGCGCCGAACAAGACCCTGGCGGCGCAGCTGTATGGTGAGTTCAAGAGCTTCTTCCCGAACAACTCGGTCGAGTATTTCGTCTCCTATTACGACTATTACCAGCCGGAGGCCTACGTACCGGCCTCGGACACCTTCATCGAGAAGGACGCCTCGATCAACGACCACATCGAACAGATGCGCCTCTCGGCGACCAAGGCGCTGATCGAGCGGCCGGACGCCATCGTCGTCGCCACCGTCTCCTCCATCTACGGCCTGGGTAGTCCGGAGGAGTACCTGAAGATGGTGCTGCACATCGACCGTGGCGACAAAATGGACCAGCGCGCGCTGCTGCGCCGCCTGGCCGAGCTGCAGTACACCCGCAACGACATGGACTTCGCCCGCGCCACCTTCCGCGTGCGCGGCGACGTGATCGACATCTTCCCGGCCGAGTCGGACCTGGAGGCGATCCGCGTCGAGCTGTTCGACGACGAGGTGGAGAGCCTGGCGGCCTTCGATCCGCTGACCGGCGAAGTGATCCAGAAGCTGCCGCGCTTCACCTTCTACCCCAAGAGCCACTACGTGACTCCGCGCGAGACCCTGCTGGAGGCGGTGGAGCACATCAAGGTCGAGCTCAAGGAGCGTTTGGACTACCTGCGCGCCAACAACAAGCTGGTGGAGGCGCAGCGCCTGGAGCAGCGCACCCGCTTCGACCTGGAGATGATCCTCGAGCTGGGCTACTGCAACGGCATCGAAAACTACTCGCGCTACCTCTCCGGTCGCGCGCCGGGCGAGCCGCCGCCCACCCTGTACGACTATCTGCCGGCCGAGTCGCTGCTGGTGATCGATGAATCCCACGTCACCGTTCCGCAGATCGGTGCGATGTACAAGGGCGACCGCTCGCGCAAGGAAACCCTGGTCGAGTACGGCTTCCGCCTGCCTTCGGCGCTGGACAACCGTCCCATGCGCTTCGAGGAATGGGAAGCGGCCAGCCCGCAGACCATCTTCGTCTCCGCCACGCCCGGCCCCTACGAGGCCGAGCACGCCGGGCGGGTGATCGAACAGGTGGTACGCCCCACCGGCCTGGTCGACCCCGATATCGAGGTACGCCCGGCGCGCACCCAGGTCGACGACCTGCTGTCGGAAATCCGCAAGCGCGTGGCGGTCGAGGAGCGGGTGCTGGTCACAACCCTGACCAAGCGCATGGCCGAGGACCTCACCGACTACCTGGCCGACCACGATGTCAAGGTGCGCTACCTGCACTCGGACATCGACACGGTTGAGCGGGTGGAGATCATCCGCGACCTGCGCACCGGTGCCTTCGACGTGCTGGTGGGCATCAACCTGCTGCGCGAGGGCCTGGACATGCCTGAGGTGTCGCTGGTGGCTATCCTCGACGCGGACAAGGAAGGCTTCCTGCGCAGCGAGCGCTCGCTGATCCAGACCATCGGCCGCGCCGCGCGCAACCTCAACGGCAAGGCCATCCTTTATGCCGACAACATGACCGGTTCGATGGAGCGCGCCATCGGCGAGACCGAGCGGCGGCGCAATAAGCAGCTGGCCTTCAACGAGGCCAACGGCATCGTGCCCAAGGGGGTCAAGAAGGATATCCGCGACATCCTCGAAGGCGCCGTGGTGCCGGGGGCGCGCAGCAACAAGCGCAAGGCCGCGGCCAAAGTGGCTGAGGAGAGCGCTCGCTACGAGGCAGAGCTGCGCTCGCCGAGCGAGATCACCAAGCGCATCCGCCAGCTGGAGGAGAAGATGTACCAGCTGGCCCGCGACCTGGAGTTCGAGGCCGCCGCGCAGCTGCGTGACGAGATCCAGAAGCTGCGCGACCGCCTGCTGCAGGTCTGAGCCCCTGTCGCCCGGACTACATCTGGGCTACAGGGCTGATCTTGGCGTATTGACTGCTTAGAACCCGTTTCGGGCTCTTGAGCTAGAGCCAGGCAAGGCGCAACGACCAGTAGGAGTAACAGCCGTAGGCTGGCCCGGAGGGTGAGCGCAAGCGAATCAATGGGGCGAGGGCGCGGAGTTTACGAGGTGTAAATGAGCAGCCCGAGACACCGTGTCCCGGCACATTTCAACGCAGCATGGCCGACGATCAAGAGATCCGAGGCGGGTTCTTAGCGCCGTCCAAAGATGATCATCGACACCCCGACCAGCACCGCCGCGCAGGCCATGCCGGCGGACAGGCTCAGGCGTTCGTCGAGGATCAGGTAGCCGAGCAGCAGTGCCACCACCGGGTTGACGAAGGCGAAGGTCGATACCAGGCTCGGCTTCACTTCGCGCAGCAGCCAGAAATAAGCCGGGTACACGCCGAGGCTCACCGGCAGCACCAGGTAGCCCAGCCACAGCCAGCCCTGCACGGATAGCTCGCCAAGTTGTAGTGCCTGCCAGTCGTCATGCCAGAGCCCCAGGGCGCCCAGCACCAGTGCGCCGATCAGCATCTGCAGGCCCAGACCGGTGGCGGCTGAACGAAATGCCGCGCGCTGGCGCAGCCACCAGGCACCGACGGCCCAGAGCAGGGTGGCCAGCAGCACCAGGGCGCCAGACAGCCATTGCATGGGGCCGGCCGCTGCGCTCAACCCCCCGCCCATGAGCAGGACGATGCCGGCGCTGGCGATGGCCAGGCCGAGCACCACCCAGAGGGGCGGGCGGTCCTGCAGCAGCCATTCCAGCAGCACGCTCCACAGCGGCAGCGAGGCATAGAGGATGGCCAGCATGCCTGTCGGCAGATGCTGGTTTGCATAGATCAGTGCGCCCTGGCCGACCGCGATCAGCAGCAGGCCGCCGATCAGCGCGCCGCCCCAGTCGCTGGGTTGCACGCGCAGTCCGCCTCGCCCTGCTACCCACAGCAGGGCCAGCAGGCCGGCCAGGCAGAAGCGCAGGGTGCCGATGACGAAAGGCGGCAGCTCGCGCAGGAGGAAGTGGTTGGCCAGGTAGGTGGTGCCCCAGCCGATATAGATGACAAGGAAGGCGCCGATCAGCAGGAACGAGCGGTAACGCGAGGCAGGCATGGTGCAACCAGAAGCAGGAGGCGGCGGGCTTAGTGTGCCGCGCCACCGGTGGCGCCGGCGGGCAGCCTGCGGGTCAGCAGCACGGCGAGCATGCTGATGGCCAGGGCAATGCCGACGAAATGGAAGGCGTCATTGTAGGCCATGATTGTGGCCTGCTGATGGGTGATCTCGCTGAGCTTGCCCAGCGCCGCCTGCGAGCTGCCGAGCTGCTCGGTGAGCAGGGCCAGGCGTTCGTCGACCTGTGGGTTGCCGGGTACCAGCGCCTCGCGCAGGTAGTCGAAGTAGGTCTTAGCACGGCTGTCGAGCAGGGTAGCGAGCAGGGCAATGCCGATGGCGCCGCCCAGGTTGCGCAGGATGTTGAACAGACTGGAGGCGGAGCCGGCGTCCTGCGGCTGGATGTAGGCGGTGGCGATCAGCGAGATGGTCACCATGATCATCGGCTGGCCGAGGGCACGGATCAGCTGGATATGGTTGAACTGCTCCCCGGCGAAGTCCGGATTGAGCGTGCCGGAGAAAAAGCTGGAGGCGCCGAACAGGGCGAAACCGATGGCGCACAGCCATTTCGGCGAGATCACCTTCATCAGCTGCGGCACCAGTGGGATGAGGAATAGCTGCGGCAGACCCATCCACATGATCACCTCGCCGATCTGCAGGGCGTTGTAACCCTGGATCTGTGCCAGGTACAGCGGCAGCAGGTAGATCGAGCCATACAGGCCGAGACCCATGCCCAGGCTGGAGATGCTGGTGAGGCCGAAGTTGCGCTCGCGCAGGATGCGCAGGTTGATCAGCGGGTTGTCGCGCGACAGCTGCAGGATGACGAACAGTACCAGGCTGATAGCTGCCACGCTGCCCAGGCCGACAATCAGACTCGACTCCAGCCAGTCCTTGCGATGGCCTTCCTCGAGGAACACCTGCAGGCAGCCCAGCCCGAGGCCCAGGGTGACGATGCCGGCATAGTCGGTGCTCTTCAGCAGTTCCCAGTGCGGCGCCTTCTTCTCCAGGCCGTACATCAGGCCGGCGATCATCAGCAGGCCGGGTGGCACGTTGATATAGAAGATGTATTCCCAGCCCCAGTTCTCGGTGAGCCAGCCGCCCAGGGTCGGGCCGATGGAGGGAGCGAAGGTGGCGGTAATGGCAAACAGCGCCATGCCCTTGGCTCGGTGATGCTCGGGCAGCTTGATCAGGGTCATGGTGAAGGCCAGCGGGATCAGTGCGCCGCCGGTGAAGCCCTGCAGGGCGCGGAAGGCGATCATGCTCTCCAGGCTCCAGGCCATGGAGCAGAGCAGCGAGGAGATCAGGAAGCCGACCGACACCCACACCGCCAGGCGCCGCGCCGAGAGCAGCTGCACCAGCCAGGCGGTGAGCGGGATCATGATGATCTCGGCTACCAGGTAGGAGGTGGAGATCCACGAGCCTTCCTCCAGGGTGGCCGACAGCGCGCCCTGGATGTCCTTCAGCGAGGAGTTGGTGATCTGGATATCCAGCACCGCCATGAAGGCGCCGAGCATGGCGCTCATCACCGCGATCCAGTCGCGCCGGCTGGGCTCTCCCTGCGGGCGCAGCAGTTCGTCAGCCGCCATGCTGGGCGTCGCTGGCGATGTCGACCTTCACTTCTACCGACATTCCGGGGCGGATCTTGCCGGCCAGCGGATTGTCGGCGGCGAAGGTCAGCTTGACCGGAATGCGCTGTACCACCTTGGTGAAGTTGCCGGTGGCGTTGTCCGGCGGCAGCAGGCTGAACTGCGCGCCGGAGGCGGCGAACAGGCTGTCGATGCGGGCCTCGATGGGCGTGTCTGGATAGGCGTCGAAGATCAGCTCGGCGCTCTGGCCGACCTGCATGCGGCCGATCTGGGTTTCCTTGAAGTTGGCCTGCACCCAGATGGCGTCGTTCGGCACGATCGACAGCAGGTAGGCACCGGCCTGCACCACCTGGCCCTCGCGTGCCGAGCGCTGGCCAATGGTGCCGCTGATCGGGGCGCGGATCTCGGTACGTGCCAGGTTCAGCTCGGCCTGGGCGATTTCCGCGCGGGCGTTGGCGATCTGCGCTTCGAGGCGCTTGATGTCGGCCTGCAGGGCATCCACCTGCTGGCGCTGGGCGGCTAGGTCGGCCTCGGCCTTGGATAGCTGCGAGCGGGCCACGCGGCTGTCGGCGGACAGGGTAGTGACGCGTTCTTCGGAGACATAGCCCGGCTTGCGCAAGGTCTGCGCGCGGGACAGGTCGATCTGGGTGCGGCTCAGCGTGGCCTGTCCGGCGGCAACATCGGCCTGGCTGGCGGCGATCAGACTGGCTTGCTGGTCCAAACGGCTCTGTGCCTGAGCCAGTTCCGCCTCGCGCGTGGCCAGGGCGGCGCGGGCGCGTTGCAGAGCCAGCTGGAAGTCGGCGGCCTCCAGGGTCAGCAGCAACTGGCCTTTTTCCACGTGCTGGTTGTCCGCCACCAGCACCTGCTCAATACGCGCGCCCAACTGGCTGGAAACCCGGGTGATCTCGCCCTGAACGTAGGCGTTGTCAGTGCTTTCGTGGAAACGCCCGACCAGCAACCAGTGGCCGAACAGGCCGGCGGCGATCAGGGCGAGGAGGGCGACGAAGACGGACAGGCGGCGTTGCAACTGGGCGGGCATGGCGGACTCGAACTGCTGGCAGAGTGTAAGCAAATTTAACAGTGTTGCTGTTAAGTGAGTAGCCGGTAGAATTCGCAAACTTTGTTGCTTATGGGGAACAATAATGGGGCTGGATGATGCCTTGATCTTCACTCGCGTGGTGGAGTGCCACAGTTTCACCCAGGCCGCGCAGAGCCTGGGCATGCAGAAGTCCACAGTGAGTCGGCGCATCGCGCTGCTGGAAGAACGCCTTGGTGTGCGCCTGCTCAACCGCACCACGCGCAAGCTGCGCCTGACCGAGGTGGGGCAGGCTTATTACGAGCGCTGCCGACAGATCATGCTCGACTTCGCCGAGGCCGAGCAGGCGGTGATGCAGCTGCAGCAGGCGCCCTCCGGATTGCTGCGCATCACCGCGCCCATCGAGTTCGGCCAGCTGTTTCTGGGCCGGGTGCTGGGCGAGTTCATGCGCCAGTACCCGCAGATCAGTGCCGAGGTGGAGTTGACCTCGCGCGATGTCGATCCGCTGGAGGAAGGCGTCGACATTGCCATCCAGGTCGGCCAACCGCGCGACTCGACGCTGATCGCGCGCAAGCTGTTCGAGAGTCGCCGACGCCTGTGCGCCAGCCCCGCCTACCTGGCACAGCACGGCACGCCGCGTACTGTTCAGGAGCTGGCCGGGCATCGGGCTATCCACCTGCCGGTGGATTCCCCGCGGCATTGGCCACTGCTGGGCGAAAGCATCGCCTGCCAGCGCGTGCTGGCCTGCAACAACATCACCCTGGCGCGTGAGGCGGCGCTAGCTGGGGCCGGGATTGCCGGGTTACCGGTGATGATCTCCGAGGCGGCGGTGCAGGGCGGTGAGCTGATCGAGCTGCTGCCCGAAGCGCGCCTGCCGACTGGCGAGCTGTATGCGGTGTATCCGTCTCGACGTTTCCAGGCGATGAAGGTCAAAGCCTTTCTCGATTTCCTCATCGCCAGCCTGCCGCAGGCCGGGCTGCTGGAGCCGGCGGGCGCCGGCCTGCTAACATCGCGCCTTTGAACCACTCCATCGTTTCCGAGACTTGTCATGACCAAAGTCCGCACCCGCATTGCGCCGTCGCCGACCGGTGACCCGCACGTCGGCACTGCCTATATCGCCCTGTTCAACCTGTGCTTCGCCCGCCAGCACGGCGGTGAGTTCATCCTGCGCATCGAGGACACCGACCAGCTACGCTCAACCCGCGAGTCCGAGCAGCAGATCTTCGACGCCCTGCGCTGGCTGGGCATCGAGTGGAACGAAGGTCCGGATGTCGGCGGCCCGCACGGCCCGTACCGGCAGAGCGAGCGTGGCGCGATCTACAAGAAATACTCGGACGAGCTGGTCACCAAGGGCCACGCGTTCCCGTGCTTCTGCTCCGCCGAGCGCCTGGACCAGGTGCGCGCCGAACAGATGGCGAAGAAGGAAACCCCGCGTTACGACGGTCACTGCATGCACCTCGCCCCGGAAGAGGCGCAGCAGCGCATCGCCGCTGGCGAATCCCATGTGGTTCGCATGAAGGTGCCGAGCGAAGGCGTCTGTGTGGTGCCGGATATGCTGCGTGGCGACGTGGAGATCCCGTGGGATCGCATGGACATGCAGGTGCTGATGAAGGCCGACGGTCTGCCCACCTACTTCCTGGCCAACGTGGTTGACGACCACCTGATGGAGATCACCCATGTCCTGCGCGGCGAGGAGTGGCTGCCCTCGGCACCGAAGCTGATCAAGCTGTACGAGTACTTCGGCTGGGAACAGCCCAAGCTCTGCTACATGCCGCTGCTGCGCAACCCGGACAAGTCCAAGCTGTCCAAGCGCAAGAACCCCACCTGCATCACCTTCTACGAGCGCATGGGCTTCATGCCCGAGGCGCTGCTCAACTACCTGGGGCGCATGGGCTGGTCGATGCCGGACGAGCGCGAGAAGTTCTCGCTGGCCGAGATGATCGAGCACTTCGATCTGTCGCGCGTCTCGCTCGGCGGGCCGATCTTCGATATCGAGAAGCTGTCCTGGCTCAATGGCCAGTGGCTGCGCGAGCTGCCAGTTGAGCAATTCGCCCAGCGCGTGCAGGACTGGGCCTTCAATTCCCAGTACCTGATGCAGATCGCCCCGCACGTGCAGCAGCGCGTCGAGACTTTCAGCGACATCGCGCCGCTGTCCAGCTTCTTCTTCAGCGGCGGCGTGCAGCTCGATCCTGCACTGCTGGCGCACAAGAAGCTATCGCCGGACCAGGTACGCCAGGCCCTGCAGCTGGTGCTGTGGGAGCTGGAGGCGCTGCGCCAGTGGGACAAGGAGAAGATCACCGGCTGCATCCAGTTCGTCTGCGAGGGCCTCGGCCTCAAGCTGCGCGACCTGATGCCGCTGATCTTCCCGGCCATCACCGGCAAGGCCAGCTCGGTCTCGGTGCTGGACGCCATGGAAATCCTCGGCGCCGACCTGTCGCGCTTCCGTCTGCGTCAGGCCGTCGAGCTGCTCGGTGGTGTGAGCAATGGCGAGAGCAAGGAGTGGAAGAAACTGCTGGAAAGCTTCCGCTGAGTAGGGTTTGAGGGTAAGTGTTTGTTCTTTCGACGAAAAATATTCGAGTCGAATGAAAAATAGTGTTGACAGCATGGTCCCTCGAACCTAATATGCGCCCCGTCCAAGCGACGGGGCTATAGCTCAGCTGGGAGAGCGCTTGCATGGCATGCAAGAGGTCGACGGTTCGATCCCGTCTAGCTCCACCAAATTGCCACCGAATGAATTCCAGCGCATTCGGGTAAATGAAGGATTTGTCCCCTTCGTCTAGTGGCCTAGGACACCGCCCTTTCACGGCGGTAACAGGGGTTCGAGTCCCCTAGGGGACGCCACTTCACGCAGTGCTCGCACTGCACGTCGAGAGACGCAAAATCCGGGGCTATAGCTCAGCTGGGAGAGCGCTTGCATGGCATGCAAGAGGTCGACGGTTCGATCCCGTCTAGCTCCACCAATCACTGACAAGGCCAGCCTAGTGCTGGCCTTGTTCTTCGAAGGTTTTGTCCCCTTCGTCTAGTGGCCTAGGACACCGCCCTTTCACGGCGGTAACAGGGGTTCGAGTCCCCTAGGGGACGCCACTTTCTTTCCGCGTTTTGCGGACTTCAAGGGTCATTCTTCGGAATGGCCCTTTTGTTTTTCTACCTCCCGAATCTTCCCTGACGGCCCGCGACAAGCGGTCGATCAAGTGGCTTGTCTAATTTTATTATGTTCATAATATTACATGCGTAATATTTCGGAGGTCGCTATGCACGACAAAAAGGTCAGAACCCGTGGGCGGATCCTTGATGCTGCTTCCGCCGCGCTGATCCAGCGTGGCCCGCTGGAGCCTAGCGTCGGCGAGGTAATGGGCGCGGCCGGGCTCACCGTTGGTGGCTTCTACGGTCATTTCGAGAGCAAGGAGGCGCTGATGCTGGAGGCGTTTGGCCAGTTGCTCGGGCGTCGTCGGCAACTGCTGCAGCAGCTGGACGATAGCCTGGATGCCCAGGAAAGGAGGGTGCTGGTCGCAGCCTTTTATCTGTCGCGTAAGCATCGCGATGCCTCTACTGATGCCTGTCCGCTGCCGAGCACGCTGGGTGAGATGGGGCGTTTGCCAGCGTCGTTCCGGGTCGTGCTGGCCGAGCATATCGAGCTGATGGTGGCACAGCTGGCCGGTAGCCCCGAAGACGCCGACAAGGTGCTGGCCGACTTGGCCCTGATGATCGGTGGTCTTTCCCTGGCGCGGGCGCTGGGCGATGGCGAGTTGTCCGACCGAATTTTGCGTGCCGCCAAATCGGCGGTGGTGTGAGTGTGCCCGCGCGGCGGGTCGTGAGATGAGGAGACAGAAGATGAGTGCTATGAGCTGGATTCGTGGCTTCAACGCCACGGTTGGTCGCCTGGCCCCGGATCTCGCGGCCAGCAAGATGCACCGGGCCTTTCTGACGCCGCGCGAGCTGCCGCCGCGCGACTGGGAGCTGCCGCTGCTGGCGGAGGCCGAGCGCATCACCCTGCGCTTCGGCTTGTCTGCCCTGCGCTGGGGGCAGGGGCCGGCGGTGCTCCTGCTGCATGGCTGGGAGGGTCGTCCTACGCAGTTTACCGAGCTGATTCGTGCCCTGGTGCGCGCCGGCTATGGTGTGGTCGCCCTGGATGCGCCGGCGCATGGGCGCTCACCAGGGCACGAGGCCAACGTCGTGTTATTCGCCCGCGCCCTGCTGGAGGCGGCGGGTGAGTTGCCGCCGCTGAGGGCGGTGATCGGCCATTCGCTGGGCGGCGCCAGTGCCTTGCTGGCCACCCAGTTGGGCCTGCGCACCGAGGCGCTGGTGACCATCGCCGCGCCGGCGCGCATCCTCGGTGCATTGCGTCGTTTCGCCCACTTCGTCGGGTTACCCAGGCAGGCGCGGGCACGCTTCGTGCGGATGGTCGAGCAGAGCGCCGGCATGCCGGCTGCGCAGCTCGACGTGGAGCGTTATCGCCTGGACTTTCCGGGGCTGGTGGTGCACGCCGAAGACGATCCCATGGTGCCCTATGGCGAGGCGCAGAACATCCACTCGGCCTGGCCAGGCAGCCGCCTGCTGCGTCTGGAGCGCGGTGGTCATAGCAAGCCGCTGGGCGATCGGCAGGTGGTCGAAGCGGTGCTGGAGTTGCTCGGCAGCGCCGATCTGCAAGGCGCCGCCAACCGCCGCATCCTGAGTGCCAGGCGCTAGCCCGGCACTAACGCGGTACACTCCCTGCCAGGTGTCCACTGCGGCGAAGTTGTGCTTCGCGGCCAGTGGGCACCGTCACAGCAGCCAATGCCGTTTGGTGAGGGGGAGATGACATGGGCCTGACGATGGATGTGGTGCTGCAGCGCGCGCGCCCAGTGCTGCCGGTGCTGGTGATCGAGGATTGCGCTCTGGCGGTGGACCTGGCACGTGCGCTTTATGCCGGCGGCGTCGAGGTGCTCGAAGTCACCCTGCGCACACCGCGCGCCCTGGATGCCCTGGCTGCGATTCGCCAGGAGCTGCCGCAGCTGCTGGTGGGGGCGGGTACGGTGATTCATGCCGAACAGTTCCAGGAGGCTCGCGATGCCGGCGCGCAGTTCGCCGTCAGTCCAGGTTGCACCGAGCGCCTGGCGGCGGCGGCCGATGACTCGGGGTTGCCCTATCTGCCGGCAGTGATGACGCCTTCGGAAGTGCTACTGGCCCTGGAATACGGCTACCGCTCGCTGAAGCTGTTCCCGGCCAACGGCAATACCAGCGTGAAGATGCTGAAGAGCTTCAAGGGGCCGTTTACCGGCATCCGTTTCTGCCCCACCGGCGGCATCACCGCGGACAACCTGCTGAGCTTCCTGCGCCTGCCCAACGTGGCCTGCGTCGGCGGTACCTGGATCGCCCCGGACAACCTGATCCGCGCCCGCGCCTGGGACCAGATCACCCAGCTGGCCAGCGAGGCCCGAGCCCTGGCGGCCAGTGTCGAGGTCAAGCCGTGAGCTGGGACCTGCCGACGCCTTTCGTCATCGACCTGCAGGTCGGCGCCGACGACATCGATGGCCTGGGGCATGCCAACAACGCCGTCTACGTCAGCTGGCTGGAGCGCTGCGCCTGGCGCCATTCGCAGCACCTGGGGCTGGACCTGGCCGAGTACCGCCGGCTGGATCGTGCCATGGCCGTGCTGCGTCACGAGATCGACTACCTGGCCAGCGCCTACGAGGGCGAGGAATTGCAGATGGCCACCTGGGTCGTCGAGTCCGACCACAAGCTGAAAATGACCCGACGCTTCCAGCTGTGGCGTCCTTCAGATGCCACCACGCTGCTGCGCGCGCAGACCACCTTCGTCTGCATCGAACTGTCCACTGGCAAACCCAAGCGCATGCCGGCGGAGTTCGTCGAGGGTTACGGGCAGGCGCTGCTGGAACCCTATCCGCTGCAGCTCTAGTTGAGCAGCGGTGCGAGGAAGGCCGCGCCCGGCTTGACGATGATCGCGAACTGGCGCGTCTCGCCCGGCCCCAGCAACACCGATTGCGTCGCCCCGGGACCCTGACCGCCGCAATAGCCGGCAGAGGAGATGGCCACTGCCAGGCTCACCTGACCGCTGGGCAGGTCCAGCGCCGTGCGCTCACCGGGGCCGAGGCTCGCCGCCACTTTTTCGTTCACGTATAGCTCCACATTGCAGGCGTTCGGCGCGTTGCTGTCGCGGCTGAAGATCAGCCGACCCGGTTCGCCTGGTGCCGGCGTCGGTGGCTGGACCTGGACGCCGCGCGGCAGTGGTTCGGCGGCCTGGGCTAGGGTGGCGAGCAGGCACAGGGCGAGTAGTGAATGGCGCGACATGCGGTTCTCCGTTCGGCTCCTTGTCGTGTGGCCATCTTGCACCAGGCGGGCGGGGCCTTAAACTGTGCGCCCCGTTTTTCCGGACTGTCCCATGCAAATCGCCCTGGCCCCGATGGAGGGGCTGGTCGACGAAATCCTGCGCGATGTGCTGACCCGTGTCGGCGGCATCGACTGGTGCGTCACCGAGTTCATCCGCGTCTGCGACCGCCTGCTGCCCGAGGCCGCCTACCACAAGCTGGCGCCTGAGCTGTCCGAGGGCGCGCTGACCCGCGCCGGCACGCCGATGCGCGTGCAGCTGCTCGGCTCCGATCCGGTTTGCCTGGCCGATAACGCGGCGTTTGCCTGCAGCCTCGGCGCGCCGGTGATCGACCTCAACTTCGGCTGCCCGGCCAAGACAGTGAACAAGTCGCGCGGCGGCGCCGTGCTGCTCAAGGAGCCCGAGCTGCTGCACGCCATCGTGCGGGAGGTGCGCCGCGCGGTACCGGCGCAGATTCCGGTCACTGCCAAGATGCGCCTGGGGTTCGACAGCCCGGACGCTGCCCTGGATTGCGCGCAGGCCCTGGCCGAGGGTGGCGCCGCGCAGCTGGTGGTGCATGCTCGAACCAAGGTCGACGGCTACAAGCCGCCGGCGCACTGGGAATGGGTGGCGCGGGTGCAGGACGTGGTGGCGGTGCCGGTGTTCGCCAATGGCGAGATCTGGAACGTCGACGACTGGCGCCGCTGCCGCGAGATCAGCGGCGCCGAGGACATCATGCTCGGGCGTGGCCTGGTCTCGCGTCCAGACCTGGCTCGGCAGATCGCCGCTGCACGCGCCGGCGCCGAAGTCGTGCCGATGCGCTGGGACGAGCTGTTGCCGCTGCTGCAGGACTTTTGGCAGCAGGCCCGGCGCAAGCTGGCGCCGCGCTACGCGCCGGGGCGTCTCAAGCAGTGGCTGGCCATGCTCACCCGCAGCTATCCCGAGGCCGTCGCGCTTTTCGCCGAGGTGCGCCGGGAGAACGATTGCGCGCGTATCGACGCCTTGCTCAACCCGCTGCAACCCGCCTCTTGAAATCCGCCAGGGCATCCACATCTAGTTGGTGTGGGATGCCGAAGTCGGGTCCCGCGACCAGACACTTGCTGATTATTCAGGAGATGCGCCATGAGCAACGTCCTTTCCCTGGCCCCGCTGTTCCGCCAGTCCATCGGTTTTGATCGTTTCAATGACCTGTTCGAATCGGCGCTGCGCAGCAGCGAGAACGGCAGTTCCTACCCGCCCTACAACGTCGAGAAGCATGGCGATGACCAGTATCGCATCGTGGTGGCGGCTGCCGGCTTCCGTGAAGAAGACCTGGAGCTGCAGGTCGAGCGCGGCGTGCTGACCGTTACCGGTGGCAAGCGCGAACGCGCGGCCGAAAGCGTCAGCTACCTCTACCAGGGCATCGCCCAGCGCGGCTTCAAGCTGTCGTTCCGCCTGGCCGACCATATCGAGGTGAAGGCTGCGGCGCTGTCCTGTGGCCTGCTGAATATCGACCTGGTGCGTGTCGTGCCGGAAGAGGCCAAACCCAAGCGCATTCCCATCGGCGGCGACAAGCCGGCGCTGCAAGGCTGATCGACAGCTGCTTGAGAGAAGGGCACCTGCGGGTGCCCTTCTGCATTTCAGCGGCTGTGGTTGGCCTGCAGCAGGTCGTGGAACTCCGGTAGCGGCAGCGGCTTGCTGAACAGGTAGCCCTGATAATGATGGCAGCCCTGCTGGAGGAGGAACTCCAGTTGCTCGGCCTGTTCCACGCCCTCGGCGATCACCTCCAGATTGAGGCTGTGGGCCATCGCGACGATGGCGCGGATGATCTCGGCATCGTTGGGGTCGCTGGTGGCATCACGGACGAACGACTGGTCGATCTTCAACACATCCACCGGCAAGCGCTTGAGGTAGGTCAGTGAGCTGTAACCCGTGCCGAAGTCGTCCATCGCGAAGCTCAGGCCGAGTTTCTTCAGGCGGCGCATCTTGGCGATGGTGTCGTCGAGGTTATGAATGACGATGCCTTCGGTGATCTCCAGCTTGAGCATGCTGGCCGGTAGTTTGCTCTGCTCGAGACAGCGCTCAACGCGTTCGACGAAGTCGTTCTGGCGAAACTGCCGTGGGCTGATGTTGACGCACAACTGAAAGGACTCGCGGCCAACCAGGCCTTCGTGCATCAGGCGGGAACCGACATGGCAGGCTTCGTTGAGTATCCAGGCCCCGGCCTCAAGAATCAGTCCGCTCTCCTCCAGAACCTGAATGAAGTGCGCCGGTGACTGCATACCCAGTGTCGGGTGATTCCAGCGCAGCAGCGCTTCCGCCCCAATCACGCTGCCGGCGCGTGCATCTACCTGGGGTTGCAGGTACAGCTCGAATTCGCCGCGGGCGAGTGCCAGGTGCAAATCGTTCTCCAGGCGCAGGCGTTCGCTAGCGGCCTCCTGCATCGCTTTACGAAAGATCTGTACCGTATTGCGGCCCGAGTCTTTGGCTCGGTAAAGCGCGATGTCGGCGCGCTTGAGCAGGTCGGTAGGGTTGTCGCCGTGGTCCGGTAGCAGGGCGATGCCAATGCTCGGTGTCACTTGCAGGCGATGACCTTCCAGCAGCATGGGCTCGGCCAGCAGGCCGCGTAGTTTCTCGGCTACCTGGCGGACCTGGCGGGTGATCTCGTTACGCTTGCCTTCGAGGCCGGAAATCAGCACCACGAACTCGTCGCCACCCAGGCGCGCCACGGTGTCTTCCTGGCGCACGCTGGCTTCCAGGCGCGCGGTCACCATCTTCAGTACGGCATCGCCTACCGGATGGCCGAGCGAGTCATTGATGTGCTTGAAGTGGTCGAGATCGAGAAAGAGCAGTGCGCCATGCAGGTCGTGGCGCTTGAGCAGTGCGATCTGCTGGACGAGCCGGTCCATCAGCAGTGCGCGGTTGGGCAGGTTGGTCAGGGGGTCGTGGTAGGCCAGGTGTTGGGCTTGGGCCTGGGCTGCTTTCAGTTCACCGATGTCGCGAGCGGTGAGCAGCAGGCAGGGTGTGCCGTTCAGTTCAATGGGCTCGACCGAAACCTCCACCAGCTGCAGTTTTCCGCTGCGATGCTGGCCATGCATCTCCAGGTGGTAGACACGGCCATCACGGAGGATGGCCTCGACCATGCGTTGTCGCTCCTCCGGGTTGACCCAGACCTGCAGCTCCGCGGCAGTGCGGCCAATGACCTCCTCGGGGCGGTAGCCGGTGAGGCGGCAGAAGCCCTCGTTGACCTCGATGAAACGACCGCTGTCGCGCTCGGTGATCGTGATGGCGTCCGGGCTGGAGTGGAAGGCCTTGGCGAATTTCTCCTGGCTGGCCTTGAGCGCGGCCTCCGCCGCCTGGCGCTCGGTGATGTCGCGGAACGTGGTGGTGATGCACAGTTGGCGGTCGACACGGATGAAACGGCTCGATACCACACAGGTGAGTTCGTTGCCGCCCTTGGTGCGGAAGCGTGCGATCTCGCTGCTCAGATGCTGGTCCTGGCTCAGCTTGGCAAACAGCTGGTTGCGCTGCTGCTCGTCGACCCAGAAACCTACTTCCGGCGCGCTCCGCCCGACTATCTCCTCGGGGGACCAGCCAAAGGTCTGGCTGAAGCTGGGGTTGATCTCGACAAACACTCCATCGCGTATGCGTGACACGCAGATAGGCTCAGGGCTGGCCTGGAACAGGGTGACGAATTTTTCCTCGGAGGAAGCCAGGCGCTGCTCGCGTTGCACTCGCTCGGTGATGTCCATGAGGATGCCGGCCATGCGCAATGGCTGGCCCTCCGGGTCCCGGTGAAGCTTGGCGGTGCTTTCCAGGTAGCGCGTTTCGCCGTTGTCCAGGCGGATTCGATAGGTCACCTGGTACTCGCGTTGTGCCTGTTCGAGTATCTCGCGATACGTCTGGCGCATGAGCTTTTGGTCCTGCTCTGGCACCCGTTGGAAGAATTGACTGGACTTGCCGTGGTAAGGCTCGCCGGCGAGGCCATGCAGGCTGGCGGCGCGGCCTGAGCTGTACAGGGTGTCGCTGGGGATGTGCCAGTCCCAGGTGCCCAGGTTGGCTGACTCCAGTGCCAGATTCAGGCGCTCCTGGCTGTCGTGCAGGGCCTGCTGCTGCTGCTGTTGCTCGGTGATGTCGCGCACCACGCCGATGACCTGTTTGCAGCCGTTGGCATCGATTTGCGGGCGTCCGCTGATTTCCAGCCAGTGCAGGCTGCCATCCGGCCAATGGATTCGGTGCCTAAGGGGGGCTGCCATCGGATGGCCGTTGAGCACTTGCTGGAACAGGTGCCGGACTTTGGCGCGGTCCTCCTCGGGGATCAGCTCGATGTAATCGACCGTACGTCGCAGCGGCTGCTTGGGGTCCAGGCCAAACAGGGCTTGTGCGCCGCGAGACCAGCTGACCCTGCCGCTCTCGATGTCCCAATACCACGCGCCCAGGTGCGCACCGTTCAGGGCCGCGAGCAACAGTGGTGCGTTTTGCCAGGTCTTTTCGAACTCGGCCGGGTCCAGGGCAGGTATATGAGGGAAAGGCGGTTGCTTGGGTGGTTTGGACATCAGGTTTCTCGTCCGCCGCTCGGTGCGCTCGGCCTGCGGCTGGAATGCCCGCCGTAGAGGTGCTCAAGCGTTTTTTCTTATGATTATGGCGTCAAATTAGCCGCTGTATGGCTTTCAAGGCAAGCGCTGCGCCTCCAGCAGTGCCATGAAGGCTCTGGCCGCATTGGACAGCGTGCGCTCGCGGTGCAGGATGTAGCCCAGGCGTCGCTGCAACTGGATACCCGGTAACGGCAGGCGTACCACCTGCTCATCGAGCATGGTGCGCGGCAGTACGCTCCAGGCCAGGCCGATAGAGACCATCATTTTGATCGTCTCCAGATAGTTGGTGCTCATGGCGATGTTCGGCGTCAGCCCCTGGGCCTGGAACAGGCCTTGGACGATATGGTGGGTGAAGGTGTTGCCGCCGGGAAACACCGCGGGGTGCAGCGCCACGTCGGCCAGGGTCACCGCGCCGTTGCGCGCCAGCGGGTGCTCGGGGGCCGCGACGAAGTCCAGCGGGTCGTCCCACACCGGTACCGCGTGCACTGGCTCGCGGGTCTCGGGGGCCAGGGTGATCACCGCCAGTTCGGCGCGGCCGTGGAGGATCTCTTCGTAAGCCACTTCCGAATCGAGGAACTGGATATCCAGCGCCACCTGTGGGTGCTGACGGGTAAAGGCCCGCAGCAGAGGCGGCAGGCGATGCAGGCCGATATGGTGGCTGGTGGCCAGGGTCAGCCGGCCGCTGACCTCGCCATTGAGGTTGGTCAGGGCGCGGCGGGTGTCGTCCAACACGTTGAGGATCTGATAGGCCCGTGGCAGCAGGGCGCGGCCGGCCTCGGTCAGGCTCACCTCGCGGCCCAGGCGGTCGAACAGGCGCGTATCCAGCTGCTGCTCCAGGCCGGCGATGCGTTTGCTCACTGCCGGCTGGGTCAGGTGCAGGCGCTCGGCAGCCTCGGAGAAGCTGCCGGCTTCGGCGATGGCGATGAAGGCATTGAGGTTGGCCAGGTCCATGGGATTCCGTGTGGCGAGCTGTTTTGCGGGTTATAGCGCATCGCATTCCAGTCAGGAATGCTTTGAATAAAAAATATGAATTGGAGTTATTTGATCCAAATCCCTAGGATCGCCCCATCAGCAGAAGGGTTATCAGCCCTCGCACCGCACATGACCTGACCGAGGACATAGCAGATGGCCGGCAAGACGCTCTACGACAAGCTTTGGGATATGCACGAGGTGAAGCGCCGCGACGACGGTTCGTCGCTGATCTATATCGACCGGCAGATCCTCCACGAAGTGACCTCGCCGCAGGCCTTCGAAGGGCTGCGTCTGGCCGGGCGCAAGCCGTGGCGCATCGACGCCAACATCGCCACCCCGGACCACAACGTGCCGACCACCAAGGCCGAGCGCCAGGGCGGCCTGGAAGCCATCGTCGATGAAGTGTCGCGCATTCAGGTGCAGACCCTCGACGAGAACTGCGATGACTTCGGCATCCTCGAATTCAAGATGAACGACAGCCGCCAGGGCATCGTTCACGTGGTCGGCCCGGAGCAGGGCGCCACCCTGCCGGGCATGACCGTGGTCTGCGGCGACTCGCACACCTCCACCCACGGTGCCTTCGGCGCGCTGGCTCATGGCATCGGCACCTCCGAGGTGGAGCACGTGCTCGCCACCCAGTGTCTGGTGGCCAAGAAGATGAAGAACATGCAGGTGCGTGTCGAAGGCCAGTTGCCCTTCGGTGTCACCGCCAAGGACATCGTTCTGGCCATCATCGGCAAGATCGGCACCGCAGGCGGTAACGGACATGCCCTGGAATTCGCCGGCAGCGCCATCCGTGATCTGTCCATGGAAGGCCGCATGACCATCTGCAACATGGCCATCGAGGCCGGTGCCCGCGTTGGTCTGGTGGCTGTTGATGACAAGACCATCGCCTATGTCGAAGGCCGTCCGTTTGCGCCCAAGGGCGCCGACTGGGTCAAGGCAGTCGAGCAGTGGAAAGGCTTGGTGTCCGATGCCGATGCGCAGTTCGATACCGTGGTCGAGCTGAAGGCCGAAGAGATCAAGCCGCAGGTGTCCTGGGGCACCTCGCCGGAGATGGTTCTGGCTGTGGATGAGAAAGTGCCGGACCCGGCGGCCGAGGCCGACCCGGTCAAGCGCGACTCCATCGTCCGCGCTCTCAAGTACATGGGCCTGACCGCCAACCAGCCGATCACCGATATCAAGCTGGACCGCGTGTTCATCGGCTCCTGCACCAACTCGCGGATCGAAGACCTGCGCGCTGCCGCCGAGGTGGCCAAGGGTCGCAAGGTCGCCGCCACCGTCAAGCAGGCGCTGGTGGTGCCGGGTTCTGGTCTGGTCAAGGCGCAGGCCGAGCAGGAAGGTCTGGACAAGATCTTCATCGAGGCTGGCTTCGAATGGCGCGAGCCGGGCTGCTCCATGTGCCTGGCGATGAACCCGGACAAGCTGGGCAGCGGCGAGCATTGCGCCTCGACCTCCAACCGCAACTTCGAAGGTCGTCAGGGCGCCGGTGGCCGTACCCACCTGGTCAGCCCGGCCATGGCCGCGGCGGCTGCCGTGACCGGTCACTTCATCGACGTGCGCGAACTGATCCAGGCCTGAGGAGACAGATGATGAAAGCCTTTACCCAACACACTGGCCTGGTGGCTCCGCTGGATCGTGCCAACGTCGACACCGACCAGATCATTCCCAAGCAGTTCCTCAAATCCATCAAGCGCACCGGCTTCGGTCCGAACCTGTTCGACGAGTGGCGCTATCTGGATGTGGGGCAGCCGAATCAGGACTGCTCGAACCGTCCGCTGAACAAGGACTTCGTGCTGAACTTCCCGCGCTATCAGGGCGCCAGCGTGCTGCTGGCCCGCGAGAACTTCGGTTGTGGCTCCTCGCGCGAGCACGCGCCCTGGGCGCTCGACGAGTACGGCTTCCGCACCGTGATCGCGCCGAGTTTTGCCGACATCTTCTTCAACAACAGCTTCAAGAACGGCCTGCTGCCGATCATCCTCAAGGATGAAGAGGTCGATGCGCTGTTCCAGCAGGCCGAGGCCACCGAGGGCTATCAACTGACCGTGGACCTGGCGGCACAGACCGTGACCCGTCCGGACGGCGTGCAGTACAGCTTCGAGATCGATGCCTTCCGCAAACACTGCCTGCTCAATGGTCTGGACGATATCGGCCTGACCCTGCAGGACGCTGACGCCATCAAGGCCTTCGAAGCCAAACACCAGCAGAGCAGCCCTTGGCTGTTCGGCGCGATCAAGTAATAAGGATTGAGCATGAGCAAGCAGATTCTGGTTCTCCCGGGCGACGGTATCGGCCCGGAAATCATGGCCGAGGCGGTCAAGGTGCTGAACCTGGCCAATGAGAAGTACAACCTCGGCTTCGAGCTGTCCTTCGATGATCTGGGTGGCGCCGCCATCGACCGTTACGGCGTGCCGCTGGCTGACGAGACCCTGGAGCGCGCGCGCGCCGCCGATGCCGTGCTGCTCGGCGCCGTTGGTGGCCCGAAGTGGGACACCATTGATCCGGCCATCCGCCCGGAGCGCGGCCTGCTGAAGATCCGCTCGCAGCTGGGCCTGTTCGGTAACCTGCGTCCGGCCATTCTCTATCCGCAACTGGCCGAGGCCTCCAGCCTCAAGCCGGAAGTGGTGGCCGGCCTGGATATCCTCATCGTCCGTGAGCTGACCGGCGGCATCTACTTCGGCCAGCCGCGCGAAAGCAAGGTGCTGGAAAACGGCGAGCGCATGGCCTACGACACCCTGCCGTACAGCGAGAGCGAAATCCGCCGCATCGCCAAGGTCGGCTTCGACATGGCCATGGTGCGCAACAAGAAGCTCTGCTCGGTGGACAAGGCCAACGTGCTGGCCTCCAGCCAGCTGTGGCGTGCCGTGGTCGAGGAAGTGGCCAAGGACTATCCGGAGGTAGAGCTGTCGCACATGTACGTCGACAACGCCGCCATGCAGCTGGTCCGTGCGCCCAAGCAGTTCGACGTGATGGTCACCGACAACATGTTCGGCGACATCCTCTCCGACGAAGCCTCCATGCTCACCGGCTCCATCGGCATGCTGCCGTCGGCATCCTTGGATGCCAACAACAAGGGCATGTACGAACCGTGCCATGGTTCGGCACCGGACATCGCCGGCAAGGGCATCGCCAACCCGCTGGCGACCATCCTCTCGGTGTCGATGATGCTGCGTTACAGCTTCAACCAGTCCGCTGCCGCTGATGCCATCGAGCTGGCGGTGAGCAAGGTGCTGGATCAGGGCCTGCGCACCGGCGACATCTGGTCGGAAGGCAAGACCAAGGTCGGCACCGCCGGCATGGGTGATGCGGTAGTCGAAGCGCTGCGTAGTCTGTAATCTTTCCAGCCCCGTCGTGACTGTAGCGGCGGGCTGTTAACAAGGGTGTAGTCGTTATGAAACGTGTAGGTCTGATCGGTTGGCGCGGTATGGTCGGTTCCGTGCTCATGCAGCGCATGCTGGAAGAGCGTGACTTCGACCTGATCGAGCCGGTGTTCTTCACCACCTCCAATGTCGGCGGCCAAGGGCCTGCCGTGGGCAAGGACATTGCCCCGCTGAAGGATGCCTACAGCATCGACGAGCTGAAGAGCCTCGACGTGATCCTGACCTGCCAGGGCGGCGACTACACCAACGAAGTCTTTCCCAAGCTGCGCGAAGCCGGCTGGAACGGCTACTGGATCGACGCGGCCTCCAGCCTGCGCATGGCCGATGACTCGGTCATCGTGCTGGACCCGGTCAACCGCAAGGTGATCGACCAGTCGCTGGACGCCGGCACCAAGAACTACATCGGCGGCAACTGCACCGTCAGCCTGATGCTGATGGCGCTGGGCGGCCTGTACGAAGCCGGTCTGGTCGAGTGGATGAGCGCCATGACCTACCAGGCGGCCTCCGGTGCCGGCGCACAGAACATGCGTGAGCTGATCAAGCAGATGGGCGCCATTCACGGTGCCGTGGCTGACGATCTGGCCAACCCGGCCAGTGCCATCCTCGACATCGACCGCAAGGTTGCCGAAACCATGCGCGGCGAGGGCTTCCCGGTGGACAACTTTGGCGTGCCGCTGGCCGGCAGTCTGATCCCCTACATCGACAAGGAGCTGCCCAACGGTCAGAGTCGTGAAGAGTGGAAAGGTCAGGCCGAGACCAACAAGATCCTCGGTCGCTTCAAGAGTCCGATCCCGGTCGACGGTCTGTGCGTGCGCATTGGCGCCATGCGCTGCCACAGCCAGGCACTGACCATCAAGCTGAACAAGGATGTGCCGCTGGCCGACATCGAGGGCCTGATCAGCCAGCACAACCCCTGGGTCAAGCTGGTGCCGAACACCCGCGAGGCGAGCATCCGCGACCTCGGCCCGACTGCCGTCACCGGTACCCTGAGCGTACCGATCGGTCGTCTGCGCAAGCTCAACATGGGCTCGCAGTATCTCGGCGCCTTCACTGTCGGCGACCAGCTGCTGTGGGGCGCGGCCGAGCCGCTGCGGCGTATGCTGCGCATCCTGCTGGAGCGTTGATCGTTCAGGTGGGTTGAAAAGGGCCGGTCCGAGACCGGCCCTTTTTATTTTCCGGGCCGTACGAGTAGAGTGCCGCTCCATGAGGTGTTTCTAGAGGTTTCTCGATGTCCAAGACTGTTGATCTCGCCGTGATCGGCGCCACCGGCACCGTTGGCGAGGCCCTGGTGCAACTGCTTGAGGAGCGCGAGTTCCCGGTCGGCAACCTGCACCTGCTGGCGGGCGGCGACTCCGCGGGGCAGTCCGTGCCCTTCCGTGGCAAGAATCTGCGCGTACGCGAGCTTGCTGGCTTCGATTTCACTCAAGTGGGGCTGGCATTCTTCGCTGCCGGCGAAGAAGTCAGTCGGCAGTATGCCGACAAGGCCGTTGCAGCGGGTTGTTCGGTTATTGACCTGAGTGGTGCGCTGGCGCAGGCGTTGCCAATTGTTCCGGAGGCCAATGCCGAGGCGCTGGCGAATTTGCGTGCGCCCTATCTATTGAGCAGCCCGGCGCCGGCGGCCACCGCTCTGGCTGCCGTGCTGGGGCCGCTGCGCGATCAGCTCGGTCTGCGTCGGGTTGTCCTCAATGCTGCGTTGGCGGTGTCCACTCTGGGGCGTGCCGGTATTGCCGAACTGGCCCGGCAGACTACCGAGTTGCTCAACATGCGGCCGCTGGAGCCGCAGTTGTTGGATCGCCAGGTGGCGTTCAACCTGTTGGCTCAGGTGGGTGCGCTGGAGGAGGGCGGTCATGCCCGACTCGAACGGCGGGTGGCCACAGAGCTGAAGCAGGTGCTGGGTATCGAGGGGCTGAAGGTTTCGGTCAGCTGCAGTCTGGCGCCGGTATTCTTCGGCGATAGCCTGGCGGTCTGTCTGCAGGCCGATAAGTCGGTGGATGTGCCGGCTGTCGCTGCTTTGTTGGCGCAGCAGTCCGCTATCGAGCTGGTCGAAACCGGCGATTATCCGACCGTGGTCGGCGATGCAGTGGGGCAGGATGAGTTGTATGTAGGGCGCCTGCGGGCGGGGCTGGACGATCCGGCGGAGCTTAATTTGTGGATTGCGTCAGATAATGTGCGAAAAGGCTCGGCGCTCAATGCTGTGCAAATTGGTGAGTTGTTGATAAAACACTATCTGTAAAAGATACTTAGCCCCAAATTTGAAGAATTATTCTAGCTTGGCAATACTGTTTTGGTAGTGCGCTGACGGGGAGTCGCTTTCGGGCGGGTGCAGGCAGCGCACTTCAAATCCTCTCGTCCAACGAGAAAAAAAGATAAAACAAGGGATTACGCTATGGTTCGGGTTCGCAAACTGGTGCTGGCAATTGCGGCTGCTTCCGCGCTGACCTCCGGTACGGCACATGCACTGGGACTGGGAGAAATCGACCTGCAGTCCTCGTTGAGCCAGCCGCTGGTGGCGGAAATCGAGCTGCTCGAGGTGCGTGATCTGGCTCAGGGCGAGGTAATCCCCAGCCTGGCATCGCCCGAGGAGTTCAATAAGGCGGGCGTCGATCGTCAGTACTTTCTGACTGACCTCAAGTTCACGCCGGTCATCAAGCCCAACGGCAAGAGCGTGATTCGCATCACTTCCACCAAACCGGTGCGCGAGCCTTACGTGAACTTCCTGGTCGAAGTGCTGTGGCCCAATGGCCGCCTGTTGCGTGAATACACCCTGCTGCTCGACCCGCCGATGTACTCGCCGACCCCGGTGGTCAGCAGCGCGCCGCGCCTGCCTGTAGCCACCGCTCCGGCGCCGCGTCCGCAGACCGTTGCGCCGACTCCGCGTCCGGTCACGCCGTCGGCCAGTGCGCCGGCTCGTCCGGCTGCTCCGGTTGCGCCGGCTCCTGCCGCGGCAAGCAAGATCGAAGGAGATCAGTACAAGACCACTTCCAGCGACACGCTGTGGGAAATCGCCCAGAGCAGCCGTCAGAACGGGACTGTGCATCAGGCCATGCTGGCCATTCTCGATCTCAATCCGAATGCCTTCGTCGGCGGCAACATCAACCGCCTGAAGAGTGGTCAGGTGCTGCGTCTGCCAACCGATGCGCAGATCAAGAGCCGTAGTCAGGCCGAGGCGCTGGCCCAGGTCGCCGAACAGAACAGTGCCTGGCGCGAAGGGCGTAGCGTAGCGGCCAGTACCTCGCGTCAGCTGGATGCCACCAAGCGCGACAGCGCGGGTGCCGCTCCGGCCAAGGCCGAGAGCAAAGACAGCCTGAAACTGGTGTCTGCCGATTCCGGCAAGTCCACCGCGGGCAGCGAGAAGGGTAAGGGTGACAGCAAGGCGCTCAACGACCAACTGGCTGTTACTAAGGAGAGCTTGGATTCGACTCGTCGTGAAAACGAGGAGCTGAAAGGGCGCATGACCGACCTGCAGAGCCAGGTGGACAAGCTGCAGCGCCTGATCGAGCTCAAGGATAACCAGTTGGCCAAGTTGCAGAGCGATCTTGCTCAGCAGGGCAAGGCCGCGGCTCCGGCCCAGCCGGCTACTCCGGCTGCCGAAGTCAAGCCAGCGGCGCCGGTCGCCGAGAACAAGCCCGTCGAAGTTAAGCCGGCGGAAGTGAAGCCGGCCGAGAAGCCGGCGGCTACTGATTTCAATTACGAAGAGCCGGCAGTGAAAAGCGAGCCGGTTAAGCCTGTCGAGAAACCGGTAGCCCCGGCTGCAGAAAAACCAGCCCAGCCGGCCAAGCCTGTTCAGCCGGCCAAGCCGGTTGCTCCAGTGGTCCAGGAGCCCGAGCCGCAGAGCATGCTCGATGAGCTGCTGGCTAACCCCATGCTGCTTGGCGCCGTGGGTGGTGGTGCTCTGCTGGCCCTGCTCATTGGTCTGATGGTGCTGTCGCGTCGCAACGCCATGAAGGAAGCTGAGCTACAGGGCAACTTGGCTCCTGAATCGACCAGCGATTCCTTTGCCAGCGAGATGGATCTGCCGGATGACAGCTTTGCTGGTCTGGGCGATGTCTCCGACGACACCCTCGTGCGTGACAAGACTGAAGAGCGCGTTGCTCCGCAGACCGCCGATGCGCTGGGCGAGGCCGATATCTACATTGCCTACGGCAAATTCACCCAGGCCGCAGAGCTGCTGCAGAACGCGCTCAACGACGAGCCGCAACGTAGCGACCTGCGTCTCAAGCTGATGGAAGTCTACGCCGAGCTCGGTGATCGCGACGGTTTTGCCCGTCAGGAGCAGGAGCTGCGCGAGATAGGCGGCTCCGCCGGTGCCGTCGACCAGCTGAAGGCCAAGTACCCGGCCATGGTTGCCGCCGCCTTTGCCGGTGGGGCCGCCGTTGCTGCCGCCGACAACGATCTGGACAGCTTCAGCCTAGATGATCTGACCCTCGACGAGCCGGTTGCCCAGCCTGCCGCCGCGCCGGTCGACCTGGATGACTCTTTCGACCTGAGCCTGGATGATCTGGATGTAGGGCTCGACGAGCCGGCAGCTCCCGCTGCTGTCGCAGAAACGACCCTGGACGACCTGGGCCTGGACTTCGATACGCCTGCCGCTCCGGCCAGTACCGCTGCGGCTGACATGGAGTTCGATCTGGATCTGGGTGGCGATGGCGCAGGCGACAGCCTGTCGCTCGGCGACGATCTGGCCGATTTCAGCCTGGAGCTGGAGACCACCGAGAGCAAGCCGGCTGCTGCCGCTGTCGAAGACGACTTCATGCTCAGCCTGGATGATGAGCCCGTCGCTCCGGCTGCCTCGGGCAGCGATCTCGAGCTGGACATGCCGGCCGATTTCGATCTGTCGTTGGCCGACGAGACTCCCGCCGCTCCGGCTGAGGACAGCTTCGCTGCACAGCTGGACGAGGTATCCGCCGAGCTGAACGAACTGAGCAGCGGTCTGGCTGACGAACTGCCGGTTGCGCAGCCCGAAGCCGCCCCTTCCGCAGCAGGTCTGGACATGGACGACGACTTCGACTTCCTCTCGGGTACCGACGAGACCGCTACCAAGCTGGACCTGGCCCGTGCCTACATCGACATGGGTGATAGCGAAGGTGCCCGCGACATCCTCGACGAAGTGATCGCTGAGGGTAGCGAAGGCCAGCAGCAGGAAGCGCGCGAGCTGATCTCCAAGCTGAGCTGATCCATGTCTGAAGCACCATCACCAGGGGCGGCCGAAATGGCCGCCCCTGGCGTTTCCAGAATTGCCCTGGGTATCGAGTACAAGGGCGCACGTTATCGTGGGTGGCAGCGCCAGGAGAGCGGTGTGCCCTCGGTGCAGGCGGCGCTGGAAAAGGCGTTGTCGCAGGTCGCGGCCGAGCCGGTCAGCCTCATGTGCGCCGGGCGCACCGATGCCGGTGTGCATGCCAGCGGCCAGGTGGTGCACTTCGACACCCGCGTCGAGCGTCCGCTCAAGGCTTGGATCATGGGCGGCAATGCCAACCTGCCGTCTGATATCAGCGTGACCTGGGCCAAGGTGATGCCGGCGGAGTTCCACGCGCGCTTCAAGGCCTTTGCTCGACGCTACCGCTATGTGATCTACAACGACCCGATCCGCCCGGCGCACCTGGCCGAGGAGGTCACCTGGAACCACCGTCCGCTGGATGTAGCGCGCATGCGCGAGGCGGCCACTCACCTGGTCGGCACCCACGACTTCACCTCGTTCCGTGCCGTGCAGTGCCAGGCCAAGTCGCCGGTGAAAACGGTGCACCACCTGGAGGTGATCGAGCACGGCCGCTTCATCGTCATCGATGTGCGTGCCAATGCCTTCCTTCATCATATGGTGCGCAACTTCGCCGGGGTGCTGATGACCATCGGTGCCGGCGAGCGCGAGCCAGGCTGGGTGGCCGAGGTGTTGGCTGCACGTGATCGGCGTGCCGGCGGCGTCACCGCCCATCCCTACGGCCTGTATCTGGTTCAGGTGGAGTACCCGCAGGAGTTCGAGCTGCCGCAGCGTTACCTGGGGCCGCACTTCCTCTCCGCGCTGCCGCAAAGCTTCGGCTGAAACTGCTTCATGGCTTTGTTAACATCGAATTTTATTTTCCAGAAGGTGCCTGCACGTTGACTGCCGTTCGCGTCAAAATCTGCGGAATCACCCGGGTCGAGGATGCCTTGGCCGCCGCTGCGGCGGGGGCCGATGCCATCGGTTTGGTGTTCTATGCCAAGAGTCCGAGGGCGGTGGATATCGAGCAGGCGCGCGAGATCCTCGCCGCGCTGCCGCCCTTCGTGACCACCGTGGGCCTTTTCGTCGACGCCAAGCGCAGTGAGTTGGAGCGCATCCTCGCCAGCGTGCCGCTGGATCTGCTGCAGTTCCACGGCGATGAGTCGGTGCAGCAGTGCGAGGCGTTCGGGCGCCCCTATATCAAGGCGCTGCGGGTCAAGGCCGGTGACGATATCGCCGCTCAGGTGGCGCGTTATCCCAGTGCCCAGGGCATTTTGCTGGACGCTTACGTCGAGGGGGTTCCCGGGGGAACCGGCGAGGCGTTCGACTGGTCTCTGATTCCGCAGGCGCTGAGCAAGCCGCTGATCCTGGCCGGTGGCCTGCGTCCGGACAACGTGGCCGATGCAGTGAGCCGGGTACGCCCGTACGCGGTGGATGTCAGCGGCGGGGTGGAGGCGAGCAAGGGCGTCAAGGATGTGGAGAAGGTCGGCGCGTTCATTCGCGCGGCACGTGGCAACTGATGTGACGACGGCCGGATGCCTGCCGTCCATAAGCCATTGTGCCCCTGCCCGAGGGTGGTGACAGCCACCGAGGGCCTGAATCAGATTCGCCCGGGTCGCCGCAAGGCCCGCCGCAACAGCTACGGAGAGTAAGCATGAGCAACTGGCTGAGAGAAAAACTGATCCCCTCGATCATGCGTTCCGAGGTCAAGAAGAGCTCGGTCCCCGAAGGGCTCTGGCACAAGTGCCCGTCCTGTGATGCCGTGCTCTATCGCCCCGAACTGGAAAAGACCCTCGATGTCTGCCCCAAGTGCAACCACCACATGCGCATCGATGCGCGCGCGCGTCTCGATCTGTTCCTCGACCAGGATGGTCGCGACGAGCTGGGGGCCGAACTTGAGCCGGTGGACCGCCTGAAGTTCCGTGACAGCAAGAAGTACAAGGATCGCCTGGCTGCCGCGCAGAAAGAGACCGGCGAGAAGGATGCGCTGATTGCCATGAGCGGCAAGCTTCAGGGCATGCCCATTGTGGCCTGCGCCTTCGAGTTCAGCTTCATGGGCGGTTCCATGGGCGCCATCGTCGGCGAGCGTTTCGTGCGTGCCGCCAACGTCGCCCTGGAAAAGCGCTGCCCGCTGGTGTGCTTCGCGGCTTCCGGTGGTGCGCGCATGCAGGAAGCGTTGATCTCGCTGATGCAGATGGCCAAGACCAGTGCCGTGCTGGCGCGTCTGCGCGAAGAGGGTATTCCCTTTATCTCCGTGCTGACCGATCCGGTCTACGGTGGTGTATCCGCCAGTCTGGCGATGCTCGGTGACGTGATCGTCGCCGAGCCGCGTGCGCTCATCGGTTTCGCCGGGCCCCGAGTGATCGAGCAGACCGTGCGCGAGAAACTGCCGGAAGGTTTCCAGCGTAGTGAGTTCCTGCTGGAACATGGTGCCATCGACATGATCATCCACCGCAGTGAACTGCGTCCGCGCCTGGCTCGTCTGCTGGCGCAGCTGCAACATCTGCCGACACCTGCGGCCACTGCATGAGCCGATCCCTTGCCGACTGGCTGAGTTACCTGGAGCAGCTGCACCCCAGTGCCATTGACATGGGCCTGGAGCGTTCGCGCGAGGTGGCTCGCCGGCTTGGCCTGGGCAAGCCGGCACCACTGGTGATCACCGTCACCGGTACCAACGGCAAGGGTTCCACCTGCGCCTTCCTGGCCTCGTTGCTGCGTGAGCAGGGGCTCAGGGTCGGCGTGTACAGCTCGCCTCACCTGCTGCGCTACAACGAACGCGTGCAGTTGCAGGGCCGCGATGCCTCCGATGAAGAGCTGTGCACGGCCTTTGCCGCTGTCGAAGCGGGGCGTGAAGAAATATCTCTGACCTATTTCGAGATGGGGACCCTGGCGGCCTTCTGGCTGTTCGAGCGCGCCAGCCTGGATGCCGTGGTGCTCGAAGTCGGTCTCGGTGGGCGGCTGGATGCGGTCAACCTGGTCGATGCCGACCTGGCGCTGGTCACCAGTATCGGCCTGGATCATGCCGAGTGGCTGGGCGACACCCGCGAGTCGGTGGCCTTCGAGAAAGCTGGCATTCTGCGCCAGGGCAAGCCGGCGCTGTGTGGCGACCTCGATCCGCCGTTGCCCCTGTTGCAGAAGGTGGCTGAGCTGGATTGCCCGCTGTTTTTGCGGGGTCGCGATTACGACCTGGCAGTCGGCGAGAGAAGCTGGCACTGGCGCGGCCTGACTGCAGACGGGCGGGTGCTGGAGCTGCATGACCTGCCGCTGCTGGACCTGCCGATGGAGAATGCCGCACTGGCGCTGCAGGCCTATGCTGCGCTGGATATGGCCTGGCAGCCCGAGCGCCTGACACATGCGCTGCGTGCTACGCGGGTGAGCGGACGCCTGGAGCGGCGTCAGCTGAACTGGCAAGGCAAGTCATTGACTCTGCTGCTCGATGTCGGTCACAACCCGCATGCCGCCGAATATCTCGCTGCACGTCTGGCGGCGCGCACGCCCAAGGGGCGGCGGCTGGCGGTGTTCGGCCTGCTGGCGGACAAGGACCTGACCGGCGTGCTGGCGCCGCTACAGGTCGATATCCAGGCCTGGGCCGTGACGCCGCTGGACAGTCCGCGTACCCGCTCTGCCAGTGAGCTGGAGGCCGCATTGCGCAACCTGGGTGCCGAGGTGCGTGCCTGCGCCAGCGTCGCCGAGGCATTGCTGGTACAGTGTGGCCGGGCGAGCGAGGATGACGAAATTCTCGTGTTCGGATCTTTCTATTGCGTGGCTGAAGCCCTGGAGTGGCTCGGCCAACAGGCGGAGGCAGGCGATGGCGGTGCTGGATAAGGGGCTCAAGCAGCGGATAGTCGGCGCACTGGTGCTGGTGGCGCTGGCGGTGATCTTCCTGCCCATGCTGTTTTCCCGCGAGGATGAATTGCGCCAGGTCAGCGTGGATGCCCCCGTCATGCCCGAGCGCCCGGTCATGCCGGAGATCGAGCTCGAGCCGGTGAGCGTTCCCGAGCCGGTAGCCGAAGATGAGGTGCCGCCCGTGGAGCCGGTACCGCAGACGCCCGCTGAAGCGCTGGCGGATGTCGTGCCGCCGGCTCCCGTGGCGCAACCCGCGCAGCCGCAGGCAGTGGTGCCGCAGAAGGTCGAAGAGAAGGCCGTCAGCGGCCTGGATGCCAACAACCTGCCCGTTAGCTGGTCGGTGCAGCTGGCCAGCCTGTCCAGCCGTGCCGGAGCCGAGAAGCTGCAGCAGACCCTGCGCAGCAAGGGCTACAACGCCTATATCCGTAGCTTCGATGGCATGAACCGGGTGTTCGTCGGGCCGGTGATCGAGCGCGCGGAGGCCGACCGTCTGCGCGACCAGCTCAATCGCCAGCAGAAGCTCAACGGTTTCGTGGTGCGCTTCCAGCCGGAAAACGGCTGATCTCCGTATGGCGCCCCGGCTTACCCGGCCGGGCGCGCTCTGTTAGAATTCGCCGCCTTTCCCGTCTGTAGGCAGCAACGTGGCATTCACTTGGGTCGATTGGGCGATCATCGCCATCATCGCCATCTCCAGTCTGATCAGCCTGCGCCGTGGCTTCTTCAAGGAGGCCCTGTCGCTGCTGACCTGGATCATCGCCGGCGTGGTCGCCTGGATGTTCGGCGGCGCTCTGTCGCAGCACCTGACGGATTTCATCGAGACGCCGTCGATGCGCGTCATCGCCGCGTGCGCCATTCTCTTCGTAGTGACCCTGCTAGTCGGGGCGCTGGTCAATTTCCTCATCGGTGAGCTGATCCGGGTAACCGGCCTGTCGGGCACCGATCGTTTTCTCGGCATGGTCTTCGGCGCAGCGCGCGGGGCCTTGCTGGTGGTGGTGCTAGTGGGGCTGGTGAGCCTGGCACCGGTGCAACAGGATCAGTGGTGGCAGCAGTCGACCCTGCTGCCGCATTTTCTGATGGTGGCGGACTGGTCGAAGAACCTGATTCTCAACCTGACCAGTCAGTGGCTTGCCAGCGGCATCACTGATACGCCTGAACTACCGTTCAAGGACGTGCTCTCGCAGCCCGTGCTGCCCGAGCGGCCATAGGTTTCCCGATTCACAACACAGAGGTTGCGTCACATGTGCGGCATCGTCGGTATCGTCGGTAAGTCCAACGTCAATCAGTCCCTGTATGACGCCCTTACCGTGCTCCAGCATCGCGGCCAGGACGCTGCCGGCATCGTCACCAGCCACGACGGGCGTCTGTTCCTGCGCAAGGACAACGGCTTGGTGCGCGATGTATTCCAGCAACGCCACATGCAGCGCCTGGTGGGCCACGTGGGCATTGGCCACGTGCGCTATCCCACCGCCGGCAGCTCCAGCTCCGCCGAGGCGCAGCCGTTCTATGTCAACTCGCCGTACGGCATCACCCTGGCGCATAACGGCAACCTGACCAACGTCGAGCAGCTGTCGCGCGAGATCTACGAGTCCGACCTGCGCCACGTCAACACCAACTCCGACTCGGAAGTGCTGCTCAACGTGTTCGCCCATGAGCTGGCGGTGCGCGGCAAGCTGCAGCCGACCGAGGAAGACGTGTTTGCCGCCGTCGCCGGCGTGCACGCCCGCTGCCGTGGTGGCTATGCCGTGGTGGCGATGATCACCGGCTACGGCGTGGTCGGCTTCCGCGATCCGCATGCGATTCGCCCGATCGTCTTCGGCCAGCGTCATACCGACGAGGGCGTGGAGTACATGATCGCCTCCGAAAGCGTCGCGCTCGACGTGCTCGGTTTCAGCCTGATCCGCGATTTGGCGCCGGGCGAGGCGGTGTACATCACCGAGGACGGCAAGCTGCATACCCGCCAGTGCGCTTCCAACCCGCAGTACTCGCCGTGCATCTTCGAGCACGTCTACCTGGCCCGTCCGGACTCGCTGATGGACGGCGTGTCGGTCTACAAGGCACGCCTGCGCATGGGTGAGAAGCTGGCCGAGAAAATCCAGCGCGAGCGCCCGGATCACGACATCGACGTGGTTATTCCGATCCCGGATACCAGCCGCACCTCCGCCCTGGAGCTGGCCAATCAGCTGGGCGTGAAGTTCCGCGAAGGCTTCGTCAAGAACCGCTATATCGGCCGTACCTTCATCATGCCGGGCCAGGCTGCGCGCAAGAAATCGGTACGCCAGAAGCTCAACGCCATCGACCTGGAGTTCCGCGGCAAGAACGTGATGCTGGTGGACGACTCCATCGTGCGCGGCACCACCTGCAAGCAGATCATCCAGATGGCCCGCGAAGCTGGGGCGAAGAACGTCTACTTCTGCTCCGCGGCCCCGGCTGTACGCTATCCGAACGTGTATGGCATCGACATGCCGAGCGCCCACGAGCTGATCGCCCACGGTCGCACCACCGAAGAAGTAGCCGAGCTGATTGGTGCGGACTGGCTGGTGTATCAGGACCTGGACGACCTCAAGGAAGCTGTGGGCGGCGGCAAGGTCAAGATCGAACATTTCGACTGCGCGGTGTTCGACGGGCAGTACGTCACCGGTGACGTCAACGAGGCCTACCTGAACAAGATCGAGCAGGCCCGCAACGACGCTGCCAAGGTCAAGGTGCACACCGCCAGCGCCATCATCGACCTGCACAACGACTGAGGGCTGCACAATGAGTCTGGAGTGGGAAGCGGGGCGGCTGGACAGCGACCTCGAAGGCGTCGGCTTCGACACCCTGGCGGTGCGTGCCGGCCAGCATCGCACGCCGGAGGGTGAGCATGGCGAAGCCATGTTTCTCACCTCCAGCTATGTGTTTCGCAGCGCCGCCGATGCGGCCGCGCGCTTTGCCGGCGAGCAGCCGGGCAACGTCTACTCGCGCTACACCAACCCGACCGTGCGGGTTTTCGAGGAGCGCATTGCCGCCCTGGAAGGCGCCGAGCAGGCGGTGGCCACCGCGTCCGGCATGGCTGCGATCCTGGCCATCGTGATGAGTCAGTGCAGCGCCGGCGACCACGTGCTGGTATCGCGCAGCGTATTCGGCTCGACCATCAGCCTGTTCGAGAAGTACCTCAAGCGTTTCGGCATCGAGGTGGATTACCCGCCGCTGGCCGATCTGGCAGCCTGGGAAGCGGCGTTCAAGCCCAACACCAAGCTGCTGTTCGTCGAGTCGCCGTCCAACCCGCTGGCCGAGCTGGTGGATATCGCCGCTCTGGCCGAGATTGCCCATGCCCACAAGGCGCTTCTGGTGGTCGACAACTGCTTCTGCACACCGGCGCTGCAGCAGCCACTGAAGCTCGGTGCGGACATCATCATGCACTCGGCCACCAAGTACATCGATGGCCAGGGGCGTGGCCTCGGCGGTGTGGTTGCCGGGCGCAAGGCCGAGATGGAGGCGGTGGTGGGCTTCCTGCGTACTGCCGGGCCGACCCTCAGCCCGTTCAATGCCTGGATGTTCCTCAAGGGACTGGAAACCCTGCGTGTGCGCATGCAGGCCCACAGCGCCAGTGCACTGGCACTGGCACAGTGGCTGGAGACTCAGCCTGGCATCGACAAGGTCTACTACGCCGGGCTGCCCAGCCACCCGCAACACGAGCTGGCCAAGCGGCAGCAGAGTGCCTTCGGCGCCGTGGTGAGCTTCGAGGTCAAGGGTGGCAAGGAAGCGGCGTGGCGCTTTATCGATGCGACGAAAGTCATTTCGATCACCACCAACCTGGGTGACACCAAGACCACCATCGCCCACCCGGCGACCACGTCCCACGGTCGCCTGTCGCCGCAGGAGCGGGCCAACGCCGGCATCCGCGACAATCTGATCCGCGTTGCCGTGGGTCTGGAGGATGTCGCGGATCTCAAGGCTGATCTGGCGCGCGGCCTAGCCGCGCTGTAAAACGAAAACGCCGCTCATCGAGCGGCGTTTTTCATTCCCTCTGGATTTACTCCTCGGCCTTGCGTAGGTCGATGGCGGCTGCGCCTGGCTTGTCGAACAGGCGCACGGCGTCGCCCGGCAGGCTGCTGTTGCCGTTCTCGTCGGCGCCCAGCACGCTGATGTCGTTGAATTTCTTGCCCGACAGGGTGGCCATGCCGGCGCGGTCGCGGACCACGGTCGGGCGCAGGAAGACCATCAGGTTGCGCTTGATATGGGTGTCCTTGGTCGAGCGGAACAGGCGGCCGATCACCGGGATGTCACCGAGCAGCGGCACCTTGGAGTCGGTACTGGTGACGTCGTCCTGGATCAGGCCTCCGAGCACGATGACCTGGCCGTCGTCGGCGAGGATCACGCTCTTGATCGAGCGCTTGTTGGTCACCAGGTCGACCGCCTGCGAGTTGACGCCCGTGCTGGGGGCAATCGAGGAAATCTCCTGTTCCACCTCCAGGCGCAGGGTGGCACCGTCGTTGATATGCGGGGTGACCTTGAGGGTCACGCCGATGTCTTCGCGCTCGATGGTGGTGAAGGGGTTGTTCGCGCCCGAGGCGTCGGTGGTGTAGGAGCCGGTCTGGAACGGCACGTTCTGGCCCACCAGAATCTCCGCTTGCTGGTTGTCCAGGGTCAGCAGGCTGGGCGTCGACAGCAGGTTGCTCTTGCTGTTGGAGGAGAGGGCAGTGATCAGCGCGCCGAAGCTGTCGGTACCGATGCCGATGATGGCGCCGTCGGGCAGGGTCAGGTTGTCGGGAATCTTGTCTTCCTGGATGGCGCGCAGCACGGTGCCCACCGAAAGGCCGGTATTGCCGAAGTTGACTCCGCCCAGGCCGCCGCTGTCGCCGCGGGCGTCCACCGCCCACTGCACGCCGAGAGCGTCGCTGATATCGCCGGAGATCTCGACGATGGCGGCCTCGACCATCACCTGGGCGCGCGGTACGTCGAGGTTGCGCACGATTTCCTCCAGGGTCGCCACGGTATCCGGCTCGGCCAGCAGGACCAGGGCGTTGAGGCTCTCGTCGGCGCGGATCAGGATGTTCTGCGGCTTGCTGTTGGCGGCCTCGCCGCCTTCCGGCGTCTTCAGCCCTTCGGCTACGTCGCCGAGGGTCTCGGCCAGGCTCTTGGCATCACTGTGGCGCAGGCGGATCACCCGGGCATTGGCCGAGCGCGTGCTGGGGATGTCCAGCGAGCGCGCCAGGTTGGCCAGGCGCTGGCGTGCGGCTGGCGGGCCGAGAATGATCAGGCGATTGGTGCGCGCGTCGGCGATCACCCGGGTGCCGGCACCATCCTTGCGCTCGTTGCGCATCACCGCGTTGTTCAGGGCCTCGGCGGCGTCCAGGACCCAGGCGTGCTGCAGGTTGATCACGTTGTAGTCGCCACCGCCCTGGGCGTCGAGATCGTTGATCAGCTGGCGGATGCGTTCGATGTTGGCGCGGCGGTCGCTGATGATCAGCGCATTGGAGGCGGCCACTGCCGCCAGATGGCCGTTCTGCGGCACCAGCGGGCGGATCAGCGGGATCAGTTCGTTGACCGAGGTGTGCTGCACCTGGATCAGCTCGGTCTGTACGTCATCCGGCGCGCTGTTGCTGCTGTTGGCGGCGCTGCGGGCCTCGGTCACCGGCACGATACGCGCCTGGTCGCCCTGGGCCAGCACGCTGAAGCCATGGGTGCTCATCACCGAGAGGAACAGCTGGTAGACCTCTTCCAGGCCTAGCGGATGCTTGGAAATCACCGTCACCTGGCCCTTGACGCGCGGGTCGACCACGAAGGTCTCGCCGGAGATCTCCGCCACCTGGTCGATGAAGTCGCGAATGTCGGCGTCCTTCATGTTGATGGTCCAGGTCTCGGCACCCTGAGTCACCGCCGCCGCAGGTTGGGCGGCGAACGCCACGGGCAAGGGGGCGCTGAGGCAGCCAGCAGCCAGCAGCAGGGCGAGAGGCAGGCGTTTGGGCGAAAGGAATCTGCGATCGGTCATGGGCTATTCGGCTTCCGGCGCGTCCGGCTGCGGCATGTCGCCTTCGCCTTCCATGCGTTGTTGAAGGGTCTGTATGCGTTCCTGCAGGGCCTGCACGTCCTCGTCCTGCAGTTGTTCCAGTTGCAGGGCGGTGGGTTCCTGCGGGTTGTAGGTCGAGGACATCAGCGAGGGCTGGCGGATGGCGGGGAAATGCAGGCTCTCTTCGCGGCCGCCACGATCCAGTACCACGTGGTCCTTGTGCACCGCATGCAGGCGGGTGCTGGAATTGATTTCGTCACCCACGCCGACGCGCTTGGGCTTGTCGCCGGCGATCTGGATGATGGCCGTCGAGCGCTGTGCATCTGGGTTGACGAAGCTGGCCAGCAGGGTCATCTGCTGCTTGGTCGGAGGGGCGTTCTGTGCGCTGCCCGGAGGCAGTGCCGGGGTGCCGAACAGGTACTGCAGGCGCGTCAGAGAGGGTGCCTGGCGCTGTTCCAGGGCGGCCGCAGGTTCGGTCGTGGTGACGCTACTGCGCAGCAGACGCAGGAGGTCGACGCTCTGGCGGGTCAGGCTGAGGGTGATCAGCAGCACCACCAACAGGCAGAGTGCTGTCACGCCGTGGCGTTGCAGCCAGGCGGGCAGGCGGGTGCTGGTTGCGCTCAATGCATCTATCCCCCGGTGTCCTTCTTATGTGCGTGTGAGCTCTGCTGGCTCGCATCGGTCAGGCCCGCACTCAGCGGGCGCCGCCAACCATACCGCAATTGCTGGTTGCATGGCGCGCCCATGTGATGATCTGCGTGCTGGCACACCCTTGCCCGCTGTCTGAAGCGTGAAACATTTCGAAACTTCCCCTCAGCGAGCCGTTATCATCGGTCGCCAGATACCTGCCGTTCAACAATAAAAATAAGCCTGACAGGATCATGCAATGGACGATCGCAAACCGCCCCCGGCGCCGCCCGGTTTTGCCCGCGAAGAGCTGCTGGAGCTGCTCTGTCACTGCGAGCAGTTTCCCCTGACCGTGCTGCTGGCACCGGCCGGCTCAGGCAAGTCGACCCTGCTGGCGCACTGGCAGGCGTCGCGCGCCCCCGGCAGTGTGGTGCATTACCCACTGCAGGCACGTGACAACGAGCCGGTGCGCTTCTTTCGTCACCTCGCCGAAGCCATCCGCGCCCAGGTCGAGGATTTCGACGTGTCCTGGTTCAACCCCTTCGCCGCCGAGATGTACCAGGCGCCCGGGGTGGTGGGCGAGTACCTGGCCGATGCGCTGAACCGCATCGACACGCGCCTCTATGTGGTGCTGGACGACTTCCAGTTCATCAGCCAGCCGACCATTCTCGACGTGCTGCTGGCCATGCTGGAGCGGCTGGATGGCCCCGTACGGGTGGTTCTCTCCGGGCGCAACCATCCGGGCTTCTCGCTCAGTCGCCTGAAGCTGGAAAACAAGCTGCTGTACATCGACCAGCACGATCTGCGCCTGTCGCCGAGCCAGATCCAGCAGCTCAATGCCCACCTGGGTGGCCCCGAACTCAGCGTCGACTATGTCGACGGGCTGATGGCGATGACCGAGGGCTGGATGGCGGGGGTCAAGGTGGCTCTGCTGGCCTATGCGCGTTTTGGCACTGTGGCGCTGGAGCGCTTCAATGGCAGCCAGCCGGAGATCGTCGATTACTTCGGCCATGTGGTACTCAAGCGCCTGTCGCCGCAGATGCATGATTTCCTGCTCAGTTGCGCGCTGTTCGAGCGCTTCGACGGCGAGCTCTGCGACCGCGTGCTGGAGCGCAGCGGCTCGGCCCTGCTACTGGAGGACCTGGCCGCCCGCGAGCTGTTCATGTTGCCGGTGGCCGAGCAGCCCGGCTGCTATCGCTACCACGCCTTGCTGCATGATTTCCTGGCCAAGCGCCTGTCCCTGCACAAGCCGCTGGAAGTCCCGGGGCTGCATGAGCGCGCCGCGCTGGTCTTTCGCCAGCGTGGCGAGCTGGAGCCGGCCTTGCAGCATGCCCAGCGCTGCGGCGAGCCGGCGCTGTTCCAGGCGCTGCTGGAGGAGGCCTGTGACCTCTGGGTGCGTACGGGGCATTTCGCCGAGGTGTTGAAGTGGCTGGAGCCGCTCAGCGAGGTGCAGCTGCGCGAGAGTCCGCGTCTGCTGGTGCCCATGATTCTGGCCCTGACCCTGTCACGGCGCTTCCATCAGGCGCGCTACTGCCTGGACGAGCTGGCGACGCACAGTGCCGGCCGGGAGGGGCTGGAGGAGCCGCGGCGGCAGGTGCTGGCGCTCAATCTGGAGCTGTTCCAGCACGACCTGGCCTTCGACCCGGAGGGGCGCTGGCCGGCGCTGCTGGATGCCGGCGTGAGTTCCGATACGCGTGCCTTGCACCTGACGATCCTTGCCTATCACCACCTGATGCACGGCCGCCTGGAACGCTCCATCGGCCTGGCGCTGGAGGCCAAGGCGCTGCTGGCGCAGACCGGCCAGCTGTTCCTGGAGAGCTACGCCGACCTGATCATCGCTCTGTGCCATCGCAACGCCGGGCGCCCGACCTGCGCGCGCAAGGATGTCTGTCAGGACTACCAGCGCACCCAGCGCTCGTCGCCGGCCTGGGTCAATCGCGCCACGGCCATGGTGGTGGCGCTGTACGAGCAGAATCAGCTGGCCGCGGCCCAGCAGCTGTGCGAGGACCTGATGGCCATGGTCACCTCGTCTTCGGCCACCGAGACCATCGCCACGGTGCACATCACCCTCTCGCGCCTGCTCTACCGGCGCCAGTCTGCGGGCCGTGCCGGCCGCCTGCTGGAGCAGCTGTCGCGCATCCTGCAGCTCGGTAACTACGCGCGCTTCGCCAGCCAGGTAGCCCAGGAAAGCATGCGCCAGGCCTTTCTCGACGGTCGCCCGGCGGCGCTGGATGCCCTTGCCCAGCGTCTTGGCATCGAAGAGAGGCTGGCCGCTGGCGAGTGGGAGAAGGCGCAGCCCTACGACGAGTGCTGGGAGCGCTACGGGCTGGCGGCGGTCTACTGGCTGGTGGCACGCGGCGCGCAGCCGCGTGCCTGTCGCATCCTCAAGGTACTGGCGCAGTCGCTGCACAAGAGCGAAATGAAGGCGCGGGCGCTGGTGGTGGAGGCCAATCTGCTGGTACTGGAGGCGCCGCAGCTGAGCGAGGAGCAGCAGGTCAAGGCGCTGCTGCAGCTGGTTGAGCGCTTCGGCATCGTCAACATCAACCGCTCGGTGTTCGACGAGGCGCCCGGCTTCGCCGAGGCTGTGTTCGGCCTGCTGCGCGCCGGCCGGCTGCAGGTGCCCGAGGCGTACAGCGAGGCCTATGCCGAGTTTCTCCTGGCCGAGAGCCGGCCGCAGGAGGCACCACTGGCCAGCCTGGTGAGTCAGCTGACCGAGAAGGAGGCGGAGATCTTCGCCTGCCTGCTACGCGGGCTGTCCAACACGGCGATCAGCGCCAGCACCGGCATTGCGCTGTCCACCACCAAATGGCACCTGAAGAACATCTACTCGAAGCTCAACCTTTCCGGCCGCACCGAGGCCATCCTCGCCATGCAGCAGCGCGGCAGCTGAATTCGACCATCCCCCTCCCGCAGGAGGGTGGATGGGGGGCGAGCAATCCCTAATCTCCCGCCAGCCGGAAAACCGGCGCCCCACTTATTAGTACAAGAAGAATCGGGAGATTACGCCATGTCTGTTTGGGTCACGTGGCCGAGCTTGGTCAAGTTCGGCACTCTGGGCATCTACGCCGGCCTGATCACACTCGCGCTCGAGCGCGACGTGCTGTTCAAGGAAAACCTGTTCGACGTCGACAACCTGCCTGCCGCCAACGCCACCATCACCTGTGATGCGCGCAGCCAGGTCGCGCGCACCGAGGACGGCACCTGTAACATCCTTTCCAACCCTGCCGAGGGCTCCGTTTACCGCCGTTTCGGGCGCAACGTGAACCCCGCCGTGACCCACGGCGAAACCGAAGCCGATACCCTGCTCAGCCCCAACCCGCGGGAAGTGAGTAACGTGCTGATGGCGCGTGGCGAGTTCAAGCCGGCGCCCAGCCTCAACTTCATCGCCGCTTCCTGGATCCAGTTCATGGTGCATGACTGGGTCGAGCATGGCCCCAACGCCGAAGCCAATCCGATCCAGGTACCGCTACCGGCTGGCGACGTGCTCGGTTCCGGCAACCTCTCCGTGCGCCGCACCCAGGCCGACCCGACCCGCACCGCAGCCGAAGCCGGCAAGCCGGCCACCTACCGCAACCACAACACTCACTGGTGGGACGGTTCGCAGCTGTACGGCAGCAACAAGGCCACCAACGACAAGGTCCGCGCCTTCGTCGATGGCAAGCTGAAGATCAATCCGGATGGCACCCTGCCGACCGATTTCATCAGTGGCAAGCCGATCACCGGCTTCAACGAGAACTGGTGGGTCGGCCTGAGCATGCTGCACCAGTTGTTCACCAAGGAGCACAACGCCATCGCGGCGATGCTCAAGCAAAAGTATCCGGGCAAGGACGACCAGTGGCTGTATGACCGCGCGCGTCTGGTCAACTCGGCACTGATGGCCAAGATCCACACCGTGGAATGGACCCCGGCGGTGATCGCCAACCCGGTCACCGAGCGTGCCATGTACGCCAACTGGTGGGGCCTGCTGGGTTCCGGCCCGAACCGCGACAAGTATCAGGAAGAGGCGCGCATGCTGCAGGCCGACCTGGCCAGCTCCAACTCCTTTGTCCTGCGCATCCTCGGCATCGACGGCAGCCAGGCCGGCAGCTCGGCCATCGACCATGCCCTGGCCGGTATCGTTGGTTCGACCAACCCGAACAACTACGGCGTGCCTTACACCCTCACCGAGGAGTTCGTTGCGGTCTACCGCATGCACCCGCTGATGCGCGACAAGGTCGATGTCTACGACATCGGCTCCAACATCATCGCGCGCAGCGTACCGCTACAGAACACCCGTGATCGTGATGCCGAGAGCCTGCTCAACGGCGAGCATGCAGAGCGCCTGTGGTACTCCTTCGGCATCACCAACCCGGGTTCGCTGACCCTCAACAACTACCCGAACTTCCTGCGCAACCTGTCGATTCCGCTGGTCGGCAACATCGACCTGGCGACCATCGACGTGCTGCGTGATCGCGAGCGTGGCGTACCGCGCTACAACGAGTTCCGTCGCGAGATCGGCCTCAACCCGATCACCAAGTTCGAGGACCTGACCACCGATCCGGCCACCCTGGCCAAACTCAAGCGTATCTACGGCAACGACATCGAGAAAATCGACACCCTGGTTGGCATGCTGGCCGAGACCGTGCGCCCTGACGGCTTCGCCTTCGGCGAGACGGCCTTCCAGATCTTCATCATGAACGCCTCGCGCCGCCTGATGACCGACCGCTTCTATACCAAGGACTACCGCCCGGAGATCTACACCGCCGAGGGTCTGGCCTGGGTCGAGAACACCACCATGGTCGACGTGCTCAAGCGTCACAATCCGGAGTTGGTCAACAGCCTGGTCGGCGTGGAGAACGCCTTCAAGCCCTGGGGGCTGAATATCCCAGCCGACTACCAGGCCTGGCCGGGCAAGGCCAAGCAGGACAACCTGTGGGTCAACGGCGCCCTGCGTACCCAGTACGCCGAGGGGCAGTTGCCGGTGATTCCGCCGGTGGATGTCGGCGGCCTGATCAGCTCGGTGCTGTGGAAGAAGGTGCAGGAGCGCACCGACGTAGCTCCGGCGGGCTACGAGAAGGCCATGCACCCGCATGGCGTGATGGCCAAGGTGAAATTCAGCGCCGTGGCGGGGCATCCTTACACCGGCCTGTTCCAGGGCGCCGACAGTGGCCTGCTGCGCCTGTCCGTGGCCGGCGACCCGGCGAAGAACGGCTTCCAGCCGGGCCTGGCCTGGAAGGCCTTCGTCGACGGCAAGCCGTCGCAGAACGTCTCCGCGCTCGTCAGCCTCAGCGGTCAGGGCAGCAACTACAACTTCTTTGCCAACGAGCTCTCGCAGTACGTGGTGCCGGAAGTCAACGACACCCTGGGCACCACCATCCTGTTCTCGGCGGTGAGCCTGAAGCCGACTCTGCTGCGCGTTGACGACTTCGCCAAAGTCGCGCAGAACGGCCAGGCCGTGACCACGCCCAAGGCACCGACACAGCTCTACTTCGTGCCGAAAAGTGAGCTGCGCAGCCGGTTCTCCACGGCCGCTCACGACTTCCGCACTGATCTGGTGACCCTGGCCACCGGCACCAAGCTGTATGACGTGTATGCCACCTCGATGGAGATCAAGACCTCGATCATTCCGTCGATCAGCCGCAGCTACGCCCAGCAGCGCCGCAGCAGTGCGGTCAAGGTGGGCGAACTGGAGCTGACTTCGCCGCTGATCGCCTCGGCGTTCGGTGACAGCGGAGTGTTCTTCAAGCACCAGCGCCACGAAGACAAGTAATACCCGCTCCGCAATGAAAGAGCCCCGGCCATGGCCGGGGTTCTTTTTTGTGCGTGTGGCACGGCACCATCACAATAGGTCGCTAGGCTGTGCCGCGACATGCGAAATCTGCACTGCAGTTTTGCCCGGAAATCCGTTAACTTGGCGGCTTAGTCGTGCCACATAACAACAATAACAACAGCTAGATGGATCTTCTGTTTCAGGAACGGGCCCGCACATGTCCACCGATACCCATGCCGCGCTAGCGGCCCCGGCAGAGCCGCCGCTGCGCCCGCTGCCTTTCGCCTTCGCCAAACGGCACGGCGTGCTGCTGCGCGAGCCTTTCGGTCAGGCCCAGCTGCAGGTGCGTCGCGGCGCCAGCCTGACCGCCGTGCAGGAAGCCCAGCGCTTCGCCGGGCGCGTGCTGCCGCTGCACTGGCTGGAGCCGGAAGCCTTCGAGCAGGAACTGGCGCTGGCCTACCAGCGCGATTCCTCCGAAGTGCGGCAGATGGCCGAGGGTTTGGGGGCCGAACTCGACCTGGCCAGCCTGGCCGAACTCACCCCCGAATCCGGCGACCTGCTGGAGCAGGAAGACGATGCGCCGATCATCCGCCTGATCAACGCCATCTTGAGCGAGGCGATCAAGGCCGGCGCCTCCGACATTCACCTGGAAACCTTCGAGAAACGCCTGGTGGTGCGCTTCCGCGTCGACGGCATCCTGCGTGAAGTGATCGAGCCGCGCCGCGAACTGGCCGCGCTGCTGGTCTCGCGGGTCAAGGTCATGGCGCGCCTGGATATCGCCGAGAAGCGTGTGCCGCAGGACGGCCGCATCTCGCTCAAGGTCGGTGGTCGCGAAGTGGATATCCGCGTCTCGACCCTGCCGTCCGCCAACGGCGAGCGGGTGGTGCTGCGTCTGCTGGATAAACAGGCCGGGCGCCTGTCGCTGCAGCACCTGGGCATGAGCGAGCGCGACCGCCGCCTGCTCGACGACAACCTGCGCAAGCCGCACGGCATCATCCTGGTCACCGGCCCGACCGGTTCGGGCAAGACCACCACCCTGTACGCCGGCCTGGTCACACTCAACGACCGCTCGCGCAACATCCTCACGGTGGAAGACCCGATCGAGTACTACCTGGAAGGCATCGGCCAGACCCAGGTCAACCCACGGGTGGACATGACCTTCGCCCGCGGCCTGCGCGCCATCCTGCGTCAGGACCCGGACGTGGTGATGGTCGGCGAGATCCGCGACCAGGAAACCGCCGATATCGCCGTGCAGGCCTCGCTCACCGGCCACCTGGTGCTCTCCACCCTGCACACCAACAGCGCCGTCGGCGCCGTCACCCGCCTTGTCGATATGGGGGTCGAGCCTTTCCTGCTGTCCTCCTCGCTGCTCGGCGTACTGGCCCAGCGCCTGGTGCGTGTGCTTTGCGTGCATTGCCGCGAAGCGCGGCCGGCCGATGAGGCGGAGTGCGCACTGCTCGGCCTCGATGCCTCGAATCAGCCACAGATCTATCACGCCAAGGGCTGCCCGGAGTGCCACCAGCAGGGCTACCGCGGCCGCACCGGCATCTATGAGCTGGTGATCTTCGACGACCAGATGCGCACCCTGGTGCACAACGGCGTCGGCGAGCAGGAGCTGCTGCGCCACGCCCGCAGCCTCGGTCCGAGCATCCGTGACGACGGCCGGCGCAAGGTGCTGGAAGGGGTGACCACCCTGGAAGAAGTGCTGCGCGTGACGCGGGAAGACTGATGGCCGCTTTCGAATACATCGCCCTGGACGCCCGGGGCCGCCAGCAGAAAGGC
>FTMP01000021.1:0-1360 GCA_900156135.1 Aquipseudomonas alcaligenes | reverse complement strand
TGAAGGCTGCACCCGGTGCACCGGCGTAGGTGGATGTGATGGCGCTGTCCTCGTCGATCACGTCATAGCCGGCACCGAGGTTGGCGCTGATTACGGTAGCCTCGGTGATGCGGTAGTCGAGCTTGCCGTCGACACTCAGCAGCAGCGCTTCGGCATCGTTGCTGTCGACATCCAGGTCGAGGGCGCCAGCGCCTTTCTCGTGGTAGGACTCGCTGCCGATCCAGGTGTAGTCGGCACGTGCCGACGGAATGAAGGTCAACTGCTCGTTCAGGCGCAGACTGTGGCCGATACCGATGCCGGCGTGGACGTTGTAGCCGTCGTAGTCGGCACTGGCACGGGCATCGGCGAAGGGCATGTGGCGCTTGCTGCTGGTGCGGTTCTGGCCGCCGTCGAGCTGGACGTTCAGCTCGGTATCGGCGGCCAGGGCGTAGCTGCCGTAGCCGATGAGCTGGAAGGTGTCGATGTCGGCGCTCTGCGGGGCGATGGCGGAGTCGCCGTTGAGGTTGGTCTGCGCGTAGGCGAAGGCCAGGCCCAGGCGGGTATGGGCATCCAGCGCGGCGTCGGCACCAATGGCCAGGCCCTGGGTGTTGGCGTCAAAGCCGGAGATGCCGTCGCGCGAGTCCTGATCGGCCCAGGCGCCGAACGTCTTGATCCACAGGTTGTCGTCGGCGACCGCATCGCCGGAAGACAGACCGCTGTTGCCGGCCTGGCGTGCCTGGACTACCCGGTTGATGCCGCTCAGGGTGTTGCCGATGGCATTGCTGGTGTTGCCGGCGACGGTGGGCAGGGTTTGGGTGACCGCGTCGGAGACTTCCTGCTCGGAAGTCAGGCCGACGAAGTGGCCGGCCAGTTCACCGTCAGGGTCGTCGCCGATGGCTTGATCCAGCGCCTTGGCGGCGCCCACGGCCGGGGTGTTGCCTGCGCTGATCACGCTGTCGAGCACGCTGCTGCCCTTGCTCAGGGTCAGGTCGACGGTGTTGCCATCCTTGACCGCCCCGAAGTTGAACAGCAGCGAGTTGTCGCTGACGGCGAAGGTGCCATCGCTATTGAGGGTCCCTGCGCTCAGAACATCCTGCAGACTCTGGCTGCTGAAACTGTAGGAGGGGCTGCTGACGTCGACCACGACCTTGGCGTTGCTGACCAGGGTGGCGGCGCCGTCGACGGTCAACTTGCCGTAGCTGCTGTCGCTGGCAACGCCGATCTTCAGGGCGCCGCTGGCAGCCTGGGTGTAATCACCGTGGATGCTGCCGGTCACGTTGGCAGCCAGGCTCAGGGTGCCGGCGTTGCTGAAGCCCTGGCTGACGGTGAAGCCATTGCTCAAGTCGCCGCTGCTGGACGTGCCACTGGACATGTTGAGCGT
>FTMP01000009.1:0-176342 GCA_900156135.1 Aquipseudomonas alcaligenes | reverse complement strand
ACTCCGGAGAATCGAAGCACCGACAGAGCCAAACCACCACCCTGCCAGCCCGGCGCATTCTAATCGAATTCGCCGCCGATGCAATCTTTTATTTCATCCAACTCTTTGATTTTCAAGGAGTTTTCCGAGAGAACTGCACCGGAAGAGGCGCGCATTATAAGGACCCTGAACGGGCCGTCAACTGCTTTCGGAAAATATTCCTGAGCATCTCCTCTAACTATATATAGAAGGCAATACCTGAACCTGCAGCCCATCAGCTTCACACGCAGCGTGCGCCCCCAGGACGGAGCCTCTGCCAATGAGATGACCCAGCGTACAGGCGCTCCGCTTATCCCCATAAACATCAAGCCAACCGCTCACGCCAGCCAACGATCCCCGGTACCACAAGCATTGAATTACAACTAGCATTCAATCAGACGATAGGATTACGATCGACATATTGAAGAATCCCTACAGACCACCACAGGACGCTCTATATGACCACCATCGTGATCGCCGGCTACGCCCGTTCCCCCTTCCACTTCGCCAAGAAAGGTGGCCTGATCAACCTGCGCCCCGATGATCTGGCTGCCCAGGTATTGAAGGGCCTGGTCGGCAAGCTCGATCTCGACCCCGGACAGCTGGAGGACGTGATCATGGGTTGCGCCTACCCCGAGGCCGAACAGGGCATGAACATCGCCCGCATCGCCAGCTTCCGCGCCGGCTTCCCGGAAACACTCGGCGGCGCCACGGTCAACCGCTTCTGTGGCTCCTCCATGACCTCGGTGCACTTTGCCGCCGGGCAGATCCTCCTCGGCGCCGGTGAGGCCTTCCTCTGCGCTGGCGTGGAATCCATGACCCGCGTGCCCATGGGCGGCTTCAACATCTCCCCCAACCCCAGCCTGATGAGCAGCTTCCCGCAGGTCTACATGGCCATGGGGCATACCGCCGAGGAAGTGGCCAAGCGTTACGCCATCGGCCGCGAGGAGCAGGAAGTCATGGCCGTCGAGTCCCACGCCAAGGCCGTGCGTGCCCGCGAACTCGGCCACTTCAAGGATGAGATTGTCGCCGTGGAGACTCCGGACGGTGTGGTCAACGAAGACGGCTGCATCCGCCCCGGTACCAGCCTCGAGGCCCTGGCCCAGCTCAAACCGGCCTTCGGCGGCAGTGTCACCGCCGCCACCTCCTCACCGCTCACCGACGGCAGCGCCGCCGTGCTGGTGTGTACCGAGGAATTCGCGCGCAGCCGCGGCCTGGACATCCTCACCCGCATCAAGGCCGTCGCCGTCGACGGCTGCGCACCGGAGATCATGGGCATGGGCCCAGTAGTGGCGACCCGCAAGGTGCTGGAACGTGCTGGCCTGAGCATCGCCGACATCGACCTGGTGGAGATCAACGAAGCCTTCGCCAGCCAGTCGATAGCCTGTGTGCGCGAACTGGGCCTAGACATGGCGCGAGTCAACCTGGACGGCGGAGCCCTTGCCCTCGGCCACCCGCTGGGGGCCACCGGTGCACGCATCACCGGCAAGGCCGCGTCGCTGCTCAAACGTACCGGCGGCCGCTACGCCATCGCCACCCAGTGCATCGCTGGTGGCCAGGGCGTGGCCACGCTACTCGAGGCTGTTTGACCATCACGGGCGCGGCTCCTCGCCGCGCCCGCTTCCCCTCCCCCAAGGTGTAAGATGAAGGTCAGCATTCCAATTCCAGCCTGGAACTGACCTCCATGCGCTATTCCGAAGACCACAAAGCCAAGACCCACCAACGCATCGTCAACGAGGCCGCCCTGCGCTTTCGCCGTGACGGCGTGCTGGCCACCGGGCTACAGCCACTGATGAAAGCCCTGGGCCTGACTCACGGCGGCTTCTATGCCCACTTCGAATCCAAGGACGACCTAGTCGAGCAGGCCTTGCAACAGAGCGCCGACCAGCTTTCTGAGGGGCTCAAGGAGCTGCAGCAGGACCCGCAACCCCTGCAGGGCCTGATCAAACGCTATCTGTCCGCGGCCCACTGCAAGGCGCCCGGCGAAGGCTGTCCACTAACAACCATCTCCGCCGAGCTGGGCCAGCGCGGTCAGCCCAGCCCGGTCACCGATCAGATAGTGCGCGATCGCCTGGCGATGATCTCCACACATCTGCCCGGGGAAGATACCGAGAAGCAAGGCGCGCTCATCCTTTCGGCCATGGTCGGCGCACTGGTGCTGTCGCGCAGCGTCAACGACCCGGTGCTGGCGGACCTGCTACGAACCGCTACCCGCGACCTGCTGTTGCAACAGACCGAGGAATGATCCGGCCGACGAGAGTTTCGCCCACATCCATGATCATCCCCGTTAGCAGCTAGCTGCCGTCCACACCTCTAAGCTGCCAGATCTCCATATCAGTTGCACCCGGCAACACGGCCTTGCCGGCGCCCTCCATTCAGAGCCTGGGCGCCGCATCCTCGAAGCGGTCGACGGTGCGCAGACTGCGGAAGCCCCACATCCAGCCACCGACCACACCGAGCGTGCACAGGCTGCCCAGCACCGCGGCCGGCACGGCCCCGAACCAGGCGGCGCTGCTGCCGGCGCGGAACTCGCCCAGCTCGTTGGAAGAGCCGATGAACAGCATGTTCACCGCATTCACCCGGCCACGCATCACGTCCGGGGTGGAAAACTGGATCAGCGATGAGCGGATGTACATGCTCACCATATCCGCCCCACCCGCCACCACCAACGCGGCGAACGACAGCCAGAACAGGCTGGACAGCGAAAACACCAGGTTGGCCACACCGAACACCGCTACCGCGATGAACATGCTCATGCCCACATGGCGATTGAACGGACGCAGGCTCAGGTAGAAGCCGACCACCACCTCGCCGATGGCCATGGCACTGCGCAGGATGCCGAGGCCGGTCGGCCCCACGTGCAGCACCTCCTGGGCATACACCGGCAGCAACGCCACCACGCCCCCCAGCAGCACGGCGAACAGATCCAGCGAAATGGTACCGAGGATGATCGGCCGCGAGCGGATGAAGTGAATGCCGGCGGTGAAGCGCTTCCAGGCGGTCGCCTCCAGCGGCCTGCTGTCCTCGCGATAACGCACCTGCACCAGGCTCAGCATCAACACGCCGGCAGCAAAGAACAGCAGGCACAGCGAGTAGGTCAACTCGCCGCCACCCAGCGCATAGAGCCCGCCGCCGATGACCGGACCGGAAATGGTCGAGGCGCGCACGATCATGCTGTTGGCGGCGATGGCCGCCGCCAGGCGCTCGCGCGGCACGATCTGCGGCAGCAGGCTGGACAGCGCCGGCCCGGTAAAGGCGCGGGCACAGCCGTAGGCCACCAGTACTCCATAGAACGCCTCGACCGGCCCATGAGCCAGCGACAGCCAGAGCAGCACGCCGGCACATACCGCCTCCACCGCCCAACTCAGGCCGAGAATCCACTTGCGGTCGTAGCGATCGATCAGGTCGCCGGCCGGCAGCAACAGGAACAGCATCGGCAGAAACTGCGCCAGGCCGACATAGGCCAGGCTCATCGGGTCGCGCGTCAGGTCATAGACCTGCCAGGCCACCACCACAGCCATGATCTGCACGGCGAACATGGCCAGCACGCGGGCGGCGAGGAACGGCAGAAAACCGGGCTGGCGATAGACGGAAGATTCGGCGGACACGACGCAAGACCCGAGACAGAGAGGAAACCGTGCAATCTACCGAATGAAAAGCTGTCCAGGCAAACAGGTTAGCCATCCGCTTCGGGCAACCCGCGCTACCGATTCAGCTCGTACACACAGATATTCACGGTGGTAGCCAGGTTAAGCGACTCGATGGCGCCACAGCCGGCAATGGTGAACGGCCGCGCTCCCAGCGCGCCCAACTGCTCGCGGGGTACGCCACGGGCCTCGTTGCCGAACAGATAGCAGTCGAAGTCGGCGAAGCCGGCGGACTGCAGCGGCTCGCCCTGCATATCCAGACAGGCGATGCGCGGGAAGCGCTCCAGCAGCGAGTCCAGCTCGACATCCAGCTCCAGCGGCACATGGAAGATCGCGCCCATGCTGGAGCGCACCACCTTGGGGTTGTAGGGATCGACGCTGCCGGGGCTGAGCAGGCAGCGCAGGCCGCCAAACCAGGCCAGCGTGCGCAAAATGGTGCCGAGATTGCCCGGGTCCTGCACCTCGTGCAGATAGATGGCGCGTTCACCGGCGACGACCGGCGCGGCGCTCTCCAACATAGGTACCACAGCGATGATGCCCTGCGGCGTCTTGGTGTCGGAGATCTGCGCCATCTGCCGCTCGCCGATCACCTGGGTCTTGAACGGGCTTTGCCACTGCTCATGAGCCTCGGTGACATACAGCTGGCTGCGCTGCAGCAATGGGTTGTGCTGCGCCGCCTTCTGCAGCTCCAGCACCAGGTGCTCGCCCTCCACCAGGAAGTGACCGAACTCGGCGCGGTACTTCTTCTGCTGCAGCTTCTTGATGTCGTCGAGCTTCATCAGTGGCCCGCCAGGATCGACTTGGCCACCGCCTCGGCGACCTTGATGCCATCCACACCCGCCGAGAGGATGCCGCCGGCGTAACCGGCGCCCTCGCCGGCCGGGTACAGGCCCTTGAGGTTGAGGCTCTGCAGGGTCTCGTTGTCGCGGGTGATGCGTACCGGCGACGAGGTGCGGGTTTCGATGCCGGTCAGCACCGCGTCATCGCGGTCGAAGCCACGGATCTGCTTGCCGAAAGCCGGCAGCGCCTCGCGAATGGCCTCGATGGCGTAGTCCGGCAGCGACGGCGCCAGGTCGCCCAGGCGCACGCCGGGTTTGTACGAAGGCTCCACCTCGCCGAGCTCGCTGGATGGCGTGCCACGGATAAAGTCACCGACCAGCTGCGCAGGCGCACAGTAGTCGCGCCCGCCCAGCTCGTAGGCACGCGATTCCAGACGCTCCTGGAACTCCACGCCGGCCAGCGGGCCACCGGGGAAGTCCTGCTCCGGGTTGATGCCAACGACAATGCCCGAGTTGGCGTTGCGCTCGTTGCGCGAGTACTGACTCATACCGTTGGTAACCACCCGCTCTGGCTCAGAGGTGGCGGCCACCACGGTGCCGCCCGGGCACATGCAGAAGCTGTATACCGCGCGACCGTTCTTGGCGTGGTGCACCAGCTTGTAGTCGGCAGCGCCCAGTTCCGGATGGCCGGCGTACTTGCCCAGGCGCGCCTGGTCGATCAGCGATTGCGGGTGCTCGATACGGAAGCCGATGGCGAAAGGCTTGGCCTCGATGAACACGCCCTGGCGGTGCAGCATGCGGAAGGTATCGCGCGAGCTGTGCCCCAGGGCCAGCACCACATGGCGGCTGCGCAGGGTTTCACCACTGGCCAGCACCACGCCTTCGAGCTGGCCGTCATCGATCAGCAGGTCGGTCACCTTGCTCTCGAAGCGCACCTCGCCGCCGAGAGCGATGATCTCCTCGCGCATGGCCGCCACCACGCCGGTCAGGCGGAAGGTGCCGATGTGCGGCTTGCTCACGTACATGATCTCTTCCGGCGCGCCGGCACGGACAAACTCGTGCATCACCTTGCGCCCGTAGAACTTGGGGTCCTTGATCTGGCTGTACAGCTTGCCGTCGGAGAACAGCCCCGCCCCACCCTCGCCGAACTGCACGTTGGACTCGGGCGTCAGGGTCTTCTTGCGCCATAGCGCCCAGGTGTCCTTGGTGCGACGGCGTACATCCTTACCACGCTCCAGCACGATCGGCTTGAAGCCCATCTGCGCCAGCAGCAGTGCGGCGAACAGGCCGCAAGGGCCGAAACCCACCACGATGGGGCGCTCGCTCAGCCCGGTCGGTGCCTGGCCGACCGGGTAGTAATGGGTGTCCGGCGCCGGGCGCACGTGCGGGTCATCGGCGAAGCGTGCCAGCAGGGCCGCCTCGTCGCGCACTTCCAGGTCGATGATGTAGATGAACAGGATCACGCTGTTCTTCTTGCGCGCGTCATAGCTGCGTTTGAACACGGTGAAGTTCAGCAGGTCGGCGTCGGCGATGCCCAGGCGACGGACGATGGCCTGACGCAGCTCGTCGGCGGCATGGTCGAGGGGCAGGGACAGTTCGGTGATGCGAATCATGGCGGTATCCTGGCCGGTGACTCCGGCAAAGGAGGCAATAGAAGGTAGGTAAGCGCGCAATTGTAGCCGCCGCCGCCCGCCCCTGTCAGGGCCGTGTGGCCTGCGGATTTAACCTGAGCGGCACTCTCGGCATATAATCGCCGCCACTGTGCGCCCTGCCCCGCTCCAAGGCGGCGCGCCTCTCATTCGCTTCTCCGTGCCTGGCCCCCTCATGAAACGCTCCAAAAGCAGCAGCCGCTGGCTGAACGAACACGTCAACGACCCTTACGTCAAACGCGCGCAGAAAGATGGCTACCGCTCGCGGGCCAGCTACAAGCTGCTCGAGCTGAACGAGAAGGACAAGCTGATCCGCCCCGGCATGCTGGTCATGGACCTGGGTTCGGCGCCCGGTGGCTGGTCGCAGGTGGCGGGCAAGATCGTCGGCGACAACGGCCGGGTCATCGCCAGCGACATCCTGCCGATGGACCCGCTGGACAACGTCGACTTTATCCAGGGCGACTTCACCGAAGACAGTGTGTTCCAGCAGATTCTCGCCAAGCTCGACGGCCGCCAGCCCGACCTGATCATCTCCGACATCGCTCCCAACATCAGCGGCGTCGCCGTCGCCGACCAGGCCGCGTCGATGTACCTGGTCGAACTCACCCTCGACATGGTGCGCCAGGTGCTCAAGCCCGGCGGCAACTACGCGGTCAAGGTGTTCCAGGGCGAAGGCTCGGAAGCCTTCCTCAAGGACGTGCGCAGCTCGTTCGAGAAAGTCATGATCCGCAAGCCGGAAGCCTCGCGCCCGCGTTCGCGCGAGGTGTACCTGGTAGGCAAAGGCTTCAAGGGGTAGGACGGCGCGACAGTCGCCATTTTCGGCCGGAATCAGACGCTTGTCCTTGGGTCCGGCACGGCCACATGTCATGCTGCTGCATTGCTTGTCAGCATGCGCCGGGATTGCAGCGACACCTGTCGCCGCCCGACTAGCGTTCCAAAAAGCTGCGCGAGATGACCTCGCGCCGCGAATCAACCACGAGGCTGTGAACTGAACAATGGGTTTTGAGCAACTAGCTGAGCTACGCGACCGCCTGCGGGCCGAAAAAGAGCAGGTGAAGACCGATAGCCCGAAGCCGCGCAAACGGCAGCCCTCCCCGCAAAAGAGCCCTCGTGAGCAGGACCCTGCGGTGGAAGCCATCTGGCGCTTGCAGAAGCACTTCCCACTGGCCTTCCCGGTCAACCCCGCACCCAAGGTTCCGCTCAAGGAAGGCATTCTCAAAGATGCCGAGCAACACCTGGAACTGCTCGGCATCACCAGCGAACAGCTCAAGCAGGGCATCGCCACCTGGTGCCGCGGCAGTCGATACTGGGCCAGCATGACCGAGAACGCACCGCGCCTGGACCTTAACGGCCAGCCGGCAGGCGTGGTAACCGCCAACCAGGCACTGCATGCCAAGCAGCAGGCCAAGCGACAGCGCGGACAGGCTCGACGAGCTCAGGCTAAGCCGAAAGCGGCTGCCCAGGCACCCGCCGCTGACGCAGTAGCAGAACAGGCCGAGGGCTAGCCCCTAGCGCGGCATCGAGTCTTCAGCCACCGATAAAGCGGCCGGGATGATGCCCCCAGCTAAAGCCCCAAGTAAAAAAGCCCCTGGTCTCACGACCTGGGGCTTTTTGCTTTTCTCTACCCTCTGCGCCTGTTGGCCAGGCGCTTCGCACTCGAGCTCGTCGGCAATAACAGCGCGTGCAGGGCGGTCTACAGCCCCCGCATCGCCTGCTGACAGCCCTCAGAAACCACGCAAATTGCTCTCATCGAGCCCCGCAGCCGACTTCAGCATCTTCAAGATCACCAGCGCAAACGCCCGGCTCTTGGTCTCGTTATCCAGCACTTCCAGCGACAGCTTCTCGTGGTCGGTCATGGCGTCCAGCACGGTGTCGAGCACGCGCTTGGGGAACAGACCGTGCATCACCTGCTCGACCGAGTGGTTGTTAACCTGAGCCATCACATCTTCCTGGCGGCTGATGCGGTTGGCGATGCCGGTAAGGAACTGCAGCTGGTCTTCATCGCTCACCTCCGCACCGAAGATATCGTTCAGTGCCTCGATGATTTCCGATAGGCGCTTCTTCTCCGGGTCATGGGGTTTGCCGCTGCCCAGCCCTGTGGCCGGATCGAGCCCGTAGTCGCCTTGCTCCTCGCTCAAGCGCAGCTGATGCTCGGCGCGCTTGGTCAGGCGGTAGTGGGTCAGTTGCAGTTCGCCCACGTCCACATCTTCCTGATCGAGGCGATCCACGCGCAGCAGCGGGTGCAGGTGCTTGGCATACACGCACAGCTGCTCCAGCTCGCGATCCTCGTAGGGAACGATCTGCGAAAGGAACTCGTACAGGCGCACGAAGCTCTGCAGGTTCTTCTTGAACAGGTCGAGCTGATCCACCTGCTCGCCGGCTTCCTTCACGGCCGCCTCGGCCTTTTTCAAGCCGGCGCTGTCGCCGTTCTGCTCGGCGGTGCGCTTGAAGTCCAACGCCTGCTGGCGTGACTCCTGGGCCAGCTTGTAGCGCTTGCCGAAGCGCTCCTTGGCCGGCGCGCAGTAGTAACTGAGCTTGCTGGCGGCCGCCTTGGGGTCGAAGAAAGCCAGCGCAAACGCTGTCACCTCCTCCCAGTGGTAAATGCCCTCGGCATCCAGTTTCTTCTGCAGGTCATAGATCAGCTGCGGGTCGGTTACATCAGTCAGCTCGGCCTTGGTGTAGTACGGCAGGAAGGCATCGAGAATGTCCTGGGCGTCGTTGAAAAAGTCGAGGATGAAGGTCGGCTTGCTGTCGCCAAAAGTACGGTTCAGGCGCGACAGGGTTTGCACGCAGTCCACGCCCTGCAGCTTCTTGTCCACGTACATGGCGCACAGCTTGGGCTGATCGAAGCCGGTCTGGTACTTGTTGGCGGCGATCATCACGTTGAAGTCCTGGGTGTCGAAGGCTTCCGCCAGGTCGCGCCCGTTCAGGCCGGGGTTGAGCAGGCTGCTGCTTTCCGTCACCTCTTCGGGGATCACACCGTCCGGCAGCACACTGCCGGAGAAGGCTACCAGCGGATGCACATCGCCGTAGCCCATCTGCTTCACATAGGCCTGCACCGCCAGCTGGTAGCGCACCGCTTCCTGCCGGCTGCTGGTGACCACCATGGCCTTGGCCTGGCCGCCCAGCAGGTGGCGGATATTGGCGCGGAAGTGTTCGACGATTACCTCCACCTTCTGGCTGATGTTGTACGGATGCAGGCGCACCCAGCGCGCCAGCTTCATGCGCGCCTTCTTCGAGTCTACTTCCTCGTCGTCGCCGTTCGGGTGGGCGATCTTCCAGGCGGTGCTGTAGGTGGTGTAGTTCTGCAGCACATCGAGGATAAAACCTTCCTCGATGGCCTGGCGCATGGAGTACAGGTGGAACGCCTCGGGCTTGTTGTCGGCACTCGCCGGCAACGCCGGGTTGGCCGGGCGACCGAACAGCTCCAGGGTCTTGGCCTTGGGCGTGGCGGTAAAGGCGTAGTAGCTGATGCGCTCGTTGGGCGCGCGGGCGGCCACGGCGGCGTCCAGCAGCTCTTCGGCGCTGATCTCTTCCGGCTCTTCTTGATCAGAGCGGGGCGCATCGCTGCCGAGAATCTGCTTGAGCTTACTGGCCGACGAACCGGTCTGCGAGGAATGCGCCTCGTCGGCGATCACCGCATAGCGGCCGCTGGCCAGCTTGGGGTACTTGTCCAGGGCATCGAACAATGCCGGGAAGGTCTGGATGGTGACGATGATGATGCGCGTCTGCTCGGCCAGCGCCTCGGCCAGCTGCTCGGACTTGCTCTGGCTGCCGATATCGCGGGTGATGCACTTGACCACGCCCTGGGCGTGCTCGAACTGGTAGATGGTGTCCTGCAGCTGCTTGTCCAGCACAGTGCGGTCGGTAATCACGATCACTGAGTTGAAAAGGCGCTGGCCCTCGGCATCGTAGAGCGAGGCCAGTTGATGCGCCGTCCAGGCAATCGAGTTGGACTTGCCCGAGCCGGCGCTGTGCTGGATCAGGTAACGCTTGCCCGGCCCCTCATTGCGGGTGGTTTCGATCAGCCTGTTGACCACTTCCCACTGGTGGTAGCGCGGGAAGATCAGGGTTTCTTTGGTCACGCGCTTGCCGTCAGCGTCTTCCTTCACGCTCTTCTGCAGGTGCAGGAAGCGGCCCAGCACCTTGAGCCAGGCATCCGGCTGGAACAGGCGCTGCCACAGGTAGCCGGTGGCGTACTGGCTGTCATCCGGCGCAGGCGGATTGCCGGCGCCGCCGTCGAGGCTGCCGAGGTTGAACGGCAGGAAGAAGGTGTCCTTGCCGGCCAGCTTGGTGGTCATCGCCACCTCATCCTGGCTCACGGCAAAGTGCACCAGCGCGCCGCGTTTGAAGGTCAGCAGCGGCTCGGGCTTGCGCGTCAGCGGGTCTTTCACCGGGCGGTCGTAGCGGTACTGGCGCTTGGCGTTTTCCACGCTCTGCTTGAACTCGCTCTTCAGCTCCAGCGTGGCGACGGGAATGCCGTTGACGAACAGCACCAGATCCAGGCGCGGGTTGTACTCCCCTTCACGGTAATGGGGGGAATAAGAAACCTCCGGCACCACACGCAGGCGATTGCACTGGTAGCGTTTGAGGGTGTCCGGGTTCATGCCGTGGTCGGGCTTGAAGCTGCACACCTCAATCTTCACCCCCGGCAGCTTGAAGCCATGGCGCAGTACATCCAGGGTGCCGTCCTGCTCCAACTCGCGCACCAGTTTCTGCACCAGCACCGCTTCCGGGTTGTTCGGGTTGGCCTTGGCGAACTTGTCCCAGCGCTCCGCCCAGGCATCCTTGAAGTAACCGAGAAAGTCCTCGGTATACAAGGCAATGCGCCGGTCATAGCCACTGGCCGAGCCGGTGAGCCAGCCCTGGGCGACCATGGCGGTGATGATGTCCTGCTGGAACTGAGCTTCCTTGCTGTCCGCCATTTAATGGGCCTCTGCTTCGGCTGGTTCGGGGGCTTGGGTGCTGACCGGTGGCTGCGAGCCGCGCACGTCGATTTTGCCGGTGACGGCGGCGGAGATTAGGGCGGAGCGGCGCTCTAACAACAAAGACTTGGACTCTCCGGCCACAGAAATTAATCGGTCTAATTGGTGGCAGGCGCGGTCTAAGTGACAATTTATTTCAAGCTGCTCGCTTGCGGGAGGCCATGCAAAAAGCATCTCTGATGCTGCAGCGATATTGAAGTGTTGCTGGATAGCCCCAGAGGAGCCTTCGGAGAACTGCTTCAACGCCGCATCACTGTTCAAATACCAAAAAATGAATGTTGAACAGCCTTGCAGAGGCTTTCTAATCACAATCAGATCAATGCAGTTTGCTCCATTAAATTCTAGAGGGACTATTGCTGCTGTCCCCGGCTGACCTGACCGTACTGCAACAATGTCGCCTTCAAATATCTTGGATTTCGCATGCAGCTCATTGGACTCTTCTGAAAGGTAAACAAGGTTTTCAGCTACCACTGCACCTGGCTTTACGTTCAAGGATCGAAGAGCCGGAACACCATCATCTACATAGTACTTCGATGGTTCGACGACGATCCCAACGGTTATGGATGGAACCAGATGCTTAAGCCGTTTCACTTGCCAATGCGCCGGCACCTCGCCCAGCCACTCCACCCCGGAGTCTTTCATCGGCACCGTCGGGTCGAGGCCTTTGGTGACGGCATGGGAGATCACAGCCTGGCGTTTTTCCTTGAGCAGCTCGATCAGGCGCTGCTGCTCTTCGATCAGCGCGTCGATGCGGGCGGTTTCGTGGTCGAGGAAATCAACAATCACTCTCTGCTCATCAATGTCTGGCATGGGGACGGTCGTATCAGAAAGGTATTCTTGTTCGATACTTTCGACCGTGGCACCTTGCTTTAACCAAACATGCAGGAGTTGATTGTTAAATCCTTGAACCCAACGAAGAAAAAAATCGAAAAGTGCCACTTCGGGATTGAACCTAAGAGCTTTCATATCTTGGTTCAATGCCACTTCAACGTTGTTAATCGCGACTGGAATCGTGTGCTTCAAGATCCCCGACCGCACAACAATTAGTATTCCGCCGGGTGAAACCAGTGAGGTGGTACTGTTTTGCAATCCCTCTGCAGTGATGCTTTCTTCGGCGCCGAGGATTACTTCGACCTTCATGTCTTTTGGAGAAACCCATGGAATATCGCCGTTCCAATAGGCCAGATTCTCCCTGCTTGGTGTGCCGCCGCCTGAAAATCGAGCGATGTATTTGAGCTTGTGCAGATCCCAATGCTCCGGCACCTCTCCTAACCACTCCACACCCGAGTCTTTGTAGGCGGGGTACTTCAGGAAACTACTCGGACTATCCATGCCCTCGCCCTGCGGGCCAACGGCTGCGTCGTTGTTCAAATTTGCTCCCGACAAATTTGTCATGCCGACAGCCCCTCGATCATCAGCTTGATGCGGTCAGTACAGGCCTTCAGGTCGCGGTCGATCTCGGCCAGTGGCCGCGGCGGCTGGAACACATAGAAGTGGCGGTTAAAGGGTATCTCGAAGCCGACCACGCCGACTTCGCCGTCCTGCGCATCCGTCTTGCTTTCGTCGATCCAGGCATCCGGCACATGGGGTTTTACTTCACGCTCGAAGTAGTCGTACACCGACTCGCCCAGCGGCACGTTCTCGTTGTCGCGCAGGCCCGCATCGGCTTCCGGCTGGCCTTTGACCAGGCAGATATCCGCCTCGGGGTCGCGCTCGCTCAGGGCATTGAGGATGGCCTTCAGCTCGGGGGTGCTGGGGAATACATCGTGGGCGCTGAGCGCCTTTTTCAGCAACTTGCTGAACTGCTCGCGGTTGCCGTGCAGCTGGCTGGCGTCCATGGCCTGCAGAGCTTCGATCAGGCGCTGGCGGGCCGGGGCGTCCAGCTTCTCGATGGCTTTCTCACCCAGCACTTTCTCGATGCGCTCGGCACTGGTCTGGAAGTTCAGGCGTAGCGGACGCTCGACGGTGATGCGCCGGTAGCCGAAGGCTTCGACGGGGAAGATCTTGCTCTGCGGAGTTTCCTCGAAGCGGCCATACAGGCGCACCAGCTCGTCGATCTGCTCCTCGGTGAGGTACTGGCGCTTGCTGCCCAGTGACTTGCGCATCTTGGCGAAGTGCTGGCTGCCGTCGATCAACTGCACCTTGCCCTGGCGCACGGCGGCCTTGTGGTTGCTCAGCACCCACACATAGGTGGCGATGCCGGTGTTGTAGAACATGTCGGTGGGCAGGGCGATGATGGCGTCGACCAGATCGTTCTGCAGCAGGTAGCGGCGAATCTCCGACTCGCCCGAACCGGCGCCGCCGGTAAACAGTGGCGAGCCGTTGAGGATGATGCCGATGCGCGAGCCGCCTTCACGCGGGTCACGCATCTTGCTGACCAGGTGCAGCAGGAACAGCAGCGAGCCATCGGACACACGCGGCAGGCCCGGCCCGAAGCGGCCGTTGAAGCCCTTGTCGGTGTGCTCGTCGGTGATCTGCTTTTGTACCTTCTTCCACTCCACGCCGAACGGCGGGTTGCTGAGCATGAAGTCGAAGCGGCTGTCGGCCAGCTGGTCGTCGGACAGGGTATTACCCAGCTTGATGCTGGTGACGTCCTGGCCTTTGATCAGCATGTCCGCCTTGCAGATGGCGTAGGACTCGGGATTGAGCTCCTGGCCGTGCAGCGACACTGTGACTTGCTGGCTGATGGACTGGATGTACTCATCGCCCTCGGAGAGGAAGCCGCCGGTGCCGGCAGTCGGGTCGTAGATGGTGACGATGCTGTTGGGCTTGAGCTTGTCGTCCTGACCGGTGATCACCAGCGAGGTGGTGAGGTGCACGATATCGCGCGGGGTGAAGTGTTCCCCAGCGGTTTCGTTGGAGCTTTCCGCAAACTTGCGGATCAGCTCTTCGAAGATGATGCCCATGCCGAAGTTGCTGATGCGCTCGGGGCTCAGGTCGGTGGCGGCAAAGCGCTGCACCACCTGATACAGCAGGTTGGCGGCGGCGAGTTGCTGCACGAAGTCTTCAAAGTGGAAGTGCTCGAAGATCTCGCGGGCGTCCTTGCTGAAGGACTGCACATAGCTCATCAGGTCGGCAGCGGTCTGGGTGTCGGACAGCGTGCCGAGTGTCAGCTTGGAGGCATTGAAGAACTGCTGCCCGGCCGCGCGCAGCAACAGCCGCTCACGCACCAGATCAGGCCGGCCTTCCTGCGCACAGGCCTCACTGATCACCGCGTTCTTGGTTGGCTCCAGAACACATTCCATACGGCGCAGCAGGGTGAACGGCAGGATGATGCGGCCGTACTGCGACTGCTTGAAGTCACCGCGCAGCAGGTCGGCAATCGACCAGAGAAAGGCGGCCGTCTGGGAATGGTTTTCCGTGTTCACGCAACTTCTCCTGGAACAGGACAGCAAAAGCGCGAGTTTAACCTGACGGAAAGGTCGGGACCGCATCTCTGTGAGCGCGTTTACCCCGGCATTTACACCTGTGCCAAAAACAAAAAAGCCTGATCATTTCTGATCAGGCTTTGATGTTGGGATTATTTGGTCGGGACGGAGTGATTCGAACACTCGACCCCTTGCACCCCATGCGCTTATTTAGTGGATTCCCATAGATCCTATCGGACACTGATGGACAGGCTTAAACCTAGTAAATACGGGTCTTACAGGCTATTCTTGCATCCTGCAGCGTCCAATACCGTCCACCATCAGCCATGCAATTCGGTGGGGCAAAAGTGGGGCAAAATTCGAAGCCAACCGAATCAAGCAAGGGGTAGAGAGTGGCAAAGCTGACAGCGAAACAGTTAGAGGCACTAACCGCAGCCGACGATGGCAAGACACTTCGCGAGGACGGCGGCCTGGTCGCCAAAGTCCGCGCCGGCATTCGCGGAGTCACAGTCCTGTTTCGCTATGAGTTCAAACTGGACGGAGTCAAACGCGACCACCGCTTGGGTAGCTGGCCGAAAAAGTCTCTGGCTCAGATTCGCGCCGAGCGTGATGAGGTAAAAGCCACCGCATCGAAAGGGGTTGATCCAACCGCAGCCCGAAAAGCAGCAAAGATCGAAGCTCAAGCCGCAATCGCTGCGACCATCGCAGAGGCCGAACGGCAAGCCGCAGAAAATAAGACAGTGTCCGATCTGTTTGATGAGTGGATACGCGACGGTGTCTCCCGCCAGGACGGCAATGCCGAGCTGATCCGCAGCTTCAAGAAGGACGTCCTGCCGCTGATTGGCAAGAAGCCGCTGCGCAACCTGACCGAGAAGGATCTGCTCGCCGTCCTGCGATCGGTCAAATCTCGCGGCCTAAATCGCACAGTCGTCATCCGCAGCAAGGATATCGGCCAGATGCTGCGCTGGGCCGAGAAACGCAAACCATGGCGTGGCCTGATGGCTGACGGCAATCCAGCCGACCTGATAGACGTCAACAAGCTGCTCGACCATGACTACGAAGAACAGCGGGATCGGCTGCTCTCCCCTGACGAGATTCGAGAATTGCGTGACATTCTCGAACGCCTGGAGAAAGACTACGAAGAGCTTCCTGCTGGCCAGAAGTATTCAGGCATTCGCCCGGTCAACACGCGAGTCCAATGCGCCCTCTGGGTCTGCCTGAGCACTCTCTGCCGAATCGGCGAGCTGCTTAAGGCGGAATGGCGCTTCGTGGATCTGGAGAAAGGAACCTGGTTCATCCCCGCAGAAGCTACCAAGGGCCATAAAGGAAAGCGCCAGGATCACCACGTATTCCTGTCAGCGTTTTCCATTGCGCAGTTCAAACGCCTTCAGAAAGAAACCGGCGATACGCCGTTCTGCTTCCCCAGCAAGGATGGTCGAAGCCACGTTGATACCAAGACTGTCAGCAAGCTCATCGGAGACCGCCAATGTCGATTCAAGAACCGCAGCAAGCCACTGGCCGGCCGGCATCATGACGACTCACTGGTACTGAGCAAGGGAAGCAAGGGTGAATGGACCCCGCATGATCTGCGCCGCACGGGCGCTACTATGATGCAGGAGCTGGGTGTAACACTGGAAATAATCGACCGCTGCCAGAACCACCTGCTGGGTGGCTCCAAGGTACGCCGGCATTACCTGCACCACGATTACGCCAAGGAAAAAACCGAAGCCTGGCGCTTGTTGGGCGAGAAGTTAGAGTCGATTCTTGCCGGGATCCCGGTAGCTGCTGTCCAGCCTCAGTAGCCAGCTTATTTTTGATGGCGAAAGGCCAAGACATAGGCGGTGTCATATGCGCGCTTATAGCGGTACAGCGCGACATAACCTGAGCCACCAAACTCGATGATGAGCTCACGCAACTCTGGCAGATCTGGAAATGGACGCCCTACTTCCGGCCTTTTCTCCTATCGAGCGAATTGGCGCTCGATTGCCTGTGCAGCACGCCCTGCAATTATCGGCAAAGAATAGTCGGCAACAATCCAAGCTCTTCGCCGCACCTTCAGTGACGATCAGTCGTGGCACCTGGGTAACTCTGCCTCAGCATCTGTACCCCAGCTACCAAGCCAGGTGAGAGCCTCCTGGCCGGTCAAGTGCTGGCCGGTTTCCTGGTATGCAGCCCAAGATGCCAGCGCTTCTTGTTTGAAGCTCTCACTGGCCTCCTCACGCTCTAGGTACTGGGTGATCGCCTCACGCATGATCCAGTGAGATGAGCGCTGGCGCAAACCAGCCAAATGCTGAATGCGACCTTTCAGATCATCGTCAATTTTGATGGAAGTGGCCATGGTCAGCCCCCCGTTATCTAAAGATATTACCTTTGAATATCGCAGCAGAGAAAAAACTGTGCAGCACATGAAGACGCCGATGGGCATAACACTGGATAGCCCTATCCAAGCGTGAGCATCTGCTGCTTACAGGTCTTCCAGGGACACCTGGATGGATTTTTCAGATGCCCGAGCCTTCGCCAATGCAGCCAGCTCGAAATCGTCCAGGCGTTCCAGTATTTGTTCGTACAGCTCTGCTGGCACCAGATATGCCATAACGCAATTGTTGTCGAGGACAGCTAAAGGCGCACCAGCGGCATCAGCCATGACGCGGGATGGATTTTTCTTCAGATCAGAAATGCTGACTGCTATGTCAGCCAAGATCCTCTGCATACCCAGGCCCTCAAGCACAGTATTTGCTGCCATTAAAGATCCTGCTCATGCGACAGTATCGAGCACACATGATGTCGGTCTGCAGGTGATGGCTGACTAGAGTAATCCTCGCCATATCTCGCCACTCTCGATAACGCGGACAAAGCCCTGGGCGCTGAAGCCATCGGGGTATAGCGTGATCGCCCCCCTTGGGTCCTCACCCTCCTCCTCGAATGCTTTCAGATAGTGCTTCTCATCGCGCAAGGCGACTTCTATCACCTCACGCGAAACGATGCGGTAGCCATCAACCACTTCTTCATCCAGCTCAATCGATGTATCAACGACCCACGCGTGAAGACTTGGCAATGAGTCGAATCCAGCCAACCCCAGGCTGTCACACAACCCCTCATCCTCCCGCAGTGCTTTGAGCACTACTGGACTTTTTCGGCTCAATTGTCTGGCCGCTTTGCGTAGGGTGGTTGTACGGTGCAGCCAGACTTCATGGCCGGTGGAGCGGATAAATCCAGACTTCAGCTCAAGCAGAAGCAACACGCCATCCCGATATGCCAGCAGATCGACTTCCCCGGCGTCACGCTCTTTTCCGCGCGGTGGTTGATAACCCACAACCACGCGAAATCCCCGTTGCTGGAGAGAGCCTGCAAGCTCGTGCTCGACACGCTCTGTCTCGCTGCGCAATTCAGGTCGCCGCCGGTCAACTCGCCGCAGATTATTAACCGCCGCGGTAAGACTATTTTGCCTGCCAGCAATCCATGGAAACTGAAAACTGTAGCGACCGATTTTGTAGAACGGCCGCTCATAAAGCCTTGGCGTTGGTAGATTGGGTGTATGTCTTAGCTGAGTCGAAAGTGCATGAAGATCGTTGGTCCAAAACTGCAGGATGCCTTTTGCTGCCTCTGGGTCACCTGAAGGATGCTTATCACTGACCGTCCAGCCCCTAATACGCTGAACTTTTTCGTGCTGCTCAGACCAAGTCATTGGAAAGCGGTTTTCTCCCTGCAGCAGCCCTTCGATAGCCAAGCGCTGAAGCGCAGCCAAAGGCTCACCCGACTCGTTCAGATAGCGATGGTATTGCTGTAGGTATGCCTGATTGAAAAATGCGTTAGTCAGCTCACTGGCCAGCATCGCATGGAGCAAAGTGACCTCTGACCCATCATTCAGCCTGACGCACTCGCTCAACCCAAATACCACCTGCAGGTACAGTTGACTGCGAATAGCCTTGATGTAGGCGAGCTGATTAGCCTCGTGATTCTCAGCGCTGCCAATCATCTGCCCTGCCAGTTCGGAGGCTGCAAAGACCTCAACTGCTCGGCGCATCCAGTAGCACCACAACAGCTGGTTTTTTTGCTCGGTACGCCGCCAACGAAGCGTACCCTCGTCGCTTTTGTTGAAGATAACTGACTGACCAGGCTTGAGCTGATAATCACACTCACTGTCAAAGCAGAACCAGTCAATAGAGCGCTCAAAGTCGATGAGTTCTCGCGTTGCAACAACCATCACGCCTACAGCATCCAGATTAACAGCGCATTCGCCCCCCTCTCCCGACTGCTGAAAGAGCATGGGTGACAGATGCCGCCTCAAAGAGCGACCAAGTACTTCCTCTGAAAGTCGGAAATCAGATTCAGAACAGGTGCTTAGCTTGCGCAGGATAACCCGCTCATAGGCATACCACTCCATCCCTGCAGGATCGTCATCACCCTCAGCCAGACGGAAGTAGGCCAATACACTGAGATAGGACAGCAACTCCAGAAGAGACAAGGACCCCAGTCGTCTTTCTGCCTCTACGATGGTCTGTTTGAACGGTTCCAGTTGCTGCAACAGGCGATCACATACACCGAAAAACGTCTGCCATTGTTGGCAGACGAAGCTCTCTCGCAGATGGGTCCAGAGTGGCGAATCCTGGCGGGTAAACAGCTTGGAATAGCGAATGGCCCATTTCAGTTGATCGGCGTTATTGACAGCCAGGTGATCAAGCAAGTCGACACTGATCACGTCATCGAAATACAGCACACGCGCTAGCGCGAGACTGGCCAGATCAGCTCCGGCAACCATAGCGGGCTGCCACCAAAATTCAGCAGCTGCAAGACCGGCCGCACGGTTGCGCGAGCTGTACTTGCCACTCGGACGCTGGTCTAGGAAGTCGTGCAGGCTCTCGTTAAGAGCAACGCCGGGCGCGTGATACGACAGATACCCAGCGAACTGCGCCTGGTAATAATCCCGGCAGCGCAAATGGGGATTCACTAAATTTCACCTCTGAAAGGCTTGGCAACCATTCTTGATTGATAGGCAGCTTATCAATCGTTCAGCTATTCGATTCAAAAAAATCTCAGTAACACATTACTGCAGTGACATAGCCACCAAGGAGGATCCCCCAATGTCGTTGCAGTGCCCTCGCTGTCACTCCCCCAAAGTCGCTTCCTTCCATCATGCAATGAAAGCGGGCGCGGCCATCGGTGCCGTCGGTGGCCTCGCACGCGGCGTAAGCGCCGCCCTGGCAGGAGGCAAGGCCGGCGCAGCGCTCGGCCTAATCGCCGGCCCTGTCGGTATCACCCTCGGCTCAGTATCTGGCGCCATTCTCGGCGGCCTGGCCGGAAGCGTCGGTGGTTGTGCGATTGGCGCGCAGCTCGGCGAGTCGCTCGACCGCCATGTACTGGCCCACAACCTCTGCCTGCTCTGCGGTCACCGTTTCAACCTGCCAGCCTGATCCGGCTGCCCTTTTCTCCCATTCGTCTCTGATTGCCGGTGCTGCGCCATGCGCGGCGCTTTATGCCGGCTTGCACCCAAAGGAAATTCATCATGGCTCATCAAATCGAACAAATGGCCTACGTTGGCGCTACTCCGTGGCACGGCCTGGGCAACAACCTGCCGCAGAAACAGCCCATCGAAGTCTGGCAACGCGAAGCCGGTATGGATTGGCAGATCATGGAAAGCCCCGTGCACTTCAAGTCGGATGCTATCGGCCATCTGGGCGCGATCCACTCATTCCCCGAACAGAAGGTGCTCTACCGTTCAGACACCAAGGCACCGCTTTCGGTGGTTTCGCAGCGTTACCACACCGTGCAGCCAAAGGATGTCCTGGAGTTCTACCGGGATCTGACCGAGGTCTCCGGCTACGAGCTGGAAACTGCTGGCGTGCTCAAGGGCGGTCGCAAGTTCTGGGCGCTGGCGCGTACCGGCCAGGGCGCTGCGCTCAAGGGTAACGACCAGGTGAATGGCTACCTGCTGTTGGCCACTTCCTGCGACGGGACATTGGCCACCACGGCAACGCCCACCACCATCCGCGTAGTCTGCAACAACACCCTAACCATCGCTCTGGACGGCACCTGTCGTGCGATCAAGGTGCCTCACAGCACACGCTTCGATGGTGATCAGGTGAAGAAGCAGCTCGGCATCGCCGTCTCGCAATGGGACGACTTTATGTACCGCATGCGCCACCTGGCTGAACGCAAGGTGCAGTGGCATGAGGCACTGGGCTTCTTTATGAACGTGATGTGCGACACCAGCCCGACCGGCGCCCTGCCGGAACAGCTGCCCAACGAGCGCGCCCTGCGCAAAGTGCAGGAGCTGTACGAAGGTCGTGGCCGTGGCAGCCAGCTGGACTCAGCACGCGGCACCGCCTGGGGCCTGCTCAACGCCGTGACCGAGTACGTCGATCACGAGCGAAGGGCACGCAGCACTGAGTATCGCCTCGACTCCGCTTGGTTTGGCCAGGGTGCCCAGATCAAGCAACGTGCTCTGGATACAGCCCTGCAACTGGTCGCCTGACCTTTTACCAACCCCACCCCATAACGCCCGACCCGCTTCGCTGCAGGTCGGGCGTTTCTATTTCTGCAAGGTGAACACTATGAAAGCCACTTCATTGAATCGCAGCACCAGCAAAACCCGTCCGGCTCTGCGCCTGGTCAGAACCAAGGAGCTGCCACGCGAGGACTGGCTCCAGATCCGCAAGCAGGGCATCGGCAGCTCGGATGCAGCTGCAGCCGTAGGACTCAACCCTTACAAATCGCAGCTGGAACTCTGGATGGAGAAGACTGGGCGCGATGCCGGCATGCCCAAAGCCGATCCCCAGGATGAGGAAAGCCCGATGTACTGGGGTAACGTCCTGGAGCCCATCGTGGCCTGGCACTACAGCAAGCGCACCAACAACAAGGTACGGCGCATCAACGCAGTGCTGCAGCACCCGGATCCTGAGCTGCCCTGGATGCTGGCAAACATCGACCGCGAGGTGATCGGGGCCGACGATGTGCAGATCCTCGAATGCAAGACAGCCGGCATAAACGGGGCACGCCTCTGGAAAGAGGGCGTGCCGGAGTATGTGCAGCTACAGGTGATGCACCAACTCGCCGTCACCGGCAAACAAGCAGCGGATGTAGCCGTGCTGCTGGGCGGCCAGACGCTGGAGATCCACCGTATCGAACGGGATGAGCAGATGATCGCTCGCCTGATCGAGCTGGAGCGCAAGTTCTGGCACTACGTGGAGACTGATACGCCGCCACCTGCTGATGGCACCGCTTCCGCTGAGTCAGCCCTGCGCTGCCTCTACCCGGATGACAACGGCCAGGTCATCGACTTCAGCGGCCATGCCGGGCTGGCCGCAGCCTTCATTGAACTGAAGGCTGTGCGCCAGTCGATTGCCGACAAAGAGAAGCGCGAGGCCGAGCTCAAGCAGATGCTGCAGCAGGCCATGGGCGATGCCAGTCGGGCGGACTTCTCCAGCGGCTATGTCAGCTGGCGCAAGGCCAAGGACAGTATTGGCCTCGATGTCACGCAGTTGCTCAAGGACAAGCCCTACCTGCAGGCCAAGTATCCGTTGCTGAAACCGGGGGCACGGCGCTTCTTGGTCGGCTGAAATCCAACTTTTCCAACACTTCCCTCCCCTTGGCCAGTCCATGCAGTTGGCGCTGCGTGGCTGGCCTTTTTTCATTTCCAGGAGACTCACCATGCTCAAAGGTCTGGCTATCACCCCGCCTATACTCGGGCGGATTTCAATCGGCAAAGTCATCGAGAAAAACGGCAAGCGCCTGCCGGAGAAGGATGACCAATTCACCATCACGTCCCAGGTGCAGGGTAAGGACGGCTGGCTACTGCACCCGCTCAATGACGAGCTACGTCAGGGCAAGGACGACAAGCTGCGCAGCATTCCGGTACGCCTGCTGTTCAACGAGCCGGAGCTGAATTTCCGCGCCGACTACACGCTGTTCGATCGGCAGTCCGGGCGGCCCGTCTGCGTGGGTAATGGCGAGACCTGCAAACGGGTCACCCAGGACGGCATGCAGTCACTGCCCTGCCCTTCGCCGGATGCCTGTCCATTGGCTAAAGGCGGAGCCTGCAAGCCCTATGGCCGACTGAATGTGGTCATTGGCGATGAGGATCCGCTGGGCAGCTTTGTGTTTCGCACCACCGGCTTCAACAGCATCCGCACTCTCGCCGCTCGCCTGCATTACTTCCAGGCCATCTCGGGTAACCGCCTGGCTTGTCTGCCAATGGAGTTGCGCCTACGAGGGAAATCCACCCGACAAAGCCATGGCACGCCGATCTTCTACGCCGACCTGACAGTACGCGGCGGCATGGACATGTCTGAAGCACTGGTGACAGCCAGTGAACTCGACTCACGGCGACAGGCTGCGGGCTTCGATCAAGCCGCTTTGGATGAGGCTGCACGACGTGGTTTTGGCAACGGCGCGTTCGAAGACAGCGAGGAGGATGCCAGCGCCATCGTTGAAGAGTTCTACCCCGAGGGTGAAGCACCGGCTGCAGCAACGACCTCTTCACTAAATCCCACCAAACCCAGCCTGGCTGAAAAGCTGGAAGCACAACATCAATCCCTGAACGCCTGAGCCTGGCCCCAGACCAACGGAGCTGAGTATGAGACTGCACAAAATCAAGGCCGGCGAGACCGCTGGCACCTACCTGATCGAATCCCCAGTCACCGAATACGACATCCTGCTGATGGCCAAACAGCTGGCCAGCCTACGCCTGCGCCGGGGACGGCAACTGACGGCACCACGGGACGTATTCAATCATCTGCAGGCGCTACTCGAAGGCTACGAACACGAGGTCTTTGCCCTGCTAATGCTTGATTGTAAGCACCGGGTCATTGCCTTTCACGAGCTGTTCCGGGGCACCTTGGACGGAGCAAGCGTCTACCCCCGGGAGATCGTTAAAGTCGCCTTGGAACACAACGCTGCTGCCGTGATTCTGGTGCACAACCACCCCTCCGGCGATCCCGAACCCAGCCAGGCGGACCGCACGCTGACCGACAAACTAAATGAGGCGCTGAATCTGGTCGGAGTGCGGACGTTGGATCACATCATCGTGGGGCACGAAGGCTGTGTGTCGCTAGCAGAACAGGGTTACCTTTAAGGAGGCGGTATGAAGCCGGTGCTACGCACCTTCGTTTCAGTATTCATGTTTGCCGGCATCTTTGCTGGCTGCCTGGCGATATTGCTGCTGGTGATTCTGTTGGTTCGCTTTCCGCCACTGATTCTGGTCGTGGTTTTGGCCTGTTGGATTTACCGCAAAGTACGGATTCCGGATCATTTATGAGCAGCAAAAAGGGTAGCCGCAGCTACCCTTTTTGCCTTTTTTGATTATGTTTGCGGAGATAAATCCAGCTCACTGGACAGCTCGTAACGCGTCAAAAGCTCAGTATCAGCCTGACAGGTATAGCTAGCTATCAACCCTGACAAGGTAGTGTTTGGCGCGACCGCCGTATGCGGCACCAGCAGGTAGGTCCAAGGCTTGCTCCCAACCTTCTGGCTGTGGCAGACAGTAGCAATGTGCGCCCACAGCGCAGCGAGCTCTGCTTTTTGCAGCACCGATGCATCCTTCATCTGATCGGCACGTTTTGTCTCAATGATCAAAAGACGATCATTGCTTTCGGCAACAAAGTCCGGCTGATAGGGAAGCCCATCTGAGCTGTACAACTTGAATTGATTTGGCCCTGGTTTCATCCACAGCTTAACGCTCGCATCTCTTTCAAGCAGCTCACTCATCAGCCGCTCTGAGTCCGAGTCAAACTTGGCCAAGTGATAGCAGGATTTTTTGAAACCACTGAATATGTATTTTTTTATTTCATTCAGCTTCTCAGGCGCCTTACGGAAGTCAGAAGCGTACTTAGTACCCACATCCTCAAAATTTTGCGGACGCAAATCCTGGAAGGCAGCATCAACCGTTACTCGGTACTTTGTCTGCCCACGCCACATGTTTTTCTTCATCTCGGCAAAAATGGCGGCTGCCATCTGCTTGGAGTGCCCCTGCAAAACACTGCGCAGTTCTTCGGGCTTTTCATATTTCGCGGCAAAATGCTTCACAACCTGTTCCGCCAGGTCATACAGCACGTCTGCATGGGCTTCGTAATCGATCTCAGGAAAATCGATCAGCTTTGAGACGATGAAGTCCTCAGGCCTTAACTGCTGCTCCGTATTGGCATCGCCGATGATGCTCTGCTGTTTCTCCGTTCGTAAAACCTGAATCAACAGTTCCCGCGCTAGGGGCTGATAATTCCAGTGCTTTAGGTCCAGCGTGAAGGACTTGAAGCCAAAGGACACCTCTTCGGTAGGCGTAATGGTCAACGCTGGTATCGGAATAATTTTCTCGACGAACTGCTCGCAAATGGCCTTAACAATTTCCTGCGCCTTTTCAGTAGACACAGGGAATAGCGCTTGCTGCGGCGCTTGAACGGCCTGCACTGCCTTTAAGACAAAATCTTGTACTTCTGGCTTTTTCAGGTCTGTCAGGCCGCCCACCTTTTTGGCCGCTTGCTGCACGACAACCTGTATCGCCGCCTCGGCCAGCTCTACCTCTTGCGCATTGTCCAACGTAAAGCTCGCTCGGGCCTCCTTGGCCTGCAATGGGGCGCCAGGTGCGCCACCCTCATACTTAATCTGCGGGCTAGGCTCTGGAGATGGTTTGGCTAAATTCTGAACCAAGTGCTGCAGAGTATTTGGTGCGGTCACCATCTGCGGCTTGATTGCGGGCACATCACCGCCGTCACCGATAAACACCTGCTTCAGTTTCTTGGTGACACCGTTTTCGGTCTTGGCCAACTCAATGAGTGCATCGAAGCGGTCGTGAGAGATCACCGTCAACTGATCGACCTCCGCCACGCCAGTGCGCTTGCCATAAGGCAGACGCAAACCGCGCCCCAGGGTCTGTTCGGTCAGAATGTCGGAAGCTGAAGCCCGCAACGGCACGATGGTAAAGAGGTTGGTTACGTCCCACCCTTCCTTCAATTTGTTGACGTGGATGACGATGTCCGTATCTCCGCTTTTTTCGATGTTAAGCAGGCGCTGGGCATTCTCGTCGGTCTCTTCACCCGAAGTCTTTGAGTGAATTTCAATCACCCGGCCCCGGTAGCGGCCAGCAAAAAAATCATCAGACTCGACGAACTGCCTGACCTCAGATGCATGGGTGGTGTCTTTGGTCACCACCAGCATAAAGGGCCGCACAATCGGTTTGTCGTGGTTTTTAGCGTAGATTTCGAGGGCAACCTTGACGTGCTCGTGGTAGTTAATCCCGTCCTCGAGCATGATGTGCTCAAGCGTTTCGGCATCCACCGATTTGGGATCAAAATTTGCCCTGGTGCCGATAGCAGGCTCTTTGACGTAGCCATCTTCCATCGCATCCGGCAGCTCGTAGCGGTACACCACATTCTTAAACGCCAGGGGCTTGCTGCCAGTGGTTTTCGGCGTCGCCGTTACCTCAAGACCGATAATCGGCTGCAACTCGGCAATGGCTTTGAATCCGGCACTACCGCGATAACGGTGCGCTTCATCCATGAGCAGTACCAGGTCATCAAGCTCAGACAGGTACGAGAAATAGCTGTCGCCAATGTATTCCTGCAGGCGTTTGATACGAGGGGCGGCCCCACCTCGCACCTCGGAGTTGATCTTCGAAATGTTGAAGATATTGATGATCACACTTTCGCGGCCAAATAGATCCGCGCCGCGCACACCACGGCCTTCTTCATAGTTTTCAGCGTTAACAATCAAAGGCGCGTTGTGAGCGAAAGCCTGTATCCCCTGGAACACATATTTAGGGCTGCGCGGATCAAAATCGAACAGCAACTTCTCATAAATCGTCAGGTTCGGCGCCAGAATGAAGAAGTTTCGGCTTTTGCCGATCATGTGCAGATAGCTGATGAACGCACCCATTAAGCGGGTCTTGCCGACCCCTGTAGCCACGGAAAAGCAAACCGACGGGAAGTCGCGTTCGAAATCTGCAAAGTCCGCGTCAGTAACTTCACTGAAGGCCTGGCGCACCTGCTCACGAGCGGCCTCTACATCAGTGCCCTTTTTCGGATCAATCAGCCCTACGATGGTATCGAGACGCCGCAGCGCCTCTGCCTGAGGCTTGCGTAACGAGAGGCGCTGACTAATTTCGGCAACTACACGATCCTTGTTTGGCTCAGTCATCTCAGATTTCCTCAGAACCATCGAATAGGCTGGTCTGCGCTACCGATGCTTTATTTTTTTTTGATTCGTTCGGTGTGGCGTCTGCTTCTTCGGGCTCTTCGTCTTGCAGAGGCAAGGCGGCTACTTTTAAGGAGTAATCGTCTTTACCCCACTCACAACGATCCAGCACCACACGTGGTATTTTCTTGAGAGTTAGGTTCATCAGGTTATCGCCTGCAGCCTCATAGGCCATGCAGCAAACCAGCAGACTGCGCTCGTCCCCCACCTCATCTGATAGGGCCTTGAGTTGGTCGAAGGTCAAGCTGCTGGTAGTCACATAGATAAAGGCGTTTTCAGTGGCCTTGCCGTGCATCCAGTAGTGTTCGGTGGATGGCGCGTAGGTGTAGTTGAAATGCTTGCACATAGCTTCAGCGAGCATTTCCGGCTGGTAATCTTTGTTGATAACCAGATTGCCCCATTTGTCTTTTTGCAACAGCGAAGGCGCGAGTTTTAAGAAGCGATAGCCACCGCCGCCCTTCCAGCTCACAGCATTTGTAATGCCGGTATTATCTTGACCATCTACAACTCGTTTCAATCGAGGTTGAATATGCGTTATTGCTTGCTCCCCGAGTTCTACCACTATCCAGCGTCTCTTCATCTTGTGAGCTACTGCAGGAGTGGATCCAGAACCTCCAAAGCTATCGAGTACAAGATCTCCCTCTGAGGTAGCCAACTCTAAGCATCTCTTTATCAGTGCTTCAGGCTTTTTTCCATTGGGGAATGAAACCCCCCCTTCGGCATGAAGATTATTAGAAAGAAGATCTTCCCATAGATTGGTGAGAGGGGCTGCAGTCGTAATTTTTCCATCTATTAACTTGGTCTTTGCGCTGTAAAAAATTAGCTGCTCGCCATTTATGAAGTAATACGGATCCTTTCCCTCTCGTTTAGAGCAAAAGACCCTATCAGGCACAGCATTTGACTGGGCTAACGCATCACGTGCATCTTCATTCACGTCTTTGGGAGCTACACGTGCAGTCCTAACTACTCGGAATGCGCTCTGTAACACAAACTCTTCGAGCTTATTTTCTATCTTGTCAGTAAATTTCTTTTTTGCCTCACTCCAATTTGGAACGCCTTTCTCTCGACAAAACTCGTCCTTTAAATTTTCTAGCTGCCACTCAGAAAATGGACTATCGTAATTTTTAATAATTTTACTGTAACGATCATCCCTACCGATAGCTGTGTAGACTCTCCCAGGGCTCCAATTTTCTCTACTCTTAGAATAATAAAGTATATAATTATTCGTAGTAACAACCCCCTTATTCCCGGCCTTCGGACCGGAAACGGAGCTTTGCTTAAATGTAATTATGCTAATGCGGTTACGCCTTCCAAATATCTCGTCTAGCACAGGAATTATGTATCCTAGTTCGTTGTCATCGATATGAACGAACATAGAACCATCTTCAGATAGAAGGCGATGCAGAATAATGCATCTCTCTCGCATTAGAGACAGCCAGAGAGAGTGCTCAATTCCATCATCATAGTTCTGAAACGCCTGCTGAGTGTTAAATGGGGGGTCAATATAAATACATTTCACCTGCCCCCGCACATTGGGGTCAGTCTCCAACGCTTTTAGCGCCAACAGATTGTCCCCTTGGATCAGTATATTGTCGAAATGATCTCCCACACGCCGTGTTTCAGCGTGATAGGAAAACTCGGGTTCTTCAATCAGGATGCGCGGCTCTAAGCGCGGGCGATCATCTTTACCAATCCAGGTCAGTTCAAGTTTGGTTTTGCCGGCCATTAGATCAGGCTCCATCGAATCGTAAACAGGTGGTCAACCTGTGGCGTCAAGTTAAGTTGTTCCGCAATAGTGTCGAGCATGGCTTCTCGCTCATTATCGATCTCACGCAGGCGGGTATAGAGTTGATGCTGCAGCTCATCCACCTGGCGTTTTAAGGCTTTTGCTTCCTGCTGTAACTCAAGCTTGGCGGCGAGGTTAGCGGTTGCACGGGCGAGTTTGTTCTTTTCATTGGCCTGCTTAGTCAGCTCTTTGATTTGCTGGTCATAGGCTACGCGGGCGTCATTACGCCACGCATCAAGGCGGTCTTCTTCCTCGTTGAGAAACTCGCCCAAACGCTCTTGGGCATGCCCGACAAGCGCCGTTTGCCGCGCCTCAGTAACGCCCGTCAATTCTTCCTCGGGCTCCTGTCCCACTACTGGTACGCCAAGCTCTCGCGCAGGAATATGCAGCAAGCGCTCAGCGGTACTCGGGTCAAGCATGCCGCCGTCATCGGTGAAGGCCGCGCAGATCAGCTCATCCCAGGTACGAGCCGGGGTTTGTAGCGTTAGGCGCGAGAGTCGCATCCAGCCTGATTGGCCACGTAAGCTGGCCACATCCCCGAGATTGCCAGCGTAGGCGCTGTAGTCAAACGCAAGCGCGGCCATGGGAGTTGATCGCGCCTTGGCCCGCGCCACCAGTTGGTCGGCCAATCCTCCATCGCCCAAGCGGAAGAAGCGCCAGCCATTATCCTCGGCCTCAGGCCATTCGGTAGACCAAGTGCTGCCTTGATAATCAAAGCGCTCGGCATGATCAGCGTGAAAACGGGCCTCAGGCAGTTCGGCGCGGGCAAGGGTCAGCAGAGCCCTACGAAAGTCACCGAGGGCGGCATGAACGCCTTCCTTGCGGCTCATCAGGCGCTCAATCACCTTTTCATCCATCTCGGCCAAGATCTTGTTGCGCGCATCCTGTTTGGCCGCATCAATCTCGACACTAAACTCTTCTTGAAGTCGATCGAAAGCCTCGTTGATTTCATCGTTCGAGCGGCAGGTCTGGACGATCTCGAGAATGCGCCGCTCGATATCCACGCCGGACTCAATGGCACCCAGCACTTCATCAGATGAGCCAAAAACGCCCTCGAAGAGCTTGAACTTCTGCTCTAGGAGCTGATGAATGCGCTCTTCGGCCTGGTTCTTGCGGTTGAGGAAGTTGATGACGGTGACGTCGATTTTTTGCCCGTAGCGGTGGCAGCGGCCAATGCGCTGCTCAACCCGCTGGGGATTCCAGGGTAGGTCATAGTTGATTAGCAGCGAGCAGAACTGCAGGTTGATGCCCTCGGCACCAGATTCCGTGGAAATGAGGATGGAGCGATCATGCTTGAAAGCATCGACAATGGCCGCTTTCATATCGGCAGTTTTAGAGCCGGAGACAACCTCCGTGCCTTTATTTTTGGTAAGCCAGGCTTTGTAGAGGGCTGCGCTGTCTTTATCAGTGTTTGAGCCGTTGAGAACTACGGTTTGACCGGCAAAGCCGTTTTGCTCCAGCAGATCACACAAGTAGGCTTGGGTACGCACGGACTCGGTAAATACCACGGCCTTGCGCTGACCGCCTTTGGTTTCCATCTCGGCCATAACGATGGGCAAGCACTCCAAGAGGGCTCGCCCTTTGGCGTTATCGTTAATTGAGGTGGCGATATCCCGGTAATGCGTCAGTTCAGCGATCTCGGCCTGCAGCTTTTTCGGGTCAATCTCATCAAGATCATCATCCGAATGGTCTTCGACAGCATCCGCTTCGGTTGCGGCTATAGAATCAGCATCGCGCCAATCCTCAGCGTCTTCAGCAAAGCCATCGAGATCATCCAGGGTCTCGTCATCAACCACTAGCTTGGCTTGCAGGCGGTTGACCATCTTGTCCAAGGTTTTGGCAATGGCAAATGAGGATGAACCCAGGATCTTGCGCAGGGACAAGGTCACCAGGTGACGGCCATTTTTCCCAAGGGCAATGGTGCCTGGATTTTGCAGGTACGCCGACACTGACTCGTACAGATCCAGCTCAAGTTTGCTGGGGGTAAAGTCAAAAGTTTTCGGCAAGCGGTTGGTGTAGTTGATCAATCCGGCTTTTTGCACCTGACGACGCAAGGTGCGTTTGCAGATGGGCTCCAAACGATGCTGCAGTAAGGTCATCGCTGCAAGATTGCCCTTGCCACCGAACTCGGCCTTAAAGGCCTGCTCCGAACCGAAGTAAGCCTCATCAATGATCGTAACGAGGCCATACAGCTCCATCAGGTTGTTCTGCAACGGCGTTGCCGTCAGCAAAAGCTTTTGACGACCCTGCAAGGCATCGCGCAGGACTGCTGCTCGGGAGTTATCAGCAGCCTTAAAAACGTTACGCAGCTTATGCGCCTCATCAAACACGACCAAATCCCAAGCAACCTTTTGCAGCTGATGGGCGATACGAGCGGCATATTCGTAAGAGACGATGATGATGCCTTCTTTACGTCCAATGGGATTGGGTTGCCCGCTGGCCGCCAAATCTTTAAGGCGCTTAGCATCCAGGATGACCGAGGGCAGTGAGAACTTCTCACGCAGCTCCGTTGCCCATTGCTTGCGAAGAGAGGCCGGCACGATCAACAGAAGGTTTCTGCGCTGCTCCCACCAACGTTGGCTGAGCACCAACGCCGCCTCGATGGTTTTGCCAAGCCCTACCTCATCTGCCAGAAGCACGCCTTTGGATAAAGGCGAACGCAAGGCAAACATAGCCGCATCAACCTGATGAGGGTTCAGATCCACACGAGCCGAGGACAAGGACTGGGTCAACGACTCATCGGCACCGATGCCCTCACGCGTTAAGAAGTGGGCAAAATATTTAGCTTGGTAGGGGCTGTAGATCATTGGAAAAACAATTCCTTTTATTTTGAGGCCATCCAGCCATGACAGGCTAAGAGAACCTAACGACCTTACCCCGGCAATCAGAGGCAACGGAACCAAGGGTGATTAATCACAGTTTGTGTGTGTAATTACTTGCTCATCCTGTTCGGTATCCAGGAGCCAGCACGGCAGTCTCCACTCCGTAGAGCAGCAGCGGGTCTTTCAACCAAAGGCGGTACTCAGGGCCACGCAATCGGTGATCCACAGAGCAGTCGACACTCCATTTACGCAGCACATAACCAGCGGTGGCCCCGCGCAGGCGGACATGCAATGCTCCGGCGTTCATCCCGTAGTCCATTTCAGTGATTTCAGGATGCGGCTGGTCGGGGTGCGGCACCAGTTCGACCTCCAATATCCGGCTCCACTGGACATCCTGCTCTGGCCGCTCGTGCTCGCCGACGGGAGACGCCATCAGCAGCTTAGGCCGCTTGATGCGCGTGACCACGAAATCCCGAAACGCACCGCGCTTGCGGTCATAGCCGCGCACGTGCCAGCGCAAGCCCGTATCGATGAGGGCAAACGGCACGATCTCCCGCTGGGTCTTGCCGCTTCCTAGGGAGTAGTACTCCACACGCAGAGGACAGCGGTGGTAAATGGCACGAGTCACGATACCCAGCGTATCCAGATCAGGCTGAGTCAGGCGCCCGGACGTTATGCAGGAGATTCCCGGCGCACTACTTGCCGGCTCGCCATCACCAAAACCCTCTGCCAGCCAGGCCAGAACCCGGTCAGCAGAGAAAGTGAAGATCGGCCGGAACTCCTTGGTTGGCGTGTAGATTTTGCTGCTGCGGTCATAGGCCAGGTTGTTGCCGGCGAGCTCACGATAGGTTGTGAGATCACGAGTGGCGGCAGCCGTTTTAATGCCGAAGCGCTGAATCAGGTCCTGCCGGCCTATCTCCCCAACGAATCGCAGGCGCAACTCCAGATAAGCCAGGCGATCGCGCTGCGCTTGCGTTAGCTGCGAGAGTACTTCAGTGGTCATGGTTGGACTGGTCGTGGTTGAACCCAGGACAGCATAAATTGCGATCACAACACCCGCAATTAAAAATCACAAACGCACCATTTACAGATCATTTTGATCCGTAATAGCCTAAGTCAATCCTTTGGTAGCACTTCTGCCCGGCCCACGAACTCAGGGACGCGCAGGCACACACCCACTTAACTGAATTACACGTAAGGCGATAGCACGATGAGTGACTTCCAAAAAGAATACGCCCTGTGGGATGAGTTTCTGTCTATCTGGCCAGCGTCCCGACTAGCCAGCATGGCGCTGGATGAATACAGCCAGGCGGGGTCGAAAGACAGCTTTACCTACTGGATTGAATCACGCCTCGATGAACTGGGTAGCATCTGGGGCGGTTCGTCTTTCAAGTTCGGTGTGTTCTCGCGCAAGGACACCGAAGACAAGGGCTCAGACACCAAGCTTTCCTACTCGGAAACACACGGCTGGTACTCATCGCTTGGGACGTCAGCCGAGACAGCCTTCAACAAAGTCCGGAGTTTTGTGGTGCAGGTGGCGGACTGGGCCGCCAAAGGCGATTTGGACGCTATCGAATCTTTTGAGCATCTGGGCGAAGCTTTTAAATGGAAGATTGCCTTCCATTACCAGGACCGGAAGGCACCGGTGATCGTCGACATTTTCAAACGTGCACCGCTGGCGGTATTTGTTGGCGGCACATCTAGCCAAAGCATGGCTGAGTTGCAGCAAGCCACTTTGGCCAAACGTCCAAGCGACCTTGGTATTCTGGAGTTCGGGCGGCAGGTGTGGGAGGCGTGGAGCCAGAAGAATCTCGTCATCTGGAAGCTATCACACGGGCTCAACGACTTTTCTGCCGAAGAACGGAAACAGTACCTGGAAGAAGAGCTGGGCGTGATGCATAGCGATACCGCGAAGGGCCAAGCCGCGAGCTTCCAGAAGGCTCCGGCCGGTAGCTTGTTCTACTTGTGTCACGGAAATGAAAGCCTTCACCTGGTCGGACAGTTCATCTCTGATCCTGCACCTTGCTTGAAGGGTGATGGTTGGCTGCAGCGCCGCTACAGGGTGTTGAAGCACGGGATCAAGCATGGTGGTTTTCAAGGCAGCCAGAAAGGCTGGACGCCCAACTACCGCTCCACCTTCAAACAAGTCCCTTCTCACGACCTACCGGAGTTCGAGAGTACTTTGCTCAAGCCATTCTTCGGCACAGATTTAGCCGAATTGGCAGCATTGGCCGGTGACCCCATCGAGGATGTGAGCACCTCCGCCGCAACTCAGTCATTGCCCCCAGCCTCTCAGGTAAAGCATGTGGCCAGCAAACCCGTCGCAATCAGCTCCAACCGCATCTACTACGGCCCTCCCGGAACAGGTAAAACCTTCACACTGTTGCAGCTACTCAAGCGCGACTACGAGGAGCAGGTGGCCTCGGTCAATGCAGATGAATGGCGGGATCAGATTATTGCGGAAAAGATTGCAATGCTGACCTGGTGGGAAGGTGCAGTCGCTGCGCTATATGACCTGGGGGGCAAAGCCAAAGTACCAGAGCTAGCTGAACATCCCTTCATCAAAGCCATCGCTAGCGCAAAAGGTCGTACCAGCGGCATAAAGCAGACACTCTGGGGCACTCTTCAGCACCACACAGTTCTGGAGTCAGCAACGGTCAACACGAAACTGCGCATGGAACCTGCCATTTTTGATAAATCGTCAGACTCAGTGTGGCAATTTGCGGGAGTCTCTCAAGACATCTGCTCGGACATCTTCATGCTTGTCGACAAGATCAAGCAGGGCCCCGATACAGGCGAACAACTGCAACGCCATAGCTTCGTCACCTTCCACCAGTCTTACGGATACGAGGAGTTCGTTGAGGGTTTGCGGCCAGTACTCGCGGACGATCCGATTGGTGGCGACTCTGAAACGGGCCAAGTGGCTTACAGGATCAAAGACGGAGCATTCAAGGAGCTCTGCCGCCGTGCACGCAACACACCTGACAAGCGTTTCGCGATGGTCATCGACGAGATCAACCGCGGCAATATAAGCAAGATTTTCGGCGAGCTGATCACGCTGATTGAGGCCGACAAGCGAGACCCACTCGATGGGACTCTACCGCCGACCGAAGTGATCCTTGCCTACTCAGGAAAGCCCTTTTCGGTGCCAGCCAACGTAGACATCATCGGTACGATGAACACTGCGGATCGTTCACTGGCTCTGCTAGATACGGCGCTGCGCCGCCGTTTTGATTTCGTTCCACTGCTACCCGACACTCGCGCAACCAAATCACCTGATGAACCGCACAGTGCGCCGCTGGCGGGCTTGATAGTAACCACGGACGCAGGCGAGATCGACGTGCGCCGAATGCTGGAACGCATCAATGAGCGAGTCGAGGCGCTTTACGACCGTGATCATTGCATCGGTCACGCCTACTTCACTCATCTGTGGAACAAAACGGATGGCCCGGACAGATTCGACGCACTGGCCGATACGTTCCGCAATCGAGTTATTCCCCTGTTGGAGGAATACTTCTTCGAGGACTGGCGCAAGATTCGCTTAGTTCTAGGCGACAACCAGAAACCCGAAGCTGCCCAATTCATTACAGAGAACGACTCACACGAGCAGGATCTGGGCTCTCTATTTGGTAGTGATCACGGACTGGATAGCTATTCCACCAAGCGCCGCTACCTACCGCAGCCCTCGGCTTACAGTGAACCAGCTGCCTATCTCGGCATTTACCAAACCTCGACCTGACAGGTGCGGAAATGGCGGGCATTACGATTTTCGAGTTCGACGCCATGGCGGTTTTGCCGTCCGGCTCGCCCGATATGGTTGGGTTGCACAGGATCTCTGCCGATGTTTTTGCCTGGCTGGAGACCCAGGCATTACGGAACACCGAAGCGGGTGAGTCGACCTGGCTGCGCCTGACCCAACGGCACGGCCGAAGGGCCATACAGGTTAAAAGCTTCGTGGGCGTGATTCGCTGCCCCGACGGCTTCCAAATTGAAGTGTTGCCTAAGCTGGGTAAAGCCAATGGCGAAGGAGATGCGCGACAGCTGCTAATCGAGATGCTGTGTTGCCTCGGTAGTTTTCGTCACATCCAAACTAACAGTGCCCAGTTGCAGGCGCGCCGGATGCCTTTGCTGGAGGTGTTCATTGCGGAGTTTCTGCGAGCAGTAGATCACGCCGTGAAGCGAGGCCTGCGCAGCGATTACCGCGCCCAGCAAGACAATCTGTTCGCTCTGCGCGGCAAGCTGAATATGGCACAGCATCTTAGTCTGAACCTATGCCGTCGTGACCGGTTCTATACCGAGTTCGACGAGTTTTCACTCAACAGACCGGAAAACCGCCTACTGCATACAGCCCTAAAGCGAGTATTGAAGTGGACTGCATCGCAAGCAAACCAGCAGCTAGCACGAGAGCTGTGTTTCGTTTTCGCCGACATTCCCACATCTGACCAGGTCAACGCGGACTTTGGTCGGATACGGCCAGATCGAGGGATGGCGCATTACGACGCAGCAATGGCCTGGGCCCGACTGATTCTACGAGATGAGTCACCGCTCACTGGTACGGGCCAACATCTCGCACCATCCCTGCTATTCCCGATGGAAGCGATCTTTGAGGCTTTTGTCGCGAAACATCTTGCCCGACAACTCAACTCAGGCCACGACCTACGCCCTCAAACACGCAGCCTGAGGCTTGTACGGCACAAAGAGCAGGACTGGTTTCAGCTCAAGCCTGACCTGCTGGTGCAGACTGCCAAAACCAATCGCTTGGTGCTCGACACCAAGTGGAAGCTGATTGATGCAAAGAAAGCCAATAGCAAGGAAAAGTACGGATTAGATCAAAGCGACTTTTACCAGTTGCAAGCATACGGCCAGAGCTATCTCGACGGAGATGGCGATGTGATCCTGATCTACCCCAAAACCGAAACCCTCAGCCAACCCCTGGAAGTCTTTGATTTTCCCAAGTCCCCCGACCTGCGCTTGTGGGTTCTACCCTTCTGCCTGCGTACCAAACAGATGCTATTACCGCCTTGCGGCAGCCTAACTCCGTTTTTCTCGTCAGCCACCTGAACAGTCATCGCTCAAGCTCGGTAACTGAAGACCGATGCGTGCAGCAACCAGAGGAGGAGCAAAAAATATGAGCGCCATTGAAATTAACATTCGACATCGCAGTGATGGGGCGATGCTCAACATATACCTAGACCGAAAAACCAAGGCAGCACTAATTGCGGCCTTAGAAAGTGGGCAATTCGCAGACTCCAACACCCCGATCAATATTGAGCTATCCGTACTGCCAGAATGGCTCAGCGAACCGGGCTCAACGCATGCAAGAATCCCAATCTCCGAAATCAACATCAGCACTGACGATTAGCACCATCGTCAGCGACTAACTCATCCCACACACCTTCGTTGTCCAAATCCTTATCTGCGCCGACAGACGCGCCTTGCTAGATCTAAAAATTACAGGATACTGTATGCATATACAGCCATCGGTAATTTTGCATGAGCTACGCACTTATCCTCGGCCCGCTGCAGAGTAGCAGCGCAGTCCTTCCCCTCTTTGATGCACGCGTTCCTGCTGGCTTTCCCAGCCCCGCTCTTGATCACATGGAGCACAAGCTATCGCTTGATGCTCTGCTGGATCTGCAAGCTACGCACACCTATGTGGTCGCAGTGAGTGGTGACAGCATGACTGGGGCAGGCATCTTCGACGGCGACCATCTGATCGTCAGCCGCGCTATCCCAGCCAAACCGGGTCACGTAGTAGTGGCCTGCCTCAACGGTGATGTCCTGGTAAAGCGCCTGGCACAGGAACAGGGCCAGTTCATCCTGCAGTCCGAGAACCGGGCCTACTCTCCACGCTACATCCTGGAGAATGATGAGCTGACGATCTGGGGCGTCGTCACTCATAGCCTGCGGAATCACCTCACCCATGGCTGAGCCGGCATACGCACTGGTCGACTGCAACAGCTTCTACGCCAGTTGCGAGCGCGTGTTCCGCCCTGACCTGTTGCGCACGCCCATCGTCGTGCTCAGCAACAACGATGGCTGCGTGATTGCTCGCTCTGCCGATGCTAAGCCGTTCGTAAAAATGGGCGCTCTGTTCCACGAGATCAGAGGCGACCTCAAGCACCACGGCATCGTCGCCTTCAGCAGCAACTACGCCCTCTATGGCGACATGAGCGAGCGTGTGATGACGATCCTCGAAGGCTGCTTCCCGAGCATCGAGGTCTACAGCATCGACGAAGCCTTTGCCGATATGACTGGACTGCCAGAACCCCTGGAGTCGATAGGTCGTCAGGTACAAGCAGAGATCAGGCAGAAGACCGGCATCCCTGTTGGAATTGGCATCGCCACGACCAAGACACTGGCCAAGCTCGCCAATAACGCCGCCAAGCGCTGGCAGAAGCAAACTGGTGGCGTTGTGGATATTCGCGATCCGGTTCGTCGCGACAAGCTGCTCAAGGTCATGCCCGTAGAGGAAGTCTGGGGCGTTGGCCCGCGCATGCGTGCGCATCTGGAAGGCATGCATATCAAGACCGCTTGGGACTTGGCACAGATGGACGCCTGGACACTGCGCAAGCGATTCAACGTCGTGGTGGAGAAAACTGTGCGCGAACTGCGCGGGGTGGCGTGCTTGGAGATCGAGAACGAAATCGAACCCAAGCAGGAGATCTGCTCCAGCCGCTCATTCGGCAAGCGCCTGCGTGAGTTAGCACCTATCCAGGAGGCTGTCACCAGCTACGCCACTCGCGCTGCTGAAAAGCTGCGCAAGCAGGAGTCGCTCTGCAGGCAGGTGCGCGTGAGTCTGCGCACAGGTATGTTCAATCCTACTGAGGCCAAATACGCAAATGGCATCCTGTGCCAACTCCCCTACCCGACCGACGACAGTCGACTGATCATCAAGGCTGTACAGGCTGGATTGCACAAGGTCTACAGAGAGGGGTTCAGCTACGCCAAGGCTCAGGTGATGCTGCTGGATCTGTGTCGTAAGAACGAATACACGCCGGATCTGTTTGCTCCCGAACAACCCGTCAAAACCGAGCGACTGATGAGCACCCTGGACGCGATCAACAATCGTTGGGGACGTGGCACGCTGCAACCGGGACGAATCGCCAAGCCAGTCGAGTGGGCTATGCGAAGAGAATTGCTCTCGCCCGCATACACCACCCGCTGGTCTGAGTTGATGGTCGCAAAGGCCAACTAGCCTTACCACTCACTTATCGACGGTAAACCCGTCCAAGATTCCCTTTACGCAAGCAGCGTGCCCCTGCAGGCTTCAAGCGCAGGTGCTGATCGTCCTTAACCAGATACTTCATTGCCTTGTGTACATGGGCCCGTTTCGACTGATCCTCCCGCTGGATCAGGCCGATGCCGCACTCGTCACCATACCGTTCCTTGTCATGGTTGCAGCTGTGGGCATAGCCCTGACGACGAGTGATCTCCTCCCACAGTTTGCCGATCCTAGTTGCCTTACAAACATCGCGGCACACTATGTTGCCATTGAAGAAGTAGGCTGCATGGATGTGGTAACCCCTGCCGTCATTTCGATCCCCCTGCTCAACGACGTAGGTGTACCCGATAAGGTGCTCGAAGATCGGATGGCGGTGGTGCTTGTCGATCATTGCATCCAGATCATCAAAGACATGCTCGACGCGCTGCCTGACCTGAGCTTCAGGGCAATAGTAAAAGTTCAGCCGGATGATCGTAGTTCGGGAGTAAAGACTCATCACTGCATCCGAGTAGGCCGTGATCTCCATCGCCTGCTTGCTTGCCTCATAAGCTCGATCCCCAGCTTTGCGCTGATACCACCGCTGACGAGTCAACTGACGGATCCGCTCGGTCAGGACGTTCATGCTCTGTTCATGACTGAGCCAATACGTACCCGTCTCGCTCATGCAGACAGGGCCATTGGGTGAGCGCTGAAGGCCAATGTCATCACAGGCTTCCCGGAACGCTTGCAGGTGCTCGCTGTAGTCGTAGGGGACTCGGTCATCAAACAGGTTGCACATCCGCTGCACGTGGGTGAAGTACCGGGAGAGCCTGGTCTGTTCAACTTGCTCATAGCCTGATCGTTTGTGCGTGATCCGGAATGCAGGTGTATCGCTGCGTTCGATAGCCTGGACGAGTGATTCAATCTTCAGGGCTATATCGGATTGTGAGAGGTGGGTGTTGAGCTTGCGGTTGTTCATGGTTCAGTACCTAGTTGGTTATGTCGCATACCAGGTACGTGATGTGTTTATTTTAACTGGTCTTCTTTCCCTCTAATGGTAGTCAGTAGTGATGGGTAGTGGTGGTTACTATTGGATAGAAGAGTTGGTAGCTAATAGCTATATAGCTATATCAATAGATGCAGCCCTGACCAGAGCCGACCCTCCCGACCAGGCCGGGCAATGGGGAGCAACATTGCCGAGCCTGTCGAGAGAATTTCCACCCTAAGCTTTGGGAAGTTAGCTGAGAACAGAGCCTTATCAGAAACGACATAAGCGCCATGACCAGCCGAAGCCAGTCATGGCGCTATAAGTTTATCTAGCGACGCTCAAATGGCTGCTTGGGCGAGCGGAGGATGCCTCAGCCAAATCTCGCTCCTCAATTCTTGCCAGAATCCAATCTTCGACCTCCGACTGGATCCATCCAACGCCTCGGGTACTCGGCATATCTATGCCTGCGGGGGCTAAGTTGACCGGCTTTGGGAAGATTCCGTCTGCGATGTATTTGTAGATGGTTGACCTGGCAAGACCGGTCGCGTCGATTACATTTTTCAATCGAATGATGCGCATGAGCTGACTCCTCTGTATGACTCAGAGGATGTGTGAGGTTTGTAAAAATTTACTTTTCGTCATTTTTTCTCAGAAAGCCTGCTAGACTTGCTAGGAAATGCAGAAATAGCAGGCTTTTTAGAAATGGCAGAAGATTTTTATCAACATGGCAACACTATCCCCTTCAAAGATGGCTGGCCTTGCTATAAGGAGCACAGCCTGCTGGAGTCAGCCGTCAATGAGGCCGCAAGAGAACTTCAGGTCTCCCGAGAGATGGCGATGATGTGCGCTTTCGGCGCTATTTCCACCGCATGCCAGTCACATGTAGATGTAAAGATGCCTACAGGACATAAGGTGCCAACATCCTTGATGTTGCTCACAATTGCTGAGTCAGGCGAGCGGAAAACCACCACTCAAAATTACTTCTTCGATTCAATTTACGAATTAAATAACAAGGCTTATAAATGCAACGAAAAAGCCCTGGAAATATACGAAGAAGAACACAAGATATGGACAACTGAACAAAAGTTCTTAGAGCGAAAATTTAATAAAATAGCCGCTCAAAAAGACGCGAACGCCACCACAGCTGCACTAGAAGAAATTGAAAACCACCTTAAAAAGGAGCCAATTCTTCCAGAATGCGGAAAATTTCTTTACGACGATACGACCCCGCAAGCCTTGGTACAAATGTTAAATGAAAACATACCCAACGGCTGTTTATTAACAAGCGAAGCCAACAGCATATTTAGTGGGAAAGCTTTAGGCGAGCTTGACAAACTAAATACGTTATGGGATGGCGGAAGCGTTATTGTAGATAGGATATCGAGGCAGAGCTTCATATTGGAAGATGCTCGATTAACCCTATCTTTGATGGCTCAACCAATTGTAATTACTAAATTTATGGGAAAACGCGGTGAAGAAGCTCGAGGGACTGGCTTTCTAGCAAGACTCCTTATTGCAAAACCATCAGCGATGGCTGGATACAGAACCCCCACAATAATTTCTTCACTGCCAAGAAAGAAAGATTTCAATAAAAGAATAAGTGAAATAATTACAAGACCAAGCACACAAAAAAGAAGAACCCTTACTTTCTCAGAGAGCGCCTCAAATATTTGGATAGAATACAGCAAGAGACTTGAAGTAGAAATGCGTGAAAACCAAATATATTATTATTATAAGGACCACGCATCAAAGCTACTAGAAAACACAACCCGACTTGCAGCACTACTGCATTACTTTGAACGAAAATCTGATGAAGATATAGAGATCACCGCATCAACACTGGAGTTTTGCTGGGCATTCACGAGAACTTGCTCCAAGCATTTCATGGAAAACCTTGCAAGTGAGCCACAACTCGTAACGGACACAAACAATCTAGCACACTACCTTCTGCAGGCTGCATTCAAACAACAAGAAAAGAATAAAGAAATATCATCAAAAAGCGGAATGGAAGTATTAAGAACAAGAAATGAACTCCCAAACAATCTAGTAAGCGGAGCAGAAATCAGATTCAGTTTAACAAATATAAAACAGAACGGCCCGGGATCCTTGAGAGGGCGCGCAAATTCTGAACGACTAAATGCTTCGATTGATCTATTAATAAAACTTGGCCATATTAAAAAAGAAGGCGGACGCTACAGATTCAAAGAAACAATTATTCGATACGCAAATGATCCAATAGAGCCAGAGATGAGAAATGGAGAGTTCATAAATATAAATGAGCTACCACTATTTACCGAGCAAGTATACGACAAAGAAATCAATATAACTTTTGGCGAACCTCAATACTACATCAAAATAAACTGATCAGTTAAACGCAAAAATCTAATTTATTCATCTACCTATAATTGAGGCTCTATGACATCTCCTAGTTGTTAACGACAGTTTGGAGCCTTGCGATAGCCGCGGCTTGAGCCTCCGCTTCGATGTTGAACTGCACTCGTTTTTTGGCTGCAACGCGGTTAAAGCTAGGGCAACTTATCGGCAGGTGGTAGATGCGACTTTTGCGGTTACCGATGGCCGCCAGTGCTGGCCGAAGCCGAATTATGAGGAATAGCACGCCCTGAGGGGAGTTTGGAAACTAGGTCCCCACGCTTTGGTTTGTAGCCCAGCGACCAGCTCCGCTCACCAGTGACGAACGGATTTCTGTGCCCCATGACGGCAGCCGAGCGAGTTTCCCTGAGCAGTTCACTTGGCGTGAATAGTCAGGCCGAATACTACCAATCGGTTCGCCCCCAATGCCGCCTTTACCCCACCACACTTCGGAAGGACGCGCGAAAGTCCGTCGGCGTCAAATGAACATGCCGGCTCAGATCGCCCGAGAGGGTAAACAGGCGAGGACCGTCTCTGAACCGAAATACTCGGTAGAGATGGAACTGCTCCTCTACTTCCTGGGAGAACATAAGCTCGTTGTGACTGACGACAAATGATGCCCCCACCCCACCGTTGGTTGTCTTCACCTCAATGAAGCGCTCACGTCCGTCCTCCTCGAACGAAAGAATGTCAAAGCCAGCACCATCTCCCTGGGTGTCTGACACCCAATCTAGCCGCTGAAACAGTTCTGCATAGCCGAGCTCGGTCAGACGATGCTGCTCATATCCAATGACCCACTGCTCGCCTGCTCGCCCGAGCTTACGGTTGGCTTCATCGCGGGCTGCATAGTCGAGCTTGCGCGGTAAGCGTTCACGAACGGGGACCGAGCCGCGCACGAATGCCTCACGTTGCGGAGCATCAACCAATGCTGCCAGGTAAGTTTTGTCGCCTGGAAGCTTTAGCTCCTCAAGCGTATCGACGATGGTGCCGACCGTTTGCTGGTGTTTCAGTACATAAGCCTGTACGGATTTACGCAGCAGCAGCTGACTGTTCGCCCTCGGTTTGTAGCCGTTTATATACGGTAGCCCCAGAGCATCTAGTACCGCGCTGATGTTTTGGTGCTTAAGCTCAACAGAGGATTTGCTCCTACCGTTGAGTAACAGGCGTAGTGCCTGGTTATGCTCGGACTTGTTGTAAGGCTCCCCGGCCGCTTCAGCACGCAGCATCTCAAAATAGTCTTGAACCGCTGCCTCTACCTCTGCCTCAGACCAGTCCTCGCCAATGCGGATGACGCGAAAACCAAGATTGGTCAACACCGAAACAACCGTGGCCTCGCCGCCCGAGAAACTATCGGCAGTCAGCGGGCCTTGCTCGGGAAACTGTTTACCAAAGGCAACGCCAGCGATGGCCTTAGAGTCGCAATCGGTACCAGTTTTCGGATCACGCACAAGAAAGTCCCGAGACTTGCCATAGCCATAGCGTTCTAAGAACTGGTTGCGACCGAGCTGAACGAATTCATCAATCGCCACCTGCACGGCAGAGGGGCTGCGGAGCTTGGAAAGCTGAGACATGCAATTGGTCCTTCAATGATGGGGCGCGCCTAGCATCAGATCAGCTTGGCTTCTGGGGCTTCATTCATACAGATGGCCTAGCTTCCCACGACCCTAGGCACCACCAACTCCCACTGCTCGCTCCTGTGCCACTCCCGATACTGTTGTTCGCAAAGATCGCTACGGCGAACCAAGATCGCGGCCACCTCGCAGCACTCAACGTCTAGAGCAAGTTTGAACGACTTGGCTGTTCGACCAACCACCTGCCCCTTGGCATCTAGGATTAGATAACGCTCGTCGTGTGCCTGCAGCATGAGCGGATCACCAGGTTCAAGCCCTGCGAGCGCCTTGTGAATGGCCGCATTCGGTGGCTGACGTCCGGCATAGTCCAGGTCGATGTCGGTAAGCGACAACGGCAGGAATCGTTTTTCCAGCGCTGGAAGTGCCTCTCCCTGAAAGACTCGCTCCATGACCTCGCCAACTAAGTAACGGCTGAACGGATTGCCGCCTGAAAACTCACAGAGGGTCAGTGTCTGTTCGGCACGAGTCATACCTACGTAGTAGAGCCGGCGCTCATCAGGCTGACTATCGGAATTGGTTGACCATCCACCGTCGAGCACCACCACGTGACGAAACTCCAAGCCTTTAGCCGAATGAACAGTCCCTAGGTAAAGTCCCCGCTTCGGCTGTTGGCGTAGCTCGCGCGCGTAGTCATACAACCAATCGATCAGCGTGCCAGAGCTTAGAGGGTATTGCCCAAACTCAGCAGTAAGCTCTTCGAACGCGGTCATGAAGAAGCCGTACCAGTCCGGCGCGAGAGGCATTTCACCAAGCCGTGCCCAGGCATCGGATGCAGTCAACGGATTGGTGAACTCACGCAGCCTCTCGATAGCCTGTACGAAGCCGCGCTGGCCCGTCAGAGGTAAAGCACTCTCCTTTTCCGCAGCGAGGCAATATGGCACTCCGTGCGCCTCGCACCAGGCTTGAATCGGCAACAAATATTGATGAGTGCGGGCCAATACCGCGCAGCCTTGCCAATCTTCGGCGTCCAGAGAGAGCAAACGTTGCAGCTCCGCCATTGCTGCTTGGGCTTGGACGTTTGCTCGCTCGTGGTCACCAGCCTGAATCTGCAGACGCAGTACCCGGCCTGAACGCTCTTGGTCGAGGGATTCCCATTCGCCGCCCTTGGGCATGCCACGTCGGACCGTGTCGATCTGAATGGGGTGGTCGTGCTTCAGGCGTGCAGGGTTGCGATCAATGACGCTGTTGGCCGCCTCAATGATGCGGGCACTGGAACGATAGTTATCGACTAGGTAACTCGTAGACGCTGAGTAATCGTCGCGAAAACGCTCGATGTATCGGTTGTTGGTGTCTCGCCAAGCGTAGATATTCTGGTCATCGTCGCCGACAGCCAGAATACAGAGGCGCCCCTCTTCTTCAGCCTTACGACCTGCAAGAGCACTGACCAAACGGTATTGGAGATCGTCGATGTCCTGGTACTCATCGACCAGAATGTAGCGGTAGCCGCGCATCAGCTGCTCACGCAGGTCGTCTTCGCCCTCCACCTGGCGCTTGCCTTCGAGCAGTTCCACTGCCTGATTCATCACCTGAGCGAGCCGGCCCTCCTCGACCGTCTCGCCACGATCGAAGCGGGTACCAGTCAAGCGCATGGCCATGCGGTGATAGGTCATAACGTTGACACCGAACGCATCAGGCCCAACCAATCGTAGCAAACGCTGCTTGATTTCATTGGCTGCATGACGATTGAAGGTCAGTGCCACGATGCAGCGCGCAGGCACCCGTCTGACGCGTAGCAGGTAGGCAATACGATGCACAATTACCCGTGTCTTACCGGAGCCGGGTCCAGCCAGCACCAAGCGGTTCAGGTCGTCATCGTCAGAGACGATAATCCGCTGAGCCGCACTCAGTTTCTCGACAATGTTGCGCCAGGAGTCCTCACTGGTAGCGAGCTTCAGGACATCCTCACGGCCGGAGAAATAGCGCCGAATGAACTCCTGTTTGGTCAAGGTAAAGTAGTGTTTCACTAGGTCGCGAGCTTCTCGCATAGAGCCCAGTGCCACTTCCGCGTACTCACGCATAACATGAACCTGAATGCGCTTCTCGCGGTAGTGTTCGTCAAGACGCTGATAATCATCCTTGAGATAGCCGTTGCGCTTTTCCGGATCGACTTCGATCGTCATTGCGCGGCGCATGACTGTCATACCGTGGTTCAGGGTAAGCACATCCTGTTTATGCATGTAGAGCAGGACGTGCTCAATCGCACGGCGTCGTTGCTGGGGTTCGATACGGGTGCGTAGCTCCAAGTCCTGGTCGATCAAATCAATAAGCTCACCAAACGTGGTGTCAACCAAGAGATCCTTGTTGCGAGCCCCCGGCGGCAGCTTACCTAACAGAAACGGCAGCACTACTGCAGCCAGAGCGCGGCGGCGCTCACCCAAGCCTTGAATACCTCTCCAGTTATAACCACCCCGAATGCGCAGTTTCAGGTAGTCCTGGGTGATCTGACGTAACTCGAAGCTACTGCGTAGTTGTGACTCGCTGTCGTGATCCTGGGCCAGGCTACGAAGCAAGCGCAACACATGAAGCGGAATCAGGTCATTGTTGCCGGTGACGGCCTTGAGCTCTGCCGTTATCAAAGGCACGTTCAGGTCTTGCCACTCACCGCTCTCTGCCTCTGGGGCCAGCTCCTGCAAGAGATCAAACAGTGCAGACTCCAGCCCAAGCGTGGCTTGCAAACGTTGGGTGGACGGGTATACGACCCCATGACGCACATAGAGCGTGAGCTTGGAGTCGTTTACCAACAGGCCTAGATCTTCCATCTGTCGCAATGTTGCCGTCACTTCTTCAGAGGTGAGGCTGGTCAATGCCATCAGAGCATCAGTGTTGATGCGCTCATCGGCGCTCGCTGCGTACAGGTAATGCAGAATTGCCTTGAACTCTTCCAACCGACGGGCAGGTAGCTGGGCAGTAGCCAAGCGTTTGTCCGCCTCCTCCTTCGTGAGCTTCAAGCTCGCTGGAAAGATCTGAGTCTGGTTTTCCTCTCGTCGCAGAAACTGTCCACGCTCGAGCCAGGCCACAGCCGTAACGACCTTGGTTTCGGCATCGCGCTCACCGGCCTCGAAACTGGTCTCGACCTGTTCGTCCATCAGAACTTCGCCGGCGGTGATGACGACCTTGCCGCCCTTTCGCCGCTCACTCTCCTTGCGCAATTTGCGCAGGATCTGCTGAATGTCGCGCAGGGTCAGCTTGGAGCCCTCGCACATACCGAACTGGTTCTCGATGTCCTGAGCGTCGTACAACAACACGCAGCGCGCCTGGCCTTGATCGCGCCCGGCACGACCAGCCTCCTGCAGGTAGTTCTCCAGTGAGCCCGGGATGTCTGCGTGCACAACCAGGCGAATATCCGACTTATCCACGCCCATGCCAAAGGCATTGGTGGCGACGATGATCTTGAGTTCCCCGCTCTTGAACGAGTCCTGAATGTCCTTCTTCTCGTGCGGCTCAAGCCCGGCATGGAAGTACTTGCAGGGCCAGCCATGACCTATGAGAAAGTCGGCCAGCTCCTCCGCACCTTTGCGGCTGGAAACAAAGACCACAGCCCCACCATCGTGACGCCCGAGCTCCTCCTCAAGCAGTGCCTGAGTTTGGTGTCGTTTTTCTGCACGCGCGCAGGGCAACACCTCGAAATCCAAGTTCGTGCGCTCGTGGGTGCCGATGAAACGCTCAAAGCTGATTCCGAGCTGCTCCTTGAAATGCAGCTCAATGTCTTCCAATACATCTGGCTTAGCGGTGGCCGTGAAGCAGCCGATGGAAGCCAACTCAGCATCAGCAGTAAACTGCTTAATAAAGCGCGAAACGTAGAGATAATCCGGGCGAAAGTCTGCGCCCCATTTGGATAGACAGTGTGCTTCGTCGAAGATCCAGGCACCTACTTGTCGCTGGGCAATCGCCCGGCGAAAGGCCTTGTTGCGAAACTGCTCCGGTGAGACCAGCAGAACGCCTACATCACCCAGCTGAATCTTCTCCAACACCTCGGCCCGCTCCGGCATGGTCAGCAGGCCATTGAGTGTCGCTGCGCACTGAACATTGCGCGCCAACAGACCATCTACCTGGTCTTTCATCAACGACTGTAGCGGCGAAATGATGATCGTAAGGCTGCCATTACGGTGAAAGCGATTCAGTGCCGGAAGCTGGTAACACAGGGATTTGCCGCCGCCGGTGGCCAGGATAGCCAACACGTGTTGGCCACGCATACCGGCCAGCACCACGTCGTGCTGCAGAGAACGGCCATCCGACTCGGTACGGAAATCCTCGATGGGGGCGAAGTAGCGTCTTAGCTCATGACGCGGGTCATGAGTGGTGCTGCAGTAACCACAGGAGCTCTGTCCACAGGGCGTATCCCGTAACTCGACAATCAACCTCCCTACCTCGGGAAATTGATGGCGCACCCATGGCGCCAGCACAGAGTTGCCACCTGACACTCGCAACCAAGCCAGTGCATAGGCCAGGGGCCAGTGAAGCGCCTCGTCCATGAGGTCAGTTTCAAGAAGCCGCTCAAGGCGGGTACTGCAAACCTTAAGATCGCGGGTCAGCGTCGGATCGGTTTCCTTGAGAAGTTCCGGAATCAGGGTGCGGAGCTCGGTAACCGACTTGGGACCGTGACCAGTGAGCGTTGCGAAGAACGCCCCCAGGTCACTCTTGAGCGTTGGCGCGAGCAGTGTCTGATAGCAAAGAAGCTCACGTTGTTGGCTGATGTTTAGCTCAGCGAATGCCTGACGCTGGTCATTAAACAGGGTCAGCGTGGAGCGGCAATCCGATAGCGGCGAGTTGAGGCTGTCACGGATGAGCTTGTAATCCTTGACCAGGCGGTGATACGGGTTTTGCGGAAAAGCCAGGGGGGACAGACGCAGGGTGTCTATCACCGGTAGCTGATGAAGGGCCAGGTGTGGCGCCTGCTGTTGTAGAATCGGTAAGTCATGCTCAATAACATTGTGACCGAGCACGAAGCTAGCACCCTGCCCCAGAAGATCCAGTGCATTGAGTACAGTGGGCAAGTCCCGCTCGACCTTGCGCTCCAACTCCTCGTCCGTATCAGGGCGTAGTGCACCGACCATAAAAATCCGGTCGGGCTGCCCGGTTTTACCGGGAGCAACCTCCAGATCGAAAATCAGACTTTTGGGTTGATACGGTAAGGCCATCCGGGCGGCAATCCTTGCTACAGACTACGGAGCTTTCGCAATTTAACGGCAAATGCTCGCTGTAGATAGGTCCATGGAGTCGCGCTTAAGCGATGCTCATCTAGCAAACGATGACCACCTAAATTCGCGATGCGACTCACATTGTTGATGCTGTAAGTAAAAAGGCGTGGCTGGCTGGCATCGGCCACAACCGCGAGTGGCTATTAACGCCCCATTACAGGCCCCCATAGCCGACTGCGAAGATGACGCGGAAGGGCCAATAATTTAATGTTGGCTAATCAGTTTTGCCGAAGGCCACTACCACAACGTGCCCAATCTAAATTTTCAGTTCGAAGATGATCATACTCGAGTAGATGTTGATTATGGGCTTCTCACCGGAGGTGGACTTAATATCTGCCTTCTCCAGCTCCCGGCGACAGTCGATGAAGCGTTAGAGGACTTATCCCGGCCGCTCGCGGTAAGCGTCCTACGCGACCTGCTCGTCGGGGCGCAGCCGGCATTGCAGCAAATGGTGGCCGGGCTTGGGCCCGCTCTCATCGTAGCTCCAGAATATGCCTTAGGCTCCGATGACTGGATTGCGGTTGATGCGATTGTGCGAGAAGCCAATCGTCCGCTTGTGCTGGTGGCTGGTTTTGGGGCAACACACGGTCAGGCCGTGTTGGATTGGCAAGCAGGCGCCAATGCAGGAGGCACTGAGCGTCATCTGGCTTGGCAACAAGCTCATCACCCCATCAGCACCGCGATGCGGGTCAATGGTGGATGGTGCTGGATTCACGAGCCCAATGGCACTACCCACTGCATCGCATACCTCAAAAATCACCTAGAGCAGGCGGTTGAGGCTGTCCAAATTCCTGATTTACAGCTTGGTGGCAAATTTCTTCATCTGAGATTCGCCGACCTCGACCTACTGCCGCTGATATGCGCTGATCTCCTACAGCCAGCAGCGTTATACCCTGCATCGCCGCAAGCACGTATGCAGCGCATGCTGCGAAATCTTGTCGCCGACCGGCCAACGCTTGTGGTGGGTTCGCTACTCCAGATCGGTTTCAATCATAACTGGGCGACCGCAATCGACTCTGTTCTCAATACAGTATTGGCTGGGCGCTCTGGCTTGGTCGCACTCTGCAATGTCGCCCACGATGTTCCAGTGGCGGACGAAATCAGGGACAAGTGGCGCAGCCTGACTGGCGTGTTTGCACCGTACCATACGATTGCTCATGGCCAAGCGAACCTACCTGCAGTGCGTGCACTCAACGCCCAAGGTATTGCTGGTGCAGTCGTGCGCCAGACGCATCCGTCTGTCACTGCTGGCATGGTTGCCTGGCAACCTTACAACCCCGTCAATGGTAAATTCGTTTGGCGCGGCAACATGGTCTCTCCGATCAGTGCTCAGGGTATCTCGGCGCCAATCGTGGCTGCGCCCAGTATGGCAGCTTGTGAGATCGCGCGATTTTTGCGTCGATATCCGGTCGATCCCGGCACTGCGCCACGCGTAGCTGCCGGCACCTCCGAAATATCTGAACAGTTGCTGCGTCCCAGCCCGCCGATCCCGGAGACCTTGCTCACTTCAACTTTGAACGGAACTCTGCTTAAGGATAGGGTCGATCCCGATCAAATTGATTCAGTAGAAGTGATCAGTGCACTCAAACCCGGACTGCACGCACTTGCGACGCTCAAGTCGATAGATGGGATCGAGTGGCAGGCTAATCCCCGCATGGCTGGCCAATTACGTATCGATGCGCAAGATCGTCACCTTCTTGTTTGGCGTTCCGCCACCGGATCGCCTGGGGTAATGCGACGCGATCTTGCCGCATGGATGCTTAGTGGTGGTGAGCACCCCCATCTAGTGGTACTCGGATCTACGCCTCTAGGCGACCTTCGCGATGGCGAGATTAAGGATGATCGACGCGATGACATCAGTGTCGCACCTACCGTCGATACTGACCTAGGTGTTGGCGGCTCACTTGCGTCTTTTGCTGGCGATATCACCGCAGCCAAAGGAATGCGACGGGTTGCAGGACTCGGCCTCTCGCAGGTCGCACAAGTTTATGCCGACTATGACGCTGCCGAGGATAATGAGCGCGTTACTACGCTGCTTGCCCGAATCGGCGCGTTTTTCCAGGAGGGGATTGAATGATGGAAGGCACCGGGTCTGTGAACATTGCTGCCGCCCGTGAGCAGATTGACGAACTCTGCGCCAAGGTTGGTTTCGTGCGCACGGAAAAACTTCCGCAACCGGGTTCAACAGACCAGGTTCCGGAAGAGGCCGCGTTGTGGTCCTCGTCCTATGCTCGCGTACTTCTCTGGCCTTGTAGAGCAAGCGACTCGGTAGCCGTTGAGCAAGCGGCGGCAGCTGGGCAAGCCTGGTTCGATGAGGTTCTCATTCAGGGCGAACGCGCAACTCGTGGCCGCCCTATCGATGGCTACCTCGTAATCGCTCTTCCGAAAGCCCCTGACACCGGGGCATGGGAGGATATTCGTCGTATCGAGCTTTCAGCGCAGGTATGTCGCAAGCATTTGATCTGGCCATCCTCGGCCATTGAAATCGATGGTGTGTCTAGCCGATGGCTGCGCGTAGATGACGTCACGGTTCTAGGACTGCCCGAGGCGATAGCTGCTCCTGGTCCGGAGTTGCAATGGCCAGAGATGGACACTGAGGCTGAAACTCTATGGAACGAGCTCGTTTCCATTGGTGTCTCGGCAGCAATTCTGCGCCACGAGGGGGCAGTCTGATGCGTGGTATTTGGCTGTCTGCTTTGAGCGTTTCTCACTTTCGCGGGATTAGCGATTCCATCGTGTTCGACTTCAGCTCACCGCTGACACTGGTATTCGCCCCGAATGGCACAGGCAAGACCACAATGTGCGAAGCTACCGAATGGTTGCTGACCGGCCAGGTCGAGCGCCTGAAGGAAGGTAATGGCTTCGACGCAACGGTGCTGCGCTCAAAGTTCACCGAAGACTTACATACTCCCTCGGCGGCTGCCGATCTATACATCGATGGTCAACGGCGTTTTGTTACTCGCTTTGTGGAAGGAACTCAGTCCCTCGCGCGTTTCGGAAACGATATTGAGAGCGCGAGCGCTTACCGCCCTAATGAGCTGCTGGCTCTTCTTGCGCCTGCCGCTGCAGCGAATGAGACGCACCCTTTAGCGGCAATCAATCTCCGTCAGCGCTGGCTCAAAGGAACGCGTTTTCTAAGTGCAGAGGCTCTCGCTGCTTTAGTCGACACCGATGAAGAAACTATCGAGAGGCGAGCCCAGGTCTTTGCCGATTTGCTCGGCATTCGTCACCTACTAGATGCAGAGCGTCAGTGTGAGAAGTATGCAGGGGAACTTGCCACAAGGCTTCGTTCACTGGATCAGCTGATTGCGCGGGAGTCCGCCGAAGCAGATGCCCTGGAACTGGCTCTCACGGACGAAGAAATGGCAGGGCAAGAAACCAAGATTTCAGCACGCTCAGAAGCCAGCGCTGCCTCCGAGCTCCTTGCATCGGAAGAGTTGCCCCAAGCCAAAGAACAAGCGAATTTAGACGATTTGCTAGAGGCTCTCACCGCTGTCCAGCGTCGTCAGCGTCATGCATTGGATTTGCGGATCATCGAGGCACAGCGCGTCGAAGCGCAATGGAGCATGCGCCCCACCTTGGAGCACGAAGTAAACGAAGGTGCAAAGCTCGAAGCAAAGTTGACGCAGTCGCTTACTGAGATGGAGATAAAAGGCAGGGAAGCTGCAGCAAGGCTTGCTGCATATAGCTCTCAGCGAGATGTGGCAAGCGAAGCGACGCGATCACTTGCTGCTGCCAAGGACCAACTCGCCCACTTGAGTGCAGTGCTTATAGCCACGCTCCATGAAGGGGGGGCTTTGGATGTTCTACCGCAATCTCTCGCTGCACTTTCGGTCCTATATCCTGAAAGCTCGTGGACCGCAAGCGCTCGCGCGAAACGCCGCAGTGACTTAGCGGCCCTTGAGGCCGCCCTCGGACAAGCAGCTGATCAGAGTAAACGCCTCCGACTGCTTGAGGCGGATCTGGTGGTAGCGCGCTCACGACAGGTAACCGAGGAAGTACTCGCAGTCCTGCGAAGCAATGTCGTTGAGGCAGATTCCCGCATCAGAGCTGCGGTCACACTCTTGGATGCAATGGCAGAGCCGGTAGAAAGGCTTCAAGCCGCTGCGCGCGATCTCTTGGAGCACGACCATGAAATCGATGCGGCTAAATGTCCGATCTGTTCGCATGACTGGGGGGATGCTGATCATTTGCGTTCTGCCATTGCCGATACGCTTTCAGCTGCCCCAGAGTTCGTTGAAACCGCTCGGACGGCAGTTACCGTAGCATCCGATTCGGCGGCTACCGCACGTGCGCGACTCACCGAAGCACTTGAGGCGCAAGCCCAAGTGCTTGAGCTTGAGAAGGAGCTATCAATTCTTGGAGTTGCTGGTGATGCTCTACGTCGCCAGATAGAACAGCTTGCTCTTGAGCAAGGCGCTTCTACTGAGACAGTTAGGACCGCACGCGTTAACCTAAATATTGCTGATGCTCTTGCAAATCTCCTTACCGCGCTCGACAGCATTTCGCCGACACTACCGGGCGGGCCACTTCTCACACTTGAGTCGCAAGTCGACGATCTGATCGATCAGCTCGAAATGACCACCTCTGCGCGTGGCCGCGTAGTTCAGCACCAGCTCGCAGAATTAGCGAAAAAAATTGAAGCAGCTATCCTGGAGCGCGATGAGATACGTGCAAGTTACGCAGCTGTCAATCAGAGCTTGCATGAGTGTCGCAAGACACAGCATCAGAAATTATCGGCGCTCGCAGTGCTGCGCATGGCCTGGGAAAAGGCTGCTCCGGGAGCGGGTTGGTCGGACGCTGCCTTAACTTCGCTCATGACAGAGCTCGACGCTGAAGCCCAGCGTTTATCGCGCGCCGAGGGTCATATTGAAGCCGCACGCGCGGCATGGTCCGCCGAGTCTCGGCGCATCAGACTCCAGGAACTGCGCCGCGCAATTCAGCCGTCGCTAGATCGGCAAAAGCATATGCAAGGCCAAATTGCCGCGGCCAATCGCGCACGTGCGGTTTTTTACGATGCCTATACCACGATGAGTCGGAAACAGGTCCAAGATCTCAGTCGTGTCGTCAATCCACTTTTCGCACGCATGCACGCCAACCGTGTGTTTGATCGCATCAATCTCGGCGAGGACAACGACTTCCTCCATTGGCTTGCAGACGCTGGTGGTCAGCAGCTAGACCCCGGCAAGGATTTCAGTCAGGGACAGAGACAGGACTTGGCGCTTGCTTTGTTCCTAGCTCGGGCTCGTAGCCTCGGAGGCACATTCTTCCTCGACGAGCCAATTACTCATCTTGACGATCTTAATCGAGTCGGATTACTCGATATTCTGCGAGCCACCGTCCTCGAAAATAGCCAGTTTCTTAATCTCGTCATTACGACTTCAAGTCGTGCGCTGGCTCGCCACCTTATCGAGAAATTTTCTGGCGTCGGGCCGCTAGAAACGCCGGCGGGCCGAGTGCCTCCCCTGAAAGTATTGGAGCTTGAAGGCAACGGACGCACCGGTGTCCGGCTGAGGACCATATATCCCCTGAGCTAAATACTGGTTAGCGATACTCGACTACGAGGCATCCGGGGAATGTTCAGCAGTGCGTCGGAGATAGTCGTGGACTTAGTAGCAAGTGGCGGGAGCCAGACGATAGATCACAGCTCAATTATAGCTGCGGAAGGCCGCTTCTGGCCGGTAGCTGCCTGTCGTCACCGGCTGCAACCGGCCAAAAGCCCCCCTCAGAACCAATACCGTGGCCTGTCCCCAGTTGTTCGCCGATTGTTCAGACGTTTTTTAGCAGGCTGGAGGCCTTGCGATGTACTGCACTCTATCAGGCGATAGCAGTCACCCAATGAAAAGGTATATTGCCTTGGTTGCAAGGATTACCGCAACGCCCCATACGGGCAGCCACGACACCTTGCCTAATATTTCGAAAGTATTATTTAGTGATCTTACTTGCTTCTCAAGCTGGGTTGCGGTTTCTGCAAGTAACTCTTGAATTCTTCTAGGGTATGTATTCATCCTAGACTCAAAACCTTCAAAAGCCATGGTGAAACTGTGCTGAAGCCTCTTTACCTGAAGCTCCTGATTCTTAATCGTTGACAGCAGAATGAACGAAACAATCACTAGCCCAACTGATAGCACCCACACTTCCAAGGGGTCATTGCTTTTGTAAACCAATAAAATTCCGGCGAAAGACACAGGCAGCGCAAGTAGCTTACCTGCAATATCACCAAGAATTCCACTTAAGTTCTTCGCATACTCCAGCTCAGCGCGAGCGACCTCCTGCCGAACTTTCTCGAATGAAAATCCATGAACATAAGACTGAAGGTTAATTCGGTATTGAGAAAGAATTTTACTCCATTCTTGAACTACAACCATGAATGGGTTACCACAGTCCCCGGCCGCATCTAAAACATCAGCTATGGACAACCTGAACATCATCACGCGCTCAAGTAGGTTAGGCTTGCTAGAGTTTTTAGGGTGGAGAATCTGCTCCAGCAGGTCCAAATGATTCAGCCGTACCTCTGCCATCTCAGGAGTAACCTTGGTAGCAATCAGGAACGTGCGTGGAGGCTTCACTCCATCTTGAGGTAGAGCGAAAAACAGATTGAAAAAGGCCCGATTCGTCTCCCGATCAACCCCTATCGCCAGCTCCGAGAGCAGATGCACCAGCCTGCAGACTTTCTTGAGGTTTGCTATTGGCTCAGGTGCACTCTTCTCTGAAAACATCCAGTTCAGATCTACTATGTAGATATTTTCAGGAAACACGCCCTTATTAATAGAGGTGTTTCCAGCCAAGAGTGCCTTAATATCTGGAAAGAACTTGCCGTGTTCATTAGACGGTAGCTTAAAAGTAAATGTGCACCCTTTATCAGGTGAGTTCTCCACTTCCAAAAAACGGCCAAAGTGCTGAGGCAGCTCTTTCAGAGCTTCAAGCTTATCCGCAAGGCCTTTGTCGTACTCCCCTTCATAGGAAAAGGCGCCATCTATAACTGGCTTACGACCAGTTGATCTGTATAAATCAACGACCTTGGCGAACATTATTTATCCCTGCTTGCTATCTCTTCCTCAATCAGAGATATTAGCGAATCAGGTAGGTTGGTCAAGATTAACTTCTTAGATTCCTCATCATAAAACACATCTGCAACTTCCTCTTTGCCTAAGGCGCCACGCTCGAACTGAATTGACCAACTTGCAGCCTCAGATTTAATTCGGGTCTTCTCTTTAAGACCTTTTGCGTTAACAGAGAATTCTACCGGAACCTTATACTTCTCATCATTAAGGAAATCCTTAATGCCTTCAATATGCTCAGCGAGGTCCTCAGGCACATTCTTTACAGCCGCGAGGCAAACACCATCCAGTCGCGCTGGTTTTTTATCTTCCAGTTGCTTTTCGAGGTACTTAATTACCGCCTCTTTGGCTTTGTAGCTAAACCCCTTTAGCGCTGGTTTGGACTGAAAGAACGCGACGACAGCATCGATTGCTCCTTTCGTAGCTCTGCCAGACGCAACACCTTTCGCACACCCAAGCGCGTAGATGAAATAGTCAGACGCTTGGCTGTCTCTCCCGCGGCTTACGAAGCAGAGGTAGGTCGTATCAATACGCTCTTCAAGGGCTTCTTTAGCCTCTGCGTCATCCTCAATTTCAGCCTCTTCCTGAGCAAGCTGGTGCGTGATATATGCAAAGTCATTGACATTGATACGTGCAGCCTGCTGGACTTTATTCAGATCAATTTCCTGAATTTCTTTGGGTACATAGTTCTCATCGAGCTGAATGCCTCCCCTCTGCTTCATGCTGGCGACCAGGAAGAACTGGGAGCCCTGGGACTCATATAGAGCGCACAGGATATGACCGCCGGTCGACAGCACGCGCTTTGCTGCCTGCTCGATCAGTTGATCCATCACGAGATGTGAGAGCGAAAGAAATGCTGTAGCGTCAGGCAGGTTGCAGGTGTACGCATCAAAGGCAGCAGGGAAAGGCCCTTGTCGCTCGTCATTCGAAAACTGGCCGTAAACAACGCTATTGCCAGTGGTGCCAATCAGACCATTAATGCCTTGCGCCAACGCGATTAGCGCCCGGTTCTCGGTATCTAGAACGATATCTTTTTTGACGACCTTACCAATCACATCAGTGTGAGCTTCTTTGGTGAAGCTGTGGATGATGGCGTGCTGGAGGACAAACATTTGGAGATCCTTCTCTGGATAGCCTTTCATGGTGTCATAGCGACATCACAGCAAGAACTGTATATTCATCCAGAAAAGAATATCAAGTAATCATCTCAGGTCTCCAGCGCCCAAGAACAGAAAGAGCGCCGAAGGCGCCCTGTCTATGCCATTTACGGCCCATGCCAAACCGAACTCAAGCTAACCAAGTCGGGGACTAATCCCATGCCGGCATGATTGGGGGCCGCGCTAGGAAGCATCTCCCAGGAGAGTCTCGACGACAGCAGCAGAATGCTTCGCTCTCCCCTTCGTCGCAGTGACCTTTTGGGTCGTGGTGATCACCTCAACCTTGAGGGAGTACTCATTCGCGTAAGGACGACGCTGAAAAGCCTGGTGGAGATGCGCCACAAAGCGCTCGGCCAGCTCGACGCTGTCTAGGTAAAGCGTCTTGTAGGTAAGACGACCAGTAGGGGTCGCGTAGAGCCCGGCGACGATGTCTTCATCCCTGTAATGCGGATTCTGAAGATTCGACGGGACAAGGCGATGAGGAATCTCGACCCGAATGGTCGCGTACTCCACTGCCGATTTGTTGGGGAAATCCCCCGCACTGCGCAGTTTTTTGGGTTCAATCACGACGCCAATCCCTTACTGTCGGATGTGCCAGACGTTACCACTACCCTGGTTAGTTAGCATCAAGGGACAGCTACATTGACCGGCATCCGCCACAGATAAAAAAGGTGTCAAAAACCGCATGAGCACTGCATCAGTACCGGACGAACTAATTGAATCGTTAAGGACGCATGCTTCGTTGCTGATCACGTCCTCGGAGATGAAAGCAACAGGAGCGTCCGATCCCCGCGACGACTTTGTTCGTCAACAGCTGAAGCGAGCAGCCGAGCTGGTGAGCGGAGCCGCAGCTTTGGGCGCCGTAGCAAACCCCGCGTGCCTGGGAATCTTGAGCCGAAGCCTGCTGGAACAACTGATTACGGTCTTGTGGGGCATTCGATCAATTGAAAATGCAGAATCACAAAGCAGTGCGGGTACTGCTCAATTGGCGAAGGCCCTCAAGATGAACCTGCAGGAAGGCACCGCCCAGGTATTCGACCAGATCACGGGTGAAGAAGTAACGGCTCGATACCTCGATCGCGAACAGGCAAAGCGAAGCTCGCCACCCAGTATTCAGCAGCAAGCCAAGGAGGCAGACGTTGCGGACCTGTACACCGTCTTCTACAGATTTTTATCGCTTGAGACACATGGTCACAACGAGAGCCCCAAAGAAAAATCGGAAATCGTGGATCTGTGCGTTATCCACCTCCAAGGCATTGGTGGCATAAGTCGCGCCATCGGCCAGGGCTGCGCTTGGTGGCTGATTCATCGTCACTGGCCTGACAACGAGTCACTCCGCGAAGTGCTGGGCCTCAATGCAAAAGCCTTGTAATGCATCTCATTTTGAGTAAATAGCCTGAACACCCACCTCGCTACTTGAGTAAAGCCAATTATCTACTCGTTCTGATGTCTGGGTGTTCGTTATGGGTCGGAAGCCGCCCTTGGTGAATTACGCTTTTTGGCTGAGAGCAGCCTTACGCCTCGCTTGGGCCGACCCATCTGCTTCAGCCCGCCCCCCCTTCCAGGCTTGCAACTTTCAGCGGTGGGGCAAAAAGTGGGGCAAAATTCTGAGGCACTCAAAATCGATCAGGCATAAAAAAATCCAGTCACCGCTAAGTGACTGGATTTTATAGGGTTTTTTGGTCGGGACGGAGTGATTCGAACACTCGACCCCTTGCACCCCATGCAAGTGCGCTACCGGGCTGCGCTACGCCCCGACGATGCTTCCGTGTTACCGAAAGCGAGGTGGACTTTACAATAAGCTGCTGAATTGTGGAAGTTTTTTTTACTGCAGGGCACTTATTTACGCAGTACCAGCAGAACATCCTCAAGCTCGGCAATCATCTGCCGGATCAGCTGCCTGTACTGGGTGGTGTCGTCCTTGGCCTCGTCGCCGGAGAGACGCTGACGCGCCCCGCCGATAGTGAAGCCCTGGTCGTACAGGAGTGCTCGGATCTGGCGGATCATCAGCACATCTTGGCGCTGATAATAGCGACGGTTACCCCGCCGCTTCACCGGATTGAGCTGGGGAAACTCCTGCTCCCAGTAACGCAAAACATGAGGTTTGACGGCACAGAGGTCGCTAACTTCGCCAATGGTGAAGTAGCGTTTGCCAGGGATAGGCGGCAGCTCGTCGTTATGACTTGGTTCCAGCATATGCCTCTACTCTGGCCTTCAATTTCTGGCCCGGACGAAAGGTGACGACACGGCGAGCCGTGATCGGGATTTCTTCGCCTGTCTTGGGATTGCGACCTGGGCGCTGACGTTTGTCGCGCAGGTCAAAATTGCCGAAACCGGACAATTTGACCTGCTCGTTGTCTTCCAGCGCGTGGCGGATTTCCTCGAAAAACAGCTCCACCAACTCCTTGGCTTCCCGCTTATTCAGGCCAAGCTCTTCATACAGACGTTCCGCCATTTCAGCTTTCGTCAGAGCCCCCATACGCTACTTCCTTAACGTGGCGTTGAACCTTTCTTCCAGCGAGGTGACGATGTTTTGCGTAGTTGTACTCACCTCATCGTCATTAAGAGTGCGCGATGGATGTTGCCAGGTCAAGCCGACTGCCAGGCTTTTTCTATGCGGATCAATACCTTTACCGTGATAGACGTCAAATAGCTTGAGGTCAGTCAGCCATTCGCCTGCAGCCTCGCGAATGGTGGCGAGCACGGCTTCGGCAGGCTGTTCACGATCCACCAGCAGCGCCAGGTCGCGACGCACCTCGGGGAAGCGCGACAACTCGCTGAACGCCGGCATGCGCCCGGTGGCGACTTCGGCCAGTACCAGCTCGAAGAGGAACACCGGCTGATCCAGGCCCAGGGTCTTGGCCAGCTCCGGGTGCAGAGCTCCCATGAAACCAACCAGGCGCCCTTCCCGCTCGATGCGCGCGGTCTGGCCCGGATGCAGAGCCGGGTGCTCACCCGGCACGAAGCTGAAGGCAGCGGCGGCGCCGGCATAGCCCAGCAGCGCCTCGACATCAGCCTTGAGGTCGTAGAAGTCCACGCTCTCGCGGCCGTTGGCCCAACCTTCCGGCAGGCGGCTACCGCTGATCACGCCCGCCAGCATGGCTTCCTGCTGCAGACCTTCGAGCTGGCCGACGAAACGCAGGCCGCTCTCGAACAGGCGCACGCGAGATTGCTGGCGATTGAGGTTGTGCTCCAGCGCCTTGACCAAGCCTGGCCACAGCGAGGAACGCATGGCAGCCATGTCGGCGGAGATCGGGTTGGCCAGCTGCAGCGGGGCCACGCCCGGATTGAACAGCTCGAACAACTTGGGATCGATGAAGCTGTAAGTAATGGCTTCCTGATAACCACGAGCGACCAGCAGACGGCGCAGGGCCGGCAGTTCGGCACGGGCTTCGGCCCTGGCCTGCGGAGCCAGACGAGCCTGCGGGTAACGCACCGGCAGGCGGTTGTAGCCGTACAGGCGGCCCAGCTCTTCGATCAGGTCCACTTCCAGACTGATGTCGAAGCGGTGGCTCGGCACGCTGACCTGCCACTGACCGGCGCCCTGAGCGGTCACGCCCAGGCCCAGCGCGGTGAGCAGGCGCTCGACCTCGGCACCGTCCATGTCCATGCTCAGCATCTGGCTGATGCGCTCGGCACGCAGGGTAATCGGTGCGACGCTCGGCAAGTCAGCGGCGCTGGCCACTTCGATGATCGGGCCGGCTTCGCCGCCGACGATCTCCAGCAGCAGCGCGGTGGCGCGCTCCATGGCATTGCGCGCCAGCTGCGAGTCCACACCACGCTCGAAGCGGTGCGAGGAGTCGGTGTGCAGGCCGTAGGAGCGGGCCTTGCCGGCCACCGAGATGGTGTCGAAGAAAGCGCTTTCCAGGAACAGGTCACGGGTCTTGCCGCTGACACCGCTGTGCTCGCCACCCATCACGCCAGCGATGGCCAGGGCGCGGTTGTGGTCGGCGATCACCAGGGTATCTACGCGCAGGCTGACTTCCTGGCCATCCAGCAGGACCAGCTTCTCGCCCTCTTCCGCCATGCGTACGCGGATGCCACCGTTGATCTCGGCGAGGTCGAAGGCGTGCATCGGCTGGCCGAGCTCGAGCATCACGTAGTTGGTGATGTCGACGGCCGCGTCGATGCTGCGGATATCGGAACGACGCAGGCGTTCGACCATCCACAGCGGAGTCGGCTTGGACAGGTCGACGTTGCGGATGACACGGCCTAGGTAGCGCGGGCAGGCCTTGGTCGCCAGCACTTCGACCTGGCGCACTTCATCATGGACGGCGGCGACCGGCGCGATGGACACCGGCGTAACCTGCGCGCCGTAGATGGCACCGACTTCGCGGGCCAGGCCGGCCAGCGACAGGCAGTCGCCACGGTTGGGGGTCAGGCCGATCTCGATGCTGGCATCGTCCAGGCCCAGGTAGGCACGGATGTCCTGGCCGACCGGGGCATCCGCCGCCAGCTCCATCAGGCCGCTGTTGTCGTCGCTGATCTGCAGTTCGGAGGCCGAGCAGAGCATGCCCTGGGACTCCACGCCGCGCAGCTTGGCCTGCTTGATCTTGAAGTCGCCCGGCAGCTCCGCGCCGATCATGGCAAAGGGGATCTTGATGCCGGCACGGGCATTGGGCGCACCGCAGACCACCTGGAAGGTGGCGCTGCCGTTGCTGACCTGGCACACGCGCAGCTTGTCGGCGTCCGGGTGCTGTTCGGCACTGAGGATCTCGCCTACCACCACGCCGCTGAACTGGCCGGCGACCGGGATCACGGCGTCCACTTCCAGGCCGACCATGGACAGGCGGGCCACCAGTTCGTCGCGCGATACCGCCGGATTTACCCAGCTGCGCAGCCACTGTTCACTGAATTTCATGCTGTCTGTTCTCCATTAAGCGAATTCGATACGGGGCATGCGGCTAGCGGAATTGCGCCAGGAACCGCAGGTCGTTATCGAAGAACAGGCGCAAGTCGTTGACGCCGTAACGCAGCATGGCAAGGCGCTCGACGCCCATGCCGAAGGCGAAGCCCTGGTACTTCTCCGGATCGATGCCGGACATACGCAGCACGTTCGGATGCACCATGCCGCAGCCCATCACTTCCAGCCAGCCGGTCTGCTTGCACACGCGGCAGCCCTTGCCGGAGCACATCACGCACTGCATGTCGACTTCGGCCGACGGCTCGGTGAAGGGGAAGAAGGACGGACGGAAACGCACGCCTAGCGGCTTCTCGAAGAACACCCGGAGGAACTCCTCAATGGTGCCCTTGAGGTCGGCGAAGCTGATGCCCTCGTCGACCAGCAGGCCTTCGACCTGATGGAACATCGGCGAGTGAGTGATATCGGAATCGCAGCGGTAGACGCGGCCGGGACAGACGATGCGGATCGGCGGCTGCTGCGACTCCATGGTGCGCACCTGCACCGGCGAGGTGTGGGTACGCAGCAGCATGTTGGCGTTGAAATAGAAGGTGTCATGCATCGCCCGCGCCGGGTGGTGGCCGGGAATGTTGAGCGCTTCGAAGTTATGGTAGTCGTCTTCGACTTCCGGACCCTCGGCCACGCTGTAGCCGATGTGGGTGAAGAACTGCTCGACGCGCTCCAGGGTACGGGTGACCGGATGCAGGCCACCGGAGGCCTGACCTCGGCCCGGCAGGGTTACGTCGATACGCTCGGACGCCAGCTTCTCGGCGAGCAGGGCCTGCTCAAGCACAGATTTGCGGGCGTTCAGGGCATCCTGAACCTGGTTCTTGGCGGCATTGATCAGGGCGCCGGCCTGCGGGCGTTCCTCGGCGGAGAGCTTGCCAAGGGTCTGCATCAGGGCGGTCAGTTCGCCCTTCTTGCCGAGATACTGGACCCGGAGCTGCTCCAGGGTGTTCACATCTGCGGTGCTTTGCACGGCCTCAAGCGCTTGCGAGACCAATGCATCCAGGTTTTCCATGTACGGACTCCAGATACGAAATAGGGGAAGAGCTTGAAGGCTCTTCCCCTATCTTTGACGTTGCCACCGGGCAAGCCCGGTGATTGTCGGGGGACTTAAGCCAGAACGGCCTTAGCTTTCTCGACAATCGCAGCAAACGCCGCTTTTTCGTTCACTGCCAGATCGGCCAGAACCTTGCGGTCGATTTCGATCGACGCTTTTTTCAGGCCAGCGATCAGACGGCTGTAGGACAGGCCGTTGACGCGAGCACCAGCGTTGATACGAGCGATCCACAGAGCACGGAACTGACGCTTGCGCTGACGGCGGTCACGGTAGGCGTATTGGCCTGCCTTGATCACAGCCTGCTTGGCAACGCGGAACACGCGCGAACGCGCGCCGTAATAGCCTTTGGCGAGTTTCAGGATTTTTTTGTGACGAGCACGAGCGATAACGCCACGCTTAACACGAGCCATGAGTAATAACCTCTAAAATATCTTGACCGAATTAACGAACGCGCAGCATGCGCTCGACTTTTGCCTTGTCCGACGGATGCATCAGCTCGCTACCGCGCAGTTGACGCTTACGCTTGGTGGACATTTTGGTCAGGATGTGGCTCTTGAAAGCGTGCTTGTGCTTGTAGCCAGCAGCGGTCTTGAGGAAACGCTTGGCTGCACCGCTCTTGGTTTTCATCTTTGGCATGTTTAGTACTCCGCATTCATTAACAACTGATAACCATCAGGCCTGCCAGTGCCCGGGAGGTTATTTACGCTTCTTGGGAGCGATGACCATCATCAGCTGGCGTCCTTCCAGCTTGGGATGCTGTTCGACGGTGCCGAATTCGGCGAGGTCGGCTTCGACCCGCTTCAACAGCTCCATACCCAGCTCCTGGTGGGCCATCTCACGACCACGGAATCGCAAGGATACCTTGGCCTTGTCCCCTTCATTAAGGAAACGTACCAGGTTGCGTAGCTTTACCTGGTAATCCCCTTCTTCCGTCCCTGGACGAAACTTGATTTCTTTGATCTGCTGCTGGTGCTGATTCTTCTTCGCAATCGCAGCCTGCTTCTTCTTTTCGAACAGGTGCTTGCCGTAGTCCATGATTCGGCAAACTGGCGGAACCGCGTCAGCCGAGATCTCTACCAGATCCAGCTTGGCTTCTTCAGCCACGCGCAATGCCTCATCAATCGAAACGATACCGATCTGCTCGCCATCCGCGCCAATCAGGCGGACCTCACGTGCAGTGATGTTCTCGTTGATCGGAGCCTTTGGTACGGCCCGCTTATCCTGTCTCATTTCACGCTTAATAATGATTACTCCGAATCTTGGCGACCACGCCGGGAAACCGCTTGCTTGAGCTGATCGGCGAACTGTTCCAGAGGCATGGAGCCCAGGTCGACACCTTCGCGGGTACGCACAGCAACGGATCGTGTCTCAACTTCCCTGTCACCAATAACCAGGAGATAGGGAACCTTGAGCAAAGTATGCTCGCGGATTTTAAAGCCGATTTTTTCGTTTCTCAAGTCCGACTTGGCACGGAATCCGCTTTGGTTGAGAGTTTTCTCGACTTCCAGGGCGAAATCAGCCTGCTTGTCGGTGATATTCATGATCACCGCCTGGGTCGGCGCCAGCCAGGCCGGGAATGCACCGGCGTAGTGCTCGATGAGCATGCCGATGAAGCGCTCGAAGGAGCCGAGAATGGCGCGGTGCAGCATCACCGGGCGCGTACGGCTGTTGTCTTCGGCGATGTAGTTGGCATCCAGGCGCTCCGGCAGGTTCGGGTCGTACTGCAGGGTGCCGCACTGCCAGTTACGGCCGAGGCAATCCTTCAGGGTGAACTCGATCTTCGGGCCGTAGAAGGCGCCCTCGCCCGGCTGGTATTCCCAGGCCAGGCCAGACTCGTTCAGCGCATCCGCCAGCGCGGTTTCGGCACGATCCCACAGCTCGTCGGAACCCACGCGCTTGGCAGGACGAGTCGACAGCTTCATGGAGATATCAGTGAAACCGAAGTCGGCGTAGACCTGCAGGGTCAGCTTGATGAAGTCGGAGGCCTCTTTCTTCACCTGCTCTTCGGTGCAGAAGATGTGCGCGTCATCCTGAGTGAAACCGCGCACGCGCATGATACCGTGCAAGGCGCCGGACGCCTCGTTGCGATGGCAGGAGCCGAATTCGGCCATGCGCAGCGGCAGATCACGGTAGGACTTCAGCCCCTGATTGAAGATCTGCACGTGGCACGGGCAGTTCATCGGCTTCACCGCATAGTCGCGGTTTTCCGAACTGGTGGTGAACATGTTCTCGGCGTAGTTCGACCAGTGGCCAGACCTCTCCCAAAGAATGCGGTCGACCACCTGCGGCGTGCGCACCTCGACGTAGCCGTTCTCGCGCTGCACCTGGCGCATGTACTGCTCCAGCACCTGGTAGACGGTCCAGCCAGCCGGATGCCAGAACACCATGCCCGGCGCCTCTTCCTGCAGGTGGAACAGGTCCAGCTGCTTACCGATGCGGCGGTGATCGCGCTTCTCGGCCTCCTCGATGCGCTGGATGTAGGCCGCCAGCTGCTTCTTATCCGCCCAGGCGGTGCCGTAGATACGCTGCAGCTGCTCGTTCTTCGAGTCGCCGCGCCAGTAGGCACCGGAGATCTTGGTCAGCTTGAAGGACTTGAGGAAGCGGGTATTGGGCACGTGCGGGCCACGGCACATGTCCACGTACTCTTCATGGAAGTACAGACCCATGGCCTTCTCGTCCGGCATGTCGTCGATCAGGCGCAGCTTGTATTCCTCGCCTCGCGCCTTGAACAGCTCGATGACCTCGGCACGCGGCGTCATCTTCTTGATGACGTCGTAGTCCTTGTCGATCAGCTCGGCCATGCGCTTCTCGATAGCCGCCATGTCTTCCGGCGTGAAAGGACGATCGATGGCAATGTCGTAATAGAAGCCTTCTTCGATCACCGGACCGATAACCATCTTGGCGTTCGGATAGAGCTGCTTGACCGCATGCCCCACCAGGTGCGCACAGGAGTGGCGAATGATCTCCAGCCCTTCTTCGTCCTTCGGCGTGATGATCTGCAGGGTCGCATCGATCTCGATCAGGTCACAGGCATCGACCTGCTTGCCATTGACCTTGCCAGCCAGCGTAGCCTTGGCCAGGCCGGCACCGATGGACTGAGCCACCTCGAGCACGGATACCGGATGATCGAACGAACGCTGACTGCCGTCGGGAAGAGTAATGATGGGCATGGCGCCTCCTCTCCTAGTGGTGACCCCTACCAAAGGTCACATGGGTTGGGATGAGCCAGGAAGCGATCCGGCGGTATACCTGCCTGACGATGGCAGGAGCCTTGCGGGCCAACCAGAACCGAACCAGAGTCACTGGAGGTAAACAGAATCGCGGATGCTTCCAGAAAGCCTATTCTCTGGCAAGCAGCCAATAAAAAAGGGGTCGTATCAACGACCCCTTTCGGATTTGGTAGGCACAATTGGACTCGAACCAACGACCCCCACCATGTCAAGGTGGTGCTCTAACCAACTGAGCTATGTGCCTGCAATGGAGGCGCATTTTAGGGAGATTCGCCGAGGTGTCAACATCTTTTTTCGCTAAGCCCCTGAAAAAGTGGATTTTTTGCCGCACAGCGGTACGTTGAAAATTTTGCACAGAGGCTAGCCGGCGCATTTTGACTCGGGTAGCATCCGCTCATTCCGTAAAAAATAAAGAACATAGGTTCAAATATGGCGCACACCTCCTACCCCCAGTCCTACTACGCCGCTTCGGCCAATCCGGTGCCGCAGCGCCCGGCCCTGCAGGGCGAGACCGAGACCGATGTCTGCATCATCGGCGCCGGCTATACCGGCCTGTCCACTGCCCTGTTCCTGCTGGAGAACGGCTTCAAGGTCAGCATCCTCGAGGCGGCCAAGGTCGGTTTCGGCGCCTCCGGCCGTAATGGCGGTCAGATCGTCAACAGCTACAGCCGCGACATCGACGTGATCGAACGCACCGTCGGCCCGAAGCAGGCTCAGCTGATGGGCCAGATGGCTTTCGAAGGCGGTCGCATCATTCGCGAGCGCATCGCCAAGTACGACATCAAGTGCGACCTGAAGGATGGTGGCGTGTTTGCCGCCTTCACGCCCAAGCAGATGAATCACCTGGAAGCGCAGAAGAAGCTGTGGGAGCGCTTCGGCCACACCCAGCTGGAGATCATGGACGCACAGCGCATCCGTGAAGTGGTCAAGACCGAGAACTATATCGGCGGCATGCTCGACATGAGCGGCGGCCACATCCATCCGCTGAACCTGGCGCTCGGCGAAGCCGCAGCGGTGGAGAGCCTGGGTGGCGTCATCTACGAACAGAGCCCTGCCGTGCGCATCGAGCGCGGCGCCAACCCGGTGGTGCATACCCCCGAAGGCCGCGTGAAGGCCAAGTTCATCGTGGTCGCCGGCAACGCCTACCTGGGCAATCTGGTACCGGAACTGGCAGCCAAGACCATGCCGTGCGGCAGCCAGGTGATCGCCACCGAGCCGCTCAGCGAAGACGTGGCCAAGAGCCTGCTGCCGCAGGACTACTGCGTGGAAGACTGCAACTACCTGCTCGACTACTTCCGCCTCACCGGCGACCGTCGCCTGATCTATGGCGGCGGCGTGGTCTACGGCGCCAAGGACCCGGCCAACATCGAGGCGATGATCCGCCCGATGATGCTCAAGACTTTCCCGCAACTGGAAGGCGTGAAGATCGACTACGCCTGGACCGGCAACTTCCTGCTGACCCTGTCGCGCCTGCCGCAGGTCGGCCGCATCGGCGACAACATCTACTACTCCCAAGGCTGCAGCGGCCACGGCGTAACCTACACCCACCTGGCCGGCAAGATCCTCGCCGAAGCCCTGCGTGGCCAGGCCGAGCGTTTCGACGCCTTCGGCAGCCTGCCGCACTACCCCTTCCCGGGTGGTCGTCTGTTCCGCGTGCCCTTCACCGCCATGGGCGCCTGGTACTACAGCCTGCGCGACAAGCTGGGCCTGTAACACCGACCGCAAACAAAAACGGCGCCCAAGGGCGCCGTTTTTCATTTCAGCGGGTCGCTCAGATGGCCAGGATGGCCTGAGCCAGCTGCATATCGTCCATCTGCAGCGTCGGCTGCTGGCTGCGAATGTGCAGGAAGGCTGCTTCCAGATGTGCACCACGGATGGCGCCGGCACTGGCGACAAAGCTGGCGGCATCATCCTTGGCCTCGCGCACGATCTTGTCGTCACCGAAGCTGGACGACGTAACGTCAGTGGTGCCGTCAACCGTGTTCACCAGGCCATCGGTGGTCACCACAAAGCTGGTGGCACCCACCTGCAGACTAAGCCCCAACGCCACTGCGGCCAACCAGTATTTGCTGTGCATAATGAAACTCCTGTTGCAGATGAAACTGTTGCACGAACCGCCTAATTGCATGATCAAGGTATAGCAGGGCTGCACGCAAGTGCAGAAGGCGCACCCTAGGGCGGCGGCGGTCCATAATCCTCCATGGCGCCGAACGTATCGGAAAACTGTTCGCGAATGCGCAGCATCTCCGGCAGAGCCTGCCTGAAGGGCTCCATCAGGCCCGGATCGAAATGACTGCCGGCATGCGCCTCGATATGACTGACGGCAGCCTCGACCGTCCAGGCCTTCTTGTAGGGGCGCTCGGCCGTCAGGGCATCGAACACATCGGCCAGCGCGGCGATGCGCGCCATCAGCGGAATCGCCTCCCCCTTGAGCCCGGAGGGATATCCTGTCCCATCCCACTTTTCGTGGTGACACAGGGCAATGGCCCAGGCGCTCTGCAACAGGTCATCACTGTGCTGACCGATGATGTCGGCACCGATTCGCGGGTGCCGCCGCATGACCTGCCACTCGTCCTCGGTCAGCTTGCCGGGCTTGAGCAAGATATGATCGGGAATACCGATCTTGCCCACATCGTGCATGGGCGATGCGTTGTAGAGTATTTCCACCGTCTTTTCGCCAAGACCAGCCGCAATGCCGATCAGACGGCAAAAGTGGCTCATGCGAATAATGTGATTGCCGGTTTCGTTATCACGGAACTCCGCCGCACGCCCGAGCCGACGAATGATCTGCTGACGGGTATTGAACAGGTCTGCAGTGCGCTCCCGAACCTGACGGGCCAGTTCGCGATTCTGGTCGTAAAGCGCGAGGTGCGTTCGCACACGAGCCAGCACGATCGCAGGATTGACCGGCTTGGTGATGTAGTCGACCGCGCCGAGCTCCAGGCCATGCCGCTCATCCTCGACCTCGCTCATGGCGGTCACAAAGATGACAGGAATATCGCGAGTCTCCGGGTTGTCTTTGAGTCGCCGGCAAACCTCGTAGCCATTGATCCCCGGCATCATGATATCGAGCAGAATCAAATCCGGAGGATTGCCCGAACACACGATTTTCAGTGCTTTTTCCCCATTGAGGGCAATCCTGGTGTGGTAGTGCGGCAGCAGGATGCGGTTGAGGATATCGATGTTATCGACAACATCGTCGACCACCAGGATCGTTGCCCGCGCATCAGTGCTATCCATCATGCCCCCTTGCCTGCACTCAGTGACTGGCGCAGCGAAGCCAGTCCATCCAGCGCCTCCTCGTATGCATAACGACCGATAAGCTCCGCGAGGATGCTGGCCTCATGTCCGCACCCCAGAGCCTCGAGGGATGGCAACACTGGCTCCAGAACCTGCATCGATTCACCATCATCCTTACGCAGGAGCGTTTCCAGCCGGTCGAGGCATGCCGCGAGTGTCGCACTATCCATCTCGCCTGCAGGTTGCTGCCTTGGGCCGGCGGGCTCAGCGTCAGCGGACCGGAGTCCCGCTCTGATCGAATCGACCAACCTGCGAAGATCCTGCTCTACACGCGCCAACAGTGTTTCAAACTCGAAGCCCTCACGCTTGTGGCGCAACATGCTTTCGAGATCGCCGGCCCGCTGGGCCAGCTCGCGAGCCCCAACGTTGCCTGCTAGCCCCTTGAGCGAATGAACCAGACGCTCTGCCTCGCCACGCTCACCAGCCAGCAGAGCCTGCCGAACCCGTGCGATGGAGCCCTGCTCGGAATCACAGAAGCGCTCCAGCAGCCTGCGCAACAGAGCGCTATCACCTGCCAGGCGTTGCAATGCACTTTCCAGTTCAAGACCCTCGATGACCGGCACCAACGGGTCTGGCTCTGGCACCACTACCGGAGGCTGCGCCCCATGCCCCTTGATCCAACGACTGAGCGTGATGAACAACTGACCGACATCCAGCGGCTTGGCAATGTGTTCATTCATACCCGCATCCAGGCAACGCTGTCTGTCGCCCGCCATGGCATTGGCCGTCATGGCCAGGATCGGTAGCTGCGCCATGCCGGGCAACTGCCGGATGCGCTGGGTGGCCTCGAAGCCATCCATCACCGGCATCTGGCAGTCCATCAGCACGCCGTCATACGCCCTCTGCACGACCATGGCCAACGCCTGCGCACCATTACTGGCGACATCCACGCGAATGCCGGCTCGCCCGAGAATCTCAACCGTCATTTCCTGGTTGACCAGGTTATCCTCGACCAGAAGCAAATAGGCTCCGGAGAGCTGCCGCTGTGCCCACTCGACCTCCTGCGCAACCTCGCGCCGTCTGGGCCTAGCCAGGGCCTCGCGCCCAAAAGCATTGAGGATGCTATCCAGCAGCGTAGAAGGCGTTACGGGCTTGACCAGCACATCCTGGACTTCCAGTTCACCCAAGCACTCTCTCAGCTCATCACGACTGTATGCGGTCACCATGATGAACAGGGGTGTGTCAGCGATCTGCTCATCGCTACGAATACGCCGCAATGCCTCGATACCATCAACGCCAGGCATCATCCAATCCATCAGCACCAGACGGAACGGTTTACCGGCCGCATGTGCCTGCTCAAGCTTGTCGATGGCCTGCACCGCGGAGGCGGCGTTATCGACCTGAAACCTCAGGGAGGTCAGCATACTGGTGAGAATCTCCCGGGCGGTTGCATTGTCATCCACCACCAGCACCGGCATGCCCAGCAGATCATCCATGCCGATGATCAGCTGACGCTGCTCCTTCTGCAGCCCGAACGGCGCACGGAAATAGAAGCTGCTGCCAATACCGGGTTCCGAGTCAACGCCGATATCGCCTCCCATCAACTGCACCAGACGCTGGCAGATCGTGAGCCCAAGGCCGGTGCCGCCGTATTTGCGCGATGTCGAGCTGTCGGCCTGGGTAAACGCCCTGAACAACCGGGAAATCTGCTCAGCGCTCATACCGATGCCCGTGTCCTGCACCTCGAAATACAGCCAGACCTTGCCATCACTCTCCTGTTCGGGACGGATGCACAGGGTGACCTCACCACGCTCGGTGAATTTCAGCGCGTTGCTCAGCAGATTGTTGAGGACCTGTCCGAGACGTAGAGGGTCCCCCACCAGACCGGTCGGCACGCTGGTAGCGATATCGAACAGGAGCTCCAGGCCCTTCTCCTGGGCCTTGAGCGTCGCCTGGTCAACCAGGCCGCTAAGCACATCCTCGAGAAAGAAATCGACCTGCTCGAAGTGCATACGGCCAGCCTCGATCTTCGAAAAGTCGAGAATGTCGTTGATGATGCCGAGCAGCCCCTGCGCAGCCGTCTGGATCTTCTCGACATAACTGCGCTGGCGCCCCTCCAGCCCACTATCCAGAGCAAGATGGGCCATGCCCATGATGACATTCATTGGCGTACGGATTTCATGGCTCATGTTGGCCAGAAAGTCCGACTTGAGGCGCGTCGCCTCCTCAGCCAACTCCTTGGCATGCGCCTGATCGAGTTCCGCCTGCTTCTGCGCGCTGATGTCGATCAGCGTCCCCACCAAGCCGGCCGTGCGACCATCACTGCCCTTGTAGCCGGAGAGGCAGTAGATCGCCGGGTGCAGCTGACCATCTGACAGCGGGATGCGTACCTCGGCAACATGGCTGCCGCCCTCGCGAATAACCTTTTGATTGGCCTCCTGGTATCTCGGAATGTCCTCGGCCGGGAGCGCTGCAAACTGCAGCACGGTGCGCCCGAGCAAATCCTCGCGACGCACCCCGAAGGTATCGAGGAAGGACTGGTTGAAATCGATGTAACGCATATCGGCGTCCTTCACGAACACCGGATAAGGCAAGGTATCGAGCAACACCCGCTGGAAAGCCAGTTGATCGGATATCTGCTGGTCGAGGCGCTTGCGCTCGCTGATGTCACGAATGGTCACGCAAGCGCAGGGGCTGCGCCCCTCGATCAGCGGCAAACGGGTAAGTCCCAGTTCTACCGGGAACTCCCTGCCCTGCCGATCGACCGCACGAAAATCGCCACTGATGCTGCCCATGGCCCGAGAGCGGTTGGAGTCCATGAACTTGGCACGCATCTGCGCATGCACGGGACGAACATTCAAAGGCACCAGATCATCGACACAGAGACCCAGCATGGCCCCATGGACATAGCCGAACTGCTCATGGACCTTGGGATTGGCAATCAGGATGGTGCCCGCTTCGTCCACCACCAGCATGCCATCAGGCGCGAACTCGATGATCTGCCGGTACCAGGCTTCGGCCTCGGAAAACTGTCGGCGCTGACAGTCGAGTTCCTGCATGGCGTCACGATAACGACACAACGCCCGACTCAGGTCACCAATCTCCGACTGTTCCTCGGCATGGCGGTAATGGATATCGAGCTGGCCATGCAGAAGATGATCGGTGGCTGCCGTCATATCGACCAAAGGTTTCAGCACGCGCCGATGATAGAAGCTGCGCAGCACCAGTGCGACCAGCAGCAGCCCTCCGAGGGTCAGGAGTACGGCAAAATACATGGCTATGCGAGCCTGCCGTTCAACCTGGTTGACCTGAACTCGCCCGCGCTCATGCAATGCCTGCTCGATAGACCTCAGCGGCTCCAGCGCCGCCAGCGAGGCCTGCTGATAGTCCTGCCCGAATACCCTTTCAATCGCCGGCTTCCAGTCACCCTCACGCGCCAGCGCGAATGCCTGCAGTTCATACTCCGCCATCAGGGCCGATTTATCTCGGGCCTCCAGCACCTGCATCACCTGACTCTCCGGCATGCGCTGAATGACGAAGCCCTGAACCACCTTGTCAAAGTCATTCGCGGACGCCCGAAGCGCCTGATAGTTGCGGTAGTAAGCCTCTTCGGTGGTACTCACATAACTGCGCACCGCCATGCTGCGCTGGTGCGAGAGCAATTGCAGGTGATTGATTGCATCCCCAGCCCGGTGCAATTGGTCGACCTCGGTGCGGTAACGGCCGTTTAGCTCGAAAGCCAGCCAGACCGAGGCGCACGCACTCACCAACAGACCGACGACCAACCAGGTCAGCAAATTGCTAATTCTCGCGAGCTTCACTCAGCATCATCCTCAGCAGCTGTTACCGCCCTGTATAGCCCATAGCCGTGATCGATTGAAATCCAAGGCCAACCTTGGCCCTCGATTCAACTACAGTTCAGGGCGCATCAAGCAACCAAGAGAACTTGGGCTGCTTATCGAGTCGGCTTCTTGAATACCTGCGAATGTGCATTTCGCTGGAAAACCTCAAGCCCATCATCCAAGCAACAGGAATAGACACGCTCCGATGCACTTGACCTGGAAACTGATCGCATTGCCGCTCTCTCTCGCCCTTTTGTCCTGCAGCTCACCCAAGCCGCTGATACTGATGGCTACCCCCGTGATATACGAACAGGCCGCTATCGACCCGTTTGCCCATCTCACAGAGAACGAACGAGTACCCAGCGTCTCATTGTTCTACGCCACCAATCGCCGTCCAGAAACAGAAGGGTATGGCAACCAATTCAGCGACAAACTGCATCTGGGACGCAGCGATGTGCGCCTTGGAAGCCCCCAAGATAACTGGCCTGAACTACGCGACGCTTCCCTCAGCGCTACACGGACGCATGAATTGCCTCTCAGCTTGAACAGCGTAAGGGAGGACGCCAACCTACCTGTACACCAAGCTATCGAGGCTCCCCTTAGCGCTGAATTGCAGAGATATGTAGATGTAATAAACCTCGAACTTACCAAGGCAAGGGATAAAGAAATAATCATCTACGTGCATGGTGCCAAAGTGGACTTTGCTAATGCCAATCAGCTGACGGCAGAGCTGGTGCACTTCGCTGGTCGCGATTTTGTGGGCCTTGCATTTTCCTGGCCATCCCATCAAAACATCCTGAGTTATCTGATCGGCATCGATGTATCACGAGCGCGTCAATCCAGCCATGCACTAGGCCAATTGATTGAGCTCCTGGCGCGACACACGGCAGCCGAACGAATCAATCTGGTGGCATACAGTGCAGGGGGGCGTGTTGCTTCGTTGGCACTTAATGACCTGTCGATGCGCGCCCCCACTCTCGACAGCCAGCAGTTGCAGTCACGCTACAGAATTGGCGCAGTGATTTTTGCGGCTGCCGATGTACCGGAGGAATTGTTTGAAGAACGCCTGAAGGGCATTAGCAAGATCGCCGAACAGGTCATGATTACCATCTCTGACAAAGACGACGCTCTCATGCTCGCGCACCAGCTCATGCCCGGAGGTTACCGAATCGGCACCATACAGGCAGAGGCTTCCCTGAAGGCTTTCGCTCACCGGAACCATCTGAACAACGTCACCCTGTTGGATGTATCCAGCCAGCACAAAACGGCAGGTGGCATTATCGCGGGTCATCACTACTGGTATCGCCACCCTTGGGTCAGCAGCGATGTGATTTTGTTGATGCGCACCAACCTGCCGCCAGCTCAGCGAGCCCTGACAATCAGCGAACATCCTGCGGTGTGGTACATGCCCCCCGACTACCCCGGGAGGGTACGCGACGCCACGCGACAGATTCTGCGTGGACAGTGGTAACGTCTCTAGGAATATAAAAGCCTCAGCCGTCCCCCGAAACGGAGAGCACGACATGGAACTACCCGCTGTAAAGACCTCTCGCCCCGTTGTTCTGGTGGTGGATGACACACCCGATAACCTCAGTCTGATGAGTGAGGTGCTCAAGCCAACCTACCGAGTCAAGCTGGCAAACAGCGGGGCCAAGGCACTGCAAATTGCCAGTGGCGAGACGCCGCCCGACCTGATTCTGCTCGACATCATGATGCCGGAGATGGATGGCTATGAAGTCTGCCGCCAGCTCAAGGAAAATGAGCACACCCGGCATATTCCGATCATTTTCCTGACAGCCAAGGCGGCGATCGAAGACGAACAATTTGGCCTAGCTTTGGGGGCTGTCGACTACATCACCAAGCCGGCAAGCCCGCCGATCGTGCTGGCTCGGGTAGAGACCCACCTCAAGCTGAAGCAGGCTGCCGACTTCCTCCGCGACAAGAACACTTATTTAGAAAATGAGGTGCAGCGCCGCACCCAGGAAATCACCGCCATCCAGGACGTGACCATCCTGGCCATGGCCTCGCTGGCCGAAACCCGCGACCCAGAAACCGGCAATCACATACGCCGAACCCAGCACTACGTGAAGAGCCTGGCACTGCGACTGCGCAGCGACCCGCAACTGGGCGCCACCCTGGACGATGCCTACATCGACCTACTGTTCAAGTCTGCGCCGCTGCATGACATCGGCAAAGTTGGTATCCCAGACCGCATTCTGCTCAAACCCGGGCGTTTTACTGCAGATGAGTTCGAGGTCATGAAGACCCACACCACTCTGGGTTTCCAGGCTATCGAACATGCTGAGGCCTCCCTTGGCGCGCCCGTGGCGTTTCTCGACATGGCCAAGCAGATTGCGCTCTATCACCAGGAGAAGTGGGATGGCTCAGGGTACCCGGAAGGTTTGTCCGGTGAGAGGATTCCGCTGTCCGCCCGACTGATGGCGGTTGCCGATGTATACGACGCCCTGATCAGTCGTCGAGTCTACAAAGAGGGAATGTCTCACGAGCAAGCCGTCGCCATCATCGTCGATGGCCGCGGTAGCCACTTCGATCCGAGATTGGTAGATGCCTTTCTCGCCGTTGAGCAGGAGTTCCACTCCATCGCTCAGCGCTTCGCCGATCAGGATCAGGACTTTCAGGGCAAGATCGACTACCTAGCCCAGGCCCTTAGCGAGACACCATGATGCCACCGCGCTGGAACCTGGCACTCGCGGTCCTGTCAGCCCTACTGGTAGCGATAGCGGCCGACTGGGGGTTGCGAACCGTAGAACGTAGCGCTTATCAGGCAGAATTGGAAAGTCGCATACGACCGGAAGCCGATAACCTGCTGCAACTTACGTTGTCCAGCAAAGGGATGGGGGCAGTTCAATTAGCTGGCCGGCTCAACTTGGAAATTCAGCAAGCCGCACGCGTAAAGGTTGGGAGCCAAGGCGATGCAAGGGAAGCACTCGCTGTATTGGCACAGGGCACCGGCGCCGATCATGCCTTTGTCGTAAATGATGAAGGCATCATCACGCAGAACTGGGACAACCAGCAGCGCGACGTTTCCGGCGAAAATGTGAGCTTCCGCCCCTACTTCAAGCAAGCCATGTCAGGCCGAGAGAACGTCTACGCGGCAATCAGCCTCAGTACAGGCTCGCGCATGTTTTATGTCGCAGCCCCGGTCTATGCCAGCCGAGCTGCCACAAGCCCACTCATAGGCGTCGTGACGGCCCGCTTCGACATGAGCCTGCTGGATCAGTTTCTGGCCAGTTGGCCTGGACGGATCGGTCTTTTGCTCTCCCCCGATGGCGTGGTCATGGCCAGCAGCCAGCCAGAATGGCTAATGCGTGTTAGCGGGCCAATGACTTCCGCACGACGAGATGCACTAAATAACAGCCGGCAATATGGCCGGCACTTCGAAGATGCAGATGCCTCTACCGCTATACCGCCGCTCGATGAAGGTGTAATTGACCACGAGGGCAAGCGCTACCTGAGTGCCTCTGTGCCGATTGAATGGAACGACCCCAGCGGCCAGTGGAAGCTGGTGGTGCTGGCAGACGAAGCCATGGTCGTATCCCCTGTCATACGCGCCCTGACCTTTGTCATCGCCCTGCTGCTATGCCTGTTTACCCTGCGCCTGTGGCATGAGCGTCGCCTGCGCCTCCAGAGTGCACGCGAGCGGGCGGAGCTGTTTGCATTTCAACAGGCGCTGATCGACACATTGCCGCATCCAGTCTTCTACACCGACCGGAATGGGCGCCTGCTAGGTATCAACCGATCCCTGCAGCGTGATTTCGACCAGCCCGCTGAGCAACTGATCGGGCGACGAATCGACGAGCTGCGTTTCCTGCCCAAGGAAGAGCGCCGGCGTATTCAAAACGAGGTGGACGCGGTGCTCGGCAGCGACCGCTCTGTGCAACGCGAGCTGGTCCTGCCTGACGAAACCGGCGGCGTCCGCCAATTACTCTATGTAGTTGCGGGCGTCGGCCATCAGGGCAGCGAGCTGAGTGGTACCATCGGTAGCCTGGTCGACATCAGCCCGATTCGCGAGGCAGAACGGGCAATGGCAGAGGCGCGCGACCATGCCGAGGCAGATCGTCTGCGTCTGCTCGACAGCGAGCAGCGCATCCAGTCGATGATTCGTAACGTGCCAGGCGTGGTCTATCGTTGCCTACCCTCTCCTCCCTGGACAGTGCTGTTCATTAGCGAGGAAGTCGAAAAGCTGACCGGCTATCCTGCCAGCGCATTCATGGCTGCAGAGGGGCCGTTAACCCTGTGGGGACTGATCCACCCCGACGATCTTGCCGCCATAACCTCCGGCATCCAGACCGCTATCGACGAACGTCGGCAGTACACCCTCGAGTACCGGATCAAGGATAGCCAGGGCATCACCCGCTGGGTCTACGCACGAGGGCTTGCAGCCTATGATGACCAAGGTAGACCTGAATACCTTGATGGGGTCATTTTTGACTTTAGCGAGCGCAAGCAGGCCGAAGCGGTCATGCTCGAAGCCAAACGTCTGGCTGAGGACGCGGCACGCACGAAGAGCGAATTCCTGGCCAACATGAGCCACGAGATTCGTACACCGATGAATGCCATTATTGGCATGTCCCACCTGGCACTGCAGACCGAACTCGACCCGCGCCAGCATCGCTATGTCGCCAATATCGACAAGGCCGCCAACAGCCTGTTGGGAATCATTAACGACATCCTCGACTTCTCGAAGATTGAGGCGGGTAAGTTACAGCTCGAATGCATCGAATTCCGCCTGGACGATGTGCTCGATAATTTGGCCAACGTCATCGCATTCAAGGCCCATGAAAAGGGACTTGAACTGCTCTTCGATATTCGCGGCGACCTCCCTACTCTGCTCGTAGGCGATCCCTTGCGACTCGGGCAGATCCTGCTCAATCTGGTAAGCAATGCCGTGAAGTTCACCGAGCACGGCAGCATTGTTGTCAGTGTAGAGTCGCAGCCAGCTGAGCCTGGCGACATTGGTCTGCACTTCTCAATCCAGGACACCGGCATTGGCATGACCGGCGAGCAGTGCGAGCGCTTGTTTGCAGCCTTCACCCAGGCCGATAACTCGACCACCCGCAAATACGGAGGCACGGGCCTCGGGCTTGCTATTTCGCGGACGTTGGTGGAACTGATGGGTGGACACATCGAGGTTCACAGTGAGCCGGGCGTCGGTAGTCGCTTCAGTTTCAATGTCCAACTAGGACTACCCGCACAACCACAGTTCACGCGCATGCTGCGCGCCGACGAACTAGCCGAAGTGCACGCCCTTCTTTTAGAGCCCGGCGCGCAGGCGCGAGAAAGCCTGCATGCGCAGTTGCGCAATCTACAACTGAATGTCAGTTGCCACGACAATGCGAGCAGCGCCCTTGCCGAGCTGCAGCTCGCTGAACGTCATGGCCACCCCTACAACCTGCTGCTGGTAGGCTGGAAGCCGGACAGCACGGTCGCTCTGGGCTGTCTCGCAGGTCTTCGCCAGTTACAACTGAGCACGCCTCCTGCCGTCATCGCGGTCACCACCTTCGGTCGCGAAGGCTTCAGCGATGTGGCGCGCAGTCAGGGGCTTCAATATGCGGCCATCATCAATCAGCCGATCACGCCTTCGCTGCTGCTGGAGAGTATCGGTCAGGCACTGAACCAAGGAGCACTCCCTGAGAGCAGGCCGGCAGCCTCCAGCCAAGCCCCAGATCTGGCACGCCAGGCACTGGCTGGCGCCCGCCTGTTGCTGGTCGAAGACAACGAGATGAATCGCGAGCTGGCCGAGGAGCTGCTAGGCAACGCCGGAATCAGCCTGGTGTGCGCCGGAGACGGCGCACAGGCGCTGGCCATCCTCGCCGACGACTCGGCATTCGACGGCATCCTGATGGATTGCCAAATGCCGGTGATGGACGGCTACACCGCGACTGGACTGATCCGTGCCAATCCGGCTTGGGCCAATCTGCCGGTCATAGCCATGACCGCCAACGCCATGGCCGGGGACAGGGAAAAGGCCCTTGACGCGGGCATGAATGACCATATTGCCAAACCGCTGAACGTGGAGCAGATGTTCGCCACCCTGGCCAGATGGATCAAACCGGCCCAACCGGCCCAGTCGGTTGAGACATCGGAAGCGACTGCAACCGAGACCGAAACCGTCGACCTGCCAGAGCTACCAGGGATTGACCAACATGCCGGGCTCGCCGTGATGCAGGGTAAGCACGCGCTGTACCGCAAGATGCTGTTGCGCTTCGGGCAAAGCCACGCGCATTTCGCCCATGACTTCGGCCAGAGTCTTGCCCGCCAGGACTGGCAGACCGCCATGCGCCTGGCGCACACCCTCAAGGGTACGGCCGGCAATATTGGCGCCCTAGCCTTGCAGCAAGCTGCGCAAAGCCTGGAGCAGGCCTGCGAGGCAGCTGGGAATGAACACCTGCAGACTCGACTTGAAGCCGTCGTTCAGTTACTGGAACCACTACTGAATGCCCTGCAAGCACTGGATACGCCGCAGACCACTGCGGCAGCAGGATCGGGGCCTAGCACCGAGCAACTGACGAGGCTCGCGCAACTGCTGGGCGACAGCGATGCCGAGGCACTGGAGTTGTGCGACGAACTGGCAGCCCGCATCGGCGAGCCGAACCTGCGGCAACGCTTTGCTCATGTGCAGGAGCATGTGCTCAATTGCGACTTCGACGCTGCCCTGGCGGCGCTGCAGGGCCTTCAGGATCTTCCCTAGAGGAACATTGCTGCCATCACATGGCAGCAAGCCCTGAAGGTTAACTCGCTAGCGGAGTCCTGTAGCGTCCGCAGTCATGGACTATGACCGGCCATTAGTCGCACTGGGTTGCTGGGCTGCACCTAGGCATCGTCCGACCTGCCAAACATGCTGCCTACCTCTGGACGGCAGCATTCCGCGGTGTAAATCAGCACCCTTGCTTGGAGTTACTGGCTGAGACTGCCTGTCTAGGGCTTGCCTGTAATACCGATTGTGAGCATTTAGTTAACGGCCCTCCCCGCTCACCTAGACGCCCCTTCAGCAAGCCTCTTCGGTGAGCGTTGCGCTGTCTAAGGCCTCATGCATAGGGCAGCATGACCTTAACGGTAGTTGTCCCACTCTCATCTGATGTTTCCATTGAAATGCTGCCGTTCTGTGCTTCGACCAACAGCCGGGCAGAGTAAGTTCCCAGCCCTGAACCATCAGGTTTGCCTGCTGATACAAACTTTTCGAAAAAGCGCTCCCTGATCTGAGCAGGCACAACGCCCTTATTGATAATCGTCACACCGCATGATTTTTCTGCGAACACCATAACCTCTATACGAGAATTATCCGGCGCCGCTTCACAGGCGTTGCGAATAAGATTTTCAAACAAGGAATAACAAAACATCTCATCACCGATAAACTCCAGCCGAGAATCATCAATACCCGAAGGCATATCAACCTCTATGACCAGCCCTTTGACAGAGAACGTCTTCTGAGCCATTGCTGAAACCCGCTTGAGGATCTTAATCAGTGGCACCGGCTTTGGATCAAGCACAAAACGCCCCGTCTCAATTTTGTACAATTCAGCAGAGAGATTGATCATATCCAGCGCTCGTAAACTGGCCTCCTCCGCCATCTGCAACTGCTCCAGCACTGCACCAGAGATAGCCCCTGATTCTATGACTCCCTGAATCAGCCCCAAAACTCCAGCTAGTGGAGATTTGATATCATGACGAATGATACGCTCAACATCATCTTTTAACTGTTCGGTGCTCAGCATGCAGTCATAGTCAGCCTGCAACTGACGACGCAGGTCTATGTAGCGAATAAAATTCTTTATACGCAGACGCAAACTCTCTGGATCAACCGGCTTAGTTACAAAATCAATGGCCCCTAGCTCCATGCCACGCGTTTTGGCGGCACTGTCACTCATGGCAGTTACAAAAATGATCGGAATATTCTCTGAGGAAGGATGGCTTCGCAAAGCCTTGGCGACGTCGAACCCGTCCATGCCGGGCATCATGATATCGAGCAGCAGTAGATCTGGGGGAGTGTCAGACTGACAAATCTGTAGCGCTTTCTCACCGTTGTTGGCCAGTTTTACGCGGTACTCATCATCAAACAATCCTGCCAATAGCTGTAGGTTATCCGGCGTATCATCCACTACGAGAATGGTTGCACGCTCCAATGGCTTTTCAACAGGCGGCATTATGGTTGTGATGCCGACACTTTCATGAGCCACGCCGAACATTGCCGACCTCGAGCTCACCATTGCCCCAATAGAATCTAATGGCTTATTGAAACGCGGCTGCCAATTCAGCAGACGAGTAAGACGCTTAGCGAAGCTACTGTAGGTAAATGGTTTAACCAGAAGATCCGAAACCCCAGCCTGAACCGTCTGCAAAATCAAGTCCCGCTCGGTTTCGGCAGTTATCATCATAAAAGGCAGCGCGTAGAGCTTTTCGTTGTGGCGCACCGATAGCAAAAGCTCAAGCCCGTTCATGACAGGCATATTCCAATCGGAAAGAACCAGTGTCACATGATGAGCACCTAGAATCCTGAAAGCCTCAGCGCCATTAGACGCCTCAAGAATATGGCTAATACCAAACTGACGCAGGTAGTTAACAGTAATCTTGCGCATTGACTCTTGGTCATCAACAACCAGAACAACACTCTTGCCGAGGCGCATGAAAAAATCATGCTGACTCACATGTGCTGGAGAAGAAAACAACTCATCCATATTTAATTCTCACTGTCTCACAATGCCTTGGCAGAAATCGATTTCAGCACAACTAAATGAATCACTTCAGCTTTTCTAGATTCCTCCATGATGATGATTCTCATCATCTGACACAGGACCGATCTCCGACGAGTCCAACTGTAGATCCGCTGAATCCTGAGTAAACGTCGCATGAGAATCAGCAATTTCAGTACGATGAATATCGATCAATACATCCGTAGGAGGTAAGAGATCTGCTGCTGGCAACGTCTCAGACGAATGAACACCTGCCAATGCTAGGTAGTCCTGAGCGGCAGAAAAGGACTCCGGAACTTGACTAGCACCTGCCGTTGACATGCTCATATCCGCAAAATGCAGATAGTCCTGCACCGGTGAGGGATGATCGTTCGTGAGCTGAGGTTGCCCTGGCTCAGTGGTCAAAGCGACGCTCGTCTGAGCAAGATCATTCTGTTCTATCCGCCAAGCCTCGGAGTGACTGGCATGCTCAGTGCGATCACTTGAGTCAAGTGATTCGTGGTTCGCTGTTTCTACTGAAACCACTTCAAGGGAAGTATTGAAGTGGTCTTCGGCGAAGTCGAAAGGCTGCTCATACGCTGCCCCATTAGACGGCGGTGCAGGAGAAGGCTGTGGCGCATTCAATGACAACTCGCCGAAGGTGTATTCGCCAACCCAGCCGTTGAATCCTGTGCCGTCGGGCAAGATCACCTGGATGTTGTGCATGTCCCCGGTGTTGTGCAGCCACATGCGGGCGGTGTCCAGGCCGCTCTCGCTGGTGGCAATGATGCTGTGGCCTTGCGCATGCCAGTCCAGCACATCGCTCATGTGCAGGGTGGCGGCGTTCTCTGCCGTGGGCGAGAGGTTCTGCACCAGATGGCCAGCGGCATCGATCACCTGCACCCGCACGCCAGTGATACTGATGTCTAGATTGGCGAACGTGGCCAGGCTGCCCTTATCCAGCTCGTCGGCCAAGCCCTGGTACTGGTAACCGGCCGTCCGCACGGCGTCCTGGATGCCGGCAAACACATCATGCCCACCCTGGCTGGCGCCGGTCTGCGCTTGGTAGGCATCCCAGACCTGCGGCAGGGCCACATGCTGGACGTTCACACTGTCCGCCGGGTCGCTCAGCTGGCTTCCGCCCGGCGGACCACTGACCTCAACCTCAATGTCATGGGCCGTGCCATCCACGCTGTGCACCGTCAGCTGTTCGGTGATGTGGGAGTTGGGCAGCAGGTGCTGAACGAAGCTGTCGTGCCCATCCACTTGATAGGTCCAATGGCCCTGGGCATCGATGCTCAGGCTGCCAAAGCTGCCCTTGACCGTGCCGGCCTGGAAGCCGCTCTGGCCGACATCGTCATCGCTGGCGTGCAGATCGCCCGAGGTCTGGGGATGCACACCGGCCTGCACCTGGCCGCTGTCCACGCCGTAGATGAAGGTGCTGTCGTTGCGGCCGGTGATGTGAATGCTCAGCAACTGTGTGGCCGTGGCCCCTGCGCTGTCGGTGACGGTGATGGGAATGTCGATGTCCCGCACCTGGCCGGCAGTCAGACTTTGGTAGTCATGGTGGCTGGGGTCGAAGCTGTAGCTGCCGTCGGCGTTGAGCGTGAAGCCGCCCACCGCGTTTGGCGTGCTGAAGTGCAGTGCATCACCGTGGTCTACGTCCTGCGCCGCCATCTGGCCGCGCAGCAGGCTGCCGTCTTCGGTGACCGACTGGCTCTGGGCCTGCAGCATCGGCGTGTCATTGCTGCCCTGCACGGTGACCGTCAGCACATGGGTGCTGCCGTCCACGCTGCTGACGGTCAGATGTTCGGTGAAGCTCTCGCCCGCCTTGAGCGCTTGTACTGTGGCGCTTTTGTTGTCCAGGGTGTAGGTCCAGGCACCGTTGTCCTGCAGGCTGAAGTGCCCGTGCTGGGCCGGCACGTCGGCCTGGGCGATGAAATGCGCCTCGCCCGGATCGGGGTCCACGATGCTCAGCTGACCGCCGACCACCGCTTGGGCCGCATCCTCGACCACGCTGCCACTGTCCACGCCGCTGATCACCGCCGCTGTGGCCACGCGGCTGCCGAAGAGCTGCACCGTGACGGTGTGGCTGCTGCCATCGGCGCTGGTGACGCTGAAGCTGTCACTCAAGGCCTGCCCTGCCGCCAGTTGTTGCAAGACGCCTTGATGGCCGTCGGCCTGATAGTGCCAGCTGCCCTGCGCGTCGATGCTGAACTGGCCGTAGTGGCCGTGCACGCCGTGCTGGGCGGTGAAATGCGCCTGGCCGCCGTCGGCGTCGAGCACGGTCATGTGGCCCTGGGTCTGCAGCTGCGCATCGCCGTCGGCCAGCACGCTGCCGCTGTCAGCGCCGCCTAGCTGGGCGGCGGCATTGCCGTGCGCTGCGCCGCCCGCATTCGCCTGCGGCAGGCCGTTGATGGGCACGCTGCCGAGCAGGTGATTTGCCGGCTGGTTCATGTAGGCACCCTCGAACCTGAGCATGCCCTCGTCGCCCGCGTTGTGGAAGAAGTAGCCGGCGCTACCGCCCACACTGCCCTGCATCACCAGCATGGCGCCGGGATGGGCCTTGAGCTGCTGGCAAAGCTCATCCATCGGCACGCGGTAGCCGAAGAACTTGGTCCCCTGGTCGAAGGTGTGCAACACATGGCCGGCGGCATCCACCACGGTGGGCTTGCCGTCGAACACATTCATGACCACATCGCGCAGGCCGGCCGAGTCACCCGCAGCCATGCGTTGGGCGATCACTTGGTAGCCACGCGTGTCCCAGCCGCCCTGCGCCATCAGAGTGCGGGAGATCTCGGGCCAGAGATCGGGCTTCTCGTCGGCGCCGTTGACCGTCACATTGATGGTGTGTGCCGTGCCGTCCACGCTCTTGACCACAAAGGTCTCGACGGCGGACTGGTTCTTGCTCAGTCCGTTCAGCGCCGCGCTGTTGTTGTCGGCGGTGTAGGTCCAGAGGCCGGACGCTTCCAGCGACAGATGGCCATACTGGCCAGCCAACTCATGCAGCGGCGCGAAGGCTGCCTGGCCCTTGTCGGGGTCCTGGATAGCGAGCTGGCCATGGGCCTCGATCAAGCCCGCGCCGGTGACATGGGCGTCTTCGGTGACGCTGCCGGTGTCCACCCCGGTGATCACCGCATCCTCGGCCGTGCCCTGGATGTTCAGCGTGATCTGGTGCGTCGTGCCATCGGCACTGGCCACGCTGACGACCTCGCTCAGCTCGCCCGGCACCGGCGCCGTGTGCCATTGCAAAGCCAGGTGCTGGGCCGCGCTGGCTGGGTCGTTCAACTCGGCCACGCCGCTGAGCGGCAGGCCGTGCAGGCGGGCGGCATCGCCGCGGTCGTGCACAAAGGCCTGCACATCGGTCTGCGTGCCCTGCAGATGGACCTCGTAGCCCATGCCCTGGTGCATCCAGCTCAGCAGCTCGTCCACGCCGATGGTGGACCGGCCCTGCGCGTCCATGGCATAGACCACCGGCGTGGTGCCGGCCGGGCCGCTGAGCACGATGGCCGCGCCCTGGATGCTCAGATCCAGCGCCCCTTCCACGCCATCGGTCGTGCCCCGACTCAGGGCCTCGCCCACCGCATGGAAGCCCGGCTGCGTCGACTGCGACAAGGCTTCCGCCAGCGCATGGAACACATGGCCCGTCTCGCCCGGCGTGCCGCCGGGCTTGAGCGCCTGCACCTCGGCCTTGTTGTTGTCGACCTCGTAGCGCCAAGCGCCGCTGGCGTCGATGCTGAAGTGACCGAACTTAGTGGCCACCGCGTTCTGCGCCACGAACACGGCTTCGCCGGCATCCACATCGCTGACCGTCAGCTGACCGTGCGTCTCGATGCGGCCGGCCGCAGCGACCTGCTGGTCTTCGATGACACGGCCGGTGTCGGCCCCGCTGATCACCGCGCCGTCGCTTTGTCCGTGGATGGTGATGTTGACCGTGTGTGGCGTGCCGTCGGCACTGTGCACGGTGATGGTCTCCAGCAGGGTTTCGCCGTCCTTCAGCGCCTGCACATCGGGGCGGCTGCTGTCGAGCTGGTAGACCCAGTCGCCGTTGATATCGATGCTGAAGGTACCGTGAGCCGCGTGATGGACAGTCATCGGCTGCATGGACGACTGGCCCTGGTCGGCGTCCTGCACCTCGATGAAACCCGAGATTTGCTGGCCGTTGTCTTCTAGCACATGCGCCGCGTCGTAGAGCACCGGGGCCATGGCAGGCACGACGGCGCTGCTGGCCGCCTGTATGTCCGGGTACAGCACGACGGCCGCATTGAAGGGTCCGCTGAAACCGGTCACATACTGGTTGAAGCCCGACATCTTGTCGGGGTCGCCGGCGTCATGAGGAAAGACATTGATCGGCATCCCGGTGGCGTCCACCAGCACCACGTCGTAACCCTGCCCCTGGTTGTGCCAGCCCCTCAGGTCCATCATCGGCACGGTGGTCATGCCCCCCTCCGCGTGGTAGACCTTGGACAAACTGCCATCGGGCGCACGCAGCGCCACGCCGGTATTGGTGAAGGACATTTCGGCGTCGATGTAGTTGCGCGGATCGGTATTGGCCAGCAGCACCTCGCCCATGAACTGGAACTCGCGGTGCTCGCTGGACAACAGCTGCACGCCAATCTGCATATAGACATCAGGGGAGTCCACCCGCGCGGCCTGGGTCTGCGGCACAAAGGTGGGCGCATCGTCCTGACCCTGGATGGTCACGGTGATGGTCTGCGGTGTACCGTCGATGCTGTGCACGGTGAAGCTGTCGCTCAGGGATTCGCCGGTCTTGAGCTGCTGGATGGCGGGCAATTTGTTGTCCGCCTCATAGAGCCAATAACCGTCCCCGCCGATGGTGTAGCGCCCGTACTGCGTGTTCACCGCATTCTGGGCGACGAACTTGGCCTCACCGGCATCGGGATCGCTGACGTTGAGCTGGCCAAAGTGCTCCAGGTTGTTCGATGAATTAACGTGCTCATCTTCCGTCAAGGTGATGGAATTTTCGCCGCTAATCACCGCTGCATGGCTAACCGGCACCAGCCGCAGCGCCAGGGTCAGGTCAGCCGCATTGGCCGTCTGGTGGGTGCTGCCCTCTTCGGCATGCGCCGTCACCTGGATGCTGACATCGCCCTGGAAGCCCTGCGGCGCACGCACGGCCAGGGTGTCCTGGTTCCAGCCAGCGGTCTCAATCACCTGACCGGCGCTGCTGACGATGGCGCTGTGCGTTCCATCGGTGAGTGTGAAACCCACCGGCAAGCCATGAACCCCATAACTCAGCGTTTCGCTGCCATCGGTGTCGGCCAGATGGAAGCCCAGGTAAGGCTTCAGCAGCGTGTCGTGATCACCCAACACGACGTGTTCAGGGGGGCCAATCTGAAGGTTATCAATCAGTACCCGCGCCTCGTCTCGCCCGCTGGCGCGCAACTCAAGCCGCGAGTTACTGCCGGTGGCAAGCAGATCGTAGTCATGGTGCTGCATGGAATAGCTGCCCGCCACCGGGGTGATGGTGTCGATCACCTTGCCTTCCCACAGCACCTCCAGTGGCGTCACCGCAAAGCCGGGACGGGCCGATAGATCAAAGCCCAAGTGCACGGCCTCACCGGCCTGGGTGGGCAGTTCGCGGTAGATGTTGCTGCCCCAGCTGGCGGTCAGACTCAGTATCTGATTGTTGCCGCTGCCGCCGTAAAGCCGCTCCTGGCCAAACTCCAGACCGGCGCTTTCGTCGGTGTGCCAGCCGATTGGCGTCGGGTCGGTCTGGGTCCAGCCAGCACCGGGCAAGGAGATACTGTCGAAATCGGTGGTGATAGTCGGCGCCGTCACCCGCAGCGGTGCATCGGCGACAGGTGTGATGTCCAGCTGCGCATGCGCCTCGCGGGTGGCGCTGCCATCCGTCACGTTGAACTGCAGGTCGATGTCCTGGCCGCTGAAGTTCGCCGCCGGGGTGAAGGTGAAGCCGTGGGCGGCATCGCCGGTGAAGCTGCCGTGCGCTGAGGTCAGCGAGCCGGCGACGATGTGCAGGCTGCCGCCGTCGTCGGGATCGGTCGCACCCACTGCTTGCAGCAGCTCGGCTTCGGTGAACACGCGCGGCGTGTCTTCGTTGACCGCGCCTAGGTCGCCGGCCGTGGCCGCCGTGGCGTGGAGCACCTTAGGGCCGTCGTTGGCCCCGGTGAGGGTGATGGTCAGGTCCTGCACCGAGCTCGCGCCCATATGGTCGGTGACGAACACCGGGATCACGAGGGTCTCGGTCTGGCCGGCGGCCAGGTGCTGGTAGGCGGTGTTGGACGGGTCGAAGCTGTAGCTGCCGTCGGCGTTCAGGCTGAAGCCGGCCACCGCCTGGTCGATGCGAAAGCTCAGGGTGTCGCCCGCATCCACATCGCTAGCGTGCATCTGCCCGCTGAGCTGCGCACCGTCCTCACTCACCGACTGGCTTTGCGCGAACAGCACCGGGGCGTCGTTCTTGCCGTAGACCGCCACCGAGACCACATGGCTGCTGCCGTCCGCACTGGTCACCATGAAGCTGTCGGTCAGCTGGGCGCCGGCCTGCAGGTTCTGCACTGCGGCCTGGCCGTTGTCCACGCTGTAGACCCAGTGACCGCTGGCATCGATGCTGAAGCTGCCGTAGGTCCCGGCCACATCCTTCTGCGCGTTGAAGTGGTTCTCGCCGGCATCCGCGTCGCTGATGCTGAGCTGGCCGCTGGTCTGCAGCTGGCCGGCGTGATCGACGCTGATGTCGGTGACCGAGATGGTCAGCGAGTCGCTGACATCGGGCAAGGTCGCCGCCGCGCTCAAGGGGGTAGGCAGGCCGTCGATGGGCACCTGGCCCATGGGGTTGTTGGCCTGGTTGTAGTGGGACAGGCCGCGGAAGTGCAGCTCCATCACGTTGCCGCTGTCGTGCAGATAGAAGCCACTGCTGCCGCCGACGTTGCCGTCCAGCACCAGCTGGGCACCCGGATGGTTCTTCAGCAGGTCCAACACCTGGCCCATGCTGATGTCGTGGCCGAACGCGCCGAGACTGCTGCCGCTGGCCAGCACATGGCCGTTGGCATCCACCACGCTCGGGTTGCCGCTGGTGAAGGCCAACCTCATAGAGCCCAGGGCGCCAACATCCCCGGCATCGATGGCGTGGCCGATCAGGTTGTAAGGCGCCCAGTTGCTCTTGATGGTGCTGACGATGCTGGACCAGATGTCGTGCCGGACCTCGTCCGCACCCTGGATGCTCAGGCTCAGGGTGTGGGCCGTGCCGTCGACGCTGTGCACGGTGAAACTCTCGGTGGCGCTCTGTCCGCCGTGCAGGGCCTGCACGGCGGGGCTGCTGTTGTCGGCCTTGTAGACCCAGCTGCCGTCTGCACTCAAGCTAAGGTGGCCGAACTTGCCAGCCAGGTCTGAGAGGGGCGTGAACTGGTCGCCGCCGGCGTCAGGCGTGCTGGCATGCAGCTGGCCGTGGGCGATGAGCTGGCCGCCGCTGACGTTCTGGTCCTCGGTCAGGGTCTGGTGGTCCTCACCGGTGATGACCGCAGAATCGTTCTTGCCGGCGATGCTGATGTTGACCGTGTGCGCCGTACCGTCGGCGCTGCGCACGGTGAAGCTGTCGGTGACGTTCTGGCCGTCGCGCAGGGCCTGCACCTCGGGCTTGCTGTTGTCGATCTGGTAGTGCCACTGGCCGTTTTCATCAAGGCTGAATTGCCCATAGCTGCCCGCCGTGCCGCTTTGCGCAATGAAGTGGGCCTCGCCATCGTCGGCATCGGCCACCGTGAGCTGGCCGCTCAGCGCATCGGGCCGGTCTTCCTGCGTGGCGCCGGTCTCGACCCCGCCAAAGGTGGCGGCGTCGTTGGCGCCCCTCAATAGGATGCTCAGGGTCTGCGTCGTGCTGGCCCCTGCGCTGTCGGTCACGGTGATGGGGATGCTCAGCGTCTCGCTCTGGCCGGCGGCCAGGTGCTGGTAGCTCGGGTGGGCCGGGTCAAAGCTGTAGCTGCCATCGGCGTTCAGCGTGAAGCCGTCCACCGGGTGCCCCAGGCTGAAGGCCAGGGTGTCGCCCACATCGATATCGCTGGCGTGGAACTGGCCGCTCAAGGCAGGGCCGCCTTCGGTGGCCGTCAGCAGGCCGCTGTCACTGGCTGTCCCGGTGCTGGCACTGGCTTGCCAGGCGTGGAAAGGCGGCCAAATGCTGACCTGGTTGACGTAGAGGCTGGCCTGGCCCTGCGGCCCGGTGATGTGGTTCGGGTCGCCGGCATCGTGGAAGCTGATATCCAGTCCGACCGTGCCCTTGGGGCCGAACACGCGGAACTCGTGGCCGGGGCCCTGCTGCTGCCAGTCCACCAAGGTCTGCAGCTTGAACTCCTGCCCGGGCGCGAAGACCTGGGCCGCCTGCCCGTCAGGCCCGATCAGGGCCAGGCCGCCCAAGCTCACCGTGACGCAGGTGTTGGCATAGGCGCCGATGGGGGCCTGGCCTTGCAGGATCTGCTGAATGTCCAGGTACTGCGCGATCCGGCTGCTGCCGATGTTGTTGATGACCAGGGGCAGGACATCGCTAGATTCCACCTCGGGGTTGTAGTCCGGCGCCACCTGCAAATGGAACTGCGGCGCGTCGTTGCTGCCGGTCAGCGTCACCGTCACGGTGTGCAGGGCGCCATCGGCCCCTTGCACGGTGAAGGAGTCGTTCAGGGTGGCGCCGACGCCCAGCTGCTGGATAGCCTTCTGGCTGTTGTCGGCGCTGTAGCTCCAGTGGCCCTGGGCGTCCAGGCTGAAGCGGCCGAGGCCATCACTGCCGAGCACATCGGTCTGCGGGATGAAGTGGCTTTCGCCGCTGTCGGCGTCGGTTATTGTCAGCTGGCCCGAGGCCTGCAGCTGACCGGACTGGACGTACTGGTCCTCGGTCACCGCGCCGGTGAAGGCACCGCCGATCAAGGCGCCGTCATTGGTACCGGTGATGGTGATCGTCAGGTTCTGCGTGTGGCTGGCCCCGGCGCTGTCGGTGACGGTGACCGGGATCACCAGATCCTCGGTCTGGCCAGCGGCGAGGTGCTGGTAGGCGGCATTGCTCGGATCGAAGCTGTAGCTGCCGTCGGCATTGAGCGTGAAGCCATCCACCGCGTTGGCAATGCTGAAGCTCTGGGTGTCGCCTGCATCGACGTCGGTGGCAACCATGTGGCCGTTGAGCTGAGCGCCGTCTTCGGTAACGGTTTGACTCTGCGCGGTAAGGATTGGAGCGTCATTCGTGCCGACGACCATGACCCGCACGACAGTGCTGGACGAAGCGCCAGAGCCATCAGTGACGGTGATCTGGAAAGCCTCCTGCGCCTGCTCGCCAGCTTTCAGCGCCTGAGTATCAGCATCGGATTTGTCGAGTTGATAAGTCCAGCGACCTGTTTGAGCGTCAAAGTCCAGGTGACCAAAGTGCCCTTGACCGCCGCCCGAGACTGACCAGGTCTGGGTATCTCCGTCATCGGTGTCGCGGACATGCAGCTGGCCGGTGATGCTTATGCTGGGCGCGTCGACATAGACCATACGTGCCGAGGCGCGTGTGCTGCGAATGTCGGGCGCGTCGTTGGTACCTGCCACCGTGATCGTCAGGTTCTCGGTGCTGGTACCGCCTCCGCTGTCGATCACCGTGATGGGGATGACGACATCCTGAGTCTGGCCCGCGGCCAGGTGCTGGTAGGCAGCATGCGCCGGGTTGAAGGTGTAGCTGCCATCGGGATTGAGGACAAAACCGGCAACAGGGTGAGCGACCGAGAAGCGCTGGGTATCGCCCGCATCGACGTCGGTGGCGACCATCTGGCCGCGCAATAGACTGCCGTCTTCGGTTACAGCCTGGCTCTGCGCTTGCAGCACCGGCTTGTCTTCGGCGCCCTTGATGGTGATGGTGACCACTTGCTGGGTGCCGCCTGCTGTAGCCACGGTGAAGCGGTCGGTCAGCGTCTCACCGGCCTTGAGTTGCTGAATAGCGTTTTGCGTGTTGTCGGCGATGTAGCTGTAATGGCCGCTCGAATCAATGCTGAAGCTGCCGTAGTGGCCAGCACCGCTCACGCCGGTTTGCGCCACGAAAACGGCTTCGCCCGCATCCGGATCGACCACCGTGAGCTGGCCGCCGGCCCTGAGCATGCCGGCCGTGGACACCACGCCGTCTTCCGTCACGAAGTTGGCAATCCGACCGCCGATGACTGCGGTGTCGTTCGTGCCAGTGACGGTGATGGTCAGGTTCTGGGTGCTGGTGGCGCCCGCGCTGTCGGTCACGGTTACGGGGATGACCACATCTTGCGTCTGGCCGGCTGCAAGGTGCTGGTAGCTAGTGTGCGTCGGGTCGAATTGATAACTGCCATCGGCATTGAGCGTGAAGCCGTCCACTGCACTGGCGATGCTGAAGCTCTGGGTTTCGCCTGCGTCGACGTCGGCGGCGACCATGTGGCCGCTGAGCTGGCTACCGTCTTCCGTCACAGCCTGGGTCTGTGCCGCCAAAACCGGGGCATCATTCGTACCCATGACCGTGATGGTGATGGTGTGCGTCGTACCGTCCGTGTGCGTGATGCTGACGTTATCGGTGGTGGTCTCGCCGTCCTTCAGCGCCTGGGCGGTGGTGGCGCTGTTGTCCAGTGTGTAGGACCAGGCGCCATCGGCATCCATGCTGAACTCACCCAGGGTGGTGCGCAGCGAGCTGACAGGCACGAACTCTGCGCTTTCTCCAGTGGCCACCAGATGACCGCCGGTGACCGCCGACACGTCTTCCTTGACCACGCCCACATCGACGCCGCCAATCACAACACTGTCACGCTGACCTTGAATGGTGACGGTGATGCTGTGGCTGCTGCCGTCTGCACTGTGCACTGTGAAGGTGTCGGTAGCGGTCTCTGTGCTCTTGAGCGCCTGGACTTCGGGCTTGCTGTTGTCCAGCTGGTACTGCCAGTGCCCGTCCTCGCTCAGCGTCAGACTGCCGTAGCTGCCGGCCGTGGCGGTCTGGGCGACGAAGTGCGCCTGGCCGTCGTCCGCGTCGGTGATGGCGAGCTGGCCGCTGACCGACAGGGTCAGGTCTTCAGTGACCGTGCCGGTGGCGACGCCGCTGATCACGGCTCCGTCGTTGGCACCGGTGATGGTGATGGTCAGGTTCTGCGTGCTGGTGGCGCCCACGCTGTCGGTCACCGTGATCGGGATGACGAGATTTTGCGTCTGGCCTGTAGCCAGGTGCTGGTAGGCCGCATTCGCTGGATCAAAGCTGTAGCTGCCATCGGCATTCAGCGTGAAGCCGTCAATGACTTGGGCAGTGCTGAAAACTTGCGTGTCGCTGGCATCAACATCGGTAGCCACCATGTGGCCTTGCAACTGGGCGCCATCTTCAGTGACAGCCTGCGTCTGCGCGGCCAACACCGGCGCATCATTGGTGCCGGCCACGATGACGGTCACCGTGTGTGCAGTGCCATCGGCACTGGTGACCGTGAAGCTGTCGGTCAGCGTGTCACCGGCTTTCAAATGCTGGATTTCGGGCTTGCTGTTGTCGGCGCTATACGTCCACTGACCGGCGGCATCCAGAGTAAAAACACCGTAGTGGCCGTTCGAGATCAGCGCATTGAAGTGATCCTGTCCGGCGTCCGGGTCGATCACGGTCAAAGTGCCCGACGTGCTGATTTTGCCCGATGTGATATGGCTGTCTTCGGTCACAGCGCCACTGTCGGTGCCGGCGATGGTGGCGCCATCATTGCTTCCGGTCAGCGTGATCGTGAGGTTCTGCGTACTGCTCAGGCCAGTGCTGTCGGTCACGGTGATAGGGATGACGAGATCTTGCGTCTGACCTGCGGCGAGATGCTGGTAGCTGGCGTGGCTCGGATCGAAGCTATAGCTGCCGTCGGCGTTGAGGGTGAAGCCATCGACGGTATTGGCATGGCTGAAAGTTTGCGTGTCACCATGGTCCGCATCTGTGGCGACCAAATGGCCGGTCAGTTGTGTACCGTCTTCGGTGACAGCTTGGGTCTGGGCGCTCAATACAGGCGCATCGTTCGTCCCCATGACCGAGATGGTGATGCTGTGGGTGCTACCGTCCGTGTGGGTGATGGTGACCGTTTCAGTGGCAGTCTCTCCGGCCTTCAGTGCCTGAGTGCCTATACGGCTGTTGTCCAGCGTATAGGTCCAGGCGCCATCGGCATCCATAGAGAAATCGCCCAGCGTGGTGCGCTGCTGCAGCGGCACAAATTCCGCGCTCTCGCCCGTGGCCACCAGATGCCCGCCGGTGACCGCCGACACGTCTTCCTTGACTACGCCTACATCCACGCCGCCAATGACGACGTTATCGCGCTGCCCCTGGATGGTGATGGTGATGCTGTGGCTGCTGCCGTCTGCACTGTGCACTGTGAAGGTGTCGGTAGCGGTCTCTGTGCTCTTGAGCGCCTGGACTTCGGGCTTGCTGTTGTCCAGCTGGTACTGCCAGAGCCCGTCCTCGCTCAGCGTCAGACTGCCGTAGCTGCCGGCGGTGGCGGTCTGGGCGACGAAATGCGCCTGCCCGTCATCCGCATCGCTGATTTGCAGCTGTCCGTTGACGGACAAGGTCTGGTCTTCGACGACCCGGCCAACATCGGCGCCACTGATGTGGGGCGCGTCATTAGTGCCGGTCAGCCTGATCGTCAGGTTCTGCGTGGCCGTAGCGCCCGCACTGTCGGTCACCGTGACAGGAATGACGACATCTTGTGTCTGGCCTGCCGCCAGATGTTGGTAGCTGGCATGGCTCGGATCAAAGCTGTAACTACCATCGGTGTTGAGTGTGAAGCCGTCCACCGGCTGGGCGATGCTGAAGGTTTGAGTGTCGTGTGCATCCACATCAGTGGCGACCATGCGGCCTTGCAACAAGGTGCCGTCTTCTGTGACGGCCTGCGTTTGTGCCGCCAATAGCGGGGCGTCGTTTGTGCCCTGGAGGGTCACGGTAACGGTGTGGCTGGTGCCGTCAGCGCTGGTGACGGTCAGGGTGTCCGTGAGGCTGTCGCCCACCTTGAGCTGCTGAACGGCCGTCTGGGTGTTGTCAGCGGTGTAGGTCCAGGCGCCGGTCGCGTCCAGGCTGAAGCTACCGTAGATGCCCGCCGCGTTCGTCTGCGCCGTGAAATGGGCTTCGCCGGTATCAGCATCCGTGATCGTCAGCTGGCCGCTGGCCTGCAGCTGATCGCTCTGGACGGCGCTGTCTTCGGTGACCGTGCCGGTGTTGGTGCCGGCAATGACGGCGCCGTCGTTAGTGCCGGTGACCGTGATGGTGAGGTTCTGTGTGCTGGTCCCCCCGGCGCTGTCGATAACCGTGATGGGGATGACGACATCTTGCGTTTGGCCCGCAGCCAGATGTTGGTAGGACGCAGTTGCCGGATTGAAGCTGAAGCTGCCATCGGGATTGAGGACAAAGCCTGCGACTGGGTGAGCGACTGAGAAGCGCTGGGTATCGCCCGCATCGACGTCGGTAGCCAGCATCTGGCCGGTCAGACGAGCGCCGTCTTCGGTGACGGCGTGGGTCTGCGCTTGCAGCACCGGCTTGTCTTCGGCGCCGTTGATGGTGATGGTGACCACCTGCTGCGTGCCGTCAGCTGTCGCCACGGTGAAACGGTCGGTCAGCGTCTCGCCAGCCTTGAGCTGTTGAATTGCGTTTTGCGTGTTGTCGGCGGTGTAGCTGTAATGCCCGCTCGCATCGATGCTGAAGCTGCCGTAGTGGCCAGGGCCAGCACCGCTAACGCCGGTTTGAGCAACGAAAACGGCTTCGCCTGCGTCCGGATCGATAACGGTGAGTTGGCCGCCGGCCCTGAGCATGCCGGCCGTGGAGACCACACCGTCCTCAGTGACCGAATTGGCCACTCGACCGCTCACCACAGCAGTGTCGTTGCTGCCGGTGATGGTGATGCTCAGGTTCTGCGTGCTGGTCGCACCAGCGCTGTCTGTCACCGTGATCGGGATATTCAGGATTTGGGTTTGGCCGGCGGCGAGATACTGATAAGCGGCATCTGCAGGGTCGAAGCTGTAGCTGCCATCGGCGTTGAGGGTAAAACCGGCAGGCGGATTCTGGGTGCTGAAAGCCTGTGTGTCGCTTTGGTCGACATCAGTGGCGACCATCTTGCCAGTGAGCCGGGCGCCATCTTCGGTAACGCTCTGGCTTTGGGCGGTGAGCGTCGGTGCATCGTTGGTGCCAAGTATGTTGACCGTGATGGTTTGTGAGGTGCCGTCGGCGCTGTGAACCGTCAGTGCGTCTGTCAGCGTCACGCCTTGCTTGAGCGCCTGGATGGCGGCTTGCGTGTTGTCGGCGGTGTAGGTCCAGTGCCCTTGTGCGTCGATGCTGAAGCTGCCGTAGGTACCGGTGATGGCGGTCTGCGCGACGAAGTGATCCTGTCCGACATCCGGATCGGTCACAGTCAAGGTGCCGGTTGTGGTGATTTTCCCGGCAGGGGCGCCAATGTCTTCTGTGACGGTGCCGGTACGGGCGCCGCTGATGTGGGCGGCATCGTTGACGCCAGCAACCGTGATGACCAGGTTCTGTGTGGTCGTGCCGCCATGTCCGTCAGATACGGTGACTGGGATAGTGACATCTTGCGACGTTCCAGCTGCGAGGCTGTTGTAGGCGGCGTTGCTCGGATCGAAGGTATAGCTGCCATCCGGCGTCAGGCGGAAGCCGGCGATTGTGGCCGTGGTGCTGTAGGTCAGGGAATCGCCGACGTCGGGGTCGGTCGCAGTTAGCCGGCCCTGAATGCTGGCGTCGCCCTCATTAACACTGCGCGGCGTGGCGGTGAGCACAGGTGCATCGTCAGTGCCTTCAACCGTAATTTGCAGGCTGCGGGTGGCGGTTGCACCCTGTGAATCAGTGACTGTGACCGGGATCGAAACCACCTGACTGTGGCCGACACCGAGGCTGTTGTAGGCAGCATGGGCAGCATCGAAGCTGTAGCTGCCGTCGGCATTGAGCGTGAAGCCGGCCACCGTGGCGCTGGTGCTGTAGGTGAGCGTGTCGCCCCGGTCGGGGTCGGTGCCGGCAAATTGTCCGCGCAACACGGCCGCACCTTCACGGACGGTTTGGTCCACCACCGTGAGAGCAGGGCCGTCGTTACTGCCGGTGATGGTGATTTGCAGCGTCTGGGTGGCAGAGCCGCCATGACCGTCGCTGACGGTGACCGGAATGCTCAGGACTTCACTATCCCCCGGAGCAAGGTGGTCGTAGGTGTGGTTGCCGGGGTCGAAGGTGTAGCTGCCGTTGGGGTTGAGGTTGAAGCCCGCAACGGTGGCAGAGGTGCGGCAGGTCAGCGTATCGCCCGCATCGACATCGGCGATGGTGAGGCGGCCTTGCAGCACGGCACTGTCTTCGGCAACCGTGCTGGGCGCAACGGCGCTCACGGTCGGGTTGTCATTGCTGCCGGCAATGGTGATTCGCAGGGTTTGGGTGACGGATTGCCCTTGCGAATCGGTAACTGTGATCAGCACCGACACGGTCTTGCTGTGGCCAACACCCAGTGAGTCGTAGTCGGCGTGGGACGGATCAAAGCTGTAGCTGCCGTCGGCATTGAGGGCAAAGCCAGCGACCTGGGCACCGCTAGCGTAGGTGAGCGTGTCGCCGCTGTCGGGGTCGGTTGCCGTGAGTTGCCCGGTGAGAACAGGGCCGCCTTCGGTGGCGGACCGGGTGCCGGCAATCACGAAAGACGGGCCGTCGTCAGCGCCAGTAATGCTGATCTGCAAGGTCTGGGTGCCGGTGCCGCCGTGGCCGTCGGTTACTTCAACGGGGATGCTGAGCACCTGGGTCTGCCCCGCCGCCAGATGGTTGTAAGCCCCCTGCCCCGGGTTGAACGTGTAGGAGCCGTCGGGGTTGATCAGGAACCCCGGCACTGTGGCCGTGGCGCGGTAGGTTAGCGTATCGGCGTGGTCGGGGTCGGTGGCTGCGAGTTGCCCGTGGAGAATGGCACTGTCTTCCGTTGTGGTGCGGGCAGGTTCCGCCACCATGACCGGGGCATCATTGGTGCCAATGACGGTGATCTGGAGGCTCTGGGTGGCCGTGCCGCCATGCCCATCGCTCACCGTCATTGGAATGGTAAGGACGCGGGTTTGCCCTAAACCGATGTCGTCGTAAGCCGCATGTGCCGGGTCAAATGTGTAACAGCCGTCGGCATTGAGCGTGAAGCCGTCAGGCTTGGCAGTGGTGCTGTAGGTCAGCGTATCGCCGCTGTCTGCATCGGTGCCAATGAGTTGACCCTTCAGCAGGGCATCGCCTTCCTTGACGGTCTGCGGTATCGCTGTGATAGCTGGGCCATCGTTGGTACCGGTGACGGTGATGTCGAGATTCTGTGTCGTTGATCCGCCGTGGCCATCGACCACGGTCACCGGAATGGAGACCACACGCTCCTGCCCCGCGCCAAGGGTGTTGTAGGCGGCGTGCGCCGGGTCAAAGCTGAACGACCCATCGGGATTGAGAGTAAATCCGGCGACCGGCCCGTTGGCACGGTAGGTGAGCGTATCGCCGGTATCCGGGTCGGTAGCCGTGAGTTGCCCCTGAATAGGCGCGGCGCCTTCCAGAATTTTTACCGGCGTGGTCGCAAGCTGTGGTGCGTCGTTGCTACCAGTAATAGTGATGACCAGATTCTTGCTGCTGGTAAGCCCGGCGCTGTCGGTAACGGTGATGGGGATGCTGATCACCAGCGGCTGCCCGAGTCCGAGGTGCTGATAGGCGCTATCCGCAGGGTCGAAGCTGTAGCTGCCGTCAGGGTTCAGCGTGAAGCCGGCAGGAGGATTCTGGGTGCTGAAGAATTGTGTGTCGCCTTGGTCAACGTCGGTGGCGACCATGTTGCCGGTGAGTCGCGCGCCATCTTCGGTGACGGACTGGGCTTGGGCAGTCAGGATCGGGGCGTCATTGCTGCCTTGGATCGCGACGAGGAGAGTGTGCGTCGTACCGTCCGCGCTGGCGATTGTCATGGAGTCGATCAGCGAATCGCCTGTCTTCAGCTGCTGCACAACGCCCTGGCTGTTGTTGACGGTATAGGTCCAGTGGCCTGCTTGATCGATACTGAATGTGCCGTAGGTGCCGGCAACGTTGCTCTGCGCTGTGAAGTGGTTCTGACCCGCATCGGGGTCGGTAATGGTCAGCTGCCCTTGTGCTTCGAGTTTACCGGCGGTAACGCTCACATCTTCGGTGACGCTGGCGGTATCAGCACCACCAATCAGCGCACCATCGTCTTTACCCGTGACAGTCACCGTCACCTGATGCGTAGTGCCGTCGGCACTCGTCACCGTGAAGCTGTCAGTGACGCTATCTCCGGTTTTCAGGGCCTGTACGGAGGCTTTGCTGTTGTCGAGGGCGTAGCTCCACTGGCCCTGTTCGTTCAGGGAGAAGGTGCCATATGTTCCTGCCGAACCGCTTTGTGCGACGAAGTGCGCCTGGCCATCGTCCACGTCCGCCACCGTCAACTGGCCGGTGACAGCCTGTCCATTGTCTTCGGCGGTGCTGCCTGTGTTTACCCCAGAAATTGTTGCACCGTCGTTCTTACCAGTAACCGTGATGGTGAGGTTCTGTGTGCTGGTTCCCCCCGCGCTGTCGATGACCGTGACGGGGATGACGACATCTTGCGTTTGGCCCGCAGCCAGATGTTGGTAGGACGCAGTTGCCGGATTGAAGCTGAAGCTGCCATCGGGATTGAGAACAAAACCAGCGACTGGGTGAGCGACCGAGAAGCGTTGGGTATCGCCTGCGTCGACATCGGTCGCAAGCATCTGGCCGGTGAGCCGTGCGCCGTCCTCTGTAACGGCGTGGGTCTGCGCATGTAGCACGGGCCTGTCTTCGGCACCGTTGATGGTGATAGTGACCACTTGCTGCGTGCCGTCTGCGGTCGCCACGGTGAAGCGGTCGGTCAGCGTATCTCCAGCCTTGAGTCGCTGGATGGCGTTTTGCGTGTTGTCGGCGGTATAGCTGTAATGGCCGCTCGCATCAATGCTGAAACTGCCGTAGTGACCTGAACCGGTGACGCCGGTTTGCGCCACGAAGATGGCTTCACCGGCGTCTGGATCGACAACGGTGAGTTGGCCGCCGGCCCTGAGCATGCCTCCTGTGGAGACCACGGAGTCCTCTGTGACATTGTTTGCAACCCTACCGCCGATGATGGCGCCGTCGTTGCTGCCGGTGATGGTGATGCTCAGGTTCTGCGTGCTGGTCGTACCTGAGCTATCAGTCACCGTGATCGGGATCGTCAGGGTCTGGGTTTGGCCGGCGGCGAGATGCTGATAAGCGGCATCGGCAGGGTCGAAACTGTAACTACCATCCGCGTTGAGGGTAAAACCGGCAGGCGGATTCTGGGTGCTGAAAGCTTGCGTGTCGCCCGTATCGACGTCGCTGGCGACCATGCGGCCGGTCAGCTGCGCGCCGTCTTCGGTAACGCTCTGGCTTTGGGCGGTCAGCGTCGGCGTATCGTTGGTGCCGGTGAGGGTCACCCTCACGCTGTGGCGGGTGCCGTCAGCGCTGCTGATGATGAAGTTTTCGGTAAGCGTGCCCCCAGCCTTGAGTTGCTGGATGGCCGTCTGGCTGTTATCAGCCGCGTACGTCCAGTGCCCCGCCGCATCGATACTGAATGTGCCGTAAACCCCAACCACATTGTTCTGTAACGTGAAGTGATCTTGCCCGGCATCTGGATCGCTGATGGTCAGTTGGCCGCCTGCCCGCAACAGGCCGCCAAGCACCGAATGGTCCTCTTGGATCTGGCCCAGGTTCTGTCCGCTAATGAAGGCATTATCGGAGCCGCCCTGGATGACGATGCTGATTGGTAGTTGCTGCACACGACCGGCAGAATCGGTCACCGACGCGATGAACTGATCGTTGACCTGCTGCCCATCGATCAGGGCCTGTACAGCCGCGGATCCATTATTCAACACATAGGTCCAGTGGCCGTCTGAGGCCAGCTGGATATGGCCGTAGAGCCCGGCCGTGTGATCAACCTGCCACTGCACAGCACCCTGCGCACCAGAGGCTTTGAGCTTTCCACTGGCGAGTTGGCGACCGTCTTCGTCTACTTGGCCCAGGAAATCACCGGACACCCCAAGAGGCGTGCTACTCAACACGGATTGCAACGGAACCTGAGCTTGCAAATGAACGTCCAGTTGCGCATGAGGCTGCGGCTGTCCATGCGACTGGGGGGCCAAATCGCCCGGGGATAGGGCCTTTAGACCAGCGGCACTAGGCAGATCGGTAATCACGAAGTGCCCTTCTACCAGCTTGTTCGCCAGTTCACTCGGCGGCTGGTTTGGGGGAATTTCGCCCGTGTACCCCATCCAGGCGGCTGCGCTGGCAGTGATTTCCTGCTGTGGAGCGCTGACAGAGCCAGCCAGCGGCGGCAGATCAGGTGTCACGTTTTCGGCCTGTGGTAACGCAACAGCCCCGCTCTCAGTATCGGGTTCCGGTGATGCGGAGGGCTCCGGTGAGGACATCGGGGCCTCTGGCGCAGTTTCGGACTCGGAACTCAAGTCAAGTGTGGACTCGCTGGTACTCCAGCCGATTTCGCTGACTGGCAGTGCATCCTGCATCTGCCCCAGACTCGTGTCGCGTGCCTTGAGTCGCGCAGCCTGCTCTGAGGGCAAATCCCGACCGGTAGCAGAGTTTGCTGGCGTTTGCTTTTTGTCCATGGCGGCCTCCCGGCAACTGGCTCAGCGCTCCTGCGCCGCCTGAATCAACGTTCGTGAAAAGCAGTGTCTGCCGTCAGGAAAATGGGTTTCAACAGGTACTGAATCACCGACTTGCGGCCTGTGACGATATCCGCCTCACCCGTCATACCAGCGATGATCCGGCGCGAACTGCTGCCGACATAAGGATGCTCCAGGCTGATCTGCACCTTGTAGAAGCTCGCGCCATTTTCCTTGAGCTTGAAAGAGGTAGGCGAAACCCGCGTAACAGTGCCCAGCACCGAGCCAAAACGGCTGTAGTCAAAGGAATCGACTTTGACCACTGCGCGCTGGCCGAGCTGAATGAAACCGATGTCACGCGGCTGAACCATGACTTCCATGACCACATCCTGGTCGGCAGGTACTATCTCTGCGACCACCCCCCCCGGAGCGATGACGGCGTTCTGCTTGGTTTGCGGCAGGTTCATCACCACCCCCGCAACGGGTGCCTTGATCTCGAAACGAGCGCCCCGTTGTGCCAGTGCCCGTTCCTCGGCCTGCAGTTCGCGCCACAGCTCGGTGGTCTTGCCAAGCTCGATACTGATGTTCTGGGTAAACTCGGCATCCACGCTCTTGGCTTCCGCCTCCAGGGTGGTGATCTGGTCCTGGGCGGATGCCATGCGCGAGGCCAGCTCGGACTGTCGTTCTTGTACGGCGGTGACCTGCTGGCGTGCATCGCTAAGCATCAACTTGCTCACGAGGCCTTTACGTGCACCCTCTTCCAGTCGGGCCAGACGACTGCTCGCCTCTGCCAATTCCTTGGCCAGTAGCGCCTTGTCGCGCTGCATGCCATCGATCAGGCGTTGCTGTTGGACAATCGCGCTGCGCTTGGCATCTCCCAGGGAGCGGCGCCCAGCCTGCTGGATGACGAACGATGCTTTGCCCTGCTGAACCATATTGGGGAACTTGGAAAATGCGGAGAAATCGGGCTCGCGGTTATCCAGCAGCGCACTGAGACGCTCACGGTCGATCAGCGCCGACGTCAGCTTGACTTCGTTCTGCTCCTTTTCCTTGATCAGGTTGGTTGCCGCAAACTCGACCAACGCCTGCCCAGCCTGGACGGCCTGACCTTCCTGCACCAGCAGACGGACGATGGTGCCGCCTTCCTCTACCTGCAGTGACTGCACGCCAGCGCCGGGCTGGACATCACCATGGGCCTTGGCCAGCTCATCGACCTGGGCCAGACTCGCCCAGACAATGAAGATCACCACCAGCAACCCCACCGCCAGCAAAGTCCTGCGCAACAGCAAAGTCTGTCGAGAATCATCAAGCAGGTTGTCGATACGCGCGCTGAAGCTCTGATCGGCGGCGATTACATCGATGATTTCTGGAGTTTCATTCTTATTCATGATGGTCATTCGCCGGTCGATTCGGTGGGAGCGGTAAGGGCATCCTGTGTTTGCGGTGCGACCGGGCCGAAATGCACCAGCCCTCCCTCGTTCAGAACAGCAATCTGATCGGCCAGGCAGATCAGATCCGCACGATGGGTCGCCATGACAATGGTGCTGCGACCACGCAGAGCGTTCAGGAGCTCGCGCAGATAGCCATCCAAGATGGGATCGCGATCACCAATCGGATCATCCAGAAGGATGATCGCTGGTGGTTCCAAGGTGGCCGAGGCAAGACGTACGATCATGCGGTTGCGGACATCATCGGGATTCTCCGACCAGGGATCGATGACCTGAGTCAGCCCCTCCTCGGCCGAGCTGGCACCGAACAGCTGCCACCACTGCTCACCCGCAACCCGTGCCAGGGCTTCGCCCAGCTGTGCGTCGCTGGCCACCGAATAGCGCAGGCTCAGGGCCTGACGAACCGGGATGGGCAGGCCATGCACTTGCTGTGGCAGGTAGCCGGTCCAGGCGCGGTAGTCGCCCGGGTCGAACTGGCGAATATCACGCCCGCCGACCAGCACCCGGCCGCTCTGCGGTTGACGAATACCAGCCAGTATCTCCAGCAGCGTGGTTTTGCCGGCCCCGTTGGGGCCGACCACAGCAATCAGCTGGCCGGCCGGGATCACGAGGCTGACGCCATTCAGCGCGGCCTCGCGCTCGGCGTTATAGCGGTAGTACAAGCGATCGATCTGAATGTCGTGGTGCAGTTCGTTGATCGGCGCCACACTCTGCGGGTTGGCCATCTCGCCCGCCGTCTGCAGCAATCGATCCAGCTGATGGGTCGAGTCGGTCAACTGGCGCAGGCGCACCTGGTTGGCAAACATCTGCTGGGCCGGAGTCGTGATTCGCCAGATCAACATCATGCTGGCGATCAGCCCGCCACTGCTCATCGTGCCTTGCAGCACCAGGGTTACTCCGACGCCCATGGTCACCAACACAGTCAGCGACGCCAGACTCTGCGCCAGTACCTGTGCCAGCCCCGTAGCCTGTGCGTATTGGCGGTTTGCCTCAGCCACGTCGGCGACCATTTCGGCGATGCGCTTGTGCCACATTACCGAGCCCGCCACACCGTTGAGGCCACGTAGATGCTGCGCCAGCGTCGCGCAGATATCGTTCAGCGGACTGGAGACCACGCCGACCCGCTTGGCGCGCCCCTCGACATACCATGCCATGGGTTTTGCCAGCGCAGCGAACAGCAGCAAGCTGCAGAGCGGTACCAGCACGATCCAGCCACCCAGCAAGGCGATCGCCAGCAGGAAGATGATGGCGAAGGGGTAGTCGGCGCTCACCGCACCGCCGGCGCCACCAAACCACTGGCGGACGCTTTCTATCGAGCGCAGCCTGGACAGGTTGCTGTCTGCCCCGACACGGGTGGAAATTTCCAGCGGTAAACCCAGTGTCTTGCGATAGGCCAGGTTGCCGATCTTAGCGCCAGCCCAGGCCGTCATCTGCGCCAGCACCTTGGCCCGAGCAAGGCGCAGACCCCAACCACCCAGTACGGCAATAACGGCGGCCAAGGTGACGGTTACCAGCGTGGTCATGGCCCCACTGGGGATGATGCTGTTGTATACGAACATGGTGAACAGCGAGATCGACAAGGTCAGTAAGTTGGTCATCAGGCTGACCAGCATCACTCCTGACAGCTCCCGGCGTGCAGTCAGCACAAGCCTGGTCAGCCAGCCCGCCTGCGCGGCATCGATCGGTTGATACTCGGCGTCTTTACGAACCTTCAGCAGCAGATCACCTGTGCGAGGCTGGAACGCCGTGAGCACACTGTCACCGTCGTGCCAGTACTCCTGGCCGTTATGCCGGCCGAGATAGACCAGTACAGCCTCGCCACGCTGCAGCAGACTGGCAGGCGTCAAGGTACGTTCGGGGCTCCAGGACTGTACTCGACTCTGAAATCCGATATGCCCCAGCAGCTCTTGCAGATCCGCCAACGTCAGCTCTTGTCCGACCTGGGGCAGGCTTTCCAATAGGCTTTGTGGCGCGCCAAACCAGTCAAGCGACACCAGTAGCGGGGCAATGCAGCGGGCCATGGGTTGCGCCAGCCGCTGCGAGCCCAACACCTGACGAATGTCGTCCAGGCGAACGGCCTCGCTCGCATAGTTGAGTGACTCGGTCGGACGGATGAATTGGCTCATGCGCCCACCTCGCCTGTTTCGATGACCATTTGCCGAGTGCAGGCGGCCACCAGTGCTTCCTTGTGGGAGACCAGCAGCACCGTTGTGTTGCCCTGCAGCGACCTGAGCACCTCAGCCAGGCGCTTGATGCCGTCCAGATCGAGGCCGCTAGCGGCATGATCGAGCAGTAAAATGCGCGGCTTGCGCAAAAGTCCCCGGATGAGCGCGATACGCTGGCTAATACCCTCGTCCAGATGTTCCGCTTTACCGAGCCCAACCTCGGTGAGGACACCATGGCGCAGCCTGTCGAGATAGGGCTGCAGACCCAGCAGCTCACAGAAGTGTTTTACCTCGCCGTTACAGCGTGGATCGAACAGCGTCAGGTTGTTCAGGATGGACCCAGGCACCAGGGCCGGATGCCGGGTGACCAGCGCCACAGCCCGAGCGTAATCGGCACGAGCAAAGCGCTCGATGGGCTGGCCATCGAGGAGCACCTGAATACGCTCGTCTCTGGTAAGCCCGGCGATCACCGACAGCAGGTGAGAAGCGTCGGTCGCGCTGGCCGAACGTACATGAACAATTTCGCCAGCCTCGATGCGCAAAGGCCCCGCAAACCAGCCTGGGGCTGTCAGAGTCAGTTCACCGACAGCAATCGGGGCGCTCTCGCCTGACACCGGAGTGGGCGAACGGCCCTGGATTTCAGTGCCCAGTAGATCGTCGACCTTGGCTTGGGCAGCACTGATTCGCGCCAGCTGCGCCCAATAGCCGAGGCTCGCCATGACTGGTCCGACCGCCCGGCCCACCAGCATGGTACAGGCCGCAAGTGCGCCAGTGCTGAGCCGGCCATGCACCACCTCGACAGCCCCCCAGGCCACCACCAAAACGGTGGCTAACTGGCTGATCGCCTGGGCATTCTCCCGAACCCAACCCTGCAGGGTTTCCAGGCTGGCAGTGCGCTGCATATAGCTAGCGTTCAGGCGTCGGTAGATGGCCGCTACCTGCCCCTCCGCCCCAGCGGACTTGATGTCGGCCAAACCCGACAGACTGCTCCAGGCCAACGCCCGACGCTGCCAGTCACGCTCCTCCGCCTGCCCGGCGAGATCGGCGATGGTGCGACTCCAGCGTGCGGCGAGTGCAACGCCACACAAAAACAGCACCAGCGGTACTGCGACAAGCCAACCACCGATATAGGCAATCAGCGCCAGGTACAGCAGCGCGAAGGGGGTTTCGTACAGTGCAGCACCGGCTTGACCCGACCAGAAGTCACGCACCTGACCAATAGAGCGCAGTGCATCAATGACAGCTGGCGCGCCCCGCCTCTCGACCGACTGCACATCCGCATTAAGCAGGCTTTCCAGAGCTCCCAGGTAGGTCTGCGCCTCATAACGAGCGGCAAAGCGTGAAAACAACATGACCCGCCCAAAACGCAGAAACGCCTCCAGCACGATTGCCAGTCCTACCCCCAGCACCAATACCAGAGCCGTGCCATAGGACTGACTGGGCAGGATACGGTCGTAGATATGCAGCAGCGCCAGAGGCAGCGCGAGCGCGAGCACGTGGATCACCGCAGTCACTAGCAGTAGGTCACCGCGAAGTTTTGGCCCTGCAAACAGCATGGATTTCGGCATAGATCCTTCTTACACATCCGCTGGCATGTTTGTGCTGAGACTCTGCGTCTTTACCACTTTCATGGACATTTTTCACTTGCCTCCTAAGGGGCCAGACGGATGCAACGAATGCCGCTTTTAAAGGCACCCGACAATTGCCGATGGCATGCAAATCAAGCTTAGGTCGGGAAAAAATATAGAAAAGCGATTCGGCTACGTCCGACTATCCACGGACAATCAAAGCCTAGACTTGCAAAGGGATGCCCTCACTCTGCCTGAGTGCAACTTCATCTATGAAGAAACCATCAGCGGCAGATCGCCCAGAGCTTGAGCTCCGCCTGAGAGCACTGCGCCCCGGGGACACGCTGGTGGTTTGGCGAATTGATCGCCTAGTGAGATCACTAAACGATGCGATCAGGCTTTTAGGTCAGCTTGAGCAGCACGCCAGCTTCAAATCTCTGTCTGAAAAATCGGCACCACGAGCGCAGCAGGACGTATGCGTTCGTACTCCTCGAGATAGCGTTCGATCATGTCCTTCAGCAGCTCGCCCTGGCGCGTTGCCCCCTGCCGATGGCTCCCGGCGGAGTGAGCTCCGCTTCGCGCCGAGTCACTCATACCTTGGCAGTCCACTGCCGATCGAAGGCCTGACTTTCCTGATAAACTTGAGAGCCATTCCTTATGATGCGGATCTGCGCTGTGTAACCGTGGGTCCCACTCTTGCGTTTCCGCTTTCTGATCGTAGCCATTTCGAATTTGGTACATAACTGAAATCACTTGGTACATGGCACCGATAGCCTCGAAGAAACAAGCGAAAACGGACTAAAACAGCCGTATATCAGACCGCCACAATGCTTCCAGAACTAGCATCAAAGCCAGAAAACACGCCCCTTACGGTATCTCGCCGCTTCTCGGTCGCCCCGATGATGGATTGGACGGACCGCCACTGCCGCTATTTCCTGCGCCAGCTGTCCAGCCAGGCATTGCTGTACACCGAGATGGTCACCACCGGCGCGCTGCTGCATGGCGATACCCAGCGTTTCCTGCGCTACCACGATTGCGAACACCCGCTGGCCCTGCAGCTGGGCGGCAGCAACCCGGCCGATCTGGCTGCCTGTGCGCGCCTGGCGCAGGCGCATGGCTATGACGAGGTCAACCTCAACGTCGGCTGCCCCAGCGACCGGGTGCAGAACAACATGATCGGTGCCTGCCTGATGGGGCATCCACAGCTGGTGGCCGATTGCGTCAGGGCCATGCGTGACGCGGTGGACATTCCGGTCACGGTCAAGCACCGCATCGGCATCAACGGCCGGGACAGCTACGCCGAGCTGTGCGAGTTCGTCAGCACCGTGCGCGAGGCCGGCTGCACCAGCTTCACCGTGCACGCGCGCATCGCCATCCTCGAAGGGCTGTCGCCCAAGGAGAACCGCGAGATCCCGCCGTTGCGCTACGAGGTCGCCGCGCAGCTCAAGCAGGACTTCCCGGACCTGGAGATCATCCTCAACGGCGGCATCAAGACACTCGAGGAATGCCAACAGCACCTGCAGACCTTCGACGGCGTGATGCTGGGTCGCGAGGCCTACCACAATCCCTACCTGCTGGCGCAGGTCGACCAGCAGCTGTTCGGCCTGGACCACCCGGTGATCAGCCGCGCCGAGGCGCTGACGCGCATGCGCCCCTACATCGAGCGACACCTCGCCGAGGGTGGCGCCATGCACCACATCACCCGCCATGTGCTGGGCCTGGCCCAGGGCTTTCCGGGGGCGCGGCGCTTCCGCCAGCTGCTCTCGGTGGACGTGCACAAGACCACCGACCCGCTGGCCCTGCTCGACCAGGCCATCGAACTGCTCGCCGGCCACTGAGACGGTCACTCCGCGCGCGCGGCAGCGCTTCTCTCCCCTAGCCCGATGCCAGCAGCGGAAAAGCCCGCGCCAGACGTTGAAGCGCCCCGCGTGGCTCGGGTAAGGTCGGGGTCATGTAACGACAGGGCCTCGTCATGACCTCCAAGCTGGAACAACTCAAGCAGTACACCACCGTGGTCGCCGACACCGGCGACCTCGACGCCATCAGCCGACTCAAACCGGTCGATGCCACCACCAACCCCTCGCTGCTGCTCAAGGCCGCCGCCCTGCCCCGCTATGCCGAGCTGCTTGACCAGGCCGTGGCCGGCTGCGCCGGTGACCTGGGCCTAGCCTGCGACCGCTTCGGCGTGGCTGTCGGCCAGGAAATCCTCAAGGTGATTCCGGGGCGCATTTCCACCGAGGTGGACGCTCGCCTGTCCTTCGACACCCAGGCCACCCTGCGCCGCGCCGAGCGCCTCATCGGCCTCTACGACCAGGCCGGCATCGGCCGCGAGCGCGTGCTGATCAAGATCGCCTCGACCTGGGAAGGCATCCGCGCCGCCGAGCAACTGGAAAAGGCCGGTATCCAGACCAACCTGACCCTGCTGTTCTCCTTCGCCCAGGCCGTGGCCTGTGCCGAGGCCGGCGTATTCCTTATCTCGCCCTTCGTCGGACGCATCTACGACTGGTACAAGAAGGCCGAGGGCCGCGACTTCGTAGGCGCCGAGGACCCGGGCGTGAAGTCCGTGTCGCGCATCTACCAGTACTACAAGGCCAACGGCTACGGCACCGTGGTGATGGGCGCAAGCTTCCGCAACCTGGGCCAGATCGAGCAGCTAGCCGGCTGCGACCGCCTGACCATCAGCCCCGAGCTGCTCCAGCAACTGGCTGACGATCAGGGCCAGTTGCCGCGCCAGCTCAACGCGGGCGTCGGCGAGCCGCGCCAGACGCTGGACGAGAGCGCCTTCCGCTGGGCGCTGAACGAGGACGCCATGGCCACCGAGAAACTAGCCGAGGGCATTCGCCTGTTCGCCCGCGACCAGGAGAAACTGGAAGCGCTGCTGGCCGCTCGCCTCTAATCCCGGCGCAAACAAAAAGGGCGATATCCGCTGAGATATCGCCCTTTTTCATGCTCGTTGGCTAGGTCAGCTGCGCTCGAGCGCGTTCACCAGATCGTGAAAGGCCTCGCGGTTGGACTCGTTGAGCCCCATCAGGATGCGGTGCGCCTCCAGTACCTTGGCCTTGACCACCTCTTCCGACTGATCCTGCGATGGCAGGTCACTCAGGCACTCCGGGCAGGGAATTGGGCGATCAACGATGTTGAACACCTGATCGAAGCCCATCGACTGCAACAGACGAGTGATGTCCTCGTGGGTGGTGACCACGGTGGGCAACAGGCCGATCTTCTGCCGCGACAAAATAGACAGCTTGGCCAGCAGCCCGAGGGTGGTGCTATCGATGCTGCGAGTTTCCGTCAGATCGATGACGATCGCCGAGAAATTCAGCGCCGAGAAGATTTTTTCGATCGTTGAATCCAGCGCCGAACACAGGGTCAGGCGGACTTCGCCAATGAATTTCAGAACGAAGGTACCGTCCTGCTCAGCGAACTGGATCCTACCGGGGCTATTCCCAGGATTCATGCAAGGTTCCTGCTCAACACCAGCAAGGCAATATCATCCGGCATATCGCGCAGATTGGCCAGCCCGAACACCCTGCGTAGGCCATCCAGCGTGCCTCCGGCCTCGCTGACCAGTCTGGGCAGCGCGGCTTCCTTCTCTTTGAGCGTGTCGCCGGGCAAAAGATCCAGAATGCCGTCGGACATCATGCTCAGGCTGAAGGATGGCGGCAGCTGCATCACCAGATCGTTGTAACTGGCCTCTTCGAACAGCCCCACCGGCAGACCACGACCTTCCAGATAGCGGGCCTCGCCCTCGCTGAACAGCACCGGCAGCGGCAGATGCCCGCCGATGCTGTAGGTCAGCTGGCCACTCTGCAGGTCGATCACGCCGCCCAACATGGTCACATGCTTGCCCAGCTTGCAGTTGATCAGGCCTCGGTTGATATGGCCGAGCACATCGGAAGGCTTGAACTCGGGCAACACACCGTTACGCCGCCACTCGTAGAGCAGACGCGTGGTCATGAACTTGAGCAGCACGGTAACGAAGGCCGAGGAGGCGCCATGGCCGGATACGTCGGCCAGGTAGAAGGCGACCCGATGCTCGTCGACACGGAAGTAGTCGGCGAAATCGCCGGACAGGTACAGCGACGGAATGATCTGATGGGCGAACTGCAGGCCGTCCGCCTCCCAGGGCGTGGTCGGCAGCATATTCATCTGCACCTGACGCCCGGCGTTCTGATCCTCCTGCAGCAAGTGCAGGCTGGCCTGCAACTCGCGGTTGGCCGCCTCCAGCTTCTCGCGGTAGCGCTGGTTCTCCAGCCGCAGACGAGAGCGATCCAGCGCGCGATGCACCGAGTGCTCCAGCACGGCCAGGTCTTCAAGCGGTTTGATCAGGTAGTCGGCAGCGCCCAGACGCAGGGCTTCCACCGCATCGCTCATGACCCCGGCGCCGGACACGACGATGACCGGCATCTCGCTGTTGATCTGACTGATCCGGCGGATCAGTTCGAGGCCGTCGATCTGCGGCATGCGCAGGTCGCAGATGATCAGGTCGGGCTGTTCGCGTTCGAACACTTCCAGCCCCTGCAGCCCGTTTCCGGCCTGCAACACCTGGAAACCACTGTCCTCTAGATAGGCGGCGAGACTCGCTCGCACCACCTCGTCATCATCGATAAGCAGCAGCTTGGCGCTGGGTTTATGCATGGGCCATCCAGGCAAACGACGCCGGAAAATGATTGGGTTTGCCATCCGCATACAGAGAAAACAGCTGCACTCGGACGATTCACGGCGCAGACGGTACTCCCATCTTCCAGGCGATTCAAGCGGCCTGCCGATTGTCGCCCAGCGCCTTTACACCTCAAATCGACGGGGGTTATAAGACCCTCGGGGAGCACCCTTACAACAAGAGGACAGGGTCCATGAGCCAGAATGATCGTGCCTACAGCGAGAAGCGTGACTTCATCCGTATGCAACTCGAAACCCCGGTCACCCTGCATCACGCCGGTAAGGAAATCCAGGCCCTGTGCCTCGACCTGTCCAGCACCGGCATGCAGGTGGAGGCCAACTGCCAGGTCGCCATGGGTGACCAGGTGAGAGTGCACATTCCGTCCGAACACAGCGAACTCAAGGGCCTCGACGCCCACGCCGAAGTGGTCCGTGTTACCCCACTCGAAGATGGCCGCACAGCGATCGGCCTGGCGATACTGTCGATGAGCTGAAACGAGAAAGGCGGCCTAGGCCGCCTTTCTGCTGTTTGCGCTGGACGAATCAGAAGTCGTCCACCACCTCGCCGTCCTTCACACGGAACTCGCGGTTCTGCAGGTAGGCATTGCGGACGAAGATGTACTTGTCACCGGTGACCATCCTCTCCGCCGACAGCAGGCTGGCGCGGGTATCAACCACGTTGACCGCGCGGGTGACGTTACGCGTCGGCACATGATCGATGTAAGGGTAAGGGCCGAGGAAGCTGTCCGGGATCTTGGCCGGAGCGTCGCGCAGGCTGCTCGGGCCGAGGAACGGCACCACCAGGTACGGGCCGCTACCCAGGCCCCAGGCCCCCAGGGTCTGGCCGAAGTCTTCATCGTTGCGCTGCAGGCCCATCTCGCTGGCCACGTCGAAGAAGCCCAGCAGACCGAAGGTGGTGTTGAAGATCAGGCGGCCGCCATCAACACCAGCGTCGTGCACCTTGCCCTGCAACAGGTTGTTGGCCAGGTTGGTGACGTCGCCGATATTGCGAAACACGTTGTGCACGCCATCTTCGAGGAATTGCGGGGTGACCGCCTGGTAGCCCTTGGCCACGGGCTTCAGCGCATAGGTGTCGAGGGTATCGTTGAAGCTGAAGACCGGGCGATTGAAACCTTCCCAGGGGTCTTCGTCGGCGGCATTCGCCGCCAGCGGCAGTACAGCCAGCACGGCGCAAGCGCACAGGCGGCCCAGACGATCGAGCCAGCTCGCTTCGATCACTCGCATTTGCAGTCTCCCCATCGCATCAGTAGTGTGGCGGCGCGCGGCCAACCGGAAATCCTTCCAGGCCGCGCAGTATAAACATCGCGGCCTGATAAGGCAGCAGCATAGCGGACTCCAGCATGCCGGATAAACGCCTACTCCACACCGCCCACATTCCCGTGCGCTGGGGCGACATGGACAACTACGGCCACGTCAACAACACCGTGTACCTGGAATACGTCCAGGAGGCACGGGTGGACTGGTTCACCCGCGTCGGCATCCACATCGATCATGCACCTCAGGGACCGGTGGTCCTGCAAACCTTGCACACCTACCTGAAGCCGGTGGTACATCCGGCCACCGTGGTGATTGAGCTCTACGCCGGCGCGGTTGGGCGCAGCAGCCTGGTGGTGGAGCACCGTCTGCGCACGCTGGAAGATCCGCACAACTGCTACGGCGAGGGCCACTGCAAGCTGGTCTGGATCGACCATGCCAGCGGCACCTCGGTGCCGGTGCCAGAGGAGCTGCGCCAGGTCATGGGCGCGTAACCGGATCGTCACACGCGCTCGTTAGCCTGCCCCGACCGCTTCGGGAAACGAGTCACATGCCAGAGTCCCCGTTCACTGCCCTGCTCTTCGGCCTCACCGGCTGCCTGGTCGACCATGGCACCCGCACCCTGCCGGTCGCCCTGCAACACAGCGGCCTGAGCGACCCCCAGGACCCGCGCCTGCTGCCGGCCCTGCAAGCCAGCGCCGCCGAGCGAGCCGAGGCCCTGCCCGGGATAGTCGAGCTGCTGCAGCAGCTGCAAACCCGCCATTTGCCCCACGCCTGGCTGGACGAACTGCCTGATGCCGTCACCCAAACCCTGGCCAGCGCCCTGCCGCGCAGCGTTCGCGGCTGTCGCCAGCACACTGCGCGCCGCTGGCCGGCGCCGGATGCCATCTGGCAGGCCCTCGGCGAACTCGAAGTGGAGCGCCTGGACGGCTGTGTACTGATCGCCAGCGAGCCACGCCTGCTGCAGGCCGGGCTTAACGCCGGGCTATGGTGCGTCGGCCTGGCCGCCTGCGGCCCGCTGTGCGGCCTGGCACTGGGCGACTGGCAGGCGCTGTCCGCCGCAGAGCGCGAAAAGCGGCGCGCGCAGGCCACCCTGGAGCTCTACCGCCTGGGCGCGCACTCGGTAATCGACCATCCCGGCGAGCTATCCACCTGCCTGGATGACCTGGCCATACGCCGCAGCAAGGGCGAAAAACCCTGACACCCAAAACTTGTCCTGGATCAGGCAGGCGCAGGTGCCATGGATTAACCTTCAGGCAGAGGGAGCGAACCCGCACACGATGTTCGGGTCAACTCTGCAGTAGCCCAGAAGGAGACGACCATGTCCGCACGCCTGCAGCAACATTTCCAGCAACTGCGCGAAGAGCTCGCCGCCGATATCCCGCTGGACGCGGATGACCGCGCCGCGCTGCTTGAGCTGATGCAGGAGATCGACCTGAAGCTAGCCAAGGAGCTGGCCAGCGATCCCGACGCCACCCTGGTCGACGGCGTCAACCTGGCGGTGGAGCGTTTCGAGAGCCAGCACCCGACCCTAACCGGCACCCTGCGCAATATCCTGCAGAGCCTGGCCAACATGGGCATCTAGCCCGGCCGCACAACAAAAAGCCCGCATCGGCGGGCTTTTTCGTTACTGGCGCACCAGCCGGCGGTTGTCCGGCGCGATGGCCTCGGTGCTGCGGTAGGGGTTGATGTCCAGCCCGCCACGGCGCACGTAGCGTGCATAAACCGTCAGCCGCTCGGGCTGCAGCAGGCGCTGCAGGTCGAGGAACACCCGCTCCACGCACTGCTCGTGGAAATCCTGGTGCTGGCGGAAGCTCACCACGTAAGCCAGCAGGCTCGCCGCCTCCAGGCGCGGGCCGCGGTAATCGACGACCAGCGTGCCCCAGTCCGGCTGACCGGTGACCGGGCAGTTGGATTTCAGCAGGTGGCTGTAGAGCACCTCTTCCACCACCTGGTCGGCGCGGCGCAGCAGCTCCGGCCGAGGATGGGCGTAGTCGCTGACCGCGATGTCCAGGTCGTCGATGCAACGCCCCGGCAAGGTCGCCACGCCCTCGGCAGCCACTTCGTCCAGGCTGCGCACGCGCACCGCCACCGGCGCACCGGCGCAGGCGGACAGGTCGCGGACCAGCACAGTCTCGACGTCCGCCGCGCTGGCGTAGGCGCTCTGGTTCAGCGAGTTGAGGTAGAGCTTGAACGACTTGGACTCGATGATGTTCGGCGAGTCGGCCGGGATGGCGAACTCGCCGATGGCCACCACAGGCTTGCCGGAGGGCGTCAGCCAGGACAGCTCATAACAGTTCCAGTAGTCCACGCCCTGGTACGGCAGCTTGCCGGCCTCCAGCCCCAGTTCGGCCCACTTGGTGGTGCGGGAAATGGGGAACAGCAGTTCGGGGGCGTACTGGGAAACGTACTCGCTGGATTTGCCCAGCGGCGAGTGTTCGGCGGGATGCTGCATGGCGGTGGCCTGAGAAACAAAAAACGGCGGGCATTGTACCCCATGCCCGCCACCCTCTCGTCACCCGCAGCCCGGATGCAATCCGGGAAGCAGACTGCCAAGCCCCCCGGATTTCATCCGGGCTACAGGCTATGCGTAGGGCGGGTGAAACCCGCGCATTGTGGCTTGCGGGTTTCACCCGCCCTACGGCCCCGGGGCTCAGAGCCAGAACTTCAGGCCCACCACCCAGGCACCCTCCTCGTCATGCTCGCCCTCCTCGCGCAGCCAGTCGCCCGTGCGGCCGAAGCTCTTCTCCCAGACGTAGCCGACATAAGGCGAGAACTGCGGGCTGACCCGGTAATTCAGGCGCAGGCCCGCCTCCAGGGTGCTGCCACCGGCGCCGACGCCCAGGTCGCGGTCGTCGGCCAGGGCCAGGTCGTATTCCAGCTTGGGCTCCAGCACCCAGCGCTGGGTCAGCAGCAGCTCGTACTCGGCCTCGACGCGCAGCGAGGGGTCGCCGCGCTCGCTGACGAAAAGGTTGGCGTCCAGCTCGATCCACTGCGGCGCCAACCCCTTGAGGCCGAGCACCGCATAGGCGCGCGAGGGGCCAGGCTGGTCATCGTGGCGCAGGCCGGCCTGCCAGTCGAAGAATTCGCTGGCCATGCGCCGGTACAGCAGCTGGGTCTCGCTGGACTCGGTGGGCCCGCCGTCGGCGCGCTCACCGCTGCTCTTCAGCACCGCCTTGTGCAGATCGTTGCCATAGGTCGCCTCCAGCTCCCAGGCCAGCGCCTGCTCGTCGCCATCGAGACGCTGTTCCAGATGGTCCACGGCCAGCTTGGCCACCGGCATGGCGTCCATATGTTGTTCCATGGCCAGCGCCGGGGTGGCCAGCAGCAGGGCCGGCAGCAGATTAATGGTGCGCATGTTCGCTCTCCTTGGCCGCCGGTTGCTCGCTGTAGAACGGCTGGGTGCTGCCATCAGCCGCCTCCACCACGATCTTGCGGAACATGCCGCTGCCCATGTGGTAGATCAGGTGGCAGTGGAAGGCCCACTCGCCCATGGCATCGACCGGCACGTCCACTTCCAGGGTCTGCCCCGGCGCCACGTTGACCACGTGCTTGAGCGGGTTGAACTGGCCGTTGCCCTTGTCCAGCTGCATCCACATACCGTGCAGATGCATGGGGTGGTTCATCATGGTCTGGTTGACGAAGCGGAAGCGCACCCGCTCGCCATATTTGAGGCGGATCGGCTCAGCGTCGGAGTACTTCACGCCGTTGAACGACCAGAAGTAGCGCTCCATGTTGCCGGTCAGCTGCAGTTCGATGGTGCGGTCCGGCGCCCGGTACCCGGCGGCCGGGCGCATGGCCTTGAGGTCGCCGTAAACCAGTACCCGCCCGCCGTCCACCGGCTCGGGGGCGATGCCGCTGCCGGCGGCGTAGTCCGGATTGTTCGCCTGGGCCATGGCCGCGTGGTTCATCGCGCCGTGATCCATGCCCGCCATCTGCGCGTGGTCCATCACGGCCATCTGGGAATGATCCATACCCGCCATGCCCGAATGATCCATACCGCCGTGATCCATACCGGCATGGGCCATGCCCATGTCGGCCATGGTCAGCAGGCGCGGCTCGCGCAGCGCCGGTACTTCGCCCTGCATGCCAGGGCGCGGCGCCAGAGTGGCGCGGGCATAGCCACGCCGGTCCATGGACTCGGCGAACAGGGTGTAGGCCTTGTCCTCGCGCGGCTGGACGATCACGTCATAGGTCTCGGCCACGGCAATGCGCAGCTGATCCACCACCACCGGCTGCACATCGTTGCCGTCGGCCTGCACCACGGTCATGGCCAGGCCGGGGATGCGCAGGTCGAAGTAGCTCATCCCCGAGCCATTGATGATGCGCAGGCGCACCCGCTCGCCCGGCTTGAACAGCGCGGTCCAGTTCTGCTCGGTGTCGCGGCCGTTGACCAGGAAGCGAAAGCCGCTGACATCAGCAATGTCGGTTTTGGCCATGCGCATATTGCCCCAGCCCCAGCGGTCCTTGAGCGCCGCACCCCAGCCATCGCGTTTGGCATCGCGGAACAGGTCGCCAAGAGTCGGCTGCTGGTCGTTGTAGTAGTCGGCCTGCTTCTTCAGGTTGGCTAGGGTGCGTTCCGGCTTCTCGTCCTGCCAGTCGAACAGCAGCACGGTGTATTCGCGGTCGTAGCGATACGGCTCGCGCTTCTTCGGCTCGATGATCAGCGGGCCGTAGATGCCCTCCTGCTCCTGGAAGTCGGCATGGGCGTGGTACCAGTAGGTGCCGGACTGGTTGAGGGTGAAGCGATAGGTGAAGGTCTCGCCGGGCTGGATGCCGGGGAAGCTGATGCCCGGCACGCCGTCCTGGGTGTAGGGCAGGATGATGCCGTGCCAGTGCAGCGCAGTCATGCGGTCGAGCTTGTTGGTGACGGCGATCTCCACTTCTTCGCCTTCCTGAAAGCGCAGCGCCGGCGCCGGGCTCTGACCATTTACGGTCAGCGCCGGGCGCATACCGTCGGAGAAGTGCACCTGGCCCTCGTCGATCACCAGTTCATAACGACCAGCTTGGGCAACCAGGCTCAGGCCCAGCAGTCCGGCGGCAAGCAGCAGGCGCTTCACGGCTTGACCTCGATGTTGCCGACCATGCCCGCCTGGTAGTGCCCGGGGATGTTGCAGGCGAACTCCAGGCCGGTAGCCTGGGCGAAGGTCCAGGTCAGCTCGGCGCTCTGCCCCGGCTCGAGCATCACGGTGTTGGGGTCGTCATGGGTCATCTTGCCGTGCTGCATGCCGCTCATGTCATGCTGGCTGTGATCCATCTTGCTCATGTCGTGCTGCATGGAGGTCGGCGTCAGCATGCCCATCTGCTGCATCGCCAGCATGTGCTTCTGGTGCTCGGCATGCATGGCGGCGTTGCCCAGGCTGAACTCGTGCAGCAGCGCGCCCTCGTTCTTCAGCACGAAGCGCACGGTCTCGCCAGCCTTGACCTGCACCGAGGCCGGTTCGTAATACATGTCGCCCAGGGTGATCTCGACGCTGCGATCGGCATCGACGGCCTTGGCCGGCTTGCCGAAGGCGTGATGGCTCTGGTCGGCCAGCGCCGGCAGGCTGAGGGCACAGAGCAGCGGCAGAACAAGACGTGCGGACATGAGTGAGGCTCCGGGGATGGAAGATGCCTCACTCTAGGCCGCGGCAACTGGCGCCAAGCTGACGCAAAGATTACATCTTTGTCAGCTGGGTTCATTCAGCCCGGCGCCTGGCGTATAAAGCCGGCAACGCCCCTGCCTTGCGAATGCCCCGATGAAGCTGCTGATCGTCGAAGACGAACCCAAGACCGGCCAGTACCTGCGCCAGGGCCTGGCCGAGGCCGGCTTCGCCGTGGAGCTGGCCGGCGACGGCGTCAGCGGCGAGCAGCTGGCGCTGTCCGGCGAGCATGACCTGCTGATCCTCGACGTGATGCTGCCCGGCCGCGACGGCTGGCAGATCCTGCGCAGCGTGCGCGGCGCCGGGCTGGAGGTGCCGGTGCTGTTCCTTACTGCCAGGGACGCAGTCGAGGACCGCGTACGCGGCCTGGAGGCCGGCGCCGACGACTACCTGGTCAAGCCCTTTGCCTTCACCGAGCTGCTCGCCCGCGTGCGCACACTGTTGCGGCGCAGCAACGGCGCGCCGCAGGACAACACCCTGCAGGTGGCCGACCTGAGCCTCGACCTGCTACGCCGCCGCGCCGAACGCGCCGGCCAGCGCATCGAGCTGACCGCCAAGGAGTTCGCCCTACTGGAACTGCTGCTGCGCCGCCAGGGCGAGGTCCTGCCCAAGTCGCTGATCGCCTCGCAGGTGTGGGACATGAACTTCGACAGCGACACCAACGTCATCGAGGTGGCCATACGCCGCCTGCGCGCCAAGGTCGACGACGGCTTCGCCCAGCCGCTGATCCACACCGTGCGCGGCATGGGCTATGTGCTGGAGGCGCGCGCCTGATGTCGCTGGCCAACCGCCTCGCCCTGCTGTTCGCCGCCTGCACCGCCGCCGTGGCGCTGCTGGCCGGCGCCCTGTTCAACCGCGCCAGCGAGATGCACTTCATCGAACTCGATCAGCAGCAGCTGCAGGGCAAGCTGGTGGTGTTCACCGAGCTGCTGCAGGGCGTGACCAGCACCACGGCGCTGGTCGCGCGGCGCCCGGCACTGGAACAGGAGCTGCAGCGCCACCCCGAACTGGCGCTGCGCATCGAGGGTCCGGAAGACCAGGTCTGGTTCAGCAGCCGCGCGCTGCCGGACAGCCTGCCGCACGCGCAGCACTGGAATCACCAGGACACGGCCTACCGGGTGATGAGCGCGAAGCAGGGCAACCTGCGCCTGACCCTGCTGCTGGACATCACCCACCACCAGCATTTCCTCGAACAGATGCAGCGGCTGATCTGGCTGTGCGTCGGTCTCTCGGCCCTGGCTACTGCCCTGCTCGGTGCCTGGGTGGCGCGCCGCGGCCTGCGTCCGCTGCGCCAGATGACCCGGGTAACCCAGCAGGTCTCGGCCAGCTCGCTGACCGCGCGCCTGCCGGCGGACGCCCTGCCGGCCGAGCTGGGCGAGCTGGCCGCGTCGTTCAACGCCATGCTAGCCCGCCTGGAAGACGCCTTCGCCCGCCTCTCGGCCTTCTCCGCCGACATCGCCCACGAGCTGCGCACGCCGCTGTCCAACCTGCTGACCCAGACCCAGGTCATCCTCAGCCAGCCGCGCGCACTGGAGGACTACCAGGAAGCCCTGCACTCCAACCTGGAGGAGCTGCAGCACCTGGCGCAGATGGTCGGCGACATGCTGTTGCTGGCCAAGGCCGACAACGGCCTGCTGCAGACCCGCCGCGAGACGCTCGCCCTGGAACGGGAACTGAAGGCGCTGGCCGAATACTTCACCCCGCTGGCCGAGGAAGCCGGGGTGCAGCTGCAGGTCGACGGCCAGGCCACGCTGAGCGCCGACCGCGCCCTGCTGCACCGCGCCCTGAGCAACCTGATCGACAACGCCCTGCGCTTCACCCCGCGCGGCGGCGAGCTGCGCCTGAGCAGCGCGCAACAGGGTGCCGGAGTGCGCATCGAAGTGGCCAACCAGGGTCCCGAGATTCCCTTTGATCTTCGCGAACGCCTGTTCGACCGCTTCTACCGCGCCGACCCGGCACGCCGCGAAGGCGGCACCGAGCATGCCGGCCTGGGCCTGGCCATCGCCCGCTCCATCGTCCAGGCCCACGGTGGCGCGATTCGCTGCGAGTCGGCCGAGGGCTGGACGCGCTTTATCCTGGAGTTTCCCGCCTAAGAGCCCGGGTACCTCCCCTCTCCCACTTGTGGCAGTGGGGCTAAAGCAATCCGCATCGGCTCAATCGCTACACCCCCATGAGCAGGCATGTGCATGCATCGCCCCTGCACGCCGAGCCAGGGCATTGGTCGCAGAAATTTGCCAGGCCCACTGTTGCCCGACAGAATCGCCCGCCGTTCCGGCCCACCGTGCCGGACGATCGTGGTGAGCAGAGGCAGCAGTTGAACGAACAAAGATTGTCCGAGCGCCTGGAGCGCGTGGCGGCGCATGTCCCGGCAGGCGCGCGGCTGGCCGATATCGGCTCGGATCACGGCTACCTGCTCGTAGCCTTGATGACGCGCGGCGTCATCGCGGCGGCGGTGGCCGGCGAGGTGGCGTTGACGCCCTTTCACGCGGCGCAGCGAACCGTGCGCGAAAATGGCCTGAGCCAGCGAATCGCCGTGCGTCTGGCCAATGGCCTGGCGGCGATCGAGCCGGAAGACAGAATCAGCGCCATCAGCCTCTGCGGCATGGGCGGCGAGACGATCCGCGACATCCTCGACCGCGACAAGTCGCGCCTCACTGGCGAGGAGCGCCTGATCCTGCAGCCCAACGGCGGCGAGCAACCCCTGCGCCAATGGCTGATGGACAATGGCTACCGCATCCTCCACGAGGAAGTGCTGCGGGAAAACCGCTTCAACTACGAAATCATCGTCGCCGAACGCAGCGGGCCGGTGCGCTATACCACCCAGGAACTGTTCTTCGGTCCACTGCAATTGCAGGAACGCAGCCCGGCATTTCTGGCCAAGTGGCAGCGTCTGTTGCAGCTGAAGCAACGAACCCTGACCCACTTCGCCCAGGCTCGGCAGGCCGTACCTGAGGACAAGGTGCAGGCGCTCACCCAGCAAACCCGTTGGATCAGCGAACTGCTGGATCAAGGCAGCGATCGACGCTGAAAAGCTGATGCCGGTACGCCGCCGATGCAAGTGATCACGGCGAACCAGTAGTCCCGCCCGAAGATGCTTCTCTTGGCAAGCGCAACGACCTAAAGCGATTGGAAACAACGGGCAGAAAACGGCCAAAAGCCGCCATTTAGGCATGCATCGAGCGGGACGTCATGGCGACCTCTGGCCTACCGCTGGGCCATGGACATGAGGCCCGTAGCAATCAAGATCATTCCGCTAACGGCACCGTCTATTTTTCTGCGTCGCGTCTCCCTAAGCAATTCTCTGCTAGCGCAGTTCAGGATGACCGAAGCGGCCAAGCGCCTCCAGGTGCATCCTCCTCAGGGGTGCTAATTCGGATTTTTATTGTTACGAATTAGAATGAAATAACATATCATTAACTGTTTCTAATCAATCAGTATTGGAACTGCAGCGCTGCCGTACTCATTGAGGTTGCAAGACCTCCATGGGCCCGCACCTACCTCTGATAACACGTCTACTCATTCCGCCCCCGAACGCAACTGCACTCGGGAAGCCTTCTTTTACTCTGCGCGGCGCACCTCAGCCCACTCCTGAAACATCTAAGGACGCACGATGAAGTACGAACTCGGCCACCTGGCAATCCTAGTAGCACTAACCAGCACAAATGGCCATGCAGCTCAGGGCGGCGAATCCACCATCACCCTCGGCGCGATCAATATCAACGACAGCGCTGGGCAGGTAGTACAGGCGGGCAGCAGTAGTGTGCTGACCTCAGTGGACGTGCTGGGTGCGGACAAGATCGAAAAGCAGAACGTGTCGAACAGCTGGGAGCTACTCGGTCAGATGCCAGGCATCCAGCTCACCGAAACCCGTCAAGGCGCAGAGTCTGGCAAGGCCACCTTCCGTGCCTTCAATGGCGAGGGCTACATCAACGGTATCAAGACCCTGATCGATGGCGTGCCGAGCAACGTTAACAGTGGAAACCAGCGCTTCATCGACATGGTGTTCCCGCTCGACCTCGACTACATCGAGGTGGTGCGTGGGACCAACGATGCGCGATATGGCCTGCACAACATCGGCGGCAACATCAATTTCGTCACCCGCCAGGGCGGCAGCTACACCGACAGCCGTCTGACCTACGGCAGCTTCAACACCCGTGAGATACAACTGGCAGCGGGTCATGAAGAAGGGAACTTGGCGCAGAACTACTTCATCGCCAAGCAGCAGTCTGATGGCTTTCGTGATCACTCTGATTCCGACAAGTACACCCTTGGCGGTAAATGGTTCTACACCGACGATGCGGGTCTGCTGAAGACGGGGCTAGTGACCCGTTTCTACCACCATGAGGCAGATGAGCCAGGCTTCATGACCCGCGAGGAGCTGCACGCCAGCCGCACCGGTTCCGATCCCAAAAATGCCAACGACACGACTGACCGTGACATGTACCAGGTGGCGCTGCATCTTGACTGGCAGATGAGTGAGGACCTGAGCCTGAGCAACAAGGTCTATTACAACCGTTACGACGACGACCGCCGGGTGACCTTCACCAGTTATCAGGTGGGGAACGCCCCACGTCAGCGTCGGCAGTGGGACGAGCGCCAGACTGGAATGCTGAGCAACCTCAGCTGGCTCACCAACGATTGGCTCACCCTGGAAGGTGGCCTGAACTTCGAGCACCAGGACAACGAATACCGACGTTATCGCTACAGCTACAGTGTGCCGACTGATTTCGACGTGCCGCCGGCGCGCATCCAGAACGATGACGACTACACCCTCGACAACTACGGCGCCTACGTGCAGGCCGTGATCCAACCTACCGAGTCGTTGAAGATCATCCCGGCCTATCGAGTGGATCGTTTCTATGGCGAAACCGATTTGCCAAACGGTATCGAGGCCGACCTGCAGGACTATGGAACCATCCAGCAGCCCAAGCTGAGCGTGGTCTACAGCCTGACGCCAGACATCAATCTGTATGCCAACTGGGGCCGCACCTTCCAGATTCTGACTGGTAACAGCGCCCCGGCGTATGTGACCTCCGGAACCCAGAGCTACGACCCGTCGATTAACACCGGCATGGAAGTCGGCATCAAGTTCGTTCCGTTCGTGGACAGCGAAGCGCGCATCGCTGTGTGGCAGCAAGATGCTACCGATGAGGTGGCGAACATGCCTGCCACCGGTACCAACGTTGGGCTGGGGGAAACCCGCCGGCGTGGTGTCGATCTGCAGATCAATGCCTACCTCACCGAAGACTGGAGCGTCTGGGCCTCGCATGCCTATCAGGAAGCCAAGGTCAGGAGCGCCTATGCACCGTCCGGGCAGTCGCTGGCTGGGAAAGAGGTGTTCTCCACCCCGCGCTACGTCTCCAACGTCGGTACCGACTACCAGATCAATCAGGATTGGAGCGTTGGCCTGCAGGCTCGCGCTCAGGGTGATTACTATATTGATTCGCTGAACGAACAGGGCAAATACGGTGGCTTTGCCGTGCTAGACGCAAGCGTCGAGTACGCCATTTCTCCGAACGCTAGCGTGGACCTGCAGCTGAAGAACCTGACTGATCGCGAGTACGAATACGTCTGGTATGACGAGTTCTTCTGGGCTGCTGACGATTACCAAGCCATGTTCTCGCCTGCTCCGGGGCGCAGCGCTTACCTCTCGCTGAACCTGAAACTGTAAGCCCCTGCCTTCAGTCATTTTCCGGCCACCTATAGCGGTAGATTTTCGTGCCCCTGCAATCGCCTTCCCGACTTCAGTCCATCGATACTCTTCGAGGGCTGGTCATGCTCTTCATGCTGCTCGACCACGTCCGTGAAACGTTCTACCTGCATATGCAGGTAAGCGATCCAATGGATGTGAGCCAAACCGAGCCAGCGCTGTTCTTCAGTCGCACGCTGGCTCACCTCTGCGCACCCGTGTTCGTCCTCCTGACTGGCCTATCGGCCTATCTCTATGGAGAAAAGCACGATGGGCGATCAGCTGTTTCCAGCTTCCTGTTCAAGCGTGGGCTGTTCCTGGTCGTGCTCGAGATCACCGTGGTGAACTTCGCATGGACCTTCCAACTGATACCCCGCGTCATCTACCTGCAGGTCATCTGGGCTATTGGGCTTAGCATGCTGGCGTTGTCGCTGCTGGTATGGCTGCCGCGGGCACTACTGATAGTTCTTGGCGTGATTCTGGTAGCTGGGCACAACCTGCTCGATGACCTCCATTTCATGCCAGGAGATTGGGCTTACCTCCCATGGTCGATTCTGCATGACCGAGGCTGGATCGAGGTCACGAACAGCATGCGCCTGCGCACTTCTTACCCGCTGTTGCCGTGGATTGGCGTGATCGTGTTGGGCTATGTCGCCGGCACTTGGTTTGGCCGAGCAGGAGATGTACCTCGCCGTCAGCGCAATTTGCTGATTGCTGCCGGAGCAGCGCTGGGTGGTTTCGTGCTTCTGCGTCTGTTCAACGGCTACGGCGAGAAGCCCTGGGTTGCTGGCGGTACTGCAATGCAAACAGCTATGAGCTTCCTGAACATCACTAAGTACCCGCCGTCGCTGCTCTTCCTGGCACTGACATTGGGCATCGGTCTGTTGCTGCTGGTCTTCTTCGAACGCCGAGGTCAGGGAATTCTGAGTCGCCCGCTAGCAGTGTTTGGAGCCGCCCCCATGTTCTTCTACCTGCTGCATCTCTATGTGCTGAAGCTGCTCTACCTGGGTTGTGTAGCGATCTGGGGAGAAAACCAGGGGCGGTTCTTCGGTTTCGACTCGGTACTGGCGCTCTGGCTGTGCACTCTACTGCTAATCGTTGCTCTGTATCCGCCCGTACGTTGGTTTGCAAAGCTCAAGGCGCGTCGACGAGACATTCGTTGGCTGAAATACCTATAGGAGACAGAGTAGGCAGTGAATGACGGGCAGCAAGAGGAGCAGTCACGTCATCAGCACGAGCCCTTCGGGCTTGAAGATATCAATTCCAAGGTGGCTATGTGGTGCCTCGGGTCACCACTAGAAGCTCGCGTTCTTGGTGGACTGCTATCGGCAAGTTTCACCGCATCGAGCTTCCCACAAACGAATGGCGGCTTCTGGCCGAAAGTCGCCATCCACATCGCCTGCAAACACCCTAAGCCAACCCCACCTTGCCCTGCTCCACCTTAATCGACCGCCAGCGGCGCAGCAGCATGTACAGCGTCGGCACCACGAACAGGGTGAAGAAGGTACCGACCAGCAGGCCACCGACGATGACCATGCCGATCTGCTGGCGGCTCTCGGCGCCGGCGCCGCTGGCGATGGCCAGCGGCACCGCGCCGAGGACCATGGCGCCGGTGGTCATCAGGATCGGCCGCAGGCGCTGCAGCGCCGCCTCCAGCACCGCCTCGCCGAGTTCGCGACCTTCGCGCAGCAGGTGGTTGGCGAACTCGACGATGAGGATGCCGTGCTTGGTGATCAGCCCGATCAGGGTCACCAGGCCGACCTGCGAGTAGATGTTCAGGGTGCCGCCGAACAGGGTCAGCGCCAGCAGTGCGCCAGCCATCGACAGCGGCACGCTGAACAGGATGATCAGCGGGTCGAGGAAGCTCTCGAACTGCGCCGCCAGCACCAGGAAGATGAACACCAGGGCCAGCACGAAGATCAGCGCTACCCCGCTCTCGGACTCCTTGAAGTCGCGCGAGGTGCCGGTGTAGTCGAACTGGGTGTCGGCCGGGAAGATCGCCCGTGCCCTCTCCTCCAGGTGATCCAGCGCCTGGCCCAGGGTGTAGCCAGAGCCGACGTTGGCGGTGACCGTGACCGCGCGCAGCTGGTTGAAGTGGTTGAGCTCGCGCGGCGCCACCGTCTCGCGCACCTCGATCAGGTTGGACAGCTGCACCATGCTGCCGTCGCGGCCACGCACGTAGACGCGGTTGAGGTCGTCGGGGTTGCTGCGGTCGACGTCCTGCAGCTGCACCAGCACGTCGTACTGCTCGCCATTCTGCTTGAAGCGGGTCACCTGGCGGCTGCCGAACAGGCTCTCCAGGCTGCGGCCGATGGTGGCCACGTCGGTACCCACCGCCACCGCCTGCTCGCGGTTGACCGTGACCTTGAGCTGCGGCGTGTTGAGCTTGAGGTCACTGTCCAGGCTTTCCAGGCCCGGGTAGTCGCGCACCTCGGCCAGCAGCTGCTCGACGTAGGGCTGTAGCTCGGCGTACTCCAGCGAGGAGCGGATCACGAAGTTGACCGGCTGGTTGCGCGCGCTCTGCCCCAGCGGCGGCCGGTTGATCGGGAAGGCGCGCACGCCGGGAATGTCCTGCAGCTTGGGCAGCAGTTCGTCGCGGATCTCGAACTGACTGCGCTCACGCTCGTCCCAGTCCTCCAGCTTCATGAACGACAGGCCCTGGGCCACCGTGGGGAAGCCGACGATAACCATGTAGCGGTTGGCCTCGGGGATGGAGGCGTAGGCCTCCTCCAGCTGCTTGGCGTAGCGGCTGGTGTAGCCGAGGGTGGCGCCGTCCGGGCCGTTGATCGAGCCGACGATGGTACCGGTATCCTCGGTCGGCGCCAGCTCGCTGCGCAGGCCGAGGAACAGCCAGGCGCACAGGGCGAGCATCGCCGCCAGCACCACCAGCACCAGCCACCAGGCGCGCAGCACACGCTGCAGCAGGCGCCCATAGCCCTGGTTCAGCCCCTCCAGGCCGCGCTCGATGACGTTGTACAGGCGGTTGTGGCGCTGCTGCGGCGAATGGGCCTTGAGCAGGTAGGCGCACATCATCGGCGACAGGGTCAAGGCGACGAAGCCGGACACCAGCACGGCGCCGGCCAGGGTCCAGGCGAATTCGGTGAAGAGTTTTCCCGTCGTGCCCTGCATAAAGCCGATCGGCGCGTACACCGCAGCCAGGGTCAGGGTCATGGCGATCACCGGGAAGGCGATCTCGCGGCTGCCGATAAAGGCCGCCTGCAGTGGGCGCATGCCCTGCTCGATGTGCCGGTGGATGTTCTCCAGCACGACGATGGCGTCGTCCACCACCAGGCCGATGGCCAGCACCATGGCCAGCAGGGTCAGGGTGTTGATGGAGAAGCCCATCAGCGCCATCAGCGCGCAGGCGCCGATCAGCGACACCGGGATGGTCACCAGCGGGATCAGGGTGGCGCGCAGCGAGCGGAGGAACAGGAAGATGATCAGGATGACCAGCAGCACCGCTTCCCAGATGGTGGTGTAGACGTTGTCGATCGACTCGCGGATGAACTGCGAGTTGTCGTTCGACACCTGCATCTCCATGCCTTCGGGCAGCAGCTTGCGCAGACTGGGCAGCGCCTGCTCCAGGCCATCGGAGATGTCCAGCGGGTTGGCCGTGGCCTGCTTGATCATCCCCACGGCCACCGCCGAGCGGCCGTTGAAGCGCGCCAGGGTGCGCTCGTCGGCGGCGCCGATCTCGGCGTAGCCAACGTCGGCCAGGCGCAGCAGGTAGCCGCGCGAGTCGTCGAGGATCAACTGGTTGAATTCCTCGGGGGTCTGCAGGTCGGTCTCGGCCAGCACGGAGAACTCGCGCTGCACCGACTCGATGCGCCCGGCGGGAATCTCCACGTTCTGCCGGCGCAAGGCGTCCTCCACGTCCTGCACCGTCAGGTCATGGGCGGCCAGCTTCTCCGGATCGAGCCAGATGCGCATGGCATAGGTACGCGCACCGCGGATCAGCACCTCGGACACGCCGGGAATAGTCTGCAGGCGATCCTGCACCACCCGCTCGATCACGTCGGTGATCTCCATGGCGGAGAAGCGCTCGCTGTAGAAGGCCAGCCAGATCACCGGCTGGGCGTCGGCCTCGACCTTCTGCACCATGGGCTCGTCGATCTCGTCTGGCAGCAGGCTGCGCACCCGCCCCAGGCGGTCGCGCACGTCGTTGGCCGCCTCGTCGGAGTCGGTGCCGAGGCGGAACTGCGCGGTGATCTGGGTGTTCTCCGAGCGGCTGATGGAGCTGACGAAGTCCAGGCCCTCGATGCCGGAGAGCACGTCCTCGACCGGCTGGGCGACCTGCGATTCCATGATCTCCGGGCTGGCGCCGGGGTACATGACGTTGACCGTGACGATCGGCACGTCGATGTTGGGGTATTCGCGCACCGCCAGGCGCTGGTAGGCCAGCAGGCCGAGCAACACGATGATCAGCGACAGCACGGTGGCGAACACCGGCCGGCGGATGCAGATGTCGGACAGGCTCATTGCACCTCACCCCGCGGTTCGCTGCGCACCTCGCGGCCCGGCGCGACCTTCTGCCAGCCGGCGCTGATCAGCGTCTCGCTGCCGTCCAGGCCCTCGACCACCTCGGCCTTGCCGCGCTGGCGCTGGCCCAGGCGGACCTGTCGGCGCTCGACCTTGCCGTCCACCACCAGGTTGACGAACAGCTGCTGGCCCAGCGGCATCACCGCCTCTTCCGGAATCAGCAGGGCCTGCGGACGCTCGGCGAGGATCACTGACACTTTGACGAACTGCCCGGGCTTGAGGCGCTGATCGGCATTGGCCACCTGCGCGCGCAACGCCTGGCTGCGGCCAACTTCGTCCAGACGCGGGTTGAGGGCGATGATCTCGCCACGGAAACGCTCGCCGGGGTAGGCATCCAGGCTCAGCTCGATGGCCTGGCCCAGGCGCACCTGGCTGACCGCCTTCTGCGGGATGCGGAAGTCCACCTTGAGCGGGTCAAGCACTTCCAGGTTGACGATATCGTCGCCGGCGCTGAGGTAGTCGCCGACGCTGACCAGGCGCAGGCCGAGCACGCCGTCGTAGGGCGCGCGGATCTGCGTCTTGTCCAGGCGGGCCTGGGCCAGGGCCAGGCTGGCGCGCGCCGCCTGCAGCTGCGACTGCGCCTCGTCGAGGGTCTGCGCATTGCTGGCGCCGCGCTTGAACAGCATCTGCGTGCGCTCGAAGCTCTTCTCGGCCAGGTCCAGATTGGCGCGCGCCTGGGCCAGCTCGGCGCGGGCGATGGCGTCATCCAGGCTGACCAGCAGGTCGCCGGCCTTGACCGCCTGGCCCTCGCGGAACTGCAGGCTGGCGACGCGGCCGTCGACTTCCGGGCGAATCATGGTCGACTCGTCCGAACGCAGCGAGCCGAAGGTCACCAGCTCATCACGCACCAGCGCCCGCTCGGGCTGCACCACTTCCACCAGCGGAGGTCGCTCGGCCAGGGCCGCAGGCGCGGCGATGGCGAGCAGAGAAGCGATGAACAGGGCGTGACGGCGGCGGGTTGTCATCGAGCGACCTCTTGTTGTCCAAGTGGTCGAGTCTACCGATGCCGGGCGGGCTTGCCGACCGCCGCAAATGTTACGCGATGCTTACTGGCGCATGCCGCGGCCGCTCTTCAGCAGGCGGATGCAGACGACGTAGAGCACCGTGCTGGCCAGCAGCATCATGCCGATGGCGATGCCGATGTTGATGTCGGACACACCGAGGATGCCGTAGCGGAAGGCGTTGACCATGTGCAGGATGGGGTTGGCCAGCGACACCGTCTGCCAGAACTCGGGCAGCAGGCTGATCGAGTAGAACACCCCGCCCAGGTAGGTCAGCGGCGTCAGCACGAAGGTCGGGATGATCGAGATATCGTCGAAGTTGCGCGCGTACACCGCGTTGATAAAGCCGCCCAGCGAGAAGGTGATGGCAGTGAGCAGGATCACCAGCACGGTCACGCCCAGGTGGTGTACCTGCAGGTGGGTGAAGAACAGCGACAGCAGGGTGACGATCAAGGCCACTGCCAGGCCGCGCAGGGCGCCGCCGATGGTGTAGCCGATCAGGATGGTGTGCGGCGACACCGGCGATACCAGCAGCTCCTCGACGTTGCGCTGGAACTTGCTGGAGAAGAAGCTCGACACCACGTTGCTGTAGGAGTTGGTGATCACCGACATCATGATCAGGCCGGGCACGATGAACTCCATGTAAGAGTACTGCCCCACGCCGCCGACCTGGCTGCCGATCAGGCGGCCGAAGATCACGAAGTACAGGGCCATGGTGATGGCCGGCGGCAGCAGGGTCTGCGCCCAAATGCGCATGAAGCGCCGCACTTCACGGCGCACGATGGTCTGCAGGGCGACCCAGTTGGAGGCGAGTTCCGGGCTCATTTGGCCACCTTTTCCAGGTTCTTCTCGACCAGGGAGACGAACAGCTCCTCCAGGCGGTTGCTCTTGTTGCGCAGGCTCAGCACCTCGACCTTCTGCGCCGCCAGTTGGCGGAACAGGTCGTTGATGCCCTGGCTCTTCTCCACCTGCACTTCCAGGGTGTGGTCGTCGACCAGCTGCGCCGGGTAGCCGGTCAGCTGCGGCATGACCAGGGTCGCCTCCTTGAGGTCGAGCAGGAAGGTTTCCACGTGCAGCGTCTTCAGCAGGTCCTTCATGCTGGAGCGTTCGACGATGCGGCCGTGGTCGATGATGCCGATGTTACGGCAGAGCTGCTCGGCCTCCTCCAGGTAGTGGGTGGTGAGGATGATGGTGATCCCCTGCTGGTTCAGCTCGGTGAGGAAGCTCCACATCGAGCGGCGCAGCTCGATGTCGACGCCGGCGGTCGGCTCGTCGAGGATCAGCAGGCGCGGCTGGTGGATCAGCGCGCGGGCGATCATCAGCCGGCGCTTCATGCCGCCGGACAGCTCGCGCGAGGCGTTGTTGCGCTTGTCCCACAGGCCGAGCTGGGTCAGGTACTGCTCGGCCCGCTCCTTGGCCAGCTTGAGCGGGATGCCGTAGTAGCCGGCCTGGGTGGTGAGGATGTCGAAACACTTCTCGAACTGGTTGAAGTTGAACTCCTGCGGCACCACGCCGAGGCAGCGCTTGAGGCCGGAGGGATCGCGGTCGAGGTCGTGGCCGAACACCTCGACCGTGCCACCACTCTTGTTCACCAGGGTGGAGAGGATGCCGATGGTGGTGGACTTGCCGGCGCCGTTGGGGCCCAGCAGGGCGAAGAAGTCGCCCTCTTCCACCTCCAGGTCGATGCCCTTGAGGGCCTGGAAGCCATTGGCGTAGGTCTTGGTCAGCTGCCGGATGGACAGAGCGGAGGTCATGGTGTGCGCTTACTTCGGCAAGGGGATGGCTTAGATAAGGTCGCGCGCGGCTATTTGCAACCTCTGGTTACAGGCTAGCCTGCCCGCTCGGCGCCGCGAAAAGAAGCCCGCTGGGCTGATGTCAGCTATCGACGCGCTTCATGGCGGCGACCTCGGCCTGCAGGTCGCCGCGCAGGAAGGCCGAATCCACCTCGAACAGGTGCGGGTAGCACCGGCGCAGGTGAGCGAAGAACAACTCCACCGGCAGATCATCGAACTGGCCGTGGTCGACTAGGTACTCCATGTAGCGCTCGCCCTCGGCATTGAAGGGGTGGAACACGCTGTCCGTGCCCCCGTCGAACTCCAGCGGCGCCACCTTGAACAGGCGACACAGCGCCAGGTTGAAGGCCGGCGTGGCCTTGACCCAACGCCCCTCGAGGAACAGCTCGGTGTAGCCATGCATGGCGAACACTTCGCTACGCAGCATCTCGATCAGGCGCGGGGTGGACAGGTGATTGCGCACGTCGGCCAGGCCGATGCGCGCGGGAATCCCGCAGTGCCGCGCACAGGCCGCCAGCAGCAGAGCCTTGGGCACGCAGTAGGACTCCCCCGCCGCCAGCGCGTGGCTGGCTTTGAGCGTCTCGTGGTCGGCGCTGAATACGTAGGGGTTGTAGCGGATCTCGTCGCGCACCGCCCGATACAGGTTGACCGCCTGCTCGCATGGGTCGCGACTGGCACCGCGCCAGCGCTCGGCAAAGTCGATGACCAGCGGGTGATCGCTGTCGATGAAGCGGGCGGGGCTGAGGCTGGCTTGCATGCATGTCTCCCTGTTTGCCCCAGTCTAACGGCGCCACCCTGTACCGAAAGCGGCAATCCGGCCAAGCATGGCGGCCCTGTCGCCGCACGGTGTGCCTCTCTATAATCCGCGTCCGCTCATGTTTTCAGGACTCGCACCATGGCTACCCACTACCTCGACCATCACCTCGCCCTGCTCGCCCACCTGCGTGGCATCCTGGTCGCCCTGGGCGAAGCCGAACAGGTGGAGGACGACAGCCACGCGCTGTTCCTCGAACGCTTCGACGAGCTGGTCGCGCAGCTGCCCAGCGATCCGGAGAGCAGCCAGTACCTGGGCCAGGACATCATCAGCCAGGTGTTCCATCGCTACCCGCAGATCGCCCATCTGGTGCCACGCGACCTGCTGTGGTTCTTCGGCGGCGACTGCCTGCACTTCATGCCGGATGAAGAAATCGCCCTCTACCAGCGCCTCGACGAGCGCCGCTTCGAGGCCGAGGAGAACGACGAGCCGTTCGACTGGAACCGGGAAAAACAGCTGCTGGCCCTGCCCGACGACAGCGCCCAGCACTGAAACGAAAAAGCCCCGCTGATGCGGGGCTTTTTCATGGCCTTGCGGCACAAACGAAAACGCCACCCGATTGGGTGGCGTTTCGTGAATTTGGAGCGGGAAACGAGACTCGAACTCGCGACCCCGACCTTGGCAAGGTCGTGCTCTACCAACTGAGCTATTCCCGCATGGCGTCCCCTAGGGGACTCGAACCCCTGTTACCGCCGTGAAAGGGCGGTGTCCTAGGCCACTAGACGAAGGGGACGTGGCCAGGAGCTTATAACAGCTTCCCGAATTGCCAGACTGTGTTGCCACACCCTGGACTTCTATCCGAAACCTCACCGAGGTGAGACTTCAAGAATTTGGAGCGGGAAACGAGACTCGAACTCGCGACCCCGACCTTGGCAAGGTCGTGCTCTACCAACTGAGCTATTCCCGCAATGGCGTCCCCTAGGGGACTCGAACCCCTGTTACCGCCGTGAAAGGGCGGTGTCCTAGGCCACTAGACGAAGGGGACGTGGCCCGGAGCTTACAACAGCTTTCCGGCTTCTTGCGAATCCGTTGCCGTCCTCGCTTGAAGTGGCGCGCATTCTAGGGAGCCGACCGAAGAGCGTCAAGCCTCATTCAAAACTTTTTTTAAATCAAAGACTTCGATTCATAAATTGATCCAGCGCTATCAGCCCAATGGCGAAGGCACTACACTCGGCACATCAAGAAGCGCCTAGGGAGTTTTCACGGTGTCCCCAATCGTCATCACCGCTCTGATTATCGCCGGCATAGTGGTGCTGTTCGTCATTGGCTATATCAACCATATGGTCGAGAACAGCAAACTCGAAAAAGCCAGGCTCAAGGCGGATTTGAATGACCGGGTGCGCCGCAGCCGTGACGTGTCGGAGAACATGCCCGGGCAGTTGATGAGCCCCGCACTCAAGGTGCTGCTCAGCCGTTTCGAACTGCACTACGGCGAACGCCTGCTGGCGCTGGACAAACAGAACATCAACCTGATGGGCCGTCTGAGCGAACTGCGCGAGCTGATCGCCAAGGGTGACAGTGCGCCGGTCAGCAATCCGCCACAGCCGATCCTGACCGAAGCCAAGGCGAAAGACATTCGCTTCCTGCTGGAAAACCTCCACGGCCAGATCAACCGCGCCGCCCAGGATGGCGTGCTGCCCGCTAACGAGGCCAAGCGCTGGCTGGGTGAGTTGCGCCACCTTCTGGTGCAGCTGCACTTCGAGTTCTTCAGCAACCTTGGCCAGCAATCCATGCAGCAGGGCCACCCCGGCCAGGCTCGCCTGGCCTACGAGCGTGGCGTGCAATACCTGCGCAAGCAGCCCGACCCCGCGCGCTACAAGACCCAGCTCAAACAGCTGGAAGATCTGCTGGCGCGCGCCAATGCTGTGGTTCTGGAAAAAGCCAAGCCAGTCGAAAACGAACCCAGCGAACTCACCGAGGGCTTGAAGACACTCGGTGAAGAGGACTGGAAGAAGAAGAACATCTACGACTGATTCTCTGCCGAGGAGCCTCAATGAGCCGGATTGTCTACGGTGCACCGCTGTCGCCGTTCGTGCGCAAGCTGCGCCTGTGTCTGCAGGAAAAGGGCCTGGACTATCAACTGGAGATCATCACCCCCTTCGGCCAGCCCGACTGGTATCGCGAACTCAACCCGCTGGGTCGCATTCCGGCCTTCCGTGACGGCGACCTGACCCTGGCCGACTCCAGCGTGATCTGTCAGTACCTGGAAGAGCAGTATCCCGACAGTCCACGCCTGTTCGGCCAGTCCCCCGTGCAGGCAGCACGCATACGCTGGCTGGAGAAGTACGCCGATTACGAGCTGGCACCACTGTGCACCTTCGCGGTGTTCCGTAACCGTTTGCTCAAGCCCATGCTGGGCCAGAGCTGCGACGAAGAGGCCGTACAGGCAGCCCTGAATGACAAGCTGCCCAAGCATTTCGATTATCTCGAACAGACCCTGGGCACTGCCGATTACTTCGTCAACGACGCGCTCAGCCAGGCCGATCTGGCGATCTACTGCCAGCTGCAGAACATGGCGCATGGCGGCGAGCTGCCGGACGAGACGCGCTGGCCTGGGCTGGCCGCGCATTTCCGACGCATCCAGGCGCGCGAGTCGGTACAGAGCCTCCTACCCGGCGAACTCAAGGTCGTCGCCAAGGTCAGCGGCAAGGCCTGACCAGTCTCACCCAAAAGCCCGGCACAAGCCGGGCTTTTTCATGCTCAGCAGTCGGTCAGGCGCAGGAAGATCGCCACCAGCCGCTCGACACCGACCTGATCATCGGGGCTGAAGCGCGCACTGCTCGGGCTGTCCAGGTCCAGCACGCCGATCAGGCGCCCGTCCTTGATCAGCGGCACCACTAGCTCGCTGTTCGATGCGCTGTCACAGGCGATATGCCCTGGGAAGGCATGCACATCCTCGACGCGCTGAGTCTGCCGGCTGCTCGCCGCAGCACCACACACGCCCCGACCGAAGGGAATTCGCACGCAGGCGACCTTGCCCTGAAACGGCCCCAGCACCAGCTGCTCGCCTTTATTGAGATAGAAGCCAGCCCAGTTGAGGTCGCCTAGCTCATGGAACAGGAAGGCGGAGAACTGCGCGGCATTGGCCACGAAGTCGCGCTCGTCGGCCAGCAGCGCCTCCAGTTGCGCAGCCAGCAGCGCATAGCCCTCACGCCCCTGCCCGGCTTGCTGCAGATCGATCATGGCTGCATCTCCAGCAAACGCTGGCCCACCCAGCTGCGGGCAAACTGGTAAGCACAGCGGCCGTTACGATTGCCGCGCCCCAGGGCCCAGCGGATGGCGAGAATCTCAAGCTCATGACTCCAGCTCCACTGCAACCCGGCCTGCGCAGCCAGACTGGTAATCCAGTGGCGCACCACAGCGAGGAAATGGTCCTGGGTGAAGGGATAGAAGGAGATCCACAGGCCGAAGCGGTCGGACAGGGCGATCTTGTCCTCGACCGCCTCGCTCGGGTGCAGCTCACCCTCGACGCGCTGCCAGTTGTCGTTGTCGCTCTCCTTCTCCGGAACCAGGTGGCGGCGGTTGGAAGTGGCGTACAGCAACACATTGTCCGGTGCCCGTTCCAGCGAGCCGTCCAGCACGCTCTTGAGCACCCGGTAATCACCCTCGCCGGATTCGAACGAGAGATCGTCGCAGAACAGCACGAAACGCTGCGGCAGACCGGCCAGGGCTTCCACTACCCGGGGCAGGTCAGCCAGATGGTCACGCTCGATCTCGATCAGGCGCAGTCCGGCGTCCGCATGCGCGGCCAGCAGCGCACGCACCAGCGAGGACTTACCGGTGCCGCGCGCGCCCCAGAGCAGCGCATGGTTGGCCGGCAAGCCAGCAACGAACTGCTGGGTATTGCGCGATAGTTGCTCACGCTGGGTATCCACCCCGACCAGGTCGGCGAGGCTCAGATCCAGACTCACGCGCAGTGGCTGCAGATAACCCGTGCGCCCTTCGCGCTGCCAGCGCGCGGCGATCACCGCCTGCCAGTCCAGCGTCACGCGCTCGGCTGGCAACAAAGGTTCGAGGCGTTGCAGCACAGCGTCGGCACGCTGCAGAAAGCTGTTCAAAGGGGAATCCACGACTTACTCCTCATATACGCTACTGCCGGTGATCCAGTGCTATGGGCTATGCTTTGAGGGCCCGCAACCCAGGACGCAAACCACCCCGCCGATGGATATTTCTCTCACCCACCGCCTGTCGTTCAAGCAGGCCAAGCTGACGGTGCTGGTGGCCTTCATCCTGGGGACCCTGCTGAGCCTGATCCAGATCAGCCTGGATTATGCCAGCGAAGACGCCTCCATCGACCGCGAAATCCATTCTCTGCTGGAAATCAGCCACAACCCTGCCGCCCGTATCTCCTACAACATCGACGCCGAACTGGCCCAGGAGCTGGTGCTCGGCCTGCTGCGCTCGCCGGCGGTGATGCGCGCGGAGATCGTCGACAACAGCGGCCTGGTACTGGCCTCGGTGGAGCGTCCGCCTGTGCAGAGCGGCTATCGGGTGTTCAGCGACTTCCTGTTCGGCGAGCGGCGCCAGTTCGAAGACCCGCTGTTCGTCAGCCACTCCACTGCGGAGCCCCTCGGCGTGCTGCGCCTGGAGGTCGACACCTACGCCTTCGGCAGCCACTTCCTGCGCCGCGCCCTGCTCACCCTGCTCACCGGCTTCGCCCGTAGCCTGCTGTTGTCGCTGATCCTGCTGGTGCTGTTCTACGCCATGCTGACCAAACCCCTGGTCGGGGTGATCCGTGCCCTCAGCGACCGCGATCCGCGCCGCGACTTCTCCCCCGTGCCCTGCCCCAGCGGCCACGAGCGCGACGAGGTGGGCATCCTGGTCGCGGTGACCAACCAGCAACTGACCAATACCTACCAGGAGATCAGCCAGCGCCGCGAGGCCGAGGACCGTCTGACCCAGTACCTGGGCGAACTGGAGAACATCGTCTCGGCCCGCACCGCCGAGCTGAAAGCGACCAACGCCCGCCTGACCCAGTCCAACCGCGACCTCGAGCAGGCGCGCAGTACCGCCCTTGAGATGGCCCAGGCTCGCGCGGCTTTCCTGGCCAACATGAGCCACGAGATCCGCACTCCGCTCAACGGCCTGCTCGGCATGCTGGCACTGGCCCTGGACGGCAGCCTGAGCAATGAGCAACGCCAGCAGCTGCTGATCGCCCATGACTCCGGCAAGGTGCTGGTCGACCTGCTCAACGACATCCTCGACCTGTCCAAGTTCGAGGCCGGCCAGCTGGAACTGGAAAGCATCCCCTTCGACCTCGGCGCCCTGGCGGAGGAAACCGCCAGCCTGCTCTCGCAGAACACCGCTCCCGAGGTCGAGCTGACCTGCCTGATCGACCCGCAGCTGCCGGCCCTGCTGCTCGGCGACCCGACCCGCGTGCGCCAGGTGATCAGCAACCTGCTGTCCAACGCGCTCAAGTTCACGCGACGCGGACGTGTCGACCTGCGCATCACGCTCGACACCAGCGGCGTGCGCATCCAGGTCAATGACACCGGTATCGGCATCCCCGAAGACGCGCAGCAACGCATCTTCCAGCCCTTCACCCAGGCCGGCGCGGGCATCGCCCGACAGTTCGGCGGCACCGGGCTGGGCCTGGCACTGACCAGACGCCTGTGCGAAGCCATGCAGGGGGAATTGCTGCTGACCTCCCGGGAGGGCATCGGCAGCCAGTTCAGCGCCATCCTGCCGCTGCGCAGCCACACGCCAGCGCCCCGCTGGCCGCAGCTGCCGGGCCGGATAGTGGCGCTGTGCGCCGCCGACAGCGGCCTGGCCGAACTGCTCGCTAGCTGGCTGCCCAACTGGGGCGTGCACTACCGGCGCGTAAGCAGCATCGACGAGGTCACAGCGGAATCCACCGATCTACTGATCTGCGCGGCGCCGGACAGCCTGCTGCCGCTCCGTCGGCGCCTGAGCGCGCCGCTGCTGCTGGTATCGCCCTACGGCACCTTCATCCCCAGCGAGCAGATCGCCACCCTGACCCCCTTCGAGCAGCTGCCCCGCCCGCTCGGGCGCACGGCCCTGCACCAGGCCCTGCAGCGCCTGCTGGCACCGCAGCGCGAACCCAGCGTGGAGCCAGCCAGCAGCGCCACCCCGAGGTCACACCAGGCCCGCGTGCTGCTGGTGGAAGATAATCAGGTCAATCAGATGGTCGCCAAAGGCATGCTGACCAAGCTGGGCTGCCAGGTGGCCGTCGCCGGCCACGGCGGCGAAGCCATCGCCCATCTGGAACAGCAGCCGGTGGATCTGGTGTTGATGGATTGCAACATGCCGGTCATGGATGGCTACGAGGCGACGCGACGCATTCGCCAGAGTGGCCGCTGGCCCAGCCTGCCGATCATTGCCCTGACCGCCAATGCCCTGCCGGACGAACGCGAGCGCTGCCAGGCCGCCGGCATGAACGACTACCTGGCCAAACCTTTCCGCCGGGAAGACCTGACCGCCCTGCTGGACAGCTGGCTGCCGCTCACGAGCGACCAGTAACCAGCGCCAGTAGCTGTCCGAGGCTGTGACGCAGCCCCTCCAGCTCATCCATATCGACGCCGCTTTCGCACAACAGGCGCTGCTTGAGTGGCAGCACCCTGTCGCGCAGTGCCTTACCCGCGGCAGTCAGCGCCAGGCAGAGTTCGCGTTCATCGCCGCTGGAGCGCCGCCGCTGCACCAGCCCCAGTTGCTCCAGGCGCTTGAGCAGCGGCGTCAGGGTGCCGGAGTCGAGCAGCAGGCGCTCGCCCAGTGCCTTGACCGTAACCTGCGTCGGCGGCGCGGCGTGCCACTCCCACAGCACCAGCATCACCAGGTATTGCGGATAGGTCAGGCCGAGCTCGTCGAGCATCGGCTTGTAGGCCCGGGTCACCGCCCGCGAGGCGGCGTAGAGCTTGAAACACAGCTGGTTATCCAGCAGCAGCTGCGCCTCGAGATCGCGCTCACTCATTTCAGCAGGGCTTCGATCTCGGTGCTCAGCTCTTCGGGCTTGGTGGTCGGGGCAAAGCGCTTGACCTCACGACCATCGCCACTGATCAGGAACTTGGTGAAATTCCACTTGATGCCCTGGCTGCCGAGCAGACCAGGAGCGCGCTTCTTCAGCTGCACGTAGAGCGGGTGGGCATCGCTGCCGTTGACATCGATCTTCTTGAACAGTGGGAAGGTCACACCGAAGTTCAGTTCGCAGAACTCGCTGATCGCCCCCTCATCGCCCGGCTCCTGCTTGCCGAACTGGTTGCAGGGGAAGCCCAGCACTACCAGGCCCTGGTCCTTGTACTGCTGCCAGATGTTCTCCAGGCCCTTGTACTGCGGGGTGAAGCCGCACTTGCTGGCGGTATTGACCACCAGCACGGCCTTGCCGCCGAAGTCCTTAAGGGTCTTCTGCTCGCCCTTGATGGTGGTGACGGGAATATCGAAAAGCTTGTCGCTCATGGCCTGCGGTTCCGTTGACAGTGAAGGTCCGGCGAATATAGCGAGCAATTAAATTGCACACAATTTAAATAACCAAGAAAAGGCCCGCCAAGCGGCGAGCCTCTTCGCTAGCGCGGTACCGGGCCTTAGCCCGGATGCAATCCGGGAGGCAGGCAACTCGGCCCCGGACTGCATCCGGGCTACGCGATGCAGAGCCTTGCGCTGCCCAGTCCACAAACAGAGCTCGCCCCGACTCTCTGAGATGCCGTAAAGCGATCGCGCGCTTTCTCGCACCACCATGCCTGCGAAGGACGCGCCGGCCCTACCTGGGAATCAGCTTCAGCGACACCGAATTGATGCAGTAGCGCAACCCGGTCGGCCGCGGACCGTCGGGAAAGACATGGCCCAGGTGCGCATCGCACTTGGCACACTTGACCTCGATGCGTTGCATGCCGTGGCTGAAATCGTCCTTCTCGGCGATCACCCCGGCACTGACGGGCTGGAAGTAGCTGGGCCAGCCGCTGCCCGAATCGTACTTGGCGTCCGAGTCGAACAGCGCTTCGCCGCAGCAAGCACAGTGGTAGATGCCGGGCACCTTGCTGTCGTGGTATTCGCCGGTGAAAGCACGCTCGGTACCACCCAGCCGGCAGACATGGAACTGGGCGTCGGAAAGCTCGTCGCGCCAGGCTTCCAGGGGTTTATCGATCTTTTCCATGGAGCACACCTCAGGGGCTGAAAAAAGCCCGACCGGTCCCTTTTCCGGGCTTCTGGCCGCACGTATCATGCGTCCCTCTTTGGACGCCAGTCTGGCTGCCGCATTACAGCGCGGCGATTCGCATCGGGACATAAGCATCATGCAGGTCAGCAAATCGAACAAGCTCGCCAACGTCTGCTACGACATCCGCGGGCCAGTGCTCAAGCACGCAAAACGCCTGGAAGAGGAAGGCCATCGCATCCTCAAGCTGAATATCGGCAACCCGGCGCCGTTCGGTTTCGAGGCCCCGGAGGAAATCCTCCAGGACGTCATCCGCAACCTGCCCACCGCCCAGGGCTACAGCGACTCCAAGGGCCTGTTCAGCGCGCGCAAGGCGGTGATGCAGTACTACCAGCAGAAGCAGGTGGAAGGCGTCGGCATCGAGGATATCTACCTCGGCAACGGTGTGTCCGAGCTGATCGTAATGGCCATGCAGGCGCTGCTCAACAACGGTGACGAGGTGCTGATCCCGGCGCCCGACTACCCACTGTGGACCGCCGCGGTAGCCCTATCCGGCGGCAAGCCGGTGCACTACCTGTGCGACGAGCAGGCCGGCTGGTTCCCCGATCTCGCCGACATGAAGGCCAAGATCACCAGCAACACCAAGGCCATCGTGCTGATCAACCCGAACAACCCGACCGGCGCCGTGTATTCCAAGGAAGTGCTGGAAGGTATCGTCGAGCTGGCACGCCAGCACAACCTGGTGCTGTTCTCCGACGAAATCTACGACAAGATTCTCTACGACGAGGCCCAGCACATCTCCACCGCCTCGCTGGCGCCGGACGTGCTGTGCCTGACCTTCAACGGCCTGTCGAAGAGCTATCGCGTAGCCGGCTTCCGCTCCGGCTGGGTGGCCATCTCCGGCCCGAAACACAAGGCACAAAGCTACATCGAAGGCCTGGATATCCTGGCCAACATGCGCCTGTGCGCCAACGTGCCGAGCCAGCACGCGATCCAGACCGCGCTCGGTGGCTACCAGAGCATCAACGATCTGGTACTGCCCAACGGCCGCCTGCTGGAGCAGCGCAACCGTGCCTGGGAACTGCTCAACGACATCCCCGGGGTCAGCTGCGTGAAGCCGATGGGCGCCCTGTACGCCTTCCCGAAGATCGACCCGAAGGTCTGCCCGATCCACAACGACGAGAAATTCGTCCTCGACCTGCTGCTCTCCGAGAAGCTCCTGATCGTCCAGGGCACCGCCTTCAACTGGCCGTGGCCGGACCACTTCCGCGTGGTCACCCTGCCCCGCGTCGACGACCTGGAGCAGGCCATCGGACGCATCGGCAATTTCCTCAAGTCCTACCGCCAGTAAATAGCATGGACCTGCAGATCGACGAGTTCTACAAGGACGCCGCCAGCGGCCTTTTGCTGCTCTATCAGGCCTTCCCGCGCAAGGTGGCGCTCTATGTGGAAGACCTGATCGGACGCGAGGAACCCGACGAATTCGGCCTGCCCAGCAAGCGTCATCAGGCCTGCCTGGGTGCGCTGCTGTGGCTGGCCGAGGAAGGCTATCTGCGCTTCGAGTCGACCATCGCCTACGATGCCCTGGACCAGGCGGTGCTCACCGAGAAGGGCTTCCTGCGCCTGTCACGTGCCGTACCCCATGCCCTGCCCCAGGGCGACGCCCTGCCACCCAGCGTGCGCCGCGTGCACGCCACCCTCGCCTGGCAACTACGTGAAGCCCTCGCCCAACACAACAGCGAAAAGGTCGCGCGCCTCACTCGCCAGCTGTTCGAGAGCGCTCTGAACCAGGCCAGCGACATAGTTTGAAATAGTGCCTCGGTTGAAGCAGCGGCGAGCCAACCTTATATAGCTCGCATACTTAGACCGTCTCTCGCCCGAGGAGAAGCTTTCCACCATGATGCGTATCGTGTTGTTCCTGGCCACCAACCTGGCGGTGCTGCTGATCGCCAGCGTCACCCTGCAACTGCTCGGGGTCGATCGCTTCACCGGCCAGAACTACGGCAGCCTGCTGGCTTTCTGCGCCGTGTTCGGCTTCGTCGGCTCCTTCATTTCGCTGTTCCTGTCCAAGTGGATGGCGAAGATGAGTACCGGCACCGAGATCATTACCCAGCCGCGCACCCGCCATGAACAGTGGCTGCTGCAGACCGTCGAAGAGCTGTCCCGCGAGGCCGGCATCAAGATGCCAGAAGTGGGTATCTTCCCGGCTTACGAGTCCAACGCCTTCGCCACCGGCTGGAACAAGAACGACGCCCTGGTGGCAGTCAGCCAGGGTCTGCTGGAGCGCTTCTCGCCCGATGAAGTGAAGGCCGTACTGGCCCACGAGATTGGCCACGTAGCCAACGGCGACATGGTCACCCTGGCCATGATCCAGGGCGTGGTGAACACCTTCGTGATGTTCTTCGCGCGCATTTTCGGCAACTTCGTCGACCGCGTGATCCTGAAGAACGAGGGCGAAGGCCATGGTATCGGCTATATCGTCGCAACCATCTTCGCCGAGCTGGTACTGGGCATCCTGGCCAGCATCATCGTCATGTGGTTCTCCCGTCGACGCGAGTTCAAGGCTGATGACGCCGGCGCCCGCCTGGCTGGTACTGGCGCCATGATCGCGGCTCTGGAACGCCTGCGCGCCGAACAGGGCGTGCCGGTGCACATGCCCAGCAGCATGACCGCCTTCGGCATCAACGGCGGCCTGAAAAACGGCCTGGCCGGGCTGCTGATGACCCACCCGCCGCTGGAAGACCGTATCGAGGCCCTGCGCCGTCGCGGCTAATCTTACGCTTCGGTGAAAAGGCGACCTTCTGGTCGCCTTTTTTATTTGCTGCCACCTAGACTGGAGACAAGCCCGACGCACTTGAGATCTTCATGTTCAGTCGCCTATTCATCGGTCTTCTACTGCTGACCAGCTGGGCCAATGCGGATACCGCCGATCCCCTGCCCGTCCGTCTCAACACCAGTGCCGAAGAACCCTACCAAGTCGTGATGAAAGGCGAGCTGGGAGGCCTTTCCGTCGACGTACTGCAATGCATTTTCGCCCGACTCCAACGCCCCTATGACATCAAACTAACCTCCCTGAGCCGGGCCCGGCACAACGTGAGCCAGCGCACCACCGATGGCTTCTTCAGCTCCGCGCCCGACAGCCAGGTAGACGGCTATGCCGAACTCTCCGCGCCATTACTGGTTGAGAAGTGGTACTGGTACGCCCTGGACCCGCATGTTTTGAACCGCCCCATCTGGGATCGCCATCTGCGCATCGGCAGCGTGCTTGGCAGCAACAGCCTGACCTGGCTGGAAGCACGCGGCATTCCCGTGGCGCAGAAGGTCACGCGCCTGGAGCAGTTGGTCGACCTGCTGCACCGTGGACGTATCGACCTGCTGTTGGCTGATAGCCATGTCATGGACAGCCTGTCGCCACAGAAGCATTGGCAGCGCCCGTTACTCCAACGCTTCGTGCGCTATTCACCGCTGGGTGTCTACTTCTCGCGCTCCTTTCTGGACGAACAGCCTGACTTCCTGAAAACATTCAACCAACAGGTGGAGAGCTGCGCTCCGCCCGGTACCCCTCTGAGCGACGAAGAGCAGACCTATCTTCGTCAGCTGATCAGCCAGCACATCGAACGCTGGGCCTACCATCCCGACCTGCTTCAGGCCCTGCGAGACAGACAGCAGCAAGGCAATAGCCAGGACAACATCGACCGACTGGACCAGCAATGGCGAGGCGAACTGCTGCTGGAGGAGAAGCCACTTATCCGCAGCGTGCTGAGCAGCAAGCCATCCAGCCTGCTGAAAGGCATAGCGACACTTTACCAGCCCCTGTTCAACGAGCTGTTCATCAGCGCCGTCAATGGGGAGCTTGTGGCCAGCAGTGAGACGACCAGTGACTATTGGCAGGGAGATGAGCTTGATTTCAAGCAAGCCAGACGCCTGAAGCCGGGCGACGTGCATATCAGCGACATTCAATACGATGGCTCGACCCAGAACTTCCAGAGCAAGGCTTCCGCCCCCTTGTACGACCCCCTGAATGGCCAGTTTCTGGGCGTGATCAGCCTGGGCGTCAACGTAGAGACGGCCTTCGGTGACAACCTGCCCTGAAGGCCAACCATCGACTGATTAGATGTTACCGCCGAAAAAACTGAGTTATTAATCAACATAACAATTCAAGACAATGGCGACCCACACCCGGAGAACGCCATGCTGCCCAGTCTGTTCATTTCCCACGGTTCGCCCATGCTCGCCCTCGAGCCAGGCGCTAGCGGCCCTGCCCTGGACCGGCTGGCGGCGGCGCTGCCACGCCCGCGCGCGGTGCTGGTAGTGTCAGCGCACTGGGAAAGCTCCGAGCTGAAGGTCAGCAGCGCCGCACAACCGCGCACCTGGCACGACTTCGGCGGTTTTCCCGCCGAGCTGTATGCCGTGCAGTACCCCGCTCCGGGTGAGCCGCAGCTGGCGCAGCAGGTTCGCCAGCTCCTGGTCGATGCAGGACTGCCCACGGAACTCGACGAGCAGCGCCCGCGCGACCATGGCGCCTGGGTGCCGCTCATGCTGATGTACCCGGGCGCCGATATCCCGGTCGTGCAGGTGTCCCTGCCCAGCCATGCCGGCCCGGAACTGCAAGTGAAGGTTGGCCAGGCCCTGCGCACCCTGCGCGAGCAGGACGTGCTGCTGGTCGGTTCCGGCAGCATCACCCACAACCTGGGTGAGCTGAACTGGCGCGCCGGCACGGAAGTGATCACACCCTGGGCCGGCGAGTTTCGCGACTGGATGGTGGAGCGTCTGCGCCAGGACGACCGCGTAGCCCTGCTGGACTATCGCAGTCAGGCACCGCATGCCGTGCGTAACCACCCCAGCGACGAACACCTGCTGCCGCTGTTCTTCGCCCTGGGGGCCGGCGAGCACTTCGGCCTGGTACACAGCGGCTTCACCTACGGCGCGCTGGGAATGGATGTCTATCGCTTCGACTAACGGACAAGCTGCTGAAATAAAAAGGAAATAGCCTTCGCCTATGCTGCCGGCAGTTTTCCAGCAAGGCCGTCAGACATGCGCACGACACGCACCCTCCGCAAGACCCTGGACCTGGTCGCCAGCCACAACGAGGACGCCGCCCTGACGGTGATGCGCGCCGCCGAGCGGACCAGCGACGAGGTACTCCGCCAGCAGCTGCTCAACGTCATCCACCTGCTCAACCAGGATGCCTGCGACCTGCGCAGCGTGCGCGAGCAGATGGAGCCCAAGCGCGCCTGAGCAAGGCCTTGAACCTGCAGGCGACACGCCCAGCACAAGCGAAACAGCCCCCATAAAAAAGCCCCGCATAAGCGGGGCTTTTTCACAGCGGCAGGACTCAGTCCTCGCGATAACGACGCAGCTTCAGCGCCTTGCCGGAAACGCGGGTGTCCTTCAGCTTGCCGAGCAGGCGATCGAGGCCTTCTTCCGGCAGCTCGATCAGACTGAAGGTCTCGCGGATCTGGATGCGGCCGATGGCGTCGCGCTGCAGGCCGCCTTCATTGAGGATGGCGCCCAGCAGGTTCTTCGCCGCGATACCGTCACGCGCGCCCAGCGCAGTACGGCAGCGGGCCTTGCCTTCACTCGGCGCGGCCATCGGACGACGCTCGCGGACTTCACCACGCTCGCCGCGATCATAGGAACGCTCCGGGCGGTCACCATCGCGCTCACGGCGCTCGCGGGCCGGGCCGGCGCTCGGCACCAGCGGCTGCTCGCGCTCGACGCTGGCCAGGTCCAGGGCCTGGCCACCGGTGGCCTTCTTCAGCAGGGCCGCGGCCAGGGCGCGCGGACTGCAACCGATATCAGCAACCAGACGATCCAGCAGGTCGCCATGGCTGGCTTCGGCATCGGTGGTCAGCGGGGTGAGGCTGGTGGTGAGCTTCTTGATGCGGGCATCCAGCACCTGCTGCGGGTTGGGCAGCTTGACCTCGCCGACCTTCTGACCAGTCACGCGCTCGATCACCTGCAGCATGCGCCGCTCACGCGGGGTCACCAGCAGCAGGGCGCGGCCTTCGCGACCGGCACGGCCGGTACGGCCGATACGGTGCACGTAGGATTCCGGGTCATACGGCATGTCGACGTTGAGCACGTGGGTGATGCGCGGCACGTCGATACCACGGGCAGCCACGTCGGTAGCGACGACGATATCCAGACGACCGTCCTTGAGCGACTCGATCACGCGCTCACGCTGGTTCTGGGCGATGTCACCGTTCAGTGCGGCGGCCTTGTAGCCCTTGGCTTCCAGCGCGGCGGCCAGGTCCAGGGTGGCCTGTTTGGTGCGCACGAAGGCGATCAGCGCATCGAAGTCCTCGACTTCCAGCAGGCGGGTCACGGCGTTGACCTTCTGATCGGCGTGGATCATCAGATGCGCCTGCTCGATGCGCGACACGGTCTGGGTCTTGGCCGCGATCTTGACGTGTTTGGGCTCGCGCAGGTGCTTCTCGGCGATCTCGCGGATCGAGTGCGGCAGGGTCGCGGAGAACAGCACGCTCTGGCGGCTGGCCGGCATGGCCTGGAAGATCACTTCCAGATCATCCATGAAGCCGAGCTTGAGCATCTCGTCGGCCTCGTCCAGCACCAGGTGGCGGATGGTCGACAGCAGTTGATCGTTGCGGCTCAGATGGTCGACCAGGCGACCCGGAGTGGCGACGATGATCTGCGCCCCCATGCGCAGGGATTTGAGCTGCGGGCCCATGGGCGCGCCGCCGTAAACGGCAACGACGTTCACGCCCGGCATCTGCTTGGAGTAGGTCTCGAAGGCGGTCGCCACCTGCAGGGCCAGCTCGCGGGTCGGCGCCAGGATCAGGGCCTGCGGCTCGCGCTTGGCCGGGTCGATCTTGGACAGGATCGGCAGGGCGAAGGCGGCGGTCTTGCCGGTACCGGTCTGGGCCTGGCCGATCATGTCGTGACCGGCGAGGATCATCGGGATGGCCTGGGCCTGAATGGGGGATGGCTCTTCGTATCCGACCGCGGTCAGCGCGGCGAGAATGGAGGGATGAAGGCCGAGATCGGCAAAAGTGCCGGTTTCCTGAGTCATGGGTCTGCCTCTATGTGCATCCGCAAAAACCCAGGAACAAAAAAGGCTGCGCGCGCCGTGAAGGACCTTTTGGGTCACCCTGGCAGCCAATCAGCGGGTAGTTGCGAAAACGTGATGGATGAAACGTCAAGGGTAGTCCGCAGAGCGAACCAGCAGCGAAGCGGAGCTTCGTGAAAAATTGACGGGGCCAGTTTTGGCCGGGCGCGAATCATACAGGAAAATGCTGACGATATGGCAGGTTTTTGCCGAGACAGGCGTAACTAGCGACGACGGGTCCACATTCAGACGTGTAACGCCCCCTTGTGCCTGGCGCTCGCCGGGTGTATCCGCAGGCGCCGGGTGCCTGAAAGCCCCTCACCCCTGGCCCCTCTCAAATGGAGAGAGGGGAATGGCCACTCAGCTGGCCGGGCGCAACACATCCAGCAGCGGCTGCAGCGAGTAGCCCAGGCGCGGCGCCAGCGCCTCGGCGCGCGCGGTCAGGGCATCGAAATTCAGCGGCTGGTCGAGATCGGCCGGCACCAGCAGGATGACGTTGCCCTCCTTCACCGGAATCTCCCAGTAGTGGCGGTGGAACAGGCCACGCAGCAGCGCCGCGCCCAGTGGTTTGCCGTCGTCATTGCCCCACTGGTTGATCACCAGCCAGCCGCCTGGGCTGAGGCGTTTCTGGCAGTTCTCCAGGAATTTCCAGGCCAGGTGCCCAGGCGCCGGCCCGGTGTCGGTGTAGAGGTCGACGAACAGCAGGTCGCAGTTCTCGGCGCTGTCGAGCAGCTCCAGGGCATCGCCGATGCGTACATACAGACGCGGATCATCGGCTAGCCCGAGGTACTGCATGGCCAGGCGCGGGACATCCGGACGCAGCTCGATGACCTCGACGTCCTCCAGTTCGAGGAACTTCAGGCAGGCCTGGGTCAGCGTGCCGCCGCCGAGGCCGAGGAACAGGGCATTCTCCGGTGCCTCGTGGCACAGCGCGCCGAGCAGCATGGCGCGGGTGTAGTCGTATTCCAGCCAGGCCGGATCGCGGGTGTAGGTGCAGCTCTGCTCGATGGCCTCGCCGAATTCGAGGAAGCGGTAGTCGCCCACTTCCAGCACACGGATCACGCCCCAGGCGTCGCGCACCTCTTCCAGTACTCTTTCCTCGCGCAGGTCGCTCATTGGCCGAGCCCCTGGCGGAACTGCCCCGGCGTGATGCCGCTCCAGCGACGGAAAGCCTTGGCGAATGCGCTCTCATCGGAGAAACCCAGCCCCTCCGCCACTTCCGCCACCCGTGGCGACTCGCGCAGGCGCTGCTCGGCCATCTGGTGCAGCACCTGGTCGCGCAGCAGCTTGAAACTGGTGCCCTCCTCACCCAGCTTGCGGTTCAGGTGGCGGCCACTCAACTCCAGCTGCTCGGCGATACGCTCCTTGCCCCAGCGCGGCTGGGCGCGCAGCAGCTGTTGCACGCGGGCCGCCAGGCTTTGCTGACCCAGGCGTTCGAGCAGACTGTCGGCCAGGCCACGCAGGTGCTCACGCATCAGTGCGTTGGCCTGGATCAGCGGCACGGCGAGATCCGCCCGGTCGTACAGCAGTGCGTTGTGTGCGGCGTCGAACGCCAGCGGGCAGCCGAGCAGCTCGTCGTATCGTGGCGTCTCGGCACGCGGCGTGTGGGCGAAGCGCACCTGCCGGGGCCGCACCCGCTCGCCCGTAATCCAGCCACTCATGTGCGCCAGGCTGGCCAGCACCGCCTCCACACGCTCCTCGCGGCGCACCTGATAGTGCGGCAGATAGGCCAGGCACAGCAGCTCGCCCTCCGCTTCCAGGGTGAACTCGCCCCCCTCGCCAACGATGGGGTAGTACTCCAGCAGCGCCTCCAGCGCCTCGCCCAGGGTCTCGCAGCTCATCAGCAGCGCGCCGACCATGTCCAGGTGGCCGACCTGCAGGGCATGGCCCAGGCGCAGGCCGATCAGCGGATCGCCGGCGACCGCGCAGAAGGCCTCCCACAGTTCGTCCTGGCGCGCCAGCGGAATGCGCGCCTCGCGGCTCGGCTCGCGCAGCTCGGCCGGCAACGGCAGGGCCAGGCGCTCGGCGGCCTGGAGGATGGCCTGGGCGTAGTGGACGGTGACAGAAGGCGTGTTGCTCATGGGGTCCCGAATTAACCGGAGGAGGTCCTGATTGAGCCGTTACGGCACGAGGATGACTGCCTATGCTGGGCTCGAATAACGAGGCTGAGCGTGACAGGTGCGCGTTGTACCACGCCTGCGCAGCGCAGCCCATAGAGAGAGAGCCTTGCATGCATGCCATCATCGGAGCCGGCCCCATGGGGCTGGCCGCTGCGCGCCAGTTGCAGCGCCATGGTATCCCCTTCGTCGGTTTCGAGCTGCATTCGGACGTCGGCGGCCTGTGGGACTTCGCCAACCCGCACAGCACCCTGTACGAATCCGCACACCTGATCTCGTCCAAGGGCACCACAGCGTTCGACGAGTTCCCCATGGCGGACGACGTGCCGCCCTACCCGCATCACCGCCAGATCAGCCAGTACTTTCGTGACTATGCCACCCACTTCGGCCTGCGCCAGTACTACCAGTTCGATACCCGCGTGGTGCGTCTGGAACGTCTGGACCGGGGCTGGCGCCTGGTCAGCGAACGCCAGGGCGTGCAGCGCGAATGGCAGTTCGACGGCGTACTGATCGCCAACGGCACCCTGCACACGCCCAACCAGCCGGCCCTGCCCGGCTGCTTCGCCGGCGAGCTGCTGCACTCCAGCGCCTACAAGAGCGCCGAGATCTTCGCCGGCAAGCGCGTGCTGGTGATCGGCTGCGGCAACTCGGCCTGCGACATCGCCGTCGACGCCGTGCACCGCGCCAGCTCGGTCGACCTGTCGGTGCGCCGTGGCTACCACTTCCTGCCCAAGTTCATCCTCGGCAAGCCCACCGATACCTTCGGCAGCGCGGTCAGGCTGCCACGCCGGCTCAAGCAGCTGGTCGACGGCCTGCTGGTGCGCGCCCTGCTCGGCAAGCCTTCGCAGTACGGCCTGCCCGACCCGGACTACCGCCTGTACGAGTCGCACCCGGTGATGAACTCGCTGGTGCTGCACCATATCGGCCACGGCGATATCCAGCCGCGTGGCGACATTAAAGCGGTAGAGGGCCAGCACGTGACCTTTGCCAATGGCGAGCGTGGCGAATACGACCTGATCCTGCAGGCCACGGGATACAAACTCGATTACCCCTTCATCGACCGCGCCGAGCTGAACTGGCCGCCGCAAGCCGACGCCCCGCAGCTCTACCTCAACGTGTTCCACCCGCAGCACGACGACCTGTTCATGCTCGGCATGATCGAGGCCTCGGGCCTGGGCTGGCAGGGCCGCGCCGAACAGGCCGAGCTGGTGGCCCTGGCGATTCTCCAGCAGCAGCGCCGCAGCGCCTCGGCCGCGCGCCTGCGCCAGACCATCGCGCAGCGCGCTAGCCAGCGCCTGGACGGTGGCTACGCCTACCTCAAGCTGCCGCGCATGGCCTACTACGTGCACAAGGACAGCTATCGGACCGCACTCAAGGCGCACATCGCCGAGCTGCGCCGCGACCTCGCCGCCGTCAGCCAACCCGAGGAGCGGCTCGATGCCCAACGTCAATCTTGAGTTCTCGCCGGTGGCGATGATCGCCCTCAACGCGATCATTGCCCTGATGATGTTCGGCGTGTCGCTGGAGCTGCGCGCCGACGACTTCAGGCGCATCCTGCGTGCGCCCAAGGCGCCGGCGATCGGCATGCTGGTGCAGTTCCTGCTGCTGCCGGCGGCCACCTGCGGGCTGACCGTGCTGCTGCCGATCGACCCGCACCTGGCGCTGGGCATGATCCTGGTCGCCACCTGCCCCAGCGGCACCTTCTCCAACATCATGACCTGGCTGGCGCGCGGCAACGTCGCCGTGTCGGCCAGCGTCACTGCGGTATCCAGCCTCACCGCCGGGATCTTCACCCCGCTCAACTTCGCCCTCTACGCCGGGCTCAACCCCGAGACCCGTGCCCTGCTCACCACCATCAGCGTCGACCCGGTCGAGCTGCTGGCCATGGTGGTGCTGGTGCTGATCCTGCCGATGGTCGCCGGTATGGCCCTGGGCAAGCGTCGCCCGCACCTCGCGCGCAAGCTGGAAAAGCCGCTGCGGCATTTCTCCCTGCTGGTGCTGCTGGCCTTCGTCGGCGGCGCCCTGGTGAAGAACGTCGAGCAGTTCATCGAGCACTTCCACCTGTTCTTCTGGCTGGTGGTCACTCTCAACACCATGGCCCTGGGCCTGGGCTACCTGTGTGCCCGTCTGTGGCGCCTGTCCGAGACCGACGTGCGCGCGGTGACCCTGGAGACCGGCATCCACAACTCGGCGCTGGGCATGGCGCTGATCTTCACCTTCTTCCCGCAGGCCGGCGGCATGCTGCTGATCGCCGCCTTCTGGGGCTGCTGGCAACTGCTGGCCGGGCTGTTGCTGGCCCTGTACTGGTCGCGCCGCGCCCCGCTCGCCCTGCCCGCCCAGGAGGCCACGCCATGAGCACGGTGCTGATCACCGGCGCCGCCAGCGGCCTCGGCTGGGCGCTGGCCAAGGCCTGCCACGCCCGTGGCGACCAGCTGCTGCTCACCGATATCGACGCCGCCGGCCTGGCCGCGCGGGTCGCGGAACTGGGCAGCGCGCGGGTGCAGGCGCTGGCCGGCGACATCACCGACCCGGCCTTGCACGGCCAGCTGGTGGAGACCTGCCGCACGGCCTTCGGCCGCCTCGATCTGCTGATCAACAACGCCGGCATCACCCACCGCTCGCCGACTCTGCGCACCGACCCCGGCGTGTTCCGCAAGGTCATGGCGGTGGACTACCACGCGCCACTGGAGCTGACCCTGGCAGCCGCAGGCCTGCTGCGCGAGAGCCGTGGCCAGGTCGCCGCCATCGGCTCGATGGCCGGCTGGATGCCGGTGCTCGGCCGAGCCGGCTACTGCGCGGCGAAGAGCGCGCTGGGCCAGGCCTTCGAGGTGCTGCGCGCGGAGCTCGGGCGCGACGGCATCGGCCTGCTGATGGTCTACCCGAGCTTCCTCGACACCCCGATCGACCGCAACGCCCTAGGCGCCGACGGCAAGCCAGCCGGCCACGCGCGCTCGACCATCGGCAGGATTCGCGGCGCCGACTGGATGGCCGGTGAAATCCTCAAGGGCCTGGAGCAGCGCCGCGAGCGCCTGTTCCCCGACCGTGGCAGCTGGCTGGCCAGCCTGCTCTGGCGCCTGGCGCCGGCGCTGTACTACCGGCAGATGAGCCGGCGCTTCGCTGCGGAGATGGGTTGATGGCCTTCGCTCCCTACGCCCTCGGCGCCTTCATTCTGCTGGCCTACACCCTGGAGGCCATCACCGGTTTCGGCAGCATCGTCATCGCCCTGTCGCTCGGTGCCTTGCTGCTGCCGATCGACCAGCTGCTGCCGGTGCTGGTGCCACTGAACATCGGCATGACCGGCTACCTGGTCAGCCGCCACTGGCGCCTGATCGACCGCCGCCTGCTGCTCGGCACCATCCTGCCCGGCATGCTCGCCGGCACCCTGCTCGGCTACTGGCTGCTGCCACACCTGGACACCCAGGCGCTCAAGGCCGGCTTCGGCGCGCTGATCCTGTGGTTTGCCGGGCGCGAGCTGTGGCGCCTGCGCCATGCCCAGGCGCTGCCGGTGCGCCCGGCCTGGCTGACGCGCCTGATCACCCTGGGCGCCGGCCTCAGCCACGGCCTGTTCGCCTCGGGCGGGCCGCTGCTGGTCTACGGCCTGGCCGGCACGGCGCTGGACAAGGCGCGCCTGCGCGCCACCCTGGTCAGCGTCTGGTTCAGCCTCAACAGCCTGCTCACCCTCGCCTTCCTGCTCGACGGCCGCCTGCTGCCAGCCCTGCCGCAGGTGGCGAGCTACGCCCCGCTGCTGCTGCTCGGCGTGTGGCTGGGCGAACGCCTGCACCGACGCTTCGACGAGCGCCACTTTCGCATCGCCATCTACTGCCTGCTGCTGCTCACCGGCACCCTGCTGCTGGCCCCCTGGAGACTCGCATGAGCTACGACATCATCATCAAGAACGGCCTGTACTTCGACGGCAGCGGCGCCCCCGGCGCAGTCCGCCATGTCGGCATCCGTGATGGCCGCATCGACGTACTCAGCCTCAGCACGCTGGATGAGAGCAGCTGCGCGCAGGTGATCGACGCTGCCGGCAAGTGGGTTACCCCGGGCTTCCTGGAAATCCACTCGCACTACGACGCCGAAGTGATCGCCGCGCCGGCGTTGAAGGAGTCGGTGCGCCACGGCGTCACCAGCGTGACCATCGGCTCCTGCTCGATCAGCATGGTGCTGGCCGAGCCGGAGGACTGCTCGGACCTGTTCACCCGCGTCGAGGCGGTGCCGCGCGAGTACGTGTTGCCGATCCTGCAGGAGAAGAAGAGCTGGCGCGACGCCGCCGGCTACCGTGCCTTCTACGAGCAACTGCCGCTGGGGCCGAACGTCAACTCCTTCCTCGGCCACTCCGAGCTGCGCGTGGCGGTGATGGGCCTGGAGCGTGCCACCCGCGACGTGGTGCCGACCGAGGCCGAGCTGCAGCGCATGGAACAGCTGCTTGAAGAGGCGCTGGACGCCGGCTGCATCGGCCTGTCGGTGATGACCACGCGCCTGGACAAGATGGACGGCGACCGCGCCTGGTCCAGCCCGCTGCCCTCGACATTCGCCAGCTGGAAGGAGTTCTCGCGCCTGTTCGCCATCCTCCGCCGCCGTGGCGCGGTGCTGCAGGGCGCGCCAAACGCGGTGACCAAGGTCAATGTGTTCGCCTTCCTCTGGCAGGCCCACGGCTGGTTCAGAAAGCCGCTCAAGTGCACCATGCTCACCGCGCTGGATCTCAAGTCGCAGCCGCTGCTGCACCGTTTCACCCGCCTCTCCGGCTGGCTGGCGAACAAGGTACTGCGCGGCCACTTCCGCTGGCAGACCCTGCCGGCGCCCTTCACCCTGCGCCTGGAAGGGCTCAACGTGAACGCCTTCGAGGAGTTCGGCGCTGGCGAGATCCTGCGCAACATCAAGGACCCGGACGAGCTGTACGCCAAGGTGCTGGAGCCGGAGTTCCGCGCCCTGTTCAAGAAGCAGGTCAAGGCCATCCTCACCAAGGGCCTGTGGCACCGCGACTTCTCCGACTGCTGGGTGACCGAGTGCCCGGACGCGGCCCTGGTCGGCAAGAACTTCAAGCAACTGGGCGAGGCCCGTGGCCTGGACGCGGTGGACGCCTACTTCGAGCTGGCCTGCCAGTACCGCGAGGCGCTGAAGTGGACCACCTGCTACGGTAACCAGCGCGAGCCGATCATGCGCCAGCTGCTGGCAAGCCCCTGGACCCACCCCGGCTTCGCCGACTCCGGCGCGCACCTGCGCTCCATCGCCCAGTACAACTTCCCGCTGCGCTTCCTCAAGTACGTGCGCGATGCGCAGCTGGCCGGCGCGCCCTTCATGGAGCTGGGCCAGGCGGTGCGCCGCTGCAGCGGCGAGCTGGCCGACTTCATCGGCGTGGACGCCGGCTATATCCGCGTCGGCGACCGCGCCGACCTGGTGATCGTCAACCCCGAGGGCCTGACCGCGGAGCTGGACGCCATCGCCGAGGCGCCGATGGAAGTGCTCGGCCTGGTACGGGTGGTCAAGCGCAACGACGCGGCGGTCGAGCTGACCCTGATCAACGGCCGCATCGCCTACCAGCGCGGCCAGGAGTACCCGGACGATCTCGGCAAGGCGAAACGCTACGGCCGCTTCCTGCCGGCCCGCGACGTGCTGCCGCGCTCGGCAACAGTTGCTGGCCTGCAACCGGCCACCGCCTGAGGTAGCCCGGATGCAATCCGGGAATGGAGCGGCCTGCGTCCCGGATTGCATCCGGGCTACGACACGTTGATCCGAACCGCGGAGCCGATAGCCAACCACGGACCATCCCCTCTCCCGTTCACGGGAGAGGGCTAGGGAGAGGACCAAGCCCTCGCCATTCAACAGGTGCCGCCAAGAGCACCGTTTCCGGAGCGCGTCCCAGCGCACCGATTCAGCACCCGCTCGCGGCCGCCCCGCCGGCAGCCGAGTATTCGCCGCTGGCCGGCCGCAGCGGGTGCCCCTTCCTGTCGATTCAGCCCCTCTATCGCGCTTATCGGCTGACCAGCCCCGCTGCGCGGGGTTAACATGCCGCCAGTCCAATGAATCGACCGTGAGTAATCCGATGTCCGCCTGGAGTCCCGAAAGCTGGAGAGGCAAGCCCATCCAGCAGCAGCCGCAGTACCCCGATGCCGCCCACCTGGCCCGCGTGGAGCAGACCCTGGCCGGCTATCCGCCGCTGGTGTTCGCCGGCGAGGCCCGCGAGTTACGCCGCCAGTTCGCCGAAGTGACCCAGGGCCGCGCCTTCCTGCTGCAGGGCGGCGACTGCGCCGAGAGCTTCGCCGAGTTCAGCGCGGCGAAGATCCGCGACACCTTCAAGGTACTGCTGCAGATGGCCATCGTCATGACCTTCGCCGCCGGCTGCCCGGTGGTCAAGGTCGGGCGCATGGCCGGCCAGTTCGCCAAGCCGCGCTCGGCCAACGACGAGACCCTCGGCGGCGTGACCCTGCCGGCCTACCGTGGCGATATCGTCAACGGCATCGAGTTCGACGCCGCCAGCCGCGTGCCGGACCCGGAGCGCCTGCTGCAGGCCTACCACCAGGCCACCGCCAGCCTCAACCTGCTGCGTGCCTTCGCCCAGGGCGGCTTCGCCGACGTGCACCAGGTGCACCAGTGGAACCTCGACTTCATCGCCAATTCAGCCCTGAGCGAGAAGTACCACCAGTTGGCCACCCGCATCGACGAGACCCTGGCCTTCATGCGCGCGGTCGGCATGGACAGCGCGCCGCAACTGCGCGAAGTCAGCTTCTTCACCGCCCACGAGGCGCTGCTGCTGGGCTACGAGCAGGCCTTCGTGCGCCAGGACAGCCTCACCGGGCGCTGGTATGACTGCTCCGCGCACATGCTGTGGATCGGCGACCGTACCCGCCAGCTGGACGGAGCCCACGTCGAGTTCATGCGCGGCATCGAGAACCCCATCGGGGTCAAGGTCGGCCCGAGCATGGACCCGGACGAGCTGATCCGCCTGATCGACATCCTCAACCCGGACAACGACCCAGGCCGCCTCAACCTGATCGTGCGCATGGGCGCCGACAAGGTCGAGGCGCACTTCCCGCGCCTGCTGCGCAAGGTCAAGGAAGAAGGCCGCCAGGTGCTGTGGAGCTCCGACCCCATGCATGGCAACACCATCAAGGCGTCCAGCGGCTACAAGACCCGCGACTTCGCGCAGATCCTCTCGGAGGTCAAGCAGTTCTTCCAGGTGCACCGCGCCGAAGGCACCGTGGCCGGCGGCATCCATATCGAGATGACCGGGCAGAACGTCACCGAGTGCATCGGCGGCTCGCGCCCGATCACCGAGGCCGGCCTGTCCGACCGTTACCACACCCACTGCGACCCCCGCATGAACGCCGACCAGTCGCTGGAGCTGGCCTTCATGATCGCCGAGACGCTCAAGCAGGCCAGGGCCTGAGCCAAGGCGCCCCCTAGCCGGCGCGGGCCTGGAACTTCTTGCGGTAGGCAGCCGGCAGCAGGCCGACGCGCTGCTGGAACAGGCGGCGGAACGAGTTGCTGTCCTCGTAGCCGACCGCGAAAGTGATGCTGTCGAGGCTCATGCGCGTGGTTTCCAGCAGCTGCTTGGCCTTCTCCAGACGCAAGGTCTGCAGATAGGCCAGCGGCGTGTAGCCGGTGGCCTCCTTGAAGCGCCGCTTGAAATTGCGCACGCCGAAACCGAAGCGCACGGCCAGCTCGTCGATCAGCAGCGGCTGGCCGAAGTGCTCGTCCAGCCAGTTCTGCACCCGCAGGATGTCGGCATCGCCATGACTCTTCGGCATCGACCACAGCACATAGGAAGACTGCTCACTGCGCACGTTGTCGATCAGCAGGTAGCGGCTGCACAGCTGCGCCAGCTCCAGCGAAGCGAAGCGCCGCACCAGGTGCAACAGCAGGTCCATCGCCGCGCTGGCACCTCCACTGCTGATCAGGCGATTGTCCTCGCAGAGTATCTGCCGCTCGTCCAGCAGCGCATCCGGGTAACGCCGGCGAAACAGTTCAGCAAAGGCCCAGTGCGTGGTGGCACGGGTGCCATCCAGCAGATCGGCCTCGGCGAGCATGAAAGTGGCCGTGCACATCGCCGCCAACACCGCGCCCTGGGCATGCTGCTGACGCAGCCAGTCGCGGTAACGATGGAAGCCGGGCAAGGCCTCGCGCAGGGTGAAGAGAAACCCGGGAATCAGCACCAGATCGGTTCGCGCCACCTGCTCGAGCGCCACCTCGGTCTGCAGCGTCTGGCCGCTCAGCGACGGCACCGGCAGGCCGTCATAGGACGCCACCACCACCTCGAACAGAGGCTCGCCGGCATCGGCGAACAGGTTGGCGGCACGCAGTATTTCCAGAGCCATGGTGGCGCTGGCAGCGGAACAGTGGTCGGCGAGCAGAAGGGTCACGTGCATGGCGGGCCTTGCAGATTTCGCATGGATAAAGTCATTTATCCACCTACCTTAACGCAAAGCCAGTCCCTAGAGTGCTCCGGCCATCCCGCCAACGGACTTCCTCATGAATCTCTGGTTTCGCCTGCTCCTCATGCTCCTGCGCCGCCCCTGGCGCAAGCCGGCCCACGCCCTGTCGACCACCGTCGTGCGCATGCGTGTGTGGCCACTGGACCTCGACTTCAATCGCCACGTCACCAACGGGCGCTACTTCACCCTGGCCGACGTCGGCCGCATGGACTACGTGCTGCGCAGCGGCGCCTTCCGCGTCGCCCTGCGCCACCGCGCACTGCCCATCGTCGGCGACACCTGGGGCAAGTTCCGCCGCGAGCTGAAGCTGTTCGAGGCCTTCGAGATCCACACCCGCATGCTCGGCTGGGACAACAAGTGGAGCTTCGTCGAGCACCGCTTCGTCAGCGGCGGACGTACGGTGGGGGTGATCGTCATTCGCGGGCTGTTCCGCTCCGCGAGCGGTACCGTGCCGCCCGGCGAGTTCGCCCGCGGCATGGGGCTGGACGAACGCTCGCCAGACATGCCCACCTGGCTGCGCGAGTGGTCGGCTAGCTGCGACGACATGAGCGTGCAACTGCGCCAGGAAGAGGGGCTGGGGCTAGCGCCTTAGCGCCGCCGCCCGATCGGCCATAGCGCGACCCGGGTCACACTCTCGCCAGGGTCGCATCGCCGACAATAGCGCGCCGGCCGGATGCCAACGCTGCTCGGCCCCCTCTATCGCTTCACCTTCAAGGACGATGACCATGAAACTGCAGTTCTCCCTTTCCGCCCTCGCCCTGGCCACCCTGCTCGGCGGCTGCCAGAACATGAGCCCGGACGCCATGCTCAGCACCGGCCTGCAGGCCATGCAGGCCGCCACCCTGAGCGATGCCGAAGTGAAGAGCATGGCCGACGAGGCCTGCATGCAGATGGACTACGAAGCGCCCATCGCCCCGGCAGACAGCGAGTACAGCCGGCGCCTGGAGAAGATCGCCGCCAACCTCGGCAACCAGGTGGGCGGCACCCCGGTCAACTACAAGGTCTACCTGACCGACGAGGTCAACGCCTGGGCCATGGCCAACGGCTGCGTGCGCGTGTACAGCGGCCTGATGGACCTGATGAACGACAACGAAGTGGAAGGCGTGCTCGGCCATGAGATGGGCCACGTCGCCCTCGGCCACACCAAGAAGGCCATGCAGGCCGCCTACGCCACCTCGGTGGCGCGCAACGCCGCAGCCTCCTCCGGCAACAGCGCGGTCTCCGCCCTCTCCGCCTCGCAGCTGGGTGACCTGGGCGAAGAACTGGTCAATGCGCAGTTCTCCCAATCGCAGGAAAGCGACGCCGACGACTTCTCCTTCGACCTGCTGAAGAAGCGCGGCATCCCACTGCAGGGCCTGGCCAGCGCATTCGACAAGCTGGCCCAGCTGGGCGGCAGCGACAGCAGCATGTTCGACTCGCACCCGGGCTCGGCCGACCGCGCCGCGCACATCCGCCAGCGTATCGCCGCTGAATAGCCACGGAGCAACAACCACATGGAGGTAAACATGAAGATCAAAGCCACGCTGCTGGCCGCCCTGACCGCCCTGACCGTCCTTCTGACGGGCTGCGGCAACGACCATGACAAGGCCATCGGCCTGTACAAGTACGACAACAAGTTCACCGGTTCGGAACGGATTGCCGAGATCAAGAAGGACGGCGACACCTATCTGTTCATCGAAAACGTTCTGAACAACACCGATGCCATGGCCCTGCGCGAATCGGACGAGGGGCTGTCCTACCAAGACACGCCGCTCAAACTGTCCGAGGACGGCAATACCCTCTACTTCGGGCCCATCAATGGCACCCGGATCACAAGCGAAGACCTCAAGGCCAAGCTGGCCGCCATCGAGAAGGACGAGAAGATCTGCAAGGAGTTGCGCGCGGAGGTAATTGCCAATCAGTCGTTAAAGAAAGATGAATGGAACGAGTACGTGAAGGAAGTCAGTAAAAAAATACCTGAGGACTGCCGCATAAACGAAGCCAGCATGGCTTGGTAAAGCACGCACAAATTCACCACTAGCGACCGCAAAAGAACAACCAAGAATGCGCCGCAACTCACCCATTCAAAAGCAGGACACCAATAATGAAGGGATTACTCGCCATTTTGTTTACCTTGATCATTGCCGGCTGCACATCAGTCAACGATGGTTTAAAAACCTTCAACGAAGGCATGTCGTCTCTAAACAAAACGCTAGCCAGCGGGCTACCCGCTGGTCAAAGCAGCCAGACCGGCCAGAGGAGATTTGGATCATCAATATCTCAGGAGCAAGAACTTAAAATAAAGGCAAACCTGAACATAAAGACAAATGACAATGCAATAAATCAAGCCATTGCCGAATCGTCGCCTGTCATTGAGAGCTTCGCAAAAGCCGAGTCTTGCATAAACAACCACCTAGACAGTTCACTGGAACTATATACAGCGCCAGGCGGAAGGATGAACACTTCATACGCACCAATGATGTCGATGAAGTATCACGACAGATCAAAGTGCGTAACTGTTGAAAAGCTTCAAGGCTGGTCTATGCCAGCTAGAAACGCTTTGCAATTCGAGATAGTTTATGTATCAGAAATTAGTGGAGAAGTAAAAAAGCGCGGCCACGAAGTGGTTAAACAACCGAATGGAGAATGGCTATTTACGCCACAAATCTAGAACCTTAAACGACTTATTTAACGACAGTCATAGCCGTCCGCAGAATTTCTGACAAACCATTTAGATCATTTACATCACACACCAAGGGTGCCCGCGAACTTCGCTCACGGGCACCCTTGGATCCATTACTCAGCACCACCTCGGCCAACGCCAGCCACTTTGCCAACGCTTGCAACTCCCCCGAAGGGCATGCAGCGCCGCCTCGCTCAATACCATCTCCTCCAGATGCACGGCATGCACCGCCAGATGCCCTTGGGCGCGCTCGCTGCGCAGACCAACGCGGGCCAGCAGGCGCTCATGGTGCAAAAACGGCAGCACATAGTAGCCGTGCACCCGCTTGGCCGGCGGGGTGTAGATTTCCAGAGGATAGCGGAAGCCGAACAGCCGCTCAGTGCGCTCGCGCTCCCAGATCAGCGAGTCGAAAGGCAACAACAGCGCGCTGGCTTTCACCTGTCGCGGGATACAGGGCTGGCCCCGGCAGTAGGCGTGGGCTTTTCAGCTCTCCACGCGCACCGGCAGCAGCTCACCAGCCTCGACCAGATCGGCCAGGTGCAGCTTGGAGGAGTCCACAGCATCCAGCCGGAAGTAGTTGCGCAGCTCGCGCTCGGTAGCCACCACGAGAGCATCGGACGCGCGCAGCAGCAGCTGGCGCTGGGCCTCGCTTAGCTGCGGATGGTCGAGAAGCGCAGCCGGAATCACCCGTTCCGGCATATCGTAGAGGCGTTCGAACCCCCGGCGCCCGGCCACCGTGACCTCTCCAGCGGCAAACAGCCATTCCAGCGCGAGCTTCTCCGCACTCCAGTCCCACTAGGGACTGGACCGCTCGGTCCGGGTGCTCAGGCTACCAGCGCCGAGCGAGCCCAACTCACGCACGGCCTGCAGGACACGCGCGATCACATCGCGTCGCTCCCGCCCGAAACACACCAGCTCCTTGTAGATACCCCGCCCGTCCGCCGCCCGGCGCATGAGCCAGCGCATCAGTGGATAGAGCTCCAGCAGCAACAGTGAGGCTTTGTGGCCACAGTATTAGAACAGGCAACGGCGCTTCGGCGTGCCCCAGGCCAACTCGTCCAGCAGCCGGGAATCGTAATGGCCGAGGCGCGAAAAAACCGGAAGGTAGTACGAGCGCACCAGAGCATTGACCGAGTCGATCTGCAGCACGCCGATCCGATCGATCTGGGTGCGCAGCTGTCGTGCACCAATGGCGCCGCGCAGTGCACAGGCAAAACCCGGGGCGGCCAGGACCAGGCGTCGAGCCTGGGCGAGGGAGAGACTATCGCTCATACCGCGATCACCGCTGCACTAGCGGGCCAGCTTGCCCAGCTCACGCAGCGCCACCGCCTTGTAGTTCCAGACCAGCTTGAGGTTGTAGCTGAGGTCGCGCCAGCTGGTCAGCGTGCGCCAGATGAACACCAGCAGCTTGAGGCGCTGGAAGCGTCGGTAGCGCACGGCGATATCGGCCGGGCTGAATTCCGAGGTGGTGATCTGGTTCGCGGCATAGGGCAGCGAAGGGTCGCGCAGGTTGTTCCGCTCGGCGATCTCGTGCAGCTCGGTGCCGGGCAGCGCGACCGCAAGGTTCATGCCCGGCCACACGCCATAGCGGAAATAGCGGGTCAGCGCATAGCGGAAGGTCTGGTCGATGTCCTTCAGCGTTTCGCCTGGCAGCCCGACCACGTAGAAAGCCATCAGACGCAGCCCCACCTCGTCGGTGTAGCGCATCAGGTCGTCGACCTGGGACAGGTCCAGCCGCTTGCGCACCACGTTGTCCAGCACCCGCTGCACGGCGGACTCGATCGCCACCACCAGGTGCTGACAGCCCGAATCGCGGGAGCGACGCACCCGCTCGAGCGTCCAGGTATCACCCCGTACACCGTTGGGCGTGTCCCAGGGAATAGGCGGCGAATACTCTTCCAGCACCCCGAGCAACTCGTCGAAGCGGGCCGGGTCGTGGGTCAGGTTGTCATCCTCGAAATGCAGGTAATCCACGCCGTAGCGCTCACGCAGGAGCCGGATATGCCGGCGCACGTACTCGGCCGAATGCGGTCGCCAGCGGTAGCCCATGGTTGCCTGGATCGAGCAGAAGGTGCATTGGTGCGGGCAGCCACGACTGGTGATGATGGTGACGGCACGCTTGCCCCATTCGCGCGTGCGCGGCGAAAAGCCGTTGGCCTGCAGCTCGAAATAGCGCTCGACATCGACCATGTCGTACGCCGGCAGCGGCAGGTCGTCCACCGACTTGATGAAGGTCACCTTGACCCGCGGATTCTTGCGCAGCAGGTTGACATCCTCAGGACGCCCCAGGACGCCCTGGATCTGCGGAACCTCATCGATCTCGATGCACTGCAGCAGCGCGTGCAGGCGCTCCTCGCCCTCGCCCACCACCACGTAGTCGATGGCCGGGTGCTTCAGCACATCGGTCGGGAACACCGACACATGCGGCCCGCCCACCACGACCCGGGCCTGGGGCAGGTGCTCCTTGACGAGTTCGGCAGTGCGCAGGGTACGCTCGAACTGTGCCGAGAACATGTTGGAGATGCCCACCACATCCGGGGCTGCTGCAACGATGCGCGCGACCATCTCGGCCTCGTCGTCACCAAAGATCATCCGCCGCCCCTGCGGCGTATCGATCTCGCTGAAGCGTGCACTGAGGCGTGCATCGTAGATATCGATGCTGCCATTCCACTGCTGTTCGCGCAGGTAGGCGGCCATGGAGAGGATTCCCAGCGGCAGGCTGACCTGCGGCCTGGCGTTAACGCCATCGAAGTGCACCAGTTGATGCGGAATGCACAACATCAGCTTCAAGGGGGCCTTGGGCATCTCTCTATCCATTTAGCAGCCAGACGGTTGGCCAAGATAGCAAATCCCCCTGCGCTGCCAAGCCCACTCTCAGCCTGGCGCCGCAAAAGCCTGGCGAAAGCCGAAGGCATGGGCACTGGGGCCATGCTCGCGCAGATGGGCCAAACGCTCGGCCGCCTCATCCACGCCAGGTCGATGGCCAGCCGGAACCCACCACAGCACCATGTGTACCTGCTTAGCCTTCTCGAACCACTCGCGGCGGCGCTTGAGCATCTCGCTGTGGGCGGACTTGTAGACGTAGTCGCTGAGTGACTGCACATCGCGCCACAGCGACAGATTGACCAGCACCTCCGCACCGAACGGGCGAATCGCGGTGGCGTCGCCGGCATCGTCATGCAAGCGCCAGAGGTAACCCGGCGAGGCCTCGGCCAGGGCATTGATGCGCTCCAGGTTGGCGACGAAGTCGGCCATGCCGGGCGACTCCAGCGGCTCACGCATCACGGCGATATTAAGTTGAGCCAGGTGATAACGGGACATCGAAACTCCTTGTAGTGAATCTCCACGCGGCCGCGCGAAGGGCTTCAGCGCTTGAACGGATCATCCCAGAATGGCCGCTCGCTCTCCTGCTGCACATCCGCACGACTCAGCCCCAGATCCTTGAGCGCCGCATCGTCGAGCATGGCCAGCTGCCGGCGCTGCCTGGCCAACTGATTCCAGCGCTTGAGCCGCGCCCAGAGTGCCTCCATGCCGATGGTCGGCAGCACCCGCGCGAAAGCGACCGAGCGAGCCATTGCATAACCTTTCTGACGTTTCATCATCGCGCCCTCCCTGTGGGTTGGCGCCAGTCTCCCTTCGCGCTTAAGATCAATCCAACGAATGTTTCTTATGCGACGCATCTTGGAGATTGATGAATTGGCCCACTATCCCAGCATCGACACCGAACTGCTGCGCAGCTTCGTTGCCATCGCCGACACCGGTGGCTTTACCCGTGCCGCGGAGGCGGTTAACCGCACCCAATCGGCCATCAGCATGCAGATGAAACGCCTTGAGGACGACGTGATACAGCGCGCCCTGTTCGAGCGCGATGGACGCCAGGTGCGCCTCACCCCGGAGGGCCAGGTGCTGCTGGGCTACGCGCGGCGGATCCTCAAGCTGCATGGCGAGGTGCTCAACACCCTGCGCGAGCCGCACATGGTCGGCGCCGTACGCATCGGTACGCCGGACGACTACGTGATGCGCTTTCTGCCGGACATCCTCTCGCGCTTCGCCCAGGCCTACCCGCTGGTGCAGGTGGAAGTGCACTGCGAAACCTCCGGCCAGCTGCTGCAACGCCAGGACCTGGACCTGACCATCGTCACCCGCGAGCCGGGCAAGGAGATCGGCCAACTGCTGCGCCAGGAGCGTTTCGTCTGGGCCGAGGCCCAGGGCTTCAGCCCACACGAGCAGAACCCGATGCCACTGGCGATGTTCAACTCCGGCTGTTTCTGCCGCGCCTGGGCCTGCAATGCGCTGGATGCCATCGAGCGCCCCTATCGCATCGCCTATACCAGCCCCAGCCTGTCGGCACTGTTCGCCGTGGTCGGCGCCGGCCTGGCCGTCACCGCACAGCTGCAAAGCCTGATCACCCCCGACATGCGCATTCTTGGCGAAGCCGAAGGCCTGCCTACCCTGCCACTGACCAGCATCGTCCTGCTGCGCCATCCGCAACGGCAGTCACAAGTGATCGATACCCTCGCCGAACATATCGTCGAAGGCTTCCGCCTCTAGCGCTACTCCAGTGCCAGGAGCAGCGCACAGAGCACCAGGAAGCCGCAGAACAAGCCGCGCAGCACCCTCTCCGGCAGGGCATGCGCCAGCTTCACCCCCCAGCTGATGCTGAGCAGCCCGCCCATGGCCAGCGGGATACCCATGCTCCAATCGACGTGATCGTGCAACGCATAGGTCAGCAACGTCACGCCGGTGCTAGGCAGCGCCAGCGCCAGGGACAGGCCCTGGGCTACCAGCTGGCTGGTGCCGAACAGGTTGGTCAGTACCGGCACCGCCAGCACCGCACCGCCCACGCCGAACAGCCCACCCAGCGCCCCGGCCGCACCACCCAGCACGCCCAGCCAGGGCCAGGGACGGCGCAGTTCGCTGCTGACCGGCGCGCTGCGCATCAACAGTCGCGCCAGGTTGTAGAGGGCCAGCGCTACCAGGAACGCAACGAACGCCAGACGCATGCGCTCGGCCTGCAGCTCCACGGCGTAGAGCGACGCCAGCCAGGCGCAAGCGAAACCGGACGCACTGAGCAGCAGCGCATGCTTGAGATCGATACGGTTGCGCTGGTGGTAGCGCCACAGCGCCAGCACCACGTTCGGCACCACCATCACCAGCGCAGTGCCCTGTGCCAGCTGCTGGTCCAGGCCGAACAGCACGCCCAGTGCGGGAATCGCCACCAGGCCGCCGCCGATGCCGAACAGCCCGCCGACGGTGCCCATGGCCAACCCCAGCAACAGGTTCAACAACAGATCGATTGGATTCATGCGGCCTCCTCGGGTGACCGGCATGCTACGCAGGGCTGGCTGGCACGGAAACGCACAGCCACGCACAATGGCTTTGCACATTACGCAAAGGCAGCCACATGAATCCCGACGCCCTCGCCGACCAGTTCGACCTCTACCTGGCCGTGCTGGAGACCGGCAGCTTTTCCGCCGCCGCCCGCCGCTTGCAGCTGACGCCTTCCTCCGTAGCGCGACGCATCGACGCCCTGGAGAAGGCCATGGGCTGCGACCTGGTGGCGCGCAATACCCACGCCGTGCGCGCCACCGCGGCCGGCCTGGCATTCGCCGAACGGGCCCGGCGCATCCTCGCTGAACTGCGCCAGGCACGCGCCGAGGCGGTATCGCTGAGCAGCTCGCCAGAGGGGCTGATCCGCATCGATGCGCCCGCCCCGTTTGGGCGCCGGCACCTGGCCCCAGCCATCGCCGACTTCCTCACCCTCTACCCCGGCCTGGACGTACAGCTGCGCCTGATCGACAGCTTCGTCGACCTGCACGGCGACCATCTGGGTGAGGTGGATCTGGTGCTGCGCATCGGTCCGCTGGCAGACACCCGCCTGGTCGCCACGCCGCTGGCCTCGATGACCCGCATCCTCTGCGCCAGCCCCGAGTACGTGCGCCGGCGTGGCCTGCTGCGAGACCCTCGCGAACTGCCACAGCACGACGGCCTGGACTGGGACGCGCTGTCGCCGCCCCACGCCTGGCGCTTCGACGTGGAGGGTCGCCAGCAACTGCTGCGCCCGGGGCGCCTTAGGATGACCGCCAACAACGCCGAAACCCTGCTGTTCAGCGCCCTGGCCGGCCTCGGCATCGCCCACCTGCCGACCTGGCTGATCAGCGACTACCTGCTGCGCGGCGAACTGCTGCCGCTGCTGTGCGAAGACGGCCTGCCCGCCGCCGAACCCAGCGGCATCTATGCCCTGCGTCTGGCCAGCGACCCCAGCGCGCGCACCCGCCTGCTGCTGGAATTCCTCAAGCAGCGCTTCGGCCCGGTACCGCCCTGGGACCTCGCCCTGCAGCGCGGCCTGCAGCGCAGCTGAGGCGTCAGCGCAGAAGTGCCAGCAGCTCGGTGCTACTGGCCACGCTGGCGTATTCGCCCTGCAGGTTCGCCAACGCCATCGCGTGCACATCATCGGCACTGCGCGGGGTGCCGCTATAGTCCACGCTGGCGAAGGCGAAGGTCGCATCCGCCGCCACATGAGTGTCGAACCCCAGGTTGCCGGCAGTGCGCGCCGTAGCTTCGACGGAGTTGTTGGTACTCACCCCCACCAGCACCAACGCGTCGATGCCGCGCACGCGCAGCCAGCGCTCCAGGCCGGAGTGAATGAAAGCATCCGGCACGTTCTTTTCCACCACATGCTCGCTATCCAGCGGCTCCAGCGCGCGCAGGAACTCCGCCCCAGGCTGCCCCGGCCAGAACGGTGATCCCGGCGTCCGGGAGATATGCCGGACATGCACCAGCGGCGCCCGCGCCTTCCGCCAGGCCTGCAGCAACTGAGCGATGACGCGCTCGGCCTGCGGGTTGTTGCGCGTCCCGGCTGAGGGCTCGCAAATGCCACGTTGCATATCGATGATGATGAGAGCAGGTAGAGCCATCTGAATGCTTTCCTTGCAAAGATTGAGCGTAACGCCCATGCATCAGGCGCGCTGCAGAGTGTCGACTTGACCCGCCACCAGTGCCATGGATGCTGCAGATGCGGCAACTTCAACAGACTGTGCAGCCCACTCACACCCCGATAGCGCCCCCTCCTCGCCCTTGCGGTGAGCGTGGAAGCCATAATGGCGGCAGGAGCACGCTGGCACTGACAGGCTAGGAATATCGGCATCAACAGTAAACGCAAGCGCGATGTAGGTCGTCAGGCAAACGGACCGTGGCGCCGCGGGAGTGCTCAGGCCACAGCAGACCATTCCGCCCACGGATAGTGATAACTGTGACTCTCGTGGACGAAATAGCGCGTGCTGCACTGCCGGCAGCGACAATAGAACTCCGGCTCCCATGGAATGTCATCCTTGCGCTCCACTACAACGTAGCCACGCGCCTGCTCTTCTTCAGGCAGGAATCGTTGGGCCGCGCCATAAAGGCTGCACCGGCAGCGCTGCGCGGCTCGACACGCCAGAATCTCAAACGCCAGGCGCGGAATCTCGCGACTGTCCGCAACAGCCGGCCCCTCTGGCACCGGTAATGCCATCACCACAGCGCGGATGGTGTCGAGCGAAGCCAGGGGCAGCTTATCGAGCTCAGCCGCGGTCGCTCTGATGATCCACCAACCGGCAGACCATGCGCGGTGATTGTCTCCGCAGCAGAGATTGTGCAAGACGTCATTTGCATCCATGCAATCTATCCAGATTTAGGGGAACTCGGGACAATTTACAGGCCAATCGCACCGGCAAGCACAGCCGGAACAGCGGCCCGCAGATATGCCGGACATGCAGAACAACGACATATGCAGGCAATAAAAAGCCCGGTACAGGACCGGGCTTTTTGCGAGGCGGGTGGCCTTAGGCCGACGGCGCCTGGGTACGACTCTTGTAGGAACCGTCGCGGGTGTCGATCTCGATCCAGTCGTCGATGTTGCAGAAGTCGGCGACTTTCACTTCGGTACCGTTGCGCAGCTTGGCAGGCTTCATGACCTTACCGGAGGTGTCACCACGGGCGGAGTTTTCGGTGTAGGTGATCTGGCGAACGATGGTGGTCGGCAGGTCTACGGAGATCACTTTACCTTCGAAGAATACGGCTTCGCAGATATCGGTCATGCCTTCTTCGATGAACGGCAGGACACTTTCCAGGTCTTCGGCGCGCAGCTCGTAGGAGTTGTACTCCGGATCCATGAAGACGTAGTCGTCGCCATTGATGTAGGACAGAGTCACTTCCTTGCGCTCAAGGATGACCGGCTCCATCTTGTCGTCGGCCTTGTAGACGGTCTCGGTCTTGGAGCCGTTGATCAGGTTCTTCAGCTTCATCTTGACGATGGCGCTGTTACGGCCGGACTTGGTGAATTCGGCTTTCTGAATCAGCCACGGATGGCCGTCGATCAGGGCCACACTGTTGGCCTTCATTTCTTGTGCGGTTTTCATACGAATATCCGGATTTGGATGGAGGTACAGATTTCTAAGCCGCGCATGATAGCCAATTTCGGTGAAACTGCACCAGCGCTGCGGCAAGATCAGGACGAGAGGCTTGCTCCCGACACCAATGTTCGGCATGCGCGGCCAGTTGTTCACCATGCTCAGCCAGCCCCTGCCAGGCCTGCGCCATATCACCTTTGCCGTTCCAGGCGGACCACAGTGCCCTCAATGCGCCAGCGGCAGGATCGGTCAGCGCAGCGCAGTAGCTGTCGAGAAAGGCGTCCAGTTTTTCCCAGTGCGCGCCCTCCTCCTGTTGGTAGATATGCCAGAGCAGCGGCCGACCGGCCCACTGGGCCCGGACGAAGGAGTCCTCGCCACGCACGGCATTGAAATCGCAGCACCACAGCAGCTTGTCGTAATCCGCCTGACTGAGGAACGGCAGCAGGTGCACCTGCAGATTGCCGCGCCGCCATGTGCCGCCCTCCTCCAGCGCATCCTGGCCTAGCCAGCGGCACAGGTCATCCTCGATACGCCCGCGCGGCACCAGCAGTTGAGTCGGTTCGGCAGCGCCGGCCAGGGCGTCCAGCCAGCCGGCCAACGCGGCATTCTCGTAAGCGAACAGAGAGATCATTCGGGCCGTCCCCCAAGGGGCGATACCGAGGCCGGCAAGAAATGTTCGGCGCGCCTCGCTGTCGGCCTGGAAGGCGCGGCACCGCTGCAGGAGGTCCGCCTCGCGCAGCAGGCCGCCGGTGCCTTCAGCGAAGCCGGGGAAGAAAAAGAACTTCTGCAGCCCCCCCGCCTGCGGCGACGGCAGAGCATGACAGCCAGCAACCCAGTCCTCGGCGCTCAGGTATTCCAGGTTGAGCCAAAGCGGACGGGGTAATCGCCCCGCCATCGCGGCCATGTAACGCTCCGGCAGATGGCAGGCGAAGGCTTCGATCACCACATCGGCAACCTCGACTAGCGGAAAATCTGCCGACCAGCGGCGCACCTCGACACCGTCCACCAACCAGGCTCCCGCGTCATCATCTGTCTGCGGGCACAGCCGAAGAAACGCGGCGGGCTCGTCCACCCAGAGGCGCACGGCTAGACCATGCTCGACCGCCAGTTGCCGGGCCAGGCGCCAGGTCACGCCGATATCACCGTAGTTGTCCACCACGCAGCAGAAGATGTCCCAGCGAACCGCCATGTCATGTCCTCGTCGATCAGGCTGCCACTTTACCCAAGGCGGTGACGACATGCCGCTCTGATGCTTTGGACAAGGGAGCTGAGCTGCAGGGCGCACTTAAACCAGCCCTTTTATGAATTTGATTACCCTTGCCCAATCCGGCACCGCGCCCTGACCAGCAGCGCTATCGTTCGCTCCTCCCGCATCGCGCCGAACGCCCTGGCAAGACCTCCGTAGTGTGCCTCTCGGCACGGCGGCCTGACACGACGCTAGGCGGACGCGCGGCCCCCGGCAGGCGGGGCAGATGCAGGCGGCCTCGGCCGCAGGCGCGACACGCCGAGCAGCACCAGCGCCAACCCGGCCGCCTGGTAGGCAGATACCGTCTCACCCAGCAGCAGCCAGGCGGCGAACAGGGTCAGTACAGGTCCCAGATTGCCGACTGCGGCAGTATCGGCCGCCCCCATGCGCTGAATGGCCAGCGCCATCCAGTAGATCGGCAGTACCGTGGAAAACAGTGCCATCAGCAGGGCATAGAACCAGATATCGCGGGGTAGCTCGAGCAACCTCGCCGTCTCGCCGTCGAGGCCCTGGTGCGCCAGCACCATCAATGCCGAGGCAGCGCCGGCCAGTCCCGCCAGCCGCATGGAGCCAAGGCGCCGTACCATGACGCCGGTACCGACGTAGTAGAGGGCGTAGGTGACCGCGCTGGCGAAGACCCAGGTAGCGCCCTGGATGATCTGCGCGCTCGCGCCTGCAGAACTCAGATCATGCAGGAATGCAATCGCCAGCCCGAGATAGCACAAACCCACGGCCACCAGCGTGTGGCGCCCTGGCCGTTCGCGCAGGGCCAGCGCCTGCAACAACAGGACCAGCGTCGGATAGCTGAACAGGATCAACCGCTCAAGCCCGGCGCTGATCAGTTCCAGGCCGTAGAAATCGAACAGGCTGGAAAGGTAGTAGCCGAGCATGCCCAGCACCAGAACCTGCAGTACATCCCACGCACCGAGCGGTTCCCCGCGCTCGCCACGGCTCAGCCACAGCAACCAGAGGAACAGCGGCAACGCCAAACCCATGCGCATGGCCAGCAGGCTGAGTGCATCCACGGGACCGGCCGCATAGGCCAGCTTGACGAAAATCGCCTTGAGGCTGAAGCCGGCGGCTGACAGTACGGCGTACAGGCGGCCATCTTGGAGAAGGCGTCGATAAAAACTCATGGTGCACTCGGCCATCGGAGATAGCGTTATTCTGAAGAGAACACCAGAATCCTAGAATCGCTATTTCTTGAACTCAGCCTTCTGAATTGGAGAACACAAGGTGCACTTTGACTTGGTCGACCTGCGCTTGCTGGATGCCATCGCCGCCAGTGGCAGTCTGAGCAAGGCGGCGGCGACCTTCCCCGTCGCGGTGTCCGCCGCCAGCACACGCCTGCGCCAGCTGGAGCAGCGCTGCGGATTGGAGTTGTTCGTCCGCAGGGCTGATGGCATGAGTCTGACGCCCAACGGCCGCCTGGTACTGGAACGAGCCCGCGCGGTGCTTACCGAAGCACAGAAGCTGAGCGACAGCCTGCGCGAACTCGCCGGTCTGCGCCGCATCACGCTGCGGCTCTCCGCCACCACGGTGGCCAACAGCACCTTCCTGCCCGCCACGCTCGGTGCCTTCCTGGCCGATTACCCGGAGGTGGACCTGCAGCTGGTGGAAGAAAAGAGCAGCGAAGTGCTGCGCGCGGTACAGGCAGGCGAGAGCGAGATCGGGGTATACGACGGCAACCTGCCGACCACCGGGCTGATCTCCCTGCCCTTTCGCGACGACAAGCTGGTGATGCTGGTCTACACCGACCATCCACTGGCCGCGCGCCAACACACCCGCCTGCGCGATGCACTGGGCTTTCCATTCATCTGCCTACCCGCCGGGCGCGCCATGCAGCGCTTCATCGAAGACATGGCCAGCCGTTACGCCATGCCGCTGCAGGTAAGGGTGCGAGCCCCCAGCTTCGACGCCATCGCCCAACTGGTTGCGCAACGCGCGGGCATCGCCCTGCTTCCCGAAGCCGCCGCCGTGCGCTTTGCCCAGGAGCTTCCGGTACGCCTGGTGACCCTGGAAGACAGCTGGGCCACCCGCGAGTTGCGCCTGTGTATCCGCAACTGGGAACAGCTCTCGCCGCATGCCCATCAGCTGGTCGAGTTCCTCGCGCGTCGGTGACAGACGCCAGGTCAGGCTGTAAGTGCTCGCTGGCTCATGTGTGCTGGCGGTTCGGACTCCCCAATCGACAGACGCAGGTTGAGACAGCAACAGACCTCTTCCTCGCCACCATGGCCGGTCAGCAGCACATCCCCACCATGCAGCTGAGCAATCCGCTGCACCATGAAGAGCCCCAAACCGGCACCTGCGCTGGACTGGGCCTGGCGCCCCCGGGAGTACTTGTGGAACAGCCGGCCACGCTCATCCTCCGGGATCAGTGCTCCAGGATGGCTGACGCTGAGCAGCACCTGCTCATCCCTCTCGCGCACCAGCAACCGCACTTGAGCCTCGGGGGGAGCATGACGATCGGCGCTGGCCAGCAGGTTGCGCACGGCCACGTGCAGCAGGCCCGCATCACACCAGTAGTGATCGGTGCTGAGCCGTTGTTCGAACAGAATGCGCCCAACGGGGAAGTCGGCCAGCAGCCCCTGCAGCAACACAGGTCGCGAAGCGCGCAGCCGGTCGGCTGACGGCCATGCGGTCATGGGTCAGGTAGTCATCCACCAATCCCAGGAGACGCCCGACGGCATCGCGGATGTTCTGGCAACGACGCAGGCTCTTCTCCGCAGGTGCATCCAGCTGGCGTCCCAACTGCTGCGCCGAAGTAGCAATGATCGCCAGCGGCGTGCGGAACTCATGCGACACCATGGCGACGAAATCACCCTGCTCCTCGCGCATGCGCTGCTCCTGGTTGAGAGATACCCGCAGCTCTTGCTCAAGCGTCTCCCGACGGCGGAGTTCCTCGTGCAGCATCTGCACCAGCGACTCCAGGCGCGCGTTCGGCAAGCGCATGAACTCGGCCGCCTGGCGCTGTGAGCCTGCTCGTTATCACGCTTGAGACGGTTGTAGTGGCTGATGATGCGCAGACTCATGATGCCCATGTGCAGCATGGAGCCAATCGCCACCGCATGATCGGCCCAGAAGTTGGCTGGCAGTACACCGAAGTTGCGCAGGTAAGCAACCACCACCCCGGCGTAATAAATGCCGAAGGCCAGCAGATAGAAACGTGCCGGGCGATGCCCGCGCACCAGCTTCCTGAGCAAAGGCTGCGATCTGCAGTGCGCCGCCAACCGGCTATTCAGTCAGGCCATTCCCGAGGGCCATCAACCCGCCAGCGAGACCCGCACTTCGGGCTCCAGCGGCGGGCCGGTAATGGTCCTGCGCCCCCAGGTCAGCCAGCTGATCTGGCTCGCCTACACCATGCGCGAACACCTGTGCTGGCAGCGCGACTTCAGCGGCACGCTGGCAGTGGTGCGGGGCAACCTCAGCCATACCATCCGCCAGGACAACTGGGGACCACCGTTCAGTCTGCCGGGCCCGAGTGGTCCGGCCCGCGCCTTCGCCATGAGCCAAGGCAGCGATACGTTGTTGCGCCAGCTGCAAGACGTGGCGGCGGACTATCTGCTGATCTACCCCAATGTTCTCCAGGATCTGCTGCGCCTGCTGCGACAACGGAACGGCACGCTACACAACCTCAGGCAGATCCGCTGCATTGGCGAGACCCTCAGCCCGGAGCTGCGTGAACAGCTGGGAGTCGAAATAGCCGACACCTACAGCTCGCAGGAAGTGGGCATCATCTCCATCCAGCGCCCTCTACCACCTGATGGCAGAGAATCTCATCGTCGAGATACTGGATGCGCAGGGCAATCCCTGCGCCGACGGTGAGATCGGCGAGGTCGTGGTCAGTAATCTGCATAACTTCGCGACGCCACTGCTGCGCTACGCCCTGGGTGACCATGCCGAAGTCGGCGGCCCTTGCCCCTGTGGCCGCCACTTGCCAACCCTGCGCCGCCTGCTGGGGCGCAGCCGCAATATGCTGCGCTATCCCGATGGCAGTCGGCGCTGGCCGTGCGGATTCGACCCATTCCGCCAGATCGCACCGGCGATCCGGCAGTTCCAAATGATCCAGTCCCACCTGGAGCAGCTCGAACTGCGCCTAGTCGCATCACAACCGCTGACCGTGCCGCAACAGGCGGCACTCGTCGAACTCATTCAGCGGGCATTGCCCCCCCCTTCAGCGTGACCTTCCGCTACTTCAACGACCGCATCCCCAGCGGGCCAGACGGCAAGTTCGAGGAGTTCGTGTGCGCCATGCCTGACTGATGCACGCGACCATCCGCAAGCGGGCAATTAAACCGGAACGCTCAGATTTGCTCAGTTTTACAGAGGGTCAACCCCGGTAGAGTTCGGCCATTTTCCCATACTGGCCAATTGCTACGGAGCATGTCTTGAATAGATCCTACCGACTCGTCTGGTCCCACGTCCGCCAGGCCTTCGTCGTCGCTGATGAGCGCGCCAAAACACGCACCAAGTCCGGCGTTTCAGGCGCCTTGTTGATGGCCCTGGCGGGAGCCCTGTCAATCAGCGCCGCCCCCGCATCCGCCTCCTCGGTATGCTCGGGCCCAAGCACCACCATCAACGGCATGGTGACCGGCAATACCTGCGAGCTCGACCAGAGCGGTAAAAGCCTGAGCGTGGATGCTAACGGCAGTCTCGGTACCAGCGACTATCAGCAAAGTGCGGTGGTGATCGGTAACAGCTCCGGCGACATCGGCGACATCGCCGTCAACAACGCCGGGACGATCCAGGCTCACGACGGCGAGGCTCTGAGCATCATCGCGAGCAGCGGCGCCAATGTTGACGTGGATAGCATCGTCAACCAGAAATTCGTCATCGGCACCTCGTCCGCAATCGCCGTGAGAACCGGTAGCGGCTCGGTGAACATCGACACGATCACCAACCTCGCGGGCGCCGATATCACGGGTGAATCATCGACCGCCATCTACATCGATGCCGGCGAAGGTTCGGTCACCATTGGCAGTGTCACCAACGCTGGCAGGATCATGGGTGACTCCGGCCTGTATGTGTATGGCAATGCCTCCTCGAACTTGGGCAGCATCGTCAACCAGACCACCGGCATCATTGATGGCGGCGAGGAAAGTGCACTGACACTCTCGGGCAGTTACGTATTCGATAGCACGAGCGGCAACTACATTCCTTCCCATCTGAATATCGGCAGCCTCGACAACTTTGGCCAGCTCAAGGCTGGCAGCGAGAGGGAGGCTGCCGTAGAGCTGAACCGGATCAACCTCAGCGGCACACTCACCAATCACGAGGGAGCCCTGATCGATGGCGGTGAAGGCGGCATTTACATCAGCGAAAGTGCCCTCGGCGGCCTGAACAATGCCGGCACGATCAGGACTGGCACGCAGGACTACCACGACGGCATCCGTCTCTACGCCACCAGCATCAACGGTGACCTGCGCAACAGCGGTAGCATTCAGGCCGGTGGCGATGGCATCGAAATCTATCAATCGGCCATCACCGGCGAGCTCACCAACAGCGGCACCATTACCAGCACGGCCGTCTACAGCAACGCCATCAGCCTGTTCAATATCCAGCTTGGCGGTGACCTGAAAAACACAGGATCGCTGCACGCCACCTACAGAGGCATCTCGGTCGAGAACTCGACCCTGAACGGCGACCTCATCAACAGTGGCGACATCCAGACCACCAGTCATGTGGACATGGGTGACACTGATGCCGATGGCTTGTCACTGTATGCCGCCCAGATCGCCGGCAATGTGGTCAACAGCGGCAGCATCAATGCCGCCGACGATGGCATCGGCACCAAAGAGCTCGGGGGCAGCAGAACCACTCTGGGCATGGACCTGATCAATGCCGCAGGAGCAACCATCAGCGCCGAGGACGATGGTCTGGATCTGGAAGACACCGATATCACCGGGCTGATCCGCAACCAGGGCACCATCATTGGCCGCACCAGTAACGGTATCGAAATCGATAATCTGACCGCTCGCGGCATGCTTCTCGGTGGCCTGACCCAGGGTGCGGAGAAAGGCGTACGCCTGCGCGAGAGCAGCCTGGATCAGGGCATCACCATCACGGGTAGGGTCGAAGGCGGTGAGTACGGTCTGGAAATCGACGAGGTGAGCCAAGCCGACCTGAAGATTGGCCAAGGCGCCAGCATCCGGGGCGACGTGCTGGCCCGCAACGCACAGGTAAACCTTATCCGGGGCAGCACATTCACCCAGCAGAACACCTTCGACGTCAAGCGTTTCAGCATTGAAGAAGGCGCAACGCTCAACATGTCCAGTGGCACGTCCAGCAGCGGCGACTTGAGCAATGGCTTCACCGTCAGCCAGGGCTTCAGCAACGCCGGCACCCTGAGCCT
>FTMP01000022.1:0-1340 GCA_900156135.1 Aquipseudomonas alcaligenes | reverse complement strand
GGCGATTGCCCGATCCTGGTTTCGACAGCAGCATCAGCGCCCATAACCTGCGCGGATTCAGTGAGCTGACCCAGTGCTATGCCTTGCTGCGTATTACCGATGCCTGGCATGCCGGCCAATTGGATAAAGCACTGCGGGCCACCCGGGCGAGTCTCGTGCACCAACCCGACAACGCCTTGTTGCAGGCAGTCGCCAAGCGTCTGCAGGTTCAGCAGGCCTACGCTCAACCTTAACCGTTTCCTCGCTCACGCAGCTCAATGCGCTCAGATTTGCTCAGTTTCAGTTTCTTCGCTTCGGCTAGAGTCGCGCGGTCATTTCCATCAGGCCGTTAACGGTCAGCCGAGGAGCTGTATGAACAAGGCATTCCGCATCATTTGGAACCACACCCGCCAAGCCTTTGTGGTCGCCGATGAACACGCCAGCACAGGCGGCAAGCAGAGCGGCACACGCCTGCTACTGGCCGGTGCCGGTGCCGCTCTGCTGGCCGTAAGCCCAGGCACCGTGTTGGCCGCAAACCTATGTACGAGCCTCAATAACACGATCTCCACCCCCAGCAGCGGTGACGACTGCTCGTTAGCGAGCGGTGCCAGCGTCAGTATCCTCGGCACAGGCGCGCTCAACGCAACGGGTAATGCCATCAGCGCTGCAGGTGACTTTGAAAGCATCAGTAATAGCGGCAGCATTCAGGGCTCGGACTACGGCATCTTCCTGAATGCATCCGGTAGGCTGATCGACAACAGCGGCTTGATCCGCGGCGGCACCTCCGGTATCGCCATTCAGAGTGGTTCCCGGGTCGAAAGCTTGAACAACAGTGGGACCATCGAGGGCCTCTCGGCAGCCGCTATCTATATGGATGGGTATGCCGGCATCAACGAGATCCTTAACACCGGGACCATCCGAGGCTCAACATTCGGAATCCACCTGGGCTACACCGGCAAAATGGACAGTATCGTTAACCAGGCCGGCGGCACCATCAGAGGCGACGACGTAGGTATCCAACTCGGTAGCAATGCCGAGATATATGACTCGATCACCAACAGTGGAACCATCCAGGGCGACCGTTTCTCGATCTTCGTCCTCAACTACTCCACCCGACTGGACTCCCTCTTCATTGAGGGCGATGACACTGCTCGCCTGCTCGGCGATGTGGTAGCAGAAAACACCGATGTGATACTTAAAACCAATAGCGTGTTCACCAGTACCAATGCCTTCGACGTCAAGCGTTTCAGCATTGAAGAAGACGCCACGCTCAACATGTCCAGTGGCACGTCCAGCAGCGGCGACTTGAGCAATGGCTTCACCGTCAGCCAGGGCTTCAGCAACGCCGGCACCCTGAGCCT
>FTMP01000007.1:0-250064 GCA_900156135.1 Aquipseudomonas alcaligenes | reverse complement strand
ATGGTAGTGTGGGGCTTCCCCATGTGAGAGTAGGTCATCGTCAAGCTCCTATCCCCAAACCCCCATCCGCGAAAGCGGGTGGGGGTTTGGCCTTTTGGGGCCCGGAAAAGCCTAACCGCGTGCACTCAAGCATGCGATTGCCTGCGCTATACGTTAGGCTTGCGCCTGCCGTCTCATGATTAACTATTGGCTTGAAACGCTTGTTGCCCCCTGCAGTTGCAGTAGGTGACTCTGCCCTGCTCTGAGGAATGGAGCTTTCCTGCATGACCGAGCTGAACACTGCGAAGATCCGCCGTACGACCAATTGGTCCGCCATCTGGGTGTTGCCCTTGATCGCATTGCTTATAGGCGGCTGGTTGGCCTATAGGGCTTACAGTGAGGCGGGTATCGAGATCGAGATTTTCTTTCCCACCGGTGACGGCATTCAGGTCAACAAGACCGAGGTCATCTACAAGGGGATGTCGATCGGCAAGGTCGTCGGCATGGAGCTCGATGACAAAGGCGAACAGCGAGGAGTTCGCGTTACGGTTGAGATGGATAAGCGCGTTGAGCCTCACTTGCGAAGCAACACGCGTTTTTGGCTGGTCAAACCCAGCGTATCGTTGGCCGGTATAACCGGCTTGGAAACCCTGGTCTCGGGCAATTACATCACGGCAAGTCCCGCGGACGGTGAGCCGACGCGCCAGTTCATCGCCCTGACCTCCCCGCCCCCCATGGCAGACTCGGTGCCGGGATTGCACCTGACGTTGAAAGCAGATCGTCTTTCCTCGATCAATCGCGATAGTCCGGTTTTTTACAAGCAGATTCAGGTGGGGCGTGTGAAGGATTACCGCCTCGCTGACGACCAGAGCACGGTGGAAATTCAGGTGTTCATTCAGCCGGAGTTCGCCGGTCTGGTGCGAAAACATACGCGCTTCTGGAATGCCAGCGGTGTGACGATCGACGCTGGGTTGTCAGGGGTGAAGTTACGTACAGAGTCGCTGGCCAGCATCGTTGCTGGTGGTATCGCGTTCGCGACACCGGAGCATCGCAAGGATAGCCCGCCTACTGACCCATCCATTCCCTTCAGGCTCTACGAAGATTTCGATGCGGCGCAGGCGGGTATCAAGGTCACGCTGAAGCTGCAGGACTTCGAGGGTATTGAGGCCGGTCGTACGCCGGTTATGTACAAGGGTATTCAGGTGGGTACGGTGAAGGCCATCAAGGTCGACGAAGACCTGAATTCTGCCTCTCTCGACCTGACCCTGGATCCCAAGGCGGAGGATTATCTGACCGAGGGGACCGAATTCTGGGTAGTAAAACCCTCGATCTCCCTGGCTGGCATCACGGGCCTTGAAGCGCTGGTGAAGGGTAATTACATCGCGGTCAAGCCCGGTGAGCGAACTCTGCCTCCGATGCGCGATTTCGTGGCACGACCCAAAGCGCCTCCCCTTGATGTTGATGCGCCGGGCCTTCATCTGGTGCTGTTCGCCGATACCCTGGGGTCGCTTGAGGTCGGTAGCCCCATCCTCTACCGCCAGGTGAAGGTTGGCACGATCCAGAGCTTCCAGTTTTCCCGCGATCGCAAACGAGTTGTGCTGGGGGCGCACATTGAGCAGCCCTACGCCAATCTGGTCAACAGTTCTACGCGTTTCTGGAATTCGAGCGGCATCACGCTCAAGGGGGGTATCTCTTCGGGGATAGAGGTTAAGAGCGAGTCGCTGCAGACGCTTTTGGCCGGTGGTGTGACTTTCGAGACTCCGGACATGAAAGCTCCGGTCAATCGCAAGATCCAGCGTTTCACGCTGCACGGCGATCGCGACGAGGCCATGCAAGAGGGCGTTGCAATCCAGATCAAGGTGCAAAGTGGTGACGGCATCAACCCGGGCACGGCTATTAGGTTCAAGGGTATTGAGGTTGGTAAGGTGGAGAGCGTCGAGTTGACCAACGATCTCCAGGCCGTATTGCTCAATGCTCGCATCATCAAGGCTAGTGGGCGTATTGCCAGTGCGGGTAGTGAGTTCTGGGTGGTCAAGCCGGAGCTTGGCTTGGTTCGCACCGCCAACCTGGACACGCTGGTCAGCGGCCAGTACCTGGAAGTTCGACCGGCCTCGCAGGTAGGCAAGGCGCAGAACTACTTCGAGGCTCGCAAACAGCCACCGACTTTTGAAGTGCGTGAGGATGGCTTGCGTCTGACGCTGAGTGCGGCGCGGCGGGGCTCAATCAAGCCGGGGGTGGTGATCAGTTACCGCGAAGTGCCGGTTGGCAAGGTGACCGATTTCGAGCTTGGCCCGACGTCCGATCGCGTGCTGATTCATATTCTGATCGAGCCCCGCTATGCCCCCCTTGTGCGTACGGGGACGCGCTTCTGGAACGCCAGCGGCATCGGTGTGGACGCCGGCCTGTTCAAGGGTGTGAAGGTTCGCACAGAGTCGCTTGAGGCGTTACTGGAGGGGGGTATTGCATTTGCAACCCCGGACAACGCGGTAATGGGTGGCCCGGCACAGCCTGGTCAGACCTTTGCCCTCAATGACGAGGTCAACGAAGAGTGGTTGAAGTGGGCGCCTAAGATCCGTCTGGAGAACTAGGTGGATTCAGCTTGGTTTAAGTCGGCTTGGTTATCGTGGCTCCCGTCGAAACCAATCACTCCCGACGGAGATTCAAGATGAACAAGCTGACTGCCCTTTTCGCCATCACCACTCTCGCCGCCACTGCCGGTATCGCCCAGGCCCGTGACCTCGGCCCTGACGAGGCTCTGAAACTGCGCGACGCCGGCACCATCCAGAGCTTCGACAAGCTTAATGCCGCCGCCCTGGCCAAGCACCCCGGTGGCCAGATCACCGAGACCGAACTGGAAGAGGGATACGGCCGCTACATCTACCAGGTGGAAGTGCGCGACGCCCACGGTGTGAAGTGGGACCTGGAGCTGGATGCTACCAACGGCCAGGTGCTGCAGGATCACCAGGACGATTGATCCCCCAAGAAAAAGGTTTTTAGCGGATTCAGGGAGATGACCGAGTTGACAGGCAGGTAGGTGGGTAGATTGGCAGTCGCCAAACACACCAACTCCCACACCCTTCTGTCCCCTTACATCCTATTGATCTTGCCGCTTTATGGGCAGGCTACGAAGTCATCGCCTCTCGCTCCGTTGCTGAAAACACCTTGCTGATTGAGTTGGATCCTCAGGCTAAGCGAGTGCCCCGGTGGGTTCGCTGTCAGCAGCTCCCTCGATCATTCGCGTTCGGTTCAGGCGGCCTGGGCCTCGGCCTGCTCCAGGGCGCGGTTGAGTGCGCTGAACAGGGCGCGGAAGGTCGCGGTGGTCAGGTTCTCGTCGATGCCGATGCCGTGCAGCGGGCGGCCACCGTTCAGGCGTACCTCGATATAGGCCACGGCCTGTGCGTTGGTGCCGGCGCTGATGGCGTGCTCGTGGTAGTCCATGATCTCGATGTTCTGCGGCAGCGCGGCGACCAGCGCCTCCAGCGGGCCCTTGCCGGTGCCGTGCTTGCGGCGGGTTTCGCCGTCGTAGGCGACTTCCACGTCGACGGTGCAGATGCCGTTCTCCTCCTGCAGGCGGTGGCCCTTGAGCACGTAGGGGCTGTCGGCTTGCAGGTATTCGCTTTCCAGCAGGCCGTAGATCTGTGCCGCGGTCATTTCCAGGCCGAGGCGATCGGTCTCGCGCTGCACCACCTGGCTGAACTCGATCTGCATGCGGCGCGGCAGGCTGATGCCGTACTCCTGCTCAAGCAGGAAGGTGATGCCGCCCTTGCCGGACTGGCTGTTGACGCGGATCACCGCCTCGTAGTCGCGGCCGATGTCGGCCGGATCGATCGGCAGGTAAGGCACTTCCCAGATGCCTTCCGGGTCCTGCTGGGCGAAGCCCTTGCGGATGGCGTCCTGGTGCGAGCCGGAGAACGCGGTGTGGACCAGGTCGCCAACGTACGGATGGCGCGGGTGCACCGGCAGCTGGTTGCACTCTTCCACCACCTTGCGCACGGCATCGATGTCGGAGAAGTCCAGCTCGGGGTCGACACCCTGGGTATAGAGGTTCAGCGCCAGGGTCACCAGGCAGACGTTGCCGGTGCGCTCGCCGTTGCCGAACAGGCAGCCTTCCACGCGGTCGGCACCAGCCATCACGGCCAGTTCCGAGGCGGCTACGCCGGTACCGCGGTCATTGTGGGTGTGCACGCTGATCAGCACGCTGTCGCGGCGGTCGATGCGGCGGCCGAACCACTCGATCTGGTCGGCGTAGTTGTTCGGCGTGGCGCATTCGATGGTGGCCGGCAGGTTGAGGATCAGCTTCTGTGCCGGGGTCGGCTCGAACACGCCGATTACCGCGTTGCACACTTCGACGGCAAAGTCGGTCTCGGTGGAGCTGAACACTTCCGGCGAGTACTCGAAGCCCCACTGGGTCTCCGGCTGTGCGGCGGCCAGGCGCTTGATGATGCGCGCGGCATTGGTGGCGATCTCGATCACGCCAGCCTTGTCCTGGTTGAAGACGATGCGGCGGAAGCTCGGCGCGGTGGCGTTGTAGTAGTGGACGATGGCCTTCTTCGCGCCCTTGAGCGACTCGAAGGTGCGAGTGATCAGGTCTTCGCGCGCCTGGGTCAGCACCTGGATGGTCACGTCGTCAGGGATGTGGCCGCCCTCGATCAGCTCGCGAACGAAGTCGAAGTCGGTCTGCGAGGCGGACGGAAAGCCCACCTCGATTTCCTTCAGGCCCACGGCGACCAGGCACTTGAAGAAGCGCATCTTCTTCTCGGCGTCCATCGGCTCGATCAGCGACTGGTTGCCGTCGCGCAGGTCGGTGGACAGCCAGATCGGCGCCTTGTCGATGATCTGGTCCGGCCAGGTGCGATCCGGCAGCTGGATCGGGGTAAAGGGACGGTATTTCTTCGACGGGTCTTTGAGCATGGTCATGGCGAAAATCCTAAGGCGGCAGCAGGCCGGGGCAATCGAAAGAGGCGAATGGCGGGGGGGCGGCTTAGCCACGCAGTCGCGGACTGACCAGGCGCTGGCAGGCGTGTTGACGCAGAAGAATGAGGGTATGGGCCGTTTTCATGCTGACAACCCTACTGCTGGAGGTTAAAGCTGGCAAGGCTTGTTGATAAAACGCAAATTTCTTGCGCTGATATCGCTTATGGAATGAATAATTGCTCTTGAAATAGTTTGAGTAGGAAATTCTTGCGCAGCGATTTAGGGTTTGAATGCGCCGATAAAGATCGCCGGATCGATCCGTGCGTCATTCAGGCTGACGTTCCAGTGCATGTGCGGGCCGGTGGCGCGGCCGGTAGCGCCGACGCGGCCGAGCACGCCGCCGCGCGGCAGTTCCTGGCCCAGCTGCACATCGACCTTGGATAGGTGACAGAACATGCTGATCAGGCCCTGGCCGTGGTCGACGAACACCGTCTTGCCATTGAAGAAGTAGTCGCCGATCAGGATCACCTTGCCGGCAGCCGGAGCCTTGATCGGCGTGCCGGCGCCCACGGCGAAGTCCAGTCCGGAGTGCGGGTTGCGTTCCTCGCCATTGAAGAAGCGGCGCAGGCCGAAGGGGGAGGACAGCGGGCCGTCGACCGGCTTGTCGAACAGCAGGTTGCTCGGCTGGCGCGGGCTGAACTGCTGGTAGGCGCGGGTCTGCTCCGCCAGTTCGCGCTCGATACGCTTGAGGTTGGCCGGGCTCGGGTTGACCTGCTCCTGGTTCTTCAGGGTGATGCGCTGCTCGCGGTAGTGCTTGGGGCCGACCGCAAAACTCAGCGTCTGGCCGTTCGCCTCAATCTGCTGCGTGCCCGGCTTGACCGTCAGCGGGATGCCGACGATGGCGATCCAGCGTCTGCCTTCTTCCTTCACCACCAGCACCGGCTTGCCCTGGTAGCGCGCCTGGGGTGCGCTTGAGCCTTCGCCCAGGTCGACTACCGCCACGCCGCCGGGCACCGGCTTGTTCAGCAGGCGGGTGATAAAGCCTTCTGCATGAGCAGGCAGGGCGAGGCAGAGCAGCAGGGCGATAAGCGGGCGCACGTATCAATCCAGAAGCGAGAGGGTGACCGGAGTCAGGTGGTTGTCTTCGACGCGCACGTCCAGCTCGCCCTCGCCCAGGCGCGCCTTGAGGCGCTGGCCGGGGTGGGTCTGGGCGGCGCTGCGCACGGCCTGGCCACGCTCGTCGAGGAGGATGCTGTAACCGCGGCCAAGGGTGGCCAGCGGGCTGACGATATGCAGCGTTTGCGCGAGATTTTCCAGCTGCCGGCGCTGTTGGCGCAGCTGCAGTTCGATGGCGCGCGGCAGGCGTTCGCCCAGGCTGTCCAGGCGCTGGCGCAGCAGGGCCAGGGCGCGGCCTGGGTGCTGGGCGTGCAGGCGGCCCTCTAGTCGCGCCAGACGCTCTTGGCGACTGGTGGACTGCTGGGCGAAGGCGCGGCGCAGGCGCATGTCCAGATCGTCCAGGCGCTGGGCCTGCTGGCGCAGGCGTTCGCCGGGGTGGCGCAGGCGCCGGGCCAGGCCGTCCAGGCGCAGTTGTTCACGGCTCAGGCGGGTACGCAGGCTCAGCGTCAGGCGGCGGCTGAGGCTGTCCAGGCGGCGCTGCAGGTCGGAGCTGTCCGGGGCCAGCAGCTCGGCGGCGGCCGATGGCGTCGGCGCGCGGACGTCGGCGACGAAGTCGCTGATCGATACATCGGTCTCATGGCCCACGGCGCTGACGATGGGCGTGACGCAGAGCGCCACGGCGCGAGCCACGGCTTCCTCGTTGAAGCACCAGAGGTCCTCCAGTGAGCCGCCGCCGCGCGCCAGGATAATGGCGTCGAAGCCGGCGCGGTCGGCCAGCTGCAGGGCGCGGACGATCTGCGCGGTGGCCTCACGGCCTTGCACGGCGGTAGGGATCAACGTCAGCGTCACCTGCGGCGCACGGCGGCGGAACACGCTGATGATGTCGCGGATCACCGCGCCGGTGGGCGAACTGACAATGCCGATGCGCTGCGGGTGGGCGGGCAGGGCGCGCTTGCGCTCGCTGGCAAACAGACCTTCGGCGGAGAGCTTTTCCTTGAGCGCCTCGAAGGCCAGGCGCAGGGCGCCGTCGCCGGCCGGCTCGACCGTGTCGAGGATCAGCTGGTAGTCGCCGCGCCCCTCGAACAGCGAGACCTTGCCGCGCACCCTGACCGCCAGGCCGTCGCGCAGGGCTTGGCGCACGCGGGTGGCGTTCTGCCGGAACAGCGCGCAGCGCACCTGGGCCTGGCTGTCCTTGAGGGTGAAATACAGGTGGCCTGAGGCCGGCTTGGCCAGGTTGGAGATTTCGCCTTCTACCCAGACCTGGGCGAACACGTCCTCCAGCAGCAGGCGGGCGCGGTTGTTCAGTTGGCTGACGCTGAGCGCTTCGCGGTCGAGACCGAGGCGCTGGAAGGGATCATTGAGCATGGCGGCATGATAAAGGCTTTGTCCGGTCGGCCATAGGCGCACTTGACCGCTCCGTCGGCGCGATTAAGCTGCGCGACCTTTCCATGTCAGGCTTGGCCCATGAGCGAGCAGATCATTCTCGTCCCCCGTATCTCCAGCCTGCCCGAGCACGAGGCGCGGGCGCGCCTGCTGCTGCGCTGGCTGGTCAAGCGCGAGATCGTGGCGGAGCTGCCGAGCACTTGCGGCGCCCTCGGTAACGGCATGGGGCATGCCATCGGTGCGGGCGCGCGGCGGATCGTCGAGCGGCCGGAACTACTGCCGTTCGATCAGCCGCTCAACGGCCTGCAGATCGTCAGCAAGCGCTGCATCTATACGCCGACCGAGGGTTTCCTCGAAGAGGCCGGTTGTCCCGAATGCCGCCAGGAGATCGGCGAGGCGCTGTTCGACAGCCTGGATGAGTGGATGCCCGGCGACACCGACAACTTCAGCTGTCCACAGTGCGGCCATGAGGACGACGTCAACGGCTTCCTGTTCCTTCAGCCCTGCGCCTTTTCCAACCTGGGGTTTGTCTTCAACGGCTGGGGGCAGGCCGGCTTTCGCCAGGTCTTCCTCGATGAGTTTGCCGAGCGTCTGGGCTACCCATTGGCGCAAGTGCAGGTAAAGCGCTGAGCGCGCATTGAGCGAAGGCACTCGCCTGGGTATAATGCCGCGCTTCTTATTTTTCCCTCCCGGGAGCCCTGCCATGCTGCGCATCAGCCAAGAAGCACTTACCTTCGACGACGTTCTGCTCATCCCCGGTTATTCCGAAGTCCTGCCCAAGGACGTCAGCCTGAAGACCCGCCTGACCCGTGGCATCGAGCTGAATATTCCGCTGCTGTCCGCAGCCATGGATACCGTCACCGAAGCGCGCCTGGCCATTGCCATGGCCCAGGAAGGCGGCATCGGCATCATCCACAAGAACATGACCATCGAGCAGCAGGCTGCCGAGGTGCGCAAGGTCAAGAAATTCGAGGCCGGCGTGGTCAAGGACCCGATCACCATCGAGGCTGACGCCACCGTGCGTGACCTGTTCGAACTGACCCGCCAGCACAACATCTCCGGTGTGCCGGTGCTGAGCAATGGCGACCTGGTCGGCATCGTCACCTCCCGCGACGTGCGCTTCGAGAACCGCCTGGACGCCCTGGTGCGTGACGTGATGACGCCGAAAGAGCGCCTGGTCACTGTCAAGGAAGGCGCGACCAAGGAAGCCGTGCGCGAGCTGCTGCACAAGAACCGCATCGAGAAAGTCCTGATCGTCGACGACGCCTTCACCCTCAAGGGCATGATGACCGTCACCGACATCGAGAAGGCCAAGGCCTATCCGCTGGCCAGCAAGGACGACCAGGGTCGCCTGCGCGTTGGCGCCGCAGTCGGCACCGGCGCCGATACCGGTGACCGCGTCGCCGCGCTGGTGGCTGCCGGCGTTGACGTGATCATCGTCGATACCGCCCACGGCCACTCCAAGGGAGTGATCGACCGCGTCCGCTGGGTCAAGGAGAACTTCCCGGAAGTCCAGGTGATCGGCGGCAACATCGCCACCGGCGAAGCCGCCAAGGCCCTGGCCGAAGCTGGCGCTGACGGCGTCAAGGTCGGCATCGGCCCGGGCTCCATCTGCACCACCCGTATCGTCGCCGGCGTCGGCGTGCCGCAGATCAGTGCCGTGGCGAATGTCGCCGCCGCCCTGGCCGGTACCGGCGTACCGCTGATCGCCGATGGTGGTATCCGCTTCTCCGGCGACCTGGCCAAGGCCATCGCTGCCGGTGCCTCCGCGGTGATGATCGGCTCCATGCTGGCCGGTACCGAAGAGGCGCCGGGCGAAGTCGAGCTGTTCCAGGGCCGTTCCTACAAGGCCTACCGCGGCATGGGTTCGCTGGGCGCCATGGCCCAGGCCCAGGGCTCCTCGGATCGCTACTTCCAGGACTCCGCGGCTGGTGCCGAGAAGCTGGTGCCGGAAGGCATCGAAGGCCGCGTGCCGTACAAGGGCGCGATGGGCGCCATCGTTCACCAGCTGATGGGCGGTCTGCGTGCCTCCATGGGCTATACCGGCAGCGCCTCCATCGAGGAGATGCGCACCAAGCCGCAATTCGTGCGGATCACCGGCGCCGGCATGGCCGAGTCGCACGTGCACGATGTGCAGATCACCAAAGAAGCCCCGAACTACCGCGTGGGCTAAGGTCCATTGCATTGAATCGACACGGGGCTGACTGATCAGCCCCGTGTCATTTGTGAATTCCGCTACGAGAGACGGCCATGGCCCACGATATTCACGCCCACCGCATCCTCATTCTGGACTTCGGTTCCCAGTACACCCAGCTGATCGCCCGCCGTGTGCGCGAGATCGGCGTGTACTGCGAGATCCACCCGTTCGACATGGAAGACGCCGCCATTCGCGCCTTCGCCCCGCGCGGCATCATCCTCGCCGGTGGTCCGGAATCGGTGCACGAGGCGGGCAGCCCGCGCGCGCCGCAGGCGGTGTTTGACCTGAACGTGCCGATCTTCGGTATTTGCTACGGCATGCAGACCATGGCCGAGCAGCTCGGCGGCAAGGTGGAAGGCTCCGACCTGCGCGAGTTCGGCTATGCCCGCGTCGATATCGTCGGCAAGGCGCGCCTGCTCGACGGCATCGAAGACCATGTGGATACCGACGGCGTGCTCGGTCTGGACGTGTGGATGAGCCACGGCGACAAGGTCACCGCCATGCCCGCCGGCTTCCACATCCTGGCCAGCACCCCGAGCTGCCCGATCGCCGCCATGGCCGACGACAGTCGCGCCTACTACGGCGTGCAGTTCCACCCGGAAGTGACCCACACCAAGCAGGGCGGGCGCATCCTCTCGCGCTTCATCCTCGACATCTGCGGCTGCGCAGCGCTGTGGACCCCGGCCAATATCGTCGACGACGCCATCGCCACCGTGCGCGCCCAGGTGGGCTCCTCCAAGGTGCTGCTGGGCCTGTCCGGCGGCGTCGACTCCTCGGTGGTCGCGGCCCTGCTGCACAAGGCCATCGGCGACCAGCTGACCTGCGTGTTCGTCGACAACGGCCTGCTGCGTCATCAGGAAGGCGACCAGGTGATGGCCATGTTCGCCGAGAACATGGGCGTCAAGGTGATCCGCGCCAACGCCGAGGACCTGTTCCTCGGTCGCCTGGCCGGTGTGTCCGACCCGGAAGAGAAGCGCAAGATCATCGGTCGCACCTTCATCGAGGTGTTCGACCAGGAAGCCACCAAGCTCAAGGACGTGAAGTTCCTGGCCCAGGGCACCATCTACCCGGACGTGATCGAGTCGGCCGGCGCCAAGACCGGCAAGGCTCACGTGATCAAGTCCCACCACAATGTGGGTGGCCTGCCGGAAGACATGCAGTTCTCCCTGGTCGAGCCGCTGCGCGAGCTGTTCAAGGACGAGGTGCGCAAGATCGGTCTGGAGCTGGGTCTGCCCTACGACATGGTCTACCGCCACCCGTTCCCGGGTCCGGGCCTGGGCGTGCGCATCCTCGGCGAGGTGAAGAAGGAGTACGCAGACCTGCTGCGTCTGGCCGACCACATCTTCATCGAAGAGCTGCGCAACTTCGACTGGTACCACAAGACCAGCCAGGCCTTCGTGGTGTTCCAGCCGGTGAAGTCGGTCGGCGTGGTCGGCGACGGCCGTCGCTACGCCTGGGTTGTCGCCCTGCGCGCCGTGGAAACCATCGACTTCATGACCGCGCGCTGGGCGCACCTGCCCTACGAGCTGCTGGAGAAGGTCTCCAACCGCATCATCAACGAGATCTCCGGCATCTCCCGCGTCACCTACGACGTGTCGAGCAAGCCGCCGGCGACCATCGAGTGGGAATAAGCGCCTGAGGGTGTGAGCAGGGGCAGCGTGAGCTGCCCTTGTCGTTTCTGCCTGCGGCAATCTGCGACTCGCCGCATTGCACTGGTGATGAGAAAATGTCGCAAATACCTGGTCGATGGGGATCACGATGGCCTTTACCCGCAGACAGATACTCGCCGGCATCGCCGGGCTGGGTGTGGCTGGCCTCGGCGCCGGTGGCGTGCGCTATTGGCTGGGCCGTCCCGAGAATGTGGCGAGCCATGACTACGAGCTGATCGCCGCGCCGCTGGATCTGGAGCTGGTGCCGGGCCGAGTCACCCCGGCCTGGGCCTACGGTAGCCAGGCGCCGGGCCTGGAACTGCGTTGCCGGCAGGGCGAGCGCCTGCGCGTGCGCTTCATCAATCGGCTGGAGGTGGAGACCACCATCCACTGGCACGGCATTCGCCTGCCGTTGGAGATGGACGGCGTGCCCTACGTGTCGCAGCTGCCGGTCAAGCCTGGCGAGTTCTTCGATTACGACTTCATCTGCCCGGACGCCGGCAGCTACTGGTATCACCCGCACACCGCCAGCCATGAACAACTGGGGCGCGGTCTGGTCGGTCCACTGATCGTCGAGGAGCGTGAGCCGAGCGGCTTCGTTCATGAGCGCACGCTGTGCCTGAAGACCTGGCATGTGGACGAGCAGGGCGCCTTCACCGAGTTTCTGGTGCCGCGCCAGGCTGCTCGCGAAGGTACGCGCGGACGTCTGTCGAGCATCAACGGTGTGCCCAACCCGACCCTGGAGCTGCCGGCCGGCCAGGTGGTGCGTCTGCGCCTGATCAACGTCGACAACACCATCACCTACCGCCTCAACCTGCCGGGTGGCGAGGCGCGAATCTATGCGCTGGATGGCAATCCCGTGGCGCCGCGGCCGCTGGGCAAGGAGTACTGGCTGGGCCCGGGCATGCGCCTGGATTTGGCACTGCGGGTGCCGGCCGAGAGCCAGGAGCTGCCACTACGCAACGGCCCGCTGCGCCTCGCCACGCTCAGGAGCGTGGCCAGTGCCGAGGGCGCTGGCGACTGGCCGCCGGCGCTGCCGGCCAATCCGCTGGCCGAGCCGGATCTGGCGCGCGCCGAGACCTTGCGTTTCAACTTCGAGTGGGCTGCCGCCCTATCCGGCGACATCAGCAAGGGCGGCAGCTACAAGTACTGGCAGATCAACGGCCAGGCCTGGGACATCAACGACAAGCGCTGTGCCGAGCGGCCCATTGCCAGCCTCAGGCAGGGTGGGCATTACATCTTCGTGCTGCGCAACATGGCGCAGTACCAGCACCCGATTCATCTGCACGGCATGAGCTTCAAGGTGCTGGATTCGGACCGCAAGGACATCGTGCCGTACTTCACCGACACCTACCTGCTGGGCAAGAACGAGACGGCGCGTATCGCCTTCGTCGCCGATAATCCGGGGGTGTGGATGTTCCACTGCCACGTGATCGACCATATGGAAACCGGCCTGATGGCCGCCATCGAGGTGGTCTGATGCGCCAACCGAAGATCATCGATCGCAGCCAGGATGAGCGTTTCATGCGCGAGGCTCTGGCGCTGGCCGCCGAGGGAGCTCAAAGGGGCGAAGTGCCGGTGGGCGCCGTGCTGGTGCAGGACGGCGAGGTGATCGGGCGTGGCTTCAACTGCCCGATCTCCACCAGTGACCCCAGTGCCCATGCCGAGATGGTGGCGATCCGCGCCGCCGCTGCCGCCGTGCAGAACTACCGGTTGCCCGGCAGCACCCTGTACGTGACCCTGGAGCCCTGCAGTATGTGCGCCGGGCTGATCGTGCATTCGCGCATCGCTCGGGTGGTCTACGGCACCACCGAGCCCAAGGCCGGGGTAGCGGTCAGTCGCGGGCAGTTCTTCAGTCAGGACTTCCTCAACCACCGGGTGTTGATCGAGGGCGGGTTGCTGGCGCAGGAGTGCAGCGAAATGCTCAGTGCCTTCTTCAAGGCCCGGCGCAGCTAGCCTGCTGGGCATCCTAGAGCGCCGCTGCTAGTCTGCGCGCTCTTTGCAAATCGGAGCAGTGCGTGTGAAAAAAGTGTTGGGTTTACTGCTGATGCTGGCCGGTCTGTCCGCGCAGGCCGCCGAGGAGAAGGTTTATCTGCTCGCTTCGGCGGGCGTGAACGACACCACCCTGGCGCACAGCATCTTCCTGCATGAACCGGATATCACCGATCTGGAGAGCTGCCGTGAGGCGGTCCGGCAGGCGCAGCGCGACGGCGACTGGATGAAGTACCACCACATTCTGCGCAAGGACAAGGTGAGGGGCTTCAGCGTGCAGATGCAGTACCTCTGCGTCACCAGTGAGCAGGATATCGAGCCCTGGTTTGATCGTGCGCACTACAACCACGCCTACCTGATCCGGGTTGATGAGCAGGCCCGTTTGAGTGTGCAGGCCATGGAGAGCATGGCGGTTTGCATGGGCCGCTACCGGGCGTTGCCCGCCGACGTGCAGGCGCGTAGTCATTGTGCAAAGGGGAGTCAGCAGGTTCGCTGATTACAGCTGGGTGGGCTCATCCTTGGGGATGGTCTTGTTCACCCCTGGCACATGCAGGCCGCTCTCGGCGACGCGGCTGCCCTCCAGTTGTGGCTGGGTTACCCAGTTGAGGATGTCGTAGTAGCGCCGCACGTTGCGCACGAAGTGCACGGTTTCGCCGCCCCGCGCATAACCATAGCGCGTCTTGCTGTACCAGCGCTTCTGCGAAAGCCGTGGCAGCACCTTCTGCACATCCAGCCATTTGTTCGGGTTCAGGCCTTCGGCCTGGGCCAGCTTGCGTGCATCGGCCAGGTGGGCGATGCCGATGTTGTAGGCGGCCAGGGCGAACCAGGTGCGGTCCGGCTCGCTCATGTCCTCGGTCAGGCCGCTGTGTACCAGGGCGAAATACTTGGCGCCGCCGGCGATGCTCTGACGTGGGTCCAGGCGGTTGACCACGCCCATGGCTTGGGCCGTGTCCTGGGTCAGCATCATCAGGCCGCGCACGCCGGTCTTGGAGGTGGCGTCCGGGGTCCACAGCGATTCCTGGTAGCCGATGGCGGCGAGCAGGCGCCAGTCGACCCGGTGCTTCTCGGCAGCCTGGCGGAAGCTCTGCTCGTAGCGGGGCAGACGCTGCTGCAGGTGCTTGGCGAAGGTGTAGGCGCCGACATAGCCGAGTACATCGACGTGCCCGTAGTAACGCTCCTTGAGGCGCTGCAGGGTGCCGTTCTCCTCGACCTGGGCGAGAAAGCGATCGACCTCCTGCAGCAGGCTCTGATCGCTGCCGGCGGCCACGGCCCAGCCCAGGCTGCGCGCGCCGCCCAGATCGAAGGCCACGCGCACGTTGGGGAAGTACACCTGGTTCATGGCCAGCTCGTTGGAGTCGACCAGGGTCAGGTCGACCTGGCCTTCGTCGACCATGCGCAGCAGGTCGACCACCTCGACATCGGTGGATTCCTCGTACTGCAGCTCCGGCAGGGTCTGCTTCAGCTCGGCCAGCTGCTCGGCATGGCTGCTGCCCTTGAGCACCAGTATGCGCCGGCCGATCAGGTCCTCGGGGCGGCTGGGGCGGCGCTGGCCGTCGCGGTAGACCACCTGGGGGGTGACCTCCAGGTAGGCGTGGGAGAAGTTGGCCTGGCCCTTGCGCCCTTCACTGGCGACCAGGCCGGCCGCGGCCAGCATCGGGCCACCCGGCTGATTGAGGCGGGTGAACAGGTCGTCGAGGTTGTCCGCGGTCTCTACTTTCAGTTCGACGCCGAGCTGCTCGGCGAAGCGCTTGGTCAGTTCGTACTCGAACCCGGTCTCGCCGGCGCGGTCCTGAAAGTAGGTGGTGGGGCTGTTGCGGGTGACCACGCGCAGCACGCCTTCCTCCTGCACGCGCTCGAGAGTGCTGGGCTGGCGTGCCTCCGGGGAGTCATCGCAGCCCGCGAGCAGCAGGAAGAAAGCAGTCGCCAGCAGGCCGGCGGCCGAACGGATGCGCAACGCGGTGTTTGCAAACATCGGCGCAGTATACGCAAAGCCCGATAGGCGCCATATCTCGACAGTATTACGGCGCTCTGCTAGCACTGCCGAGGGTGCCGCGGCGCGGTGCTTTAGGCTAGAATGCACGGCCTCTAAGCATCCCCCTGAGGCTGTTCACGATGTTGATCCTGCGCGGCACGCCCGCTCTTTCCGCCTTCCGCCACGGCAAACTGCTTTCGCAACTGACCGCCAAGGTCCCTGCCGTGACCGGGCTGTATGCCGAGTTTGCGCACTTCGCCGAAGTGACCGGCGTGCTTGACGCCTCCGAAGAGCAGGTACTGGCCCGGTTGCTGAAGTACGGCCCGAGCGTGCCGGTGCAGGAACCCAGCGGCCAGCTGTTCCTGGTTATTCCCCGCTTCGGCACCATCTCGCCCTGGTCGAGCAAGGCCAGCGACATCGCCCGCAACTGCGGCCTGGCCAAGATCGAGCGCCTGGAGCGCGGCATCGCCTACTACGTCTCCGGTGAACTCAGCGCTGCTGACCAGCAGGCCGTCGCCGCCGTGCTGCACGACCGCATGACCCAGCTGGTGCTGGGCGCCCTGGAAGAGGCCGCCGGCCTGTTCAGCCACGCTGAACCCAAGCCGCTGACCGCCGTGGATGTGCTCGGTGGTGGTCGCGCCGCACTGGAGAAAGCCAACGTCGAGCTGGGCCTGGCCCTGGCCGAGGACGAGATCGATTACCTGGTGAAAAGCTTCGTCGAGCTGGAGCGCAACCCGCACGACGTCGAGCTGATGATGTTCGCCCAGGCCAACTCCGAGCACTGCCGCCACAAGATCTTCAATGCCAGCTGGGACATCGACGGCGAGAGCCAGGACAAGTCGCTGTTCGGCATGATCAAGAACACCTACGAGATGCACCGCGACGGCGTGCTGTCCGCCTACAAGGACAACGCTTCGGTGATCGTCGGCCACCAGGCCGGGCGTTTCTTCCCCAACCCGGCCACCCGCGAGTACGGCGCCACTCAGGAGCCGGTGCACATCCTGATGAAGGTGGAAACCCACAACCACCCGACCGCCATCGCCCCGTTCCCCGGCGCCTCCACCGGCTCCGGCGGCGAGATTCGCGACGAAGGCGCCACCGGCCGCGGCGCCAAGCCGAAGGCGGGCCTGACCGGCTTCACCGTGTCCAACCTGAACATCCCCGGTTTCGTGCAGCCCTGGGAGAAGCCCTACGGCAAGCCCGAGCGCATCGTCACCGCGCTGGACATCATGATCGAAGGCCCGCTGGGCGGCGCCGCGTTCAACAACGAGTTCGGCCGTCCGGCGCTGAATGGCTACTTCCGCACTTTCGAGCAGGCCGTACAAAGCCCACGCGGTGAGGAAGTACGCGGCTACCACAAGCCGATCATGCTGGCCGGCGGCCTCGGCAACATCCGTGAAGAGCATGTGCAGAAGGGCGAGATCTCGGTTGGCGCCAAGCTGATCGTACTCGGCGGCCCGGCCATGCTGATCGGCCTGGGCGGCGGCGCAGCCTCCTCCATGGCCACCGGCGCCAGCTCCGCCGACCTGGACTTCGCCTCGGTGCAGCGCGACAACCCGGAAATGGAGCGTCGTTGCCAGGAAGTGATCGACCGCTGCTGGCAGCTGGGCGCCGACAACCCGATCAAGTTCATCCACGACGTAGGCGCCGGCGGTATCTCCAACGCCCTGCCGGAGCTGATCAACGACGGTGGTCGTGGCGGTCGCTTCGAGCTGCGCGCGGTGCCGAACGACGAGCCGGGTATGGCCCCGCTGGAAATCTGGTGCAACGAGTCGCAGGAACGCTACGTGATGAGCGTGGACGCCGCCGACTTCGAGCGCTTCAAGGCCATCTGCGAGCGCGAGCGCTGCCCGTTCGCCGTGGTCGGCGAGGCCATTGCCGAGCCGCACCTGACCGTCTCCGACAGCCACTTCGGTAACAAGCCGGTGGACATGCCGCTGGAAGTGCTGCTGGGCAAGCCGCCACGCATGCACCGCAGCGTGACCCGCGAAGCGGAGCAGGGCGATGACTTCGACGCCGCCCGAGTCGATCTCGACGACGCGGTCGAGCGCGTGCTGCGTCACCCGGCCGTGGCCAGCAAGAGCTTCCTGATCACCATCGGCGACCGCACCATCACCGGCCTGGTGGCTCGCGATCAGATGGTCGGCCCGTGGCAGGTGCCGGTGGCCGACTGCGCCGTCACCGCCACCAGCTTCGACGTCTACACCGGTGAAGCCATGGCCATGGGCGAGCGCACGCCGCTGGCCCTGCTGGATGCGCCTGCGTCCGGCCGCATGGCCGTTGGCGAGACCATCACCAACCTGGCGGCGGCGCGCATCGACAAGCTGTCCGACATCAAGCTGTCCGCCAACTGGATGGCCGCCGCCGGCCACCCGGGCGAGGACGCGCGCCTGTACGACACCGTGAAAGCGGTCGGCATGGAGCTGTGCCCGGCACTGGGTATCACCATTCCGGTTGGCAAGGACTCCATGTCCATGAAGACCCGCTGGCAGGATGAGGGCCAGGACAAGAGCGTGACTTCGCCGCTGTCGCTGGTGATCTCCGGCTTCGCCCCGGTGCAGGACGTGCGTCAGACCCTGACCCCGCAGCTGCGCCTGGACAAGGGCGAGACTGACCTGATCCTGATCGACCTCGGCCGCGGGCAGAACCGCATGGGCGGCTCGATCCTGGCGCAGACCCATGCCCAGCTCGGCCAGGCCGTGCCGGACGTGGACGACGCCGAAGACCTCAAGGCCTTCTTCGCGGTGATCCAGGGCCTGAATGCCGACGGCCACCTCCTGGCCTACCACGACCGCTCCGACGGCGGTCTGCTGACCACCGTGCTGGAAATGGCCTTCGCCGGCCACTGCGGCCTCAACCTGTTCCTCGACGGCCTGGCCGACGAGGCTTCCGAACTGGCCGCCGTGCTGTTCAACGAGGAGCTGGGGGCGGTGATCCAGGTGCGTCAGGACGCTACCCCGGAAGTCCTCGCCCAGTTCAGCGCCGCCGGCCTCGACGACTGCGTGGCGGTGATCGGCCAGCCGGTCAATGGCAGCGATGTGGCCATCAGCTTCAATGGCGAGCCGGTGTTCGGCGGCCAGCGTCGCCTGCTGCAGCGCCAGTGGGCCGAGACCAGCTACCAGATCCAGCGCCTGCGCGACAACGCCGACTGCGCCGACCAGGAATTCGACCTGATCCTCGACGAGGACAATCCGGGCCTGTCGACCAAGCTGAGCTTCGACGTCAACCAGGACATCGCCGCGCCCTACATCAAGAAGGGCGTGCGTCCGCAGGTGGCGATCCTCCGCGAGCAGGGCGTCAACGGCCAGGTGGAGATGGCTGCGGCCTTCGACCGCGCCGGCTTCAGCGCCATCGACGTGCACATGAGCGATATTCTCGCCGGCCGCGTCAGCCTGGACGAGTTCAAGGGTCTGGTGGCCTGCGGTGGCTTCTCCTACGGTGACGTGCTCGGCGCCGGCGAGGGCTGGGCCAAGTCGATCCTGTTCAACGCCCGTGCCCGCGATGGTTTCCAGGCGTTCTTCGAGCGCAAGGACAGCTTCGCCCTCGGCGTGTGCAACGGCTGCCAGATGATGAGCAACCTGCACGAGTTGATCCCCGGCACCGAGTTCTGGCCGCACTTCGTGCGCAACCGCTCGGAGCAGTTCGAGGCCCGTGTGGCCATGGTCCAGGTGCAGGAGTCGGCGTCGATCTTCCTGCGCGGCATGGCCGGTTCACGCATGCCGATCGCCATCGCCCACGGCGAAGGCCATGCCGAGTTCGAGAGCGAGGAGGCGCTGCTGGAAGCCGATCTGTCCGGCACCGTGGCGATGCGCTTCATCGACAACCACGGCAAGGTCACCGAAAGCTATCCGGCCAATCCGAACGGCTCGCCGCGCGGTATCACCGGTCTGTGCAGCCGCGACGGCCGCGTGACCATCATGATGCCGCACCCGGAGCGGGTGTTCCGCGCCGTGCAGAACTCCTGGCGCCCGGATGAGTGGCAGGAAGACGCCGGCTGGATGCGCATGTTCCGCAACGCGCGCGTCTGGGTCGACTAACACCGGCCGTTGCCCCTCTCCCAGCGATGGGAGAGGGTGCCCGGAGGGCGGGAGAGGGCTGTAGTGTCAGACCCGCAAGATCCCAAGCTTCCCGAAGTCCGCCAGGTCAACCCCGGCGAGACCCATCTACTGTGCCGCTGCGGGCGCTCGCCCGTGCTTCCCGACTGTTCTCCCGGATGCGCCGCAGGGCTGCGTCTCGAACCCGTGCGCCAGCAGTTCGTGCTGCTCTGTCGCTGCGGCCTGTCGCAGCGCTTGCCCTATTGCGACGGCAGCCACAGTCCACCTGCCGAGGGCCTGAGAGCACGCTGGCGTCGCTTCGCAATGGGTGATTGAGGCGCTGTGCCTTATGGCTAAAGGCTCTATCCGGCAAATGGACGATTAGCCTTCCAAGGGCTCCAATGCAGAGTTGCGAACTAGGCCGCGCCAGGTTGATAAGGCAGAATGCCATTATCGTCTTGGCAGTGCGGCTCAGGCCGCTGTATTCGTCGGAGCTCGGAGGGGCTGGATGTACAAATTCTGTTTCTATGTGCCGGAGAGCCACCTGGACGAAGTGAAGGCCGCCATCTTCGCGGCGGGTGCCGGACGCGTTGGGCATTACGACAGCTGTTGCTGGCAGACCCTGGGCCGGGGCCAGTTCCGCCCGCTGGCCGGCAGTGGGCCGTTCATCGGTCAGCCGGGCCAGGTCGAGGAAGTCGCCGAGTGGAAGGTGGAACTGGTGGTGGCTGACGAGCTGATCCACGACACGGTCAAGGCCATGAAGAAGGCCCATCCCTACGAGACGCCGGCATTCGATGTGTGGCGGCTGTCCGACCTGCAATTCTGATCGTTCCCAATAAAAGAAGCCCCGGCATGCCGGGGCTTTTTCGTTTGCGCCTGCCGGGTTATTGCAGGTGCTGCTTCAGCTCGGCACCGGCCTGGCGCAGGGCGGCCTGCACGGCCGGGATATGCGCCAGCGGGTTGAGCAGGCCGTAGTCGTGGATCATGCCGTTGTAGCGCACCGCCGTGACGGTAACGCCGGCGGCGTCCAGCTTGCGTGCATAGGCCTCGCCCTCGTCACGCAGCACGTCGAACTCGGCGGTCTGCACCAGGGCCGGCGGCAGGCCCTTGAGCTGCTCGGTGGTGGCCTGCAGCGGCGAGGCGAAGCGCTCGGCACGCTGCTTCGGGTCGGTGGTGTAGTTGTCCCAGAACCATTTCATCAGCGGCTTGGTCAGGAAGTGGCCCTGAGCGAACTGGTTGTAGGAAGCGGTTTCCAGGTTGGCATCGGTCACCGGCCACAGCAGTAGCTGGAAACGCAACTTGGGTTTGCCTGCTTCCTTGGCTTTCAGTGCTACTACTGCGGCCATATTGCCGCCGACGCTGTTGCCGGCCACGGCCAGGCGCGAGCTGTCCACGCCGATTTCCTTGCCGTGCTCGCCAACCCATTGGGTGGCCGCGTAGGCCTGGTCGATAGCGGTTGGGTACTTGGCTTCCGGTGACGGCGTGTAGCCGACATAGACGGCCACGGCGCCGGAGTTCACCACCAGGTCACGGATCAGGCGGGCGTGGGTCTGGTAGTCGCCGAGCACCCAGCCACCACCGTGGAAGAACATGAATACCGGCAGCTCGCCTTTCACGCCCTCGGGGCGGACGATGGTCAGCGGAATCGATTGGCCGCCAGCCTGGATGGTCTTCTCCGACACGCTCACACCGGACAGATCGACCTTGGCTGAGGCCTGTGCACCGACCAGCACGGCACGGGCGTCCTGCGGGCTGAGGCTTTCCAGCGGCTGGCCGCCACCGGCTTCCAGGGCCTGGAGGAAGGCCTGGGTGTTGTGTTCCACGCCGGGACTGCCGGCGGCAAAGGCGTTACCGATGGCGACTGCGAGAACAGCGCCGGAAAGCAGTGTGCTGACGTTCTTCATGATTCGGGTCCTCATGGCTCGGGCTGTGGCGGCGGGCGCTGCGGGGCAGGCCCGCCCGGTGGGGGTCAGACGCTGACGTTCAGGCGCACGTCGATGTTGCCGCGGGTGGCGTTGGAGTAGGGGCAGACCTGGTGGGCGGCGTCGACCAGTGCTTGTGCGCTGTTCTGGTCCAGGCCCGGCAGGCTGATGTTCAGCTCCACTTCCAGGCCGAAGCCCCCGGGAATCTGACCGATGCCGACCTTGCCGGTGATCGAGGCGTCTGCCGGAAGGGCCTGCTTTTGCTGGCTGGCGACGAACTTCAGGGCGCCGATGAAGCAGGCGGAGTAGCCGGCAGCGAACAGTTGCTCGGGGTTGGTGGCTTCGCCGCCGGCGCCGCCCAGTTCGCGCGGGGTGGTAAGCTTGACGTCGAGGAAGCCGTCGGAGGAGACGGCACGGCCGTCGCGGCCTCCGGTAGCAGTGGCGGTAGCGGTGTAGAGGGCTTTGATGCTGTGCATGACGGTATCTCCATTTTGTTTGCTGTCTAAAGTTTTGCGCACTAAGTAAGTGCTTGGTGTGAAATCTAGTGCGATTTAATTTTGCGCGCAAATTAATTTTTAGATGAATCGATGCGAAGGATTCGATGCGTCGGCAAGATGGGCGGCGGTCGAGTGCGCCGGTACCGCCCTGGAACGGGCGGCGGCGGTGTCAGAGAGACTTCTGCAGCTGGTCGCGCAGGGCGACGATCTGGTCACGCAGGGCGTTGATCTGTTCCAGGGGCTGCCCGCTGGCTTCGAGGATGCAGGCGGGGAAGCGCTCGGCTTGCTGTTGCAGGCTGCGGCCTTTTTCGGTCAGGCGCAGTTCCACCACGCGCTCGTCGGCGCTGCTGCGGGTGCGGGTGAGCAGGCCCTCGGCCTCCAGGCGCTTGAGCAGCGGGGTGAGCGAGCCGGGATCGGTGAGCAGGCGGGTGCTGATGTCGCCGACCGTGATGCCATCGCCTTCCCACAGCACCAGCATGGCCAGGTATTGCGGGTAGGTCAGGCCGATGCTCTGCAGCAGGGGCTTGTAGGCCTTGGTCATCAGCAGGGAGGTGGAGTGCAGCGCGAAGCACAGCTGGTTGTCCAGCTGCAGTGCAGCACAGGATTGCGCTTGTTTCATGGTGGAATGCCTGCTCGATATCTGCGCAACAATTTATCGCGCCAATTAAAGCTGGGCAAATTGTGTTCGGGCGAATGAAAAAGGCGCCGACCATGCCTCGTTCGGAGCTCGGGTTAGGGCCTCTTTCAGCGACGCATGGCCAACGCGCAGCAAATCCTCAGGGGCGAATCTCGATCAGCGTGCCGTCCTGCACCAGGTTCCACACCTCGCGCATGTCGGCGTTGCGCATGGCGATGCAGCCTTCGGTCCAGTCCAGGGTGCTGAAGAACCACTCGGGGTATTCGTCGTCCAGCGGGGTGCCGTGGATCATGATCATGCCGCCGGCGGAAACGCCTTTCTTGCGCGCATTGGCGGCATCGCGGGCGTTGGGGTAGGAGATGTGCATCGACAGGTTGTACTTGTCGCTGGTCTTGCGCCAGTCGATCCAGTAGAAGCCTTCCGGGGTGCGCAGGTCGCCCTCGCGCACCTTGGCGCCGGTGGGCTCCTTGCCCAGCGAAATGCGATAGGACTTGAGCACTTCGCCTCGCCCCATCAGGTGCAGCTTGCGCTCCGATTTGACCACCAGCACCTTGTCCACCGGCTTGCCGCGCAGGGTAGGGGCCGTGGACGCGTGGCTCAGGCTGACGACAGAAAGGCAGAGTAGGGCGATCAACCAGCGCATTGCGATGTTCCGGGCAGAGAGTCGAGTTTGTTATAGCGCGAGAGTCTGCCTATGCCGAGAACGATGTTCAATGCTCGCCAGTCGGACGGAAGGCTGGTTAGCATCGGGCGCCGACCAAGGAGATGAAGATGTCCCAGCCCGAACTGTTACGTGACCTGCAATTGCCGCAGGCGCACCTGAGTGCAGCCAGCGCCCTGGTGCGGGTGGCCGAGCGCCTGTTCGTGGTGGCCGACGACGAGCTACATCTTGGCGTGTTCGGCCTTGGCGACCCCGCGGCGGGACGCCTGGTGCGGTTGTTCGAAGGCAGCCTTCCGGCCGAGAAGAAGGCCCGCAAGGCGGCCAAACCTGATCTGGAGGCGCTGGCGCTGTTGCCGGCCATGGCCGGTTTTGCCGAAGGTGCGCTGCTGGCACTGGGTTCCGGTTCGACCCCAGGTCGCCAGCGCGGAGTGCTGCTGGGCTTGGTCGAGCAGGCCGCGCCGAGGCTGATCGACCTGGCGCCGCTGTACCGGCCGCTGCATGCGCAGTTTGCCGAGCTGAATATCGAGGGTGGCTTCCTGCTCGGCGACGAATTTCTCCTGCTGCAGCGCGGCAACCAGGGGCAGGCGGGGAATGCCGCCGTCCGTTATGCCTGGCACGCGCTGCGTGACTGGCTGCTGGGTACAGGCGAGGCGCCGGCACCGCGCGCCATCCAGCGGCTGGAACTGGGCGAGCTGCAGGGCGTGGCCCTGGGTTTCACCGATGGCGCTGCCTTGGCCGATGGCCGCTGGTTGTTCAGCGCGGTGGCCGAGAACACTGCGGATAGCTACAACGACGGGGCCTGCCTGGGGGCGGTGATAGGTCTGGTGGAAGCCGACGGGCAGGTGCGTCGCCTGGCGCAGCTGGCGGGGCGCTGGAAAGTCGAGGGTATCGCCCTGGCCGCCGATGGCAGCCTGCTGCTGGTGACCGACGCCGACGAACCTCAGATAGCCGCCAGCCTGTTGCGGCTGCCGCTGGTGCTCTGATTCAGGGCGACAGCAGCACGGCCAGTTCGTCGGCCAGCTCGGCCCAGTCCGAGTCCTCGGCCAGCGCCTCGCTGAGGAACTGCGCCTGGGCCTTGTTCCAGAATGGCGCCTTGGGCAGGGCCTGGCCCTCGGCCAGACGGTGCTCGCGCAGGAAGGCTTCGATCTCGGTCTTGCCGTTGGCCAGGCCGAGCTGCTTGAACAGACCGCTCAGGCTGTGTTCGCTGGTGTCCATGGTGCCTCCTTGTGCGGGTGCAGCAAGGACTATAGACGCCCTCAGTCGCGCGGGCGCAGTGGCGCCATGCCCTCGTTGCGGATCGGGTAGTGCTGCTCGCGGCGGTCGGCGAAGAAACACTTGAGGGTGCGACCAACGGTGGGGAAAGCCAGTTCCTGCCACGGTACCTCATGCTCGTGGAACAGCTGCACCTCCAGGCTCTCCTCGCCGGCGCGGAATTCCAGGTCGATCAGTTCGGCGCGGAAGAACACGTACAGCTGGCTGATATGCGGCAGGTCGAACAGGGTATAGAGGTGCAGGTCGCGCACCCGTGCACAGGCTTCCTCGTCGGTCTCGCGCATGGCCGCCTCGGCCATGGTCTCGCCGTTCTCCATGAAGCCGGCCGGCAGCGTCCAGAAGCCGCGGCGCGGCTCGATGGCGCGACGGCACAGCAGCACTTGCTCGCCCCATACCGGCAGGCAGCCGGCGACGATGCGCGGGTTCTGGTAATGGATGGTCTGGCACTGCGGGCAGACGTAGCGCAGGCGATTGTCGCCCTGGGGAATGCGCTGCTCCACCGGACCACCGCACTGGCTGCAGAATTTCATGCCGCGTTCTCCTGATTCGTTGCCCATGTTGGCGCCGTCTGGCGAGCTCGGCAAGCCGCTCGGCGTGTCTGGGGTCTTGGGCGGGCCGCGCCTTCGTGCCATGATGCCGGGCAGAAGAAAAGAACCCTGAAGAACCGAGAATCATCATGCTCGACGAGCTCCTGCAACGCGTGCGTGGCCATAGTCCGCGCATCCTGGAGACCGACCGGCAGCACCCGCAGGCGGCCGTGCTGGTGCCGCTGACCCGCAGCGACGACCCGGAACTGGTGCTGACCCTGCGCGCCAGCGGCCTGTCCACCCACGGTGGCGAAGTGGCCTTCCCCGGCGGCCGCCGCGATGCCACCGACCCCGACCTGGCCTTCACCGCCCTGCGCGAGGCGGAGGAGGAGGTGGGCCTGCCGCCCGGCCTGGTGGAGATCATCGGTCCGCTCAGCCCGCTGGTGTCGCGTTTCGGCATCCATGTCACGCCCTATGTCGGCGTGGTGCCGGACTACGTCGAATACCGCGCCAATGACGACGAGATCGCTTCGGTGTTCTCGGTGCCGCTGCGCTTTTTCCTGGAGACCCCGCGCGAGGTCACCCACCGCATCGACTACGAGGGGCGCAGCTGGTATGTGCCCTGTTACCACTACGACAACTATAAGATCTGGGGCCTGACGGCGGTGATGATCGTCGAACTGGTCAATGTCGCTTTCGGCGCCGGTATCGACCTGGCGCAGCCGCCGCAACCGTCGGTCCGGGTCATCAAGGTCTGAGAGGATTCGCCATGAAGTACCGTTTGGGTGACGCACGCGTCGAGGCCCATCCCGAGAGCTGGATCGCGCCGACTGCGGCGGTGATCGGCAAGGTGCGCCTGGACAAGGGCGCCAGCGTCTGGTTCGGCGCCGTGCTACGCGGCGACAACGAGCTGATCCATATCGGCGAGAACAGCAACGTGCAGGACGGTACGGTGATGCACACCGACATGGGTTTCCCGCTGACCCTTGGCAAGGGCGTCACCGTCGGCCACAACGTGATGATGCACGGCTGCACGGTGGATGATTACAGCCTGATCGGCATCAACGCGGTGATTCTCAACGGTGCCCGGATCGGCAAGTACTGCATCATCGGCGCCAACAGCCTGATTCCCGAAGGCAAGGTGATTCCCGACGGCAGCCTGGTGATGGGCAGCCCGGGTAAGGTGGTGCGCGAGCTCACCGAGCAGCAGCGCAAGATGCTCGAAGGCAGCGCCGCCCATTACGTGCACAACGCCCAGCGCTACGCGCGCGACCTGGCCGAGGACGAAGCGTGAGCGACGAGCGCCCGGTCAAGTCGCCCTGCGTCAGCATCTGCGCGCTGGACGACCACGATATCTGCATCGGCTGCCAGCGCACGGCGGTCGAGATCACCCTGTGGGGACGCATGAGCAACGACGAGCGCCGCGACGTGCTGCAACGCTGCGCCGAGCGTACCCGCGCCGCCGGGCAGTTCCTGCAGCAGCCCGCGCGCCCCTGAATTCCCTTTCTTCATTTCCCGAGGACATCCGCATGCCCCGTATCGGCACCCCCTTGTCGCCCACTGCGACCCGCGTCCTGCTCTGTGGCTCCGGCGAGCTGGGCAAGGAAGTGGTGATCGAGCTGCAGCGCCTGGGCTGCGAAGTGATCGCCGTCGACCGCTACGCCAATGCTCCGGCCATGCAGGTGGCGCACCGCAGCCATGTGCTCAGCATGCTCGACGGCGCCGCCCTGCGGGCGGTGATCGAGGCGGAGCAGCCGCACTACATCGTCCCGGAAATCGAGGCCATCGCCACTGACACTCTGGTCGAGCTGGAAGCCGAGGGCTTCACCGTGGTGCCCACCGCCCGCGCCGCCAAGCTGACCATGAACCGCGAGGGCATCCGCCGCCTGGCCGCCGAGGAACTCGGTCTGCCGACCTCGCCCTACCACTTCGCCGACACCTTCGAGGCCTATGCCGAGGCGGTGCGGTCGGTCGGCTACCCCTGCGTGGTCAAGCCGATCATGAGCTCCTCCGGCAAGGGCCAGAGCGTGCTGAAGAACGATGCCGACCTGCAGGCTTCCTGGGACTATGCCCAGGAAGGCGGGCGCGCCGGCAAGGGGCGGGTCATCGTCGAAGGCTTCATCGACTTCGACTACGAGATCACCCTGCTCACCGTGCGTCATGTCGGCGGCACTTCGTTCTGTGCGCCGGTCGGCCATCGCCAGGTCAAGGGCGACTACCACGAGTCCTGGCAGCCGCAGGCGATGAGCGCCAAGGCCCTGGCCGAGTCCGAGCGGGTGGCCCTGGCGGTCACCGAGGCACTCGGTGGCCGTGGCCTGTTCGGCGTGGAGCTGTTCATCAAGGGCGATCAGGTGTGGTTCAGCGAAGTCTCGCCACGCCCGCACGACACCGGTCTGGTAACCCTGATCTCTCAGGACTTGTCCGAGTTCGCCCTGCACGCGCGGGCCATTCTCGGCCTGCCGATCCCGACGATTCGCCAGTTCGGCCCCTCGGCCTCCTCGGTGATCCTGGTCGAGGGCACCTCACAGCAGGTGGCTTTCGCCAACCTCGGCGCAGCCCTGGCCGAGCCGGATACCGCGCTGCGCCTGTTCGGCAAGCCGGAAGTCAGTGGTCAGCGGCGCATGGGTGTAACCCTGGCTCGCGACGAGAGTATCGAGGCGGCGCGGGCCAAGGCCGTGCGCGCCTCCGAGGCGGTCAAGGTCGAGCTATGAGTCGTCTGCGCGCCGGGCTGTGGTGGGGCCTGGCGCTCGCCTCCTTGCCCCTGGCGTTGCCGCTGGCGCTGCATACCCGGCGCACAGCGCTGCGTCTGCCGCCAGCCGCCGGTGCGCAGAGCGGGCTGGCGGGCACGGGACTGGGCGGCGCTCCACTGCGCTTGCTGCTGATCGGTGAATCCACGGTGGCTGGCGTCGGGGTCGAGGCTCAGAAAGCGGCGCTGGCCGGCCAGCTGGCCCAGGCCCTGGCGCTACGCCTGCAGCGCCCGGTGGCCTGGCGCGCCTGTGGCGAGAACGGCATCACTGCCGGTGAGGCCTGCGAGCGTCTGCTGCCGCAGGCGCTCAGCGAGCCGGCGGATCTGGTGCTGCTGGTGTTCGGCGTCAACGACACCACGCACCTGAGTTCTCTGGCGCGCTGGCGGTGGTCGCTGCGCACCCTGAGTCGCGCCCTGGCGGCGCGTGGTGCCAGGGTGGTGTTCACCGGCGTGCCGCCGATCCAGCACTTTAGCGCTTTGCCCTGGTTGTTGCGGCGTCTGTTCGGCCTGCGCGCAGCCCTGTTGGATAGCGAGTTGCGTCGCCTCAGTGCGCGGGAGGGCGCGCAGTACGCGCAACTAGAGCTGGAGTTTGCTGAGGAGTACCTGGCGCGCGACGGCTATCATCCGTCGGCGCTGGGTTACCGGCTCTGGGGCGAAGGCCTGGCCAGGCAGCTCACGCCGTCGGCCGGTTGAGCCGGCCCTGCCAGATGCGCACGCTCTTCACCCGGTTGTCGCCGGATTCGAGGATTTCCAGGCGATAGGGGCCGATCTTCAGGCATACCGGGCTGTCCGGGATGCTTTCCAGTGCCTCGGTGATCAGGCCGTTGAGGGTCTTCGGGCCTTCGCTGGGCAGGTGCCAGCCGAGGGTCTTGTTGATTTCGCGGATGCTGGCTGAGCCGTCGATGATCTGTGTGCCGTCGGCCTGTGGGTGGATGTCCGGATTCTCCTCGCCTTCGGCGTGGCTGAAATCACCGACGATCTCGTCCAGCAGGTCTTCCAGGGTGACGATGCCCTGCACGTCGCCATACTCGTCGACTACCAGCCCCAGGCGGCGCTTCTCTTTCTGAAAATTCACCAGTTGTGTCACCAGTGGCGTGCCCTCGGGTACGAAGTAGGGCTGCACGCAGCTTTTCAGGAGGGTCGCATGGCTCAGCCGGTTCTGCGTCAGCAGGGCCGCCAGGCGGCGCATGTGTACGATGCCCTCGATCTGGTTGATATCGCCGCGGTATACCGGCAGGCGGGTATGGCCGGCGCTACGCAGTTGCTCGATCAGTTGCGGCAGCTCGTCGTTCAGGTCGATGCCGACGATTTCGCTGCGCGGGATCATGATGTCGTCGACCGTGACCTTCTCCAGTTCCAGCAGTTGCAGCAGGGCATGCTGGCGCTGCTGGCGTTCCTCCTGCAGCGTGCTGCTGCGTGAAGTGCGTCGCCGCTCGTGGCGCGGTGCGCCATTGGTGCGGTCCTGGCGGCTGGGGCGGCGCAGGGAAAAAGGCAGCAGGTTGCGCTCACGCAGCAGGAGCAGCCCGCCGAACAGCAGGATTGCCGCGCCGAGCCACCACTCGTAGGGGGCGAGGTTCATGGTTTGTCAGATGTGCAGGATGAATTCGCGGACCAGCTTGCTGCCGAAGTAGGCCAGCATCAGCAGGCAGAAACCGGCCAGGGTCCAGCGAATTGCCTTGTGCCCGCGCCAGCCCAACTGGTGGCGGCCCCACAACAGTACGGCGAACACTACCCAGGCGATGCACGACAGCACAGTCTTGTGCACCAGGTGCTGGGCGAACAGGTCCTCGAAGAACAGCCAGCCGGACAGCAGCGACAGCGACAGCGCCACCCAGCCGGCCCAGAGGAAGCCAAACAGCAGGCTCTCCATGGTCTGCAGTGGCGGGAAGTTGCGGATCAGCCCGGACGGGTGCTTGTGCTTGAGCTGGTGGTCCTGCAGCGATAGCAGAAGGGCCTGGAACATCGCGATGGTCAGCAGGCCGTAGGCCAGGATCGACAGCAGGATGTGCGCGAGGATGCCGGGTGCCTCGTTGATCGGCTGGCTGGTGCCTGTCGGGGCGAATTGGGCCAGCAGCACGGTCAGCGCGCCGAGCGGAAACAGCGGCAGCAGCAGGTTCTCCACCGGGATGCGGGTGGTGCCGATCAGGATCAGGGCGATGACGGCGCAGGCGATCAGGCTGGACGCGTTGAAGAAGTCCAGATTGAGGCCGCTACCCGGCAGCAGTTGCAGGCTCAGGCTGAGTGCGTGGGCGATCAGGGCGAGCGCGCCGAGCAGGCCGAGCAGGCGCTTGTCCGACGCCTGGCGGCGGGCGAAACGCGATCCCTGGTAGAGGGTGGCGCCGACATACAGGCTGGCGGCGGCGAGACTGGGCAGCAGAGGGTGCATAAATCCTTGTATGGCTAGGCCCGAAAGGCCGTGAGTGTGGCATACAAGGCGCATTTCACGAAAGACCATCGGCGGTGTCGGCGGCCCGGCCAGTTCGATATACTCCGCAGCTTGCTGCAAGCACCCGCTCAAAGGATCGCGCATGTTCGAGAACCTAACCGACCGCCTGTCACAGACGCTGCGCCATGTCACCGGCAAGGCCAAGCTGACCGAGGACAATATCAAGGACACCCTGCGCGAGGTGCGCATGGCCCTGCTCGAGGCCGACGTCGCCCTGCCGGTGGTCAAGGACTTCGTGGGCAAGGTCAAGGAGCGTGCGGTCGGCACCGAGGTGTCGAAGAGCCTGACTCCGGGCCAGGCTTTCGTGAAGATCGTCCGTGCCGAGCTGGAAGAGCTGATGGGCGCGGCCAACGAAGATCTTGCCCTGAACGTCGCGCCGCCCGCCGTGGTGCTGATGGCTGGTCTGCAGGGGGCCGGTAAGACGACCACTGCCGGCAAGCTGGCGCGCTTCCTCAAAGAGCGCAAGAAGAAGTCGGTGATGGTGGTGTCTGCGGACGTCTACCGCCCGGCGGCGATCAAGCAGCTGGAGACCCTGGCCAGCGACATCGGCGTGACCTTCTTCCCCTCCGACATCAGCCAGAAGCCGGTGGCCATCGCCCAGGCGGCGATCGCCGAGGCCAAGCTGAAGTTTATCGACGTGGTGATCGTCGACACCGCTGGTCGTCTGGCCATCGACGAAGAGATGATGGCCGAGATCCAGGCCGTGCATGCGGCGATCAAACCGGCCGAGACCCTGTTCGTGGTCGACGCCATGACCGGTCAGGATGCCGCCAACACCGCCAAGGCCTTCGGCGAGGCGCTGCCGCTGACTGGCGTGGTGCTGACCAAGGTCGACGGTGATGCCCGTGGTGGTGCCGCGCTGTCGGTGCGCCAGATCACCGGCAAGCCGATCAAGTTCATCGGTATGGGCGAGAAGAGCGAGGCGCTGGAGCCCTTCCACCCGGACCGCATTGCCTCGCGCATTCTCGGCATGGGCGACGTGCTCAGCCTGATCGAGCAGGCCGAGCAGACCCTCGACCGCGAGAAGGCCGAGAAACTCACCAAGAAGCTGAAGAAGGGCAAGGGCTTCGACCTCGAAGACTTCCGTGACCAGCTGCAGCAGATGAAGAACATGGGCGGCCTCGGCGGCCTGATGGACAAGCTGCCGTCCATCGGCGGCGTCAACCTGTCTCAGGTGGCGGGCGCGCAGAGCACGGCGGAGAAGCAGTTCAAGCAGATGGAGGCGATCATCAACTCCATGACGCCAGCCGAACGCCGCGATCCGGAACTGATCAGTGGCTCGCGCAAGCGCCGTATTGCGCTGGGTTCCGGCACCCAGGTGCAGGACGTCGGGCGACTGATCAAGCAGCACAAGCAGATGCAGAAGATGATGAAGAAGTTCACCAGCAAGGGCGGCATGATGAAGATGATGCGCGGCTTGGGCGGCATGATGCCGGGTGGCCTGCCGAAGCTGTGATCCGGGGCTGCCGATGGGTGGCGGAAAAAGAGATTTGCAAACGGCCGGATAATCCTTAGAATATGCGGCCTTTCGGGCCTAGGCCCATTAAAAGTGTGTGCCTTTAAGTTAGCACCGATTACAGGAACGAAGTTCAATGGTAACCATCCGTCTTGCTCGTGGCGGCTCCAAGAAGCGCCCCTTCTACCACCTGACCGTGACCAACAGCCGCAATGCGCGCGATGGTCGCTTCGTTGAGCGCATCGGTTTCTTCAATCCGGTCGCCACTGGTGCCGAAGTGAAGCTGTCCGTGAATCAAGAGCGCGCTACCTACTGGCTGAGCCAGGGCGCCCAGCCGTCTGAGCGCGTTGCTCAGCTGCTGAAGGAAGCTGCCAAGGCTGCAGCCTAAGCACTATGAGCGCGACGCCGTCCGTCGAGGACCTGATCGTCCTCGGCAAGATCACTTCGGTGCACGGCGTGCGTGGGGAAGTGAAGATCTATTCCTTCACCGACCCGATTGACAACCTGCTCGGCTACCCCGCCTGGACGCTCAAGCGTGACGGCGAAGTCAAGCAGGTGGAGCTGGTCAGCGGTCGCCTCCAGGGCAAAATCCTGGTGGCCAAGCTCAAAGGGCTCGATGACCGCGAGGTAGCACGTACTTTCGCGGGTTTCGACATTTGTGTACCCCGCGCGCTGCTGCCTGACCTGGATGACGGCGAGTACTACTGGCATCAGCTGGAAGGACTGAAGGTTATCGACCTGCAAGGGCAACTGCTCGGGCGCCTCGATCACCTGCTGGAAACCGGCTCCAATGATGTGATGGTGGTCAAGCCCTGTCCGGGCAGCCTGGATGACCGTGAGCGCCTACTGCCCTATACCGAGCAGTGCGTGCAGCGTGTTGACCTGGCCGCCGGCGAGATGCGGGTGGACTGGGACGCGGACTTCTGAAGCCCGGCCCATGCGTGTCGAAGTCATCAGCATCTTTCCGGAGATGTTCGCCGCCATCAGTCAGTACGGCATTACCAGTCGTGCGGTGAAGCAGGGGTTGCTGCAGTTGAACTGCCGGCAGCTGCGCGATTACACCCACGACCGTCACCAGACGGTGGACGATCGCCCCTTCGGTGGCGGCCCCGGCATGGTGATGAAGATTCAACCCCTGGAAGACGCTCTGGCTGCGGCCAAGGCCGATGTCGGGGGCGCGGCGAAGGTGATCTACCTGTCGCCGCAGGGCCGCCAGCTGACTCAGCAGGGGGTTCGTGAACTGGCTAGCGAGCAGGCGCTGATTCTTATCGCCGGCCGCTACGAAGGCATCGACGAGCGCTTCATCGAGGCGCATGTCGATGAGGAATGGTCGATTGGCGATTACGTCCTCTCCGGCGGTGAGCTTCCGGCGATGGTGCTGATCGATGCTGTTACGCGGCTGCTCCCGGGTGCGCTCGGGCACGCAGATTCCGCCGAGGAGGACTCGTTCAGCGATGGTCTCCTCGATTGCCCGCACTACACCCGACCCGAGGTGTACGAAGGCAAACGTGTTCCCGATGTGTTGCTCAGTGGCAACCACGAACACATCCGGCGTTGGCGCCTCCAGCAAGCCCTTGGGCGAACCTGGGAACGTCGCGCCGATCTTCTGGATAGCCGCTCGCTTTCTGGAGAAGAGAAGAAGCTGCTGGAGGAATACATCCGCCAGCGGGACGATAGTTAAGGTATCGATGGCAGACCGCGTCTGTCTTAGGAGCACAGCATGACCAACAAGATTATCCAGATGCTCGAAGCCGAGCAGATGAACAAAGAAATCCCGGCTTTCGCCCCGGGTGACACCATCATCGTTCAGGTGAAGGTGAAGGAAGGCGACCGTTCCCGTCTGCAGGCCTTCGAAGGCGTGGTGATCGGCAAGCGTAACCGCGGCCTGAACAGCGCTTTCACCGTGCGCAAGATCTCCAACGGCGTGGGCGTGGAGCGTACCTTCCAGACCTACTCCCCGCTGATCGACAGCGTCACCCTGAAGCGTCGCGGCGACGTGCGCAAGGCCAAGCTGTACTACCTCCGCGACCTGTCCGGCAAGGCAGCCCGCATCAAGGAAAAACTGTCCTGATCGGACGGTCTTCCGACCTGAAAGAAGCAGCCTCCGGGCTGCTTTTTTCGTTTATGGGTCCTGCTGGCCGTCGGGCCGCAGGCGAACAGGCCATTTTCCATCGAGAGCAGTAGTGGCATGACTCCCAGAGAGCAAGAAATCCAGCGGCGTACCGAGTTGTCGGAAACCCGCGTCGTCAAGGCGGTGTTCCCGCCCACTACCAATCACCACAACACCCTGTTCGGCGGCACCGCGCTGGCCTGGATGGACGAGGTGTCCTTCATCGCCGCCACGCGCTTCTGCCGCCTGCCACTGGTGACGGTGTCCAGCGACCGTATCGACTTCAAGCACGCGATTCCTGCCGGCTCGCTGGTCGAGTTGATCGGTCGGGTGATCAAGGTCGGCAACACCAGCCTCAAGGTCGAGGTGGAGGTGTATGTCGAGGGCATGTACTGCGGTGGTCGCGAGAAGGCCATCACCGGCGTGTTCAGCTTCGTCGCCATCGGCGAGGACCAGAAACCGGTGCCGGTGCTGCCGGATCTGACCTGAATTCAAGGCGCCCGCGGGCTCCTTGTTCATTGGGCTGCCGGTTCGATCAGGGCCAGCACTGTCCAGCCGGCGCCCGGGCTGAACGGCAGCGGCTCACTGGCGACGTGCACCCAGCCGCGTGGCTCGATCGCCAGCAACAACACCGCGCGCTCGCCGTGCAGGGCCTGGTAGTCCGCCCAGCCAAAGGCCTCCGTCAGGGTGGTGCTGCGGACCTCGGCGCCACGGGCGAGCATTCCGGCCAGTTGTCCATAGCTCTGCGCCGGCAGGCCGAGGCTGCGGCCGCGGTGCTCGGCGCTGCTGCGGTGTTTTTCGCTCAGGCGCAGCTCGCGGGCGTTGGCCAGGCTGTACAGGTTGGCCTTGCCGAAATCCGGACTGAAGCGGGCGCAGGCCAGACTGTTCTGCTCGCCAGAGGGTGACAGCGCCAGCAACTGGCCGATGCCGGTTAGATCCAGATTGGCGTCGGCGTGCTGCGAGGCGGGATTGCCGAAATAGGTGGGTAAGCCGTCCATGCGTGCGGCGGCAATGTTGTCCCAGTTGGAGTCGGTCAGCAGCACGCGGCTGCCCTGAGTGTGCAGTGCCTTGCCGATGGCGCGGGCGACCGGGTTGGCACCGAGGATCAGGAAGCCGCGTGCGGCCGGCTCGGCGATGCCCAGCAGGCGCGCCAGCGGCCTGGCGGTTGCGCTTTGCAGCACTACGGTGCCGATGATCACCAGGAAGGTCAGCGGTACCAGTAGCTGGGCCTGGACATAGCCCTGCTGTTGCAGGCGCTCGGCGAAGATCGCCGAGACGGCGGCGGCGACGATGCCGCGCGGGGCGATCCAGGCCAGCAGGCCGCGCTCGCGCCAGTTCAGGCTGGAGCCGAATGTGCTCAGCGCGACGTTGAGCGGGCGAGCCACCAACTGGATCACCGCCAGCAGCACCAGGGTGGCCGGGCCCAGTGCCAGCAGCGCCTGCAGATCCAAGCGCGCGGCCAGCAGGATGAACAGTCCGGAGATCAGCAACACGCTGAGGTTTTCGTTGAAGTGCAGGATGTGTTTCACCTCCACCCCGCGCATGTTCGCCAGCCACATGCCCATCACGGTGACGGCCAGCAGGCCGGATTCGTGTACCAGCTGGTTGCTGCCAATGAAGATCCCCAGCACGCAGACCAGCGCACCGAGGTTGTGCAGGTATTCCGGCAACCAGTGGCGACGCAGCGCCAGGCCGAAGAGGAAGCCGCCGGCGGCGCCGAACGAGGAGCCGCAGGCGATGACGGCGGCGAAGGTGCCCAGTGGTGCAGTGCCGCTGCGGCTGACGATGAAGCTGAATACCACCACGGCAAGCAGGGCGCCGATGGGGTCGATGACGATGCCCTCCCAGCGCAGGATATTGCCCACCGAGGCGCGCGGCCGCACCACCCGCAGCATGGGCGCTATCACCGTGGGGCCGGTAACCAGGGTCAGGGTGCCGAACAGCAGCGCCAGGTCCCAGGGGAAATCCAGCAGGTAGTGGGTGGCCACCGTGATCACCGCCCAGGTCGCCAGTGCGCCGATGGTCACCATGCGCCGCACCACCTGGCCGATCTCGCGGCATTCCGAGAGGTGCAGGGTCAGGCTGCCCTCGAACAGGATCAGGGCGACGGCCAGAGACACCAGCGGGAACAGCAGCGAGCCGAACAACTCGTCGGGGTGCAGCCAGCCGAGGAGGGGGCCGGCCAGGATGCCGCAGAGCAGCAGGAAGAGAATCGCCGGCAGGCGCAGGCGCCAGGCCAGCCATTGGCTGGCCAGTGCGGCGGCGCCGATGCCGCCGAGGCCGAGCAGGATGTGCGACTCGCTCATCAGGACTCCTTGTCGCTGGTGGGGCGGGAGGGGCTGTGGAAGACTAGCGCGCCTGAGCCCAGGAAAAACAGCCGCACGATGCCCGTTCTCGACCATCCCCTGATCGACCGCTTTCTCGATGCCCTGTGGCTGGAAAAAGGCCTCTCGCCACACACGCGGTCGGCCTATCGCAGCGATCTCGGGCATTTCCATGCCTGGTTGCAGGCACGCGGCGTTGCCCTGGAGCAGGCCGGGCGCGACAGCATTCTCGATCACCTCGGCTGGCGCCTGGAGCAGGGCTACAAGGCCCGCTCGACGGCGCGTCTACTCTCCGGATTGCGCGGCTTTTACCGCTACCTGCTGCGCGACGGTCTGATCGGCGAGGACCCGACCCTGCAGGTCGAGTTGCCGCAACTTGGCCGGCCGCTGCCCAAGTCGCTGTCCGAGGCAGATGTCGAGGCGCTGCTGGCGGCGCCGGAGCTGGACGACCCGATCGGCCTGCGCGACCGCGCCATGCTTGAAGTGCTGTATGCCTGCGGCCTGCGGGTCACCGAACTGGTGTCGCTGACCCTGGAGCAGGTCAACCTGCGCCAGGGCGTGTTGCGCGTGTTCGGCAAGGGCAGCAAGGAGCGCCTGGTTCCACTGGGTGAGGAGGCCATCGCCTGGGTCGAGCGCTATACCCGCGAGGCGCGGCCTTTCCTGCTCGACGGCAAGCCCAGTGACGTGCTGTTTCCCAGTCTGCGTGGCGAGCAGATGACCCGGCAGACCTTCTGGCACCGGATCAAGCACCAGGCGAAGGTGGCGGGCATTCTCAAGCCGCTGTCGCCGCACACGTTGCGCCACGCCTTCGCCACCCACCTGCTCAATCATGGCGCCGACCTGCGCGTGGTGCAGATGCTGTTGGGACACAGCGACCTTTCGACCACGCAGATCTATACCCATATCGCTCGCGCGCGGCTGCAGGAGCTGCACGCCCAGCACCATCCCAGGGGGTGAGCCCGCTGGCGACGCATTGTGTTGCAAAGGGCGAACGACCGGTCAGGGGGCCAGAGTATCTCGCCAGGGATGTCACCCACGCCGCGTGCGTGCCCGCGCAGCACATCGCAATTCATCCGCCCGACGCGCCCGCCCGGCGTCTGCGGTCGGCGCTGCAGCCTGGCTGTGGTAGTCTGGCGCCACTGTCACAGGAGTCTTCCATGCCCGTAATTCGCGTTCTCGGTGGCGTCGTTCTCGGCCTCGCCGCTTCCGTTGTCCTGGCCGCCGATCCCGATCAGGCCATCCGTGCCACGCTGACCAAGCTGCAACCCGATATGCCCATCGAAGCCATCGCCGAGAGCCCGATGAATGGCCTGTACCAGGTGCATCTGAAGGGCGGTCGCCTGCTCTACGCCAGTGCCGACGGCCAGTTCCTGATGCAGGGCAACCTGTACCAGATGAAGGGCAATGACGCGGTCAACCTGACCCGCCAGGCCGAGAGCAAGGGCGTGGCCAAGGAAATCAATGCCATTCCGCTGAATGAAATGGTGGTGTTCTCGCCCAAGGGGCCGGCCAAGGCGCATATCACCGTGTTCACCGACACCGACTGTGGCTATTGCCAGAAGCTGCACAGCGAGGTGCCGGAGCTCAACCGCCGTGGTATCGAGGTGCGCTATGTGGCCTTCCCGCGCCAGGGTGTCGGCAGCCACGGCTACAACACCCTGGTCAGCGTCTGGTGCGCCAAGGATCGTCAGGCCGCGATGAACAAGGCCAAAGCCCGTGATGACGTGCCGGCAGCCACCTGCGACAACCCGGTGACCAAGCAGTACGAGCTGGGCCAGATGATAGGCGTCAATGGCACACCGGCCATCGTGCTCGGCAACGGCGAGCTGATTCCGGGCTACCAGCCGGCGCCGCAGCTGGCCGAGATTGCCCTGCAGGCCAAGTGATCCGGCCGTCGCGCCGATTGACCTGGGGGGCTGGCGCTTCGTAAAGTGCGGCTCTTTTGTGCGGCCGGGGTTCGCCCCGGCCGTTTCGTGTAGCAGATGGGGAAAACAACGTGAAACCGGTGAAAGTGGGCATCTGTGGGCTGGGCACCGTCGGTGGCGGTACCTTCAACGTACTCAAACGCAACGCCGAGGAGATTGCCCGCCGTGCCGGGCGTGGAATCGAAGTCGCGCAGATTGCCGCCCGTCGCCCCAACCCGAAGTGTGAAACCGGCGCTACCCCCATCACCGCCGACATCTTCGACGTGGCCAACAACCCGGAAATCGACGTGGTCATCGAGCTGATCGGCGGCTACACCCTGGCCCATGAGCTGGTGCTCAAGGCCATCGAGAACGGCAAGCACGTGGTCACCGCCAACAAGGCATTGATTGCCGTGCACGGCAACGAAATCTTCGCCAAGGCGCGCGAGAAGGGCGTGATTGTCGCCTTCGAAGCCGCCGTGGCCGGCGGCATCCCGGTGATCAAGGCGATCCGCGAGGGCCTGGCTGCCAACCGCATCAACTGGCTGGCCGGCATCATCAACGGCACCGGCAACTTCATCCTCACCGAGATGCGCGAGAAAGGCCGTGCCTTCGCCGACGTGCTCAAGGAAGCTCAGGCGCTTGGCTACGCCGAGGCCGACCCGACCTTCGACGTCGAGGGCATCGACGCCGCGCACAAGCTGACCATCCTCGCCTCCATCGCCTTCGGCATCCCGCTGCAGTTCGACAAGGCCTACACCGAGGGCATCAGCCAGCTGACCAGCGCCGACGTCAACTATGCCGAAGCCCTTGGCTACCGCATCAAACACCTCGGCGTGGCCCGTCGCACCGAGGCCGGTATCGAGTTGCGCGTGCACCCGACGCTGATCCCGGCTGACCGCCTGATCGCCAACGTCAACGGTGTGATGAACGCGGTGATGGTCAATGGCGACGCTGCCGGCAGCACCCTCTTCTACGGCGCTGGCGCCGGCATGGAGCCGACTGCTTCCTCCGTGGTGGCCGACCTGGTCGACGTGGTCCGCGCCATGACCGCCGACCCGACCAATCGCGTGCCGCATCTGGCTTTCCAGCCGGACTCGCTGTCCGACCACCCGATCCTGCCGATCGGCGAGTGCGAGAGTGCCTATTACCTGCGTATTCAGGCCAAGGATCATCCGGGCGTGCTGGCCCAGGTGGCGAGCATCCTGTCCGAGCGCGGCATCAACATCGAATCGATCATGCAGAAAGAAGCCGAAGAACACGACGGCCTGGTACCGATGATTCTGGTCACCCACCGGGTGCTGGAATCCCGCGTCAACGATGCCATCGCCGCGCTGGAAGCGCTGAGCGACATCGTTGGCAGCGTGGTGCGTATCCGCGTCGAACAACTGGGCTGAGGTAGAAGAAAATGCGTTATATCAGTACCCGCGGCCAGGCCCCGGTTCTTAACTTCGAAGATGTGCTGCTGGCTGGCTTGGCCAGCGACGGTGGTCTCTACGTCCCGGAAAATCTGCCGCGCTTTACCCAGGAAGAGATCGCTTCCTGGGCCGGCCTGCCGTACCACGAGCTGGCTTTCCGCGTGATGCGCCCGTTCGTCGCCGGCAGCATCGCCGACGCCGACTTCAAGAAGATCCTCGAAGAAACCTATGGGGTGTTCGCCCACAACGCCGTGGCGCCGCTGCGCCAGCTGAACGGCAACGAGTGGGTGCTGGAACTGTTCCACGGCCCGACCCTGGCCTTCAAGGACTTCGCCCTGCAGCTGCTCGGTCGCCTGCTCGACCACGTGCTGGCCAAGCGCAACGAGCGCGTGGTGATCATGGGCGCCACCAGTGGCGACACCGGCTCGGCGGCCATCGAAGGCTGCAAGGCCTGCGACAACGTCGACATCTTCATCATGCACCCGCATAACCGCGTGTCCGAGGTGCAGCGCCGGCAGATGACCACCATCCTCGGCGACAACATCCACAACATCGCCATCGAAGGCAACTTCGACGACTGCCAGGAGATGGTCAAGGCCAGCTTCGCCGACCAGGGCTTCCTCAAGGGCACTCGTCTGGTGGCGGTCAACTCGATCAACTGGGCGCGGATCATGGCCCAGATCGTTTACTACTTCCACGCAGCCCTGCAGCTGGGCGGCCCGGCGCGTTCCGTGGCGTTCTCGGTACCAACCGGCAACTTCGGCGACATCTTCGCCGGTTACCTGGCGCGCAACATGGGCCTGCCAATCAGCCAGCTGATCGTTGCCACCAACCGCAACGACATCCTGCACCGCTTCATGAGCGGCAATCAGTACGTCAAGGACACCCTGCACCCGACCCTGTCGCCGTCCATGGATATCATGGTTTCGTCCAACTTCGAGCGCCTGCTGTTCGATCTGCACGGCCGCAACGGCGCCGCCATCGCCGGGCTGATGGACACCTTCAAGCAGGGTGGCGGCTTCAGCGTCGCGGAAGACCGCTGGACCGAGGCGCGCAAGCTGTTCGACTCGCTGGCCGTCAATGACGAGCAGACCTGCGAGACCATCGCCGAGGTGTATGCCGAGTGCGGCGAGCTGCTCGACCCGCACACCGCCATCGGCGTGCGCGCCGCGCGTGAGTGCCGTCGCAGCCTGGCCATTCCGATGGTCACCCTGGGTACCGCGCACCCGGTCAAGTTCCCGGAAGCGGTGGAGAAGGCCGGCATCGACGCAGTGCCGGCGCTGCCGCCGCACCTGGCCGACCTGTTCCAGCGCGATGAGCGCTGCACCGTGCTGGCCAACGACCTGCAGACCGTGCAGCAGTTCGTCGCCGCCCATGGCAATCGCGGCAAGCCGCTGTAAGGCTGCACTGCGACGAAAAGCCCCGCCTGGTGCGGGGCTTTTTTATGGGCGGCGTCTGGCCCTGTAGTAGCCAGCTGTTACCCTGAAGCAGGCGCAGTGGAGCAGACTGGCTCCACATTCACCCCGAGGAGGCCACCGCCATGACGGCGAAGAAGATCCTGATGCTGGTCGGCGACTACGCCGAAGACTACGAAACCATGGTGCCGTTCCAGGCCCTGCAGATGGTCGGCCACAGCGTCCACGCGGTCTGCCCAGGCAAGAGCGCCGGGCAGACCGTGCGCACCGCGATCCACGATTTCGAGGGCGACCAGACCTACAGCGAGAAGCCGGGGCACAACTTTGCGCTGAACTTCGACTTCGCCAAGGTGCGCGCCGAGGACTACGACGGCCTGCTGATCCCCGGCGGCCGCGCCCCCGAATACCTGCGCCTGAATGCCGAGGTGATTGCGCTGGTGCAGGCCTTCGCCAAGGCCGTCAAGCCGATCGCCGCCGTGTGCCATGGCGCACAGTTGCTGGCCGCCGCCGACGTGCTCAAGGGCCGTGGCTGCAGCGCCTACCCGGCCTGCGCGCCGGAAGTGCGCCTGGCCGGTGGCGAGTACGTGGAAGTGCCGATGGATGGCATGCACGTCGACGGTAATCTGGTCACCGCTCCGGCCTGGCCGGCGCATCCGGCCTGGCTGGCGGCATTCCTGAAAGTGCTGGGCTAAATAAACAAAAGAGAATCTCGCGAGCTAGAGCCAGGCAAGGCGAGAAGAGGCGAGGGCGCGGAGCGTAAATGAGCAGCCCGAGCCACTTCTCAGCGCAGCATGGCCGACGCGCAGCAGATTCGGGAGCAGGCGATGTGTGAGCTTTATGTGAAGGCCGATCCTATCCTCTACGAGTCGCGTTCGCGCTCCCTGCGCATTCGCGGGGTGGTCACCACCCTGCGCCTGGAGAACCAGTTCTGGGACATCCTGCGCGAGATCGCCGAGGTCGACGGCATGACCACCAACCAGCTGATCACCAAGCTGTACGAAGAGGTCATGGACTACCGTGGCGAGGTGATCAACTTTGCCTCCTTCCTGCGTGTCAGCTGTACCCGTTATCTCAGTCAGAGAGCGACCAGGCCCGCCAGCCTGAGCCTGATGCGAGGTACGCGCGGAGGCTGACGATTCCACGCGTCGGTTGACTACTCGGAGCCTGTCTATACTCCTCGTATCCAGAGGGGCCGAGAGCAACCATGAACTTCTTTTCGGACCGCAGTAGTGCTGTACCGCAGTCTCCCCTGACATCCGATAGCAAGCCTCGTTGGTGCGTACTGCTGGTCGACGATGATGTCGAGATTCACGGCATCACCCGCTTGGCCCTGCGTGGCTTCGAGTTCCACGGGCGCAGCCTGGAGTTGCTTTCGGCGCATTCCGCTGCCGAGGCGCGCGAACTGTTCGCCCAGCGCGATGACATCGCCCTGGCGCTGGTCGACGTGGTGATGGAGACCGAACACGCCGGCCTGGACCTGGTTCGTTACCTGCGTGAGGAGTGCGGTAATCGTCTTACCCGCCTGGTGCTGCGTACCGGTCAGGCTGGCCAGGCGCCCGAGGACCGGGTGATCCGTGAGTACGACATAGACGACTACAAGGAGAAAACCGAACTCACGACCCAGAAGCTGCGCACCCTGCTGTATTCCATGCTGCGCTCCTATCGCGATCTGTGCGTCATAGAAGAACAGCGCCGTGGCCTGAGCAAAGTGCTGGATGCCTCGGCCAAGGTGCAGAACGCCGCCACGCTCAAGCTGTTTTCCTCCACGGTGCTGGAGCAGCTGACGTCTTTGTTGCACCTGAACCGCTCTGCTCTGTACTGCATGGTCCTGCCTGGCGCCGGCAACGGCGAGCGCGAGACCCGGACTCTGGCTGCCACTGGCGAGTTCGTCCGCTATCAGCCGGGTGGTTCTTTCGAGGAGCTGCCGGATGAGGTGGCACAGCGCTTTCGTCAGGCGCTCACGCAGCAGCAGTCCCTTCACTTCGACGACGCCTACGTGATGTACATGCCCGGCGAGCGCGGTGGTGCCAATCTGCTTTACGTGACCCATGTCGAGCCACTCAGTGATCTGGATCGTCAGCTGCTGGAAATCTACATCCACAACGTGGCTCTGACCTTCGAGAACATCAACCTGATGGAGGACCTGCAGGAAACCTCGAAGGAGTTGGTGTGTATCCTGGCTGACGCAGTAGAGGCGCGTAGCAAGGAGACCGGTGCCCATGTGCAGCGGGTAGCGCTGATCTGCGAGCGCCTGGCGCAGCTCATGGAGCTTGAGGAGCGCGAGGTCCTGATGATCAAGCACGCTTCGCCCCTGCACGACATCGGCAAGGTGGCTATTCCCGACGCCATCCTGCACAAGCCGGGCAAGCTCGATGCCGAGGAGTGGGCGATCATGCAAAAGCATGTCGACTACGGCGTCAGCATCCTACAACGCTCACGCCGTGACCTCATGCGTATGGGCGCGCTGATTGCGGGCCATCACCATGAACGCTGGGACGGTAACGGTTACCCGCAGAAACTGGCGGGTGAGGCCATTCCGTTGGCCGGGCGCATCGTTGCGCTGGCTGATGTGTTCGATGCGCTCGGCTCGAAGCGCAGCTACAAGGAGCCCTGGGATGACGAGGCCATCCGCGAAACGCTGTTGCGCGAGCGTGGCAAGCATTTCGACCCGCGCCTGGTGGACCTGCTGATGGATCACTACGAGGAGTTCAGTAGCATCCGAAAGCGTCTGCCGGATCTGCCGATGGAGCATTGAGGGGTGTCCGTACACTCGCCTCAGGCGTTGCTCAGCCTATCCGGCAGGTTGATTCGCAGCACCCTGTTACTGGTTGGCATCCTGGGGCTGCTACTGAGTGCGCTGCAGATCGGCTTCGACTTGCGGCGCACCGCCAAGTTGCCTGATGAGGACATGGAGGCCCTTATCGGCCTGACGCGCGAGCCCGCCACGGCCATCCTTTTTTCCCTCGATCGCGATCTGGCCGCCGAACTGCTCAGCGGAACCCTTAAACAGCCCGCCATCAGTCGCAGTCGCCTGATGATCAGCGACAGTGAACCACTGGCCGTGCGTGAGCGAGCGCTGAGCGCGGGCGCGCTGCGCGGCTTCAGCGACTGGTTGTTCGGTGCGGTACGTCACTACAGCTGGCCGCTGCGCTCGGAGACGGCAACCGGAGTGGAGTTGCTGGGAACTTTGGAAGTGGACGTGGATACCTACTACTACGGGCGAGTGTTCCTTGAGCGCGCCCTGATCACCCTGCTGCTGACGCTGCTTTACGCCCTACTGTTATCGGCCTGTCTGCTGGCGGTGTTTCACCTGCAGGTCAGCCGCCCACTGATCAGTGTGATTCGCTCCATCGCCGGGGTTGATGTCGAACAGGCAGAGAAGGCCCGCCTGCACGAGCCTCGTGGTCATGCCGACAGTGAGATCGGCCTGCTGGTGAGGCTGACCAACGAACACCTGCAGACCATTGGTAACACGCTAGAACAGCTGCGTCTGGCGGAAGTCGGGCTGAAGCGTTATTCGGACGAGCTGGAGTCGCGCGTCACCGAGCGCACCCGCGAGCTGTCCGAGAGCGTTGCCCAGTTGCAGGCGGCGCAGAGCCAGCTGATCGAGTCGGAGAAGCTGGCGGCTCTGGGCGGGTTGGTGGCCGGCGTGGCGCATGAGGTCAATACGCCCTTGGGGATTGCCGTTACCGCGTCCTCTGTGCTGAGCGAGGCGCTGGATGAGCTGGGGCGTCAGTTCGCCGAGCAAACGCTCTCCAGCGAAAGCTTTCAGCAGCTGCTGGGGCAGGCGGTCGATGGCAATGTCATGCTGTTCAACAACATCAAGCGTGCCGCCAAACTGATCAGTGATTTCAAGCAGACTGCTGTTGATCAGGTCTCCGAGGCCCGCAGCGACTTCCAGGTTCAGCAGGTCCTTGCCGCGCTGATAGCCAGCCTCCATCCGGAGACCCGCAAGGTTCCGGTCGAACCACTACTCGCCTGCCCTCCCGATCTGCAGATGAATAGCCTGCCGGGCGTCCTGACGCAGGTGGTTGCCAACCTGATCATCAACAGTGTGCGCCATGCGTTCAGTCTGGAAATTTCCGCGCAAATCCGTATCGAGGTGCGCGAGCAGGCTGATCAGGTGGTACTCGAGTACCGCGACAATGGTGTCGGGGTGCCTGCCAACCTGCAGGAGCGGATTTTCGAGCCGTTTTTCACCACCAAGCGCGGCAGTGGTGGCTCGGGGCTGGGGCTTAACATCGTCTACAACCTGGTCACGCGCAAACTCGGCGGGCGTCTGGAATTCAGGTCCGCGCCGGGCGAGGGGGTGCACTTCGTGTTGTACTTGCCGCGAGACCTGCCCGTGCTGGCGGAGCGCAAGGACTGAGAGGGGGCTGCAAGGCAAGCCTGCGGGCCTGCCTCGTTTCGTGTCAGATGCTCAGTGCTTGCGCGGCACCGGCTTGAGCAGCTCTTCCGGCGGCATTTCGCAGTTGATCTTGCGGCCGAGCAGCGCTTCGATCGGCGGCAGGGCGAAGGCGTCGTCTTCGCCGGCAAAGCTGATCGAGGTGCCACTGCTGCCGGCACGGCCGGTACGGCCGATGCGGTGGACGTAGTCGTCCGGCACTTCCGGCAGGGTGAAGTTGATCACGTGGCTGATGCCGTCGACGTGGATGCCGCGGCCGGCGACGTCGGTGGCGACCAGGACGCGGATCTTGCCTTCGCGGAAGCCTTCCAGGGTCTTGATCCGCTTGTGCTGCGGCACGTCGCCGGACATCTGCGCGGCACTGACGCCGTCACGCACCAGTTTCTCCTCGATGCGGCGCACCTCGTCGCGGCGGTTGGCGAACACCATGACTCGCTGCCAGTCGTTCTGCGTGACCAGGTTGTACAGCAGCTTGTACTTGTCCTGGCTGGATACGGCATAGACGTGCTGCTCGACCGTGTCGCTGGCGACGTTCTCCGGTTCGATCTCGACGATGGCCGGGTTGACCGTCCATTGCCGCGCCAGGTTCATCACGTCCTCGGTGAAGGTGGCGGAGAACAGCAGGGTCTGGCGGTCGCCCTTCATCGGGGTCTGGCGGATGATCTGGCGGACCTGCGGGATGAAGCCCATGTCGAGCATGCGGTCGGCTTCGTCCAGCACCATCACCTCAACCATGTCCAGATGCACTTCGCCGCGCTGGTTGAAGTCCAGCAGGCGGCCCGGCGTGGCGACGAGGATGTCGCAGTAGCGCGATTCCAGCTGCTTGAGCTGCTTGTCGAAGTCCATGCCGCCGACGAACTGCATGACATTGAGGCCGGTGTACTTGGTCAGGTCCTCGGCATCCTTGGCGATCTGTACCACCAGCTCGCGGGTCGGGGCGATGATCAGGGCGCGCGGCTCACCCATGTAACGCTCTTTTGGCGGCTGGGTCTGCAGCAGCTGGGTGATGGTCGAGATCAGGAAGGCGGCAGTTTTGCCGGTACCGGTCTGGGCGCGGCCGATGGCGTCTTTGCCCTTGAGGGTGTGGCCGAGAACCTGGGCCTGAATCGGGGTGCAATAGGGGAAGCCGAGGTCATGAATGGCGTGCATCAGTTCCGGGGCCAGGCGGAAGTCATGGAAGCGGGTCTTGCCTTCCTGCGGTTCGACCGCGAAGTCTTCAAGCTTCCAGGTATCCACCGGTTTGGCTGGGCGCTCGCGGCGCGGCTTGTCGGCGCGCGGTTTCTTGGTTTCGCGCGGCGTCTCCGCCTTCGGCTGCGATTGACGCGGGGCGCTCGGCTGGCTGGGAGCGCTGGAGGTGCTGGCGGGAGTGATGCTGGCGGGCTGTTCGGCTTCGCCCTTGCTGAAAATTTTCTTGAGTGCTTTGAGCACGGCCGTCTCGTATTGGTCAAGGAATGAACGGAGGCCAGTGTAAAGCAAGATGCCCGCGCGGCGAAGTGCCGCGCGGGTTGCACCCGGTCAGTCGGGGAGGCTGGCGAGGAGCAGGTCGCGCACGTTGCCGCCCATGATCGCGGCGATGTCGGTGTCGCTGAAGCCGGCGCCCTGCAGGCCTTCGGTGATCTGTGCCAGGCCGGTGGTATCGAAGGGCGTGTGCACGGTGCCGTTGAAGTCCGAGCCCAGGGCCACGTGTTGTACCCCGACCTTGTCCGTGGCATAGCGAATGGCACGGACGATGGCGTCGACCGAGGTCTCGCAGACGGCCGCGTCCCAGTAGCCGATACCGATCACCCCTCCGGTGGCGGCGATGCGTTTCAGGTGATCATCGGTGAGGTTGCGCGGTCCTGGGCAGGTGCCGGCGACGCCGGTGTGAGAAACCAGAACGGGGCGTTTGGCGATGGCCAGCACGTCATCGATCAGCGGCTTGGAGGCATGGGCCAGGTCGACCAGCATGCGCTTTTCCTCCAGGCGGGCGATCACCTGGCGGCCCAGCGGGGTCAACCCGCCCTTGACCAGTCCATGGGCCGAACCACCGACCTCGTTGTCGAAAAAGTGGGTCAGGCCGGCGATGCGAAAGCCGGCGTCATACAGACGGTCGAGGTTCTCCAGCTGGCCCTCGATGGGCTGCAGTCCTTCGGTGGCCAGCAAGGTGGCCAGGCGCTGCGGGTCGCGCTGCCAGTCTTCCAGGTAGCGGGCCAATTCGGCACGGTTGTGGATCAGCACCAGTTTACCGTCGCTGGCGGCAGCGGCCTGTTTCAGCTTATCGGCCTGGTACAGCGCGCGTGCGAGCAGACTGCTCCAGGTTGCCCGTGGCCAGCGCTGGGCCATGGCCAGCAGGGTGATGTTGTCGCTGTCGGCGCCATTGCTCTCGTAGTTGATGCCGCGCGGGGTCTTGGTGACGGTGGAGAACACCTGCAGGCCGACGTGGCCCTCAAGCAGGCGCGGCAGGTCGGAGTGGCCGTAGTCGTGGCGCTCGAGCAGGTCGCGCTGCCAGAGCAGGGCATCGTCGTGCAGGTCGGCGACGAACAGGCGCTGGTGCAGCTGTTCAGCATTGTTGCTGGCAGGGTAGGGCGCCGGGGTGGCAACGCTGTTCATCTTGCGGTCGAGCAGGGCTGGGAGGGTAAAGAAGATTCCTGCGCCCACTGGCACGAGGATTAGCAGGGCGAGCAGCAACTTGCGCATGGTGGCGTCCAATCGTTGTTGTTATGCGCAGGACTCTAGCAAGGCGTTTCAGTGGCTGGCGATGGGGTGGCAGATTCGCCGGGGAGTTTGGCGGGGCGGCCTCAGCCATGCAGGCAGTTGCGGCCCTGTTGCTTGGCCTTGTACAGGGCGCAGTCGGCACGTGCGATCAGGCTTTCCAGGCCGTCTTTATCCTGCATCTGCGCCATGCCGATGGACACGGTGACGCCCGGCAGTATGCCGACCGGCGAGTAGAACGATTCGATTTGCGCCAGGCTCTGGCGCAGACGCTCGCCGATGGTGCGGGCTTCCACTGCGTCCAGTTCCGGCAGGAGGATGACAAACTCCTCGCCGCCATAGCGCACCATGCTGTCCTTGGGCCGCAGCTGGTTGCGCAGGGTGTGCGCCACCAGGCACAGGGCATAGTCGCCGGCCAGGTGTCCGTGCTGGTCGTTGTAGGCCTTGAAGTGGTCGACATCGAGCATGAGCATGCTCAGCGGCTGGCCATTGAAGGCGCAACGGGTGCTCTCGCGCTCGTAGACATGCTCCAGCCAGCGCCGGTTGAAGCAGCCAGTGAGAATATCGACGTTGGCGTTCTGTTCGCTGTCGAGGATGATCCGGTTGCCCTGGCGCACGCGCTCGCACAGCAGCTCCAGCAGGTTCTGCATCAGCTCCGGCGACTGGTTGAACAGCTTGACCAGCGATTCGCGGTGCAGGCGCAGCACCAGTGAGGGCTGGGTGGCCACTACATAGGCGGAGGGGCGGTCATTGTCGATGAAGCTGATTTCCCCGGCGCAGTCGCCCGGGCGCAGGGTGCTGACCGGCTGATTATCGAGGGAGCCGAGGTAGACCTTCAGCTCGCCCTCCAGTAGGAGGTACAGATGCTGGTTGCGGTTGAAGGGCGAGAGCAGAATCTCGCTGGCCTCCAGCTCGCAGGCACGGAACTCGCGCAGTAGCTGTTGCAGGCTGTTGGCCGTGACATTCTGGAAGAGTCGCAGTTGGCGGATCTGCTGGAGATCCTCCTGCCAGTGGGCGTTTTTCATCGCAAGAATGAATAACCTGTCTGGCTACATAGAGCGGCGGGCATCGCGAAACACTCCCTGTTTAGGGCGAAAACCTGACTGTCGATGACCTTATTCCCAGCCATGTTGCCTAGGCAATCCCCGTGCTAGAGCCGCCCGACCAGCGGTCGAGCGGGCTGGATGGGGGCCTGAGCAGTGACATTCACTTGACTGAATTTCGTTCAGTTAGCGAGCTCGATCGGGGTATCGACGTAAGCTTGACGTGCTCAGCCTGGGAGGTGTTGCTGCAGCCAGGCGGCGATGTCCTGAATCTCTTCCAGCACCACCTCGTGGCCCATGGGGTACTCACGCCATTGCGCCGCGACGCCCTGAGCGGTCAGTGCGTCGTAGGCGGCGCGGCCCATGAAGGGCGGTACCACCTCGTCCTGGCTGCCGTGCAGGCAGAGCACTGGCAGGTTGCGCCGCTGCGCATCCAGTTGCAGGTCTTCGGTGAAGGTCGGGGCATAGGTGGACAGCGCCAGCAGCCCGCCCAGCGGCCCCTGCCAGCGCAGGAAGGCGCTGTGATAGACCACCGCGCCGCCCTGGGAGAAGCCGGCGAGGATGATGCGTGCCGGGTCGATGCCGCCGTCGCGTTGCGCTTCGATCAGGCCGATTACTGTCTGGGCCGAGGCTTCCATCTGCTCCTTGTCGATGGCCCGTGCCGGGCTCATGGCCAGGATGTCGTACCAGCTGGGCATAGACCAGCCGCCATTGATGGTCACCGGCCGCGTGGGTGCCTGGGGCAACACGAAGCGCGTGTTCGGCAGATCCTGCTGCAGCATCTTGGCCACCGGCTCGAAGTCGTAACGGTCGGCGCCCAGGCCGTGTAACCAGATGACGCAGGAATCAGCCTCGCGGGAGGGCTCCAGTATCAGGGCTTCTTGCATGTTTGCTCCACTTTGGTGCGCATGATCGGTTTTGGTACGGGGGCGTGCGCAGCGCGCTGTCGATTTCGTTAAGAAGATGTCGCACCGCTAAAACTTTACCTATTGACCTTCTTTCAATGCCGCTCGGTCGCGAAGCTGGTACGCGCCTTGCTGTAGCGAACGGGTCCGGTGGGGGCCGCTCGCTGCGGAAAAGCCGGACATTCTGCTGCGTCTCTTTCCCGTAAGACCTACGGGGAGGAAGCGGGTCATTCGCCGGTCTGCGGATCGGCATCTAGACTCCCTTCAGGTTCGCACCCCGGTTGATCCCGCCATGGTGGCCGGATCGAACGTGCCTCACAAGGGTACGGCGGCAGGACCGAGACTCGACCAAACAAGAACACTTGGAGGTTTTGATGAAGATGGTGAAATCCACCCTGGCAGTACTGACCACGGCTGCGGTGCTCGGTGTGAGCGGTTTCGCTCATGCGGGAGCCACCCTGGATGCGGTGAAGAAGAAAGGCTTCGTGCAGTGCGGTATCAGCGATGGCTTGCCCGGTTTCTCCTACGCCGACGCCAAGGGCAACTACCTGGGTATCGACGTGGATGTCTGCCGTGCCGTGGCCGCTGCCGTGTTCGGCGACGCCTCCAAGGTCAAGTACAGCCCGCTGACCGCCAAGGAGCGCTTCACCGCGCTGCAATCCGGCGAGGTCGACATGCTGTCGCGCAACACCACCTGGACCAGCTCGCGCGATGCGGCCATGGGTCTGAACTTCACCGGCGTGACCTACTACGACGGTCAGGGCTTCCTGGTGAACAAGAAGCTCGGCGTTTCCAGCGCCAAGGAACTGGACGGCGCCACCGTGTGCATCCAGGCCGGTACCACCACCGAGCTGAACCTGGCCGACTACTTCCGCGCCAACGGCCTGAAGTACACCCCCATCACCTACGACACCTCCGACGAGAGCGCCAAGTCGCTGGAGTCCGGCCGTTGCGACGTGCTGACCTCCGACCAGTCGCAGCTGTACGCCCAGCGCATCAAGCTGGCCGCGCCGGATGACTACGTGGTGCTGCCGGAAGTGATCTCCAAGGAGCCGCTCGGCCCGTCCGTGCGTCAGGGTGACGAGGAGTGGTTCGATATCGTGCGCTGGACCCTCTATGCGCAGCTCAATGCCGAAGAGCTGGGTGTGACTTCCGCCAATGTGGAAGAGCTGTCCAAGTCCACCAAGAACCCGGATATCGCCCGTCTGCTGGGTGCCGAGGGTGACTTCGGCAAGGATCTGAAGCTGCCGAAGGACTGGGCTGTGCAGATCGTCAAGCAAGTCGGCAACTACGGTGAAATCTTCGATCGCAACGTCGGTGCCGGCAGCGAGCTGAAGATCGAACGTGGTCTCAATGCCCTGTGGAACAAGGGTGGTCTGCAGTACGCACCGCCGGTGCGCTGACCGCCATGCCAACGCCCCTCGTACGAGGGGCGTTGGTGTTCCTGATTTCGTGAACTCCGCGCCGCAAGCCATGGGCGCGGAGTTTCCATGAGGGCCGTTATGCAGAATCCCCCCATTTCCCCGCGCCCACGCACGTCGGTCTGGACCGATCCGCAGGTGCGTGGCTGGCTATTCCAGATCATCGCCGTCGTCGCCGTCGTGGCGATCGGCTGGTACCTGTTCCACAACACCCAGCACAACCTGGCTCAGCGCGGCATCCTCTCCGGGTTCGGCTTCCTGGAGCAAAGCGCTGGCTTCGGCATCCCGCAGCATCTGATCGATTACACCGAGAGCGACACCTACGGCCGCGTCTTCGTTATCGGTCTGCTCAATACCCTGCTGGTTGCGGGTATCGGCATCGTGCTGGCCACCGTGCTCGGTTTCATCCTCGGCGTGGCGCGGCTATCGCCCAACTGGCTGATCAGCAAGCTGGCCACCATCTACATCGAGATCTTCCGCAATATTCCGCCGTTGCTGCAGATCTTCTTCTGGTACTTCGCGGTGTTCCTGCCGTTGCCCGGTCCGCGGCAAAGCCTGAACATCAGCGACACCTTCTTCCTCAGCAATCGCGGCCTGAACATGCCGGCGCCGACGGCAGCCGAGGGCTTCTGGGCCTGCTTCATCGCGCTGGTGCTGGCGCTGGTGGCGGTCTGGTTTCTGGCGCGCTGGGCACGGCAACGCTTCGAGACGACCGGCCAGGGTTTCCCGACCCTGATTGCCAGCCTGGTGCTGATCGTCGGCCTGCCGGGGCTGGCCGCGTTGGTGTTCGGCGACCCCTTCCACTGGACGGTACCGGAGCTGAAAGGCTTCAACTTCCGCGGCGGCTGGGTGCTGATTCCCGAACTGATGGCGCTGACCCTGGCGCTGACCGTGTACACCGCGGCGTTCATCGCCGAGATCGTGCGTTCCGGGATCAAGGCGGTCAGCCACGGCCAGACCGAGGCGGCCCGCTCTCTCGGCCTGCCGGCCGGCAAGACCCTGCGCCTGGTCATCGTGCCGCAGGCCCTGCGGGTGATCATCCCGCCGCTGACCAGCCAGTACCTGAACATCGCGAAGAACTCGTCGCTGGCGGCCGGTATCGGTTACCCCGACATGGTTTCGCTGTTCGCCGGTACCACCCTGAACCAGACCGGCCAGGCCATCGAGGTCATCGCCATCACCATGAGCGTGTACCTCGCCATCAGCATCAGCATCTCGATCCTGATGAACTGGTACAACAAGCGCATCGCGCTGATCGAGCGGTAAGGAGAAGCGCATGGAAGTCCATCAATTCCGTCCCAGCCTGCCGCCGCCACGCCTGAGCGTCGGCGTCATCGGCTGGCTGCGGTCCAACCTGTTCTCCAACTGGTTCAACACCCTGTTGACCCTGCTGGCCATCTACCTGGTCTGGCTGATTGTGCCGCCGCTGCTGCAGTGGGCGGTGTTCCAGGCCGACTGGACCGGTACCACTCGCGCCGACTGCACCAGCGAGGGCGCCTGTTGGGTGTTCATCAAGGAACGCATTGACCAGTTCATGTACGGCTTCTACCCGGAGGAGCTGCGCTGGCGCGTGGATCTGACCGTGTGGCTGGCGGTGATCGGCGCGGCGCCGCTGTTCGTGCCGATGATGCCGCGCAAGGCCCTGTACGGCCTGGTGTTCCTGGTGGCCTACCCGTTGCTGGCCTTCTGGCTGCTGCACGGCGGTTTCCTCGGCCTGTCCGAGGTGGAAACCAGCCAATGGGGCGGCCTGATGCTGACCCTGGTGATCGCTGCGGTTGGCATTGCCGGCGCGCTGCCGCTGGGCATTCTGCTGGCCCTCGGTCGGCGCTCGAAGATGCCGGCGATCCGCGTGATCTGCGTGACATTCATCGAGTTCTGGCGCGGCGTGCCGCTGATCACCGTGCTGTTCATGTCCTCGGTGATGCTGCCGCTGTTCCTGCCGGAGGGCCTGAGCTTCGACAAGCTGCTGCGCGCCCTGATCGGGGTGATCCTGTTCCAGTCCGCCTACATCGCCGAGGTGGTGCGCGGCGGCCTGCAGGCCATTCCCAAGGGGCAGTACGAGGCGGCTGCGGCCATGGGCCTGGGCTACTGGCGGATGATGGGCCTGGTGATCCTGCCGCAGGCGCTCAAGCTGGTGATCCCGGGCATCGTCAACACCTTCATCGCCCTGTTCAAGGACACCAGCCTGGTCATCATCATCGGCCTGTTCGACCTGCTCAACAGCATCAAACAGGCCACCACCGATCCGGCCTGGCTGGGCATGGCCACCGAGGGCTACGTGTTCGCCGCCCTGGTGTTCTGGATCTTCTGTTTCGGCATGTCCCGCTATTCTATGCGCCTGGAGCGCAAGCTGGACACCGGCCACAAGCGTTAGGAGTCATAGAGCATGACCGAAGTTAAGAAAGAAGCCGCCGCCGAGCCGATCATTCAGCTGCAGGGCGTGAACAAGTGGTACGGCCAGTTCCATGTGCTCAAGGACATCAACCTCGATGTGCAGCAGGGCGAGCGCATCGTCCTCTGCGGTCCGTCGGGCTCGGGCAAGTCCACCACCATTCGCTGCATCAACCGCCTGGAGGAGCACCAGCAGGGGCGCATCGTGGTCGATGGCACCGAGCTGACCAGCGACCTCAAGCACATCGAGGCGATCCGCAGCGAAGTGGGCATGGTGTTCCAGCACTTCAACCTGTTCCCGCACCTCACCGTGCTGCAGAACTGCACCCTGGCACCGATGTGGGTGCGCAAGCTGCCCAAGCGCAAGGCCGAGGAGATCGCCATGCATTTCCTTGAGCGCGTGCGCATCCCCGAGCAGGCGCACAAGTACCCGGGCCAGCTCTCCGGTGGCCAGCAGCAGCGTGTGGCGATCGCCCGTGCGCTGTGCATGAAGCCGAAGATCATGCTGTTCGACGAGCCGACCTCGGCCCTCGACCCGGAAATGGTCAAGGAGGTGCTGGATACCATGATCGGCCTGGCCGAGGACGGCATGACCATGCTCTGCGTGACCCACGAGATGGGCTTCGCCCGCACCGTGGCGAACCGGGTGATCTTCATGGATCGCGGCGAGATCGTCGAACAGAACGAGCCCAACACCTTCTTCGACAACCCGCAGAACGAGCGGACCAAGCTGTTCCTCGGGCAGATCCTCCATTGAGGTCGGGCGTGGCATGAGAAAGGAGCCCTCGGGCTCCTTTTTCTTTGCCCGCTATTCGCTGAACGGCTGGCGCAGGCGCTTGCGGAAGGCGCCCGGTGTCTCGCCGCAGAGCTGCTTGAACAGCTTGGCGAAGGTGGCGCGGTCGGCATAGCCGACCTGGGCGGCGATCTGTTCCAGCGAGCGCGCGGGGTTGCGCAGGGCGCTCTGCGCGGCGCTGATGCGCAGGCGCTGCAGGTAGTCGTTGGGGGTCAACCCGGTGGCCGCCTTGAAGCGGCGCAGCAGCGTACGGGTGGAGCAGTGGGCGCGCTCGGCCAGCAGCGTCAGATCGATGGCTTGGGCATGGTTGAGCTGCAGCCAGCGCAGCAGCGGGCCGATCAGCGGATCGTCGTGGCCGGCCAGTGGCAGCAGCGGGGCGAAGCGGCTCTGGCCGCCACGCTCGCGTTCCACCACCAGAGCGCCGGCTACGCGCTGCGCCAGCCAGTCACCGGCGTGCCGGGCAATCAGCTGCAGGCACAGGTCCAGGCCGGCCTGGGCGCCGCCCGAGCAGAAGCGATTGGCGTCCTCGGTGAACAGTTCATCGATCTGCAGGCACACCCCGGGGAAGCGCTGGCGGAACTGCTCCGCCAGGGCCCAGTGGGTGGTCGCGCGGCGCCCCTCCAGTTGGCCGGCGGCGGCCAGCAGGCAGGCGCTGCTGCACAGGCTGGCCAGTTGCTGCTGCAGGGGCCGCTGCGCCAGCCAGGCGAGCAGGGCGCTGTTGTGCTGCAGGGTGCGCTCAAGCGCGCTGCCGGTGGCGGGAATCAGCAGCAGGTCGGCGCTTTCCGCCAGCTGCAGGTCGCCGTCCACCTGCAACCGCGCATAGCCGAGTTGCACCGGCTGGCCGTCGACGCTGACGCGCTGCAGCGCGAACAGCGCCTCGCCGGCCAGCTGGTTGGCCAGGCGGAAGGCGTCGTCGGCCATACTCAGGCTGGACAGCACGGTCTGCGGGCAGAGGTAGAGCGCGATACGGATCATTGGCGATTATTGCCACAAAGTTGTCTTTATCGCCAATCGCCGCCCATCGGTTGCACAGCCATACTCTGCCCATCCTCACCCGGAGCAGCATCCATGGCCCATCCCAATGCCGAACTGATCGACCGTTTCTACCAGGCCTTCCAGAAGCTCGATGCCGAGGCCATGGCGGCCTGCTACGCCGAGCAGGTGCAGTTCTCCGATCCGGCCTTCCGTGACCTGCGCGGTCGCGATGCCGGCGACATGTGGCGCATGCTCTGCGCGCGGGCCAAGGATTTCTCGCTGACCTACCAAGTGCTCGAAGCGGACGACCAGCAGGGCCGCGCGCGCTGGGTGGCGACCTACCTGTTCAGCGCCACCGGGCGCACGGTGGAGAACCATATCGAGGCGCGCTTCCGCTTCGCGGACGGCAAGATCGTCGAGCACCGCGACCACTTCGACCTGTGGCGCTGGATGCGTCAGGCGCTCGGCGCCAAGGGCCTGCTGCTGGGCTGGCTGGCGCCGGTGCAGGCAGCGGTGGGCAAACAGGCCATGGCCGGGCTGCGCGCCTGGCAGGCCGGGCGCTGACTGGCGTAAGCTCGGCAGCCTTTCGCTGCGCTGCCGAGCCATGACCGATACCCCACCTGCCAAGCCCTGGTTCGTCTACCTGGTCCGTGCCGAGAGCGGCGCGCTTTACTGCGGCATCAGCGACGACCCGCAGCGACGCTTCGAGCAGCACCGCAGTGGCAAGGGCGCGCGCTTCTTTCATGCCAGCCCGGCGCGGGCGCTGGTGTACGTCGAGGCCTGCGCCGACAAGGGCGCCGCGCTGCGCCGCGAGATCGCCATCAAGCGCCTGAAGAAGGCGGCCAAGGAGGCCTTGATAGGCGCGCTGGATGAGCCGTCATCAGGTTGAAGGGGTAGGCCAGGGCGCCGCCTGCGGCTAAGCTGCGGCCTCGCCTTTTCAACTGCCGCGGAGCCCCGCCATGTCCGAATTGATCCTGCACCACTACGACGCCTCGCCCTTCGCTGAGAAGGCCCGCCTGATGCTGGGCTTCAAGCAGCTGTCGTGGCGCTCGGTGGAAATCCCGCGGATCATGCCCAAGCCGGATCTGACCGCGCTCACCGGCGGCTACCGCAAAACCCCGGTGCTGCAGGTCGGTGCCGACATCTACTGCGACACCGCGCTGATCGCCCGCCGCCTGGAGGCCGAGAAAGCCACGCCGAGCCTGTTCCCCGAGGGCCAGGAGTTCGTCGCCGCCAGCTTCGCCCAGTGGGCCGATGCCGTGGTGTTCCAGCACGCGGTGACCCTGGTGTTCCAGCCGGAATCCATCGCCGTGCGCATGGGCAAGCTGCCGCCGGCGGCGCAGCAGGCCTTCGTTGCCGACCGCGCGGCACTGTTCGCCGGTGGCAGCGCCAGCCGCCTGCCGGCCGCGCAGGCCAAGCTGCAGTGGCCGGTGCTGATGGCGCGCCTGCAACAGCAGCTGGCGCGCGAGGAGGGTGACTTCCTGTGCGGCGAGCCGTCGATCGCCGACTTCGCCATGGCCCATCCGCTGTGGTTCCTCAAGGGCACCCACGTCACCGCGCCGCTGGTCGACGACTACCCGGAAGTGGCGGCCTGGCTCGGTCGCGTGCTCGGTTTCGGACATGGCGCGCACAGCCCGCTGAGCAGCGAGGAGGCCATCGCCATTGCCTGCGAGGCGCAACCGGCGCCTTTGCCGGACGAGGACTTCAGCCAGGCGCTGGGCTTCCAGGTCGGCCAGCAGGTCAGCGTGGCGGCCACCGACTATGGTGTCGATCCGGTGCAGGGCGAGCTGCTCTGTGTCTCCGCCGAGGCCATCATCCTGCGTCGCCAGGACGAGCGCGCCGGTACCCTGCATGTGCACTTCCCGCGTCTGGGCTTCGCCCTCAGCGCGGTGTGACGGCGCGGCTGCGCTGCAGATCGGGCAGGCTTCTGGCCAGTTCGTGGAAGTGCTCTAGCAGCTCGTAGCACAGCGTCAGCTCACCGCTGACGCTGTTGAACCAGGCGTCCGGCGTGCCGCAGGCGCTGACCCGCAAGGTCAGGTTGCGCGGTAGCTCGAAGCTGCTGCTGGCTCTGGAGGCGACACGCTCCAGCTCGCCCGAGGCGCGGATGGCTGCCTGCATCTCACGGCCACTGGCCAGGCTGGCCGGCGGCTCGTCATACACCACCTCGATGCGCCCGCGCGCCGGCCGATCGGCCGGGCGGTGGAAACGCTCCAGTAGCCAGTTCACGGCATGGTGGACCTGGGCGTACTCCTGATCGCAGTACAGCGCGCGCTCCTCCGGCAGCCCGGTGCTCGCGACTATCCATTCCAGCTGCTGCGGGTCACTGCCATAGGCCAGGCAGGCGATGTTGAAGAAGCGCTGCTCGTCCAGCGAGTGGCTGTCCCACGGCGGAATCTGCTCGGCCGAGCCACGGGTGCGTTCGGCTTCCAGGCGCCAGTAGTCGGCCACGTCCAGCAGCCTGGCGTAGAAGTCGGCATCGGCCTGCTGGTCATACAGCAGGAACAGGCCCATGAAGCCGAGCTGGTCGGCGGCGTCCTCTTCGCGGCCGAGTACCGGCAGCTGCAGCTCGCTGATCAGCAGGTGTCCCATTTCGTGCAGCAGAGTGAATTCGGCGTTGGCGGTGATGAAACGCAGCTCGTCGGGCGAGGGCTCGGGCGTTGCGGCCCAGGCCGGCGCGTTCAGCAGGAGCAGCAGCGCCAGGCACCGCCTCATGGCTGCTCCAGATCGGCGGCGCAGAAGGGCGCCGGAGTGTCCGGCCAGTCCAGGTCGAGGCGTTCCAGCTCGCGGGCCAGCAGGCTGGCCACCAGCCAGTCGCGCAGCCAGCGCTGATCCGACGGGATCACGTACCAGGGCGCATCCTCTGTGTGGCTGGCCGCCAGCAGGGTGCTCCAGCGGGCCTGGCGCAGATCGTATTCGTGGTAGGCCTGCAGGTCGCTGGTGTGCAGCTTCCAGCGCTTCTCCGGGCGCTGCAGGCGGCTCTGCAGGCGCTCCTTCTGCTCCGTGCGGGAAATGTGCAGGTAGCACTTGAGTGCATGCAGGTGGCGCAGCGGCCACTGCGCCTCGAAGGCTTGAACCTCGGCCAGGCGCCGGGGGAAGTCCGCTTCGGCGCACAGCCCGTCCAGCGGGTCGCTGATCAGCGCCTCGTAGTGGCTGCGGTTGAACACGCCGAGCAGGCCGGGTGCCGGTAGGCGCCGGCGGTAGCGCTGCAGGAAGTGCTCGCCGCGCTCCTCGGCGTTGGGCATCTGGAAGCTGTGGATGCTCAGGCCCTGCGGGTCGAAGGCATTGATCACCTTGCGGATCACGCCGTCCTTGCCGGAGCAGTCCGGCCCCTGCAGCATCAGCAGCAGGGCGTCGTGGCGCTGCGCCCAGAGCATGCGCTGGCGCTCGTTGAGCCAGGGCCGCAGTGCCGCCATGGCCTGCCTGGCCTGCTCCTTGCTCAGGCCGAAGTCGTGCGCGGGGTCGCCGGCCAGCGGCGCGTGCACGTCGCAGCGGCAGGCGTCGAGCACGGCGTCGGCCAGGCGCATGGCTCAGTCCTTGCGGCGCTTGAGCTGGTCCTTCAGCTGGGTCGGCAGCTGACGGATGATCAGCATGTCGCGCGCCTCGTCATACTCGATGGCCGAGCCCAGCAGGTGCGACTCGAAGCTGATCGACAGGCCCTCGGCACGGCCGGTGAAGCGGCGGAACTGGTTGAGGGTGCGCTTGTCCGCCGGAAATTCCGGGGCCATGCCGTAGTCCTTGTTGCGGATGTGCTCGAAGAAGGCGCGCGGGCGCTCCTCGTCGATCAGCCCGGACAGCTCTTCCAGGGTGATCGGCTCGCCCAGCTTGGCCTGGCTGGTGGCGTAATCGACCAGCGCCTCGGTCTTCTCGCGGGCCTTTTCCTCGGCCAGGTCCTCGCTCTCGACGAAGTCGCTGAAGGCCTTGAGCAGGGTGCGCGTCTCGCTCGGCGCATCGACGCCTTCCTGGCAGCCGATGAAGTCGCGGAAGTAGTCCGAGACCTTCTTGCCGTTCTTGCCCCTGATGAACGAGATGTACTGCTTGGAGTGGGCGTTGTTGCGCCACTCGGAGATGTTGATGCGCGCCGCCAGGTGCAGCTGGCCGAGGTCCAGGTGCTTGGCCGGGGCCACGTCCAGCGCGTCGGTCACCGCCACGCCTTCGCTGTGGTGCAGCAGGGCGATGGCCAGGTAGTCGGTCATGCCTTGCTGGTAGTGGGCGAACAGCACGTGGCCACCGGTGGACAGGTTGGACTCCTCCATCAGCTTCTGCAGGTGCGCCACGGCCTGGCGGCTGAAGGCGGTGAAGTCCTGCTCGCCGTCCAGGTAAGCCTTCAGCCAGCCGCTGAAGGGGTAGGCGCCGGACTCCTCGTGGAACAGACCCCAGGCCTTGCCCTGCTTGGCGTTGTAGCTCTCGTTGAGGTCGGCCAGCAGGTTCTCCATGGCTTGCGAGGCGGCCAGCTCCGAGTCGCGGGCGTGCAGCACGGCGGGCGAGCCGTCGGGCTTCTTGTCGATCAGGTGGACGATGCAGTGGCGGATCGGCATGGGTGTCGGTCTTCGGTCATTCGCGGGAAACAGGCCGAGAAGTCTACCCGACAACGGCGCCGGGCGCGTCGGTCGCCAGATGGCGTGATGGCTTAATGCCGCTATCTTCGGTGAATTGCCGCAATTATCCGGACAAAAGTACATATCCGTTTCGCTTGCTGGGAAATCTGCGTCTAGTGTTTCTGGCGTCCACACGACGCAGTAAAGGGACGGCCCGCGGTAGTGCCACAAGTGCTGCCGCATCCATTTGCTCCAAATACGGATTGGAGAAGACTCATGCATGACAAGAAGAAGCTGTTGTTCGCCGCTGTCCTGGCCAGCGCCGCCGCGCCGGCACTGGCCAACGCAAGCCAAGACCTCTCGCAACTGTTCGACAAGCTCTGGAGTCCGACTCGCCTGGGTCCGCTGGAGTGTCGAGCCGGCCTGCTGAACACATCGCCGCTGCTGTTGCCGCGTTGCATGCAGGCACAGAACACCCAGCAGCACCTGCAGATGCTCCACGACATCGCCCTGGCCAACGACGGCAACCGTGCCGCCGGCCTGCCCGGTTATGACGGTTCGCTGAACTACGTGAAGGAGACCCTGGAGCGTGCCGGTTACCGGGTTACGCTGCAGGCCTTCCCGTTCAGCGCCTTCTACCCGCAGGGGCCTGGCGTGCTGCAGGCCGTGGCGCCGACGCCGGCCGACTACCAGTGGGAGGTGGATTTCACCTACCTGTCGCAGACCGACGCTGGCGACGTGACGGCCGCCGTGGCCCCGGTGGATATCGCTCTGGGCCTGGGCAACACCTCCAGCAGCGGCTGTGAGGAGGCGGACTTCGCCGGATTCCCGGCTGGCTCCATTGCCCTGCTGCAACGCGGCGCCTGCAGTTTCCAGATCAAGGCAGAGAATGCCGCCGCCGCCGGTGCCGCCGGGGTGGTGATCTTCAACCAGGGCGATACCGAGGAGCGCAAGGGCCTGCTCAACGCGACCCTGGGCGATGCCTATGCCGGTGGCATTCCGGTGCTGTTCGCCACCTACGACCTCGGCGTCAGCCTGGCGCAGAACGCCGAGCTGCAGCTGCGCATGTTCACCGACGTGGTGCGCGAGCGCACCCAGACCCACAACCTGGTGGCCGAGTCGAAGCACGGCAACCCGAACAACGTGGTGATGGCCGGTGCGCACCTGGACTCGGTGTTCGAGGGAGCGGGCATCAACGACAACGGTTCGGGCAGCGCCGCGCTGCTGGAACTGGCCGTGCAGCTGCGCAAGGTCAGGCCCAACAACAAGCTGCGCTTCGCCTGGTGGGGCGCCGAGGAGTCGGGGCTGGTGGGCTCGACCTACTACGTGGAGCAGCTGCCGCCGGAAGAGAAGGCGAAGATCAAGGCGTACCTGAACTTCGACATGATCGCCTCGCCGAACTTCGCCTACTTCGTGTATGACGGCGACGGCTCGGACTTCGGTCTGGAAGGCCCGCCCGGCTCGGCCGCGATCGAGAAGCTGTTCGAGGAGTACTTCGCCCTGCGCGGCCTACCATCAGAGGGCGACGAGATCACCTTCCGCTCCGACTACGCGCAGTTCTTCACCGACGGCATCGCCTTCGGCGGGCTGTTCACCGGCGCCGAGGAGTTGAAGACCGAGGAGCAGGCAGCGCGCTACGGCGGCACTGCCGGCATCGCCCTCGATCCCTGCTACCACGCCGCCTGCGACAACCTGGGCAACATCGATGCGCGTGCGCTGGAGATCAATGGCGATGCCATGGCCTTCGTCACCAGTTGGCTGTCGCATTCGACCAAGGTGATCGACGACCAGATCGAAGCCGGCAAGGCGGCAGGCCCGAGCCTGCAGCGCGCCGCCAAGGCCTACGACATCACCCACTGGGGCAAGCACTGGATCAAGTGATCCACGCCTGAACAAAAAGCCCCGCCAGGCTCGCCCTGGCGGGGCTTTTTTATTGCGCTGGCGCTAACGTCTGGCGCCGCTGCACGGCGTGCAGGCGCTCGATCATGTAGCGCAGGTGCATGTGCAGCTCGTACAGCTCGCTGGAGTAGGACAGCGGCACCTCGACCCGCGCCAGCTCGTCCTCGAGCTTCTCCAGGCGCTCGATCTCGGCACCGATATCGCCGCCGAGCTTGCCTTTGTACAGCTGCTGGTCGATCTCGCGCAGGTGCTTGTACCAGCGGTAGATGCGTGCGCGGATGCGCCACTGGTAGATCGGCCCGATGGCCTTGAACAGCGGAAACAGCAGGATCACCAGCGGGATGGCGAGGATGATGTAGCGGTCGGCCAGCGAGGCGATGCGGAACGGCAGGTAACGCTGCAGGATCGGCAGGCCCTTGTCGTAGTAGTACTCGGCCTCGCTCAGGGTGGCGAGCGAGCGTGGCGGGCGCTGCGGGTAGCTGCCGGCGGCGTCGAGCAGGCTGCCGTCCTTGAGCACCTCGCGCGCGGCTTCCAGGATCAGCGGGGTCAGCGAGGGGTGGAAGTTCTCGCCGGCTACCAGGGTCGCCACCGGGCCGAGGGTGACGATGTCGCGGTCGGGCGTGTTGCGCGCCATGTCGAGCATGCCTTCGCCCACTTCCAGGCGGCTCAGGTGCGGCAGGCGGGCCAGGTAGGCCTGGGTGCGGCGCAGGCCGACCAGGCGCAGTTTCGGTTCGGCGGCCAGGCGCTGGATCAGCGGGTTCTCCGCCGGGCCGACGAAGAAGGCGGCGTCCAGCTCACCGGCCACCAGCGCGTCGGCGGCGCGGCTGCCACCCAGCGGTTGCCACTGGGCGGGATAGTCGGCCGGGGTGATGCGGTTGGCCGCGAACAGAGCGGCGGTCACCGCCTGGGTGCCGCTGTCTGCCGAGCCGATGGCCAGGCGCAGCTTCTGCAGGTCGGCCAGGCGCTCGAACTTCACCTTGGGGCCAGTGAATAGCCACAGCGGCTCGCGGTACATCACGCCGAGGCCGGTCAGTGTGTCGCGTGCCTCCGGCGCCAGGTTGAGCTCCTGGCCGCTCTGCACCAGGGCCAGCTCGACGGAGCCGTCCAGCAGCTTGGCCAGGTTGGCCTGCGAGCCCAGGCTCGGCACCAGCTCCAGCTCGAAGCCCTGCTCGGCCAGTTCGGCGCGCAGGCGCTCGGCGAAGGCATGGTAGCCGCCGCCCTCGGCGCCGGTGGCCAGGCGTGCATGCATCGGCGGCGGCGGGGCGACGAAGTAGAACAGCGCGCCCACCAGGCCGGCCAGTACCGGCACCAGCCACAGGTTGGCGAGAATGAGGATTTTCAGGTCACGCAGAATGCGGCGCATGGTCGGTCCTTGAGGCTATCCCTGCCTGAGGATAGCCGGAACCGCCTCAGCTCTGCAGGCTTGCCGGTGTGCGCTGGCGCTCGCGCCAGCGATCGAGCAGGGCGAAGCCGCCGAGCAGGGCCAGGGCATACAGCGCATCCACGCCCAGGGCCAGCAGCACCAGGCCGCAGAGCGCGCAGCTGAGGCCGGCGACCCAGCGCCAGACGCCGCGCAGCAGCACCACACCGGCGGCCATGCTGAGCAGGTAGACGACGATGAAGTTGCCGTTGGCGTAGCGGATCAGGTCGTCCACCGACAGTTGCAGTACGGCGGCCAGGGCGGCGCACAGGGCGCAGATCAGCACCACCAGCAGCAGGGCGCGGGCCGGCACGCCGTGGCGGTTGCGCACGGCCAGGGCGGAGGGCAGCTTGTCCTCGTCGGCCAGGCTCCAGATCAGCCGGGCAAAGCCCTGCACATAGACGTTCATCGAGGCGAAGCAGGCCAGGTAGCCGACGGCCGCCACCAGCCAGCGCGCCTCATCGCCGAGCAGCCTGTGCATCAGACGCGGCAGCGAGGCCGCGTCGCTGTGCTCGTTGCCATACACGCCGAAGCTCAGCACCGCCACCGAGAAGGCCCAGTACACCAGGCCGGCCAGCAGTACGCCGAGCAGCAGGGCGAGGGGGAAGTCGCGCCGTGGGTGCTTGAACTCCTCGCCCAGGTGGGTGAAGGCCTCGATGCCGACGAAGCACCAGAACATCACCCCCAGCGCGGCGGGAATCAGCTGCCAGGAGCCGTCGATCTGCGGCAGTAGCGGCTGGCTGGCCAGCGGCAGGTCGCCGACCCACCAGACCAGGCCGACGGTGCCGAGGATGGCCAGGGCGATCAGCCCCTGCACCAGGCCGCTGGCCCGCGCCGGGCGCTGGCCGAGCAGGAGCATGGCGCCGAGGGTGGCAAACTGGATCAGTAGCGCTTCGCCACGGCCGATGGGCAGTACGGCCTGCCAGAAGCCGGTGGCAATGTTCAGTGCCGCCGGCAGGCCCACCGGCAGCACGGCGAGGAACAGCAGGGCGATGAGTCGCTCGCTGCGCGCGCCGAAGGCACGGCCGATCAGGTGCGGCGCGCCGCCGGCATGGGGGAAGTGGCGGCCCAGCTGGGCGAAGGTGAAGGCCACCGGCAGCACCAGGGCGATCAGGATCAGCCAGGCCCATAGCGAGGCCGAACCGGCGGCGGTGGCGGCCAGGGCCGGCACCACGAAGATACCGGTGCCCAGCAGCGAGGTGCTGAGCAGGGCGATGCCCTGTAGCAGGCCCAGTTCCTTGTTCAGCCGGCTCATGATGTATGCTCGCTCCTTCCTTTCGATCCCGCCATGTTACGGGCGCCGCCGTGCGCAGGTCGCCGCCGATTACCGGCAATGTGGCGGAATCCCCCGTCAAACTGCCGGCCGCCGAGAACCACCGTGGACAAGTTCGATCGCCAGATCATCACCCTGCTGCGCCAGGATGCACGCACCTCCGTCAGCCAGATCGCCCGCGAGGTCAACCTGTCGCGTTCGGCGGTGGGCGAGCGCATCCGCCAGCTGGAGCAATCCGGGGTGATCCGCGGCTACCACGCGCAGGTGGCCGACCCCGCAGGCAGCGGGGTCAAGGCCTTCCTCGAGCTGTTCTACAAGGACGGTCGCTGCCAGGACTATGTCGAGCGCATGCGCGCCTATCCGGAAATCCGCCAGTGCTGTGGCATCAGCGGCGAGACCGACATGCTGGTGCAGGTGGAGGCGTCGAGCATGGCGCGCCTGGCGGAGATTCGCGGGGTGATCGAGGGTTTTCCGTGCATGCAGCGGGTGAAGACGCACATGGTCGTCACCGAGTGGACGATGTGAGGCCTGGCGGCCTCAGATATCCCGCTTAGGCGCCAGACTCGCCGTCGCTCTGCTTCGACACCCTGGCACTCGAACTTGAATGCCCGAGTTAACCGCGCAGGCCATCAGCGGCCCAGGGTCGAGGCCTGGGTCGCCTCCTCGTCGGTGAGCATGTACTTGCCGGCCTGCAGGTCCTGAAAGTAGCGGTCGTAGCGGCCACTGTCGCGGAAGGCCTGCAGGCGCTGGTTGAAACGCTTCATCAGGGCTTCGCTGTCGGCCAGACGCTTGGGCAGCATCAGGAAGCTCTGGTTGACCAGCAGCGGTTTGGGGTGGTGGGTAATGCGCGCCCGCTCGGCCGGGGTGAACTGGCTGCGTAGCGCCGCATAACCGACGTTGACTTCCTGCGGGTAGAGCACGACGCGCTCCTTGAGCAGCTTCTCGAAGTTCTGCTGGTCGCTGGAGACCCGTTCCATGCGCACCTTGCCCTGGGCGAGGAATGCGTCGAACCCAGGGCCATAGCTGTATTCCAGACCGCCGCCGAGGGTCATGCCGGTCAGGTCGTCGAACTGCTGCCAGTCGAAGGGCACCGACTTGAGGTGGAAGAACACGAACTGCTCGTCCAGCAACGGCGCGCTGAACAGGAAGTCGGCCTCGCGCTCGCGTTTGTGCATCCACACGCCGGTGGCATCGAACTTGCCAGCGGCGGCATCGGAATAGGCGCGTGGCCAGGGCAGGAAGCGGAAGTTGACCTTGTAGCCCTCCTCGGCGAACAGGTCGCTGATGATGTGGGCCATCACGCCATTGTGGCGCTGGTCGGTGGAGAGGTAGGGCGGCCAGTCGCCGACGCTGATCTGCAGTTCGCGCGGCTGTGCCTGGGTACTGATGCACCAGGACAGGCAGCAGATGGTCAACAGGCTTTTCCAGCGCATGGGGACTCCCGAGCTCCCTTAGGCCGCTACCTCGTCAGCATAGTCAGTTCGGGGTGCTGTCGGCGATACCTTTCAGCCAGGCGCGACGTGCGGCCACCTCGTGGAAGGTCCAGGCGACGAAACGACTCTGTTTGTTGCCCTGGGCCATGTCCACCTGGCGGACCTCCAGGGCACCGGCCTGCCGCAGCGCGGTGTTGAACGCCGCCAGGTTGCCGGCCTTGGACACCAGGCTGCTGAACCACAGGACCTGCCCGGCTACCGTCGCGCTCTCGCGGGCCATGCGTCGCAGGAAGGCTACTTCACCGCCCGCGCACCACAGCTCGTTGCTCTGCCCGCCGAAGTTCAGCACCGGCAGCTTACGCTTGGAGTCGAGTTTGCCGAGGTTCTTCCATTTGCGCGTGCTGCCGCTGGCCGCCTCGGCAGCGGAGGCGTGGAAGGGTGGGTTGCACAGGGTCAGGGTGAAACGCTCGTCGCTGGACAGCAGGCCCTGGAAAATGTGCTGCGGCGCCTGCTGCTGACGCAGCTCGATGACCTCTTCGAGGCCGTTGGCCTGGACGATGCCGCGTGCCGCCGCCAGGGCGACCGGGTCGATGTCCGAGCCGAGGAAGCGCCAGCCGTAATCGCTGTGGCCGAGCAGCGGGTAGATGCAGTTGGCCCCGGTGCCGATGTCCAGCACACGCACCCCTTTGCCGCGCACAATGGCGCCATCGCTGCTTTCGGCCAGCAGATCGGCCAGGCCATGCAGGTAGTCGGCACGGCCGGGGATCGGCGGGCACAGGTAGCCGGGCGGAATGTCCCAGTGGATGATGCCGTAGAGCTGACGCATCAGCGCGCGGTTGAACACGCGCACCGCCTCGGGGTCGGCGAAGTCGATGCTCTGCTTGCCATAGGGGTTGAGGATCACGAAGCGCCCCAGCTCCGGGCTGGCCTCGATCAGCCTGGGGAAGTCGTAGCGGCCCTGGTGGCGGTTGCGCGGGTGCAGTTGACCCTTGGCAATGGCCTTGGGCTGGCGGGGCGGATGGCTTTTCTGACGCATGACGGGCGGTTCGGCGGGCGGGGCTGGCATTGTCCCACAGACGCTACTTCCAGCCCATCTGCCAGCGCTCGGTGTCTTCCAGTTGGTGCCAGTCCAGGCGCTCGCTGCGCCCGGTGAGCACGGCCTGCAGGTCGATCGCCAGCACCTCGCCGGCGTCGTCGCGATGCAGTTCGGTGACCAGGAAGTGGCGTTCGCGATTGCGCGGCACGCGTGCCGTCCATTTGGACAGCAGCAGCTTGCGTGGATTGATCCGGCCGGGCCTCACTGGCGGTGCTCCAGCAGGCGCCGTGCCGCTTCCTGGCCGCTGAGCCAGGCGCCCTCGACGCGGCCGGACAGGCACCAGTCGCCGCAGGCGTACAGGCCCAGGTCGGCGTCGGCCAGGGCGCCCCACTCGTGGGCGCTGGCCGGGCGTGCGTAAAGCCAGCGATGCGCCAGGCTGAAGGCCGGTGCCGGTACGGCGCAGCCGATCAGCTCGGCGAAGGCACCGTGCAGCTGCTCGATCACCGCCTCCTTGGGCAGGTCCAGGTGCTGCCGGCTCCAGCTGCTGCTGGCGTGCAGTACCCAGGTGTCCAGCGCGCCGTCGCGGCCCGGCTTGCTGCGGTTGCGCGCCAGCCAGTCGATCGCGCTGTCCTGCACGAAGCAGCCCTGTACCGGGGTCTGCAGCGCAGTCTCGAAGCCCAGGGCCACGGCCCAGGTCGGCTCCATGATCACGCTGGCGGCGGCGCTGGCCAGCTTGGGCGCAGCGGCCAGCAGGGCGGTGGCCTGCGGTGCCGGCGTGGCGACGATCACGCTGCTGTAGGGGCCGTGGCTGTTGCCCTCGGCGTCCTGCAGGCCCCAGTGCTGTTCGCCACGGAATACCTCGGTGATGCGGCAGCCGAAGTGCACTGGCAGGGCGCCGAGCAGCGCGCGGCTGATGGAGCTCATGCGCGGCGCGCCGACCCAGCGCAGCTGTTCGTCCGGTGAGGGTTGCAGGCCGTTCTGGTGGTACTGGTAAAGCTGCGGGGCCCATTCGGCGACCCAGCCGCGCGCCTGCCACTGCTGCACCACTTCGACGAAGCGGCGATCACGCGCGGTGAAGTATTGCGCGCCCAGGTCCAGCGATCCGGCGTCGCTACGCTTGCTGGCCATGCGTCCGCCACTGCCGCGGCTCTTGTCGAACAGCTCGACCTGCAGGCCGGCGCCATGCAGGGCCTGGGCGGCGGACAAGCCGGCCAGGCCGGTACCGATGATGGCGATGGGGGTGTTCATGTTTGACCTCGTTGTCTTTATCTCAGGCTACGCGCTCGAGAAAATCTGTACAATCACAAAATCTGTACAGAATTTTCTTTCGTGGCCGCGTGATCCTCGTCGATAATCAAGACATATGACCTGGGCTCAATGTTCAGACTAGGGCGCAACCACGGGTTCGCGCCATATGAGGAGAACGCCATGCACATATTGCTGACCGGCGGCACGGGGTTGATCGGGCGTGCGCTGTGCCTGTTCTGGTTGCGCCAGGGCCATCAGCTGACGGTCTGGAGCCGGCGTCCCGAGCGGGTCGCTGCGCTCTGTGGCGACGGGGTTCGTGGCATCGCGCGGCTCGAGGAACTGGCCGACACACCGCTCGATGCGGTGATCAACCTGGCTGGCGCACCGATCGCCGACCGGCCCTGGACGCACAAGCGCAAGGCGCTGTTGTGGGACAGCCGGGTCGCGCTGACCGAGCGGCTACTGGCCTGGCTGGAATCCCGTGCACAGCGCCCGCGGGTGCTGATCTCCGGGTCCGCCGTGGGTTGGTATGGTGACGGCGGTGAGCGCGAGCTGCACGAGAGCGATGCGCCGGTGGTCGAGGACTTCGCCGCCCAGCTGTGCGGCGCCTGGGAAGAGACGGCGCAGCGCGCCGAGGGCCTCGGCATGCGCGTGGTGCTGCTGCGCACCGGGCTGGTCCTGGCCAGCGATGGCGGTTTTCTCAAGCGTCTGCTGCTGCCGTTCCGCCTGGGCCTGGGTGGGCCGATCGGTAACGGCCGGCAGTGGATGCCATGGGTCCACCTGCAGGATGAAATCGGCCTGATCGATTTTCTCTTGCAGCGGGACGACGCGCGCGGTCCCTATAATGTCTGCGCGCCGCAGCCGGCCAGGAACAGGGATTTCACCCGCGCCCTGGGCCGGGCACTGCACCGTCCGGCATTGCTGCCGGTGCCCGGGCCACTGCTCAAGCTGGGCCTGGGCGAGCTGTCCGGCCTGCTGCTCGGCGGACAGAAGGCCCTGCCACAGCGCGCTCTGGCCGATGGCTACGTATTTCGCTTCACCGACCTCGACTCGGCCCTGGCCGACCTGCTCAAGGACTCCGCATGACCGATCACGCCCTGCTGTTGCTCAACCTGGGTTCGCCGGCTTCCACGGAGGTGGCCGACGTGCGTCGCTACCTCAACCAGTTCCTCATGGACCCCTATGTGATCGACCTGCCCTGGCCGGTGCGGCGCCTGCTGGTGTCGCTGATCCTGCTCAAGCGCCCGGCGCAGTCGGCACACGCCTATGCCTCGATCTGGTGGGAGGAGGGCTCGCCGCTGGTGGTGCTCAGCCGCCGCCTGCAGCAGGCCATGGTGCCGCACTGGCCGCATGGCCCGGTGGAGCTGGCCATGCGCTACGGCGAGCCGTCGATCGAGAAGGTGCTGGTTGGCCTGGCGGCCCGGGGCGTGAAGAAAGTCACCCTGGCCCCGCTCTATCCGCAGTTCGCCGACAGCACCACCACCACCGCGCTGCAAGAAGTGCGGCGGGTGGTGCGCGAGCGCGGCCTGGCCCTGCAATTCGCCGAGCTGGCGCCGTTCTACGGCCAGCCTGAGTACGTCGAGGCCCTGGCGGAGAGCGCCAAGCCCTATCTCAAGCAGGACTTCGACCACCTGCTGCTGAGCTTCCACGGCCTGCCGGAACGCCATCTGCACAAGCTGGACCCCACTGGCCACTGCCTGAAAGGCGCCGACTGCTGCAAGAACGCCTCGCCGCAGGTGCTCGCCAACTGCTACCGCGCCCAGTGCCTGCGCAGTGCCGAGCTGTTCGCCGAGCGCGCCGGGCTGCCGGCCGGCAAGTGGTCGGTGGCCTTCCAGTCGCGCCTGGGCCGCGCCAAGTGGATCGAGCCCTATACCGAGGCGCGCCTGGACGAACTGGCCAAGGCCGGGGTGAAGAAGCTGCTGGTGATGTGCCCGGCCTTCGTCGCCGACTGCATCGAGACCCTGGAAGAAATCGGCGACCGCGGCCGCGAGCAGTTCCGCGAGGCAGGCGGCGAGGACCTGGTGTTGGTGCCCTGCCTGAACGACCACCCGCAGTGGGTGCAGGCGCTCAAGGTGTTGTGCGAGCGCGCGCCGCAGCAGCTGTGACGGTGAGGGCGCGGGCCGGGCTGTAGGCAGGTCGCATCCGCCCGGCCCGTAGAGGCTTGCCCAGGCTGAGGGGATGGCCGTGTTGCCATTGAGGCACGGCTGTCACCGCCCTGGCCGCGTGTCAGTCCTGTCCTTCAGGTCGTCGCATGCCGGGGCAGGGCGATGGAGATGAGTGCCGCAGCCAGTACGAAGGCGCTGGAGATCCACAGGCAGGCCGCCAGCCCGTAGGCCTGGAAAATCCAGCCCGACAGCAGGGTGCCGACCAGCCGGCCCAGTGCGTTGGACATGTAGTAGAAGCCCACGTCCAGGGACACGCCATCCTCTTTGGCATAGCTGACGATCAGGTAGCTGTGCAGCGATGAGTTCACCGCGAACAGCACGCCGAACAGCATCAGCCCACCGAGCAACACCGCTTGTGCTGACACGTCCGTTCCCAGACCCAGGGCGATCAGCGCCGGCAGGCCGGCCAGTGCCAGCGCCCAGGCGCACGCAGCGCGGCCATCCGGCACATGGCCGCGGCGCTTGCCGGTGATGTTGGGGGCAAGAGACTGCACCAGGCCATAGCCGATGATCCAGGCGGCGAGGAAGCCACCCACCAGCCAGAAGTCCCAGCCGAACGTCGTGCTCAGATAGACCGGCAGCGCCACCACGAACCACACGTCGCGCGCGCCGAATAAAAACAAGCGGGCGGCCGACAGGATGTTGATCGCCCGGCTCTTGGACAGCAGGTCGCGGAACTTAGGCTTGGCCTTGGCCTTGCCCAGGTCCTTCTTCAGCAGTACCAGGCTGCTTAGCCAGATCAGCGCCAGCACGGCGGCCATGGCCAGCACCGCGCCGGTGAAGCCGAGCAGCGCCAGCAGGGCGCCGCCGAGGAAGAAACCGACGCCCTTGAGCGCGTTCTTCGAGCCGGTGAGGATGGCCACCCACTGATACAGCGTGCCCTGCTGGTTGTCCGGCACCAGGAGCTTGATCGAGCTCTTGGCGCTCATCTTGTTGAGGTCCTTGGCGATGCCGGACAGCGCCTGGGCGCCCATCACCCAGGGCACCGTCAGCCAGGCGGCCGGCACCGTGAGCATCAGCAGGGCCAGCACCTGCAGGCCCAGGCCGAGGTTCATGGTGCGGTTCAGACCCAGGCGTGCGCCGAGGTAGCCACCGACCAGGTTGGTGACCACGCCGAAGATCTCGTAGAACAGGAACAGCGCGGCGATCTGCAGCGGCGTGTAGCCCAGGCTGTGGAAGTGCAGCACCACCAGCATGCGCAGGGCGCCGTCGGTGAGGGTGAAGGCCCAGTAGTTGCCGGTGACCAGCAGGTACTGGCGGACTTCCGCAGACAGGGCTGACAACGCCTTCATGATCGCCGATTACCCCGCCGCGCCGACCAGCCGCGCCAGCTCTGCCGCGCGGTTGGCATAGCCCCACTCGTTGTCGTACCAGGCATAGACCTTCACCTGGGTGCCATTGACCACCAGGGTCGACAGCGCATCGATGATTGAGGAGCGCGGGTCGGTGCGGTAGTCGATGGACACCAGCGGGCGCTCTTCAAAGCCCAGGATGTTTTTCAGCGGGCCTTCGGCGGCCGCCTTGAGCAGGACGTTGACCTCTTCGGCGGTGGTGGCGCGCTCGACCTCGAACACGCAGTCGGTCAGCGAGGCGTTGGCCAGCGGCACGCGCACGGCATGGCCATTCAGCTTGCCGCGCAGCTCGGGGAATATCTCGGCAATCGCGGTGGCCGACCCGGTGGTGGTCGGGATCAGGCTCATGCCAGAGGCACGGGCGCGGCGCAGGTCTTTGTGCGGCGTGTCGAGAATGCTCTGGGTGTTGGTCAGGTCGTGGATGGTGGTGATCGAGCCGTGGCGGATGCCCAGCGCTTCATGGATTACCTTGACCACCGGCGCCAGGCAGTTGGTGGTGCAGGAGGCGGCCGTGACGATACGGTGCTGCGCCGGGTCGAACAGCTGCTGGTTGACGCCCATCACCACGTTCAGCGCACCTGGCTCCTTCACCGGCGCGCAGACCACCACGCGCTTCACGCCCTGCTCCAGATACCCCTGCAGTACGGTGACCGTTTTCATCTTGCCGCTGGCTTCGAGCACCAGGTCGCAGCCGCTCCAGTCGGTGTCGGCGATGGCCTTGTTGGCGGTCACGCGGATGCGCTTGCCATCAATGACCACGGAGTCGCCGTCACTGCCCGCTTCGTGCTGCCAGCGGCCGTGCACCGAGTCGAAATTCAGCAGGTGGGCATGGGTGGCGGCGTCGCCGGCCGGGTCGTTGATCTGCACGAACTCCAGTTCGGGCCAGTTCCAGGCCGCGCGCAGGGCCAGGCGGCCAATACGGCCGAAGCCGTTGATGCCTACTTTGATGGTCATGCTGAGTCCTCGTGGGTGCTTGAGATGAATGAGCGAACAGTCCGTGTTGTCGTGCTTGTCTCGGGGCTTGCGTTCAGTCGCACAGTGGCTTGCGGCCTGGCCTGTTGCGCATCTGCCAGAGACGCTGCACGTCCTGGCGCAACCATTCGGCCTGGCTGTCCAGGGTGGTCTTGAGCAGTTCGGTGACCCAGGCAGGCAGCTGCGGGTGCAGGCGGTAGTAGACCCACTGGCCGTTGCGCCGGTCCTCCAGCAGTCCGCAGCTGCGCAGCAGCGCCAGGTGGCGCGAGATCTTCGGCTGGCTCTCGTCGAGCGCGGCGGTCAGTTCGCACACGCACAATTCCTGTTCAAGGGTGACGAGCAGCGCGATACGCGCTCGGGTTTCGTCGGCCAGGCACTTGAAAACCTCGACGGGCGAGAGCTGCTCGCTGGTCGGCTGCGGGGCAGGTTTGCCCTTGATCAGCACGAACATCTTCAGGCGTTCAAGAATTTCATGCAGCGTCCGGCGATGAGCATCGCTGCGGGGGCTGCTGACCGGGTCCTCGAAACTCCAGGTGATGTATTCGCCCGCACCGGGCAGGGCCAGGCATTCGAGGGCGGATTTGTCACACAGGGTGATGACGTAGTCGAAGGGCTGGTCGGCGACCTGCTCGATGGACTTGCTGAACAGGCCTTCGGTGGAAATGCCGCTGTGCTGCAGTGCGGCAAGCGTGCGTGGGTCTACCTGGGTCGGAGCCGTGCCTGCGCTGAAGGCCTCGAAGTGCTCCGCGTCGAGGTGGCGCAGCAGGGCTTCGGCCATCTGCGAGCGTGACGAGTTGGCCACGCAGAGAAACAGGACGCGCTTTTTCTGGCTCATCTTGATATCTGTCAAAGCGAGGAAGAACTGAATATATTATTTATCATATATTCGGTAAAGCATATGTGAATGCGGAGATCAGCCATGCAACCTGCTGTAGAGAGGACCCGTGCACCGCTCGGGGTGTTCGAGCGTTACCTGAGTCTCTGGGTTCTGCTGTGTATCGGGGCCGGCACCCTGCTTGGCCTGGCCGCGCCAGAGGCAGCCCACCTCGTGGGCGCGCTGGAGGTTGCCCAGGTCAATATTCCCGTCGGTCTGCTCATCTGGGTCATGATCATTCCCATGCTGATGAAGATCGACTTCACCGCGCTGCATGAGGTGCGCCAGCAAAAGGCCGGCATGGCGGTCACCCTGCTGATCAACTGGGCGATCAAGCCTTTCTCCATGGCCCTGATCGGCTGGCTGTTCATCAAGGTGCTGTTTGCCGACTGGCTGCCGTCCGCTGAGTTGGACAGCTACATGGCGGGGCTGATCCTGCTGGGCGCTGCGCCCTGTACGGCGATGGTGTTCGTGTGGAGCAACCTGTGCAGTGGCAATGCCAACTTCACGCTCACGCAGGTGGCGCTCAACGACCTGGTGATGGTATTCGCCTTTGCCCCCATCGTTGCGTTGCTGCTTGGCGTCTCGTCGATTCCCGTACCCTGGGACACATTGCTGCTGTCGGTGGTCATGTACATCGTCATTCCGCTGGCCATCGCCCAGTTCCTGCGCAAGCAGCTGCTGAGCAGAGGCGCGGCAGTTTTTCAGGCGGCCCTGGACAGGGTCTCGCCCTTTTCCATCCTCGCCCTGCTGGCCACGCTGGTGCTGCTGTTTTCCTTCCAGGGCGAGGCGATTGTCGAGCAGCCGCTGGTGATTGGTCTGTTGGCCGTGCCCATCCTGCTGCAGACCCTGTTCATCGCAGCCCTTGGCTACTGGCTGTGCCGCCGCTTGCGGGTGCGGCATGACGTGGCTGGCCCGGCCACCATGATCGGCGCATCCAACTTCTTCGAACTGGCGGTAGCGGTGGCGATTGTCCTCTACGGCTTCGACTCCGGCGCCGCGCTGGCCACGGTCGTCGGCGTGCTCATCGAGGTGCCGGTGATGCTGGCCCTGGTGCGCATGGTCAACCGCAGCCGGGTTTGGTACGAGCGCGGGCTGGCAGGTGGTGCGTCAGTGGTCTGAAGTCGTCGTGGCCGGAATGGCCCGTCGTCATGGATAATCGGGGCTGTTACCCGCTATCGTCGCTGGCGTTTGCCCGGACTTCTTGCAGAACCCGATATGCCTTACATCAGTCACAGTGTCCATGAATGTGCCGCTCGCCTGCGTTCCGGCGCCCTGGTAGCCATGCCAACCGAGACCGTTTACGGCCTGGCTGCCGATGCTTGCCAGCCAGCGGCGGTCGAGCAGGTCTTCGCCCTCAAGGGGCGGCCGAGCAGCAATCCGCTGATCGTGCACCTGGCGAGCGCCGAGCAGGTCGGGCAATGGGCTGCCGATGTGCCGCCGGCTGCGCAGCGGCTGATGGATGCCTGCTGGCCGGGGCCACTCACCCTGGTGCTGCCGGCCCGCGACGAGGTTTCGCGCGCCGTTACCGCCGGGCAGGACAGCGTGGCCCTGCGTGTGCCGGCGCACCCGACCGCGCAGGCGCTGCTGGCGGCTTTCGGTGGTGGCCTGGTGGCACCCTCGGCCAACCGCTACATGTCGATCAGCCCGACCAGCGCCGAGCACGTGGCGCAGCAGTTCGCCGAGAGCGACCTGTGGATTCTCGATGGCGGCGCCTGCCAGGTAGGCCTGGAGTCGAGCATCGTCAGCCTGTTGCCGGGCGACAGCCCACGCCTGCTGCGCCGTGGCATGCTCGGCCAGGCCCGACTGGAGGCGCTGCTGGGCGCGCCGCTGGAAGGCAAGGCCGGCGCCGTGCGCGCGCCCGGCCAGCACCACCGTCATTACGCTCCCGGCACCACCACCCTGGCCTTCGTGCAGGCGCCCGCCGAGGCCTTGGCCTCGCCACGCTGCGGCTGGCTCTGGTGTGGTGCGGCCCAGCCCAGCCAGGGGCCGGCCCTGGACCTCGGTGCCGATCCGCAGGCCTATGCCGCGCGTCTCTACGCCGCCCTCTACCAACTCGATGCGATGGGCCTGGAGCGTCTGTACATCCAGCTGCCGCCGCTGCAGGACGCCTGGGCTGCGGTGCATGACCGTCTGAGCCGTGCCAGCCAGCGGCTGGACTGAGGGCCTGTGCAACTGGCCAGGCAGAGCGGGCGAGGGTATGACGCTGTGCTTTTGGAGGCCCCTGGCCGAAGCGCCGCGAACCTAACCCAGATTGGGCGCTTCAGTCCGGCAGCGTCGGGGTATCCAGCGGCATCTCGGCGAAACGGCTGAAGGCCTGCGCGGCCGGCGATGGGTTCTTGGTGCGCCAGCGCACCAGGTACCAGCGGTTGGGAATGGGGAAACCTTCCACGTCCAGTTCCACCAGGTTGCCCGGCGCGGTGTGGATCAGCGTGTGCCGCGACAGGATGGCGATGCCGAGCCCGGCGGCGACCGACTCCTTGATCGCCTCGTTGCTCTCGATGGTCATCTGCGGCCTGAGCGTCCAGCCGTGCTGCGCGAAGTGCTCCTCGATGGCCTGCCGTGTTCCGGAGCCGGGTTCGCGGCTGAGAAAGGCTTCGCCCGCTAGTTGCTCCCAACCGATACGCTGGCCGGCGAAGCGGTGCCCGGCCGGGGCGATCACCACCAGCGGGTTGTCCGCCAGCGGCACGGCCTCCAGGTCAAGGTGCCGTGGCGGCTGGCTGAAGACATACAGATCGTCGCGGTTGTCCTCCAGACGACGGATCACCTCCGAGCGGTTGGCGATGTTGAGCTGAACCTCGACCTGCGGGTATTGCCGGCAGAAGGGGCCGAGCAGGCGCGGTACCAGATACTTGGCGGTGGTCACCGCGCCGAGGCGTAGCTGCCCGGCGGTCAGGCCGTTGAGCTGGGCCAGGCGCATCTCCAGGTGGTCGAGCGCATCGAAGATTTCCCGGGCGCCCGCCTGGACCTCGCGCCCGGCATCGGTCAGGTGCAGGCGCTTGCCCAGCTGTTCGAACAGGCGCATGCCCAGGGCCTGCTCCAGTTTGGTGATCTGCGTCGAGACCGACGGTTGTGCCAGGTGCAGGGCACGGGCGGCCTCGGTGACGCTCAGGCGTTCGGCCACGGCCAGGAAGGTTTCCAATTGGCGAAAGGTTGTCTGGCGGGTATGGAAACGGGATCTTTGCATTGCTTAAAGCCGATGATCTTGTTGTTGATAATCTATTTTTGACTATATCAACTGCTGGCGAGAATGAGATGTCGCGCTACGCAGAGATCATCATCATGTCGGCAGCCCTCGCCTCAATCGCTTCTCCCAGTACTCAGTCCCAGGCGCAACGCATCGCCTTCCTGACCTGTCATGACAAGGCCCGTCTGGTTGACGAAGCCCTGGCATCACAGGGGTTTCGCGTCGAGCCCATCAGCAGCTATGACACCGACCACTTCGGCACCTTCAGCCGCGAGGTGCCGCGCAGTGCCAGCGCCCATGACACAGCGCTGGCCAAGGCCAAGCTGGCCTGCTCGCTGGGCGGTGTGCGTTTTGGTCTCGGCAGCGAGGGCAGCTTCGGGCGTGACCCGCACCTGGGCTGGACGCCCTGGGACTACGAAATCCTCTGCCTGTGGGATGCGCAGCGGCAGTACCCGGTGTTTGCCCTGGCCGGTTCCGGTGCCACCAATTACGCCCAGACCGAGGTCGACAGCCTGGAGGCCGCCGTGGCCTTCATGCAGCGTGCGCGTTTTCCCGAGCACGCACTGATCCTCGGGCGCCCCGGCGAGTCCTGGTTCCGCAAGGGCATTCGCGAGCGCGACTGGCTGCTGGGTCAGTTGGAATGGTTGCTGGCGCGCGAGCCGGGCATCTGGCTGGAGACGGATATGCGCGCGCACGTCAATCCCCTGCGCCAGGCCGTGATTCGCGACGCCGCCGTGCAGCTGGCTCAACGCCTCTCCAGTCACTGCCCGGCCTGTGACGCGCGCGGTTACGCGGTGGCGCGCAGCGAGCCCGGCCTGCTCTGTGCCGACTGTGGCCTGGGCACGCCGCTGGCCGCGGCGCATATCTGGGCCTGTCCGGCCTGCCAGCACGAAGAACGTCGTTCCGTCACCCAACTGGCCAGTGCCGGCCACTGCGAGCAATGCAATCCATGAATGCCTTCGCCCCCAGCGTTCCCCGCCTGACCCACCTGCGCGCTCTCGAGGCCGAGGCCATCCATATCCTGCGCGAGGTGGTGGCGGTGATGCGCAACCCCTGCCTGTTCTATTCGATTGGCAAGGACTCCACCGTGCTGCTGCATCTGGCGCGCAAGGCGTTCTTTCCCGGGCCGTTGCCGTTTCCGCTGCTGCATGTCGACACCGGCTGGGAATTCCATGAGATGGGCCAGTTTCGCGACCGCCTGGCCGCGCGCCTGGGCCTGGACATGCGCGTGCACATCAACCCCGACGGTGCACGGCTGAACATCACGCCGTTCTCCGTGGGCTCGGCCAAGTACACCGACATCATGAAAACCGAGGCGCTCAAGCAGGCGCTGGCGCAGTATGGTTTCGACGCCTGCTTCGGTGGCGCACGGCGCGACGAAGAAAAGTCGCGGGCCAAGGAGCGCGTGTGTTCCTTCCGCGACCCGCACCAGCGCTGGGACCCCAAGCAGCAGCGCCCCGAGCTGTGGCAGCTTTACAACACCCGGATCAATGCCGGCGAAAGCCTGCGGGTGTTTCCGCTGTCGAACTGGACCGAACTGGATATCTGGCAGTACATCCACCTGGAGAACATCGAGATCGTCGACCTCTACCGCGCCGCGCCGCGTCCGGTGGTGGAGCTGCACGGCACCTTGATCTGCGTGGACGACGAGCGTCTGCTGGAGCACCTCACGCCTGAGCAGCGCGCCGGCATCCAGACCCGCTGGGTACGTTTCCGCACCCTTGGCTGCTACCCGCTGACCGGTGCGGTGGAGTCGCAGGCGCAATCGCTGCCGCAGATCATCCAGGAGATGCTGCTGACCCGCACGTCCGAACGACAGGGGCGGGTCATCGACCATGACCAGGAAGGCTCGATGGAGAAGAAGAAAATCGAGGGTTACTTCTAGCGACTCCAGTGTCTGGTTGCCGGAACCACCGAGGCCGCGTCATTCGGACGCGGCCTCGGCGTTTTCAGGCGTCCGGCAGGGCTTGCCAGCCGCTGGCGGTGCGCCGCTCCAGGCGCGCCGGTTGGCCGTCCAGGCGCAGCAGGTACAGCCAGCCGTGCTGCACCAGATCGCGGACCACGGCGTGCGCCTCGATCACCCGGTCGATCATCGCCTGCGGCGCTTCGATGACCACGTGCAGGCGCAGCGGGCGGTGCATCCACTGCTGGCCGTCGTGCAGCGACTGGCGGGCCAGGCCGATGCGCAAATCGCCGCTGTTGCCCTCAAATACGCCGATATGGCCGCCCACCACGTTGTGCAGCAGCTTGTTGCCGCTGCCGAAACGCAGGTTGTCGGTGGTGGAGGTGAAGTACTGCAGGTTGATCCAGTGCGCCACCACCATGGGCGCGGTCATGATCAGCTCCAGCACGCTGCCCTCGCTGTCCTGGCGCCAGTCGTAATCGTGCAGGAAGGCGCGGCCCTGCAGGTCGACGTCACGGGTGCGCGCACGCGGCGCGGCGATGAACGCGGCGTTGCCGGCCAGGCCCCATTCGGGGCGGGTCTGCGCCCAGTCGCGGGCACGCCGGCGCAGCAGGTCGAGCAGCTTGCCCGGCTGCTCGCGCACCGCTGCCAGGCCCAGCGTATCGGCACGCTCCTGGCGTACTCGCACGGCGGCCTGGTCGAGGGCCTGGCGCAGCCGCTGCCAGGCGGGCTGCAGGGCGGCCGGCAGATGCTGCTGGCCGAAGATCCGCACCTCGTCGGTGCTGGTGTTGTGCAGGCCGGCCAGCACCTGGCAGTGCGCCGGCAGCTCATGCCCGCGGCTGCGCAGCTCGGCTCGCACCTCGGTGTCGTTGAGCAGGCTGGCCAGCAGGCGCGCATTGACCTCGCCGCTCTGCCCGCAGCAGGCGCCACAATCCAGGCCGGCCGCCTGAGGGTTGTTGGCGCTCTGGCTGCCATGGCCGAGCAGCACCAGCAGCTCGGGCAGCGGACCGCTGAGGCCCATGGCCTGGAGGATGCGTGCGGCCAGCTCGCTCTTCTGCGCCAGGCTCATGGCCGGCAATTGCGGGCTCAGGTGCTGCCACTCGGCATCACGCCAGGCGTTGCGGTGGGCCTCCGGCGTGCCGCCGAGCAAACCGCTGGTGCGCCCGAGCAGGGAGCCGGCGTAGCCCAGGCCGATACTCTCGACCAGGCTGAAGGTGGAGGCCGGCAGACGCTCGAACAGGCGCCAGCGGCTCTGGCGCGTCAGTCGCTGTTGCCGCACCTGGGCCAGGTGCCAGTCCTGCTCTGCATCGCCGCTGCTGTCGCTGACCTGCAGCTGTGGCGCCAGCAGGCCCGGCAGCTGCGGTCGGGTAGCGCAGGTGCCCAGCGGCGTGTAGGCGATGGGCAGGCCGAAGAAGCCGGCAAAGCCGCCGGTCTCGAGTTCCGGACAGACCTGTTCCAGGGCCCGGCGTAGCGGCTCGGAACGCACGTCGATGCAGAAGAACAGCTTGGCCAGCGGCACCTGCGCCGGGGTAGCCGCTGGCGCCTGGCCGAGCCGGTGCTGCAGCTGTTCCTGCCAGGCCAGCTCATCGGCCCGCTGCCACAGCTGCAAGGCCTGCCAGGCGGCCGCGGGTGTTTGTTGCAGGCCGGCCTGCCAGGCCTTGCGCCAACGCTGCCAGCGGCCCTGCGCATCGCGCTGGCGGTCATCCGCCAGCCATTCCCAGGCCGCGCGAATGGCCAGCAGCTCCAGCAGGGTGTGGTCTTCGCTACCCTGCAGGCGAGCCTGCCAGCGCCGGTAGGCGCACCAGGAAGCCCAGCCCAGGCTGCGCAGCAGCAGGCAGTCGAACCAGGGTTCCCAGTCCTTGCTGGTCAGTCCCAGGTCGCGCACGGCGGCCTCCAGTGCCGCCTCGGGCTGCTCCGGCAGCTCGGCGATACGCGCGCGCAGGTCGCGCCGCGGGCTGAGTACGCTGAGCCCACGATCCGCCAACATGCTGGTGCGCCAGGCCTGATACAGCCCGACGCCGGCATCCGGGCGCCAGTCGGCCTGCTCGTGGTCGAACCAGGCGGCGCAGCACTGGCCGATCTGCTGGGTGATCAGTGTCGGCCAGCCGGGCAGGGCGATGCCCGGTTCGGCCAGGTCTTCCAGCAGCGGCAGGCCGCTGGTGTGTTCTGGCTCGGCGTCCAGCGCTTGAAGCAACTGTTCGACTGTCCAGGCCTGGTCCTGCTCGGCCACTGCCCGTTGCAGGTGGCGTGCGCCAATCCGACCGGCCTGCCAGGCTTGCCGGTAGTCCTCGGCGGCCAGGCTCAGGCGGCTGCCGGCACGCTGCCAGAGCTGCGCGGCGACGGTCTGCCAGGGCTGGTCGCGACGCTCCCACAGGGGGCTGACGGCGATCATGCGGTCCAGCGGCCAGGTTGGCGCGATGCGTTCACAGGCCTGCCGGGCGGCGCCGTGCAGGGCGTCCCGGTCGAGGCCGGGAAAGTGTTCGAGCGCAGTCATGGACGATCTCCTGTGGCAAGGGGCGAGGCCTGTGGCGCGCGGACCGGCCACAGGCGGAAGGTGAGGCGGGTGAAGTGCTCATCCAGGTAGAACCCGGCGAAGGCCAGCGGATACAGGCGCCGGGCCAGGGCGCCCTGGGGGCGGGCGAGGATCAGCGCCTGCAGCAGGTAGAGGCCGAGGAACAGCAGCAGCGCCAGGACGCTCAGCGGCCAGGGCGCGGCGCTGCCAGGCTGCTGCAGGATCCAGGCCGCTGCCTGGTGCCACAGCAGGTAGGCACCGAGCAGCAGGGCGAACATCGCCAGCCCGTAGAGCACCTGGCCACGGCGCAGGCACCAGGGCGCTAGGCCGACGGCGAGGATCGCCAGGGCCGCCAGCGGCAACGGCTGGGTCGGCAGCAGCCAGGCCCACAGCCCCTGCAGCAGGGCCAGGCTCAGGCCGGCCAGCAACAGGGCCAGCAGCAGGCCGGCGAGACCGGGGGCGGGCGCCTGGGGCTGCAGCGCGTGCTGTCGCGCCTGGGCCACGGTCTCGCCGGCGGCGAGGAAGGCGTGGGCCTTGTACAGCGAGTGGGCGAGCAGGTGTACCAGCGCCAGTTCATACAGGCCCAGGCCGCATTCCAGCAGCATCAGGCCCATCTGCGCGCAGGTCGACCAGGCCAGGCGCACCTTGATACTGATGCGCGTCATCATCACCAGCGCGGCGATCACCGCGGTCAGCCCGCCTACCACCACCAGCAAGCTTTGCGCCGGCACGGCGGCGGAGAACAGCGGGGCGAAGCGCAGTATCAGGAAGCCGCCGAGGTTGACCAGCCCGGCATGCAGCAGCGCCGACACCGGCGTCGGCGCCTCCATCACCTGGATCAGCCAACCGTGCACCGGCAGCTGCGCCGACTTGAGGATCACCGCCAGGGCCAGCAGCAGGGCGGCCAGTTGCAGGTCCCAGCCCAGCTGGCCGCTGGCCTGCAGGCGGGCATTAACTGCCTCCACGATCAGCGCCATGTTGCTGTCACCGCTGGCGCGGATCAGCAATAGCGCGGCGAGGATCAGGCAGACATCGGCCAGGCGGCTGGCGAGGAATTTCTTGTGCGCCACCACCAGCGCCTGGGGGCGGTCGCGGTAGAAGGTCAGCAACTGGTGCAGGCTCAGGCTGGAGAGAATCCAGGCGCCCACCAGCAGGATCAGGTCGGTGCTGGTCACCACCGTGGCCACGGCGGCCAGGGTGACCAGCAGGGCCAGTACATAGCGGCGTTGGCCGGGCTCGCCTTCCAGGTAGCGCCGCGAGTACTCGATGATCACCCAGGCCAGCAGGCCGACCAGGCCGAGCATGGCCAGCCCCAGGCGGTCGTTGTCCTGGCCGTCCAGCGCCGCCTGCAGCCAGGCGCCCAGTACCAGGACCAGACCCAGACCGCCGGCGATGCGTGCCGGCCACCAGAACCCGCGCAGCAGCGCCGCCGGCAACAGCGCCAGGGCGAAGAGCCAGGGCATCCCCTGAGCCAGTGGGAAGGACAGGCTGAACATGAGGCGATCTCCATGGGGGCGCGATGGCGCTAGTCTCATGGAGTGCTTGAACTATTAAAAATAGATAGATAAGAATTGTTCGTTCACTTTAGAAGAACGAAATATGCGCCGGCTGAATTTCCATCACCTGCATTACTTCTGGGCCGTGGCCAAGGAGGGCAACCTGACCCGTGCTGCCGAGGCATTGCATGTGTCGCAATCGGCCCTGTCCACGCAGATCCGCGTGCTCGAAGAACAGCTCGGCCATCCACTGTTCATTCGCGCTGGCCGTAGCCTGCAGCTCACCGAAGCGGGACGCCTGGTGCTGGACTACGCCGAGACCATCTTCGCCCTCGGCAGCGAACTGCAGACCACCCTGCAGAGCGCCCGCCAGGCCAGCCAGACGCTGCGCATCGGCGCCGTGGCCACGTTGTCGCGTAACTTCCAGGAGAACCTGTTGCGCCCCTTCCTCGGCCGCGACGACCTGCGCATCACCCTGGAATCCGGCAGCCTGGATGAACTGCTGGAACGCCTGGCCCTGCACAAGCTGGACGTGGTGCTGACCAACCGGGCAGTCAGCGCCGACAGCCAGCATCCCTGGCAATGCCGCCTGCTGGATCGTCAGGCGGTGTGCCTGATCGGCCCACCGCGTGCCGACGCACAGCCCTTCGACCTGCGCCGCGACCTGCAGCAGGTGCGCCTGATCGTGCCCGGGCGCAGCAGCGATGTGCGCAGTCAGTTCGAGGTCTATTGCCACAGCCACGGCCTGAGCCCGATCATCTGTGCCGAAGTGGACGACATGGCCATGCTGCGTCTGCTGGCGCGCGACTCTGGCGACCTGGCCCTGCTGCCGGCCGTGGTGGTGCAGGATGAGCTGCGCAGCGGCGCCCTGCAGCTGTATGCCGAGGTGCCGGACATCGCCGAGCAGTTCTACGCCATCACGTTGCAGCGCCAGTTCAGGCTGGGCATCCTGGATGAGCTGCTGGACCCTCCGTTAGCGGCGCAGCCGTTCGGTCAGGGGGCGTGAGCGAAGCCGTTTTGGGCGGGCCGGCACCGGGCGCCACGGTAAGGGGGGAGAAGGGGCTTTCGCCCCCGCGTTGAGCCCTATCTAGAGCACCTCGAACAGCCCCGCTGCGCCCATGCCACCGCCGACGCACATGGTGATCACCACGTACTTCACGCCACGGCGCTTACCTTCCAGCAGGGCGTGGCCGACCATGCGCGCGCCGCTCATGCCGTAGGGGTGGCCGATGGCGATGGCGCCGCCGTTGACGTTGAGCTTGGCCGGGTCGATGCCGAGCTTCTGCGCGCAGTACAGCACCTGGCAGGCGAAGGCCTCGTTGAGCTCCCACAGGCCGATGTCGTCGACGGTGAGGCCGTGCTGCTTGAGCAGCTTGGGCACGGCGAACACCGGGCCGATGCCCATCTCCTCCGGGGCCAGGCCGGCCACGGCGATGCCGCGGTACAGACCCAGGGGCTGGATGCCGCGCTGGGCGGCCAGGGCACCGCTCATCAGTACGCTGGCGCTGGCGCCGTCGGACAGCTGGCTGGCGTTGCCGGCGGTGATGCAGCCGCCTTCGATCACCGGCTTGAGCTTGGTCAGGTCGTCCAGCACGGTCTGCGGGCGGTTGCCTTCGTCGAGGCTGAGGGTGACCTCTTCGAAGGTCACGGCGCCGGTTTCTTTATCCACCAGTTTCTTGCGTGCGGTGACCGGCACGATCTCGCCTGCGAACAGGCCGGCGGCCTGGGCGGCGGCGGTGCGTTGCTGCGATTGCAGGGAGTAGGCGTCCTGCGCTTCGCGGCTGATGTTGTAGCGCTTGGCCACCAGTTCGGCGGTCTGCAGCATCGGCATGTAGGCGTGCTCGGCCATCTTCACCACGGCGGGGTCGTAGTCGGTGGCGGTCCACTTCATGTGGGTGTTCTGCACCAGGCTGATCTGCTCCTGGCCGGCGCCGACGGTGACGGCCATGCCGTCGACCATGATCTGCTTGGCGGCGATTGAGATGGCCATCAGGCCGGAGGCGCATTGGCGGTCGATGGTCTGGCCGCTGACCGACAGCGGCAGGCCGGCGGCCAGCAGCGACAGGCGGCCGAGGTTGGTGGAAGCGGTGCCGCCCTGCATGGCGGTGCCCATCACCACGTCCTCGATCTCGCCTGGCTCGATGCCGGCGCGCTCGACGGCGGCGCGCAGGGCAACGGCGGCCATCGACGGCGACTTGAGGTCGTTGAAGGCCCCACGGAAGGCCTTGGCGATTGGTGTGCGGGCGGTGGAGACGATGACGGCGTCTTGCATGGCGGGTTCCTCTTCAGGGTTAGTGGCGTAGCAGGCGGGTGAGCGCCGCACGCAGTTGATCGGGGATGCTCGCCGGTTGATTGCCGGCGCGGTGGATGAAGATCTGCACCAGGCGTCCTGCGGCGCAGGCTTCGTCCTCACCCGCTTTGAACAGGGCTAGCTCGAACTGCACTGAGTGGGTGCCCAGCTTGCCGACCCTCAGCCCGACCTCGATGCGTTCGGGAAAGGTGATGGCGGCGAAGTAGTCGCAGGATGCGCTGACCACGAAGCCGATCAGGTCGCCCGCGTGGATATCCAGGCCACCCTCTTCGATCAGGTAGGTGTTCACTGCCGTGTCGAAATGGCTCTGGCAGGCAACGTGGTGGACGTGCCCGTACAGATCGTTGTCCTGCCAGCGCGGCGTGATCGCCTGGAAATGGGCGTAGTCGCTGCGCCGGTGCTGCGGCGTACTCATGCGTGGTCCTCGTGCTCGTGCGGTTCACCCTAAAAGGTAGCGCGGGTGGCGGATACCTTGATTCGCCGCCTGTATTGCAGGCTATTGGCCTGCGCACGGGTTCGCTGTCCGAGGTGGATGAACGTGCGGCGCGCCGGTCACCCGGCGCTCGGGCACGGGCCTAGACGTGTCCCTCCGGCCTTGTCTCGGGTGAGGAAAACTCCAGACAGCCATCCTCGAGGCGGCCGTGGCGCAGCAGGATCAGGTCCAGCAGGTAGTTCTGGTAGACCTTCCACGGCATGCGGTCGCCCTGGCTGGGCAGCAGGTGGGCGGCGCGCTGGATATAGCCGGACTTGAGGTCGAGGAACGGCGTCTTGCCCACCGCGCCGTGCTGGCGCGGCGTTACCTGGCGCTGGCCGTGGGCATCCATGTGGCGGATCAGGCGGCACAGGTACTGGCTGGAGAGGTCGGCCTTGAGCGTCCAGCTGGCGTTGGTGTAGCCGAGGATCATCACCGCGTTGGGCAGATCGCGCAGCATCAGGCCGCGATAGCCCATGCTCTCGGCGGCCACGAAGGGGCGGCCGTCGACCACCAGCTGCAGGCCGCCGAACAGCTGCAGCTCCAGCCCGGTGGCGCTGACGATGGTATCGGCCGTGAGCTCGCGCCCCGAACGCAGACGCACGCCCTGCTCGGTGAAGGTGTCGATCTGCTCGGTGACCATCTCGGCCCGGCCGCTGCGCAGGGCGGCGAACAGGTCGCCGTCGGGCACGGCGCAGACCCGCTGGTCCCAGGGGTTGTAGCGCGGGCTGAAGTGGCGCAGGTCGGCGTCTGCGCCCAGCTGGCGGCGCACCAGGCCGAGCAGCAGGCGCCGCACCAGGCCCGGGCAGGCCCGCGCCAGGTTGTAGAAGAACATCTGCAGCGCCACGTTGCGCGTGCGCGCCAGACGGTACACCCAGGTCGCCGGCAGCAACCGACGCAGCGCTGCCAGCAGGCGGTCGTGCTGCGGCAGGTTGATCACGTAGCTCGGCGAGCGTTGCAGCAGCGTCACCTGGGCCCCCTGGTCGACCAGCGCTGGCACCAGGGTCACGGCGGTGGCGCCACTGCCGATCACCAGGATGCGCCGGCCGCCGGGGGCGAAGTCCTGCGGCCAGTGCTGCGGGTGAATGAAGGTGCCGGTGAAGCGTTCGCGGCCGGGAAAATCTGGCGTGTAGCCGGCCTCATAGCGGTAGTAGCCGGTGCACAGCACCAGCATGCCGCAGCGCAGCTGCACCGTTTCGGCCTCCTCGCCGCGCTGCACCTGCAGGGTCCACAGGGCCTGGGCGCTGTCCCACTCGGCGCGCAGCACCCGGTGGCGGTAGCGGATCAGGCTGTCGACGCCATGCTCGCGGGCGGTGTCCTCGATGTAGCGGCGGATCGACGGGCCGTCGGCGATGGCCTGTGGATCGGTCCAGGGACGGAAGCTGTAGCCGAGGGTGTACATGTCCGAGTCGGAGCGGATGCCGGGGTAGCGGAACAGGTCCCAGGTGCCACCCAGGGCGGCGCGGCCCTCGAGAATGGCCAGGCGCTTGTGCGGGCACTCGCGCTTGAGGTGGCAGGCGGCGCCGATGCCGGACAGGCCGGCGCCAACGATCAGGACATCCAGGTCTTCGATGGGCATGCGGGCTCCTCGGGGCATGGCGGCAGCAGGTCCGGGCAGCATGGCACCGGATGCGTCACCTGTGGGAGCCGTGGCGAGGGCGAAAACGCCAAACTGGCGACCGCCCGGCCATGAAAAAGGCCCCGCGAGCGGGGCCTTGGGCGATCAGATCTCGGGGTCGATCGGCGGGTGTCTGCGCCAGGCGTTGCCGCCCGGCAGCAGCAGGTTCAGCGCCAGGGCGCTGATGGCGCACAGGGAGATGCCCGACAGAGCAAAGGCCTTGCCGCCGATGACCATGCCGCCGATGCCGAACACCAGGGTTACCGAGACGATCACCAGGTTGCGCGCCTCGGACAGATCAACCTGATGGCGGATCAGGGTGTTCAGGCCGACCACCGCAATGGAGCCGAACAACAGGCAGAGGATGCCGCCCATCACCGGTACCGGGATGGCCTGCAGCGCCGCACCGAACTTGCCGATGAAGGCCAGGGCAATGGCGAAGATCGCCGCCCAGGTCATCACCTTGGGGTTGAAGCTCTTGGTCAGCATCACCGCGCCGGTCACTTCGGCGTAGGTGGTGTTGGGCGGTCCGCCGAACAGGCCGGCGGCCGAGGTGGCCAGGCCGTCGCCCAGCAGGGTGCGATGCAGGCCGGGCTTGCGCACGAAGTCCTTGCCGGTGACGGTGCCAACGGCGATCACCCCGCCGATGTGCTCGATGGCCGGTGCCAGCGCTACCGGCAACATGTACAGGATGGCGCCAAGGTGAAACTCGGGGGCCATGAAGTTCGGCACGGCCAGCCAGGGCGCGGCGGCAATGGCGCTGGTGTCGATGACCCCGAAGGCCATCGAGAGGAGGCAGCCCACGGCGATGCCGGCGAGGATCGGCACCAGGCGGAACAGGCCGCGGCCCAGTACGGCCACCAGCACAGTGGTCACCAGGGCGGACATGGAGATGATCATGGCGGTCTGGTAGGGCACCAGCTCGGCGGCGCCGTCACCGGTCTTGCCCATGGCCATGTTCACCGCCACCGGCGACAGCGCCAGGCCGATGGAGATCACCACCGGGCCGATCACCACTGGCGGCAGCACGCGGTCGATGAAGCCCGGGCCTTTCAGCTTCACGGCCAGGCCGAGGAAGGTGTAGACGAAGCCGGCGGCAACCACGCCGCCGAGCACCGCCGGCATGCCGAACTCACCCTTGGCGGCGATGATCGGCGCGATAAAGGCGAAGGAGGAAGCGAGGAACACCGGGACCTGGCGGCCCGTGGCCAGCTGGAACAGCAGGGTACCGATGCCGGCGGTGAACAGCGCCACGTTGGGGTCCATGCCGGTGATCAGCGGCATCAGCACCAGGGCGCCGAAGGCGACGAACAGCATCTGCGCGCCGGAGAGGATCTGCCGCGGCAGCGGGTCGTTGTACTCGCTCATGCTCAGGCGTCCTTCTGCTTGGTGCCGAAAATCTTGTCGCCGGCATCACCGAGGCCAGGAATGATGTAGCCGTGCTCGTTCAGGCACTGGTCGATGGAGGCGGTGTAGATGATCACGTCTGGGTGGGCGTCTTCGACCTTCTGGATGCCCTCGGGCGCGGCGACCAGCACCATGGCGCGGATTTCCTTGCAGCCGGCCTTTTTCAGCAGGTCGATGGTCGCGACCATGGAGCCGCCGGTGGCCAGCATCGGGTCGACGATCAGCGCCAGGCGCTCGTCGATTTCCGGCGCCAGTTTTTCCAGGTAGGTGTGCGCCTGCAGGGTTTCTTCGTTGCGGGCAATGCCCACCGCGCTGACCTTGGCACCCGGCACCAGGCTGAGCACGCCGTCGAGCATGCCGATGCCGGCACGCAGGATCGGCACCACGGTGATCTTTTTGCCGGCGATCTTCTCCACCTGCACCGGTCCGGCCCAGCCCTGGATCTCGTAGCTCTCCAGCGGCAGGTCGTTGGTGGCCTCGTAGGTCAGCAGGGCGCCCACCTCCTGGGCCAGTTCGCGGAAGTTCTTGGTGCTGATGTCGGCGCGACGCATCAGACCGATCTTGTGGCGGATCAGCGGGTGGCGGATCTCACGGATGGGCATGCGGGGGTCTCCGGAGGGGGAAGAAAATTCTGGCTAGAGTAAAGCACTGGTAATGCCGGCCATAAACCGCGCAGTTTAACGGTTTAGCTGTTTGATTGGTCAGAAAATCTGCCGCCGGACTTGCCCAAAAGCGTCCATCTGAGTACCTTTGCCGGCCATTTTTTGACCAGACCATCGATCCCTTTTCCGGAGCACGCCATGTCCGCCGATCTCGCCCACATCCGCCAAGTCATGGCCGAAGCCGATTGCCTGTTCACCGAGGCCCAGGTCGAGGCCGCCATCGAGCAGGTCGGCGCCGCCATCTGTGCCGAGATGGCCGAACGCAACCCGGTGGTGTTCTGCGTGATGAATGGCGGTTTGATCTTCGCCGGCAAACTGCTGCCCAAGCTGAACTTCCCGCTGGAGCTGTCTTACCTGCACGCCACCCGCTACCGCAGCGAAACCACCGGCGGTGAACTGTTCTGGAAGGCCAAGCCGGAAATTTCCTTCATCGACCGCGAAGTGCTGATCATCGATGACATCCTCGACGAGGGCCACACCCTGTCGGCCATCATCGAGTTCTGCAAGCACGCCGGCGCCAGCGCCGTGCACACCGCCGTGCTGATCGACAAGGACCACGACCGCAAGGCCCGTCCGGACCTGAAGGCCGATTACGTCGGTCTGTCCTGCGAAGACCGCTTCATCTTCGGTTACGGCATGGACTACAAGGGCTACTGGCGTAACGCCGCCGGCATCTACGCCGTCAAAGGCCTGTAAGTGCGCGCGCCGGCGTTCCTCGATCGCACCCTGTTCGCCGGGCTGGCGGTCAGGGCGCAGGAGAGCCCGCGCCAGCGCGCCCACCACAACCTGCACGAGATGAGCGAGCCCTGCCACCGCCTGGCGGTTGGGCTGCAGCCCGATACCTACATTCCTCCCCATCGCCACCTGTGCGCCGACAAGGCCGAAACCCTGCTGGTGCTGCAGGGCCGCATCGGCCTTTTGCTGTTCGGCGAGGACGGCGCCCTGGTGCAGACCCGCCTGCTCGAGGCCGGCGGCGACTGCCTCGGTGTCGATCTGTCGCCCGGCCAGTTCCATGCCCTGGTGGTGCTGCAGCCGGACAGCATCCTCTTCGAATGCAAGGCCGGGCCCTACCGGCCGCTGGTCGAGGCCGAACAGGCCGCCTGGGCGCCGCGCGAGGGCGAAGCCGGCGCTACTGACTACCTGGTCTGGATGAAGTCGCACTTCGCCGCCTGAACAGGCACCTTTAGTCGCGTTGAGCGTCGCACTGGGCGCAGGTAAACTGCCGGCCCCGTGTAAGTCCGCTACGAGCTGGAGTGCGTGATGCGTAAAGACAAGAAACAGGTGATTGGCGAAGAGATCAGCGACGATTCGATCCGTCTCTTCCTGGGCGTTGAGCCCGCCGACGACACGCCGCCGTCCCTGCACAAGCTGGTCAAGGCCTACCGCAGCCTGCGCATCGACGATTTCGAGAAGTTCCTGACCTTCTTCAAGGACGCCGGCTACGACCTGGACGCCAAGGACGCCAGGGGCAACGATTTCATCGCCCTGATCCAGGACCAGCGCCTGGCCGAACCCTATGTCGAAGCGGTAAAAGCGGCGAAAGCCTGACACATCGTAGAAAAAGTGACCGTCCGACGGGGTTGGTGCATTTTTTGCGACTGAATCAGCGGCATTAGTGGTATTGTGCGCGCCGAAAACTTCCCGCCCGAGTGCCCTGCAGGCCTCGGCGCGCAGGGCCTGAGGCCTGCGCAGGGTGGCTTCGCCACCGCGACGAATTGAAGAATTGAACGCACGGATTGCCCACAGGCGAAACGTGCCGGACGAGGTAGCTCGGTGTCTGTCAGGCCAAATCATCGGCCACGGCGCCAGCCCTCCGAAGCTCCAGACACCCGTCTGGCTGTCAGTGATTAGACGCCGATGCGCGGCTCAAAAGGCCGATGTCAGCGGTTTGGTACTGCAGATCTTGGAGAAGCGTTAATGACGCAAGTCAATCACGAAACTGTGGATGTGCTGCTGGTCGGCGCCGGTATCATGAGCGCCACCCTGGCGGTGCTGCTCAAGGAGCTGGACCCGAGCCTCAAGCTGGAGATCGCCGAGCTGCGCTCTTCGGGCGCCATCGAGAGCTCCAACCCGTGGAACAACGCGGGTACCGGCCACGCCGGCCTCTGCGAGCTGAACTACACGCCGCAGGCGGCGGACGGCTCGATCGACATCAAGAAGGCCGTGCAGATCAATGCCCAGTTCGAGGTCTCCAAGCTGTTCTGGTCGCACCTGGCCGGCAAGGAAGGCTTCGGTTCGCCGCGTAACTTCATCAATCCGGTGCCGCACCTGAGCTTTGTCCGTGGCGAGAAGGATGTCGGCTTCCTCAAGAAGCGTCATGAGCTGCTCAAGCAGCACCATGCCTTCGAAGGCATGGAGTACACCGAAGACAAGGCCGTGATGGCCGAGTGGATGCCGCTGATGATGGCTGGCCGCGATGCCGGCGAACGCATCGCCGCCACCCGTTCCTGTAACGGTACCGACGTCAACTTCGGCGCTCTGACCAACCAGTTGCTGCAGTTCCTGTCCACTCAGGGCGGCATCACCATCAGTTACAGCCAGAAGGTCACCGACCTGTCGCGCAGCGCCCAGGGTTGGACCGCCCAGGTGAAGAACACCAAGAACGGCGAGCAGCGCGAGATCCACGCGCGCTTCGTCTTCCTCGGCGCCGGTGGCGGCGCGCTGCCGCTGCTGCAGATGTCCGGTATTCCGGAAGGCAAGGGCTTTGGCGGTTTCCCGGTGAGCGGCCAGTGGCTGCGTTGCGACAACCCGGAAGTGGTCAAGCAGCACCAGGCCAAGGTCTACAGCCAGGCTGAAGTGGGTGCTCCGCCCATGTCCGTGCCGCACCTGGACACCCGCGTGGTGGATGGCAAGACCTCGCTGCTGTTCGGCCCCTACGCCGGCTTCACCACCAAGTTCCTCAAGTACGGCTCGTTCCTCGACCTGCCGCTGTCGGTACGCCCGAGCAACATCGGTCCGATGCTGGCCGTGGCGCGCGACAACTTCGACCTGACGCGCTATCTGATCAAGGAAGTGCTGCAGTCGCCGGAACAGCGTCTGGAGTCCCTGCGCAAGTTCTACCCGAACCTGAACCCGGCCGACTGGCGCCTGGAGATTGCCGGTCAGCGCGTGCAGATCATCAAGAAGGACGCCAAGAAGGGCGGCATCCTGCAGTTCGGCACCGAACTGGTGGCGGCCGAGGACGGCTCCATCGCCGCCCTGCTGGGCGCTTCTCCGGGTGCCTCGGTGACCGTCTCGATCATGCTCAATCTGATCGAGCGCTGCTTCGCCGACAAGGCCAAGGGCGAGTGGGCGGCCAAGCTCAAGGAGATCTTCCCGGCCCGCGAGAAGGTGCTGGAAGAGGATGCTGCGCTGTATCGCGAAATCGTCGAGCAGACCAGCAAGGTGCTGCAGCTGGCCTGATCCAGCCCGCAGACAGAAAAGCCGCCCTCGGGCGGCTTTTTCATGCCTGGCGCTCAGGCAGCCAGGGCTGGGCGCGGTCGCCTGCCGATATCCCGTGGCGCCACCATGGCATCCAGCGGCAAGGTCTGGCCCAGCCACTGGCTGCGCAGTTCGCGCACTTCCACCCAGCCTGCTTCGCCGGGTAGCTCGCGGGCCTCGCGCAAGGCGCGGCAGGTGCCCATGGCATCCAGCAGGGCGTAGCGACGCATCCGTGCGCGCGGGGTCAGCAGGGACCAGAGACTCATCATCGATACATTCCTCCACAGGTGCGCCAGTGTTATCGCACGCGGCGGTGACAGCGCGATGACAGGAACCCGCCTGGCGCCGCAGCGGTCGGAAAGACAGTCGGCAGGCCGCTGGGTATACTGCCGGCCATTTTCCGTTGCCTTCTTTTCTGGAGATCGCTCATGAAGAAACACCTGCTGTTCGGTCTGCTAGCCGCACTCGGCGCCAGCCTCGTCGGTTGCGCCCACAGCCCGCAGCAACTGCGTCCACAGCCGAAGCTCAACGCGCCGCTGGTGGCCGTTGGCCAGGGCCAACCGGTGGTGGTGCGGGTGGTGGACGGTCGCCAGTCGCCGGTACTCGGTACCCGTGGTGGCCTCTATCCAGAGACCAGCAACATCAGCGTGCAGGGCCAGGACATCCTGCCGCGCCTGCAGGCCGAGGCTGAGGCCGCGGTACGCCTGCTCGGCTTCACTCCGAGTCCGAACGCCTACAATGCGCCGCAACTGACCCTGACCCTGGCAGACCTCAAGTACCAATCGCCGAAGGAAGGGATGTATGTCACCGAGGCCGACATCAGCGCCACCTTCCGTGCCGATGTGCAGAACAGCAACCGTCGCTACAGCGGCCGCTATGGCGCCTCGCTGAATCAGCGTTTCGGCATGGCGCCGAATCAGGAGACCAATACCAAGCTGGTCAGCGACGTACTCAGCGACGCCCTGACCCGCGCCTTCAAAGACCCGACCATCGGCCAGCTGCTCGGCCAGCAGTAACTCACTCGCAATGAAAAAGCCCGGCCAGTGCCGGGCTTTTTCATGTGTGCCGCGCGTGGGGTTCAGGCCGCTTCGGCATACAGCTCGGGCAGGCTGAAGCCGGTACGTTCGTCGATGTCCGGCAGGTCATAGTGCTCATGGCCGCCCAGTGCGCAGTACACCAGCCAGTGGTGGTCCTGCACGTTGAAGGAGAGTTCATCTACCAGAGCTTCCACCTCCTCCAGCGAGTCGATCAGATAGTCGCGGTCTACAGGTTGCGGGTTGAGCATGGCGGTTCCTCCGCTGTTGTGAATGTCGCTCCGTCACGGCAGTGACTTTTGAGTCACTAAAAGGAGAATCAAACCCTAGGCCAGGAAAATGACCGTTTTTAGATGTATTGGCGATAACTCGGCTCGTTCGTCGGAAACGGAATTTATAAACGAGCGCTTTTCAGTAGACTGCGCGCCGCGCAACGAAGGGCCTTGAGCTCAACTGAAGCGTTGTGTTGCCTGCTTTTGGTGCGCCGACGAATGGCGCTAGCCGCACGATATGGCGGCGCAGTGACTGCTGCCTGTTTTCGGTGCTGGTCTTTTCCTGTTGATGGTGCACAACCCTGGCTGTCGAGGTGATTTGCGTGTCCCTGCAGTACTTCTGGTCCCTGTTCTCCAGCTATCCCGGGCAAGTGGTAAACGGTCTGGCCCTGTTCTTTGCCGTGGCTGGCAGCTGGCTGCTACTGGCGACCCGTCTGCGCGAGCAGCGTGCCTACGCACGCCTGGCCGGCGAAAGCGAACTGGAAGAGATCGGCGAGGAGGCTTCGCTGCTGGACGAGCCGACCCTGCGTATCAACCGGTTCTTCTACCTTTTCGGCGGCGCCACCCTGAGTGCCGCGCTGCTGCTGTCCTGGTTCAGCACCCGCCTGTAAGTCCTTGCAGACCTTGGTAGTCACCGAGGTCTGCGCAGATCGCGACAGAAAACTGCCCGGTCATCCTCTTTTCTCGACTTTTCGTCGCAGCTCGCTGCCCGACATTCCTCCGCTCGGCGCAGGCCTGCTACGTGGCTGCCTTTTCGAGTGGAGCGGCATAGGGTGCACTAAATTCCCTCCTGGCCGTATCGCTGATGGCGCCCCGCTTCTAGCTATCACCGCCGTGCCTGAGGCGCGCATAGGCTTTTGCCGTGACTGCCTAGTCGTATTACAGGGTGGCCTAATAGGCTAATTAGAACTCTTGTTCTAATTAGACATGGCGTCGATATAAGTTGATCTTTCATTCGTCGAATATGGCTTTTTGCCATTCATTACAGAAATAGTTCACGGAATGCCGTGTTGACATTAATGGCTGGCTAAAAATAGGATTCGGCCAGCTTTGAAGCTGAACCATAAGCGGTCGTCAGGAAGTCGCCGCCAAAACAATAATAAGTTCTGCAGTGTCCGGGCTCTGGTCTATTGGCGTTGCGGGGGATGAATGGATGCGGCACGGCATTATTTCCTTGTTTGCGATTATAGGTTGGTACTTATCGGTGCCACCAATACTGGCGGCTGCTCAGCCGTCCGCGCAAACTGCAAGTTCTTCTCCGTCAATCGTCGAAGATGCGCAGGCCGTGGATATTATTCGGCGCGCTGATCGTATTCGTGCCCCGGCGGAACCCTTTCGTTATGCACTGACTCTGGTAGAAATGAAGGGCGATAATGAAGTTGCCCGGCAGAGTTTCGATGTGGCCATGCGTTTCTACAAGGCAGAAGCCGGACAGGAGGGTGATGCGCGCGCACTGGTGCGTTTCGTTGATCCGCCCAGTGAAAAGGGTAAGTCGTTATTGTCGATATTCGACAAGCTCTGGTATTACGAGCCGAAGTTACGCCGGCCGATTCCTATTTCGCGCCAGCAGCGCCTGGTAGGGCAAGTCTCCAACGGCGATGTCGTCGCCACGGACTTTGATCTCTCTTATTTCTCCAAGCTGGCGGCCACCGAAGAGTGCGAGGGACGCAAGTGTTATCGCCTGGAATTGCAGCGGCGCTGGTCTTACGTCACGTACCCGAAAATCATTTATTGGGTAGATGCGGAAAATTATCGCCCATTTAAGGCTGAGTTTCTCGCCACCAATGACAAGTTGATCAAGCGTGCCTGGTACCGCGATTACAAGCCGGCCCTGGGAGTCGAGCGGCCGCATGAGATCTATATCGAAGACAGCCTGAAGAAAGAACAGTACACCCGCATGTTGTACTCCGACGTGCGCCTGGAGGCCGTGCCGGAGGCGTACTTCCAGAAAGAATACTTGCTGCGTCTGCGTTGACTCTCTGACAGGGAAGGGTGGGTGTTGCGATGAGGCGCAGTGGCGTTCTATTGGCCTGGATTTGTCTGGCTCTGCTGGTCAGGCCGGCCGGCGCGGAGCCGTCGTGCAGCCTTGCAGGCTTTGCCGGGAGTGAAGCGGGACGCTCTGCGACGCGGGAAGCACAGCTGAACCCGGAGGGTGAATTCACCCGTGCCATGAGTTCGGCAGCGGCCTACGGCGAGGTGAATGGTGACTGCTCCGGCGAGGCGGCCAAGCTGCATTTCAACCTGTTTGGCGAGCATCTGCGGACGTTCGGTGAGAGCGGCAGTGCCCAGCAGTCTGAAGGTCACGACACGCGTGGCTTTGTGCGCGAGGCCTATATATCGCTGACGCCGCATGAGTCTGTTTTTATCGATATTGGCAAGAAGGATATACGTAACGGTCAGTTCTTTTTTGTCAGTCCGTTGGATTTTCTACAGGCACCAAGTAATTACTCAGAGCGCGGTGTAATCAATGCATTGGGTGTGTCCTGGCGCGACACCTATCGCGAAGGCGCCCTGCTGGCACAGCTGTCCTGGTTCAATCAGGCGGGAACTCTGGAGTTGGCGGTATTACCGCAACTGGCCAACCCGTCGCATAAACCACGGGTGGCGGAGTGGAGCACTTCGCAGCGCACCAATTCGGCAGAGCGCTATTACCTGTCGTATACCACGGCGGTATTCGAGGACTTTAATCCGCGGCTGGTACTGGTCGGTGGTGAAGGTTATGCCTTCGGTCTGGGCACCAGCGGTTTCATCAATGACGATTGGATTCTCAGTGTCGAATGGTCGGTGAATGAAAAGAGTCAGCTCCGCAAGTTCGATGAAGCAGCGCTGAATAAATTGCAGGCCTGGCAGTTGCCAACGGCGGATGATTTTTTCAAGGAACAGGATCGGCAGCGTTTCTATCAGTTCGGTGCCGGTCTGCGCTACACCACGGATAACAATACAGCGATCTCCGTGGAGTACCTGTTTCAGGATCAGGGTTGGCATCAGCGAGATTGGGATAACTACTTCGACACGCTGGAGTTGCTGGAGGGGGCTTATCAGAAAACCTCGGTGGATCTGTTCAGGGATTATCAGCTGTTGTTTGCTCAGGAAGCCGACAACATGGCGCGGCGCGATCTGCTGCCGGGCCGTAATTACCTGATGTTGCACTTGGATGATAACGAGGCGGAGTTGCGCAGGTTGTCCTGGGAAAGTTCGACGATCTACAACATCGAAGATCGTAGCTTTGCCCTCAATCTGCACCTGTCCTCGCAGTTGACGCGGAACTTTGAAGTCTATTTAGGCGGCGGTTATCTGGACGGTCCGGATAACAGTGAATTCGGTCGGTTGGGAAACAGCGGGGTGGGTTATGCAGGCGTTCGAGCAATCTGGTGACAAGGCGGGTGTGGCCCTGCTGTTTCCGGGGCAGGGTACCCAGCATATCGGCATGGGCGAGGCGGTCTGCGACCAGTCGCCCGCCACCGCGCGGGTCTGGGACTGTGCCAGCGACATCGCCGGTTTCGACCTGCGCCGCCTGTGCAGCAAGGGGCCGATGCCCAAACTGGACAAGACCCAGTACCAGCAGGTGGCGGTCACCTGCGTCAACATCGCCAGCCTAGTTGCCCTGCGCGAGCGCGGCGAGCCGGATGTGGTGGCGCTGGCCGGGCACAGTGTCGGCGAGTTCTCCGCGCTGTTCGCTGCCGGTGTGCTGAGCATGGAGGATGTGTTCCGTGCCGTGGCTGCTCGCGGGCGCATCATGCAGGCACTGGCCGAGCAGACCGATGGCGCCATGTACGCCATCAAGGGCGTCGGCCGCGATGTCATCGCCGAGCTGATCGCCGCCCATGAACTGGCCGATGGCATTACCGTGGCCAACGACAACTCGCCGCGCCAGCAGGTGATCTCCGGCAGCAAGGCGGCGCTCAAGGAACTGCTGCCGGCGCTGCTGCGGGCCGGCTTCGAGCAGGTCAAGCTGCCGGTCAACGGCGCCTGGCACAGTGCGCTGATGCTGCCCGGGCGCGAGGATTTCCAGGCGGTCATCGACGGCCTGCAGTTCGCCGCACCCCAGCTGCCGCTGTTCACCAACCAGGCGGCAGCCGCCGTCAGCGATATCGAGCAGATTCGCCAGGATCTGGTGGTCAATCTGTATTCCACCGTGCGTTGGCGCGAAACCATGCAGGCACTGGTCGCCTGCGGCGTGGGCGGTTTCCTTGAGGTCGGTCCGAAGAAGGTGCTGGGGCGCCTGCTGCAGGATTTCACCGAGCTGCAGCCACTGCCGCCGGTAGGCCATGTCTCCGACCACCTGGCGCCGCATGCGGCGCTGGCCGACTGAGGCGCCGGACATGTTGCCGACTTTCCGCCAGCACGCCGGCCGCTACGGTTTCGGCTTATGCCTGGGCGTCAGTTTCCTGTGCCTGCTGATGGCCTTTGCCCTGCTGCGCAACAGCCAGGCGCTGGGTCTGCTGGAGGTGCTGCCGGCCGGTTTCGCCATTGCCTTCGGCGTCACCCTCGGCGCCTCCCGTGATGCGCCGGGTTACTGGATCTACGCGGCACGTTCGCTCAAGTTCATGGTCCTGCCGAGCGAACTGCAGCAACTGCAGCAGCTGCGCGTCAGTCCGCTGATCGGGCTGCTCAATCCGCTGCGGCGACCGCTGAGCCTGCCGTTGCTGCTGGCCGGGCTGATCACGGTGATGCTGTGGGCCGGGCTGACGCTGCTGCCGGCGTATCCGGCGCTGGTCACACTGGCGGTGCTCGGCCTGCTCTTTCCGCTGCTGCTGGCGCTGCTGCTGACCGGCAGCGCGCCTTACTTCATGGTCCTGGCCAGCGATCAGGGCGAGAACGCCATGCTGCCGCAGATGAAGCGCCTGCGTGATGCCGGTCGCTACCGTGCCGAGGACCTGGCCATCAGCCTGCTGATCAGCCTGGCGCTGATCTGGCCGCTGCACGGTCGCCCTGACTTCGACCTGCAGAGCGGTTACGGCAAGCCCGAGTTCGCCGTGGCGGCGATGATCCTGGGCTGGATCGTCACCTTCTTCCTGCTGCTCGGCGCGCGGCGCTCGCGCCTGTACTCGGCAGTGGGTGAGCGTCTCTCGGCACTGCTGCGTACCCCCTCGGCGCCAGTAGCGGGCAGTGCCCGGGTGCTGCCGCGCATGGCCCTGTACTACGCCGCCGTGGGGCTGTGGGCCTTGCTGCTGTGCGGCCTGCTGGCGCAGCTGCCGCAACCCCTGCCGTTCCCGCTGTTCTGCGCACTGCTGCTGGTCGCCCCCGGCTGGGCCTTCTGGCGCGAGCGCGGGCTTACTCAGCAGCGCGACGCCGAGCAGGCCGGCTTGTTCATCCGCGAGCTGGGCGTGCAGCCGGTGGCGGCCGGCATGCCGCAGAGGCCATGAGCATGCACATCGGTATCGACATCGTGGAAATCGAGCGTATCCGCACCGCCAGCCGGCGCAGTGGCGAGGGTTTCCTCAACCGGGTCTACACGGCTCCGGAACGAGACTACATCGGCGACGCCGAGGCCAACGCGGAGCGCGCGGCGGGCATCTGGGCGGCCAAGGAGGCAGCAGTCAAGGCGCTGGGCACGGGGTTTCGCGACGGCATCCAGTTCCACGACCTGCGTATCGAGCATGAAGAAGCGGGGCGGCCGTACCTGGTGTTCGGCGGGCGCTTCCTCGAGGAAATGCAGCGGTCGGGTCTGACCGCGGCGAGTTTGAGCATATCCCACTGCGGCACCCACGCAGTGGCGGCGGTTGTGCTCGGGTGACAACCAGAAGATAGGGCTAGGGCAATGGCAACGTTTACGGATTTGCAGGGGAAGGTCGCTTTGGTGACCGGCGCCAGTGGCGATATCGGCCTGGCGGTGTGCGAGAAGCTGCTGGAGGACGGCAGCAAGGTGTACGCCACTTACAACAACAACCCGGCGCGCCTGGGTGAGCTGGCCGACCGCCAGGACTTCGCCGGGCGCCTGGTGGCGCTCAAGTGCGACATCACCAACAAGGCCGAACTGGACGCCGCCATGGCGCGGATCGAGGAGGCCGAGGGCAAGCTCGACGTGCTGGTGAACAACGCCGGCAAGTACCGCGACAACCTGTTCTCGATGATGGACTTCGACGAGTTCGACGACGTCGTCAAGACCAACCTGTACGGCACCTTCATGGCCACCAAGGCGGCCCTGCGCCTGCTGCGCAAGGCCAAGCAGGCAACGGTGGTCAACGTCTCGTCGATCGCCGGCCTGACCAACAGCTTCGGCCAGACCAACTACAGCGCGGCCAAGGCCGGGATGATCGGCTTCACCCGCACCCTGGCCGGCGAGCTGGGCTCCAAGGGGGTGCGTGTCAATGCCGTGGCCCCGGGCCTGATCGAGTCGGTGATGACCAAGCGCGTGCCGCGCAACGTGATCCGCCAGACCCTCTCGGTAATCCCCCTGCAACGCATGGGCGAAACCCGCGAAGTGGCCGAGGCCATCGCCTTCCTCTGCTCCAGCTCCTCGAGCTACGTCGTCGGCCAGACTCTGGTGGTCGATGGCGGCCTGATCATGCGTTAAGGAGGCCCCATGGCCGATACCGAAGAAAGTCTCGTCGCACCCTCGCTGCTCATGAAGATGGGCCCCTGGCGCTATCCGTTCTTCCTGGTCGACAAGATCTGCGAATTCAAGCGCGGCTCGCGCGGCTACATCACGGCGGTGAAGAACATCACCTTCAACGAGCCGCAGTTCACCGGGCACTTCCCCGACAGCCCGATCATGCCTGGCGTACTGATCGCCGAGGCAATGGGCCAGACCAGCGATTACCTGACTCTGCTCACCGCCTTCTGCGAGGAGTACGAGCAGCGTTTCGACTGCGACCTGTCGGCCCGTCGCGACCTGCAGAAGGCCCTGCACAGCGAGGAGGGCATGGAGATCATCGCCGCCATCCGCAAGAAGTGGGGCGGTGTGCTGGCCTCCCAGGACCTCAAGTACAAGAGCGTGGTCCTGCCCGGCGACACCCTGTTCATGCGCAGCGAGCTGGTGATGAAGGACCCGGCCGGCTTCAGCCACTTCAAGGTCGAGGCACGCATCGGCCGGCGCGTCACCACCGTCGGCAAGCTGGCCAATTTCTGGTTCGACATGAGCAAGCCATTCAACTACCCGGGCTAAGCCCGACCGCGAGGACCCCACCATGGACAAGCAACTGCAAGACGCCATCGCCCAGCGCCGGGCCGTACTGGACAAGCTCAAGGACAGCCTGATCGACCGTCTCAACCTGTACCAGAACCGCGCCCAGATCGACGACGACACCCCGCTGTTCGGCAGCGGCCTGAAGCTCGACTCGGTGGATGCCACCGAGCTGGTGGTGATGCTCGACGAGGAGTTCGGCGTGCGCGTTTCCGAGGGCGACGACCCGTCCTACATGCGCAACGTCAACTCGCTGGCCAACTTCATTCTGCAGCGCCAGGCCGCAGCCGCCTGACTCCTGCCGCACACAATTCGAGGGACATAACGATGAATCCGATGGAAGCCGTTCACCAAGCCGCCGGCGCCACCCTGGGCGAACGCAATGGCGTGCGCATCCCGCTGCACTATGGCGAGCCCGCCGCCGAGCACCAGGCCTCGCGCAAGAACATCCTGATGGTCGATTACTCGCACTTCGGCATCGTCGAGGTGCAGGGTGACGAGGCCTACGATTTCCTCAACCGCGTGGTTGGCGGCGACCTCTCGGTGATCCGCGACGAGCAGGCGCTGTATACCGTGCTGCTGGACGACAAGGGCCAGATCGTCACCGACCTCTACGTGCTGTGTGACGACGAGCGTTTCCTGCTGCTCACCGAATGGGTCAAGGGCGACACCCTGGCCGCCAGCCTGCAGGCTCTGGTCGGCGAGGAAGAAGTCGAGATCGCCGCGCAGAACCAGCTCGGCACCCTGCTGTTCGAAGGCCCCTACAGCTGGGAGCTGATGGCCGAGCTGTTCGGTTTCGACGTGCTCGGTCTGCCGTTCCTCGAGTTCATGCACGTGGACGACGTGACCCTGCTGCGTGCCGGCAAGCACGGCGAGTTCTCCTACAAGGTTCTGGGCCCGCGTGAGTCCCTGGCCGAGCTCTGGCAGCGTGCCCTGGAGGCCGGCGCCAAGTTCGACCTGAAGACCGGCGGCATCGAGTTCCAGGGTCGTTCGCGCCTGGAAAACCCGTGCTGGGACCCGGCCCTGGCCGGTGAGTTCACCCGCTGCCCGATCGAGCTGCAGCTGCAGTGGGCGGTGCGTTACGACAAGGACGAGTTCGTCGGCAAGGACGCCCTGCTGGCCAAGCTGGAAGAGGGCGCCGCGCAGCGCGTGGTCGGCTTCCTGGTCAAGGGCGACGGCGCCGCGGCCAACATCGGCGATGCCGTGTACAGCGGCGACAGCGTAATCGGCAAGGTGATCACCCTGGGCTGGTCCGAGGGTGTGCAGGCGTATATCGGCCAGGCGCTGCTCGACAGCGACTATGCCTACGCCGGCCTGGACGGCTATGCCATCGACGCCAGCGGCGCGCGCGTTGCCATCAGCACTGCGGCGATCCCCTTCCTGCAGAACTTCAGCTTCCTGGTCAACCCGGCCGAGCACAGCTACGTCGACCCGTCGCGGCCGAAGAGCCTGCTGGAGCAGCAGGCCCAGTAATCCACGTCATCAGCCACAGCGAGCGGGCCGCCGGGGCGGGCGGTCCGTTCTCAGGTCGCAGCCTCGGAGGAGTCACACATGGTTCAGCGCAAGCGGGTAGTAGTCACAGGGATGGGCGTGCTCACGGCGCTCGGCAATACGCTGGAGGCGTTTCGCGAGGGCCTGTTCGCCGAAAAGGCGGCCATCGGTCCCAGCCAGCATTTTCGCCACTATTTCGATGATGCCCTGGCATCCGAAGTACTGCAGCCGGTCGAGTACCCCGGTATCGACCCGCAGCGCCTGCCCGAACTCGACCGTACCGCGCTGTGGGGGTACAAGGTCGGCCGTGATGCCCTGGAGCATGCCGGCCTGCTCGGTGATCCGCTGCTGGAGCGCACCAGCCTGGTGGTCGGTGTGTCCTCGGCCAGCGCTGAGGCCATCATGCCGCTGATCGAGCACCAGCCCGAGCAGTTCAGCCCGCGCAAGATGGAAGTGTGCGGCAACTTCTCGGCGATCTGCCCGGTGGTGACTTCGCTGCTCGGCCTCAAGGGCGGCTTCGAGCTGGTGGCCACGGCCTGTACGGCCAGCACCAATGCCATCGGCATCGGTTTCGACCAGATCCAGAATTCCAAGAACCCGGTGGCGCTGATTGTCGGCTCCGACCCGGTCTACCTGCCCACCTTCGCCGGTTTCTACGCGCTCAAGGCGATGCGCGAAGAACCCTGCTGCCCGTTCTCCGGCACCCCCGGCATGTCCGTCGGCGAGGGCGCCGGCGCGCTGGTGCTGGAGGAGTACGAGCACGCCAATGCGCGTGGCGCCACCATCTATGGCGAGATCATCGGCTACGCCACCAGTTCCGACGCGCACCATGAAACAGCGCCGGACCCGCGTGCCGAAGGCGCCACCCTGGTGATGCGCGCGGCGCTGCGCAACGCCGGTATCGGCCCGGAGGCCATCGGCTACATCAACGCCCACGGCACCGGCACCGAGGCCAACGACCGCGCCGAGACCCTGGCGATGAAGAAGGTCTTCCCCAACATCGCCGATATCCCGGTGAGTTCGACCAAGTCGTACTTCGGCCACAACATCGGCTCGGCCGGCATCATCGAGATGATCGCCTGCCTGACCACCCTGCCGTCCGGCAAGGTGCTGCCGACCCTGAACTTCTCCACGCCGCGCACCGGCTGCGACCTCAACTACGTGCCCAACCATTTCCAGGAGCACGAGGTCGGGCTGTTCATGAAGAACAACTACGCCTTCGGCGGCAACAACTGCAGCATCGTCGCCTCGGTGACCCCGGAGACCGCCGCGGCCACCGAATACCAGCCGCGCCGCGTGGCCATCACCGGCTTCGGTGCGCTCAGCTCGCTGGGCTATGGCGCCGAGCAGATCGCCGAGAACATCCGCAATGGCGTCGATGGTTCGCTGTCGGTGTCGGCCGACGACTGGCTGGGCAGCGGCGAGCAGGCCCACGACCTCAATCAGCTGATGCAGGCCAATCCGGCGCTGGCCGAGCGCCTGGCCGGCATGACCGAGGCCGACCTGCGCGCCATGCAGTTCCGTGCCCACGAAGTACGTGGCATCGAGGCACGCAAACACCTGAAGAACTACGACCCGCGCAAGGCCAGCCGCATCGGTACCCACGGCCTGCTGGCCGTCGAGCAGGCGTTGCAGAGCGGCGGGCGCAAGGTGCGTCATGGTGATACCGACGTCGCGCTGATCATGGGCATGTCCAAGGGCCCGCAGGCCACCATTGCGCGCTATGCGCAGAGCCTGCACCCGGACCCCAAGCGTGCGCGTACCTTCGAGTTCCCCTCGGCGCTGATGAACTCCACCGCCACCTTCTGTGCCATCAGCAAGGGCCTCAAGGGCTACAACACCACCCTGTCCACCGGCTACAACGCCGGCCTCGGCGCGCTGATCTACGGCTACGAGCTGGTACGCCAGGGCCTGCAGCCGCAGGCGCTGGTCGGTGCCGCCGAGGAGAATGCCTATTCCTCGGTGCTGATGTCGCCCGCCACGGCCGATCGCCTGTGCTGGAGCGATGCCGCGGATGCCTTCCAGGTCTATGGCGCCAACCCCAGTGGCTTCACCCTGGGCGAGGGCGCCGCGGTGGCCCTGCTCGAAGACCTCGACGCCGCCCATGCGCGCGGTGCACAGGTGCTTGGCGTGGTGCTCGGTTATGGCCGCTCCTGCGATGCCGCCTACCCGGGCGAATCCGGCCTGGCCGCCGGCAACGCGATGATCGCGGCGATCCAGCAGGCGCTGGCCGAAGCCGGCCTGCAGGCCAGCGAGGTCGATCTGATCTGCGGCACCAGCTGGGGCACCGGTGACAGCGCGCAGAAGGAACTGGACGCAGTGCGCGCCGTGTTCGGCGCGCTGGCGGCCGAGGTGCCGCTGGTCAACTACAACGGTCACTTCGGCTTCGTCGAATCGGCCGCCGGCCTGCTCAACCTGGCGCAGGTGCTGCAGATCATGCGCAGCGACGAGATCGCGCCGATTCCCTACACCCGCGAGTTCTGCGCCGACGACATCGCCTTCGTGCGCCAGCCGCTGCGCCGTGAGGTGCGCCACGCGCTGGTGCTGGGTGCTTCGGATGGGGGCAACAACTACGCCCTGCTGGTGCGCAAGGATGGCTGACGCCGGGCGTGCGGTGATCTCCGGCCTGGGCGTGTTCAACGCCCTTGGCCAGAATGCGGCCTCGCTTTGCGCGGCGCTGGCCGAGCAGCGCCTCGGCCCGCGCACGGGCTTTTTCGCCAGCGAGCGGGCGGCTCAGGGCAATGGCCTGCTGTTCAATCCGCAGCAGGTGGCGATGCCGGCGTTGCCGGCGACCCGGCGCAACCCCGCCGGCGGCGATGCCGAGACCGCCTGCGCGCTGATCGAGAAGGTGCTCGACGAAGCGCTGGCCCAGGCCGGCCTGAGCCGTGCCGAGTTGGCCGGTTCGCGCGTGCAGTGCTACATCGGCGGCCAGGGCGTGCAGCCGGACGTCATGAAGTTCACCGCCTACCTGCAGCGCAACGATGCCGAGGACCTGCTGTTCAACCCCGGCATCCGCCAGATGCACAGCGACAGCTATGCCGAGGAGCGCCTCGGTCGCCTGCTGATGCGCCGCATCGGCCTGGCGCTGCCGCCGCTGGCATTGTCCACGGCCAGCTGCTCCAGCCTGTCGGCGCTGTTCCTCGCCCGTCAGGCGATCGAGAGCGGCGCCGCCGACCTGGTGCTGGTGGCCTCCTGGCAGCAGGTGTCGCAGTACAACCTGATGTTCATGGGCGGGGTCAACGCCCTGGCCCGCGAGGTGGCGCAGCCGTTCTCGGCCGCCACCGAGGGCGTGCTGCTAGGCGGTGGGGCGGCGCTGGCGATCCTTGAGAGCGAGGCTCACCTGCAGGCTCGCGGCGGCCGCGGCCAACTGCGCATCGATGGTTTCGCCGTCTGCCAGGGCGGTGGCTCCGGGCGCGGCGGGCAGTCCTTCGCGCCAGATTTCCGCACCCTGGCGCGCACCGTCGAGGCCTCGCTGGAGCAAGCCGCCGCCACGCCGGCCGACATCGGTTGCCTGTTCATGCACGGCAACGGCATTCGCGGCAGCGACCAGGCCGAGCTGATGGCGGTGCGCAAGCTGTGGGGCGACCACGCCGTGCCGGCCGTTTCCTACAAGGCGCAGCTTGGCTACCAGGTGGCGGCCAGCGGCCTGACCGACCTGGCCATCGCTGCCGACGCCCTGCGCGAGCGTCGCCTGCTGGCCTTCAAGGCCCTGGCGCCGCTGGACGTCGCCGGGGTGCACCTGCACGCCGATGCCGCCCCGTTGACGCTGCACAGCGACAAGCTGGTCAAGCTGGGTCTGGGTATCGAAGGTTCCATGGCTGCCTGCACGCTGACGCGGCTGGCCGGATAAGCGAGAGCATCATGTCTGTCGAAGAAATGCAGTTGACTCCGCTACGCCCGGCCAGCGCCGACGAGCTGCAGGCGCAGCCCGAGCAGCGCAGCAATACCCTGGCCCTGGTTGGTCTCTCGGTACTGCAGACAGAGCGCGCCCCGCAGCGTTTCGAGCCGCGCTGGTTCAGAGCCTGGGAGGCGCAGCTATACCGCAAGGCTGCGCGCCAGACCGGCCGGCGCCAGTGGGATTTCAGTCGTTTCAGTCAGGACGGTGGCCTGGATGCGGCCAAGTCCGGCTACCGCGACACGCTCACTGCCGTCGCCCAGGCGGCCAAGCAGGCGGTGGCCGCCGCCGAGGCCAGCTGCGGCCGGCGCAGCGCGCGTGAGCGCATGGCCCTGCTGTATTTCGACTTCTGGGGGCAGAGTTCGCACCTGGAGCAGGCGTTCAACTGGCGCGACAGTTTCGATCTCGACGTGATCCCCAAATTCATCCTGCGCGACCAGGCCACCGAGGCTTTCTCCTGCAAGGTGCAGGCGGGGCGCGGAGCCTTCATCCAGGCCCTGCGCATGGCGCAGTCGCTGTTGCACAGCGGTGCCGCCGACAGCGTGCTGCTGGGCGGGCTGTTCCGCAGTTTTCCCGTGCTGTGCTTCGCCGAGGCGCTCAGCGGCAACGCCGCCGAGCGCGCCTGGCTGGGCCGTGGTGGCCAGCACAACGCGCCGCTGGTGGAGCGCGCCGGTTTCATGGTGCTGCGGCGCGCCGAGGCGCTGGCCAACGCGCGTCAGCCCGGCCTGCTGCTGGGCGAGCCGCGTTACCTGCAGGCACCCGCCGGCCGCGAGGCGGCTGGCCAGTGGCTGGGCGAGCGCTGGGCCGAGCAACTGCCGGAGCGCCGCGCGCTGGTCTACGGCGGCCACTACCCGTCCAGCCTGCTCGATCAGGTCGAGGCGGGCGCGGTGGCCGCTGCTGGTGAGCACTGGGTGTACGAAAACATCTGCCGGCGCTTCGGCGACAGTGGCGGGCTCAATCCGCTGCTGGCGCTGCAACGGCATGCCGAACGCAAGGCGGCGACGGCGGATACCCCGCCGGCGCTGCTTAGCCTGAGTGACAGCCAGGGCGGCACCTGGCTGCTGCGGGGGGAGTGATGAGCATGGACAAGGATGCCCAGCTGGCGCAGGCGCCGGCGCCCGGCGAGACCCGCCGGCTGCAGCTGGTCAAGGCGACCCAGTTGCCCATCGTGCGCCTGAGCGCGGTGGAGAAGTGCTACGGCAAGGGTGAGGGCCGCGTGCAGGCGCTGCGCCTTATCGATCTGCAGATCGAGCGTGGCGAGTTCGTCGCGCTGGTGGGCCAGTCGGGCAGCGGCAAGAGCACGCTGCTCAACCTGATCGGCGGGATCGACCGTCCCAGTGCCGGCGCCGTGCATTTCCTCGGCCAGGACCTGGCCGACCTCGACGACCGCGAGCTGGCCGCACTGCGTGCCCGCGAGATCGGCTTCATCTTCCAGTTCTTCAACCTGCTGCCGGTGCTCAGCGTGTTCGACAACGTCTACTACCCGCTGATGCTCAACGGCTACCGCAAGGAGCAGGCGCGCCACCTGGTGATGCAGGCGCTGGAGCGGGTCGGCCTGCAGCAGCATGCGCTGCGTCGGCCGGTGGAGCTGTCCGGCGGCCAGCAGCAGCGGGTGGCCATCGCCCGCGCGCTGGTGAAGAAGCCGGCGCTGGTGATCGCCGACGAACCCACCGGCAACCTGGATTCGGAAACCGGCCGCTCGGTGCTGGAGCTGATGCAGGAAATCAACCGCGAGAACGGCACCACCTTCATCATTTCCACCCACTCCGATGCCGTGCGCGATGTGGCCGGGCGGGTGGTGAGCATCGCCGACGGGAGGATCGCGCCATGAGCCGCTGGCTACTGCTGCTGAGCCTGCTGGTCGCGGGTGGCGCCCAGGCTTCCATCGACGCCGATCAGCTGCGTGAGCAGGGGCGCGCCGCCCTGGATGCGCTGGTGTCGCGCCATGCGTCTGCGCCCGTGCGTGAGCAGGGCATCCTGGCCGTGGTGCGGGCGCCCAGCGAGGGCCTCGACGAGCGTACCCTGGAAGCGCTGGCGACCTGGCGCGAACAGCACCCCGACGACCTGCCGGCCAAGCTCTACGAGGGCTACGGCTGGCTGTTCATGGCCGGCGAGTACGTCAAACGGCAGAACTACTTCCGCGCCGCCGAGCTGGCCAAGCGCGGCTTCTTCCTGATGGACGAGGCGGTCGACCAGAACCCCGAGGACTGGCGCCTGCGCCTGCTGCGCGCGCGCCTGGACTGTTACGTGCCGGCCGAGTTCGGCCGCCATGTGGTGGCGCTCAAGGACCTGCGTTACCTGCGTGAACACGCCGAGCAGGTGCCGGCAGAGCTGCTGCCGCTGGTGGGCTTCCTGCAGGCGCGCGCCGAACGCGCGGCGGGCGATGAGGCCGCGGCCAACGCCCTGGTCTCGCCCTGGCGCGAACTGCTGCAGGCCGAGGACCGTCTGCCCATCACCCGCGCCGAGGTGGAGCGGGTCCTGACCCCGATCGTGGAGGCGGCGCCATGAGCGAGCTGTTGTACTACCTGGCCAACGCCATCATCGTCTACGCCCTGCTGCTGGTGCTGTGGACCGCTCTGCGCCGGCCCACCTCGATCCGCTATGCCTTCGCCAACCTGTTCCGCCAGCGCCGCCGCTCGGGCATCACCCTGCTGGCGATCATCATGGGTGGGGTGGCGGTGTTCACCTTCGGTGGTTTCGTCCAGCACTCCTTCTCGGCCCTGCGCGAGCAGACCATTCGCACCAACCTCGGCCACCTGCAGCTGTACCGCGAAGGCTACCTCGCCAGCGGCGCCACCAACCCGCTGCGCCACGGCATCCCCGGCTACCAGGAGATCAAGCGCATCCTCGCCGCCGACCCCGAACTGGGGCCGCTGCTGAAGACGGTGACCGGGCAGATCGAGTTCTCCGGCATCGCCTCGCACTACGAGTCGGAGACGTCCACCTTCATCTCCGGCGTCGGTATCGAACCGGCCAGCTCGCTGACCCTGGGCGCGCTGGACCGCATCGTGCTGGGCAGCGACCTGTCGCGCATCGACGGCCTCGGCGTGACCATCGGCACCGGCGTGGCCAAGGGCCTGGGCGCCGGTTACGACAGCGAGCTGGACCTGCTGGTGGTCAATCCCAAGGGCGGGCAGAACGCCATGTCGGTGACGGTGCGCGGGGTGATGGAGTCGGGCATCAAGGAGTACGACGACCGCTCGCTGAAGATGCCGCTGGAAACCGCCCAGGCGCTGCTGGAAACCGACGAGGTCAGCCGCATCATCATCCTGCTCAACGACACCGCGCAGACCGACGCCGCGCTCAAGCGGGTGCAGGCGATCATCGCCGAGCATGGCCTGGCGCTGGAGGTGCGGCCCTGGTCCGAGCTGGCGGTGTACTACCACCAGGTGGTCAGCCTGTTCGACGGCATCTTCTTCTTCATCAAGTCGATCGTCAGCGTCATCGTGGTCTTCATGATCGGCAACACGCTGATGATGAACGTGGTCGAGCGCACCCGCGAGATCGCCACCCTGCGTGCCCTGGGCCTGACCCAGCGCGAGGTGGGGCGGCTGTTCATCCTCGAGGGCATCTTCATCGGCCTGCTCGGCGCTGCGCTCAGCGTGGCGGTGGGCATCGGCCTGGCCGAGCTGATCAACATCCACGGCCTGCCCATGCCGCCGTCGCCGGGTTACACCAAGGGCTACCTGGCCTTCATCCTGTGGGACGAGGACGTCGACCTGTTCTGGTTCACCTGTGCGCTGGCCATCGTTACCGCTGTACTGGCCTCGATCATTCCGGCGAAGCGGGCTTCGAAGTTGCTGATTGCCGAGGCGTTCAGGTTTACCTGAGCAATTGAAAAGTTGCTGGTCGGAGGGCTTTCAAGTTGCCCGGCTGGCAGTAATAAACGATGCGCCAGAGTGCAGGAAAAGTTGTGCCTGCAAGTAGGCGTTTAATATTGCGCTGCTGTTATTGAAGTTGTTGTTGGCGAGCGCACTTCATATACAGAGTGAGAGAGAGTTATGACAACGGAACGGCAAGTCGTCCTCATTACCGGCGCCGCCCGCGGCATAGGCGCGGCCATCGCCGAGCGCTTCATCGATGACGGCTTCGATGTAGTGCTCAACTACCGGCGCAGCCAGGGCAAGGGTGCCGCCAACCTGGACAACCTGGTGGCCCGCGCCGAGGCGCGTGGCGTGCGTGCCTACAAGGCGCTGGCGGATATCTCCGAGAGCCGCGACGTGGAGCAGATGATCAAGAGCCTGCGCCTGGACGGTCTGGAGCGCATCGACCACCTGGTGCTCAACGCCGCCAGCTCGCCGTTCAAGCCGGTTCTCGAACTGACCAAGCACGACTGGAAGCAGCTGTTCGGCACCAGCCTGGTCGGCAACGTGGCGGTGATCAATGCCGTGACGCCGCTGATGCCGGCCGGCGGCACCATCTGCGCCATCTCCGGGGTGGGCTCGCACCTGGTGTTGCCCAACTACCCGCTGGGCCTGATGAAGGCAGCCCTGGAGAACCTGGTGCGCTACCTGGAAGTGGAGCTCTACGACCGCGGCATCCGCGTCAACGGCGTGTGCGGCGGGCTGGTGCGCAGCGAGATGCTGCCGTACCTGTCGGAGATGTGGCCGCGCATGATCGCCAACATGGAATCCTGCGGCCGGCGCTGGGCGCTGGAACCCGAGGAAATCGCCAATGTGGTCGCCTTCCTCGCCTCGGAGCGCTCCAGTGCCATTCGCGGGCAGATCCTGGTCGCCACCGGTGGGGTAGGTCTGGCGGCCTGATCCTCCAGCGCTGCAACAAGCCGGCGCTAAGCCGGCTTTTTCATGCCTGCCAGTACGGTAGCCCGGATGCAATCCGGGGGACGGAGCAGCCTGCTTCCCGGATTACATCCGGGCTACGAGTGCTCCCCCTCTCCCGCTGGCGGGAGAGGGGGCGGGCGGCCCGCTTAGGGAGAGGAGGCTTCAGCCTTCCCAGCGCTTCAGCACCAGGGTGGCATTGGTGCCGCCGAAGCCGAAGCTGTTGCTCATCACCGTGTTCAGGTTCACCCCGCTGCGCGCCTCGCGCAGCACCGGCATGTCAGTCAGCTCGGGGTCGAGGTTGTCGATGTTGGCCGAGCCGGCGATGAAGTTCTCGCGCATCATCAGCATGCAGTAGATGGCCTCATGCACGCCGGCGGCGCCCAGCGCGTGGCCGGACAGGCTCTTGGTCGAGCTGATCGGTGGCATCTGGCGGCCGAACACCTTGCGGATCGCGCGCATCTCGGCCAAGTCGCCCACCGGGGTGGAGGTGCCGTGGGCGTTGATGTAGTCGATCGGCTCCTCGACCCTGGCCAGCGCCTGCTGCATGCAGCGCATGCCACCTTCGCCGCTGGGCGCGACCATGTCGTAGCCGTCGGAGGTGGCGCCATAGCCGATGATCTCGGCGTGAATGCGCGCGCCCCGCGCCAGCGCATGGTCCAGCGCCTCGACCACCACCATGCCGCCGCCGGCGGAGATGACAAAGCCGTCGCGGCGCGTGTCGTAGGGCCGCGAGGCCTTTTCCGGGTTGTCGTTGTGCTGGCTGGAGAGGGCGCCCATGGCGTCGAACAGGTAGCTCTGGCTCCAGTGCTCTTCCTCGCCGCCACCGGCGAAGACGATGTCCTGGTTGCCCATGCGGATCTGCTCCATGGCGTGGCCGATGCAGTGCGCGCTGCTGGCGCAGGCGGAGGCGATGGAGTAGCTGAGGCCCTTGATGCGGAACGGCGTGGCCAGGCAGGCGGAGACTGTGTTGCTCATGGTACGCGGCACGCGGAACGGGCCGACGCGGGCGATGCCCTTCTCGCGCAGGATGTCCATCGCCTCCATCTGGTTGAACGCCGAGGCGCCGCCGGAGCCGGCGATCAGACCGGTGCGCGGGTGGGAAACCTGCGCGTTGTTCAGTCCGGCATCCTTGATCGCCTGCTGCAGGGCCAGGTAGGCATAGGCCGCGGCGTCGCCCATGAAGCGCTTGACCTTGCGGTCGATGTTCAGCGCATCCATGTCCAGCGGCACCGCGCCGCACACCTGGCTGCGCATGCCGACTTCGGCGTAGGTGGGGTTGAAACGGATACCCGAACGCCCCTCGCGCAGATGGCGGGTCACGCTTTCCAGGTCATTGCCGAGGCTGGATACCAGCCCCATTCCGGTGATCACGACGCGGCGCATGTGCAAATTCCTTTTCAGACCGTGGGCCGGGCCGGTTCGAGCTGCGGAAGGCGGCGAAGAATGCACTCGGGCAGAAGTTTGCGCACACCGTCCGGTCAATAAAAGTTGCCGGTTTTCCCTGGGCGATAACTAACCAAAGTTCGTGGCTAATTGCCAGCGTTAGTTGCTGAATATGTGGGCTTTGGCGAGAAAAAACAGCAGCGTGTGAAGCAACTTGAAGCGCGGGCGGATATATATCGGAATAGCGCTGAAAGTTTGGCCGGATGATCAGATTAAAAAGGCCCGCCGCATGGCTCGGCGGGCCTTGCACTTACAGCGGCAGGCCGGCCTTGATGCGGTACTGGTTGCGTACCGGCGTGGCGTACTGGCGAATCAGCCAGGGACGCTGCTCGGCGGGGCAGGCCGCCAGGCGACGTTGCCACTCGCTGCGGGCAGTGGTGACTTCCGCTGCGGGGAACAGCTGCTCGACCGATGGCACGGCGAGGGCACTATCGCGCTCCTCCCACTCGGCATAGGCCAGCAGGTGCACCGGGAACAGCCGGTAGCCACTCAGGATGTGCTGGTCCATCAGCGTGGCCAGCTGCTTGGCATCCTCGAAACCTTCGCGCACCGGCGCGCCGAAATGCACGTGGACGCGGCCCTTGTAGCCGGTGATGCCCAGGGCAATGCTGGCGTCGTCCTCGCCCGGCGCCTTCTCGTAGCCGCCGGTGCTGGCGCGAATCTGCAGCTCGCGGGCCTTGGCCTGGTCGCAGGGGTCGTACTCGTAGCTGATCGAAACCGGCACCAGGTACAGCGCCGCCAGCGCCTCGGCGAACGGCTCATCCTTGCGTGCCATGTGGAACATCTTGAGGATCGCCGAATCGGTACGGTCGTCGCCGTCCTTGGCCCGGCCTTCGGCCTGGGCGATCCAGATCGACTGGCCTTCCTCGCGGATCGAGTGGTTGATATAGGCCGACAGCAGCTGGAAGGCCGCCAGCTTCTCGCGCCGCCCGGTGATGCTGCGGTGCACGATGAAGCTCTTGTTCAGGCGCATCAGGTCGCTGACGAAGGGGCGCTGCAGCAGGTTGTCGCCGATGGCGATGCGCGGGGTCGGCAGCCCGGCGTGGAACACCGCGTAGTTGACGAAGGCCGGGTCCATCACGATGTCGCGGTGGTTGGCCAGGAACAGGTAGGGCGTGCCCGCCTTCAGGTGCTCGATGCCGGAGAAGCTGATGCCGTCGGTGGCGCGCTCCACGGTGCGGTCGATATAGGGCTCGATGCGCGCCTGCAGGGCATCCACCGAGGCGATATCGGCCGTCTCGCGCCGCAGCAGATGGGCGATAAGCGGTTTGAGCAACCAGCCGAATGGCCCGGCCAGGCGCGGGAAACGGAAGCGGGTCAGGGTGCCGAGGAAGGTGTCGTCGCTCAACAGGCGCGCCAGTACGGCGGGGACTTCGTGGTCGGCGTAAGGTCGGATGGAATCGAATTCGCCCATCATGTTCTCGTTGTTCGGCTACTCGGATTGCCCCACCGGGGCCGCTGGCCCTGCAGGGACGCGGGGCCAGCAATAGACCGGCGATTATAGCGGCAAGTCACATGCGGGCTATGAAAGCCTCTAGGCTCTAGGGCTGGAGGTATAGTAAGAGTCGCGATTGACTACCAATTGACCACAGGGAGTCCACAGGCATGGGACTGGATGTGAGTCGAGCATAAAAGGAAATAAGTATGCCAAAAGGCGTGCCAGAGGCAAGAGAGCTGTGGTCAGGGGAAGTGAGTTTCTTTTCGATTGATACTAATTTAATTCAGCAGGCTGGATATAAATTCGATAGCGGTGTGTTAGCTCAACTTCCAAAGCAGCTTCCAGATACCATGGAGTTGCAGCTTCCAGAGATAATTCTCAATGAAGTTGTTAGGCATAAAATGGTGTCGGTGCTGGAAAGTATAAAGCAATTTCAGTCTGCGTCAGAGAATTTGCAAAGACTGACTACTGTTAACTTAAAGCAAGTTGATGAAATTTTTAATGGTGCAGGTGTTGAGGATTACGCGCGCAAACAGTTTGAGAAAGAGGTTTTTGATTACGTTAAGAGATGCGGTGGTGGGGTGCTCAGTCTCGATGATGTGCATATTGCGGGTAAGATTTTTGAGTTGTATTTCTCTGGTCTACCTCCATTTGCTGCTAATGAAAAAAAGAAAGCTGAATTTCCTGATGCTGCCTGCCTAGTTATGCTGGAGAGCTATGCTAGGGAATACAATACACAGGGAATAGTCGCTTCAGATGATCGCGGTTGGAAGGATTTTGCTGCTGAGTCGGAGCATATTTATTGTGTAGGCTCCATAGATGAGCTGGCGAATCTATTCGCTGCGACCGGCGAGATAGCTAACTCTGTTAGGGATCGTATTGTTGAGGCAATCAATGACCCGGCGTCACCGCTACGCAAGGCGCTAGAGGTTGCGTTAGGCGAGCATATTTCAAACTCGAATTGGCATGCTGAGGATGCGCAAGTTCTATTCTCTGGGCGAGTCGAGTCTGAGGTTGTGGAAGCCGTAATGGCGAACTACGAGCTGAATAACAATTCTGTATCGGTCTGGGCCGTTCAGGGTGATCAAGCCTCCTGGGTGATTGAGCTTGCGGCTGAAGTTGATGCATGTGTTGTTGTGGATGTTGCAAAGTATATGTGGGATTGGATTGATAAGGATGAGCTGCTTATTGGTACTGATTCGTTCGATAAGTCTATAAAGGTTCCTGTTGAGGCTTTTTTGCAGTGCAGTGGCGTAACCCTTGAGGGTGATATTTCAAGCTGGGATGTGACGGTTGATTGTCAATATCAGGAGTATAGTGTAGAGGTCGGGGAAGTTGAGCTGGATCATGATTGAGCTGCATCATCTGGAGGAAAGAGATAAAGGGTTTAATGTTAATGCCTTATCTAGATGCTCTGGAGCAAGATGAGCGTAAATCATCGTTGTCGTGATGTCGGAGTGGCCGAGAATATCTTTCAAGGTGCGAAGGTCACCGCCAGCCATGACGAAGTGAGACGCGAAGGTATGCCGCAGAATATGTGTGAGCTGACCAGGAGTCTTGAAACCGCAGCGGGCATAGGCAGTCTCGAAAGCACCACGGGCAGGGCCGAAAAGGCGATCAGTAGGCAGTGCCACGGACAGTGCCTCTTGAATCAATGCAGGATCGACCGGAACGGTCCTGTTTCTGCCGCTCTTGGTGGCTGTGTAAACGATGCGATCACTCAGCAGTTGTGAGCGGCGCAGACGTTCAGCCTCAGACCATCGGGCACCAGTGGCAAGCGCGATCTTGGCGATTATCAGAACGTAGGGATTGTGCGACTTGGCAAGCTCGGCCAGGAGCTGCTGAATCTGATCGAAGGACAGGAACGCCAATGACTTTTGATCAACACGGAACCGACGCATGCCATGCAGCGGATTTGTGCCATGGTAATGACCGTGGCGGGCTAGCTCAGTGAACACAGACGACACGTAGATGTGTTCGATATTGATGGTGGACGGTGAGGCCGTCTTGAGGCGCTCGGTTCGATAGCTGGACCAAGTAGCGGCATTGAAGTCGCAGGCGCGGGGGTTCCTCAGTCGCTGGGTAATATGCTGGAGCGCCCTATAGCGACGAGCACCGTTTTTCAGGGTCACGCCGTGGACCTGATACCAACGATCCACCAGATCGCTAAAACGCTCAATGACAGGGGAGGGCGACGATACGAAATCGCGTTCAAACCGGAGCGCATGGGCTTTGGTTGCGAAGCCACCACGGCGAACCCGTTGACTGCCGCGACCATCGACATAGAAATCGACCGACCACGTTCCGTCTGGTTGTTTCTTAGCAGTCATACAGCACGACCCCAGCGTATATGACGCTCTTCAAGCAAGGCTTTGATGTGCTTGTATAGGTCACGCTTGCCCATATCCTTGGCGGCGTAATGGTCGCGGATCACTGGCCAGCATTCCCATTCAGTAAGGCGCTTGAACGCTTGTTTTGCGCCTACTCGTTCCCTTGCCAGCAGGCTGACGAAGTTTCCCAGGAACAGCTCCACGTTTTTGCCGGAGAAGCCTCGAGAGGTCTTGTGGTAGCGCCGGTAGTCAGTGTCATCGAGCAGGGAATCAACCGGAACGTCTACCCGAACATCGTCACGGATCAGGGTCCAGAAAGGCTCAAAAACGCCGGGGCGAGATAGGAGCTTGAACTGGCACATGCCATAGCGCCAAAGGCCGTCCAGATGGCCGACGAAGGCGGCAAAAGAGGACGTATCCAGGGTGGCGCCGGTCTGCATATCGATTGAGCCGCTGGCGAATTGCTGGATGATCGAATGGTGATAGCGCAGCTCGATTCGCCATACGTCTTGCTCGGGGTTGTAGTTGGCAGGGTCGCTATCGTCGAAGCTGTCACGACGACGCCAGACGCCTTCCCAATAGTCGAGTTTGTCAGTGGCTCGGGCTTGCTCGGTCTTGTTGTAGATGCAGAGTTGAAGGCCATTGGCAGAGCCAAACATAGAGGTTTCGCCACGTCCGTAGACGCTGGATTTCATGGCCCATTCAATCTGGTTGATGCCTGAAATGTCTCGATGGTTACGCGCGCGGCAATGCATGCGTGCAACCAGATCAGCCGGGGGCGTCCAACCCTGTACATCTAGAGCGAGGTGGACGGCACACTGGTTCAGCTCGACGTTGCTCAGTACCTGGGAGGCGTAATAGTCGAGCCGGGCCTGTAGGCGCTCGGGGCTCAGCGCTTCGATGGCATGGGGCGAAACTTCGATTTTCAGATGGGGACCGATGGCGTCTAGCTTGGCGTTGAAGTTCTTCACCAGCAGCACGAAACCCAAGTCGGCGTTCTGCAGCTTGTACTGGTAACCGGAGTCACGACCGACGCGACCGGAGTGCCAGCGCTGGCCAGCGAAATTGACGATGGAGCCGGGGTTTTCAAACAGCTCCAGCACCTGGGGTCGAATCAAACCCCTATAGAGCTGGCGAACGGTATCGACGCCACAGCGAAGAAGCCGAACGCCAGTGAGGTCGGTCAGCTCTGCGGAGTCAGGATCGACAAAAAGCAGACCCTTGCTGTCTTCAAGGCCAGTGATGGGATCAAGGCGATGATGATCAACCAACTTCATGAGATTCCCTTTTCTAGATTGTTAGACTTTGCGTGCTGTTTAGAACTGTTTATCTGACGTGTTACAGGTACGTCCCGCGCGCGCCTTTTGCGCCGCGCTCGTCCCTCGCGCATGCGCGAAAAGGCGCCCAGGAGCAGGCGCGGTTCACCATAGGAAGCGCCCCTTTTCGTAGGTGACTCGGGTAACGGTGGTTCCCGGCTGGTCCTGCTGCTGATCCTGCGGAGGCTGTTGCATCGGGGGTGGGTTGCGATCGGAGGACATGCGGTCCTGTTCGCTGCCCCGATCGGCGATCGCCGGATCGAAATAGCCGTGCTTCACGGTGTTCTGGCAGAAGGAAAATGAGGTCTTGTGCCACGTACCTTGCTGGGTGAAGCACTCGCAGATATAGGCCCGCTCAGCACCTCGCACGACGCGATAGCGGCGCTTGTTGCGCTCGATGTATCCCTCATCCGAACTCATCACACAGGAGAGCTTGGGGTAGGTCTTGGGCTGGGTGAGTTCGTCGTACAGCGGGGCCGAGCTGGGTACGTCAGGAATCCGCGGCGTGCGGAGCGCTATGTATTTCTCGACGCTGATTGGCTCTTTGCTGCTGCCGCCAGTGGTTGCCGGTGCGATCAGTGAGCCGACCGAGCCCTTCACCTGATCGACAATGCCCTTATCTACCTCGGGCGCGCTTTGCTCGACGGGCGCAGGCGCCTTGCCCTGTTCGTAGCGCTCATAGGCGCGATAGACCAGAAACACGGCGCCGCCGATCAGGGCGATGGCGAGCAGGAACTTGGTTGGCAGTTTGGTTTGGAAGTGGTGTTTCGCGTTGGCGCTGGTGTAGACGCCGAAGAACTTCTTATCCAGGCGAACGGTTTTCTTGTCGGCATCCTTGAAGCTGCTTTTGAGCTCGACCTTTTCGATCACCGAATCGGATTCGAAGCGCAGCAGCTGCTGGGATTTGAACACCCGCCAGTAGTGCACGTGGCCATTGCACAAGCGGCGTAGGTGCACGTCGATATAGCGCGGGTCCTGGGTGACGAGGTGCACCTCGTGGCCCTGATGGCGCATGGTTTCGAAGCGGGTGATGTGCTCCGGGGGCCGGGCGCGGGTGTCGCGAGCCCCAAACCAGCCCTGAGCCTCATCGACGACGATGATGGAGTCTTTGGGCAGCTCGAACCACTTTTCCGGGTCTTCGAAGTGAAACCAGCTGGCTTTAAGCAGCTCGGGTTTCAGGCCGTTGATGTTGTGGAAGTAGACCGGGCGACCCTCTTCAAAGGCTTTGGCATCCACTTCGCGGATGGTGTTGAGGGTCTTGCCGTGTCCAGGCTTGCCGGTACGGATATAGAGCATGGGGCGGCCTCCTTATGCTTCGATGGAGGTGCCGCCAGGCTTGCGCCAGACCTGAGCACGGCGGCGATCCTGCGCCCGATCCAACCCGGCCAAGACAAGGCGAGTGGTGACGGCCGCCAGGAAGATGTTGATCGCCACATCGATCTTGGCCGTGCCGAGGATCTGCTGGATCGCCAAGGAGCCGGAGCCCATGCGAGAGATGATGTAGTTGGTGACCACATCCAGCAGCGCGTTGTAGCCGACGTAGGTAATAAATCCGAAGCCGATCAGGCGAAACAGGAAGTTCACCAGCGGTTGAAGCATCATGAAAATCAGCTGCACAGCCCATAGCCAGAAAGGCATCACTCACCTCCAACAGCACGGCCCACATACAGGGCGTAGAAGACCGCAGCCGCTGCCACGATCAGATAGGACAGGTCACTGGCGAACTGGCACAGCGGCTCGTAGCTGAGCTGGAACGAGCGGCCACCGTTGGCGGTGAGAGCCATGCTCTTGGGCTGAGGGCAGCCAGTGGGGAGAAAGCGGGTGCCCTCTTTGAACAGGTTAGAAATGCTGATTTCCTCGTCCTGTTCGGGCTTGAATTTGTCGCCAGAAAGGAAGTCGTCGATGAAGGGCCTCTGTTCATCGAAATCGCCATTTACAAGACCCTCGCACCGCGATTGCTTTTGAAGATTCAGGATCGAGCAGGTGATCGAATCGCCGGAGCAAGACAGGGTTTCATTGCAGCCGAGGCCGCTAGCCGCATTGCCGCCTGAGCCGTTGTCGCCACCGCCTGTGTCACCACCTCCGGTATCGCCGCCCCCGGTGTCACCACCGCCCGTGTCGCCGCCTCCGGTATCGCCTCCACCTGTGTCGCCACCGCCCGTATCACCACCTCCGGTATCACCGCCACCCGTATCGCCACCCCCGGTGCAGCCTTGCGCGTTGGGGTCTGCCTGGCAGGGGTCCGGCTCGGGGTCTGGAAGCTCGGGCTTGGTGGGTTCATCGCCGGTCGAGCAGGCGGCACCGGTGAGCGTGGTGTTCCAGTCGCAATAGACCTTCAACGGGTCTTCATCGGGGAAGCTGAAACAGGACTGCACGGCGCCACGCTCTTGCATGCAGCCGGATTGGCAGACCGGGGACGGCGGCAGGATGGCCGAGGCCGGAGGCACATCGCCGGTCGGGGAGTTCTTCACTCCAAAGGGCCAGTTCAGAATGCCGGCATCGCCTTGTTGGCAGGACTTCTGGAAGACGTAGACAGGCAATCCGTTAACCAGAAAGCCATTGACGTATGTTTGGCCGTTTTCGTTGCGTGCCCGGTAGGAGCAGCCCGAAAGCGTATCGCCCAGGGGCTGAACCAGGGAGTGACCCGCAGGAAACGAAACGTTGGCCTCAATAGCCGGGCGGCAGGCTTCGTTGGGGGAGGTGTTGAAATACTCGGGCGTGGCCGAGGTGTAGTAGGAGACCGCTGCGAAGCTATGGCCGGAAAGGCCGAGGCACAGCAGAGCAATCAGTAGGCGGCGCATGCTTACACCCGCCCAAAGAACAGCGCGGCCATCGCAACGCAGTAGATGATCAGAACGAACCATTCTTGAGACATGGCGGCTACTTCCAGCTGGATAAGAAAACCCCGCCGGAGCGGGGTTATTCTTGCCCGGCACGGGACGTGACGAGCAGGCTTACAGGGCGCGACGCATGTACTTGAAGGCCGCAGCGGCGACCAGCACACCGAACACGGCCCAACCGATGGTGCCGACGTCGGTACCGGCTTCGGTCAGGGCAGTGGTCGCGCCAGCCGGGACGGCGGCATGGGCTTGTTGAATGGCCAGCACGCCGAGAGCAGCGGTGGCACCGAGGGAGCGTTTCAGGGTTTGCAGGTGTTGTTTCATCGGTCATTACCTCTTGAGTACTTTTTTCAGGGCCAGGAAGCCGAACACCAACGCGAACAGGGTGATTACTTCGCCTTGCAGCTCGGTCACTTGGTCCCAGGTCAGGGCAGACCCGGACAGGGCCTGCATTTCCTCTTGGGTGAGGCTGACCAGAGTGCCGGTGCAGATGGGTTCACCACCGGCACCGACGCTCCAGGCGCCCTCACACGCGAGGAAATTCACAGGGGACTCCGGCAGCGCGGGCATGCCTGAATCAGTTGCCAGTCACGCGCCGGGGCGCAGGCTTGGCAGTGATTGCAGAAGATGCGAACCATCGGAGCCGCCCTCTAATCAGGACTTGGCGGCGTCAGCCGGTGCGGCTGGCTTGGCGATCTGGTTGGGTTGCTGAGTCGGGCGCTGGGCCTGTTCGCGGGGCTTGGCCGGCTCGATGTGCAGAGCGAGATTCTTGCCGAGGTTCTTACCGCCGCGAGCTACGTCGAAGGTGATACGGATGGTCTCCAGCGGCGCCAGGCTGGCGCAGGAGGCGAAGACTTCATCGATTGCCTCCTCGACCACGCCCATCGCGATGATGGAAAGGCCGTGCTCGGTCTTGCCGTCCGGTTCGTCGCCGTAGAACAGCTTCACGTAACGGGTGCCTTCGACCTCGGTTTTCTGAACGCCGAGAAATGCGACTTCCATAGTGGAACGTGCCATGTGTATTGCCTCGCTTGTGGTGCGCTTGATTGCGCGGTTTGCCTTTCAGCAGGCCGAGCGAGTCCACGCGGGCGAACTTTTCAGTTTTTCGCCCGAGGGGTTTCTCGGTTTGCCGGGGTTTTACAACTCGGCCAATGCGCGGGCCGTTATCGCGTCAAACACCAAGGGCCACGGCCCTTGTCATCCCGTGTCGCCACCGTCGCCCGCGACTGGCGGACCAGTCACGGACGCCGGAGGCGATGCAGTGAGCGGGGGATCGGTCGGGGCAGTGCAGGAATCAACGACCGATTGAATGGAGCCGGTGAAGGCATCGGTCGAGGCTTCAAGGATTTCCAGAGTGCTGTAGGTCATGTAGGCCGAGCCGAAGATGGCGCCGAGGATCAGCGGAATCGTCCACTCACCGAGCAGCCAGAACAGATAGCGGCCAAAGCTGACGGTCAGGCTCATTGGTTCACCCCCGCTTTGCGCTGGCAGCGCAGGCAATGGCGAATGTAGGAGCCGTGAGGCAGGCGCGGATAACGAATGCCAGAAGGCTCAGACCAGCTGCCGCAAAGAGACTGGCCACCGGAAAAAGCATGAGCAACGCGAAGCCCGGGAAATTGAGTCCAGACACGCGAAGTAGGATTGATCGAACTAGTCATGCGGTCAGCCCTCCAGTTCGAACGGCTCGCGGATCGGCACGAAGGGCGCAGGATTGCCCGAGTCGTAGATAACGTGCCAGTACCTCGGGGGCCGGGGCGGTGGCGTGTGTTTCGCGCAGGTAAAGGCAGGAACCGCCTTCCAAGAACCATTGACCTTGGTAACTGACGCGGGGCGGCACTGGTCGCAGGGTGTGGACTGGTAAGGAGCGGACGCCTGTTCGCGACGGGACCAGCACACAGAGCAGTCGCAGCTCTCGGCGTGCGGGATTTGAAGGTATGCGTTGAGGCTCATTGGCAGATACCTCCAAAGCGAAGCTTTGCTCCAGGCGGTGAACCAGCTCGGCATTGATAGAGCGACGGGCCAGCTGTGCGACCTGCTCAACCCGAGAGCGGAGGGCAGGGGGCATGCGGAGCTTGAATTGGGGATCAGTGCGACTCATAGCGGCGACCTCAGCTGTAGTCGCCGGGAAGGAACTCGGTCTTACCTGCGCCGAGGTCCTGAATGATCTGGTAGACGTTGACGAGGGAGTGGCGACCGACCTTGACGGTTGGGAGGGTGGATTGATTGCACATACCCAGCACAACGGAGCCACCCTTTACCTCTAGACCGGTCAGACGGGCGAATTCTTCGCGGGTGCAGACTGGGGGAAGGACCACGAAAACATTGCTCATATGCTGCTGTCTCCCTGCATTAATGGGGCTCACGTAGCTGGTAAGCCTCACAATGTCTGATAATCTCTAACTAGATATGCGTGACGTAATATTCGTCAGACAGGGAAAGAATACATGACGAAAATACGACAGGTAGAAATATTCGTCATTTTTGAGAACTTTTAAGAATATGGAAGAACGCCTAAGAGAGGTTGTTCGTTATATAGGGCCGTCGACCCTGGCGAAAAAGACCGGGATAACGGAGCGCCGTCGATGGCAGACCGTGGCTACGGACCTAAGGACGAAGGCCCGATTGGAGGATTTCTCTGAGCTCATAAAGGCGTATCCCGAGTACGAGCTGTACATCGTTCACGGCAAGGTTGACCCGAGCAGGGGGCAAATCAGTCCAGGCTCCACAGAGACAGATCGGAAAGTGGAAGGACCCAAAGTGGATAGCAGATAAAAGCAGAAGTGGTTCGCTGACTATTTAGCAGGGAGAGGTAGGTATGCGGGAAGGGTTAAAGCAAAAGTTTGATGAAGCCTGGGATGTGGTAGCGCAGTGGCTGCGAGTTAAATTGCGTAGCCCTTTTTCGAATTTTGCCACAAGGCTTGTTTTATTTGTTGGTGCAGCTGTTGTCGCAACTCCCCTGCTTGAGCATCTATTGTTTAGCGCTATCCTAAAAAAAATATTCGAGATAGACCTCGGGGTAGAGGTGCCAGATTTGGATGCATACCTTTTTGGCTCGCTCCTTATATTGTTTGCTCTTGGTCATAATTTAATTTTTCTTAGATTAACTCAGCGCTACCAGGTAGAGATGGCTAGCTCAAAAGTCTCTGTTTACAAAGGCTTGTGGAGTAGGTTGGATGATGCTTTGGATTGTACTGCGAGATTGACGAATTTATATTTTACTGCTTCTGGGGCGAGGGATGAGGAGTGTGCTTCTGCGGCAGAGGCCGCTGTAATGGAGTGTTCAGATTATCTTAGAAAGAATCGCCCGTTCTTTTTTTCAGATGAGCTGTATTCTAAGTGTGTTGCTATTAATAGCTATGCATGGAAAGAGATTGTGGCATTTCGTCATTGCATGAAGATGAAAATCAAGCAGGAGGAAATGGTTGAGGAAAAAGGTGAGATTGATGATTATGAGTTTTATGAGAAAATTTATAATTATGATATTGCTAGGAAGACGGCAGTAAAGGCATCTAGGGAATTGAATAGAATGAATGATGAGGTTTGTAGATATATTAAGAATTATGTTGATATTGCATAGGATGTGTTTAGTTGTAGAAAGTTCGAGTAGAGGCGGTGTCAGCGCGCGCGCGAGACAAGCAGGTCAAAAATTGGAAGTTCCAGCTGGGGTTGCTGAAAAAGGCTGTTGTGGCATGGCTCTGGTTTAGTAAGGATAGAGGGGCAAGGGATTGAGCGCAGAAAGGATGATCTTGAAGGCAATAATTTTTCTTGTAGGGATAGCAGTTTTAGCACAGATGAAGGATGGGCTTGTTGAAGGCGTTAAAGAAATGCCCGCTCAAAAGCAGTCGCGATGAAACTTATAGAAACATGAGGTGTGGAAGAGCGCTATGGCAGTGTTGTGCTTGTGTTTAGGTATTTCGTCATCGGCAGTCGCGCCCATTCGTATTCATGCTCTACGTAACCAATAAAAAACAAGGTAACGACTACTAGAGCTGACCCTAATATGCGGAATAGAAATAGGCGTGATTTCTCCCGCCAGTCATAGCGAGCCTCAAGCTTAAGTTCTCTTTCTTTTAGTGAGACTTTTCTGGATTCTTCTGAATTTAAGCTTTCGAAGTTATCATAGAATATTATGAGCTTTGTCAGTGAATTCTGAATATCCTCTTTCATTGCTGCAAGTTCGTCAGGGTCGTTAGAGTCGCGAACTCTATCTCTGAGCGCTTCTATCGAATTTTTGTCGAGAGCCTTGAGCTTTCTCTCGAAGTCCTCCCTTCTCTCAGCACGGCTTCTGTTGTCAGGAAAAAGAGGTCCCGGCGATTGAAGTGTGCTACTGGTTAGGCTGCCTAGATTTCCTAGTATGGATGGTATTTCAAAGCGGCCTGCCATTTTTGATGATCTCCTTTAGACTTTTTGATTGACTTTGATTTGTGGCTAGATGAGGTTGGTAAGTTTTGTTATCTGTTATTTATGCTGAGACGGATAACATGCTTAATATGTGGAAGGTGCTATAGGAAAATGCTCCCAGGATGAGAAGGTGATTTTGCATTCGGCTGTGGAGTATTATTTTTTTCGAGTGATGTTCTGCTGATGACTGTATCAGGGTTATTTTTTGGTTTTCTGTTAGTTCAGGGAAGAAATTAGGGGAAAGGTAGTCTGCATTCTTTTTTACAAAGCTTGTTGACCACTGTATTGATTCGTTTCCGCAATAAAAGCTTGCGGCCCAAAGAGCAAGTGCCAGCGCTAGTGAGGCGTGGTTTAATGTTAGCGGTTCAACCTTTGCTTGAGTGAAGGCGAAACCGATTGCAGAGGCAGAGACGGCCATTAGAAAATATATGTTGCTCTCTTGATTGGAATGATACTTTTCAATCAGTTTGTTTTTTTCGGTCATGTGAAGGCATAGCCGGAGTAGGGTGGTAGAGAGGCCTAAGCTAAACAGAGAAGGCTCGTGCCTACAAGACTACATGTTATATAGCTTTTGTAAGCGTTTAGAATGCTGTGCATTGTGCAAACTACTGTTCTATAAGGGTTTGTGAGGGAATATGAGGCAGGGGCTACCATAGCGGCAAGTCACATCAGCTCAGTGCAGGCATCGTCACTGTTGGCGTGGATCCGACAGCCGCCCGGCAATTGCCTGCTGATCGCCTGCACCCTGGTCACAAGGCAGCCAAAGCCCGATAGAGATTTAGCCGGCATTGGCGAGCTTGCGGGATGGTTTGGTGAACCGCGATGCCACACGCCTGGAGAGCGTGTAGGCGATGTAGAGCGCAAGGAAGTACCAGCCGTAGACCCAAACATCGGTCCAGATCATCAGGCCGATTTCTTGCTGCAGATTGGCCAGTTGCTCCGGTGTTGAGTCGGACAGCACGAGATAGCCAAACACGGCATCTGCAACCAGTATCCACAACACCGAATAGCAGAAGGCGCGCTTGAATCTGAGCTTGCCAAGCACCACGCCAGCCGCCAAGCCGATGACCACGCTATAGGGGAAAGCCCGGAGCGCAATGGCGATCAGGAGGCCACCCTGTCCACCCCAATTGGCCAAGGCCAGTTTTCCGATTGGGGAATCCAGGATGAACATGAACAGGTCGGTGGGGGCCGACACACCGGGAAGGTTGTAGCCAAACTTGACCGCAACGGCCAATGCAGCGCCCAGCAGTACCGCAAAAAGGCACGAGAAGAAGGTTTTCAATCGCATGACATTCCCTGTACGTGTCCAGCGTTGGTGCTGGTGAATTCCTGCAGCGCAATCGGCTGCACCACAACGGGCGAGCACATTACGTAGCGCGATGGCCGGTGTCCATTGGCTGACGGTGGAGCAGCAACGCGGATTGAGGGATAGCGCCTGATCCCAATGCACCGGGGCACTGCGCCGGTCCGGTGGGCGCAGAGATTCAGCCAGGCAGATGCCGAAGGGCGCGAGTTTGACTGCCCTGCTAGAGCTCCCCGCAAAGCCGAGCAACACAAGCATTGCATCCTCGAATGCCCACAACTAAACCCAGGATGGCCAGCAGGAACAATGGAATGCACGGCAACCATAGAAAAGCTCTGTCGGCACGCCCCCAGACATGCCACAGCAACACGGGAATGCCGAATACGAATGGCAGTGCGCACAGAACAAGAACTGGCCGTTTCCAGCGGGCTTCAGGGCGCGGCCCCCAGAAACAGATCGTGTTAACAACCTTGCAGCATGCGCAATGCGTCTGTTGTTCCTGCATATGGAAAATAAGTCTGTCCCTTTTAATAATTGCCTACGTTATGACCACAGAGGAGTCCTGAGATAGCTGAGGCTAAGCGTTTAAAGCCGCCACGACTCCGAAACAGGTGCCCAACCAATAGAGAAGCCAGAACAGAAATACATCCAATCTCTCAAAGATGGTGGTTCCTTTAAAGGACTGATCAGACCATCCCAAGCGACCAAGTGTTGCCCATGAAAAAGCTATCAGCGATGCGACAGCGAAGCCATGCTGACGAGTTAGTGAGGAGATTTCGAAGTGCTGGAAAAGCATCAAGTACGCAAGAGCGATGGCAGATAGAACCCACGCGAGAGAGAGGAGGGTTTTATTGCGTAGCGAGACACAGCGACGCGCAGTTGAGCCTTTGCATTCGTTCTCTCGGATGGTGAGCTGTTCGGGGGGGAGTTGGGATAGGTCAGCTTGGTTGCGAAGAAGCCAACGAAAATCAGAGCGCTGAGCCGCACCTAAAAAAAACGGTTTTATGCCAATGAGCGAAAGAAAGGCACAGAGATAAGAGACAGGGTTGTGGTGCATGGCTAGATCAACGCTCCGTGTAAATGGGGTAGAACCAATCTGTGCAGCAGACTGTGTGATTTTCAATGGTTCAGCGCAAGTGACGAGCGGGATCAAAGCCTTGTGCAAAAGCTCTGGAACAGGGTGCGCGTAAATCATCGTCGTCGTGATCTCGGAATGGCCCAGGATGTCTTTTAGCGTGCGCAGGTCGCCGCCAGCCATGACGAAGTGAGAAACGAAGGTCTGACGCAGGATATGAGTGAGCCGACCCGGAGTCTTAAAGCTGCAGTAGGCATAGGCGTTCTCGAAAGCAGCACGGGCAGGGCCGAAAAGGCGATCAGTGGGAAGTGCCTCGGACAAGCTACTGTTCCATAGGACAGAATGAGACTTTGTCAGCTCGCGATGACCATAACAGCAACTCACACGGAGGCCGCGATGCTGGAATCACAGATGTATCAGTGCCCCTATTGCTGGGAAGAGGTCGAGGCGTTGCTCGATCTGTCTGCCGGTGATCAGGAGTATGTCGAGGACTGTCCGGTGTGCTGTCGGCCGATCGTTTTTTCCCTGCAGACCGATGGCGAAAACTGGTCGCTGGATGTGCGCGGGGAGAACGATTGATGCAACGCATCTACGAGCCGCAGGACCTGCTGGAGGCGGAGCTGTTGCTGGGCATGCTGGCCAGCGAGGGGGTGGAGGCGCATCTGGCCGGGCGTCATCTGCTCGGGGCAGTGGGCGAGTTGCCGGCGCTGGGCCTGCTCGGCCTGCTGGTGGAGGACGAGGAGGCCGAGCGGGCGCGGCGGCTGATCGCCGCGTACAATGCCGCCGCGCCGCTGCCGGGCGAGGAGCCAGATGGGTTCCCCGGCGTGCTGCTGTGTTGAGTTCTTCTGCCGCCTTCTGCTGGAAACCCCGCCGCCCATGAGTGGACGTTACGCCCTGTTCCGTTGGCCCCAGGCCCTGTCGAGCCTGCCGGGTTTTCCCGAGTCGTTGCCGCAACGCTGGAACCTGGCGCCGGGCGCTCAGGTGCTGTTCGTGCACCAGCCCGAGGGCGAGCTGCAGGCGGCGGCCGGGCGCTGGGGGCTGACGCCGGCCTGGCTCGATGACTTCAGCAAGGCGCCGGCCCACGCGCGCGCCGAGACGCTGGCCGAGCAGCCGATGTTTCGCGAGGCCTTTCGTCAGCGCCGCTGCCTGCTGCCGGCCAATGGTTTCTATGAGTGGCGTGGCCAGGCCAACCGCAAACGGCCGTACTGGATGAGCAGCGAGGGGCTGCTGTACCTGGCCGGGATCTGGGAGGCCTACCCAACCGCCGGGCAGACCTACCTGAGCGTGGCGATGATCACCGCGCCAGCCAGTTACCTGCGCCGGCCGATCGTCCTCGACCAGGCGGCGACCCGCGCCTGGCTCGACCCGCAGACCCCGGTCGAGGTGTTGCAGACCCTGCTGGAAGCGCCGCAGCCACCACTGCGCGAGCGGGCCCTGAGCACGCTGATCAACGATCCCGCCTTTGAGGGGCCGGACTGCCTCACGCCGGCCTAGGCCGGAACCTCCTGGTACTCCGGCCGCCGCGCCAGTTCTTCCTTCAATAACGCCACCAGCAGACGCACCTTGGGCGACAGGTGCCGCTGTTGCGGATACAGCGCCCATACGGCGGTGTGCGGCGGGCGCTGCTGCGGCAGCAGGTCGATCAGCGCGCCGCTGCGCAGGTGCGGCTGCACGTAGTAGTCCGGCAGCTGGCACAGGCCGAAGCCGCGCAGGGCGGCGTCGAGCACCGCTTCGCCGCTGTTGCAGCGCCAGTTGCCCTGCGCGCGCAGGCTGGTTTCCCGGCCGTCCTGCTGGAAGCTCCACTGATCGCTGCTGCCGACCAGGCAGTTGTGCCGGGCCAGCTCGGACAGCGAGTGCGGCCGGCCGTAGCGCGCCAGGTAGGCGGGGGCTGCGCACAGGTGCATCACCCTGGGTGCCAGGCGGGTGGCAACCAGCCGCGAGTCCTGCAGGCGACCGAGACGAATGGCCAGGTCGAAGCCGCCCTGCAGCAGGTCGAGGGGCTGGTTGTTCAGTTCGATCTCCACCCGCAGCTGCGGGTGACGCTCCATGAAGCTGTTCACCAGCGGCACCACGAAGCGCTCGCCGTAGGCCACGGCGCAAGTCATGCGCAGCAGGCCCTTGGGCTCGCCGGCCAGGTCGCCGATGGCGCGCAGGGCTTCCTCGCGGGCGTCCTGCAGGCGCTGGCAGTGCTGCAGGAAGGTCTGCCCGGCCTCGGTCAGCGCCACCTTGCGCGTGCTGCGGTAGAACAGGCGGGTCTGCAGGCGTTCCTCCAGGCGCGCGACCTGGCGGCTGACCTGCGATGACGACAGCCCCAGGCGCTCGGCCGCGGCGGTGAACTGGCCGCACTCGGCCACCGCGACGAACTCGTCGAGACCTTCCCATCCGCTCATGGATTATCCCTGTGTGGCAATAATGTTTTGCTGTGGCTTGGATTATCCAGAAAAACGCAGGTGGCTACACTCTCCGGCACTTTTCATTCACCGGAGAACGTCCATGATCAAGTCCCGCGCCGCCGTCGCCTTTGGCCCCAACCAGCCGCTCAAGATCGTTGAAGTGGACGTGGCGCCGCCCAAGGCCGGTGAGGTGCTGGTGCGTATCGTCGCCACCGGCGTGTGCCACACCGATGCCTACACCCTGTCCGGCGCCGACTCCGAGGGCGTGTTCCCGGCGATTCTCGGCCATGAGGGCGGTGGCATCGTCGAGGCGGTGGGCGAGGGCGTGACCTCGGTGCAGGTGGGCGATCACGTGATCCCGCTGTACACGGCCGAATGCCGCGAGTGCAAGTTCTGCAAATCCGGCAAGACCAACCTGTGCCAGAAGGTGCGCGCCACCCAGGGCAAGGGCCTGATGCCGGACGGCACCACCCGCTTCAGCTACAACGGCGAGCCGATCTACCACTACATGGGCTGCTCGACCTTCTCCGAGTACACCGTGCTGCCGGAAATCTCCCTGGCGGTGATTCCCAAGGACGCTCCGCTGGAAAAGGTCTGCCTGCTTGGCTGCGGCGTGACCACCGGCATCGGCGCCGTGCTCAACACCGCCAAGGTGGAGGAGGGCGCCACGGTGGCGATCTTCGGCCTGGGCGGCATCGGCCTGGCGGCGATCATCGGCGCCAAGATGGCCAAGGCCTCGCGCATCATCGCCATCGACATCAACCCGGCCAAGTTCGACGTGGCGCGTGAGCTGGGTGCCACCGACTTCGTCAATCCGAAGGACCACGCCAAGCCGATCCAGGACGTCATCGTCGAGATCACCGATGGCGGCGTGGACTACAGCTTCGAATGCGTCGGTAACGTGCAGCTGATGCGCGCGGCGCTGGAGTGCTGCCACAAGGGCTGGGGCGAGAGCGTGATCATCGGCGTGGCCGGTGCCGGCGAGGAGATCAGCACCCGTCCGTTCCAGCTGGTGACCGGGCGCGTCTGGCGTGGCTCGGCCTTCGGTGGCGTCAAGGGCCGCACCGAGCTGCCGAGCTATGTGGAGAAGTCGCAGAAGGGCGAGATTCCGCTGGACACCTTCATCACCCACACCATGGGCCTGGAGCAGATCAACGAGGCTTTTGACCTGATGCACGAAGGCAAGAGCATTCGTACCGTTATCCACTATTGATCCGTAGGGTGGGCAACGCGGCCGTTCCGGCCGCTTGTCCACCTTGGCGCTGGTGGAAAACGCTTCGTGGTTTTTCACGGGGCGGCCTCCCGCACTACGAGAGAGGAGTTTCACGTGACTCTGGAAATCGTCTCCAGCAATAAGAGTTTCGGCGGCTGGCACAAGCGCTACCGGCACCGCTCGACGGTGCTCAACTGCGACATGGTGTTTGCCGTGTACCTGCCGCCGCAGGTGGAGCAGGGCGCCAGGCTGCCGGTGCTTTACTGGCTGAGCGGCCTGACCTGCACCGACGAGAACTTCATGCAGAAGGCCGGCGCGCAGAAGCTGGCGGCCGAGCTCGGCCTGATCATCGTCGCGCCCGACACCAGCCCGCGTGGCGAGGGCGTGCCGGATGACCCGGACAAGGCCTGGGACTTCGGCCTGGGTGCCGGTTTCTACCTCAATGCCACCCAGGAGCCCTGGGCACGCCACTACCGCATGTATGACTACGTGGTGCAGGAGCTGCCGGCGCTGATCGAGGCGAACTTCCCGGTCAGCGACCAACGCGGCATCGCCGGCCACTCCATGGGTGGCCACGGTGCGCTGATCTGTGCGCTGAAGAACCCCGGTCGCTACCAGTCGGTCTCGGCGTTCGCGCCGATCAGCAATCCGCTGCAGTGCCCCTGGGGTGAGAAGGCGTTCTCCCGTTACCTGGGCGAGGACCGTTCGCGCTGGCGCGAGTGGGATGCCTGCGCGCTGCTGGCCGAGGCAACGGAGCGGCTGCCGATCCTGGTCGACCAGGGCGACCGCGACGACTTCCTTGAGGTCCAACTCAGGCCGCAGGCCCTGCAGGCGGCGGCCAGCGCCGTGGGCCATCCGCTGACCCTGCGCCTGCAGCCGGGTTACGACCACAGCTACTACTTCATCGCCAGCTTCATCGACGACCATCTGCGCCATCATGCGGCAGCGCTGCTCACCAGCGGCGGGTAGTCGGCATTTGCAGTCGGGGCGCCGGTCTGACTAACCTGAGTGCCCTCAGCCAGAGGAGCCTGTCATGCATCCCTTTGAAGCCAAGCAGCCTGAGCGATTGGCCATGTACCTGGGCTATGCCGGCCTGATTCCTTTCGTCAGCGGCGCGCTGGGCGTCTGGGTCGCGCCGAGCGGCTGGCGGCCTTTCGTGATGACCGCGCTGCTGGATTATGCGGCCGTGATCCTGGCCTTCATGGGCGCCATCCACTGGGGCCTGGCGATGCGTGCCCAGGCCAGCGACGACCGTGCCAGGCTGCAGCTGGGCCTGTCGGTAATCCCTCCGTTGCTGGGCTGGGTTGCCATCGCCAGCGGTATGTCCTTCGGACTGGCTCTACCGATCCTCCTTTTCGCCTTCGTGCTGCTCTACGTCGCCGACCTGCGTGCGACCGCGCTGGGCCTGGCGCCGCAATGGTATCCGGCGCTGCGCCGGCCCCTGACCCTGGTCGTCAGCATCAGCCTGCTGCTGGCCTGGGCCAGCCTGCTGCGTGCATGACAGTTGTCGTCTTGGGTGATCGATTGCGCAAGCCCATCGCCCGCCTGGGGTAGAATCGCCGCCTGATTTTCTTCGGGGCGTTTCTTTTATGCGTATCGGTCATGGCTACGACGTTCATCGCTTCGGCGAGGGCGATTTCATCACTCTCGGCGGCGTGCGCATTCCCCACAAGTTCGGCCTGGTGGCCCACTCCGATGGCGACGTGCTGCTGCATGCGCTCAGTGACGCCCTGCTCGGCGCCTGTGCCCTAGGCGACATCGGCAAGCACTTCCCCGACACCGACCCGACCTTCAAGGGCGCCGACAGCCGCGCGCTGCTGCGCCATGTGATCGGGCTGGTGCAGGCCAAGGGCTATGTGGTCGGCAATGTCGACGCCACCATCGTCGCCCAGGCGCCGAAGATGGCGCCGCATATCGAAACCATGCGTGCACGCATCGCCGAGGACCTGCAGGTGGAGCTGGATGCCGTCAACGTCAAGGCCACCACCACCGAGAAACTCGGTTTCACCGGGCGCGAGGAAGGCATCGCAGTGCACGCCGTGGCGTTGCTGGTGAAGGCATGAACGAGCTCGAGCTGCTCGGTCCGCGCGCCCACGGCGAGGCCTGTGGCCAGGCCGTGCTCAAGGCTACTGCCGAGGATTTCCAGGTCGACGAGGTGCTCGACATTCCGCTGTCCGGCACGGGTGAGCACCTGTGGCTGTGGGTCGAGAAACGCGGCCTCAACACCGAGGAAGCGGCGCGCCGCCTGGCGCGCGCGGCCGGGGTATCGCAGCGCAACATCAGCTATGCCGGGCTGAAGGATCGCCAGGCGCTGACCCGCCAGTGGTTCAGCCTGCACCTGCCGGGCAAGGCCGATCCCGACCTGTCCGCTGCCGAAGGCGAGACCCTGGCGATTCTCAAGGCCGTGCGCCACTCGCGCAAACTGCAGCGCGGCGCCCATTCGGCCAACGGCTTCACCCTGCGCCTGACCGGCCTCAAGGCCGACCACGCGGCGCTGGAGCAGCGCCTGCAGTGCCTCCGCGACCAGGGGGTGCCCAACTACTACGGCCTGCAGCGCTTCGGCTGGCAGGGCGGCAACGTGGCCGATGCCCGCGCCTTTGCCGAGCGCGGCGAGCTGCCGGAGCAGCGCAATACCCGCTCGCGTCTGCTCTCGGCGGCGCGCAGCTATCTGTTCAACCGTGCCCTGGCGGCGCGTGTGGCGGAGGGTAGCTGGAACCGCGCGCAGGTCGGCGACCTGCTGGCGTTCACCGACAGCCGCAGTTTCTTCATGGCCGGCGAAAGCGAGTGCAGCGACCCGCGCCTGGCCATTCTCGACCTGCATCCGACCGGGCCGCTGTGGGGCGAGGGGGCCTCGCCTGCGGGTGGTGCGGCTCACGCCCAGGAGCAGGGCATCGCAGAGGCTGAACCGGCGCTGGCGGCCTGGCTGGCGAAGGCGGGCATGGCGCACGAACGGCGTATCCTGCGCCTCCCCATCGCCGGTCTGACGTGGCATTATCCCGAGCCTGAGATAGTGCAACTGCAATTCGTCCTGCCGGCCGGATGCTTCGCCACCGCCGTGGTGCGCGAATTGGTCGATCTGCTGCCGGCGGGGCAGACGGACTCTCCATGCGAATTCTGATCTCCAACGACGACGGGGTAATGGCGCCCGGTATCGCCGCGCTGCACGACGCACTGGCCGACTACGCCGAGTGCCTGGTCATCGCGCCGAGCGAAGACAAGAGCGGTGCCAGCAGCTCGCTGACCCTGGATCGGCCGCTGCATCCGGCGACCCTGCCCAACGGTTTCGTCGCGCTCAACGGCACGCCGACCGACTGTGTGCACCTGGGCCTCAATGCGCTGCTCGATCCGCTGCCGGACATGGTGGTGTCGGGCATCAACCTAGGCGCCAACCTGGGTGACGACGTGCTGTATTCCGGCACCGTGGCCGCCGCCCTGGAAGGGCGCTTCCTGAGCAAGCCGGCGTTCGCCTTTTCGCTGGTGTCGCGGCAGACGACCAACCTGCCGACGGCGGCCTACTTCGCCCGCAAGCTGGTCGAGGCGCACGATAAGCTCGACCTGCCGCCGCGCACCGTGCTCAACGTCAACGTGCCCAACCTGCCGCTGGAGCATATCCGCGGCGTGCAGCTGACCCGCCTCGGCCATCGCGCGCGCGCCGCTGCGCCGGTCAAGCAGGTCAACCCGCGCGGCAAGGAGGGGTACTGGATTTCCGTTTCCGGCGATGCCGAAGATGGCGGCCCGGGCACCGATTTCCACGCGGTGATGCAGGGCTACGTCTCCATTACCCCGCTGCAGCTGGACCGCACCTTCCACGAGGCCTTCGCCGGCCTCGACGGCTGGCTGGAGGGCCTGCTGTGATGCGTGGTCAGGATCATCTGCAGCGCCAGGGGGTCGGCATGACCTCGCAGCGCACCCGCGAGCGTCTGATCGAGCGGCTGTACGAGGAGGGGCTGTCCAATCCCCATGTGCTGGAGGTGATCCGCCGCACGCCGCGTCATCTGTTCGTGGACGAAGCGCTGGCCCACCGTGCCTATGAAGATACGGCGCTGCCGATCGGCCACAACCAGACGATTTCGCAGCCTTACATCGTTGGCCGCATGACCGAACTGCTGTTGGCCGGCGGCCCGCTGGACAAGGTGCTGGAGATCGGCACCGGTTCCGGCTACCAGACCGCCGTGCTGGCGCAGCTGGTGGAGCGGGTGTTCTCGGTGGAGCGCATCCAGTCGCTGCAGGACCGCGCCAAGGAACGCCTGGCCGAACTCAAGCTGCGCAACGTGGTGTTCCGCTGGGGCGATGGCTGGGAAGGCTGGAATGCGTTGGGGCCCTACAACGGCATCATCGTGACCGCGGCGGCCAGCGAAGTGCCGCAGGCGCTGCTGGACCAGCTGGCCATCGGCGGGCGTCTGGTGATTCCGGTGGGCGCCGGCGAAACCCAGGAGCTGCTGCTGATCGTTCGCGAAGAAGACGGTTATTCCCGTCATGTGCTCGATCTGGTGCGCTTCGTGCCACTGCTCAATGGGCCGCTGGCCTGAGTATCGATATCGATCCGTGGGCGAACACTGGCGATGCCGGATATTTCCGGCACAATGCATGACACTTATCTACAAGAAACACCGGCAGGGGAGCACGGGGTGAGTCTCAAGAGCAGACAGCAGCGAAAGCACCTGAAGGGCTTCGGCCTGGGGGCAGCGGTTTTCGCGGCAATACTGTCGGGCTGCAGCAGCTCGCCTTCCACGCCACCCCAGGTGGTGGATCGCACTCATGGCGGCGGCGCTGCGGCTCCCTCCCGTCCGCAGGCCACTGCCGGCTCCTACAGGGTGCAGCGTGGCGATACGCTGTATTCGATCGCCTTCCGCTTTGGCTGGGACTGGAAGGCTCTGGCTGCACGCAACAATATTCCCGCGCCCTATACCATCCGCCCAGGGCAACGGATCCGCTTCGATCTGTCGCCTTCCGGCGCTGCGCCGGTGGTGGTGCAGCAGAGCAAGCCGCCGGTTTCTGCGCCGCCGGCCACAAGGCCGCCCGTGCAAAACCAGCCGCCGGCCAAGACGCCTACGCCGCCGACCGCACAGCCTCAGCCTCCCGTAGTGGCCGCGGGTGGTAGCGCAACTGCCGGCAAGGTGCAGCCCGTACAGCGTTCGGCGCAGGGCTGGGCCTGGCCCGCCAATGGCATGCTGATCGGCAAATTCTCGTCAAACGGGAGTTTGAATAAAGGAATTGATATCGCCGGAGAATTGGGCCAGCCTGTTTTGGCTGCGGCTGATGGTGCCGTCGTGTACGCCGGAAGTGGTTTAAGGGGCTACGGCGAACTGGTAATCATCAAACACAGCGATGCCTACGTAAGCGCCTACGGACATAACCGCAGGCTGCTGGTGCGGGAGGGACAGCAGGTCAAAGTCGGACAGCATATCGCCGAAATGGGATCCACGGGTGCCGATCGGGTGAAGCTCCATTTTGAGATTCGCCGCCAAGGTAAACCGGTAGACCCCCTGCAATATCTGCCTCGCCGCTGACTCTGCCGCCAACCTGTTCCACGCGTGGGAGGAGCGGGCTTTGGTGTGCCAAGGAGTCATCCAGCAATTCATCAGGTGCGCAATGATCGGCAGCAGGCCAGACTTTAAACTGGCTTGGGGGGCCGGTTCTCCCTGATGCAAAACTGGATTGGGTGCCGCCAAGGCTTGTTGTCGAACTCAGCACAGGACAACAACAATGGCACTCAGCAAAGAAGCGCCGGAGTTTGACGTAGACGATGAGGTTCTCCTGATGGAGCCCGGCATCGTCCTGGATGAACTGACAGAGGAAGCCGAGCTGTCCCTCTCCAGCGCCAAATCCAAGAACTCGACCACTACTCTCAAACAGCACAAGTACATCGACTACACCCGGGCGCTCGATGCGACCCAGCTGTATCTCAACGAGATTGGTTTTTCCCCTCTGCTCACCCCACAGGAAGAAGTCCATTTCGCGCGCCTGGCGCAGAAGGGCGACCCTGCCGGGCGCAAGCGCATGATCGAAAGCAACCTGCGTCTGGTGGTGAAGATCGCCCGCCGCTACGTCAATCGCGGCCTATCGTTGCTCGACCTGATCGAGGAAGGAAACCTTGGGTTGATCCGCGCCGTGGAGAAGTTCGACCCGGAGCGGGGCTTCCGTTTCTCCACCTACGCCACCTGGTGGATTCGTCAGACCATTGAACGGGCCATCATGAACCAGACCCGTACGATCCGTCTGCCTATCCATGTCGTGAAGGAGCTGAACGTCTACCTGCGAGCGGCCCGCGAGCTGACCCAGAAGCTGGATCACGAGCCCTCTGCCGAGGAAATCGCCAACCTGCTGGAGAAGCCAGTCGACGAGGTCAAGCGCATGCTTGGTCTCAACGAGCGTGTTACTTCGGTGGATGTGTCGCTTGGTCCGGATTCGGACAAGACGCTGCTCGACACCCTGACCGATGATCGTCCTACCGATCCCTGCGACTTGCTGCAGGATGACGATCTTTCGCAGAGCATTGATCAGTGGCTGTCCGAGCTGACCGACAAGCAGCGCGAAGTGGTGGTACGGCGTTTCGGCCTGCGTGGTCACGAGAGCTGTACCCTGGAGGAAGTCGGCCAGGAAATCGGTCTTACCCGTGAGCGGGTGCGGCAGATCCAGGTCGAGGCGCTCAAACGGCTGCGCGAAATTCTGGAGAAGAATGGTCTGTCCAGCGACGCCCTGTTCCAGTAACAGGTACGGCAGACGCAGAGCCCGGCACTAGCCGGGCTTTTTATTGGCAGTTCGTGTAAGCCATTGCTTACATGGTCGTAGGAGATTTCACGAGAATGGCATCGGTAGCGAGCTGCTATTCAGTGGAGATGGTTTTAACTTATTGATTAATAAGAATATTAAGTTGATGGGTAGAAGCTTTGGGTAAGGCTTACAGGCAGAGGGCGGCCTTGTTCGGCGGCGGTGAAACGCTAATATGAAGCCGTGCCTAGGGAGAAGGCACGGTCGCCAGGACGGTGACCAGGGAGCCACTGCAGGATGCAGTTCATCAGGATGATGAAAGGATTCTCAGGGAGTAGGGAAGAAAGAGCGGGCGGTTAATCACCGCCCCTTTTTTTGCCCGCAGGAAAGCCAGAAACGAAAAGGCCCGCAGATGCGGGCCTTTTGCGTGATGGGCGCTTAGCGCTCCAGGTGCTGCAGCTTGTCCTTCACGCCGTCCCATTCCTCTGCGTCCGCCAGGGCATCCTTGCGCTCGGTGATGTTCGGCCAGACCTCCGCCAGTTCGGCGTTCAGCTCGATGAATTCCTGCATGTTCTCCGGCACTTCGTCCTCGGAGAAGATCGCCTGTGCCGGGCATTCCGGCTCGCACAGGGCGCAGTCGATGCACTCGTCCGGGTGGATCACCAGGAAGTTCGGGCCTTCGTAGAAGCAGTCCACCGGGCAGACTTCCACGCAGTCGGTGTATTTGCACTTGATGCAGTTGTCGGTGACGACGAAGGTCATGCTGATTGTCTCCTCGGGCGGCGGCCTGGTTCCCGTCTGTGCGGGACTTGCAGGCGCTCAATAATGGCCGCGGCTCAGGCTGTAAACCGGGCAGTCGTAAAAATGCGCGCGATTCTATCAGCTTGAGCGCGTCGGCGTTAGATGCGCGTCTTCCATGTATATAACAGTTCCAGGGCGCGGCGCGGGGTCAGATCATCGGGATTGATCTTGCCCAATTCTTCCAGCACCGGGTGCGGCAGGGCGGCGAACATATCGCTCTGCAGGGGGGCGGCTGTCTGTCCTGGCTCGCTACGGGGTACGTCGTGCGGCAGGCTAGTGGTTTCCAGGCGGGCCAGATGTTCGCGGGCGCGCTGGATCACCGGGCCAGGTACGCCGGCCAGCTGCGCCACGGCCAGGCCGTAGCTCTGGCTGGCCGGGCCGGGCAGTACGTGATGCAGGAACACGATGCGCTCGTTGTGCTCGGTGGCATTGAGATGCACGTTGGCCACCACCGGCTCGCTCTCTGGCAGCACGGTCAGCTCGAAGTAGTGGGTGGCGAACAGGGTCCAGGCACGCAGCTTGGCCAGGTGTTCAGCGGCCGACCAGGCCAGCGACAGGCCGTCGAAGGTGCTGGTGCCGCGACCCACCTCGTCCATCAGTACCAGGCTGCGGTCGGTGGCGTTGTGCAGGATATTGGCCGTTTCGCTCATCTCCACCATGAAGGTCGAGCGGCCGCCGGCCAGGTCGTCGGAAGAGCCGATGCGGGTGAAGATGCGGTCCACCAGCGACAGCTCGCAGGTGGCGGCCGGTACGAAACTGCCAATGTGGGCAAGCAGCACGATCAGCGCGGTCTGGCGCATGTAGGTGGATTTACCGCCCATGTTCGGGCCGGTAATGATCAGCATGCGAGTGCTGTCGTCCAGCCCCAGGTCATTGGCCACGAAGGGCGTTTCCAGCACCTGCTCGACCACCGGGTGGCGGCCCTGGTCGATACGCAGGCAGGGCTCCTCGACGAAGCGCGGGCGGTTCAGGTCGAGATTCAGCGCGCGTTCGGCCAGGTTGGCCAGCACGTCCAGCTCGGCCAGTGCGCTGGCGGTGTCCTGCAGCGGGGCGAGTTGGGCGATGAGCAGTTCCAGCAGCTCCTCGTACAGCTGTTTCTCACGGGCCAGGGCGCGGCTCTTGGCCGACAGCGCCTTGTCCTCGAAGGTCTTCAGTTCCGGCGTGATGAAGCGCTCGGCACCTTTGAGGGTCTGCCGGCGAATGTAGTCGGCCGGCGCCGACTCGGCCTGCTTGCTCGGCAGTTCGATAAAGTAGCCGTGCACGCGGTTGTAGCCGACCTTGAGGTTGGCCAGGCCGGTGCGCTCCTTCTCGCGTGCTTCCAGATCCATCAGGTACTGGCCGGCGTTCTCGCTGATCGACTGCAGCTCGTCCAGCTCGGCGTCGTAGCCGGTCTTCAGCACGCCGCCATCGCGAATCACCGCTGGCGGGTTGTCGATGATGGCGCGGGCCAGCAGATCGGCCAGTTCCGGATAGGTACGGATGTTCACCGCCAGCTCGGCCAGGTGCGGGGCATCCAGCTGGGCCATTGCGCTCTGCAGCTGCGGCAGCGCAGCGAGGGCGTCGCGAAGGCGCGCCAGGTCGCGCGGACGGGCGTTGCGCAGGCCGATGCGGGCGAGGATGCGCTCGACGTCGCCGATGTCCTTGAGCTGTGGCTGCAGCAGCTCGAAGCGATAGCGGTCGAGCAGGCAGGCAATGGCCTCCTGGCGCGCCTCCAGCACGCTGCGATCACGCAGTGGACGGTTTAGCCAGCGAGTCAGCAGGCGCGAGCCCATGGCAGTCTGGCAGCGGTCCACCACCGACTGCAGGGTGTTGTCGCGGCCGCCGGCGAGGTTGGTGTCCAGCTCCAGGTTGCGACGGCTGGCGCCGTCGAGGATGACGGTGTCATCCAGGCGCTCATGGCGCAGGTTGCGCAGGTGCGGCAGGGCGGTGCGCTGGGTCTCCTTGGCGTACACCAGCAGACAGCCGGCGGCGCCGATAGCCAGGGTCAGGCCTTCGCAGCCGAAGCCCTTGAGATCCTGCACGCCGAATTGCTGGCACAGGCTCTTGCGCGCACTGTCGCGCTCGAAGTCCCAGGGCGCGCGACGACGCACACCCCGACGCTTCTCGATCGGCAAGCCCTGCGGCCAGTCGTCGGGGATCAGCAGCTCGGCAGGGCTCAGGCGTTCCAGCTCGGCCAGCAGGTTTTCCCAGCCTTTCAGTTCCTGCACGCTGAAGCGGCCGCTGGTGATATCCAGCACGGCCAGGCCAAACAGCTTCTCGTCGCCGAGGATGGCGCCGACCAGGTTGTCGCGGCGCTCGTCGAGGAAGGCCTCGTCGCTGATGGTGCCGGGGGTGATGATGCGCACCACCTGGCGTTCCACCGGACCCTTGCTGGTGGCCGGATCACCAATCTGTTCGCAGATCGCCACCGCCTCGCCGAACTTCACCAGGCGCGCCAGATAGCCCTCGGCCGAGTGGAACGGAATGCCGGCCATGGGAATCGCCTGACCGGCCGATTGGCCGCGAGCGGTGAGCGTGATGTCGAGCAGGGCTGCGGCTTTTTTGGCGTCCTCGTAGAACAGCTCGTAGAAGTCGCCCATGCGGTAGAACATCAGCATGTCTGGATGCTGGTTCTTCAGCTTCCAGTACTGCTGCATCATAGGAGTGTGGGCTGACAAATCGCTCATGCTGTTCGGTCCGGCTGAAATCGCAAAAGCGCCTAGTTTAGGGTCTGTTGAGGTCTTGGCGCGACCGCGACGAAGCCAGTTTTTGCGCGGGGCTAGGCGCGAGACGCGAAGTTTGGTCGTCCAAATGAGTCGTCGAGCAACGAAGGGCTGCGCAAAAACTGGCCCGTCCCTTCGGGTTGCGCGCAAAATCGTGCCGTGCGTTGTTGCGGCCCTTGGCAAGGGATCACCCTAGCCAGCACGCCGCGCCTAGCCCGGCGCGATTTTGTGCAGCAACGCGGCTTGCGCCGAGACCTTAACAGACCCTAGGTATCCCTCCTTCTCGTTTCACCCCGGAGCGCAAATGGATTCCATCACGCAGCTGGCTGAACAACTGGGCAGGCAGCTCAAGGCGCTTGGCGCCCAGGTCTGCACCGCCGAGTCCTGTACCGGCGGAGGCATTGCCGAGGCGATTACCCGTATCGCCGGCAGTTCGGCCTGGTTCGAGGCCGGTTATGTCACCTATTCCAATGCCCAGAAGACGGCCCAGCTCGGCGTGCCGGCGGAACTGTTCCCGCGCGTTGGCGCGGTTAGTCGCGAAGTGGTGGAGGCCATGGTCGGCGGTGCCGGTCGCCACAGTGGGGCTCGTTTTGCCGTGGCGGTCAGTGGCATCGCCGGGCCCGATGGGGGTTCGCCGGAGAAACCGGTCGGCACCGTCTGGCTGGCCTGGGCCGATGGCGCGCGCTGTTTCGCCGAGCGCTGCCTGTTTGCCGGTGATCGCGAGGCGGTGCGGCGGCAGACGGTGGAGCGGGCGCTGGCAGGATTGCTCCGACTGACGGCGGGAGAAAATCCGTCGCGGGGGTAGGCGAGCGATTTGCCTTATGGAATACTACTGTCTACTTATACAGTTGTTGGTGAGCGAACGGCTCCCTTTGATCACGTGAGGATGGAAATGGACGAGAACAAGAAGCGCGCGTTGGCGGCAGCCCTGGGTCAGATCGAGAAGCAGTTCGGCAAGGGTGCCGTGATGCGCATGGGCGACCACGACCGCCAGGCCATTCCGGCCATTTCCACCGGCTCCCTCGGCCTCGATATCGCACTGGGCATCGGCGGCCTGCCGAAGGGGCGTATCGTCGAGATCTACGGTCCGGAATCCTCGGGTAAGACCACCCTGACCCTGTCGGTGATTGCCGAGGCGCAGAAGGCCGGCGCCACCTGTGCCTTCGTCGACGCCGAGCACGCGCTGGACCCCGACTACGCCGGCAAACTGGGCGTCAATGTCGACGACCTGCTGGTCTCCCAGCCGGACACCGGCGAGCAGGCCCTGGAAATCACCGACATGCTGGTGCGCTCCAATGCGGTGGACGTGATCATCGTCGACTCCGTGGCCGCGCTGGTGCCCAAGGCCGAAATCGAGGGCGAGATGGGCGACTCCCACGTCGGCCTGCAGGCCCGCCTGATGAGCCAGGCGCTGCGCAAGATCACCGGCAACATCAAGAACGCCAACTGCCTGGTCATCTTCATCAACCAGATCCGTATGAAGATCGGCGTGATGTTCGGCAACCCGGAAACCACCACCGGTGGTAACGCCCTGAAGTTCTATGCCTCCGTGCGTCTGGATATCCGCCGCACCGGCGCGGTGAAGGAAGGCGACGAGGTGGTCGGCAGCGAGACCCGCGTCAAGGTGGTGAAGAACAAGGTGGCTCCGCCGTTCCGCCAGGCCGAGTTCCAGATCATGTATGGCAAGGGCATCTACCGCACTGGAGAGATCATCGACCTCGGCGTGCAGCTCGGTCTGGTGGAGAAGTCCGGTGCCTGGTACAGCTACCAGGGCAACAAGATCGGCCAGGGCAAGGCCAACGCCGCCAAGTATCTGGAAGACAATCCGGAAACCGGCAGTGCCATCGAGAAGATCATCCGCGACAAGCTGCTGGTGGCTGGTGCAGCCGCTCGTGGCGCCGCCGAGGCCGAAGAGGATGATCTGGCCGATCTGGACGCCTGATTACCGAGGCTGAATGGCCGTGACCGCCATGCTCGATACTGCCGTTGCCGTGCGCCGCGCGGCGATGGATCTGCTGGCCCGGCGCGAGCATGGCCGTGTCGAGCTGACGCGCAAGCTGCGTCAGCGCGGTGCCCCGCAGGAGTTGATCGACTGCACCCTCGACCGTCTAGCGGAAGAGGGGCTGTTGTCGGAGAGTCGTTATCTGGAGACCTTCGTCGCCAGTCGCGCGCGAGCCGGCTACGGGCCGGTACGCATCCGCGAGGAGCTGGCCCAGCGCGGCCTGCCACGCCCATCCATCGAGCAGGCTCTGAGCGAGGCGGAGGTGGACTGGGGGGAGCAACTGCGCGAGTTGTGGCAACGCAAGTTCGCCGGTCAGCTTCCCGAGGATATGCGCGAAAAAGCCAAGCAGGCGCGCTTTCTGGCCTATCGCGGCTTTTCCCAGGAGCAGATAGGGCGCCTGCTGCGCGGTGCCAGTCTGGACTGATTTCCCCTTGAGCCCGGAGCTTGTCCCCTCTCCGGGCTCTGTTTTTTCTGTGCTGCCAGGTGCGCCATTCCTCTCTTGCGCCTGGCGCCTTTCTCAGCCGTTCTGTGCCCAGTTCTGTGGCAGATTGATGAAGTCCACCAGCTGACGCAGGCGCCCATGGTCGCGAGCGTTGAAGCGGAACGCCAGGCGGGTCAGCTCGCACAGCTCGGGCTCGTCGCTTTCGGTTTCGCAGTAGGGCTGCTGCAGAAAGCCCTCGCCGCGGCAGAGATCGGCGAACTCCCTGTCCAGCGTGTGCATGGCCTCTGCGCTGAGCGGATGCGTCATGCGAATCACGAACTGATCTTTCAGCCAGCGCGAGGAGTGGAAGTTGCGGTAGAAGCGGGCAATTTCCTGGCCGGCTTCCTCGGCACTGTGAACCAGATGCAGCAGGTGCATGTCGCTGGGCAGGATGTAGTGGCGCGCCTCCAGTTGCTGGCGCAGGAAGTCCTGGAAGTGCTCCCAGTAGTTGCTGTTCGGTTCATCGAGCAGGACGATGGGGACCAGCGGGCTCTTGCCTGTCTGCACCAGGGTCATCACCTCCAGTGCCTCGTCCAGGGTGCCGAAGCCGCCTGGGCAGAGCACCAGGGCATCGGCTTCCTTGACGAAGAACAGCTTGCGCAGGAAGAAAAAATGGAACGACAGCAGGTTGCTGGTGCCACGCACCGTGGCATTGGCACTCTGCTCGAAGGGCAGGGTGATGTTGAAGCCCAGGCTGTTCTGCAGCCCCGCGCCCTCGTGGGCGGCGGCCATGACGCCGCCGCCGGCACCGGTGATCACCATCAGGTCGAGGCGTGAGAGGGTCTGGCCGAGTTCCCGGGCCAGCTGGTAGACGGGGTGGTCGGTCGGCGTGCGCGCGGAGCCGAAGACCGTGACCTTGCGCCGGCGCTTGAACTGCTCAAGGGCGCTGAAGGCCTTCTCCATTTCGCGCAGGGTCTGCAGCATGATCTTGGCGTCCCAGCGGTTGCGGTCGGCCTGGGCCATGCGGATCACGGTGGTGATCATTTCCTGGTACAGCGGCAGGTTGGGACTGTTGGCGGGGACCACCAGCGCGGCCAGTTCCTCCACCTTGCTGGTCAGATCGATGCCGCTGGTCTGGAAGTGTCGTGACAGATAGTCATCCGGTTCGTAAGGCATGGACATCTCCTTCTACTGATGTGGGCTTCGGCCCATTGCCTGCCGCCGCTGCCCATAGCGAAATTATGGCTTGCCGGCGCCATGCCGTTCGTCCGTCATGCGCGAAGGTCTGCGGCGCTCTGTTTTACTTGCAAGGTCGACCGCTCGGTCGGCGCAGGAAGGGAGAGGCAGGTATGCCCAAGCTGACACTGGAGCTGGATTTGCAGTTGTACCGTCTGCTGGTACAGGCCGCACGTATCAACAATCTGACCCTGGAAGAAGAATGCCTGCGCAGGCTCGAAGGGGGCGTGCGCCGGTCAAGCTACATGCAGGCGCTGCTGGCCGAGCTCCGGGCCGATGGCGAGCAGCAGCGCGGCAAGGGCTGATTACTGCAGGCCGCAGTCGGTCTTGACGAAGCGCGCTACCGCCACGGGGCGATTGCTCTTGTACTCGCTGAACTGGTAGCGCAGTACCGCGCCATGGGCCAGCAGGTTGCGATAGCCCGGGTTGGTGCAGACGCTGGCGGCCAGCTGGTTGCGCACGGTGGCCGGGTTGGCGCGCATCTGCTCGGCGTGCGCGGCGCGTACGCTGAGGTGGTTGACCAGCTCGTTGCCCTCCACGGTGTAACCCTGGTCGAGAATGTCCTCGTTGATTGCCCGCGGCGTGCCGGCGCTGCTCTCCTTGGCGACCCGCTCCAGCAGGCGCGTCAGTTCATGCTCCTGCAGCGAGGCGGCGTGAGCGGCAGGCAGCAGGGCGGCGAGGGCGAACAGGGTGATGAAGCGGGGCATGAGGCTCTCCATGGAATGCAGTGCTGCCTTCGACCGGTGCTCCTGGCCCGGGTTCAGCAGGTGCCCATCTTACTCCCTGCCGGCGGCGAAGGTAGACTGCGCGCCTTTTCCGTGGAGTTGCTCATGAGCAGCCATGCCGTTTCCCGCCTGCGCAGCGAGCGCCTGGCGCGCAGCCTCAAGCCCTTTGTCTCGCGTGGCTCGCGTTCCGAGCGCTGCCCCGGTTGCCGGGTGATTCCCAGTTACTGCCTGTGCGCCTGGCGGCCGCGCGTCGAGGTGCAGGCGGGTGTGTGCCTGCTGATGTACGACGTGGAAGCGTTGAAGCCGAGCAATACCGGCTGGCTGATCGCCGACCTGGTGGCCGATACCCATGCCTTCGGCTGGCAGCGTACCGAGGTCGATCCGCGTCTGCTGGCGCTGCTGGACGATCCGCAGTACGCCCCCTGCGTGGTGTTTCCCGGCGAGTACGCCGAGCCCGAGCGAGTGATCGAGGCGCTACCGCCGCCGACCGACGGCAAGCGGCCGCTGTTCATCCTGCTCGACGCCACCTGGACCGAGGCGCGCAAGATGTTCCGCAAGAGTCCCTACCTGAACCGCTTTCCGGTTCTCAGCCTGCGCCCGGAGCAGTTGTCGCGCTACCGCCTGCGCCGCTCAAAGCGCGACGAGCATCTGTGCACGGCTGAGGTGGCCGCGCTGTGCCTGGAGCTGGCCGGTGAGCCGCGTGCGTCGCAGGCGCTGGACGCCTGGCTGGACCTGTTCACCGAGCACTACCTGAGCGCCAAGCACCGCCGTGTGCTGGACGAGCAGAGCCCGGCGCATCAGGCCATCCAGCCTTTTCTGTAGCGCGACAGCGCCAGGCTACGCGGCACTCAGGCGCGCTTGGGCCACAGCTGCGCCAGCAGCATGCCGGCGAACATCAGCGCGCAGCCGAAGTAGCCTTTCAGTGCCAGCGCCTCGCCGAGCAGCAGGGCGCCGGCGATGGCGGCGAATACCGCCTCCAGCGAGAGGATGATCGCCGCGTGGGAGGCGATGGCATGCTTCTGCGCTACCACCTGCAGGGTGAAGCCGACCGCTACCCCGAGCAGGCCGCCGTAGAGAATGGCCGGACCGGCGGCGAGGATGGCCTCAAGCTTGATTTCCTCGAACAGCACCGCGAGTACGAGGCTCAGCACGGCGCAGACGGCGAACTGCAGCAGGGCCAGGCGCAGCGGGTCGTGACGGCTGGCGAAGAAGCTCACCAGCAACACGTGGACACCCCAGACGAAGGCTCCGGCCAGCTGCAGCCAGTCCCCGGAGGCGACCTGGAAGCCTTCGCCGACGCTGAGCAGGAACATGCCGACCACCGCCAGTCCCGCGCCCAGCCAGGTGCCCATGCCGGTGCGCTGGCCGATCAGCAGGCCGAGCAGCGGCACCACGATGACATACAGGCCGGTGATGAATCCCGAGTTGGTCACGCTGGTGAACAACAGGCCGACCTGTTGCAGGTTGATGCCCAGCGAAAGCGCCAGGCCCATGGCCAGGCCGCCGAGCAGCAGGCCACGGTTGACTGGCTCGGGCTTGTGCTCACCCTCGCGCTTGCCCAGCCAGAGCACCAGCGGCAGCAGCGCCAGGGTGGCGAGGGTGAAGCGCAGGCCGGTATAGAGGAAGGGGCCGATCGCATCCATGCCCAGGCGCTGGGCGACGAAGGCAGAGCCCCAGATCATCGCGGTCAGCAGCATCAACAGGTCGGCGCGCAGGGCTTGGCTTCGCATGGCGGTTCTCGGCAGGAAAAGCTGGCGACTTTGCCGCAAAGCGCGGAACTTGACCACCCCGTCACGGCTCGGCATGCTGAGCGCCGCCTCGCCAGCCAGCTCGACAACAAGAACAGGAAAGCCATGGCCGCATACGAGATTCTCATTGCCGATGATCACCCGCTATTTCGCAGCGCTCTGCACCAGGCGCTGACCCTCGGGCTCGGCCCGGAAGTGCGCCTGGTGGAAGCGGCCAGCATCGCCGAACTGGAAGCGCGCCTGAGCGAGAAGAGCGACTGGGACCTGGTCCTGCTCGATCTGAACATGCCCGGTGCCTACGGCTTCTCCGGCCTGGTGCTGTTGCGCGGTCAGTATCCGCAGATTCCGGTGGTGATGATCTCGGCGCAGGAAGAGGCGGCCGTGGTCGCGCGCTCCCGCGAGTTCGGCGCCAGTGGCTTCATTCCCAAGTCCAGCCCTCTGGAGACCATTCAGCAGGCCGTGCGCCAGGTCCTTGAGGGCGAGGTCTGGTGGCCGCCGCAGGCGTTCGAGGCGGTCAGTGTCTCGGCTGAAGCCAAGGCCGCCAGCGCCGGACTGGCGAGCCTGACGCCCCAGCAGTTCCGCGTGCTGACCATGGTCTGCGAAGGCCTGTTGAACAAGCAGATCGCCTTCGAGCTGAGCGTCTCCGAGGCCACCATCAAGGCCCACGTCACCGCCATCTTCCGCAAGCTGGGCGTGCGCACCCGCACCCAGGCCGCGCTATTGCTGCAGCAGATGGAATCGATCCCTGGGCAGTGAGCCCTTCACGCATTTTTGACGGTCAGGTGCTTAAGGTGCCGACCTCCCTTGCACAGGACTGTCGTTTTTCATGTCGCCATTCAAGGGCCAGACCGGCCTGAAACGTATCCTCAACGCCGCTGGCTATTCTCTCGACGGTCTGCGCGCGGCCTTCACCGGCGAAGCCGCCTTCCGCCAGCTGGTACTGCTCAACGTGGTGCTGATTCCGCTGGCTTTCTGGCTCGACGTGAGCCCGGTGGAGCGGGCGCTGATGGTGGCGGTGAGCATGCTCTCGCTGATCGTCGAGCTGCTCAATTCGGCGGTGGAGGCGGCTATCGACCGCATCTCGCTGGAGCGCCACCCGCTGTCGAAGAATGCCAAGGACATGGGCAGCGCCGCACAGCTCACCTCGCTGGTGGTGATTGCTCTGGTCTGGGCGATCATCCTGCTCGGCTGATCGCCGGCTCCGCCGCTGGGCGGAGCTTAGAGCACTCCGGCCTTCTTCCAGGCCAGATAGCGTCCGACCAGCTCCGGTCCCAGTTCCTTCGGTCGCGCATCCAGCACCGTTACGCCGTGCGCCAGCAGGCGCTCGTGCAGGCCGGCGCGGGCATTCAGGTAGTCGACCGTGCCGCAATAGGCCAGGGCCTGCTCGTAGTCCTGTACCTGGGTGTGGCGCAGGCGATCCAGTACTTCCTCGCGCAGGCTGGCAATCAGTACCCGATGCTGGCGGCCCAGGCGCTTGACTGCGCCGAGCAGTTCCTCGTCGTCTTCGTCGCGCAGGTTGGTCACCAGTACTACCAGCGCACGGCGGCGCTGGCGCGCCAGCAGGGCATTGATCGCGGCCGCGTAGTCAGCCGGGCGACGGGTGCTGTCGAGCGCGTACACGGCATTGAGCAGGCTGCCGATATGGGCCTGGCCCTTGACCGGGGCCACGTACTGGTCCTGCTCGCCGGCGAAGGTCGCCAGGCCCACGGCGTCGCCCTGGCGTAGCGCCACGTAGCTGAGCAGCAGGCAGGCATTGAGCGCATGGTCGAAGTGCGACAGCTCGTCGTCCTGGCTGCGCATGCGGCGGCCGCAGTCGATCAGGAAGACGATCTGCTGGTCGCGTTCGTCCTGGTATTCGCGGGCGATTGGCGTGCGCTTGCGCGCGGTGGCTTTCCAGTCGATCTGGCGCAAGGTGTCGCCGTCGCGGAAGTCACGCAGCTGGTGGAACTCCAGACCCAGGCCGCGGCGTTGACGCTGGCGCACGCCCATCTGGCTGAGCCAGTCGTCCACCGCCATCAACTGAGCGCCGTAGAGGCGGGCGAAGTCCGGGTAGACGCGGGTTTCGCTGGCCTGGTCGATGAAACGGCGGGCCAGCCACAGGCGCAGCGGGCTGGGTAGCAGCAGCTCGCAGCGCGGAATGCGGAAGTGTCCGCGCTTGAGCGGGCGTACCCGATAGCCGAACTCGGTCTGCTCGCCCGGATGCAGCGCCACCTGTTGCGGCATGAATTCGAAATCCATGTGCTCGGGCAGGTGGTCGAAGGCCTGCACCGCCAGCGGCTGGCGATAATCGTGGTGCAGGGTCAGACGCACCTCGCTCCAGCGTCCCAGCGGCAGGTTGCCGGGCAGCTGGCGCTGCAGGCGCGGTGTCGGCAGGCGACGCAGCCAGATGGCGTCTGCAGCGGCGATCAGCAGGAGTGCCAGCAGCAGCCCCCACCACAGCGGCTGCAGGGTCTGCGGCAGCTTGATGCCGAGCAGCGGCAGGCTGCCGAGGACGATCGCCAGGGCCAGCAGGCCGCCGATCAGGGCGAGTAACAGGCGCGAGGGTTTCACAGGCGCGGTGCCGGAACCTGGTCGAGCAGCTGCTGCAGCACCTGATCCACCGACAAGCCTTCGATATCCAGTTCCGGCGCCAGGCGCACGCGGTGGCGCAGCACGGCCAGGGCGCAGGCCTTGACGTCGTCCGGCACCACGAAGTCGCCGCCGCGCAGCAGGGCGCGCGCGCGACCGCCGCGGACCAGGGCGATCGAGGCGCGCGGGCCGGCGCCCATGGCCAGGCCCGGCCAGCTGCGGGTGGCGCGCGCAAGGCGCACGGCGTAGTCGAGTACCTGATCGTCGATCGCCAGTTCGCTGGCGATCTTCTGCAGGGCCAGCACGTCTTTGGCAGACAGCAGGGTGCGCAGCGGCGCCACTTCGAGCATGTCGGCCTTGGCCGAGCGGGTGACCTGGCGTACCAGGGTCAGCTCTTCATCGGCCTGCGGGTAGTCCATGCACAGTTTGAGCATGAAGCGGTCCAGCTCGGCTTCCGGCAGCGGGTAGGTGCCTTCCTGCTCGATCGGGTTCTGCGTGGCCATCACCAGGAACGGCTGGGGCACCGGCATGGCACGGCCTTCCAGGGTGATCTGGCGTTCCTGCATCACTTCCAGCAGGGCGGCCTGGGTCTTGGCCGGGGCGCGGTTGATTTCGTCGGCCAGCAGCAGGTTGGTGAAGGCCGGGCCCTTGCGCAGCTTGAACTGTTCGCTGGCGAGGTCGTACACGGCATGGCCGGTGACGTCGCTGGGCATCAGGTCCGGGGTGAACTGGATGCGCGCGAATTCGCCGCCGAAGCACTTGGCCAGGGCGCGGACCAGCAGGGTCTTGCCCAGGCCGGGCACGCCCTCGACCAGCACGTGACCGCCGGCGATCAGCGCGGTGAGTACGTCGTCCACCACCTCGCGCTGGCCGACCACGGCCTTCTGCAGCTCCAGGCGCAGGGCCTGCAGCATCTGGCTGGCGCGCTGACGCTGCTGGACCGCCGGGTTGGCCGCAGGCGCAGTCGGCGTGGCAGCTGCGGCTGGCGCAGGGGCTGGCACGGCGGCAGGGGTGTCGGGGCTGGTGCTGGGTTGCTGCGGAATTTCGCTCATAGGGCATTCCTGAGGGTTTGCAGGTTGGCGACCTGGCGGGTGAAGTCGGCGGCGGTCAGACGCTGTGCCGGCAGCGGGCGCATGGCGGCGCTGACGGCGCCGCTGGGCAGGCGGGTGAGACGACCGAGGACCTGCCACTGTTCGGCCACTGGCAGGCGTTCGAAGCCGGGGTGACGATGGCGGGCACGGCGCAGGATGTCGCGCTGTAGATTGCTCAGCAGCTGTTGCTGGCCAACGCGGCGCAGCAGAAAGTCGGCGCCGGCGCGCAGGTGTTCCTCCAGCTGGCGGCGCGATGGAGCCTGCGGCGTCTGCAGCGGGCCGTGGCGCAGGCCGACGTGCCACAGCAGCAGAGCCAGCAGCAGGGCGAGTGCCACCAGTGCGGCGGGGTAGTGCTTGAGCAGCTGGCTGAGCAGGTCATCGCGCTCGGCGCTATAGACCAGGGTCACAGCGCTGTCCTGGCCCAGGTACCAGAGCAGCCAGGCATTGTCGTAGTCGCCGATGCGGTCGTTCTGCCACAGCCAGGCGTCGGTCAGTACGGTGATCAGGCCCTGCTCATGCTGCAGTTGCAGCATGTGGGTGGATTCACCGCTGTTGGCCCAGGCATAGGCGCGGTTCTCGCTGTCGAGCAGGTGGAAGCTGGTGTTGAACTCGACGTAGGCCGGGGCGTCCTCGTTCTCCAGATAGATCTTGGTCAGCTCCGGATAGCGATCTTCTTCCTCGGCGGCTTGCGCCTCCTCGTCGGTGCCCGCAGTCTCGGCTTCGGCTTCGGCTTCGGCTTCGGCTTCGGCTTCGGCTTCGGCTTCGGCTTCGGCTTCGGCTTCGGCTTCGCTATCCAACGCTTCGTCTTCGACGGCCTCTTCGCTACCTTCGTCCTCTTCGAGGCTGGTGTCGTACTGCTGCACGCCGATGCTGTCCAGCAGCAGGTCGCCGCTGCGACCTTCCTCCTCGTCCCACATCTCTTCGGCAACGAACACCAGGTGCCCGCCTTTGGCGGCCCAGTCCAGTACCTGTTGGCTCTGGCGCGGCGTCATGTTGTGGCGTGGCCCCAGCAGCATCAGGGTCTGGCCGGCGGCGGGCAGGTCCTTGAGCACTTCCAGGCCATCGGCGCGTCTGACGCTGATCTTCTGTTGGCGCAGGAACAGTTCGGCCGCCAGGTACTCGTTGGCTCTCGCCTCGGGAGAGGGGCCGTGCTCGATCTGTTCTTCATAGGGCTGCAGTCGCTGCACCAGCAGCAGGCCGCCCCAGCCGAGGAGGATCAACAGCAGGCCGCCGAGGGCAAGCTTCATCGGTCGAGTCATGCGCGGCGCTCCTGGGCGAACAGGCGGCGCCAGGCCTCGCAGATGCCGCGCTTGAGGTTTTCCGGCGGCAGGCGGTGGCCGTAGGCAAGGTTCTGCCAGTGGCGGGTCAGAACCTGGCTGAAACGGCTCAGTTCATCGTTGTGCAGGCCCTCGACCAGGCGCAGCACTTCGCCCTCGGTGTGCGAACCCTTGAGGGGCAGGCGGAAGTCATGCAGCAGGCGGCTGAGCAGGGCCCGATAGAGCAGACCGAGGGCTTCGCGCGGGTGCTCGGTCCAGAGTCTTTCGGCCTCGCCGGCGACATCGTCGGGCAGGCTCTCCGGCGCGATTTCGAGGCCGAACAGCTGTTGCGGCATGGCGCGGACGCGGCGCTGCGGCAACCCCATGCGGCCGACGAAGATGCTCAGCCACTCGCGGTAGCGCCACAGCAGCAGGCCGATCAGCAGGATCAGCGCGGCCCACAGCAGGGTTTCGACGGTCAGGGCGACCAGGTCCAGCTTGCCCCACCACTCGCCGATCTTGAGCAGTTTCTCGAGCGTTTCGGCGAAGCCCTTGATGTCTTCCTCGCTCGGTTCTTCGGGCTTTTCTTCCTCGCCAAAGCGCCAGCGGGTGACGGTTTCGCGATTCTCGAAAGGCGCCGCCTCGAGCAGCCGGGTAATGCCGTCCTGGGCGGCCTTGCTGGTCAGTGGCTGGCTGAGCAGGCGTTCGGCATCCGGGCCCATGGGGTCATCGAAGGGCACCGGGCAGGTGGCGGCCGGCTCGTCGGCCAGTGCTTCGCCGGCCGGCAGTACCAGCACCAGGGCGATGCCGGCCAGCAGCAGGGCATAGGCGCTGCCGAGCAGGCGCTGGCGCAGGCGGCGGAAGGTTAGCTCGATGTCCCAGGCTTCCAGCTCGGTGCGGCGGTTGAGGTAGAGGGTGAAGCCGCAGGCGACGTAGATCGGCTCCCAGAACACCAGCACCAGCACGTAGAGCAGGTTGGACAGGTGTTCCAGCCACAGCCACTCGCCGCTACTGGCCTCGATCAGGGCATTCCAGTCCCACTCGATCTCCACCTGCTGCGGTACCAGTAGCCAGAGCAGGGTGGCCAGGCCCATCCACAGGAGCATTTCCAGGTGTACGCCGAAGATGGTCAGCCACGCGGCGCTGCCGGCGTGGCGCTGGCCGAGTACGGTCAGGCGCTTGCTGCGTGCTTCTCCGCCCAGGCCTTCGAGCTGCAGCACCGGCAGGTCGAAGCTGCGCGTCGGGCTCAGGCGGCGCCAGGTCAGGCTGGCCAGCAGCTGCGGCTTGAGCAGGCGCGGTAGGGCGCGCAGTGCTTCCCTGAGTGTGGGCACTTCGCCGAACAGTGAGCGCGACAGGATGTGCAGTGGCAGGCGTTCCCAGGCCGGTTTCAGCCACCAGAACAGTAGTGCGGCGAGGCTCGGATAGCGCCATAACAGTATGCTGAGCACGGCGAACAACGGCAGGGTCACGGCGGCCCAGCTGAGCATCAGCAGGCCGGCGTGGCGCCGGGCCAGGAGCACGCCAAGGTCGATGGCTTCCCAGGCGCTGCGCGGACGGATGGCAACGCTGGCGTCAGTCAGGCGCATAGCGAGTCCGTCCGGCGAACAGGAAATAGGCGATCACCAGCAGCCACAGGCCGGCACCGACCCCGTACTTGGTCAGGGGGCTGGCGTAGGTCATGGAGGACCAGTAGGCCTCGACGAAGGCTGCGATCAGCAGAAACAGAATGACCCCGGCAACCAGCTGGATGGCCTGGCGGGAGGCGCGGCGCAGTGCCTCGCCACGGGGCAGGCGGCCGGGGGCGAGCAGCGCCCAGCCGAGCTTGAAACCAGCGGCGCCGGCGAACGCGATGGCGGTGAGTTCGAAGGCGCCGTGGCCGATGACGAAGGACCAGAAGGTCTCGCTGTAGCCGATTCGCGTCAGGTGGCCGGCGATGGCGCCGATCACCAAGCCGTTGTAGAGCAGGAAGAACAGGCTGCCGAGGCCGAAGATCAGGCCGCTGGCGAAGGTCTGAAAGGCGATGCCGATGTTGTTCATGATGTAGAAGCCGAACATCATCCAGTCATCGCCGGAGTCGCGCTCGGCGAAGCGGCCGATACGTCTGGCGCCCGGGTCATACATTTCTTCCATCTCGCGCACCTGTTCCGGCGCGATCAGGCTGTAGATCAGTTCGGGGAACAGGTAGGTCAGCAGGCCCATGCCGATCAGGGCGCCGAAGAACAGCAGGCAACCGGCCAGCACGGCGCGCCATTCGTGGCGTACCAGTTGCGGGAAACCGGCTATCACGAAGCGGATGATCTGCGCACCCAGATGGCTGCGGTGGCGATAGAACTGTTGGTGGCCACGCATGGCCAGCTGCTGCAGCTGGTCGATCAGGTGGCTGCTGTAGCCGCGCTCCTCGGCCAAGGCCAGGTGCTGGCACAGGTGGCGATAGTCGTTGGCGAAGCGTTCGCATGCCTGGCGCTCGGCCTTGCCCTTCTCCAGTGCGCTCAGGCACTCATCGAAGCGTTGCCAGTCGGCACTGTGGCGCTGTTCGAACAGATGCTGCTTCATGCCGACCCCAACAGGCCGCGAGCGATACCGTGCAGGCGCTTCTCGGTCTGCTCCGGCAGGCTCTCCAGGGGCTCGGCGAGAATGCCGGCCAGCTCGGCGCGGCGTGCTGTCGAAAGGTCGGCACTGCGCTCGGCGAAGTCCAGCAGTGCACGCTGCTCGACCAGACTCAGGCTGAAGGGCGCGCGCTCGGCGTCTGCTTCCGGCAGTTGCGGACGCTTGGGCGGTTCGTCGCGGTAGACCACCAGGGTCCCGGCGGCGAGGTCGCCGAGGCGTTTGAAACTCGGGTGACTGAGGCTGCTGACAGCGCCGACGCAATAGGCGAAGGGCAGCATGTCTACGGCGCGCAGCAGGTTGCGGGTCAGCGAGGCCGCCCAGCCCACCGGCGTGCCGTCATCGTGTATCACACGCAGGCCCATGGCCTTCTTGCCGGGCGTGCGGCCCTGGTAGAGCACTTCGAACAACACCGGGTACCACCAGTTGATCAGGAAATACAGGATGGTGCCGAGGCCCATGCCGAACTGGCCGAGGATGGCCAGGATGAAAAAGGCGCCCAGCAGAATGGCGCCGCGGATCAGCAGGTCGATGCCGAAGGCGAGGGCGCGCGGCAACAGGCCGGCGGGCCGGAGAATCAGGTCGATGCCCTCTGGCGTTTCCACCTGGTGACGGGTGTCCAGCAATGCGGCTGGGGGCGTGGCTGAAATGGTGGGCATCGGTCTACTGCATCGAAGAATGCCTGATGCTAGCGAGCAGCAGGGCGCTAAAGCAATCGGGCCGCGCGAGGCGGCCCGAACTTTCATCGTGCTCAGTGGGCCGGCGGTAGCACGCCGAAAATGGTGCGGTACAGCACGCCCATGCTGATGATGAACAGCGGCATGCTCCAGATCAGGCCGATGCCCAGCGGAATCATACTCAATGCCATGATCAGGCCGAGCACCAGGAATAGGCCGAAGACCTTGAACCAGTGCTGGCTGATGGCTTTGCGCGATGTCTCCAGAGCCTGCCAGGGCGACAGGCCGCGCTCAATTACCAGCGGCATTGCCAGCATGTAGGCCACGCCCAGGTAGATACCGGGGAGCAATAGAAGCAGCGAGCCGATGTAGATCAGGATGGTCATCACCACGGCGGTAACCAGCAGTGGCACGAACATGCTGAGGCCACTGAACACTTCGTTGAAGCTGACAGGCTGGTTGGCAGCTCGACGGATGCCGACCATGTTGACGCCGGCCAGGAAGGGGTAGGTCAGGGCCGAAGCCAGTACCGAGATCACGAACTGGCCGATCAGGATCGCGCTGATGCTGGCTTCGCTGAGCAGGCCGAGGGTGCCGAGGATGGCTCCCAGCACGCTGGTGGCGACGAACATGACCACATAGAAGATGACCAGGCCGCCGAAGATGATGCCTTTGGTGCCCTTGACCATGCGCCAGGACTCGCCGATGACATCACCGATGCTGAAGTTGTAGCCACGGCTGAGGGCCTCGGCAATGGTTGGAACCTGACTGTTTGTGGCTTCCAGCAGGTTGCTGGTCGGCGCCGCATAGGGGCTGGGTGCGGTGGAATCGTGCATGACGTGACGGTCCTTGTGGTTTGTTTTCCTTAGTGGGTCATCGTATCGGTAGAGGTATGCCGGCTACAAGGCGGGCAGCGTGAGAGAGGTCATGCTTTGCATGCCACGGCCCACCCGGCTTGCGGTGATAGACTGGCCCGGTTGCCAATCATGGGAAACGACCTTGTCCGCGAGCATCTTCTGGTACGACTACGAAACCACCGGTATCAACCCGCGCTGTGATCGTCCGCTGCAGGTCGCCGGTCTGCGCACCGATGAACAGCTCAACGAGATAGGCGAGCCGCTCAACCTCTATTGCAAACCCTCGGACGATATCCTGCCGCATCCGGCAGCCTGCAGAATTACCGGCATCACGCCGCAGGTTCTGGCGGAGAAGGGGCTGACCGAGGCTGAGTTCATGGCACGAGTGCATGCTCAGCTGGCGCTGCCCGGCACCTGTGGCGCCGGCTACAACAGCCTGCGTTTTGATGACGAGGTGACGCGCTACAGCCTTTACCGCAATTTCTACGATCCCTATGCCCGCGAGTGGCAAGGGGGCAACAGTCGCTGGGATCTGATTGATCTGGTGCGCGCTACCTATGCGCTGCGCCCGGACGGCATCGAGTGGCCGCAGGACGAGGAGGGGCGGGTGTCGCTCAAGCTGGAGCGTCTGACCCAAGCCAATGGCATCGAGCATGGCCAGGCGCACGATGCGCTGTCCGATGTGCGAGCCACCATCGATCTGGCGCGACTGATCAGGGCGCGTCAGCCACGTCTCTACGATTTTCTCTACAAGCTGCGTGGCAAACATCAGGTGATGGAGCAGATTCGCCTGCTGCAACCAATCCTGCATGTGTCCGGTCGTTTTGCCGGCAGCCGGCATTATCTGGCGCCGGTACTGCCGCTGGCCTGGCACCCGCGCAATCGCAATGCGCTGATTGTCTGCGATCTGCAGGCCGATGTGCAGCCTCTGCTGGAGCTGGATGCCGAGACATTGCGGCGGCGCCTGTACACGCGGCGCGACGAGCTGGGCGGGGGCGAATTGCCGGTGCCGCTCAAGCTGCTGCATATCAACAAGTGCCCGGTCGTGGCGCCGATGAAGGTATTGCGTGAGCAGGATATGGTTCGCCTGCAACTCGACCTGGCCGAGTGCGAGCGGCAGGCCGAGCTGCTGCGACAGGCGCAGGTGGTCTGGCAAGCCAAGTTGGCGGACATTTATGCGAGCGATGACTTTGCACCGCTGGAAGATCCCGAGCAGCAGCTTTATTCAGGGTTCCTCGGCGATCGCGATAAGCGTTTGTGCGAGCAGGTGCGGGCAGCGTCGGCCGAACAACTCGCACGCGATCATTGGGCGTTCGCTGATGCGCGCCTCGATGAGCTGCTGTTTCGTTACCGTGCGCGCAACTTTCCGAGTTCACTGTCGGGGGAGGAGCTGGTGCGCTGGCGGGAGTTCTGCACGCAGCGTCTGAGCGACAGTTCCGTGGGGGCGCCCAATACCCTGGATAACTTCGCGCAGGCATTGCAGGAAGAGTGGCCGCTGGCATCACCGGCACAGCAGCAGGTATTGCAGGCCTGGCGCGAGCATACGCAATTACTGCGTAGTCGATACTGCTCCTGAGGTATTGGCGGACAAATAAAAATGCCGGCAAGCGCCGGCATTTTTTCCTCGCGGAGGATTAACCCAGCAGGGTAGCCCAGCCTTCCACGGTGGCAGCGCCCCACTTGGCCTTCCACTCTTTCAGGGTCTTGTGGTTGCCGCCTTTGGTTTCGATCACTTCACCGGTGTTCGGGTTCTTGTATTGCTTGACCTTGCGCGCGCGCTTGCCGCTGGCCGGCTTGGCGGCGCCGCGGGCGGCCTTGCCGGCCTTTGCGCTTTCAGGGTCGAGCAGGGCGGTGATATCACGCAGCGACTTCTGGTATTCGGCCATCAGGCTGCGCAGTTTGCCTTCGAATTCCAGCTCTTTCTTCAGTTTGTCATCTTGCGACAGATTCTTCAGGCGCTCTTGCAGCTCTTTGATGGCTTCTTCGGTGGCGCGGTATTCGTTGATCAGCGACATGTTTTTTACCCAGGTGGCCAGTTGCAGTTAGTAAGTGGGTTGATAATAGACAGACACAATCGCCAAGTAAACCGGTCGGAAAAGTTTTGCCGGAATTAATCAAGCACCATGTCGCTTTCTCCGATATCAGGGGCGCTATTGTTACAGTGCATTGCCTAATGCATCTCGCCTTAATCGGCCTGCTGAGCAAGTTATGGCGCAGTCTGCCGTTGCGGAACATTACTGAAGTTTTCTTCGGCTGCCGCTAGAATGGCCGCTTTGCGAAGTATCTGGAGTTTTTGTTATGCGCACTTTCCGTCTGGTGATCGCCTGCCCGGACCGCGTGGGTATTGTGGCCAAAGTCAGTAGCTTTCTGGCGACCTACAATGGCTGGATAACCGAGGCCAGCCATCATTCGGACAATCAGAGCGGCTGGTTCTTCATGCGCCACGAAATTCGCGCGGATTCCCTGCCCTTCGATCTCGACGGCTTTCGCCAGGCTTTTGCGCCCATTGCTCGCGAGTTCTCCATGGAGTGGCGCATTACCGATTCTGAGCAGAAGAAGCGGGTGGTGCTGATGGCCAGTCGTGAGTCGCATTGTCTGGCGGACCTGCTGCACCGCTGGCACAGCGACGAACTGGACTGCGATATTCCTTGCGTGGTGTCCAACCACAATGATCTGCGCAGCATGGTCGAGTGGCATGGCATCCCCTTCCATCATGTGCCCGTCGATCCGAAGGACAAGGCCCCGGCTTTCGCCGAAGTGGCTCGCCTGGTCAGCGAGTACCATGCCGATGTGGTGGTGCTGGCGCGCTACATGCAGATACTGCCGCCGCAGCTGTGCCAGGAATATGCCGGGCGGGTGATCAACATCCACCACAGCTTCCTGCCGTCCTTCGTTGGGGCCAAGCCCTATCACCAGGCCTCTCTGCGTGGGGTGAAACTGATCGGCGCCACCTGTCACTATGTCACCGAAGAGCTGGATGCAGGTCCTATCATCGAGCAGGACGTGGTGCGCGTGAGTCATCGCGACAGCGTTGAAGACATGGTGCGTCTGGGCAAGGACGTGGAGAAGATGGCGCTGGCCCGCGGTCTGCGCTATCACTTGGAAGACCGCGTGCTGGTGCACGACAACAAGACGGTAGTGTTCGACTGACCGCTCTGCGCGGTAGGAGAACGGCATGCTCAGATCGATCAAGGTGCGCGACTACATGACCACGCACCTGCTGACCTTCAGGCCCGATACCGACCTCTACCGGGCGATCGGTTTGCTCCTCGAACACCGTCTGTCCGCTGCGCCAGTGGTAGACGAAGCGGGGCAGTTACTCGGCCTGCTGGCCGAGACCGACTGTCTTCGCGGTATTCTCTCCGGAGCTTATTTCGAGCAGACCGGCGGGCTGGTGGGTTCCTGCATGACTCTCCAAGTCGACACCGTATCGCCCGATGCCAGCGTTATCGAGGTGGCCGAACGCTTTCTGCAGGGCGGGCACCGACACCTGCCGGTGGTGGAGGAGGGTCGCTTGCTCGGCGAGCTCGGTTGTCACGAGGTGCTGCTGGCAGTGAAGGAATTCGCCCAGCACGATAGAGGTCATGTCGACCATGGCTGACAAGGCTCCCGGTACCGCTACACCGCCACCCACCCTCGGTGAGGGTTGCGTGCGCCGCTACGATCCCGAGGCGTTGAGCGAGCACGACGGCACCGAGTTTCCCGGTGCCGCCGAACTCTGGCAGAAGCTGCGACAAGCGCAGCCAGCTGCCGTCGAGGTGACGCAGGACGAGCCTGCGTCCGACTGAGGTCAGATGCGGAAGCTGTCGACCAGTTGCTTCAGGCGCGAGGCCTGTTGTTCCAGGTCGCCGCAAGCGCGCAGGGTCGCCTGCAGGTTCTCCACGCCTTCCTGGTTGAGGGTGTTGATCTCGGTGATATCCATGTTGAGCGAGTCGACCACGGCAGTCTGCTCCTCGGTGGCGGTGGCAACCGACTGGTTCATGCCGTCGATCTCGCCGATGCGCTGGGTCACGCTGCCCAGGCGTTCGCCGGCCTGGTTGGCGATTTCCACGCTTTCCTCGCTGTAGCGCTGGCTCTCGGTCATGGTGGTGACCGACTCGCGAGCGCCGACCTGCAGCTCCTCGATCATCTTCTGGATTTCCTGTGCCGACTCTTGCGTGCGGTGCGCCAGGTTGCGCACCTCGTCGGCTACCACCGCGAAGCCGCGGCCCGCTTCGCCGGCCCGGGCGGCCTCGATGGCGGCGTTGAGGGCCAGCAGGTTGGTCTGCTCGGAGATGCTTTTGATCACTTCGAGGATCTGGCCGATGTTCACCGTCTTGCTGTTCAGCGTCTCGATGTTGCGGCAGGAGGCGCTGATCTTTTCCGACAGCTCGTTCATTGCGGCGATGGTCTTCTGCAGTACCTGGCTGCCGTCCTCGGCCAGATGACGGGCATCGGAAGCTTGGTGCGAGGCGTCGGCGGCATTGCGCGCGATCTCCTGGGCTGCCGCGCCCAGTTCGTTGATCGCCGCGGCCACGCTGTTGGTGCGGCTGGCCTGCTCGTCGGAGTTGGCCATCGACGAGTTGGAGGCGTTGACCACCAGCTTGGCCACTTCGTTGAGCTGCTGGGTGGCCGAGGAAACCTCGCGGATCGAGCCGTGGATACGCTCGACGAATTGGTTGAAGGAGGTCGCCAACTCGCCGAATTCGTCTTGGCTGTGTACGCGCAGGCGCTTGGTCAGGTCGCCCTCGCCTTGGGCGATGTCGCGCATGGCCTTGCCCATGACGAGCAGCGGCTGCATCAGTACGCGGATCAGCATGCCCAGCAGGATCATGATGATGACCACTGCAATGATGGTGGCGATGATGGCCGAGGCGCGGAACTCGCTGAGTGTGCTGTAGGCCTTGTCCTTGTCGATGGACAGGCCGACGTACCAGTTCACCGAGGGCAGGCCCTTGACCGGGGTGAAGGTCAGGATGCGCTCGACGCCGTCGAGCTCCGCTTCGGTCACCCCAGGGCTAACAGTCGGCGTGTTCTGCGGGTAGACCTCCTTGAGGGTCTTCATCACCAGGTCTTTGTTGGGGTGAACCAGAATCTTGCCATCGGCGCTGAGCAGGAAGGCGTAACCGATACCATCAAAATCCAGCGAGTTGATGATCTGTACCAGGGTATCCAGGCTCAGGTCACCACCCGCCACGCCATTGCTCCCGGCCGGGGTGGCGATGGTGATGATCAGCTTGCTGGTGGCGGCGTCCACGTAGGGTTCGGTCAGGGTGGAGCCACCGGCGGCCACGGCATCCTTGTACCAGGGGCGTGTGCGCGGATCATAGCCTTCCGGCATCTCGCTATCCGGGCGCATCGTGAAGGTGCCATCGGCCGAGCCCAGGTAGGTGAAGTCGAAGGTGGAGGTGAGCACCTTGCTCTCCAGCGTTTTGATCAGCGACTCGGGTGTTGTGGTCTCATCGATCGACTGGGCAACGTTCTCCACCAGCAGAATGCGACCGGAGAGCCAGTTCTGGATGTTGCTGGCGGTGACCTGGCCCAGGCTTTCCAGCTCATGTTCCAGGTCACTGCGTATGGCATTGCGCTGCAGGTAGTCGTTGTACAGAGTAAAAAGAGAGAAGGCTGCTATGACCACCAGGGAGGCGGCGAGCAGGATCTTGTGGCTGAACTTAAGGTTCTGGGTCATGGTTACTTGCTTCCGGTAAGGGCTGGCAGCAGTCTTTTAGGTGGCCGTTCGACGATGCGCCGGCCTTTTAGGTAACACCTTTTATAGCGACATAACTGAAGTAAAGCTTTAGCCCGGGGGATGGCAAATGCCTGTGACCGATACTTTTGTGCTGGGGGCCGATCCGCAGGGGCAGGCCGTGAGTCAGGCTCTGCGTCTGACCAACCGTCACGGACTGGTGGCCGGTGCCACAGGGACCGGAAAAACGGTGACGTTGCAACGCCTCGCTGAGCTGTTCAGCGATGCAGGGGTGGCGGTTTTCGCCGCGGACATCAAGGGCGATCTGTGCGGCCTTGGTGCTGCCGGCAGTCCGCAGGGCAAGGTGGCTGAGCGCATCGCCGGCATGCCCTGGCTGCATCATAGGCCCCAGGCTTATCCGGTGACCCTGTGGGATGTGGCCGGCAAGACCGGGCACCCGCTACGCACCACCCTGAGCGAGATGGGACCGTTGTTGCTGAGCAACCTGCTGGAGCTGACCGACAGCCAGCAGGCCGCCTTGTATGCGGCCTTTCAGGTGGCCGACCGCGAGGGCTTGTTGCTGCTCGATCTGAAGGATCTCAAGGCCCTGCTCAATCACCTCAAGGACAATCCCGAGATGCTTGGTGAGGATCGCGCACTGTTTGCCGGCGCCTCCTCCCAGGCGCTGTTGCGCCGCCTGGCGACCCTGGAACAGCAGGGTGCCGAGGCGCTGTTCGGCGAGCCGGCGCTGCAGTTGGAGGATATCCTGCGCCCCGATGCGGATGGGCGCGGGCGTATCCATCTGCTCGATGCCAGCCGCTTGGTACATGAGGCGCCCAAGGTCTATGCAACTTTCCTGTTGTGGTTGCTGGCTGAACTGTTCGAGCAACTGCCCGAGCGTGGTGATGCCGACAAACCGGTGCTGGCGCTGTTCTTCGATGAGGCCCACCTGCTCTTTGCCGACACCCCCAAGGCCCTGCAGGAGCGCCTGCAGCAGGTAGTACGGCTGATCCGTTCCAAGGGCGTGGGGGTTTATTTCGTCACCCAGTCGCCCAGCGACTTGCCGGATGAGGTACTGGCCCAGCTCGGCCTGCGCATTCAGCATGGCCTGCGCGCCTTTACCGCCAAGGAGCAGAAATCGTTGCGCGCGGTCGCCGATGGCTTCCGCCCTAATCCGGCGTTCGACAGCCTCAGCGTGCTCACCGAGCTGGGCATCGGCGAGGCGCTGGTCGGCACCCTTGAGGAAAAGGGTACGCCGGCCATGGTCCAGCGCGTGGCTATCGCTCCGCCACAGTCGCGCATCGGTCCGCTGACCGACACGGAGCGGGCGGCACTGCTGCGAAGCTCGCCTCAGGCCGGTCGCTATGACAAGGCGGTGGACCGCGAGTCGGCTTATGAAATGCTCATGGCGCGCGCGACCGAGGCCCCTGTTCAGGCGCCGGCAGGCAAAACTGCGGCTGCCCCGGCAGAGCAGGGCGGGCTCGGCGATATGGCGGGTGAGCTGCTGGGTAGCCTGGCTAGCCAGGTAATGAAGACGGCCGTACGTCAGGCCGCCAACCAGATAGGTCGGCAGCTGGTGCGCGGGCTCATGGGATCACTGCTGGGAGGCAGTCGGCGCCGTTGAGGCACCGATTCACTCGGCTTCGCGGGCCTGTTCGATCTTCTGCAGTTCCTGTTGGAACGCCTGGTCGAGCAGGCTTGGTTTCTTGCGCCAGGGTTTGCGCTCGGGGTCTGGCTGAGCCGCGTAGGTCACGACTTCGCCGCCGTATACATCCTTGTAACGTTGCGCCTGACGCTCCAGTTCGGCGCGCAGTTCGTCTTTCGTCACATGTTCACCCGTTGAGAGAGGGGCCAGAAGTGGCGCCAGTCATCTGTATCAATACAGAATGTCTATAAGTTAGGCAGTTTTGATTATAGCGATCGGTTGCTGAATTTTCATCGCTAATCAGTTTGCGCTTCTATTGCTGGAGGCCCTGTCGCACAAGGGGGCAAAAACGACTTGTTGGTCAGATTTTCCTGGCTATTTGTGTATACAGGATTGTGCCCGCCGAGAGGGAAACCACGTTCCCGCAACGGTAATGGCTTGCTTCGATATCTGGCGTGTAGCCGCGCCGCGAAGCAGTTGGGAAAAATGCGGGTTCAGGTTGGCGCTGGTCGAGCGGGGGCCAGCCCCGCTCGGTTACTTAGGCCAGGAAGCCTCGTTCGCGCAGTTGTTGGACAATCAGGTCAGCCGCGTCCTCGGCGCTGTACTTGAGTGTCTCGATACGTATTTCCGGCAGCTCAGGCGCCTCATAGGGTGAGTCGATGCCGGTAAAGTTCTTTAGCTCGCCGCGCCTGGCCTTCTTGTACAGGCCCTTGGGGTCGCGCTTCTCTACTTCCGCCAGCGGCGTGTCGACGAATACTTCGATGAACTCGCCTTCGGTGACCAGATCCCTGGCCAGCTGACGCTCCGAGCGGAACGGCGAGATGAAGGCGGTGACCACCATCAGCCCCGCATCCACCATCAGCTTGGCCACTTCGCCGATACGGCGAATATTCTCCACCCGATCGGCGGCGGTGAAGCCCAGGTCCTTGTTCAGGCCGTGGCGTACGTTGTCGCCGTCGAGCAGGTAGGTGTGCACGCCCTGGGCGTGGAGGCGGCGCTCCAGCAGGTTGGCGATGGTCGACTTGCCGGCCCCCGACAGGCCAGTCAGCCAGATCACGCAGGGCTTGTGGCCGTTGAGGCGGGTGCGTGCCGCCTTGTCGACCTCCACGGCCTGCCAGTGGATGTTCTGCGAACGGCGCAGGGCGAAGTGCAGCAGGCCGGCACCCACCGTCTGATGGGTGTAGCGGTCGATGACGATGAAACTGCCCATGTCACGGTTTTCCGCATAGGGATCGAAGGGCGCGGCACGGTCCAGGCTCAGGGTACAGACGCCGATTTCGTTGAGCCCGAGGGTCTTGGCCGGCAGATTGTTGAGGCTGTTGACGTCGACTTGGTATTTCGGCTGACCCAGTGCGCCCCCGATGCTGCTGGCTCCGAGCTTGATCAGGTAGGGGCGGCCCGGCAGCATGGGCTCCTCGCTCATCCAGACCACGGTCGCCTCGAACTGGTCGGCCACTGCCGGCGGCGCGTCGGCTGCGGCAATCACGTCGCCGCGGCTGATGTCGATTTCGTCGTACAGGGTCAGGGTCACCGATTGACCGGTAATGGCCTGCGGCAGATCGCCATTCAGGGTGACGATGCGCTCGACCCGGCTGGTCTTGCCCGAGGGCAGCACGCGGACGGCATCGCCGGGGCGCACGCTGCCGCCGAGTATGCGCCCGGAAAAACCACGGAAATCTGGGGTAGGGCGGTTCACCCACTGCACCGGCATGCGCAGTGGCGCATCCTCGCGGGCTTGTTCCAGTTCCACCGTCTCGAGGAACTGCATCAGGCTCGGGCCCTGATACCAGGGCGTGTTCGGGCTGGGCTCGGTGATGTTGTCACCGCGCAGGGCAGACAACGGGATGCTGTGGATATGTTCGATGCCGAGCCTGCTGGCGAAGGCGCGGTAGTCGGCGTCGATCTGCTCGAACACTTCCTGCGAGTAACCGACCATGTCCAGCTTGTTGATCGCCACTACCACCCGGCGGATGCCGATCAGTGACACCAGATAGCTGTGCCGGCGGGTCTGGGTCAGCACGCCCTTGCGCGCGTCGATCAGGATCACGGCGACGTCGGCGGTGGAGGCGCCGGTGATCATGTTACGGGTGTACTGCTCGTGGCCGGGGGTGTCGGCGACGATGAACTTGCGCTTCTCGGTGGCGAAGAAACGATAGGCCACGTCGATGGTGATGCCCTGTTCGCGCTCGGCGGACAGGCCATCCACCAGCAGGGCGAAGTCCAGCTCGCCACTCTGGGTACCGTGCTTCTTCGAGTCGCTCTCGAGCGCACTGAGCTGGTCTTCCAGCAGCGCCTTGGATTCGTAGAGCAGACGTCCGATCAGCGTACTTTTGCCGTCGTCGACGCTGCCGCAGGTGATGAAACGCAGCAGGGTCTTGTGCTGATGGGTATCAAGGTACTGCTCGATGTCCTCGTTGATGAGCTGGCGGTGGGCGTTCATCAGAAGTATCCCTCGACTTTCTTCTTCTCCATGGAGCCGGCGCTGTCATGGTCGATGACTCGCCCTTGGCGCTCGCTGGTGGTGGACAGCAGCATTTCGCGGATGATCGCCGGCAGGCTGTCGGCTGCGGACTCCACCGCACCGGTCAGCGGGTAGCAGCCCAGGGTGCGGAAGCGCACGCTCTTCAGTTCCGGCCGTTCACCGGGGCGCAGCGGCATGCGCTCGTCATCGACCATGATCAGCACGCCGTCGCGCTCCACCACCGGTCGCTTGTCGGCAAAGTACAGGGGCACTATGGGGATGTTCTCCAGGTGGATGTACTGCCAGATGTCCAGCTCGGTCCAGTTCGACAGGGGGAACGCACGGATGCTCTCGCCGGGCAGCTTGCGCGCGTTGTACAGGCGCCACAGCTCGGGGCGTTGAGCCTTGGGTTCCCAGCGGTGCTGGGCGCTGCGGAAGGAGAACACGCGCTCCTTGGCGCGCGACTTTTCCTCGTCGCGGCGGGCGCCGCCGAAGGCCAGGTCGAAGCCGTACTTGTCCAGTGCCTGTTTCAGGCCCTCGGTCTTCCACAGGTCGGTATGCAGGGCCGAACCGTGGGTGAAGGGATTGATGCCGCGGGCCCGGGCATCCTCGTTGTGGTGCACCAGCAACTCCATGCCCGACTCGCGGGCCATGCGCTCGCGCATCTCGTACATGGCTCGGAACTTCCAGGTGGTGTCCACGTGCAGCAGCGGGAAGGGTGGGCGCGAGGGAAAGAAGGCCTTGCGCGCCAGGTGCAGCATCACCGCGCTGTCCTTGCCGATGGAATAGAGCATCACCGGATTTTCCGCCTCGGAAACCGCTTCGCGGAATATGTCGATGCTCTCCGCTTCCAGGCGTTCAAGATGGGTAAGGGGCATGTTCGGTGCCTCATGTGGCCAATGGGGTGCAGCTTACCGGTCGCCCGGGTCGGGCAACAGGGCTGGTCTATGAGGCCGCGTGTCAGTTAGGGCGACTCCGGTCGCCCCGGCGGGGTCAATTGTTGATCTTGAACTGGCTGGCGAAGTCCCAGGCCGCCTGGCTGGCGGAGAAATTGCCGCCGAACAGCTTGCGGTTGCGTCGGCTGTCGCCGCCGGGCCAGACATGTTCGCCTCCGGGAACCAGTCGAAGTTGCAAAGGCGCCTTGCCCTGGCAGTTCCAGCTGGTCAGCTCGGAGCCATCCGGCAGTGCCTGCCCGCTCGGTGGCGTGTTGCAGCCATGGGCGTTGGCGATCATCTGCAGGGTCTCGGGCACGGAGCGGTGCTGCACACCGGCGATGGCGTTCTCCCCCATGCCTCCCTGGTACGGCACGTTGCTGTCATTGCTGCCATGGATATGCAGCACCGCAATCCTGCTGGCTCCGGGGCAGCTGTTCAGCGCCAGCGTGCCCGAGACGGGAACAATGGCCGCGATATCCTGCGGCAGTTCGCAGGCCAGCCGGTAAGCCATCATCGCCCCGTTGGAGATGCCGGTGGCGTAGATGCGTGAGTGATCGAGGACATGGTGCCTGGCGACATCGGCAAGCATGGCCTGGATGAAACCGACGTCGTCGACATTGTCTTCGACAGCCGGACCGCAGCATTTTCCGGCATTCCAGGTACGGCGGTTGGGCATCAGGCGCATGCCGGTACCGTTGGGGTAGGCGACCAGAAAACCGTTGCTCTGGGCCACACGGTTCATTCCGGTGGTGCGCTCGGTTTCATCGGCATTGCCCAGTCCGCCGTGCATCACGATTATCAGCGGCAGAGGCGCCTTGGCAGCGTTGTCCGGCACGAACAGCTTGTAGCTGCGTTCGGTACCGGCGAAATTCAGCTGATGGGTTTCTCCCTCGCGGGCCTGTGCGGTAAAGATGAGAAGACCAAGGATTAGCGGTACTCCCTTCTTAATGAACATCGGGCGTCCCCAGTCTATCGCTGCTGTTTTTTGCCATTGCGCTTTGGTCTGATAAACGACTGTGCAGCGGCTCACTGGGCCCGATATCCGCTGCTGTACTTCCAGCATATGGCCTGATGAATCATCGTGGCCATGGGGGATCTAAGGGGTTGCGTAGTCGCCGGCTCAGGCCGCCGGCGCGGGCAGCAACTCCTTCAGCGGCCGGCTGTCGTCGGCCAGTTGCTCGGCGGTCACGGCGATCCCCTCGGCCACCAGGCGCTTGGCGGCGATGAAGTCCTGCGGGCGGTTCACCGTGTCGGCGGCCAGTACCTTGTCGCCCTTCAGGTAGAAGGCGCTGAAGCTGTCGGTTGCCGGATCGCCGCGCAGCACCAGATGTTCGAAGCCCTCGGAGAGGCCGACCATCTTCAGTTTCAGTTCGTACTGGTCGGACCAGAACCAGGGCACCGAGGCGTAGGTCTTGGCCTTGCCAGCCATGTTGGCGGCGGCCACCCGCGACTGTTCCAAGGCATTGGGCACCGACTCCAGGCGCAGGCGGCGACCGAGCAGGGCGTTGGGATGGTTGGTGCAATCGCCGGCAGCATAGATATGCGGGTCGCTGGTCTGCGCGTGTTCGTCGACCAGGATGCCGTTGTCTACCTGCAAGCCTGCTTCGGCGGCCAACTCGGTGTTGGCGATCAGGCCGATGCCGACCACCACCAGGTCGGCCGCCAGGCGGCTGCCGTCGGCGTAGAGCACCGCCGTCACTGCATCGCCCTCCACTTCCAGGTCGGCCACCTGCACGCCAGTGCGGATATCCACGCCGGCCTCGCGGTGCTTGCGCTCGTAGTAGGCCGACAGCTCGGCGGCGGTGACCCGCTGCAGCACCCGCGGCAGGGCTTCCAGCACGGTGACCTGGAGGCCCTGGGCGACGGCCGAAGCTGCTGCCTCCAGGCCGATGTAGCCGCCACCGACGATGGCCAGGCGCTTGCCTGGTACCAGCTGGGCGCGGATCCGTTCCACATCATCCAGGGTGCGCAGGTAGTGGAAGTTGGTGCAGCGCTCGGCGACTGCGGCATTCGGCACACTCAGCGGGCGCGGGCGGCCGCCAGTGGCGATGGCCAGCCTGTCGTAGCTCAGCTGTGCGCCATCGGCCAGCTCCAGGCGCTGGTTGGCGCGGTCGATGCGCACTACCCGCACGCCTGCCATGAACTCGACGTTGGCCCGCTCATAGGCGGCCAGCGGGCGTATCGCCAGGCTGCTCTTCTCTACGCTGCCGGCCAGGTAGGCCTTGGACAGCGGCGGGCGGTGGTAGGGCAGGTGGGCTTCCTCGCCGAGCAGCAGGATGCGGCCCTCCCAGCCCTCGTTGCGCAGGGCAACGGCCAGTTCGCCGCCGGCATGGCCGGCACCGATGATGATGGCGGTTGAGGAAGCTGCGTCTGTCATGATGGCCTCGGGCAGAAGAAAAATCGGTCAGTAGTGTATGCATCCGCGCCGGGCAAGTCCCGGCCGAAGATGCCAAACGTCATGCCGCAGGCGTTCAGCGCAGCAGGTGCACGGCCAGACCGACCAGCGCGCAGCCGAGCAGCACCTGAATCACCCCGCGTTTGAACTGGAACAGGGCCACGGCCGCCCCCAGTGCGATCAGTGCCGAAGGCCAGTCGAAACTGCCGGCAAAGCCCTGCGGCCAGAGCACGTGATAACCGAAGAACAACGCCAGGTTGAGGATGACCCCGACCACGGCGGCGGTGATGGCGGTCAGCGGCGCGGTGAACTTCAGCTCGTTGTGGGTTGACTCCACCAGCGGCCCGCCGGCGAGGATGAACAGGAACGACGGCAGGAAGGTGAACCAGGTGACCAGGCAGGCGGCCAGGGCGCCGCTGGCGAAGGCCGAGTCGCCGCCGAACACCGGCTGCACATAGGCGCCAACGAAGGCGACGAAGGCCACCACCATGATCAGCGGTCCTGGCGTGGTCTCGCCCAGGGCCAGGCCATCGATCATCTGCGTTGGTGTCAGCCAGCCATAGTGGCCGACCGCGCCCTGGTAGACATAGGGCAGCACCGCGTAGGCGCCGCCGAACGTCAGCAGGGCGGCCTTGGTGAAGAACCAGCCCATCTGGGTCAGCGTGCCGTGCCAGCCGAACAGCGCGGTCAGCAGGCCCATCGGCAGCAGCCACAGCGCGGCGCCAGCCAGCGCCAGCAGCAGCAGGCGTGGCCAACGGAAGCGCGCGTGCTCGGGAGGCGGGGTGTGGTCGTCGATCATTGCCGGGCCGTAGGAGCGTTCGCGGGTGGCATGGCCTCCACCCAGGCTGAAGTGCTGCGGGGCCAGGCGTCCGCCGATATAGCCGATCACCGCAGCGCCCAGCACGATCAGTGGGAAGGGCAGGTCGAGGGCGAAGATGGCCACGAACGATGCGCCGGAGATTGCCCACAGCCAGTTGTTTTTCAGCGCCCGTGAGCCAATGCGATGGGCCGCCTGCAGGACAATCGCCGTCACCGCCGGCTTGATGCCATAGAAGATGCCGGCCACCAGGGGGACGTCGCCGAAAGCGATATAGACCCAGGACAGGGCGACCAGGATCAGCAGTGAAGGCAGCACGAACAGTGCGCCAGCGATGATGCCGCCCCAGCTGCGGTGCAATAGCCAGCCGATATAGGTGGCCAGTTGCTGGGCCTCCGGGCCGGGAAGCAGCATGCAGTAGTTGAGGGCGTGCAGGAAGCGCCGCTCGGAAATCCAGCGGCGCCGCTCGACCAGTTCCTGATGCATGATCGCGATCTGCCCAGCCGGCCCACCAAAGCTGATGAGGCCGAGCTTGAGCCAGAAGCGAAAGGCCTCCTTCAGGCTGACACTGGCAGGCGGCGCGTGGTCTGCTGGCATGGGGTTGAGTTCCTTGCTGGTACGGGACGGGTTCTGCGCAGGTGGCGGCATCATGGCGGCGAGATATTGCATCAATTTTGCGGCTGGAGGGGGCCTCTGGATTGACCCTGGCGATGCTTTTCTATATCTGGAACATGGGCGATAGAGTGGGTAGCAGCGTTTGATGAGCAGTGGCAGCAGCAATACGGGCGGCAGCCGGAGACGTTGGTGGCAGAAACCGGGCGTGTTGCCGCTGGCGCGGGCCTTCGTGGTGCTGGTCTGCGTGTCGCTGCTGGCCATCGACGGCTGGTTGATGTGGAAGGCTCGCCAGGTCCAGCTGCGAGAGGCGGAAATCGAGACGTCCAACCTGGCTTCCGCGCTGGCGCGCCAGGCCAGCGATTCGCTGAGAAAAGCCGATACCGTCCTGCTCGATCTGGTCGAACGCCTGCAGACCGATGGTCGTCAGCCTGCTCAGCTGCAGCGCCTGGCGCAGCTGATGCGCCTGCACGTTTACGAGTTGGGCGAACTGCATGGCTTGTTTGCCTATGACCGCGACGGTCGCTGGCTGGTCAATTCCTTTGGCGAGCTGCCACCAGGGGCCAACAACGCCGATCGCGAGTATTTCATCTATCACCGCGATCACCCCGATGATCACGGTTCCCGTGTCGGTCGGCCGATCCGTAGTCGCCTCACCGGTGACTGGATCATCCCGCTGTCGCGACGCCTGGAGGATGCACAAGGCCATTTCGCCGGGGTGGCCCTGGCGACGCTGTCCATCGACTATTTCCGCCAGTTCTATGCCACCTTCGACATCCGCCAGCAGGGCACCATCAACCTGGTGCTGAACGATGGCACCCTGGTCCTGCGCAGCCCGTTCCTTGAGTCGATGATCGGCATGGACGTGGCACACGGCCCCATCTTCAGTAGCCTGTTGCCGCAGAGCCCGACAGGGACCGCCATGCTGTCGTCGATTTACGATGGGGTGGTGCGGCTCTACAGCTACCGGCAGGTCCAGGATTACCCGCTGGTCGTGATTGCCTCGCTGGCCAAGGACGACATCTTTGCCGATTGGCGCGAAGACGCTCTGCGCCAGGCCTTGATCGTGGGTTTGCTGATGGCCCTGCTCGGGCTGTTTGGTTATCACCTGCTACGTCTTATCCAGCAGGCACAGCATACCCAGGTGGAGCTCATCGCCACTCGTGATGCCCTGCGGACCTTCAATCAGCGTCTGGAGCAACAGGCGCTGGAAGACGAACTCACACGTCTGGCCAACCGCCGTCGCTTCATTCGTGCGTTGAGCGACGAGTTCGCGCGTGCCAACCGTTCGCAGCGGCCACTGGCTCTGGTCCTGCTCGATGTCGACTACTTCAAGCAGTACAACGACATTTATGGCCATTCGGCTGGTGACGAATGCCTGCGTCTGGTCGCCGACGTGATTCGCGGTGCACAGAAGCGACCGGCCGATCTGGCGGTACGCTACGGCGGCGAGGAGTTTTGCCTGCTGTTACCCGAGACCGACGGCGAGGGTGCATTGCTGGTGGCTGAGCAGGTGCGCCAGGCGCTGGAGGCACGCGCCGTTGCCCACGCCGGTTCGCCCTGGCTGCGCCTGAGCCTGAGCGCCGGGGTCAATGTCTATTCGCCGGCAGAGGGTGCCGCGCAGGGACAGGGGCCGGAGACATTGATTCAGGGGGCCGACAAGGCGCTTTACGCGGCCAAGGCCGCCGGTCGCGACCGGGTGATGCTGTACGACGAGAGCATCGCGCAACTGATCGGCTAGCTCAGTGCCAGGTCGGCCGCCGCGCGGGCGTGCAGACGGCAGGTGTCGAACAGCGGTACCTCGGCATCGCCGGGCTGCACCAGCAGGCCGATCTCGGTGCAGCCCAGAATTACCGCCTGCGCACCGTCTGCCACCAGGCGCTCGATCACCTGGCGATAGGCCAGCCGCGAGGCTTCGCTGACCACGCCCCGGCACAGTTCCTCGTAGATCACCCGATGTACTTCGTCGCGGTCGGGCTCGTCCGGTACCAGCACCTGAATGCCATGGCGGTGCTCCAGGCGCTCGCGGTAGAAGGGCTGCTCCATGGTGAAACGGGTGCCGAGCAGGCCGACCCGTTGCAGGCCTGCGGCCCGGATGGCCGCGGCGGTCGGGTCGGCGATATGCAGCAGCGGCAGGTCGCTGGCCACCTCGATGGCATCCGCCACCTTGTGCATGGTGTTGGTGCAGAGCAGCAGGAAGTCTGCTCCCGCGCTGTCCAGGCGCCTGGCCGCATCGGCCAGCAGCGTGCCGGCGGCGGCCCAGTCGCCCTGGCGCTGCAGCGCTTCGATCTCGTGGAAGTCCAGGCTGTAGAGCACCAGCCGTGCCGAATGCAGGCCGCCCAGGCGCTCGCGTACCGCTTCGTTGATATGACGGTAGTAGGGCAGGGTGGACTCCCAGCTCATGCCGCCGAGCAGGCCTATGGTCTTCATCGCGAGTTCCTTGTGGTATCGGTCGTCGATCATGCGCCGCTGGTGTGGTGGCCCGACAGTCACAGCCAGGTGTGGATCGACCCCAACAGATGACCGGAGCGGCGTTTTTGCGCCGACTGCGGAATAATGCGCAGCCCTGTTGTCGAGCCCCGCCATGTCGTCGCGTCCCCTGCACGTTCGCCCCAGTTTCCTGCACCTGCCGCCCGGTGACTGGGCAACTGTGCTCGACTGCCTGTGCGCGCGCTTCCCGCAGATCTCCCGGCAAACCTGGCTGCAGCGCATGGCCCGTGGCCTGGTGCTGGACGACCGCGACCAGCCGCTGGGCCCGGATGCCCTTTATCGCGAGGCGCTGCGCGTGCAGTACTTCCGCGAGATCGAGAACGAACGGCCGATCCCGTTCCAGGCGCAGATCCTCTATCAGGACGCGCACCTGCTGGTGGCCGACAAGCCGCACTTCCTGCCGGTGATGCCGGCCGGCGACTACGCCGAGGAGACCCTGCTCACGCGCCTGGTGCGCGAGACCGGCAATCCGCACCTGGCACCGCTGCACCGCATCGACCGGCACACTGCTGGGCTGGTGCTGTTCTCCACCACGCCGGCCAGCCGCGGCGCCTACCAGGCGCTGTTCCGCGAACGGCGCATCGACAAGCGTTACCAGGCCATTGCCCCGGCACTGCCGCAATACGACTTCCCGCTGCGTCGGCACAGCCGCCTGGAGAAGGGCGAGCCGTTCTTCCGTATGCGCGAGGTAGCGGGCGAGCCGAACAGCGAGACCCTGCTGGAAGTGTTGGAGCGCCAAGGCGAGCAGTGGCGTTATCGGCTGTTCCCGGTTACCGGCAAACAGCACCAGCTGCGCGTGCACATGGCCGCCCTGGGTGCACCGATCGCCAACGACACCTTCTACCCCGATCTGGTCGATGAGAAGGGCGTGGACGACTTCAGCCGGCCGCTCAAGCTGTTGGCCCACAGCCTGGCCTTCAGCGACCCGCTGAGCGGTGCGGCGCGTAGCTTCGAGAGTCACATCGAGCTGGGCTGGTAACGCCTCAGACCGCGCCGCGCAGCCGCGCCAGGTCGCGCACCGGCGGCTCGCCGAACAGGCGGCTGTATTCGCGGCTGAACTGCGACGGGCTCTCGTAGCCGACCCGGTAGCCGGCGCTCGACACATCCAGGTTCTCGCACAGCATCAGCCGCCGCGCTTCCTGCAGGCGCAGCTGCTTCTGGTACTGCAGCGGGCTCATGGCGGTTACTGCCTTGAAGCGGTGATGCAGGGTGGAGGTGCTCAGGTTGGCTACGCGTGCCAGTTCGTCAATACGCAGTGGCTCGTCGTAGTGGTGGTTCAACCACTCGATGGCACGGTTGACCCGGTGGGCCTGGCTGTCTGCCGTGGCGATATCACGCAGCAGCTGGCCCTGCGGGCTGCACAGCAAGCGATAGAGGATCTCGCGGCGCACCAGTGGGGCGAGCATGGCGATGTCGCGTGGTGTGGTCAGCAGCCGCAGCAGACGTAGCAGCGCATCCAGCAGCGACGTGTCCAGCGGGTCGACATGCAGGCCGCGACCATTGCCTCGGCTGGGCAGGCCGATGGGGCCGGCGCTGGCGATCAGTTCGCCCAGCTCGGCAGGGTCGATGTCCAGGCGCATGCCCAGGTAGGGTTCGTCGGCCGTGGCTTCGGTCACTTCGCCGGTGACTGGTAGGGGCACCGAGGCCACCAGGTAATGCAGTGGGTCGTAGCAATAACGCTCGTCTTCCAGGCACACCACCTTCTGCCCCTGGGCGGTCACGCACAGGGCAGGTCGATACAGGGTGTGGGTGATGGGCGACGGTGTGCTGGCACGGAAAAGCACCAGGTTGGCAATGGCGGTGTCGTGCGTGCCGTCCGCTCCGGCGAAACGGGCGATCAGCTCGGCCAGCTGCAGGCGCTGGCTGTGCATGGCGTTGGCATCTGGCATGGGGAGTTCCTTTGCGGGTGTGGCAGCTTACCTGGCAGGCTATCCCGGCTGCCCGCGGCCGGATTGATCTCGGCAGGAATAGGCAAGCTCGCGGCAGTATCGTGCAGATCGCCGGCCTGCTCAGTGGGCGTAGCGGTCGTACAGTTGCTGATAGCGGCCATCGCGGTTCAGCTGCGCCAGGGCTGCCCGCCAGCGAGCCACCTCGGCAGCCGGCGTATCCAGGGACAGCGCGATGTAGCCGTGGTCCTGGCCCAGCGATACGGCGCTGGGCGCCACCTCGTCGATGCCCACGTCGGCCTCTGCCAGTATGTTCGGCAGGTCGCGGTCGGCCGAGGCCACCAGCAGCACGCGGCCGGCGGCGAGCATGCGGAAGCAGCCTGCATAGGAATTGGCACGGCGCAGCTGGGTGAAGTGGTGTTCGACAAACAGGCTGTCATGGGAGCTGCCGTTGAGCACGCAGACCGGCATATCGGTGGCTTCGGCCAGGCTACGGACCCCGGTGGGGCGCACACTCAATTCGTACAGGTAGTCGTTTTCCTGCAGGGTCGGACCGACCCAGTGCACCAGATGCTCGCGTTCTTCGGTGCGGCTGAGGTTGAAGAGCACCACATGAGCGCGCGACTGGACCAGTTTGAGGCCGCGCGCCAGTGGTACTTCGACGATGTTCTGTGGCTGTCCGAGTTCGCCGAGCACGGCGCGCACCAGTTCGACGTAAAAGGCGCGCTTGCCGCCGTGCGCAAGCCCGCGCAAATCGCCGTCGACGCTGCTGGCCTGGTTGCCGAGGCTGTGGGTGTAGACCTGCCAGTCCGCAGCGGTAGCTGGCAGCGTGACAAGCAGCAGGGCGAGCAGCAAGGGTCTCAAGGGTGGTCTCGGCAGATTGGACGAGCTGGCAGATTGCAATGTTCGGGCCGACTGCGCAACGTGGTCGGCAGAATCAGGCAAATGCTTGGCAGTATTCGCCTAACCCTCGGGCTTCGCTCGGATGCAGTCTGGGTGGCGTAGGGCAGACGGGAGCGAAGCGATGCCACAAGCGATAGTCGGCCTGGTGAGCTGCCAGGCGATGCGAAACCAGGCGGCGACGCTGGAGCAGCGCCTGGTTGAGCTGCAGCAACGGATACTCACCGATGCTGCCTGCCAGGGCTGTGAGCTGCTGCGCCAGGGCGAGGTGTGGCAGTTGCGTGGCCTCTGGGTATCCCGGCAGGCACTGGAGGCTAACCTGCGGTTGCCGCATCTGCAGGAGATGCTGGGTCGCCTGCTGGGTGAAGGACTGGTGCAGCGTCTTGAGCTTTATCAGGAGGCGTCCGGCTTCAGCCGCAGCTCAGGCGGATGATGATGTCGTCTTCATCGATATCGATGTTCAAGCGCTGCGGGTTGTAGTCCATGGTCACTGGCTGGTTGGGGTGGGTGACCCGTAGCTGAGCGGCGCCGGACTCCACACGCGCGCGCTCGGCCAGGTCGGTGGTGATGCGTTCTTCCAGCAGGTACTGCACCGGCTCGGCGTTGCAGCGGCCGTCGCCCTTGGTCGCTTTGGCGCTGTCGTGCTGCGGGCTGGAGGCGCAGCCGGCGAGCAGGGCGCCGGCCAGCAGGGCGGAAAGGGGCAGGATTCGGTTCATGGTGGGCGTCCTTGTCTGAAACAGGGTTCCACCGTGCCACCGTCTGCCCTATCAGGCAACCGTGGCGATCAGAGTACGCGGTAGACCTGGCCGGTCTGCAGGCCCTCGGCGCTCTTGGCGTACGCCAGTGCCACCGTGGCCGCCGGCACCGCCTTGAAGCCGCGGAAGTAGGGGCCGTAGGCCGGCAGCGATTCCTCCAGCACGGTCGGGCTCACGCCGTTGATGCGCAGACCGCGTGGCAGTTCGATGGCGGCGGCGCGGACGAAACCGTCCAGCGCGGCATTCACCGTGCTGACCGCCGCGCCATAGCGAATCGGGTCTTCGCTGAGCACGCCGGAGGTGAGGGTGAAGGAGGCACCGTCATTGGCGAACTCGCGGCCGATCAGCACTAGGTTGATCTGGCCCATCAGCTTGTCGTCCAGGCCGACGGCAAACTCCTTGGCGGTGAGCTCCTCCAGCGCGCCGAAGAGGGCGTTGCCGGCGGCGCTGATCAGCGCGTCGAACGGGCCGGTCTGCTCGAATAAGCGACGGATCGAGGCCGGGTCGGTGATGTCCACCTGCAGCTCGCCGCTGTTGCGGCCGACGCGGACGATGTCGTGGCGCTCGCGCAGTTCACGGTCGATGGCCTGGCCGATGGTGCCGCTGGCACCGACGAGGATGATTTTCATGCTGAGGCTCCTGAGTGAGGGGGTGTGGAGCCAGCTTAGGCGGGATTGGGTTGCCAATAATCCGGGTAATGTGAAACCTTTGGTTCTCATATGGAAACAATGAGCGCCCCGCCATGAGCGAGCTGGAAGACCTGGTCGCCTTCGCCCTGCTGGTCGAGGCCGGCAGTTTCACCGCCGCCGCCGAGCGTCTGGGCTGCAGCAAGGGCCAGTTGTCCAAGCGCATCAGCCGCCTGGCGCTGGACGGCCTCAGCGCCTGAGCTCGCCGGCCACCTGCTGGATCTGCTGGCGCAGCCAGCGGCGCAGGCGGTCGGCGTCAGTGCGCTCGTGCCAGATCTGCATCACTTCCACCTGTGGCAACTCCAGGCCCGCCGGCAGGGGATGCAACACCAGCGAGTCGTCGCGCGCCACCGCTTCCTCGGCCACCGAGCGCAGGCACGTGAGCAGCAGTTCGCTGCCGCGCACCAGGCGGCTCGGCGCGATGAAGCTGGACAGCCCAGCTGCCACCCGGCGCGTTTGCCCCTGGGCCTGCAGGGCGCGGTCGACCAGGCCGTTGAGGTCGCCGGTGAGGGTGGTCAGCAGGTGTTCACAGGCCAGGTAGGCCGCCAGGTCGAGGCCCCCGGCCAGGCGTGGATGGTTGCGCGCAGCCAGCACCACGAAGTCCTCGGAGAGCAGGCGCTGCTGGCGGAAGGTGTCCGGCAGGTTGGCGTAGAAGCCGGCGATGGCCAGGTCGCAGGTGCCTTTCTCCAGCTCCTCGCGCGGCAGCAGGCCACGGGTGTTGTGGGTGATCAGCAGCAGGTTGGGCGCCTGCTCGCGCAGGCGCGGCAGCAGGGCGGGCAGCAGGGTCTGCTCGATGTAGTCGGTGGTGTAGAGGTGGATGCGCTCGGCGCGCTGCAGGAAGTCGCGGCCCTCGCACTGGTCGTAGAAGGCCTCCAGCTCGGCCACCAGACCCTGCACCAGCGGCGCCAGCTCATGGGCCCGTGGCGTTGGCGTGAGGCCGCGCGGGGCGCGCACGAACAGCGCGTCGCCCAGCTCGTGGCGCAGCTTGTTCAGCTTGTGGCTCAGCGCCGGCTGGCTCAGCGCCATGCGTGTGGCGGCCAGCGAGGCGTTGCGCTCCTGGTAGAGCACGTGGAAGACCAGCAGCAGGTTGAGGTCCTTGTTGGCGATATTCACTTTTTGGATACCAGAAATAAAAGCTTTCGAATTATCGAATCATAACCGCCCGCCTAAGATTCGCCTCATCCGAACGGACCCACGTTCGCCTCATTCAACGGAGACCGCCCATGAAGACCTTCCACCCGCTGGCCCTGGCCGTGCTCGCCGGCCTCGCCGCCACTGCCGCCGTCGCCGCCGAGCCCAAGGGCCAGGTGCTGGTGCTGCTGTCCAGCGAGAACCGGCTCGCGCTCAAGGATGGCCAGCACTACGCCACCGGCTACTACCTCAACGAGTTCGGCGTGCCGGCCGATCGCCTGCTCAAGGCCGGCTACGAGCTGGTGCTGGTGACGCCCAGGGGCAATGCGCCGAGCGTGGATCAGAAGTCCGTCGACCCGCAGTACTTCGGCGGCGACGCGGCCGAGATGCAGCGCATCCAGCAGGTGGTGGCCGGGCTGCCGGGCATCGATGACAGCCTGTCGCTCGACGAGGTGCTGGCCGGTGACCTGGCGCAGTACGAGGGGCTGTTCATCCCCGGTGGCCACGCGCCGCTGATCGACCTGGCCAACAACCCGCAGGTCGGCACCCTGCTGCGCCATTTCCACCAGGCCGGTAAGCCCACTGCCGCCATCTGCCACGGCCCCATTGCGCTGCTGGCGGCGCAGGCTGATCCACAGGGCTACGAGGCGGCGCTGGTGCGCGGCGAAAGGCCGGCGGCCACGGACTGGACGTACCAGGGCTACCGCATGACCATCTTCTCCGACCCGGAAGAGGCGGTGTTCGAGGGCTCCCTGGATGGCGCGCGTATCCGCTACTACCCGGCCCCGGCAATGGCCGCCGCCGGTGGCGACATGCAGTACGCCAAGGCCTGGCAGCCGCACGTGGTGGTCGACCGCGAGCTGATCACCGGGCAGAACCCCTTCTCCGACAAGGCCCTGGCCGAGGCCCTGATCGACCAGCTGGAGGCGCGCTGAGCCCGCCCGCTTGCTTCAGGCATTCATTTTTTGAAGGTCTGAAATCAAGGGTTTTGAGTTAACGAATCACCTCGAGCGACCTACCCTCTAGGGCATCGAAATCACAGCGGACACTATCCCGAGGAGCTGTTCATGAAGATTCTGCTGGTACTCACCTCCCACGACCAACTCGGCAACACCGGCCACAAGACCGGCTTCTGGCTGGAGGAATTCGCCTCGCCCTATTACGTATTCAAGGACGCCGGGGCGCAGATCACCCTGGCCTCGCCCAAGGGCGGCCAGCCGCCGATCGACCCGAAGAGCGATGCGCCGGACGCGCAGACCGCCGCCACCCGGCGCTTTGCCGAGGACACCGAGGAGCAGCAGCTGTTGGCCACCAGCCTGCCGCTGGCGCAGGTGCGCGCCGAAGACTTCGATGCGCTGTTCTACCCCGGCGGCCACGGCCCGCTCTGGGACCTGGCCGAGGACGCCAGCTCCATCGCCCTGATCGAGCGCTTCATCGCCCTCGGCAAGCCGGTGGGCGCGGTCTGCCACGCACCGGGCGTGCTGCGCCACGTCAAGGCCGCGGACGGCACGCCGCTGGTGCGCGGCAAGCGCGTCACCGGCTTCAGCAACAGCGAGGAAGCCGCGGTGGAACTGACCGACGTGGTGCCCTTCCTGGTCGAGGACATGCTCAAGGACCATGGTGGCGTCTATGGCCGGGCGGCCGACTGGCACAGCCATGTCGAAGTCGACGGTCTGCTGGTCACCGGGCAGAATCCCGCTTCCTCGGACGCCAGTGCCGAGGCCCTGCTGACTCTTGTGGAACGGAACTGAGCGATGAAATACCTGCACACCATGGTGCGCGTCCGTGATCTGGATGCCTCCCTGCGCTTCTACCACGATGCCCTCGGCCTGGAAGTGCTCAAGCAGCGCGACTATCCCCAGGGCCGCTTCACCCTGGTCTATCTGGCTGCCCCGGGCGATGCGGATGCCCAGGTCGAGCTGACTTACAACTGGGACCCTGAGGACTACGGCAGCGCGCGCAACTTCGGCCATCTGGCCTACGCGGTGGACGACATCTACGCCGCCTGCCAGCGCCTGCAGGAACACGGCGTGACCATCAGCCGCCCGCCGCGTGACGGCCACATGGCCTTCGTGCGCTCGCCGGACCAGATCTCCATCGAGCTGCTGCAGAAGGGCGAGCCGCTGGCGCCGGCCGAACCCTGGGTGTCCATGCCCAACGTCGGTAGCTGGTGAGCGTGCGGTGCGCCTGAACGCCGACTTCGCCCTGCCCGTGGTCATCCGCCCGGGCGATGCGCCCTGGGTGGCCTCGCCGCTGGCCGGGGTGGAACGGCAGATGCTCGACCGTATCGGCGAGGAGCTGGCGCGAGCCACCTCCATCGTGCGCTACGCGCCGGGCTCGCACTTCAGCGCGCACGGCCATCCGGGCGGTGAGGAATTCCTGGTGCTGGACGGGGTGTTCTCCGACGAGCGCGGCGACTATCCGGCCGGCACCTACGTGCGCAATCCCATCGGCAGCCGCCACGCGCCCTTCAGCCGCGAGGGCTGCACGATTTTCGTCAAGCTGATGCAGTTCGACCCGGCCGATCGCGCCGAGGTGGTCATCGACAGCCATCGTGCCGAGTGGACGCCGGGGGCGCTACCCGGCCAGCGCGAACTGGCCCTGCACGCGTTCGCCGGCGAGCAGGTGCGCCTGCTGCGCTGGGCGCCCGGCACCGTGCAAGCGCCGCATGAATATCCCGGCGGCGCGGAGTTTCTCGTGCTCGAAGGCAGTCTGCAGGACGAGCGTGGGGTGTATCCGGCCGGCAGCTGGTTGCGTTGCCCTGCGCAGTTCAGTCACCACCCTGGCAGCAACGAGGGCTGCCTGTTCTGGTGCAAGACCGGACACCTCGCGCCCTAGGCGTTGGCCATCAGGCGCCTGTACTGACGGGCACGCCGGGCGGTCTTCAGCTGCTCGGCGATCAGCGCGCGCAGCGGTGATACGCCGGGGTTGGGACGCAGGCCCTGGCTGAGGCGGCGCAGCTGGTACTTCACCGTCGCCATGTAGGCCAGCGAGGCCAGTGCCTTGCGCTTCCAGCGGATCGGCGGCAGTTCGGCCGTGCTGTTCTGCCCGGCCTGCCACTGGCGCGGCAGAGCCGGCTCGATGGCCAGCGCGGTGGCGATGCCGGCCATGGTCAGGCCGCTGTCGAGCACCTGCTGCACCACCGGCAGGCGACGGATGCCGCCGGTGACCATCACCGGCATGCGTGCCACCTGGGCGATCTCACGGGCGAATTCGAGGAAGTAGGCCTCGCGCGCCAGGGTGCGGCCGTCGCGGGCATCGCCCTGCATGGCCGGGGCCTCGTAGCTGCCGCCGGACAGCTCGACCAGGTCGACGTCCAGTTCATTGAGCATCTGCACTACGCGCTTGGCATCGCTGGCGTCGAAGCCGCCGCGCTGGAAGTCCGCCGAGTTCAGCTTGACCGCCACGCAGAAGCCCGGCGCCACCTGTGCCCGCACCGCCTTGACCACCTCCAGCAGCAGGCGCGCACGGTTCTCGATGGGGCCGCCCCAGCTGTCCGTGCGCTGGTTGCTCAGCGGCGAGAGGAACTGGCTGAGCAGGTAGCCGTGCGCGGCGTGGATCTGCACGCCGGTGAAACCGGCCTGCTCGGCCAGCGCGGCGCTGCGGGCGAAGCGCTGGATCAGCTCGCCGATTTCCTCGTCGCTCAGTGGCCGTGGCAGCGGGAACATCTTGGAGAAGCTGCCCAGTTCCAGGGCTACGGCCGAGGGCGCCACGGTCGGCTGGCCGAGGTTGGCCTGCATCTGCCGGCCGGGGTGGTTGAGCTGCATCCAGAACTGCGCGCCCTGGGCACGGCCGATGCGCGCCCAGTCGCGGAAGCGCTGCAGCAGGCGGTCGTCCTCCAGCACCACGCCGCCGGGGCCGGTCATGGCGCGACGGTCGATCATCACGTTGCCGGTCAGCAGCAGGCCGGCGCCACCCTCGGCCCAGGCCTGGTAAAGGCGCAGCAGTTCGGCCGAGGGGCCCTGGTCGAGAGCGGCCAGGTTTTCCTCCATCGCCGCCTTGGCGATGCGGTTGGGGATCTGGGTGCCGTTGGGCAGTAGCAGGGGCTGGAAGGCGTTCATGGATGGCTCCGCGGTGGCGTGTGTGGCAAGACTAAGGTTAAAGTCAACTTCAAGGTCAATAGCCCGGAGGCATCGGCATGAAAATTGGCGAACTGGCCAGGCGTACCGGTCTCGCGCCCTCGCGCATCCGCTTTTACGAGGCCAGCGGGCTGATCGCCGCGCAGCGCCAAAGCAACGGCTATCGCGACTACCCGGTGGAGGCCGAGCAGACCCTGGCGGTGATCGCCTGCGCCCAGCAGTCGGGCTTCAGCCTGGAGGAGATCCGCCGCCTGCTGCCCGACCCGGTGGCCAAGAGCTGGCCGCACGACGAGTTGCTGGCTGCGCTCAGGGCCAAGGTCGGCGAGATCGAGGCGATGCAGGCGCGTCTGGCACAGAACCGCGCGCAACTGCTGGCGACCATCGCCGACATCGAGCACAAGCCCGCGGGCATGCACTGCGCCGAGAATGCCCAGCGCATGCTGGCGAAAATGCACGAGCGCCGGTAGGGCGCTATTACCTGCGCCGGGTAAGCTGGACCCCGAGAGCCTGTCCCGATCCGTGGTATTGATTGTTTAGTCAAAGCACAACTGAAAGTGCAAAGAATCGGATTTAAAGCCCGTTCTTTGCCGTGCGAGGCTGCATCCTCATGAATGCACTCTTTCCCGAAAGCCGCTTTTCAGCCCGCATCCACCAAGGTGCCGGCCTCTCTGGCGGCTATCCCATTCTGGCCTTCTGGGCCCTCTGGCATTGCCGTCACGCGCGCCCCCCGGATGCCGCTCTCAACGCCTGATTCCGGTGCTCCCAGTAGCGCCGTTTGCCAGCGTCCCGCCGTCGCGCGGGGCGCGATCCGAACAGAACAATAAGTGCCGGTCGTGCAGGACCAGCCCCGAGGAAAAATCGATGAACGCCGCCACCAAGCCCGTAATCCCCGCCGCCGAACGCGCTCCGTCCTACTACAGCGCGACGCTCAACGAGGAGACTCACTACCCGAGCCTGCAGGGCCAGGTCAGCGTCGACGTCGCCATCATCGGTGGCGGTTTCACCGGCGTCGCCACCGCCGTGGAGCTGGCCGAACGCGGCCTGAAAGTCGCCATCGTCGAGACCCACAAGATCGGCTGGGGCGCCACCGGGCGTAACGGCGGCCAGGTCACCGGCAGCCTGTCGGGCGACGCGGCCATGCGCAAGCAGATGCGCAATACGCTGGGCGAGGAGGTTGACGACTTCATCTGGCACCTGCGCTGGCGCGGCCACGAGATCATCAAGAACCGGGTGCAGAAGTACGGCATCCAGTGCGACCTGAAACACGGCCACCTGCACGCGGCGATGAAGCCCTCGCACATGGATGAGTTGCAGGCTGCCTACGCCGAGGCCGTGGAACGTGGCATGGGCGACGAGGTGACCCTGCTCGACGCCGCCGGTGTGCGCGATCACCTGGCCAGCGACCTGTACTTGGGAGCGATCAAGAACACCCGCAACATGCACCTGCACCCGCTCAACCTGTGCATCGGCGAGGCCAAGGCCGCCGAGAGCCTGGGCGCGTTGATCTTCGAGCATTCCGAGGTGCTGGACATCATTCACGGCCCGCGCCCGACCGTGGTCACCTCCGGCGGTCGCATCGACGCCGCCCAGGTACTGCTGGCCGGCGACGTCTACCACAAGCTGGAGCGCAAGCAGCTCAAGGGCATGATCTTCCCGGCCATGGGCGGCATCGTCACCACCGCACCGCTGGGCGACCTGGCCAAGGAGCTGAATCCGCAGACCCTGGCCGTGTACGACTGCCGTTTCGTGCTCGACTACTACCGCATGACCGCCGACGGCCGCCTGCTGTTCGGTGGCGGCGCCAACTATTCCGGCCGCGACTCGCGCGATATCGCCGGCGAGCTGCGCCCGTGTATCGAGCGCACCTTCCCGCAGCTCAAGGGCGTGCAGATCGACTTCCAGTGGAGCTGCGCCATGGGCATCGTGATGAACCGCATCCCGCAGCTGGGCAAGCTGTCGCAGAACGTCTGGTACTGCCAGGGCTACTCCGGCCACGGCATCGCCACTACCCATATCATGGGCGAGATCATGGCCAACGCCCTGACCGGCACCCTCGGCCACTACGACACCTTCGCCGCCTGCAAGCACATCAAGGTGCCGCTGGGCGACGTGTTCGGCAATCCGATGCTGGCCGCCGGCATGTGGTACTACCAGATGATGGAAAAGCTGCGCTAAGAAATGCCGTTACCGAGGGGGCTCATGAAGCTTGAGCCTTCATGTCTGTACACGGTATGCCAACTTAGTTGATTGGTTGAATATGTCCCGCTGGATTTCTTGAAGGTGCTTCTAGGGCTCAAATGGACCAATCCAGTGGGCGGCCAACAAGCTTGTCAACTCGTTCTGTAAGCCCTTCGAACTGTTCATCCATGAGTGCATGGCTTGCCGGTGTGATGAGATTGCTATAGGGCGGGGCGGCATTGGTGCAGGGTATGTCGTCGCCGAATCCATTTTGGTCTAGATGAAGAAATTCGCTGATGGATCGTATGATGCGAGTGGGTTCCGACTTTAGCTCGGCCAATGTCATCACAAGAAAGCGGTCGTTCGTGTAAAGATTTAAATAGCGTGCCAATTGCCCGTCGTAGAGGGATGAGCGCATGTACATGAAGTTCCAGAAATAGTGCCGGCAAGAAGCATGGAAGGCAGGTGAGTTGAAACGCTCAGCCTCAAGTTCTAATGCCGCGTGAAAGCTCTCTGCCAACTCCAGTGGATGTCCGTCGGCGTGCAGTGCCCTGCGCATTTGTTGAAAGAGTGAGTGCGCTCTGGCCTTCGGGTTTCGCAGTACAACAAGGAATTTTGCGTCCGGAAAAAGACTCGCGAGAATAGGCGCTGACTCATGGTTCGAAAAATAGACGTGAGATGCTTCGGCGCGATACTTTTTGTCGGATTTGAATAGCTCGAAGTATGTGACTGGATTGGTGACGACCTGGAAGTAGCTGCAGAAGAAACTTGGCTCCTTTACCTCGCTGACCTTGATCTCGGGGTGTCCCTTGAGTAGGTGATAAAGTGAGGTTGTGCCGCATTTGCCTGCGCCAAGTAACAGATTCGGTTTTGTCATGGTTGCTCTTGTTGGTCCTGTCTCAAGCGTTATGAATAGCCCCTGCTTTTCTAGTCACTCTCTAAGATCTGGAAGTGGCGCTTTTCAAACTCTACTGGCGATAGCCGCATAGCGCTGCTGTATCGGCGCTTGGAGTTATAAAAAACTCTCAATGTAATCGAACACATCACTGCGAGCTTCTTCGCGTGTGCCGTAGATTTTCCGTCGGATGCGTTCTCGCTTCAGCCACTGGAAAAAGCTTTTCGCAACCGCGTTGCGTAAACCGAACTCGGTAATGTGCTTGACCGCTTCGATCTTGAACTCTTCGGGGTAACGCTGGTTGCTCATGGTACCTCCTGATAGGCCTCATTATGGGGCTTGGAGGTGTCTAGGAAACTAGGGGCGATTCAGGTACCGATGCAGTCAGGAGCAACCCAGCGTGTTCGTCAGGCCCAGGGCAACAGCCCATCAGACGCTCAACTGAAGGAATTCGCGCTCCCAAGGGCTGATCACGCGCAGGTAGTTCTCATGCTCTTTGCGCTTGACCGCGATGTAGCCCTGGACGAACTTGTGGCCCAGGTGGTCCTTCAACACCTTGCACTTCTCCATCTGTGCCAGCGCATCCTCGAGGGTGGTCGGCAGGCGCAGGTCGCAGCGCTCATTGGCCCGCCCGTGTACCGGAGCGCCCGGGGCGATTCGCTCGACCATGCCCAGATAGCCGCACAGCAGGCTGGCGGCCAGTGCCAGGTAAGGGTTCGCGTCGGCCCCCGGCAAGCGGTTCTCCACGCGCATGGCGCCAGGTGATGCCGCCGGCACGCGCAGACCCACGGTGCGATTATCGGCTCCCCACTCGACGTTCACCGGTGCGGCAGTGTCCGGCAGGAAGCGGCGAAAGGAGTTTACGTTCGGCGCGAGCATGGGCAGCACCATCGGCGTGTACTTCTGCAGGCCGCCGATGTAGTGAAGAAATCGTTCGCTCATGGAGTCGTCTTCATTGGCGAAGAGGTTCCTGCCGGTGGCGCGGTCCTGCACGCTCTGGTGGATGTGCATGGCGCTGCCCGGCTCGTCGGTGATCGGTTTGGCCATGAAGGTCACACTGACGTCATGCCTGAAGGCGGCCTCACGCATAGTGCGCTTGAACACGGTGATCTGGTCGGCCAGGCTCAAGGCGTCGCCATGATGGAAGTTGATCTCCATCTGCGCCGGACCGCCCTCGTGGACCAGGGTGTCCAGGCCCAGACCCTGGATTTCGCACCAGCTGTAGACGTCGTCGAATAGTGCGTCGAACTCGTTGGTGGCTTCGATGGAGAAGCTCTGCCTGCCACTTTCCGAACGCCCGGAGCGACCCTCGGGGGCCTCGATGGGAAGGTCGGGGTCGATACTGCGCTTGGTTAGGTAGAACTCCATCTCCGGTGCCACTACCGGCTGCCAGCCCTGCTCGGCATAGAGCCCGAGCACGCGCTTGAGCACATTGCGCGGCGACAGTTCGACGGGGTTGCCGAGCCTGTCGAGGGTGTCGTGAATGATCATCACCGTCGGCTCCAGTGCCCAGGGCAGGCGGAACACGGCATTCGGGTCGGGACGGCAGACCATGTCCACGCCCGCGGCGTCGAGCAGGTGGTAATAGTCTTCGTCCTTGACCAGATCGCCGGTCACCGTGAGCAGCAGGATGCCTTCCGGAAGGCGCATTCCACCTTCGTCGAGGAACTTGCTGATCGGGGAAATCTTGCCGCGGGTGACGCCGGTGAGGTCGCTCACCACGCATTCGATTTCGGCAATGCCCTGTTGCTTGAGCCGTTGTTCGAGTTGCCCAACTGGAGCAGTCATACAAGCCTCGGAAAGTTCATGAGTGCGAACAGCAGGGGCACCTGGGTCAGGTGCCCCTGCTGCCTTGAGTGGCCCCAGCTGCGCTGGCGCTGCAGTCAGGCAGGTCTGGGTGAGGGAGGGGGTTCTGGCCATGGCGGCATCTAGTGGTAAGGGAGGTTTGCTGCGGGCGGGTCAGCCTGCGCAACTCTCACCGTCTGTCTGGCGCAGATAGAGCACGACTGCGGCGCGCAGCTTGTTGCCGCCAAAGGCACGCATGCGCCGGAACTCGGCGTGGCTGACCGGTACGTTCTGGCAGTCCAGGGCCGGGCGCTGGCGGCTGGGGTCGTGCAGATAGACGAAATCCTGGTCGCAACCGGTGACCAGCACCCAGTGCGGGGCCTTGCTGCGGGTAAAGCGGTAGCTGCTGATCAGCACCAGCGGCTGGCCGCCGTCGGCGAGCAGCCGGCTGAGGTCCAGCTGGCCGCTGGGCAGGTGTTCGACATCGCTGGCCTGTAGCTGCTCGCAGAAGGCCTCGTGCACCAGACGCATCACCTCGCGCTTGCTCTCGCGGCGCACGCCGTCGAGGAACAGCGGTCCTGGTACGCTGACCTGCAGCTGCACGCGAAAGCCCCGGTGCCAGGCGGCCAGCGCCAGCCCTTGCGGGCTGCAGCCGCCATGCCCGGAGGTCATGAAGATGGTGGTGGCCTCGCGCCACAGCTGGATCTCCTCGCGGCGCTGCAGCGGACTGCCGGGCTGCAGCGCGGCCATGGCCATCATCAGGCTGGCCGGGCCGCAGGTGAACTCGGTGGTTTGCTGGTAGTAGGGCACCACGCGGGTTTCGCCGAGCTGGCGCTGGACGATGCGCTTCTCGTAGCGCAGGGCCCGGGCGTGATCCTCGTAGTAGTTGTCGACCTCGGCGAAACGCCGGTAGCCAGCGCCTTCGTAGAGACGGATGGCGGTGGCGTTGTCGCTGCGCACTTCCAGGCGCAGGTAGGCGCAGTCGTGTTCGCGCGCGCGCTGTTCGGTCTCCATCAGCAGGCGCTTGCCCAGGCCATGGCCACGCGCCTCGGGGGCTATGGCGATGGAGTAGAGGCGTGCCAGTGAGGTGCCGCGATGGAACAGCAGCAGTGCATAGCCCATCACTCGCTGCTGGTGTTGGGCCACGATCAGGCTGGCGTGGGCGCGGGTAATCATCCACTGGAAACTGCGCGGCGACAGACGATCGTGCTCGAAGCACTGGTTCTCCAGGGTGAACAGGGAGTCCAGATCGTCGGCGTTGGCGTTGCGGAAAGAGAAATGCATAGGAGCGTGGCCAGTGGTTTGTGGTATGGCGAGCGGGTGTCAGCGCCGAGTGGATCTGTCGCCTTGGCTGTCCGCGCTGCGTTGCGGGAACTGCCCGCTACCCGACTTGAAGCGTTCGTCGAAGTAGTTGATGACGAAGGCGATGAAAAGAATCGCAGGCAGCACGAGCAGACCGATCTCTTGGGGATCCATGGTGTTTCCTTGGCGTGGGTGATGGGCTAGCGCTTCGTCTGTTCGCGGCGGCGCGCCGGGATGTTCAGGGCGCCGGTCTGCGGCGAGCCGAACAAGCGCCGCAGGCCAAGCAGCATCAGGCCGGCCAGCCCGATCAGCGAGACGATGAACAGGGGATAGGAGAGCCACCAGGGGATGGCCTGGGTCATCATGCTGAACTCGGACATGCCGCCGATCCCGGCGATCAGGTTCAGCGGCAGGAACACCACGTTGATCAGGGTCAGCTTGCGCAGCATCTCGTTCATGTTGGCGTTGAGCAGATTGCCGCGCGCGTCCATCAGGCCGGAGAGCACCGAGGCGTAGATCTCGGCCTGCTTGATGCACTGCTCGTTCTCGATCATCAGGTCGTCGAGCTGGGCGATGGTGGCCGCGCCGAAGCCGGCCCGCTCGCCATAGTCGCGCAGGCGGCTGAGGACACTGCCGTTACTCTGGATGGCATTGATGTAGTAGATCAGGCTTTCGCTCAGACCAAGCATCTGCAGCAGATGCTGGTTGTGCATGGTCTGGCTGAAGCGCTGCTGCAGCTCGCGGGCCGCCAGCTTGATGACCTTGAGATGGCCCTGGTAGTGATGGATGTTGCTCAGCAGCAGCGCCATCAGCACATCCAGCGGCTGGTACAGGTCGCGCCGCGGGTGCAGGCCGCAGAGCAGCGAATCAGCGCTGGATATCAGCAGCAGCTGATGCTCGCTCAGCAGCATGCCAAACGAGGAAACCTCGAAAGTGCAGTTCGCGTTGCCGGAGAAGCTTTCCGGGCGTTTCCAGATCAGGAACAGCGCGCGAGGGTGGAATTCGACGCGGGACACCTCGTCCGGGTCCAGCGCCGAGTCCAGAGCGTGTGCGTCCAGGCCGAAGTGCTGGCGTAGCCCGGCGCGTTCCTCGGCATCTGGGGCAATGCACAGCTGCAGTGGCGCGGTATCGTCGTCGCAGGCGAGCAAGGTGCCGTCCTGTAGTTGATAGCTCTGGCGCATGCAGCCCCCTCAGCGCACGGCACCGCGGCGCTTGAGCTCGAGACGACGGACGAAATCCTCCAGCACCAGCCGGTAAAGCTCGTCACCCAGATGCGCATCCTCGATGCCAGCGTCGAGGTTGGGATTGTCGTTGACCTCGATCACCTTGACGCTGCCGCCGACCTGCTTGAGGTCTACGCCGTACAGCCCGTCGCCGATCAGGTTGGCGGTCTTCACCGCCAGCTCCACCACTTCCCTGGGGGCGTCTTCGATGGCCACGGTGCGGCACTTGCCGATCACCTCGCTGCCCTTGGCCTTGTGGTTGACGATCTGCCAGTGGCCCTTGGACATGAAGTACTGGCAGGCGAAGATCGGCTGGCGATTGAGTACGCCGATGCGCCAGTCGTATTCGGTGAAGAGGAATTCCTGCGCCAGCAGCAGGACCGAGTGCTCGAACAGCTGGGCGCTGGCCTCGCGCAGCTGTTGCGGGTTCTCCACCTTGATCACGCCACGGGAGAAGCAGCCGTCGGGAATCTTCAGCACCAGCGGGAAGCCCAGGCGCTCGCCGACCTTATCCAGCTCTTGCGGATTGTCACGGTAGAGAATCTCGGTGGCCGGCATGCTCAGCGCCTGGCTGCGCAGCAGGTCGGTGAGATAGACCTTGTTGGTGCAGCGCAGGATCGAGTTCGGGTCGTCCATCACGATCAGCCCCTCGCTCTCGGCCTTCTTGGCGAAGCGGTAGGTGTGGTCGTCCACGCTGGTGGTCTCGCGGATCAGCAGAGCGTCGTATTCGGCCAGGCGCGAGTAGTCCTTCTTCTCGATCAGGTCGACATCGATGCCGAGGGTCTTGCCCACGCGCACGAAGTTCTCCAGGGCCCTGGCGTTGGAAGGCGGCAGCTGCTCTTCCGGGTTGTGCAGGATGGCCAGGTCGTAGCGCATCACCTGGGGCGAGCGCGGCGTACGCCAGACCTTGCGACTGAAGCCGTCGAGGGCCTGGGCGAACTGATCTTCTTGCTGCTCGCGCAGCTTGTGCAGAGCGCCGGGGCGCAGCCCTGCAATCTGCCAGCTGTCGCCCTTGCGGAAGTCGACCAGCAGGATGGGACAAGGGAAGGCTTCAAACAGCTGGCGCGCAATATTCTGCAGCGGTGCAAGGTCGGTCTTGCCGAAGTACAGACTGAGGGTGAAGCCCTCCATATCGGCACAGGGATGCTGGGCCAGCGCCTTGTCCAGCGAGCGCTCCAGATCGTCCAGAGCCAGGCCGTAAAGCGATTTGCGCGCCAGTTCGCTGATGGTGCGCACCGACGGGATAACCTTGTGCCCGCGCGCTTCGGCCAGCAGCGAGCAGTAGTAGCCGTGGCCCAGGTACTTGAAGTTACGGCACAGGTTGATCACCTGGGTGCGCTTGCCGCTGTCGCTGCCGGGCGACTGCTCCAGATACTCGCGGGCGGTGAGCATGTTTTCGCTGGGCAGGTAGGACGACCAGTCCTCCTTGCGCTCGACGATGATCAAGACTTCGCGGGGGCCTTTCAGCACCTCGGCTGCCGGCAGGGGCTCCGGCTCGGGGTGGAAGACTGGCATGCAAAGGTTGGCTTGTACCGAAGACATCTAACTGACCCATTGAGGAGTTGGTGTCTTCAATAAAACGCCTAATTCGGCAAATGTCTCGGCACTCTACGAAAGCTTTACGCGGATGCCGTGAATCCTTATGGCACCGCTGCGCCAGATCCATTTTGAGGTATGGGAGTGGCTGCTAATGGCCGTTCTCTGCCGGTCCTCACTATGGCTTGCGCTGGTCAAGTCGAATGCAAACGCTTGGTCAGCTGGAATGCAGTTTACTGGTCAGTGGTTGTGCAAATTGGTGGTCAAATCACTGCAATTTTGCAGCTCGGATGGGCAGACTGGATAGCTGGCGGTCGATGATGGTCGCCCCGTGTTATCGGCTTATTGGGGACCAGCGACGTTCCACAATGAGCCGATCAGGACAACAACATTCTTCCTCAGTCCGCTGAGCGTGCTGCGGCTATAAGGCCATCCAGCCAATCCTGATGCCCATTGATCATCGGGTTGGGTTTTGTGCGCGCCAACTCCTGGGCCGGTAGACCTTTCTGGGTCTCCTGAGTGAGGACGCGTACTCGTCCACCCGGCAGGTCTTCAACCAGCCACGCATGATGGACGTCTAGACGGTCGTGTGCACCGACCTCACCCGCCCAACCATGCCATGCGACGCGCCCCGGCTGGCCATGAGCAGGCGCCAGGTACTCCGTGCAACGCGCTTCGACAGGGAATCCAAACGTTTCAAAGTAGAAGTGAACATTTTCGGCCAACTCAGGCCCAGCGTTGTCGCGGAACTGAATATTTGCCGAATTGAGATAGTAAGTAGGCCACTTCGAGGGAGCGGCCAGTAGAGGCCAAACCTCGGCAGCACTCAAGCCTGAGACGATGACCTCGTTAGAGACAAAATTCTCGGTAAAGCCCGGCTCAAAACCCTCAGGCCAGCGAATGTGGTTCATGGCATCTTCCTCTTGGCATTTTCGGCGCGCGTTACGCCTTTGACTGAGCCATGGTGTGCCACCAGAATCCATAAGGCCAATCGTCATTCTTAAGGTCAGCCATAAGCATGCGTAATATCAGAAGCCTTGATCTCAACCTGCTCAAAACGTTGGATGCGCTGCTCGATGAAGGTAGCGTTACGCGTGCAGCTTCACGTCTAGCGATTACACAACCAGCAGTCAGCGGCATGCTCAATCGGCTGCGTGAAAGCTTTAATGATCCACTGTTTGTTCGGGCTCAGCGTGGCCTGGTTCCTACACCACGCGCCCTGGCATTGGCTCTGCCAGTCAAGCGTGTTTTGGGTGAGATTGAAGGCATGCTTCGGCCTGACGTCTTCGAGCCCTCAAGTGCAGAGCTGACGTTATCGATCGCCGCGACCGACTATGCACAACGCACGATCCTACTGCCGTTGCTCTCATCGCTGCGTCAGCAGGCGCCTGGTATACGGGTCGCCGCTAAACCGGTAGACAACGAGCGGGTAACAAGGCAACTGGAGTCGGGAGAGTTGGATCTGGCTATCCTCACCCCTCAAAGCATTCATCAAGGGTTACATGCCCGTCACCTCTTCAATGAACAGTATGTCTTTGCAGTACATGAACACCACCCAGCTGCCCGAGGCGTGAACCTTGAGCAGTTCTGCGCGCTGGAGCACGCCATAGTTTCTATGGGTGGAGAAGCATTTCATGGGGTGACCGACGATGCACTTGCGGAACTGGGACTTACGCGCCGAGTTTCGGTGTCGGTGCCGAGTTTTCTGATGTTGCTCGATATCCTTCGCAACAGCGATCTAGTTGCTGTGCTGCCCATGCGCTTGCTGATGCCAGGTGACGGCCTTTGCGCACTCAAGCCCCCATTGCACATACCTGGGTTTGAAAAGATTGCGGCCTGGCATGAACGTACTCATCACCATCCTGCCCATCGCTGGGTTCGGGCACTTCTTTTGACTGTCTGCGAGCAGACTGAGGCAGTGCACAAGATAGGTGTCAGCGCGAATGAATGGTCATAAGGCGTAGGCCAGATTCAGGCCAGGTTGAATCCTTGCCAAGCATCGTCGCTAGACAGGCGGCCGACTGGCGATAGGCAGCTAATGGCCGATTCTGTTGAACAAGTCGGCCTCTGATAGAACTGTTTTTCGGCAGCTCAAGAATCGCTCGATTTCGGTACGGCTGCGCAAAGCCAACACAATTCCGTTTCCTGAGCGAACCAGATTTAAACGTCGCTTACGCTCTTTCATGTGCAAAAATCGCGACGGTACTTTTTAGCCAATGCTCAGGCCACGTTCCGCAGCGTGATCAAATCCTGCCCTGCGTTGTGCAGTGCGTTATAGCGGTTGACGGATGCGACGGAAGCATAGGTGTATCGCACGGTGGGCGTGTCGGTTGGCGGGCTGCTGCGCATCGTGATGTGAATGATGTTGCCCGAGCTGCGTGCGACGGCGAAGTAGGAAAAGAGCATGGCTGCGTCTCCGGGCCGGGGTCTCCGGTGGTTGGCTTGCTGCTAGAGGTTGCGGTGTCTTTCGAAGAAGCTCACGACCTGTTTCTGCGCGTCCTCGCGTGGCATGTCGTAGCGCTGCTGCACCAGGTCGGTCAGTTGTTGGACATCTCCTTGGGTCCGGATCAGTTCATCCAATGTCAGTTCGTCCCAACATGCCCGTGCCAGACTGGCCAGTTGTCGCCAGTTCCGGTGGATGATCTCTGCAAGTGGCTTATCCATCTGTGAAGGTCCTGGTTAGTCCAGACATCCTTTCGGACCGTGGGAGGCTGATGTAGAGCATCTCAGAGGGATGGTTTCCGGGTCGGTACGCTAACCCACTCAAGGCGCCATCGATTCGATCTCATCGTGCTAGCCAGTGATACAAACTAGGCGGATGCTCAGGGCTGATGTGCTACTTCTCAGAGCATCCATCCCATGTCCGTTGCCCTCTGGTCTCTTCTGCTCGGTATCCTGCTAATCACCATGGTTTTGGCGAGTTCGCTGCTGGCCCGGGTGCTGCTCAGCGGCGCCATGGTCTACATGGCAGTCGGGATTGGCCTCGGGCCCCTCGGGCTTGGCGTTGTGCACCTGGATCCGGCGCTGCATATCGACGTGCTGCTCTGGAGCGCAGAACTGGCGCTGCTGATCTCCCTCTTTGCGGTCGGCCTTAACATGGGGGCGGTGCCGCTACTCGATCGGCGCTGGAGTCTGCCTTTGCGTCTGGCGTTCGTCTCCATGGTGCTGACCGTTGGTTTGGTCACCCTGGCCGGTGTCTTCGTGCTGGAGCTGCCGCTGGGCGCCGCAGTATTGCTGGGTGGCATCTTGGCGCCGACCGATCCGGTATTGGCTTCGGGGGTGCAGACCTCGCTCAGCACCAACTCGGACCCGCTACGTTTCAGCCTGTCCGGGGAGGGTGGGTTGAACGATGGCACCGCATTCCCCTTTGTCATGCTCGGCCTAGGTCTTCTTGGCCTGCATGAGGTGGGCGCGGGCGGTTGGCGTTGGTGGGTGATCGATTTGCTCTGGGCCACCCTCGGTGGGCTGTTGATTGGGGGCGTGGCCGGTGCCTCGATCGGCAAGTTGGTGGTCTACCTGCGTACGCGTCATCACCTGGCCGTGGGGCTGGACGAGTTCCTGTCATTGGGTCTGATTGCCGTGGCTTACGGTGCCGCGCAGCTGTTTCTGGCATCGGGGTTTCTGGCTGTGTTCGCTGCGGGACTGGCGTTGCAACGGGTCAAGGAGCAGCCACGAATAGGGCGCGAGCCCGTGCGCGTGCAGGACCCTCCGACTCACCATGCTGCCAGTGATATGGCCACCCATTCGCACCATGCCAGCGCTGCCATGAGTCAGGCGGTGCAGGGCTTCAACGAGCGGCTGGAGAGCCTTGCCGAACTGGCGATGGTACTGCTGATCGGTGTGCTACTGACTTACACGCGGCCCAGCCTGGCCGTGTTTGGTTTCATTGTGCTGTTGTTCCTTCCACTGCGTGCGTTGGCGGTTGCATTGGGTACTCTGGGCGAGCCAATGCCCGGACGACAGCGAGGCATGGTCTGCTGGTTCGGCATTCGTGGTATCGGTTCGTTGTTCTACCTGATGTTTGCCTTGCACCACGGTGTTTCAGGCGAGCTGGCCGAGCAACTGATCAGTCTCACGTTACTGAGCGTGGCCGCCTCGATACTGCTGCACGGCATCTCGGTTCGGCCGCTGATGCGCTGGTACCGGCGACGTGGAGCAGCGCCGCCGCCCTCCTGATTACCGCTCCCCCCCCCCTGTAGCCCGGGCTTCTCAGGCCCCATGGGCATGCCTGGTTACCTCGTTCATTCCTGCCGCCCGAGATCCTAAGCGCGCCAACGCACCGACACCCTGTTGACCGGCTGCCATTGTCCTCCCCCGGTACCGCGCAATTTCGCCGGCACCATGAAGCAACCAGAGGTCACCATGAACAAGCCCAACGAACCCCGCAGCCCCAACACCCCGGCCCAGGATGCAGGACAACTGCAGAAAGGCGGCGCCGCCAGTGCTCAACAGCCGTTCCACAAGGCTGAGCAGATCTCGCAGAAGCCGGGTGAGTCCCAAGCCGCCAACAAGGATCCGCGTCCGGAGCAGAAACTCGCCCAGGGCCCGGCCAAAGCCGCCGGGCAGGAGCCGAAGAAGTCATGAGCCTGCCCAGCAGCGATGAGCTCAAGGGCAAGTGGAAGCAGCAGGTCGGCGCCGCCAAGATTGCCTGGGGCAAGCTGACCGAGGACGAGCTGCTGCAGTCCGAGGGACAGGAGCAAAAACTCGCGGGGCTGCTGCAGGAGCGTTATGCCATGACGCGCGATGAAGCGGACAAGCAGGTCAAGAACTTCCTGGATAAATGCAAATGCTGAGGTAAGTCGCATCGGCGTCCATACGGGCGTCGGTGCGCGTCGGCGGCTGCGGTCGAATGATCGCAGATTGCCGACACTACCTATTCCCACGTGGAGAAACACAATGAACAGGCAGCCCCACACCCTTTTTCTCGCCTCGGTCCTGGCCCTGGCTATTACTACCGGCAGTGCAGGCGTCATTGCTGCGACGAGCTCCCAGGAGGTCATCAATGCTCGCCAGGAAAGCCAGATCTGGACGACCTATGCCCTCAATCCCTATCTGCGCGCGCATGATCTAGAAGTCTCGGTGGACAACGGCAAGGCCACCCTCACCGGGCATGTCGCCGAAGACGTCAACAAGGAGTTGGCCAAGGAAATCGCCTTGGGAGTCCAGGGTATCCGCTCGGTCGACAACCAGATCATCGTCGATGCCGACTATCAACCGGCCAAGCCGGGTACCGAGCGTGGCTTCGGCGACACCATCGACGACGCCAGCATCACCGCAGCGGTCAAGGCAAAGCTCATGTGGAGCAAGAATGCCGATGGTATGTCCGCTAATGTTGACACCCGCTATGGCCGGGTAACCTTGCGTGGCACGGCACAGAGCCCGGAAGAGCGCGAGCTGGCTGGGCGTTTGGCAAGCAACACGCGAGGCGTGGTGTCGGTCGATAACCAGCTGCAGATAGACCCGAAACAGGCCGGCGCCATGCAAAGCGGCAAGCGCGCAGCCGACAAAGCCGGCGAGGACATCTCGGACAGCTGGATCACCACCAAGGTCAAGTCGACCCTGCTTTACTCCAGCAACGTTTCCGGATCGGCCATCAATGTCAGCACGGCCAAGGGAGTCGTCAGCCTCAGCGGCCAGGTCAGTAACGGCAGTGAGCGCGCTCTGGCCATCGAGCTGGCGCAGAACGTGCGCGGAGTGAAGAGCGTGCAGTCACGGGAGCTTACCTTTTAACGGATCGGTAGTTATCCATCCGCAGTAGTGAGATTCGATGCCTGGTGGCGCCCGTTTGCTGTAGGCAACCAGGCCTTCCGATCTCTTGATCATGCTGTCATGCGGCTCCAGTTTGGGCCGCTGCCTGGCGGAGTACTCACCCGCCATACATGGCTCTGCGCACAGGCTCATCCGCGCAGATCCATCCTCGGTAACGATGAGATCAGTTCGCAGCCTGGTTGCGGCACCTGACTGTCAGGTGTCTGACAGGGCAAGCGCTTCGCTACGACGTGCTTGGATATCGGCGGGCGACCTCGATCCTCGCTGTCGATTGAGGCACAACATGCCGTAACCGAATGATCAGGGACTGTGTGCGCTCGCGTACAGATCAGCGGGCTACTTCCGCTCATGCTGGAGACATGTAGAGCCCCGGTCATGGATCGAGCATCTGCTGAACCCATCCATTCATTCGTGATGCAAGGGGATTCCCATGAGCCTGGGTACCATACTGTTGATCGTACTGATCCTGCTGCTGATCGGCGTCATTCCCACCTGGCCGCACAGCCGCTCATGGGGCTATTGGCCCAGTGGAGGCTTGGGCTTGGTAGTCATCGTGATTCTGATTTTACTGCTGCTTGGGCGTATCTGAGCCATTGCGCAGGACGGGGCGGCACCTTGGGTGCCGCCCTGAGCATTTATACGTTTTTCGAATCTGATTGACTGGCTCGCATATCGGTGTCTTTGCACAGGTCCGCTGAGACTTTGATCGCTTCATGAGCGATGGCGGTCTCTCGCTCGTTGTGTGTTTGCACTACCAGCAGGACGTCGCTGTCGGTGTTAGTAGGGCCGGACCGCCAGAGGGGGGCCGCGCCCAAGGCCAGGTTGCAGCCGATCAGCGCACCACCCAGGGCGCTCCAGCCCAGCAGCATGGCTGGGCTGAGGAGCGGCCAGGGACCTAGTGCTCGGGTTTCGCCCAGCAGCACTATCTCCACCACTCCCCCCAGCACGATACCGGTGGCCGCGCCGATACCGCCGAACAGCAAGATGCTCTTCAGCAGTGCAATGCGGCGACCTGCGGCCCTGGACGGCGTCGGCCCATTGCTGTCGGCAGCGATGATCTGCAGCTGTTGGCTGCGCAGGCCTAGCCGCAGCAGTTGCTTCAGAGTGGTCTCGGCAAGATCACGTTGCAGGTAAAAGCCTGAAACGTTGTGTAGGTATCTGTGCATGGTGTCGCTCCAGATCGAAGAGCCGTGAATGACGGCGAAGGCTCCAGCCTAGGTCGATCGCACCACACCGTCTGTGCGCTCGCCAACGCAGCGTGCGCTAGCGAACGGTAGCGGCTGTGGTGCGGGTGCAAGGTGGTGATCATTGCCTTTGCGCCACGGTGCAGGCTTCGCTCGCGACGGAGGTAGACACCATGAACAGGCCACATCTTCTGCTCTTGCCGGGGCTGCTGTGCGATGCTCGCCTATGGCAGCACCAGGTAAAGGCGTTAAGCGAGCTGGCGCATGTCACGGTGGCCGATCTGACGCGCGCTGATTCCATCGCCGGTTTGGCCGACGATGTGCTGCGCCAGGCGCCTGAATCTTGCTTCGTCCTGGTGGGGTTTTCACTCGATGGTTACGTGGCTCTGGAGATCATGCGCCAGGCTCCTCGCCGGGTTGCAGCCCTGGCCCTGCTGGATACCAGCCGTGGGCGCGCAATTGGCGCAGATCGCGGACGCGGGCCACCTCACGCCCTTGGAGCAGCCGCAGCGAGTCTCCAGCAATCTGGAGCACTGGCTGACAGGCTTGCAGCGCCCTCAGCCGCAGGCCCCGGCCGGATGAATGTCGGCTCAGGGCAGTCGCTGCCAGACTTCGGCGTTGTCCAGCGCTTCAATGCTCGCGTGCAGGGTTTCGCCATGGATGGGCTTGAGCGTGCAGCGGTAGGCCGACTCGAAGGTCGCCGCGTAGCGCACACCGCTCAGTCGGTTTAGGTACAGGAGCGTTGGGAGATTCTGTGCGTGGGTGTGGAGTGCAAAACTCGGTTCGATCGCATCGCTCATCTGCAGGCCTGCTGCGGCGAATGCCGCTGTCCTTCGATGCAGTTTGTTGGGAAGTAATGGCTCAGTCTGTACGCCAGCAGACCCAGAGGCCGGCGGCTTAAACAGGCCGTCGCACCGATCATCATTGGCCCGGCCTGCTGGAGGTGTGCCCGATATGGCCCAGAGGACCTCATGCTGCACATCCGGACCGATCCCGAGTCCCTCTAGGAGGGTGGCCTGCGATTGGCCGTGAGTGCATACAGCAATCGGCTGAGTAACAGGGCTCCACTTAGCGTACGCACCAGGCGAGGGCTGAGTAGCAGAAGCACCAGCTGAGAGGCTAGACGCAAGGCAGGTGTTGGGTGGCGCGTGAGCAGGCGCATGGTCATGCTGCGCGGGAAGGCATCCTCGGCGAATCCCGGAGGAGCCAGCAGATGCTGGATGCGCTGGCGCTGCTGTTGGAGCTTGAGACGCAGTTCCTGGTGAGTTTCGTCTGCTGTGGAAGGGCTCATAGTCTGCTCTTCAATAGGGCGATATCTGCTGCCAGCTCCTCTCGGGTGGCAGCGAAACGCATGGCGCCGCGGGCCACCAGCGTGCTCGCCCGCCACCAGGCGAGCGCGGCAACGAGGCCATGGCCCAGGAGCAGGCCGAGTAACGCGACAATCCGGTAAGGGGTTTGCCAGCTCAGCGCCACGACCAACGCACAGCTCAGCAGTAGCGTAATCACCAGACAGGTGAAACCGAGCAAACTCGCCAGCAGCAACTGCAACAGCCGAGCTTTCTCCTGCGCCCATTCCTGTTGAACCAATTCCTCATGCAGTGCCACCAGGTGCACCAGGTGCGGCGCGGCCACGCGCAGGTCATAGCACAGCGCTAACAACCCTCGCCGGCGGGGCTCGCGGGAAGGCTCCTGTTGCATCATGGCTAGCCACGGCGGGCGAGGATGAATCCAAGTAGAAAGGCAACGGCAGCGCCGGCACCAAGAGCCCTCCACGGCTGCTCATGGACATAATCGTTGGCTACGCCGGCGGTCTGGCGAGCTCGTTGCACCATGCCATCGCTCATCTCCTGGGCGTTAACCCTGGCTTCGGCGATACGCGCGGTGAGCTTGCTTCTGGCCGCAGCAAGATCCTCGCCGGTGAGCGACGTGGCATCCTTGATCAGATCCTCGATGTCGGCGAGCAGATTGTGGAATTCGCGGCTAACACCGGGTGGGACTATCGCATGCTCGGATGAGGTGGCCTTGTCTGTGTTGCTGCCTGTCTTGGGAAAGTTGCTGGGCGCGTACATGGCGAACTCCTGGGTCAAGCGCCAACGAGTCCATCGGCGCGGGAGATCCAGACTGCGCGCCGATCACATGAGCGTCTGTGCGCCAGCGAACGCTAACGGGGCAGGCGTTATGCGCGACAGCGTACGGACAGTCATGCGAACCAGTGCCATCGTGCTTCCCCACGGTCGCAATGACTGCGCTCCGATGCCCTCACGGGAGGCACCATGAATAAGCCCAACGCCACAGACCGTTCGAAAGAGCAATGCGTCCAGCCTCAGCCGGCCGAGCCTGATTTCACCCAGGCGAGTCGCGACAAGGCTACCCGACTGCCACTGCCGGGTGAGTTGCGTGAGCCACAACCCCCAGTCGAGCGCAAGGCGCTCGGCGGCAACAGGTTAGCCCCCGCTGGACAGTCTATCGAGGTGGATGCCTCGCAATGAAAGTACCCGTCCTGCAAGGGGCGGGGCAGCGCATGGATATTGCTGGGATCGCCTTGGACGAGTTGGTCGACGACGCTATGGACCGGTGCGCCATGCCAAGGGGGCGGCGCCGAGGTCGGTATCTTTCAGGAAATCAATCTGCCCTGTGGCCGATGTATGGCTTTTCGTCCTGCTTGTACCCAGTTGGAGGTTGATATGAATACGTCTTCCCGCGCACTGATGCTTGCCTTCGGCCTCGCATTGGCGATGCTTGCAGTCAGTACCCTGGTAGCGGCGGTTACTCTGACCGGCGCAAGCCAGCAAGTCGCGGTCAGCAAAGGTCATACATCGCGAAATGAGCCGAGGTCATACGTACTGACGAATGCCCATAAGCCTCTGGCCAGAGACAATGTTTTTATCGAAGACACCGAGGGTCATGCCCATCAATCGCCTGGCCTCAGGTTTTGAGTCGCAGACTCTTCACTTCACATGCGGCTGCACGTGCTTTCTCTTCGACCTCTTCGGCAGCTATTGAACCCTATGCTCCTGACTTTGCACCTGGCATACAGTCTTGACCTTGCTTTGCAGTGTATTGGCGATAGCCTGTGCCTCGGCCATGCTGGTGCCCGCCTGAAGGTGCAGGTTTATCGCACCATTGCGGCTGGCCTCTGCTGAAGGGTTCAGCGGCTCGCAGACTATTGTGAGCAGCACGGCTGCAGGTTCATGTGTACTAGGCGTCAGTTCCTTCACGATATAACGGTACATGTCAGACTCTTCGTGATTCATGGCACTACCTCCGAGCCGGCTGCCAGTGCTGGCGGATTTCCAGTGAGTTGGGCTGATACCCATAAACATCGTGAGAGCAGGGGGCGGTAGCGTCTGTTCGGTAGCGAACATAGCCATGGGCATCCGCGTAGCGCTTACCGCCAGAGAGTGTGGAGAGGGCCTATCTGCGAGGGGACATCAAGCCTGTTGAGATGTCTATCCCATGAGCCGCCCGGGAAATGGCTCTCACAATCAGGCGCCTGCGGGGAAGAGTCGGACAGACTGAAACTAGAGGCTCTTGCAGCAGCTAGTCGTCGACTTCCCAATGAAATGTATGCAGCACCCGATGTATCACTGGGGTCAGGACGATGGCGAGCACGATCAGGAACACCAGCCCGGCGTACAGGGCGTATACCCCAGCGAATATTTTGCCTCCATCAGATTGCGGAGCGTTCACAGGCCCCATGCCGCCGAGAAGCATTGCCGAGTTGATGAAGGCATCACGCCACGCAAGATGCTCGAAATGCTCGTAGCCAACGATGCCCACCAGCAAGGACGCAGCAAGTAAGCCGATTGCTGCCAGGAAATGTACGAACAGACGGCGAATGAAGTGCGCTCTGGGGATAGGAGCACAGTACTTGGATTCATACATTCGCCTTCTCCAGTGGTTGTGCCCGGGGCTTGTTATGGGGGCCTAGTCTGTTTCGAGAATCCCTTTCTGGACAGGGGCTCGTAGATATTCCTCTGCCCAGTCCTGGGTGTAACAGCCCAGTGAAATCAGGCGATCTATCGCATGATTGAAGAGCCCGAGATACTGCATTCCCTCGTCATTCAGAACGCCACGACAGGCATGTACCTTGCCAGACTGCAGAATATCGCCGCAGGTCTTCATGATGTGGTCGTAAATGAATTTCTCATGCGTCTCTCCCTGAGCAACCTGTGCCGCATAGTTCTTGACGTGCTGTCTGGTCCACTGGTTCTGTACTGCATCGGATAGGGCGTCGAGTAGCTTGGCCAAGAGTTGCCTGGTGCCTTTCGGAGCTTGGTTTTTACAGGCTTCAAGGTGTCTCAAAAGGGCATCGATGGCGGTGTCCTTCCTCTTTAACCAGTCAAACATCGCCCTTCTCCTGAGGATTGGCTTTCGTCCGGACGATCACGCGCCCTGTGGCATTCGGGAGTGCCAGGCAACGACTGGCGAGGATGGAAAACCCGCTCAAGGCGTAGGTGGCGCAACAGTTCAAGTGCCAAGGCATATTCACCGCTGCCAATATCCCCGCATCTCCCCAGAGAATAGACCTCGTGGAGGAGCCGGAAGTGGTGTGATGCGGTGGGCATGTGAGTGCTATGTGCGCTGTCGGACAGACAGCCCGGCAATCCGCGCGGAATGTGTCAGCTGTCGGCGAGGCGTGCCTGGCGCCTTGCATAGCTCCAGCAGAGGACAGCATGGATCAACTCAATCCCGCCATATCAGCGCAGCCCTTGATCGCGATACTGAAGCGCCTGCTGCTGGAAGTGGGTGAGGATTTCGCGGTGCGGCTGTGGGACGGTAGCTACCTGCGGTCCGCCGATACTACCTTGCCCCCCCGTTTCACCCTGGTATGCCGCAATCCCGAAGCGCTCCGCTTGCTGTTCCTCGGACAGGATGCCCTGCGCTTGGCAGATGCCAATCTGCGCAATGATCTCGATATCGAAGGTGACCTGTGCGCCGTGGTAGCACTGAAAGAGCGCTTCCAGTCGCTGCCAATGGTCTGGCATCAGCGTCGCTGGCATAGCCTGTTCTGGCTGTTACATAGCCTTCCCAACACCGAGATGCTGCCGGGTTATCGCCGCTCCGCCACGCGCCACATCAAGCAGGAAAACAGTGATGCGGTTGCCTTCCGCTACGACGTCTCCAATGACGTCTACGCGCTTTGGCTGGATCCGGCCACGGTCTACTCCTGTGCCTACTTCGAACAGCCCGGTGAGCACCTTACCCGGCGGCACCTCTATTGCTAAAGCCAATGCCTCCAGGCTCCAGGATTGGGCTCAGGGTCATGCATGACAGGAGTTAACCGGCCAGGCAGGCATCCGTAAATCAATGCGCCGGAGTCGGTATCAAGGTCCCCATGGACTGCTGAATCCGCCCGTGCGGTTAAGCCTGATGACATCAAGTCAGGGGGAGGCAAAATGAGCGAGCGGATCGTGATTGCTACGGCGGATGACCATGCATATGGCCAGCTGCAGGAGATGCTCGGTGAAGCAGCAGGCGACGCTTTTGCCGAGGATCGTTGCTGTTCATTGAGTGAGACCGTTGCAAGCGTGCGCCGTGGGGGGATGGATGCCTTGCTACTGGACCTGGACCTGCCGGGTAGCCAGGGGGTAGCAACGCTGCAGCACATGCGGAGCATGGATCCCATGCTGCCTATCATCCTGATCTGTTCGCCGGCACAGCAGCCTCTGGCGCGCCAGGTTCTAGGACAGTCAGTGCAGGGCTACATACTCAAGGGCAATGGCATCGGCTATCTGCTGGCTCAGATGCTGCACGACTGCATCGGTCAGGGGCTCCTTAGGCTGGAATTGCAGCGGGCACAAGTCAGCCTCGACTTCGTTGACGATGCCGTCATCGGCACGGACATTCGAGGTGGCGTCGATTACATCAACAGTGCTGCTGAGGTCATGACGGGGTGGCAGCGTGAAGAGGCGATGGGCCAGCCCATTACCCAGGTCATGCGTTTGGTTGAGGGCTCGCGTGATGGTTCGAACCCATTGGGTCTGGTGCAGCAGGACAGCTGGCCGAGGGGGGGAAGGTCCAAGGCATCGATGGTACGGCGTGACGGGGCGCGAATGGACATCGAGGAGTCAGTGGCGCCGATCCATGGTGGGCATGGCCGCATCAGCGGCGCAGTGGTGGTGTTTCAGGATGTCACCGAGGCGCGCCGCATGTCCTATCTGGCTCAGCATGATGCCCTGACCAGGCTTCCCAACCGAGTGCTGCTCAACGACCGCATCGCCCAGGCCATAGGCCTGGCTCAGCGCAATGGGAACTCCACGGCGCTGCTGTTTCTCGACCTGGACAACTTCAAGCGGATCAACGACTCGCTAGGGCACGCCGGAGGTGACCAACTGCTGCGAGAGGTCGCACAACGCCTGTCGGACTCCGTGCGTGGATCGGATACCGTCAGTCGCAATGGCGGCGATGAGTTCGTGGTGCTATTGGCGGAAGCGCGATCCCTGCAGGACGCCGGTATTGCGGCGCAGAAGATACTGGCCGCGCTGGCCGAACCGTATCGTATCGACCAGCAGGACGTGCAGGTGACAACCAGTATCGGCATCAGCGTATACCCGGCGGATGCTATCGATGCCGATACGCTGATGAAGAACGCCGATACAGCGATGTACTGTGCCAAGCAGGCGGGGCGTAACAACTTCCAGTTCTTTCGCCATGACATGAACCAGCAGGCGCTTGAGCGTCAGTGCATCGAGCGGGACTTTAGTCGTGCACATCAGCGAAATCAGCTGCGCCTGTACTTCCAGCCAAGAATCGATTTGGCGACTGGCACCATCATCGGCGCTGAAGCACTGCTGCGCTGGCGGCATCCGACCCGGGGACTGCTGCTTCCGGAGTGCTTTCTGAAACATGCGGAGGACTCAGGCCTGATCGTGCCAATCGGCCGCTGGGCGCTGCATGAGGCGTGCTTGCAGTTTCGGCGTTGGCAAATGCTGGATAGCAGATTGACGAGTATGGCGGTGAAGCTTTCCAGTACCGAGTTGTGCCAACCCGATTTCGTCAGCTGTGTAGATGCCATCCTGAAACAGACCGGCCTGCCTCCGAGCTCCCTGCAGTTCGATATCCATGAGGTCACGCTGATACAGGATGTCGTCACCAGCGGGACGACGCTTCAACAGCTCAGTGCGTTGGGCGTACAGCTGGCACTGGTGGACTTCGGCCTGGGCTCAAGCAGTCTGCATACGCTGCTGGCGCTGCCTTTTGACGTGTTGAAGATCAACCGGGTCAGCGTTCAGGCCATGGGCTGCCGCAGTGGCCAGGAGTCCATTGCCGGAGCATTGATCGCACTGGGCAAGCGCCTGGGGTGTCAAATGGTCGCCGCAGGCGTGGAGACTCTCGAACAATGCGTCCTGTTGCAGGTGGAAGGCTGCAGCCAGGCTACGGGGTTTCTATTCGGTCCTGGCATGCCGGCCAGACAGTTCTCCCGTTTGCTGAAGGCGAAGACCATCGCCACGGAGGCTGTTCAGGCTTAGGTGCCGAGAGCAGGCGCAAACAACCGTGCATAGTCTGTGCGCATGGCCGCGTAGCATTCACAAGCGACAAGCTCCAGACCTGCACGATCAAGAATGGTGATCTGGCCGCGCTGGTAGTGGATCAGATCGCGCGCCTGCAAGGCCCCTGCCGCAATGGTTACGCCACTGCGGCGCACGCCCAGCATGTCGGCCAGATAGGCATGGGTCAGCTGTAGTTTGTCGACATGGGCGCAGTCCTGGGTCATCAGCAGCCAGCGTGCCAGACGGGGTTCCACCTCATGAAAATGACCACAGGCCGCATTGCGCATCAACTGGGTTAACAGCACGTAGAGGTAACGCTTGAGTGCCCGCAGCAGGCGGGGGCATTCGCGTTGTGCCAGGCGCCATTGCCGGACACTGATACGCAAGGCTCGCCCCTTGCCTTGCACCACTGCACGGCTCGGTGCCGTCATGACGTCCAGTGCCTGTGTGGCGCCCAGTACACCCTCATTGCCAATCAAACCGAGTTCCAGCGGTCGATGGTGACCCAGGGTGAACACCTGTGAGATGAAACCGTCGAGTGGAAAGTAGAGATGACGCATTGGCGCGCCGGCTTCGCAGAGGACATCGCCAAAGTTCAGCGGTACCTCATGGCAATGCAGTAGTAGCCGCTGTCGTTCACCTAGCGGTAGCTCGGCAAGAAGCCTGTTGTCGGTAGCGAGCGAAATCGCGACGGGCATCTGAGAGGGCCTGCAGCACAGTGCATGCCTTGGCTGGCGAGGGAGCGGTGCTGGGCAGTCCCATCGCCGCAGTGTGCAGAAATACCACCTTCGCTTCTGTTCGCTACAGCACCCAAGGCCCGGAGAGTTCAACGTGCCTTGTGCTGCGGTAGGTAAGGGAGCAGACGATCGGTTTCGCGTTTGACCACGGCATAGCATTCGCAGCTCAGTTGCTCGAGCTTCTGGCGGTCCAGTACGGTGATATGGCCACGGCTGTATTCGATGACACCCTGCCGCTGCAGCTTGCCGGCTGCCTCGGTAACCCCTTCCCGACGCACGCCAAGCATGTTGGCGATCAGTTCCTGGGTCATGGTCAGTCGGTTGTTTGGCAGCCGATCCAGGGACAGCAGCAACCAGCGACATAGCTGTTGGTCGATCTGATGGTGGCGGTTGCATACCGCCGTCTGCGCCATCTGTGTGATCAGGGCCTGGGTATAACGCAGCATCAGCACCAGGAGTTCGCCGTGGCGGTTGAACTCATCTTTTAGTCGCTGCCCCTGCAGTCGATAGGCGTAGCCGCCGCTCTGCACGATAGCCCGACTGGGAGTGCTCTCACCCCCCATGAACAGGGCGACACCCACCAGTCCATCATTGCCGACCACGGAGATTTCCGCCGAAGCGCCGTTCTCCATGACATACAGCAGCGAGATGATCGAGTCGGTGGGAAAGTAGACATGACGCAGAATATCGCCGGACTCGTAGAGAACCTTGCCCAGCGGCAGCTCCACTCGCTCCAACTGGGGAAACAGGCGATGCCTGACCTCCTCCGACAGGGCAGCCAGCAGATGATTCTGCTCAGGCGTGGCTATTTCGGTCATGGCGGCCTCCTTCCTAGAGATGGTGCGGCTTAACCGGTCCAGATTACACCTTAGTGCAGCACGCTCTGTTCGCTACCGAACATAGCGGTACATTTCAGATGTATGCACGGATATTCGGCGCTAGCGCTTCCGGCACCCGCCTTATCCGCTATTTGGCCTTGGTTCAGGGGCAAGTAACTAACACGGCTCATGGATTCCAGACGTTATGCCGGCCGGCATGTCAGAGCCATTGGCGGGTTAGGCAATGTCGGGTTCTGGCCGTTACCCGCCCCCATGCCCAAGGCGAGCCTCTAGGTGAACCAGCCGCGCATTGTTCCCGGTGCGCTTATTAAGACAGCGGCCTGGCGCCAGCCCGACGTGAAACCTGGATAGTGGTCGTACTGTCTGCACAGAGCCTGTATAGGTACTACGACGAATGATCCGGGAGCGAGGCGATGCAACGATCAAAACTCTGCTGGGGCTGCGTTCTGCTGGTACTGGCCGGCTGCAGCCATGACGAGCAGGGCGACTATCGGTCGCCGGCCGGCCACTACGACCTCACGCACTGGAAGCTGACGCTGCCCGATGAGGATGCCAGTGAGGTGGCCAGCGCCGAGCTGCGCGCTGGCTACGCGTCGCGCTATTTCCACCTGGCGGACAACGGCGCCCTGGTTTTCCTGGCGCCGGCCGGTGGCGGCAGCACCGAGAACTCCGACTACCCGCGTGCCGAGCTGCGTGAGCTGCTCGCCCCGGAGGATGACAACCGCAACTGGTCCGGCGCTGGCTTCCACCAGCTGCAGGCCAGCGCCCGCGTGCTGCGTGCGCCGAGTACGCAGAAAATCATTGTCGGGCAGGTGCATGGTTTCGATGCTCGCCCGCTGATCAAGCTGCAGTGGCAGAAGGGCCGCCTCAAGGCGCTGATCAAGCGCCACCCGCAGGGCAGCAACGAGGACATCAGTCATGTCTTCGCCACGCCGGTGGGCAACGATCTGTTCTCCTACCGCATCGAGGTGCGCGACGGCGTGCTGGTGGTGGAGGTAAACGGTGAGCGCATCGAGCATGACTTCTTCCGCGAAGACCCGGCCTGGCGCGATGTCGGCTTCTACTTCAAGGCCGGCGCCTATGTGCAGGACGACGAGGAGGATGGGGCCGACGATGTCGGCGAGGTGCAGTTCACCCAGCTGAAGGTGCAGCACGAGTGAAACGACGAGGTGCAGTCGGATCCGCCGAGCGTGCGCCGTGACGGGGCGGCGGCTATCCTATGCGCCCGTTTCACCCGCCCAGGATCACCTCATGAAAGCCCAGCTCCTCGAACTCATCACCCTGATCAGCTCCGGCTGCATGACCGACGAGGAGATCGCCCGCATCGCCGACGAGGCCGCCCAGGCCTATGCCGACCCGGCAGCCTTTCTCGCCGCCAATCCGGACATCAACTACGACGATGATTTCCCCATTCCGCTGGGTGAGTGGGTGGTGATCGGCAGCCTGCCGGATACCGTGCTGTTCCAGGCCGACGACTACGAGGCCCTGCTGGCGCAGATCATCGACTCCTTCGGCCCGAGCGTGAGCTTCAACATCAAGCCCAAGCAGCTGGCCAAGGTCGAGCCACTCAAGGCGCTCAACCGCATCCAGGTGCAGCTCTCAGCGCTGTACAAGGAGAAGGGTGGCTACGTGCTGGTGGACTTGAGCGAGCCGCTGGACGATGAGCTGCAGTGCGTGCTCGTCTACACCAGCGACCTGCCGCGTGTGCTCGAACTGGCCGTGGAAATCGGCATCTATGCGGCGCCGGCCTACGAGGCGTTGAAGGCCGAGCTGGATCAGTCGAACTAGCCTCCGGTCTGCACCGTGCCAGCCAGACGGCGAGAGGGCGTTGCGCTGGCCTCGTGATCACGCCATCTGCGAGGCCTGGCCATGCTGCTCACGCTGGCAACCGTCCAGGCCTGATTGACGCCACCTGTCCAAGGCGCCTGGCGGTGCGCGCCAGTCTGCCCGGGGTTACAGGCTGAAGCCGCCATCGATGGGGATGATGGTGCCGGTCATGTAGGCGCCGGCTGCGCTGCACAGGCTGATGGCCAGGGCGGCCATCTCTTCCTCGCGCCCCCAGCGTTGCATGGGGATATGCGCCACGTCCTCGGCCATGGCCGCCTCGTCGCCGGCGATGTGGCGGGTCATCTTGCTCGGGAAGCGACCGGGGGCGATCACGTTGACGTTGATGTGCTCACTCACCAGTTCCTTGGCCAGGATGCGCGACAGCTGGTGCAGCGCCGCTTTGCTCGGACCGTAGGCGTAGGCCTGTTCGCCGAACGCACTGATGCCGGCCACCGAGCCGATGTTGATCACCCGCGCCGGGCTTTGCGCGCTGCCGGCCTTGCGCAGCAGCGGCAGCAGTTGCTGGATGCAGCTGAACACGGCAGTGACATTGAGCTGCATGACCTTCTCCCAGCCTTTCACTGGATAGCTTTCCAGCGGCGCGCCCCAGGTGGTGCCGGCGTTGTTGACCAGGATGTCGAGCTGCCCGATGCGGCCGCTCAGCTCCTCGGCCAAGGCACGTGCGCCGTCTTCACTGGCGAGGTCGGCGGCCAGGCCGATGCATTCGCCATGTACCGCGAGCTCCTCGGCAGCCTCAAGGCAGGCGGCGCCATCACGGGCACAGATGAATACGCGGGCGCCGGCTTCGAGCAGGCCTTGGGCAATCATCCGGCCGATGCCGCGGCTGCCGCCGGTCACCAGGGCGGTGCGGCCTTGCAGGCTGAAGTAGGGATGCATGGCGGTTCCTCGTGAGTCAGGGACAAGCCCTTACCCTAAACGAGGTGGCGGCAGGCGAGAGTGTTTATAGCCGGCGCAAATGCCTGGGCATCAGCGGTGACGCTGGCGCAGCGGCTCCAGCAGGGCGTTCAGGCCGTTGTGGTCGATCTCGTGCATCAGCGCCAGCAGACGACCTAGTTCGCCCTTGGGAAAGCCCTGGCGGGCGAACCAGGCGAGGTAGTGGCCGGGCAGGTCGGCGAGCAGGCGGCCCTGGTACTTGCCGAAGGGCATGCTGCGGGTCACCAGCAGCAGGAGGTCATCGGGGTTCATGGTGGCGTCAGGCGGTGAAGGGCCGCACAGCATAACCTGCCCCGCGGCTAGCCGGGGCCGCGGCTGGCGCGTTAGGCTGCCGGCTGATCGGCAAGGAGCGAGTGCCTTGGATTTCAAGCAGAAGATTTCCCTGCGCCGTGCCCGTGACAGCGGCGCGGTGCCTGAGCCTGGCGCTGCCGCCTGGCTGTTCGAGTTGGGCGAGCGGCTGGAGAGCGACCGTGGGCGCATCCTCAACTCGGCGGCCGTGCGCCGCCTGCAGCAGAAGACCCAGGTATTTCCGCTGGAGCGCAATGCGGCGGTGCGCAGCCGTCTGACCCATTCGCTGGAGGTGCAGCAGGTCGGCCGGCATATCGTCCGCACCCTGTTCCAGCGGCTCGGTCCGCGCGCCAGCGAGTATGGGCTGGACGGCCTGGAGCGGGTGCTGGAAACGCTGGTGGAGATGGCCTGCCTGAGCCATGACATCGGCAATCCGCCGTTCGGCCACTTCGGTGAATTCGCCATCGGCGACTGGTGCGCACGGCACCTGGAGCGGCTGTTCGACCACGCCGTGCCGCAGGCCGATGCCGAGTTGCGCGAGCGCATGCTGCGCGATCTCAACAGTTTCGAGGGCAACGCCCAGGCCATTCGCTTGGTGCATCGCCTGCACGACATGAACCTGACCTACAGCCAGGCTGCCTGCATGCTCAAGTATGTGCGTGCGGCGCACCAGGTGAAGCCGCCGAAAGGCAGCACCGGTGCCTACCTGCGCAAGAAGCCCGGCTTCTACCTGAGCGAGGAGGGCTTCGTCACCCGGCTGTGGCAGACGCTGGGCATGGCGCCGCAGACCCGCTACCCGCTGGTCTACGTGATGGAGGCGGCGGACGACATTTCCTATTGCCTGGCCGACCTGGAGGACGCCGTGGTCAAGGGCATCCTCGACCTACCGCGCCTGTGCTCGCTTCTGCGCGAGACCTTCGCCCGCTTCAAGCCGCTGGACACGCTGATCGACACGCGCGGGCGCAGTTTCGCCGAGCTGCTGGAAGACGCCTGGCAACGCGCTGAGGCCGAGCCGGTGGACAAGGTCGGGCAGTTCTTCATCCGTCTGCGCGTGAACCTGATCCACCCGCTGGTGCAGCATGCCGCAGGGCAATTCATCGAACAGCTCGACGCGGTGTATGCCGGCACCCTCGACCGCGCCCTGCTGGAGGACGATAGCCCGGCCTGCGCGGTGGTGCAGACCTTCAAGACCGTGGGCGCCGAGCAGGTGTTCTGCCACCGCGAAGTGGAAACCCTGCAGCTGCGCGGCCTGCGCATCCTGCAGGGGCTGCTGGAGGGCTATGGCGCATTGCTGGGCCTGACCGGCGCTGACTTCCAGGCGCTGCTCGAAGGCCAGGGACGCGCCGACCAGCGCATGCTGCTGCGCCGCTTGCCCACGCACCTGCTCAGCGCCTATAGCCAGGCGCTGAGCGAGCACGCCGGTGCCGATGCGCCGGCCTGGGAGTTCTACTACCGCACGCGCCTGTTGCTGGACTTCGTCAGCGGTCTGACCGACCAGTTGGCGGAAGACGAGTACCGCGTGCTCAGCGCGCAGTAAGCGCGGGCATGAAAAAGCCGGGCTCCCTCGCGGAGGCCCGGCTTTTTCGTTACCGCTTACCGATCAGCTGTGGCGGATCAGGTGGTCGAAGGCACTCAGCGAGGCCTTGGAACCTTCGCCCACGGCGATGACGATCTGCTTGTACGGCACGGTGGTCACGTCACCGGCGGCGAACACACCGGGGATGTTGGTGGCGCCCTTGGCGTCGACGATGATCTCGCCGAAGCGGTTGAGCTCAACGGTGCCCTTCAGCCAGTCACTGTTCGGCAGCAGGCCGATCTGCACGAAGATGCCTTCCAGCTCGACGGTGTGCAGCGCGTCGGTGGTGCGATCCTTGTAGGTCAGGCCGGTGACTTTCTGGCCATCGCCGATCACTTCGGTGGTCAGCGCGCTCTTGATCACAGTGACGTTCGGCAGGCTGTTCAGCTTGGTCTGCAGTACGGCATCGGCACGCAAGGTGTCGGCGAATTCCAGCAGGGTGACGTGGGCGACGATGCCGGCCAGGTCAATCGCCGCCTCGACGCCGGAGTTGCCGCCGCCGATCACCGCCACGCGCTTGCCCTTGAACAGCGGGCCGTCGCAGTGCGGGCAGAAGCACACGCCCTTGGCCTTGTATTCCTGCTCGCCGGGTACGCCCATTTCACGCCAGCGGGCACCGGTGGAGAGGATCACGGTCTTGGCCTTGAGGCTGGCGCCGTTGTCGAACTTCACTTCGTGCAGGCCGCCTTCGGCGCTGGCTGGGATCAGGGCGGAGGCGCGCTGCAGGTTCATGATGTCGACGTCGTACTGACGCACGTGCTCTTCCAGGGCGCGGGCCAGTTTCGGGCCTTCGGTCTCCTGCACCGAGATGAAGTTCTCGATGGCCATGGTGTCCAGCACCTGGCCGCCGAAGCGCTCGGCCGCCACGCCGGTACGGATGCCTTTACGCGCGGCGTAGATGGCTGCTGCGGCGCCAGCCGGGCCACCGCCCACGACCAACACGTCGAAGGCGTCCTTGGCGTTCATCTTCTCGGCGTCGCGGTTGCCGGCTTGGGTGTCGATCTTGGCGAGAATTTCCTTCACCTCCATGCGACCCGAAGCGAAGACTTCACCGTTCAGGTAGATGCTCGGCACGGCCATGATCTGGCGGCGCTCGACTTCTTCCTGGAACAGCGCACCGTCGATGGAGACGTTGCGGATGTTGGGGTTGAGCACGGCCATCAGGTTCAGTGCCTGGACCACGTCCGGGCAGTTCTGGCAGCTCAGCGAGAAGTAGGTTTCGAATTCGAAACGGCCTTCGATGCTCTTGATCTGCTCGATGGTTTCCGCGTCCAGCTTGGACGGGTGGCCGCCGACCTGCAGTAGGGCCAGTACCAGCGAGGTGAATTCGTGGCCCATGGGGATACCGGCGAAGGTAATGCCGATATCCGCACCCGGGCGGTTGAGCGAGAACGACGGACGACGGGCGTCGTTGCCATCGGTCTTGAGGGTGATCTTGTCGGTCAGGCCGACGATGTCTTTGAGCAGTCCGAGCAGCTCCTGAGACTTCTCGCCGTCATCGAGGCTGGCGACGATCTCGAACGGCTGGGTGACCTTCTCGAGGTAGGCCTTCAACTGGGTTTGCAGATTGGCGTCCAACATGACGGGATTCCTCTGGCGAATAGCAAATTTCGGACAAACAAACGCCCGGACGGATCGCGCCCGGGCGTTCGGGCACCTTAGGAAGTCCTGTGGGACTTCTTGAGGCGGAAAATGGGATGGAGCGCGTCGCGAGCGACGGCAGTGCAAGGCGAACTGAGGCGAGGGCCGCTCGGAGTCGCGGGCGACTTTACGAGCTGTAAATGAGCAGCCCGAGCCTCAGTTCAACGCAGCAATGCCTAGCGCAGCAGCGCTACGCCCATTTTTAGATCTTGCCGACCAGGTCCAGGGACGGAGCCAGGGTCTTCTCGCCTTCTTTCCACTTGGCCGGGCAAACCTGACCCGGGTTGGCGGCGGTGTACTGAGCGGCCTTCAGCTTGCGCAGGGTCTCGGAGACGTCGCGAGCGATTTCGTTGGAGTGGATTTCCAGGGTCTTGATCACGCCTTCCGGGTTGATCACGAAGGTGCCACGCAGGGCCAGGCCTTCTTCCTCGATGTGCACGCCGAAAGCGCGGGTCAGCTGGTGAGTCGGGTCACCGATCAGCGGGAACTGGGCCTTGCCTACGGCCGGGGAGGTTTCGTGCCAGACCTTGTGGGAGAAGTGGGTGTCGGTGGTGACGATGTACACCTCGGCACCGGCCTTCTGGAACTCGGCGTAGTTGTTGGCGGCGTCTTCGATCTCGGTCGGGCAGTTGAAGGTGAAGGCAGCCGGCATGAAGATCAGCACGGACCACTTGCCTTTCAGGCTCTGCTCGGTGACCTGGATGAACTCGCCATTGTGGAAGGCGTTGGCGCTGAAGGGTTGAACCTGGGTGTTGATCAGGGACATGAGAGAACTCCTGTTGGGGGTTGGAAACTTGATGCTGCGCATACTAACCGCAGCGCCTGTAATCGCTAAATTGAATGAAGGCATGAAGACGATTGCTTTGGTCTATCTGCATCCATTCAAAAATAGACAGACATCTATGGCTGGTCAGCCGGCGATCTGCAGCTGCGGGTGGCGCTGACGATACTGCTCGAAGATGAACTGGCGAATACGCTCGCCATGTTCCCGGTGCTGCAGTTTCAGCTGATAGGCCGCGCGCGTACCGCTCACCCGACGAATCAGACGGCCGTGCAGCGGCATGCTATCGGCTCCCGGCAGCGACAGCCAGAGGTCGAAGTACTCCGGCGGCGAGCGCCCGTCGGTGCTGCCCAAAACCACGCTGGCGGGCGCCAGCTCCAGGACGCGCAGGGCATTGACGCGGCCCTGGCGGTTGCGCAGCGCCAGCGGCTCGTCCAGCTCCAGACGCCAGGGGCGACGCACCGCGCCCTCCTCGAAGATGTTCGGCGCGCCCATCTCCAGCTGCAGGCCGTGCAGTTCATCTTCCACCAGTTGCAGGGGGAAGCTGACGTGGCAGCGATCCAGCTTTGCCTCGAGGCTGAGGTTGGCGTGCAGGCCGAGGCGCGTGAGCAGCGCGTTGGCCAGCGGGCCGCCGTCCACCTTGAAGGCAGGGATCGACAGGGGTTTGCCGATCAGCTGGCTGCTGAACACTTCGCGGATGAAGTCCAGCTCTTCGCTGGACAGTGCGGGATCTGACATGGCGCCCTCCATTGGGGCAGTTGGCACATGATCGACTGCAAGAAATGCGCCTTTCCCTGGCGTGGGCGATCACTTGCCTGGGACGACTATACCGGCCTCGAGTTCCCCTGCCTGCGACATGCGGCATAATGCGCGGCATTTTCAACGTGCTGTGGAGTCGTTCATGAAAGTCGCCATTCTCTCCGGTTCGGTCTACGGGGCCGCCGAAGACGTCGCTCGGGTCGCTCAGCAGGTGCTGCAGGACGGCGGATTCGAGGCCTGGCACAAGCCGGGTGTGGCGCTCGACGAGCTGCTGGCCTTCGCTCCCGAGGCGCTCCTGGTGGTGACGTCCACCACCGGCATGGGTGAGCTGCCCGGCAATATCCAGAATCTCTATTACGCCCTGCGTGACCGCTTCCCGGCCTGGAGCGGCCTGCCTGGAGCGGTGATCGCCCTGGGCGATTCCAGCTACGACGTGTTCTGTGGCGGTGGCGAGCAGATGCGCGAGCTGTTGCTGGAACTGGGCGTGCGCGAAGTGCTGCCGATGCTGCGTCTGGACGCCAGCGAGAGCGTGACGCCTGACGAAGACGCCAAGCCCTGGCTGGCCGAACTGGCCAGCGCGCTGCGCGCCTGATGCACCCGCGCGCCGCCGAGCTGGTCCGCGAGCTGCAGCTGGTCGCCCATCCCGAGGGCGGCTACTACCGCCGTCTGTTCACCTCGGCGCAGCAGGCTGCGGGCGGCCGCGCCACCTGCAGCAGCATCCTGTTCCTCCTGCCCGCTGGCGCGGCGAGTCGCTGGCACCGGGTCGACGCCGACGAGCTGTGGTTCTTCCATGAAGGGGCGCCGCTGGAGTTGCTGGTGAGCGACGCGCCTCAGGTGCTGCGCGCGGAGCGTCTGGGGCCGGTCGCCCCCGCGCAACTGCCGCAGCGCGTGGTCCCTGCGGCGGCCTGGCAGGCGGCGCGTAGCCTGGGAGACTTCACCCTGGTCAGCTGCAGCGTGGCGCCGGAGTTCCGTTTCGAGGGCTTTCGCCTGCTCGCCGATGACCCGCTCGCCCAGGCCGAGTGGCCATGGCTGATCGAGCAACACCCCGAGCTGTTGTGACCCGCAAGGTCAGTGCGCTGGCCGGCAAGGCAACTGGAGCGGCCCGCCGCCCTGGCTAGACTCCTCGGCACAACAACAGTGCCGAGGTGATCGCCGTGAACGCTCCGCTCAACCTGCCCAATCTGAAGAACCAGGTCTCCGCCGCCGAATGGCAGACCCGCGTCGACCTGGCCGCCTGCTACCGGCTGATCGCCCTGTACGGCTGGGACGACCTGATCTTCACCCACATCTCGGCCAAGGTGCCCGGCACCGAAGACTTCCTGATCAACCCCTACGGGCTGATGTTCCACGAGATCACCGCGTCCAGCCTGGTCAAGGTCGACCTGGCCGGCAAGAAGCTGATGGACGGCCCGTTCGATATCAACCCGGCCGGTTACACCATCCACAGCGCCGTGCATGAGGTGCGTCATGACGTCGGTTGCGTGCTGCACATCCACACCCCGGCCGGCATCGCCGTGTCGGCGCAGAAGCAGGGCCTGCTGCCGTTGTCGCAGCAGTCGCTGTTCGTCCTCGCCAGCCTGGCCTACCACGGCTATGAAGGCGTGGCTCTGAATCACGACGAGAAGGCCCGTCTGCAGGCCGACCTGGGTGACAAGAACTTCATGATCCTGCCCAACCACGGCCTGCTCACCGCCTTCGGCAGCATCGCCGACGCCTTCCTCGGCATGTTCACCCTGCAGCGCGCCTGCGAGGTTCAGGTGATGGCGCAGAGCGGCGGCGCGGAGCTGATCCATATCCCGCAGCAGATCCTCGATGGCGCCCGGGCGATGATCGCCGGTGTGATGAAGAGCCCGCAGGGCATGGGCGGCGCATTGCCGTGGCCGGCGCTGCTGCGCAAGCTCGATGCGCAGATGCCGGGCTACGACCAGTGACGACCCTGCCTGGCATCGCCCTGGCCGATTGGCGGGCGCAGGGGCGCGGCTTCAGCTTCAATGGCCAGGCCATCCGCTACTGGACGGCCGGGCAGGGCGAGCCGCTGTTGCTGATCCACGGCTTCCCCACGGCCAGCTGGGACTGGCACTACCTGTGGCAGCCGCTGGCGCAGCGCTACCGGGTGATCGCCTGCGACATGCTCGGCTTCGGCTACTCGGCCAAGCCGCGTGGCCATGCCTACAGCCTGCTGGAGCAGGCGGACCTGCAGCAGGCGCTGCTGGCCCACCTGGGCATCGAGGAACCGGTGCATGTTCTGGCCCACGATTACGGCGACAGCGTGGCCCAGGAACTGGTGGCGCGGCACCAGGAAAGGCGCATCCAGCTGGCCAGCTGTGTGTTCCTCAATGGCGGCCTGTTTCCCGAGACCCATCGCCCGGTGCTGACCCAGAAACTGCTGCTCAGTCCACTCGGGCCGCTGCTCGGCAGGTTGTTCTCGCGCAGCAAGCTGAAGTCCAACCTGACCAGGGTGTTCGGTCCGCAGACGCCGCCCAGCGAGAGTGAGCTGGACGGGTTCTGGGAGCTGATCGCGCACAACGACGGGCCCGCGGTGATGCATCGGCTGATTCGCTACATGCCCGAGCGTCGGGTCAATCGTGAGCGCTGGGTGGCGGCCATGCAGGAGACGCGCGTGCCGCTGCGGGTCATCGATGGCGCCGTCGATCCCATCTCCGGTGCGCACATGGTCGAACGCTACCGTGAGTTGATCGAGAGCGCCGACACGGTTTTACTGCCGGCCATAGGCCACTATCCGCAGACCGAGGCCCCCGCAGAGGTGCTGGGTCACTATCTGCAATTTCGTGAGCACTGGGAGGCGAAGGTATGCAAAGACGCACGCTGTTGAAAGGCGCTGCCGTAGGGGGCGTTGCAGTTCTGGGAGCCGGCTTCTGGGCGCTGCCCACCGGCACAGCGCCGGCCGCGCGCAGCCTGGACGGTGCGCGCAGCGTGCTGGCAGGCTTCCAGGGCAAGGCCCTGGTGAGTATCCAGGGCTGGACCTCGACCGAAGTGTTCAACCATTGCGCGCAGAGCATCGAGTACTCCATGGATGGTTACCCGGAGCTGAAGCCGGCCTGGTTCCGCCACAGCGTCGGGCCGGTCGCCTTTGCCGTGTTCAGCGCCCGTGGCGCCATGCGCCACCCGCTGAACGAGGCTATTCCCGGCGCCGCGCCGCTGGCCGAGCCGGCCAGCCAGGAGGCCGCTCTGCAGCGCCTGCAGGCAGCCTTCGAGCGTTTTGCCGCGCATACCGGCGAGCTCAAGCCGCACTTCGCCTATGGTGCCCTCAGCCATGAGGAATACGCCGCGGCCCATGTTCTGCACCTGTACAACCACCTGAGCCTGATCCGCCCCGCCTGATCGGCTGCCGCCCGCGTGGCGGCCATCCCCCGGCCTTATCGGGCGATATTCAGTGTGGTCGCGGTTTGTTGCCCGGGCCGCGTCGCTGCGGGACACTCCGGGCTATCGCCGACTGCCCAGAGGAGCCTTTTATGAGCGACGCCATCCGTTTCGAAAACCAGGTTGTGATTGTCACCGGCGCCGGCGGCGGCCTCGGTCGCGCCCACGCGCTGCTGTTTGCCCGGCATGGCGCCAAGGTGGTGGTCAACGACCTGGGTGGCAGCACCCATGGTGAGGGCGCCAACGCTTCGGCGGCGGACAAGGTGGTGGCCGAGATCAAGGCCTTCGGTGGCGAGGCAGTGGCCAACCACGACTCGGTGACCGACGGCGGCCAGATCGTGCAGTGCGCGCTGGACAGCTTCGGTCGCGTCGACGTGGTGGTGAACAACGCCGGCATCCTGCGCGACAAGTCCTTCCACAAGATGGAAGACACCGACTGGGACCTGGTCTATAAGGTCCATGTCGAGGGCGCCTACAAGGTCACCCGCGCTGCCTGGGAGCACCTGCGCGAGCAGCAGTATGGCCGCGTCATCTTCACCGCCTCCACCTCTGGCATCTATGGCAACTTCGGCCAGTCCAACTACGGCATGGCCAAGCTCGGCCTGTACGGCCTGACCCGCACCCTGGCCATCGAGGGGCGCAAGAACAACGTGCTGGTCAACGCCATCGCCCCCACCGGTGGCACCCGCATGACCGAGGGCCTGATCCCGCCGCAGGTGTTCGAGCAGCTCAAGCCGGAACTGGTCAGCCCGCTGGTGGTGTACCTGGGCAGCGACCAGTGCAAGGACACCAGCGGCCTCTACGAAGTGGGTGGCGGCTGGGTCGGCAAGGTGCGCTGGGAGCGCAGCCTGGGCGCCGGCTTCGATCCCAAGGCTGGCTTCAGCCCGGAAGACGTGGCGGCCAGCTGGCAGCAGATCGGTGATTTCGCCGGCGCGGTGCATCCGGACGACAACGTCACCGCCCTGCGCGAGATGATGGCCAACCTGCAGAAGCACGCGGGCTGATTCGCGCGTTCAGGCAGCTGCAAAAAAGGCCGGCATCACTGCCGGCCTTTTCATTTTCAGGATGGACATGGCGCCGCTGCGCAGGCCGGATTGCCCCGGGGTGGCCTGCGCCGGCGCATCAGCGCGCTTGCAGCTTGAAGTTATCGTCCGAAGGTTCCTTGGTGTAGGCGCCCTGGTCGTGCACCAGCTTCTGGGTGCCGTTCATCAGCGTGCTGATGCGGCTGTCCGCGGTTCTGGCGGAGGCGGCCTGGTTGCTGGTGCCGGTGATCAGCGGCGGGTTGAAGCTGAACGACCACAGGTAATGCCAGACGGCCGAGTTGTGCTTCTCGGTGATCTGCGTGCTGTTGAAGTACCAGGGCTTGAGCTCGGTGAACGCGGTCATTTTCATCAGGCCGCTGTTGGCATCGCCGACAAAAACGGTGCTGGTCACGGCCGAGCTGCGGTAGGCCTCGAAGATCACGCCCTTGCCTTTCAGTTCGCTGACGTAGTTGCGGCAGACGGCGCCGGTCCACTGGTTACCCAGCCAGCTCTTGGCGTTGTTGGAATAGAAGGGGTCGAGCAGCGCCACGCGCTTGGGCAGCAGCTTGCTGCTCAGGGTGCCGGCGGTGACGGCGTCGCTGATCTTCTTGGTCAGCACGATGGCCATCTGGTTGCCCAGCGAATGGCCAAGGATGCGGATGTTGCTGCCGCTGTAGCCGGCCATGTTGTCCTTGTAGCTGTTGAACAGCAGGTCACCGGCGGATTGCGCCGGGCCGCTGCTGTAGGCACCGCTGGCGTTGCGCCAGCGCATCGCGCGCGGACCGCTGGCGCTCCAGATCTTGGCTTCGGCGTCGGTCACTTCGCCCTCGTCTGCGAACTGGTTCCAGTACAGCACGCCGACGTTGTAGCCAGCGCTGAGCCAGGCCGAGGCCAGGTCCAGGCTCGGGCCGCCGGCGCCTTCGCGGTTGAAGGTCTCGCGGTCCTTGCGTGCGGTGGAGCCGTTCTGCCAGCCATGGATGTAGATCACCGTGGGTTTGCTGGCGCCGTAGTAGGCGTTGCTCTGGCCGGGCACGGCTTTCTGCCAGGTATCACCCTGGCCGAACCAGTACAGGCCGTAGTCGAGGTTGTTGAAGGTGGAGTCGGGGAAGACGCCGGGAGCGGCGTGGACGAGCGAGGAAAGGCACAGCAGGCAAAGCAGGAAAAGCTTGCGCATGGTGAGCGACCCTTGAGTTTTTATTGTGTTGGGGCGCGCTCAGTTATGGCGGGAGTCAGTGGCGCTGTCAATGCAGCGCCGGGGTGCGTCCATGCCGACCCAGCTGGTCGAGGCGCTGGGTCAGTTGCACGCGCTCGCGCTCGTCCTCGCACAGCAGCAGCGCCCGCTCCAGGTCGAAGCGCTCGGCCTGGGGGCAGTCCAGCTCGCGGTAGATGGCGGCACGCAGCTGATGATCGGCGCTGCTCGGCGGAGCCAGCAGGAGGATGCGCTCGGCATCCTTGAGCGCGGCGACCGGATCGCCGGCGGCGCCGTGCAGGTGGCACAGGTTGCGCGACAGGCGCAGCAGCAGGCCACGGCTGTCGCAGATCTGGAAGTGGCGGGCGCTCAGCTCCACGCCGGTGCCGGCGACGCGGGCGAGCAGTTCGCGGCAGTCACGGGTGTACAGGCGGCGACCGTTGCAGGGGTCGAGCAGGTGGTCGGCGCCGGGCACGCGCAGCAGCAGGTGCCCGGGAAAATTGACCGCCTGCAGCGGAATATCCAGGCGCTGTGCCAGCTCCAGGGCGATCAACGCCAGTGACAGTGGCTGCCCGCGACGACGCTGCAACACCTGGTGCAGCAACGCCGCCCGTGGCCGCAGGGGCAGATCATCGTCTTCATGGAAATCCAGCTCACCCAGGCGCCGCAGCAGCGGCTGTGCCAGCTCCGGTGCGGCCAGGTTGGGCAGGCCGGCCGAGGCCTGCTGGCGCAGGTTGGCGAACTCGCGCATGACCTGCGCCGGCTGCAGGGTCGGTTCATGCTCGGCAGCAATCCACAAGGCCGCTTCAAGCAGCGCGGGCGGGTCTGCTTCCAGGCAGTTCAGCCAGGCGGGGCGAGCAGTCATGCGGTTCTCCCGTGACGAGGCGCGTCAGCAGACTATTAACCGCCGGGTGCCGACTCGTCCAGTCGTTCCGCCGCTGGCCTCAGGCGTAGACGCGCTGGCCGCGGTACATGCGCACCGAGTGGCCACGCGCGGCGTCGTCCTGTGCCGGGGCGGGTGCCGCGGCGGCGTGCTCCGGCAGCTCGTGGCCACGGTACTGGCGGCTCGCCTGGGCCGCGGCAGGTTGCGCGGCGGCCTGCTGGAAGTCGCTCAGCTCGGCCAGGCGGATACCCAGGTTGCGGGTGTCCTGGTCGCTGGAGCGCAGGCAGGCCAACAGCATGGCCTCCACGGCGTCAGGCTGGCTCAGGCGGATGTCCACGGACAATTCCTCACGCAGACGGCGGCGCAGTGACTGCATGCAATCCAGAACGGCTTTGTTCAGTTCCATGTCGGCTCCCTCGTGTCGGTTGCTCGGCCCGGCGGCTCCACGCTCAGGCAGTAGCAAGGTGCGTACCAGTTCGCGCAGGCCGCGAACTGTGCGGCGCTTCACAGGTCAATGGGGTTCCGGTTGCCCATGCCTGGTGCAGGGTTGCACCGGTCTGGCGCCGCTGAAGCCGGGGCGGTTAACCGGGTATACTCGCCGCCATCCGTAACACCTTTCCGCATTTTTGAAGGTTTCTATGCGCAACGACGCCCATGACGAGCTGGAGCATGTCCCCAGCCTGACCACCGACCCGCGCGACCGTGACGATTTCCAGGCCGGTCACGCCCCCAGCCACAGCCACGCACCGCAGCGCAGCGCGCCGACCTATCCACAGGTGGAGCGCCGCCGTGGCTATGGCACCGGCCCGCTGTGGGCGCTGATCGGCGCCCTGGTCATCGCCCTGGGCGGCCTGAGCTGGTGGAGCTACCAGCAGGTTCTGCACATGCAGGAGTCGATCGTGGCGACCCAGGATGCCTTCGCCCGCATCAGCGAGGAGGCCGCCGGGCGAATCCAGGACATCTCCGGCAAGGTGGTGGCCACCGAGTCGAGCGTGACCAGTGACAGCGAGGCGCTCAAGCTGCGCATCAAGCAGCTGGAAACCAGGCTGGCCGAGGTGACCAAGCAGCAGCAGAACCTCAATGGCCAGCAGAGTGGCCAGGGCAAACGCCTCGATCAGCTGGCCGCCGACCTCAAGGCCCAGCAGGGCGTGACGGCACAGTTCGATGGCAAGCTGGACAAGCTGGCGGCCGAGCAGAAGACCGGCCTGGCCGGTGTCGGCAAGCTGCAGGAGCAGCTCAAGGGCCAGGCCGGCGATATCGAGGCGCTGAAGAAGAAGGGCGACCCGAGCCAGGCCGTGCGCAACCTGGAGCAGGACCTGCTGGTGCTGCGCAGCGAGCTGGAGAACCGCCCGGCGGCGCAGAACAATACCGCCGAGTTCGATGCCTTCCGCGCCCAGGTCACCCGCAACATCAATGCGCTGACCGCGCAGGTGCAGAATCTGCAGCAGCAGCTCAACACCCGCTGATTGCCCGGCTGAACGAAAAGCCCCGCTCTGGCGTAGTGCTGTTCACTCAGTGAGTGCCCGATTGGCCCCCTCTCCCATTTATGGGCGAGGGGCGGGGGAGAGGGCCGGAGGCGCACCCCTCTCCCTAACCCTCTCCCCGCTGGGGAGAGGGGACTGGATCGCGCAGGTCACGGCTTGTGTAGGCAGCATTGGCGCTTTGGCGGGGCTTTTTTATGCGTGGCATTGGCCTGCGCGCATGCGCAGGGCCAGCGGATCCTCAGGCGCAGTCGGCCTGGCGCAGCATCTGCCGGCTGGTGCGGATGAACTGGCCGGTGGCCTGTACCAGCAGGCCGTCGCCATCCAGGGTCAGCTCGCAGGGCTCGTGACCTTCCGCATCGCACTGGTAGAGGGTATGGCTGGCGTGTCGTTGTAGGCACTGGTAGCGCTGAGTGCGCGGCTCGACGCGCAGGCCCAGGAGGTCGACGTGCGCCACGCGGAAGCGCTCGCCATCGCCGACGGCCAGGCTGCCGGACTGCAGCAGCGCGGTGTGGGTAAAGGGCGTGGCGGACAGCATCACCTGCTGGCAGTCAGCGAGGTCCTCGCGCGGGCGGCCGTTGAGATGCCAGTGGCCGCGGATATCGCGGCGTAGCTCCAGGCTGCGCTGGCCCTGGTTGTCGACCTTCAGCCAGAGGCGGCGAAAGCGCCAGCGTTCGTCATAGGTGAGCAGGTACGTGGCGGCGATGCTGTTGCCGCGAATGCTCTGGATCAGCTGGCCGCTGGCGCTGATGCCATCGCTGGCGACCGCCAGGCTGAGGTGTTCGACCCCGGGGTTGGTCCAGGGCTTCCAGGCCAGGTTCTGCTGCATCCTTGCACTCCTCCGCTCAAGGGAACCGGCATCCTGCCGGTGGGCGACAAGGAAGGAGCATAAGGTAGAGGCCGCTCATTGTCTGTCAGCCAAAACCGACAGTTGCGCAGCTTGTTGCGCAGCTCAGGCTTTGCGCGTGAGCGGCTGCTGGGCGAACTGCACGCCGCCCAGGCCGGTGTCCTGCAGGGCGCGGATATTGGCGTGGTCGTTACCGCTCGGATTGGCTAGCACGGCACGGTAGTGCTCGCCGAAGGCGCGCAGGGTCTCCTCCAGGCTGAGGCCTTCGAGCAGGGCCAGGCCGAGGGTCTTGCAGGAGCCCTCGTTCTGCCCGGCGGTGCTTTCCACCGCGCCGTTGCGGAAGGCGCTGGGCTGGTAGTCATAGTGTTCGGCGATGAAGGCCAGGGTCTCGGCGAACTGGAACTGTTCGTGGTGCAGGCGGGCGCGGAAGTCTTGCAGGCTCATCAGTGTTGCTTTCCTTGTGCGAAGGCGGCCTGCTGCTCGGCAGTGGCTTCCTTCTGGTGTTGGGCTTTCCACTCGGCATAAGGCATGCCGTAGATGGCTTCGCGAGCCTGCTCCAGGTCCAGCCCGACGCCGAGATCATCGGCAGCGGCCTTGTACCACTTGGCCAGGCAGTTGCGGCAGAAGCCGGAGAGGTTCATCAGGTCGATGTTCTGCACATCGGTGCGCGAGCGCAGGTGCTGGACCAGGGCGCGGAAGGCGGCGGCTTCCAGTTCAAGGCGTTGCTGTTCGGTCATTATCGGCTCGATGGCGGCGGAGTGCGCAGATGATAGGAGTCTTCTTCGCCAGCAGCAATGCCGGGCACAGCCTGGGCTGGCTGTGCCCCAGCCGTTTTCAGCGGTGGCCGGCGAGGGTGATGGACACTGACTCGGCGAAGCGCAGGGCGTGCGGTTTGTCCACTTCCACCTCGGCATAGCACACGGATTCGTGGCTCATGACCAGGTCGAGGATTTCCTGGGTCAGGCGTTCGAGCAGGGCGAAGCGGTTGCCCTCGACGTGGGCGATGATCGCCTTGGTGATGGTGCGGTAGTTCAGCGCGTGGTCGATATCGTTGTCACGCACCGCGTCCACGGCGGGGTAGAGGATGGTCAGGTTGATCAACACATCCTGCTTGTTGTTGATCTCCTCTTCCTTGATGCCGATGTAGGTGCGCAGGCGCAGGTCTTTGACGCGGATGCGCGCCATCCCGGGTTCCAGTCGCGGCATTACTTGTTCCGTCCGATCAGTTGCAGGAATTCGTGGCGAGTGTTGCAGGACTCGCGGAAGGCGCCAAGCATCACCGAGCTGCTCATCACCGAATTCTGCTTCTCCACACCGCGCATCATCATGCACATGTGCTTGGCCTCGATCACCACGGCCACACCGGCGGCATTGGTGACCTGCTGGATGGCATCGGCGATCTGCTTGGTCAGGTTCTCCTGGATCTGCAGGCGGCGGGCATACATATCGACGATACGCGCCACCTTGGACAGGCCCAGCACCTTGCCGGTCGGGATGTAGGCGACGTGCGCCTTGCCGATGAAGGGCAGCAGGTGGTGCTCGCACAGCGAGTACAGCTCGATGTCCTTGACGATCACCATCTCGTCGTTGTCCGAGGCGAACAGTGCGCCGTTGACGATCTCCTCCAGCGACTGCTGGTAGCCATGGCAGAGGTACTGCATGGCCTTGGCCGCGCGCTTGGGCGTGTCGAGCAGGCCTTCGCGTTCGGGATTCTCTCCCAGGCCGACCAGGATTTCGCGGTAGTGGTGGGGCAGTTGAGTATTCATCGACTATTCCTCGCGGCGCTTTCAGACGAGATGGCGGCCGCCGTTGACGGTCAGGGTGGTCCCGGTGACGTAGGGGTTGTCCAGCAGGTAGCGCAGGCTCTGGTAGATGACTTCAGCACCGGGCTCGATGCCCAGTGCCGATTCGCCCAGACGCTTGGCGCGGTACTCGGCGCTGTCGTCCGGGTTGAACTGGATCAGCGCCGGGGCGATGCCGTTGACCTTGATTGCCGGCGCGAAACGCGCGGCAAAGGACAGGGTCAGGCTGTCCAGGCCGGCCTTGCTGGCACAGTAGGCCGGACGCTTGGCGCTGCCGGTGCGGGTGACGTCATCGCCGATGTGCACGATGTCCGCCGGACTGCTGCGGCGCAGCAGGGCTTCGCAATGCAGGTTGAGCAGGTAGGGGGCGAGCATGTGCACGCTGACCATGCGCTGGAAGACCTCGGCTTCTTGACCCGGTGTTTCGGTTTCCCAGTCGGAGGCGTTGTGCACGATGGCACGCAGGCTGTCGGTGTGATTCTTGAGGCGGGCGATGAAGTCGAGAATGCCGGCCTCGCTGGCGAAGTCCGCCGCCAGGGTGATGGCGCCGCGCTCACGCAGCTCGGCCAGTCCCTCGCGCTCGCTGCGGTAACTGACGATCACCGGCTGACCGTTTTCCAGCAGGCGCAGTGCGCAGTGCAGGCCGATGCGTTGAGCGCCTCCGGTGATGAGAATGGGCGCGGCCGAGGAGGGCATGGCGGTTCTCGCAGTAGTTGAGTAATAGGCTCAGGTTATACCAGACGGATAATCTGTACAACAAGCGATGCGAAATTACCCATTGCCCAGCTTGTAGGCTCTACCAAGTCGCTGATTGTATTGGTTTTGTTGGTTTGGTGGCTTCTTAAAAATTATACGATTTGTACAGTTTTTGGCGAATTGTACAGATTAGGCCATCGAATCCTGCTCGAGGCTTGGGCCTTTTTCGGGCTTGCGCGGATTGAGCCAGGGGGCCAGCAGGTGGGTCGAGAGCGGGATGAACCAGTAGGTCATCAGTGGCGTCAGCAGCAGGGTGCTGAGCAGCACGCGCAACGGCATCGGCCATTCGCTCATCAGGCCGCCGAACAGCAGGTTGAACGCCAGCGACACCGGAAAGAACGCCAGCCAGATCGCCACGCTCTGTTTCCACCGCGGCGGACGACGCAGGGCATTGCCGAACCAGGCGTCGAGACCGCTGACGCGGTGCTCATGGGGCTGGGCGAACAGGCCGCTGCCGCGTTGCAGCCAGGCTCGCCGCGAGGCGGAGTGTTCCCAGGCGGTGAGGGTGGTGGAGTCGGCGAAGCGAAAGATGATCTGGAACTCGTCGTCTCCGGGCGGAGGGGCGAGGACGCCGGAGCCGAGGTAGCCGGGGAAGTCGGCGGCGAGTTGCTGGCCTTCGTGCAGCCAGGTGCGGAAATCCTGCAGGCATTCGCGTGGCACGCGGCGTGCCACCAGCATGGTGACCGGATCGGTAGACATCGTGTATCTCCAGAACGACAGGCGCTGCCCGGGTAGGGCGTTGCACGGTATGGCCCGCCGGGGTGATGGCGGAACATAGAATTAGGTCAATACTATTGTCGTTTTAGGGGGATGGCTAGCACGATGGCGGCCCAATGAAAAAAGCCCGGCACTGGGCCGGGCTTTTGCACTACGCGTTTGCGCTTACTTCACTTCGACGGCCAGGCTGTCGTGGATCTTCTTCTGCCAGATGGCCGGGCCGGTGATGTGCACCGACTCGCCCTTGGTGTCGACCGCCACGGTGACGGGCATGTCTTTCACCTCGAACTCGTAGATCGCTTCCATGCCCAGTTCGGCGAAGGCCAGTACCTTGGACTTCTTGATCGCCTGGGCCACCAGGTAGGCAGCGCCACCGACGGCCATCAGGTACACGGCCTTGTTGTCGCGGATCGCGTCGATGGCAATCGGGCCGCGCTCTGACTTGCCGATCATGCCCAGCAGGCCGGTGCTTTCCAGGATCTGGCGGGTGAACTTGTCCATGCGGGTGGCGGTGGTCGGGCCGGCCGGGCCAACCACTTCGTCACCGACCGGATCGACCGGACCGACGTAGTAGATGAAGCGGCCTTTGAGGTCCACCGGCAGCTCTTCGCCCTTGTTCAGCATGTCGACCATGCGCTTGTGCGCGGCGTCGCGGCCGGTGAGCATCTTGCCGTTGAGCAGCACGGTCTCGCCCGGTTTCCAGCTCTGCACCTCTTCCGGGGTGATGGTGTCCAGATTCACCCGGCGCGCGCTCGGGCCGGCTTCCCAGACGATTTCCGGGTAGGCGGAGAGGTCTGGCGCTTCCAGTTCGGCCGGGCCGGAGCCGTCCAGCACGAAGTGGGCGTGACGGGTGGCGGCGCAGTTGGGGATCATGCACACCGGCAGGGAAGCGGCGTGGGTCGGGTAGTCCATGATCTTCACGTCGAGCACGGTGGTCAGGCCGCCCAGACCCTGGGCGCCGATGCCCAGCTGGTTGACCTTGTCGAACAGCTCCAGACGCAGTTCCTCGATGCGGTTCTGCGGGCCGCGGGCCTTCAGTTCATGGATGTCGATGTGCTCCATCAGCACTTCCTTGGCCATCACCGCGGCTTTCTCTGCGGTGCCGCCGATACCGATGCCGAGCATGCCCGGCGGGCACCAGCCAGCGCCCATTTCCGGCACGGTCTTGAGCACCCAGTCGACGATCGAGTCGGACGGGTTGAGCATTGCCATCTTGGACTTGTTCTCGGAACCGCCGCCCTTGGCTGCAACGTCCACTTCCACCTTGTCGCCAGGGACGATGGAGTAGTGGATCACCGCCGGGGTGTTGTCCTTGGTGTTCTTGCGGGCACCGGCCGGGTCGGCCAGGATCGAGGCGCGCAGGACGTTTTCCGGCAGGTTGTAGGCGCGGCGCACGCCTTCGTTGATCATGTCGTCGACGCTCATGGTGGCGCCGTCCCAGCGCACGTCCATGCCGACCTTGATGAACACGGTGACGATACCGGTGTCCTGGCAGATCGGGCGGTGGCCGGTGGCACACATGCGCGAGTTGATCAGGATCTGCGCCATGGAGTCCTTGGCGGCCGGCGACTCTTCCTTCAGGTAGGCCTCGTGCATGGCCTGGATGAAGTCGACGGGGTGGTAATAGGAGATGAACTGCAGGGCGTCGGCGACGCTCTGAATCAGGTCGTCCTGTTTGATCACGGTCATTGGGGCGCTCCTCTGTCAGGGAACATCTATAAGGAAACGCCGGACCACGACCCGGCGCAACGGTGAAAGTCCTCGGGCACGACCCAGCGGTCGTACCGTGGCAGCCCATCGATGGCGGGCCACAAAAAAGGCGCCGCAGTATAGCGCGGCGGCCCGAGTGGGCACAGCCGTGCTCGTTGGCCGATGGTCTAGGGGGCTGCTATCAATTTTGTGATCACGGGGGTAGAGTTGGGCAAGGTGCCAGTACGGGACGGAGCCCATGAGCACGAGCAGTCCAGGGGTCACAAAGCGGAGCTTGCAGAGCTTGCTGCTGAAGCGATTCGGCATGGCAGTGGCGAGCTATGCCCTGGTGCTGATGCTGATGTGGGTGGCCCTCTGGGCCGGCGTCTATAGCGGTACGGTCAGCTTCGCCCTGTTCTGTACCGGCCTGGTGGCACTCAGCCAACTGGTTTTTTATGGTCTGTTCCGCAGCGGCCTCAATCTGCGCTTCATCGATCCGAGCCTGACCGAGGCGCAGATTCTGGTCGGTGTCGCTTTGCACACTGCACTGCTGGCCCAGCTCGACAGCGCGCGCGGCAGTCTGCTGATGTTCTACCTGATCATCCTGATGTTCGGCGTATTCCAGCTGCGTCCAAGGGTATTCGTGCGCTGTGCGGCCATCGCCTTCTTCGCCTTCGCCGGGCTCAACCTCTGGGAAGGCTACCAGCTGCGCATGGAGAATCCCGGCCAGGCCCTGCTGCAGTGCTGCGCACTGTTTATCGGCCTGGTCTGGCAGAGCCTGTTTGCCAGCTACGTACAGGCCCTGCGCCAGCGTATGCGCCAGCGCCGCTACGCACTGCAGGCGCACCAGGACACCCTGCGCGGCATGATGCGCCAGCTCGAGGACCTGGTGGCCACCGATGAGCTGACCGGCCTATTCAACCGTCGTCACTTCCTGCGCCTTGCCCTGCGTGAGCTGGACGGTCTCGATCACGGCCGCCAGCACGGCCTTGCCCTGATCGATCTGGATCATTTCAAGCGTATCAATGACGTTTACGGTCATGCTACTGGCGACCGCGTGCTGCAGACTTTCGCTGCCGTGGCGCGGGCATGCCTGCGCGATGGCGACGTGTTGGCCCGCTACGGTGGCGAGGAGTTCGTGCTGCTGCTGCCTGACACCGACGCGGATCAGTTCACCAGCTGCTGCGAGCGCCTGCGCGAAGCCTTTGCCAATGCCGAGCCGGTGGGCGTGCAGGTACACAATCTCAGCCTGTCCGCCGGCATGACCCTGCTCAGCGCCGGCGACGACCTCGACGAGGCCCTGCAGCGGGCCGACCAGGCGCTGTACCGGGCCAAGCGCGGCGGGCGTAACCGCTGTGATGCGGCCTGGGAGGGAGCCGGTGCCTGAGTTGAAAGCCGCCGGCCAGCACTGGTCGGTACCTGCTGCTAGCAATTTACTCGATGCCCTCAACGGTGCCGGCTTGCGCGTGCCATACAGCTGCCGCTCCGGCAGCTGCCATGCCTGCCTGGTGCGCTGCGTGCGCGGCGAGCCGCTGGATAATCAACCGGAAGCGCTGAGCGAGGCGCGTCGTGAGCAAGGCTGGCGCCTGGCCTGCCAGTGCCAGGTGGTCGATGACCTTGAAATACAGCTGTTCGATCCCGCCCGCGATGGCTTGCCGGCGCAGGTGCAGGCCCTCGACTGGCTGAGCCCGACGGTGCTGCGCCTGCGCCTGTTGCCGGACAGGCCGTTGCGCTATGCCGCCGGTCAGCACCTGGTGCTGTGGACCGCCGATGGTGTGGCGCGACCCTATTCGCTGGCCAGCCTGCCGGGCGAGGAACCCTGGCTGGAGTTCCACCTGGACTGCCGGCAGGGCGGCGCTTTCAGCGATGCGGCGCGCCAGCTGCAAGCCGGGGATGTGCTGCGTCTGGGCGAGTTACGTGGTGGCGCGCTGCATTACGATCCGGCCTGGCATGAGCGGCCCCTGTGGCTGCTGGCGGCGGGCACCGGCCTGGCGCCGCTGTGGGGGGTATTGCGCGAGGCGCTGCGCCAGCATCACCAGGGGCCGATCCGGGTCATTCACCAGGCCCATGACACCTCCGGGCATTACCTTGCCGAGTCCTTGCAGGCGCTGGTCACCACTCATCCGCAGCTTGATGTGCAACTGCTGACGGCGTCCGAGCAGGCGGCGTTTTTGGCACAACTGCAGCTTGTTTCGCGGCAGACCGTCGCCTTACTCTGCGGCTCGCCCGCCAGCGTGGAAGCCTTTGCCCGCCGCCTGTTCATCCTCGGCGTGCCGCGCAGTCAGGTGCTGGCTGATCTTTTTCTGCCCCATGCGTGAGAACCGGTTTCAGACTTCTTGATCGTCGGCCAAGCTGCGTTGAAATTAGGCTCGGACTGCTCATTTACACTTCGTAAACTCCGCGTCCTCACCTAATTTCGCCTTGCTTGGCTCTAGCTCAAAAAGCCTGAAGCAGGTTCCAAGCCGGGGCCAAGCCTTGGAGTTGCCATGAGCGAACACATACTGGTCGAGCGAGAGGGCGGCCTGCTGACCCTGCGCCTTAACCGCGCCGACAAGAAGAATGCGCTGACCCGCGCCATGTACAGCCAGATGGCCGAGGTGCTGGACGCGGCCAATGCCGACCGTTCGGTGCGCGTCGTGCTGATCACTGGCGGCGCGGAATGCTTCACCAGCGGCAATGATGTGGCGGACTTCCTGCAGGCGCCGCCTACCGGCATGGACAGCCCGGTATTCCAGTTCATGCGCGCGCTGTTCGACTTCGAAAAGCCGGTGGTGGCCGCCGTGGCTGGTCCGGCGGTGGGCATCGGTACCACGTTGCTGCTGCACTGCGACCTGGTCTATGTCAGCCGCGACGCCAAGCTGCGTACCCCCTTCGTCAATCTCGGCCTGTGCCCGGAGTTTGGCTCCAGCCTGCTGTTGCCACAACTGCTGGGGCCGGCCAGGGCTGCCGAAGTGCTGTTACTCGGCGAACCATTCACCGGCACGCAGGCTGCCGAATGGGGCATCGCCGGCGCCGTCCTGGAGGATGGCCCGAGCACCCTGGCCAAGGCCCGCGAAATGGCCCTGCGCTTCCTCGACCTGGCGCCCTCGGCGGTCGCCGACAGCAAGCGCCTGATGCGTGCGCCGGGGCGCGAACAACTGCGCAAGGTGATTGAGGAGGAGGGTGCGCTGTTTGGTCAGCGCCTGCGTTCGCCGGAGGCCATCGAGGCGCTGTCGGCCTTCATGCAGCGCAGGAAGCCGGATTTTTCCAGGTTCGCTTAGGACGGATCACGCTGCTGGCGGCAGCCGAGCGGAATGCTTGCCGGTGGCCGGAGCGGTACTCAGCTGAAGTATCGTCGTCTTGGATGGTTTCGGTAGCCCTGGCTCCAATGGCGCAGGCGCCAGTGGCGGTCAGGCCTGGCTGATATGGCCGAGCTGCCGTCCGAGGCTGTGGGCTGCTGCCAGCGGCGATCAGCAGGAGTTCCACGCGATGTGAGCTGGTCGAAAAGGAGCGTTGCCCGCCTGCCCGCCTGAAAGAGCCTTGTCCTTAAAACCTTGGCTGGCCGGCCTTCGAGCGCTGTGGAACAATCGAGGCGGCTTCCTGTTCCCTCCGACCCTTCTGGATAAGGCCTCAGCTGCAATCTATGTCGCGAATTCTGCATAAGGCCTATGGCCTGTCCATTGGCGCTGATTTGCCATTGCCCGAGCTATCGCCCCTGTCTCCCGATGCTGCGGGTGATGTCGATGTCGAGATTCGTCAAATGGTGCTGGATGCCCCAGAACGTTATGGCGAGTTGCAGCAGATGGGGCCTTTTCTCTGGGCTTCGAAAACCTGCTTGTGGCTGCAGGTACCGGGTGTCGTCACCTTCCTGGTGCGAGAGGGGAGGGAGATCCTTTTCGATCCGGTTGCGGGTATCGATGAGGACAGTATCCGCGTATTCCTCCTCGGTTCGGCAATTGGAGCATTGCTGATGCAGCGGGGGTTGCTGGTATTGCACGGCAATGCCGTGCGAATCGATGACCGCTGCATTGTCTGTCTCGGCCATTCCGGGGCGGGCAAATCCACCTTGGCGACTGCATTTTCACTCAGGGGCTACGAGACGTTGGCTGATGACGTGGTCGCCGTCACGGCTGATGGATGGGTGCTGCCGGGTATTGCCCGTGCGAAGTTGTGGGCCGATAGCATCGAGCATCTGGGGATCGAGGCTGCAGGCCTGCAGCGGATAAGGCCCATGCTGGAGAAATTCAGTTTACCGCTGGATCGTTCGGCGGCGCTGGAGCCGCTTGCTCTGGGTGGTTTGTACATCCTGGACCAGCACACCCTGCCCAGCCCCACCCTCGAGTCGCTGGAGGGCTTCCAGCGTTTCGGCAAGCTCTGTGAGCACAATTACCGACCGCGTTTCATCGATGCGATGGGTTTGCAGGCGCAGCGGTTTTCACTCACCGTTGCGGTCGCCGGCAAGGTGCAGGTCAAGCAGCTCATGCGCAGCTCTGCAGCCTTCGATGTCGAGAGTCTGGTCGACAGGATTCTCGCGGACCAAGGCGTCGTTGCATGAGTGAGGGTATTTACTGGCTGGCGTCTTACCCCAAGAGCGGAAATACCTGGCTGCGTACCTTCATCAGCAATCTCTTGAGCGATGCCGATAAGCCCGTCGAGGTCAACCATCTGATCGGCGATCATGCTGCCGATCGATACTGGCTGGATGACGTGTTGGGTATTTCCAGCGCGGATCTCAGTGATGACGAGTTGCAGCAGTTACGGCCTGCCGTTTACCAGTGGGGCGAGAGGCAATCCCGCTACGCCAAGATTCATGATGCCTATGGCTATTGCGCCGATGGTTCGCCTTTGATTGGTCGCTATGGCACGGCGGGCGCCGTGTACCTGGTGCGCAATCCGCTGGATGTCGTGCCCTCGCTGGCCAGTCATTTTGGCTGTGATCTCGAACGGGCAGTGACCATCGCGCTCGATAGCGAGTCTGTCATCAATCGCTACCTGAAGTGCTACCGCCCTCAGACCAGTCAGTGGTTGTCATGCTGGTCAGGACATGTGCGCAGTTGGCTTGAGCAGACGGATGTGCCCGTCCATGTCATGCGTTATGAAGATATGCTCGATAAGCCTCTTGAAACATTCACGGCGGCAGCCCGTTTCCTGAACTTGCCCCATGATCCGCAGGCAGTTACCAAGGCACTGTGTTTCAGTGACTTCAAGGTGCTGGCTGAGCAGGAGCAGCGCAGTGGCTTTAAAGAAAGGTATTTCGATCGCCCCTTCTTCAACAAAGGCAAGAGCGGCTATGGGCGTTCCATGCTGAGCCCTCAGCAGATCCAGCGCATCCTGCATGCGCATGCGCCGATGATGGAGCGTTTCGGTTATTTGGAAAGTGGAGCTTTTGATGAGTAAGGCCGGCAGCGAGTCTCCCGATACGCTATGTGACCCCCAGGCGACCTTCGGTTGCCAGCTACCCTGGTCGGTGCCTGCCTTTGCCCAGGCCAGTGATCATGTGCCGGTGGTCGATCCCGCCTTCCAGTTCGACCCGAACGTCTGCCGCGCCATTCTTCTGGGCTTTGCCCATGGTCGCCGTGTTTATCTGTACGGGCCGCATGGCAGTGGCAAGTCGACGCACATCGAGCAGGTCGCTGCCCGGTTGAACTGGCCCTGCCTGCGCATCAACCTCGACGGCCATGTCAGCCGGGCCGACCTGATCGGTCGTGACATGCTGGTCGTGCGCGATGGGAAGCAGGTCACCGAGTTCGTACCCGGCCTGCTGGTCTGGGCATTGCAGCGCCCCATGGCGCTGGTGCTCGATGAGTACGATGCCGGTCGTCCCGAGGTGATGTTCGTGATCCAGCGCCTGTTGGAGGCCGATGGGCGTCTGACCTTGCTGGATCAGAATCAGGTCATCACGCCACATCCGGCATTTCGTCTGTTCGCCACCGGCAACACGGCCGGCAGCGGGGATAGCGCAGGGCTTTATGCCGGCACGCAGGTGCTCAATCAGGCACAGCTTGACCGTTGGAATGTCATGCTGGAGCTGGGGTATCCGGGCAAGGAGCAGGAAGCCAGGATCATCCATGCGCGGCTGCCCACACTGACTCAGGAGCAGGTCAGGGGCATGCTCGAAATGGCATGGCTCTGTCGCCAGGCGCATGAGCAGGGCGAACTGTCCTCGCTGCTGTCGTTGCGCACGCTGCTGGCCTGGGGCGAGAACCTGGTGCTGCTCGAAGACATGGCGCAGGCGTTCAGTCTGTCGTTTCTCAACCGTTGTGACGTTGCCGAGCGGCCGCTGGTTGCGGAGCTTTACCAGCGCTGCTTCGCGCGCGAATTGCCTGACGCAGGGCGATGAGCGGCGATTCCGCTTCCGGAGCATTACAGGCTTGGCCGGCCATCTATGCCGGCGCGCCCGGGGTATCCGTTGCTCATGCGGATCGATCCCGTAGTGATGCTCACGCTGCCTGGCAGCGCTGGCATGACGCACAGGCCGACGCGCTGTTCTCCGGACTTGAACAGCCCTGGTACAGGGTGATCGAACAGGCACGGGTGGAAACGCTGGCCAGCCAGCATCTGCCGGGCATGGCCCATAACCTGGCGTATCCACTGCCGCTGCCCAACGCCTTGTCGCCTGCCATGCATCTGTATCAGTGCGCTCGCATCGCCCTGGCGGGCGGTGAGCTGGGTGAAGGGCAATGGCAGGTGCCCGATCAGGCGGCTGGTAACTGGTTGTCGCGTTTACTTGAGCGCGGACGCCAGTGTCAGTTGCAGCAACTGCGTACGCTGTTGCCCATTCTGCTGTCCGAGGCGCGTCTGCAGTTGGCCGATGCCCAGGCCTTCGCTCGGGTGATCAAGCCTCTGGTCGAGGCCTATGCCCGCACATTTGCATCCGTGCAGCCATTACCCACACTGCCCATGGTTGCCGGCGCGACGGCCGGGGGGCGGGAGAGCCTGCCTTCACGTCCGGTTGAGCATCAGCCTGAACAACAGCAGGCGCCTTATCGGGTTTTTTCCCAGGCCTGGGACGAGGTGCTGGGCGTGCGCGAGTTGAGGGCTCTGGCGCAACAGCCGCAGGCGGCCCTGAGCGACGAGGTCCAGGCGCATGCCAGGCGCCTGGCCCAGCAGCTACGCCAACGTCTGCAGAGCCTGCAGCAGCATCGCTGGCGCTTCGATCAGCCCGAAGGCATGCTCGATGCTCGCCGCCTGACATCGGTGGTGACCAGTGCCAACACGGCCATATTCCGCCAGCCGCAACAGGCGCCCCTTACCGATGCCTGCATTGCCCTGTTGCTCGACCAGTCCGGCTCGATGCGCGGCCTGCCGCAGCAGATGACTTTGCTGGCGGTCGACCTTGCGGTGCGCGCCCTCGAGGCTGCCGGTGTGTCGTGCGAGGTGCTGGGCTTCGGCACGCGCTACTCCGGCCAGGACAACCCGGTGCATGACGCCTGGCTGGCGGCGGGGCGGCCGGCGTTGCCGGGGCGACTGAATGCGACGCGCTACCTCGTCTACAAAAGCGTGCGGCAACCCTGGCGCGCCAGCTGTGGGCTATTGATGCGTCAGGCCCCGCTCGCGGGGGAGAACATCGATGGTGAGGCGCTGCTCTGGGCGGCCAGTCGCCTACTCAAACAGCCGCAGCGGCGTAAGATTCTGCTGGTGTTCTGTGACGGGGCTCCGCATGACGAAGCGACCGTCGCGGCCAATGGCCCTGACTATCTGCGCAGGCACCTGCACCAGAGCATCGCCATGATCGAGCGTGGGCCGATTCATCTGGCAGCCATTGGCATGGGCCAGGGCATTGCCCACTACTATCGCAACAGCCTCAGGCTGCAAGGCCCGGAGGCGATCTTTAGTGTATTGTTCGAGCAGTTACCGCAGCTGCTTGAGGGCCTGCGCGAGGAGAGGTTCGCATGAGTGCCATTGCCGGTATCGTTCGCTTTGACGGCCAAGCGCTGGAGCGTAATTTACTGCAGCGCATGAGCAGCATACTTGCCCCCTATGGGCGTGATGCCCAGGACACCTGGCAGGGCGCTGGAGCCGGCCTGGTGCGTACCTTGCTGCGTACCACGCCAGAAGATCAGTATGACCGCCAGCCCGTCGTGCTCGGCGACTGTCTGGTGGTATTGGCGGGGCGCCTGGACAATCGTGACGAGCTGATCGCTCAGTTGGCGCTGGACCCACGCCTGGCCAGCCGCATGGCCGACGCCGAGTTGCTGGCGCAGGCTTGCCAGCGCTGGGACACCCAGGCCCTCGAGCGCATCGAGGGCAGCTATGCCATGGCTTGCTGGCACCCGCAGCGCCGGCGTCTCTGGCTGGCCCGTGATGTCATGGGCGGTCAGCCTTTGTTCTGGCACCGACAGTCCGGATTCCTGGCCTTTGCCTCGCTGCCCAAGGCCTTGTTCTGCGTACCGGGTGTGCCGCGCAGTGTCGACGAGCAGAGCGTGCTCGAACAACTGGCTCTGCTGCCGATGGCGGGCTGTTCGTTCAAGGATATCCAGCGGGTGAATCGGGGGGAGTTCGTGCTGGTGGAAGGCAGTCAGCTTTCCACTCATGTTCATCGGCGCCTGGGGAGTGGCCCGCAGGTGCGCTTCAAGCGTGACGAGGACTATGTCGAGGCGCTGCACGAGCATCTCCAGCGGGCCGTATCGGCCTGCCTGCGCAGCAGCGGGCCCGTAGCGTCACACCTCAGTTCCGGCTTCGACAGTTCTACCGTGACGGCCTACGCCGCGCGCCAACTGGCGCACAGGGGCGAGCGCCTGACTGCCTATACGGCAGCGCCCAGAGAGGGTTTCACAGGGCCCGTGCCACGCGATCGTCATGGCGACGAAAGCAAGGTGGCAGCGCTGCTGGCAGGCCGTTTCGACAATGTCGATCACGTGATTCTGCGCTCCTCTGGCGAGTCCCCATTGGCCTTGCTGGATGAGTCGATCGACGAGCTGGATCAGCCCCCGGTCAACCCCTGCAATAACGTCTGGCTGCGGGCCATCGAGCGCGACGCACAAGCGCGCGGCTGCAGGGTGATGCTGAACGGGCAGATGGGCAACATGTCCATTTCCTATCACGGCTATCCCTATATGGCTTCGCTCTGGCGCAAGGGGCGATGGCTGCAATGGTGGCGTGAGCTGTGTGCCTACCAGCGCACGCATCCGCAATGGCGCAAGCGCGGCCTCGTTCTGCGTACGGTTGGCGCCTCGATACCGGCGTGGCTCTGGCAGCAGGTGGCGATCCGGCGTGGCGACTTTGGCGGGGGGCTTGATCGCTATACGGCGGTGAACCAGCAGCAATTGACCACGGGATGGCTGCAGCGGCGCGCCGAGGCCAAGGGCTGGGATCTCAGCTACCGACCCTGGCACGATGGCAGGGCCATGCGCCTGGCCGTGTTAGGTCGCATTGACACCGGCGCGGCGCTTGCTGCGGCGAACGTGCGTGGGCTGGAAATGCGCGACCCCACCTGCGACCGGCGGCTGGTGGAGTTTTGCCTGGGCGTGCCGGACTCGCAGTATCTGCGCGATGGGCAGCCGCGCTGGCTGTTGCGTCGGCTGATGGCTGACGTGCTACCCGAGGAGATTCTCGAGGGGCGCGGCAAGGGGTATCAGTTCGCTGACTGGTATGAGGGGCTTGGCGCTGATCGTGAGCGTCTGCGCGAGCAATTGCAGCAGTTGCGCCAACATCGTCGCGCGGCCCAGTTGCTCGATCTACCCGCACTGGAGGCGCTGCTTGAAAACTGGCCCGAAGAGGGCTGGGGCGACCTGGCGACTATTCAGCGCTATCGTCTAAAGCTGCTCCGGGGGGTCGCCATGGGCAACTTCATCCGCTATGCCGAACCGGACAATCGCTAATGGCGGTTTAACGGGCCATTGACGCTACCGTGGCTTCGGCATCCCAGCGGTCAAATCTTCAAAGGGCCTGTCGGCTGGCAATCAGGACAGAAAACCAGCATCAGTTATGCCAGGCCCACCCGCCTCGGTTTCTGCGAGATCCAGTCGGACAAGGCAGGGCGCCTGGTAGGGCTGGCGTTCGCGGGCGTCGATCTGCTCGTGGGGCTCGGCGGTGGTAGCGCTTTCGATGTCTTGGGGTTGCATTCAGCAATCTCCTATCAGGTTGATCAGTGAATCCAGTCCGGCAGGTCACGCACTGCTTGTGAGGATAGATCAGTGTCAGGGGCGCAGTTGGAGATACGGCACTGACAACCCGCTAGTGACCACAAAAAGACATTGCTATCAGGAGGTTACGGTAATACCGTCAGAAATGGTGCCGGTGGAACCCAGTGTTTTTGCAACATCCATTTGCACCAGGCTGGGGGGCTCGTAGGGCTGGCGTTCGCAGGTGTCGGTCTGCGCGGTTGGCTCTTGGGTGGTAACGGTTTCAAGGTCGTTGGGTTGCATGTTAGGCACCTCCTTGGTCATGGGTATCTGATCGCATCAGCGCTCTCTGTTGGGCATTTCAAGCAAAGATCGTCGCTCAATATCCAGGTTGCCGTGATCGCTTGCGATAAAGCGGCCGACCTGTTGATGAGTCCTGATCGAACCTGGCCCAAACCAGCAGCGTTTTAGCACGATGAGCATATGGGTTCTAGCCTGTTTCCACAGGCGTTTTGAAAGGGCCGAAAACCTCATATCCTCCCAGGCGTACGCTGCTCGGTGTGCGTGTCCGCGCCCCTAGGAGTCAAGCCACCGTTCGTAGGCCGCCAGCAGGCGTGTCTGTTCGCCCAGCTGCGGGTTGCGCCTGGCTCTCAGGTGCTCCGGCAGGCGCTGGGTGAAGAAGCGCTGCCAGCGCATCCAGTAACCGATTAGCGGTGAGTTGGGCGTGCCCTGGGTGCTGAGCAGTTTCTCGCGTGATGGAAACAGGGTCTGGGCTATCAGGCTCACTTTCTCCGAGAGCCGCGCCTGTTTGCCCAGCAACATGAGGAAGTAGGCATCCCGGCGTGACTCCAGGACATGCAGCAACAGGTGCTTGCTGACCTCCATGACCTCTTCGCTGGGATGCTGTGCGGCGTTCGCCAGGGGAATATCCAGCCGCGGCCAGGCCTGACGGGTCATTTCCAGTAGCAGATGACAGCCCTTGCGGTAACCACCATGCTCAGCCAGGTTCCAGAACAGCGGCCAATCGATGCTGTGCTTTTTTAACAGCATGGCGATATCGCTGATGATCAAGGGGCCGTTGTCGAGCTGATGTTGATACGCAGCGTGCACGATCAGATGCAGCAGTTGATCGGTGGGGGACAACACCTTCATTGCCGGTGCCCCGGAGGCCTGAGCCTGGATCGCGCGGGAGCGCAACTGGTTTTGGCTCAGGCAATCATCTGCGTCACCGGCTGTATAGACACTGGTATGTAGTTCGATGCAGACCCCGTTTTTATCAATCAATGGCGGCAGGTGCCAATGCTTGCCCAGCCAGTCCTCGGCTTGCCCTTTGGCGTGTTCCGGCTGCTTGAAGCCAGCCTGCCGCAAGCAGTCGAAAGCATGCAGAGCCTGTGCGTATGGCACGAGAATGTCTAAGTCGCGCATGGGGCGCAGGCCGGCCGTGGGGTAAGCGTAAAAAGCCAGATACGCCCCCTTTAGTGCCAGGCTGTCAATGCCGGCCGCCTCCAGCAGTTGAGTGACCTGCCGAAGTGCCGCGCCCTGTTTGAGGCTCTGCAGGGTGGCATTGCGATAGGCTTTGCTCAATCGCTCGAGTACGAACGGCGGTATCGAGGCCTTTGCATCGATATGACTCAGCTGCCAGTGCAGCAATGGCAGCAGGCGATGCCGGCTGGCCATGCCGATCAGGGCCGTCCACTCCTGCTCGCTCAGCTCAGAGAGTGTGACGGGCGGCTCTCCCAGTAGTGTGAGTAGCTGTCGCTGAGCTAGCTGCCGAGACATCTCGGGGGCTCCTGAATGAGTGGAGTGGAAGTGCTGCTGCAGGGTTCCAGCAACCGACCACGATCCAGTTCGATCACTTGGGTGGCGTGTTCTAGTGCTGTTGATTTGTGACTGATGATCAGCAGGGTCACCTTTCCCTGGAGCCTGGCAATGGCGTCGCCAATGCGTCGCTCGTTGTCATGATCCAGCGCACTGGTGGCTTCGTCGAGAATCAGCAGTTCGGGCTTGCGCAGGAGTGCGCGCGCCAGGGCAATGCGTTGCCGCTCGCCGCCGGAAAGGCTGACGCCCTCATCGCCGATCAGGGTGTCGAGGCCCTGTGGCAGGTCGAAGACGAAATCGGCCGCGGCCTGGCGAAGGGCCTCTTCCATAGTTGCCTCGCTGGCGCTCTCGCAGGCAAACAGCAGGTTATTGCGGATGCTGTCGTTGAACAGAAAAATGTCCTGCGTCACATAGGCCACGTTATGGCGCCAGGATAGACGATTGCCGGCATCTACCGGAGTGCCATCGACTGCGAGCGTGCCGGCATCCGGAGCGAGCAGGCCGGCCACGATATCGGCGAGTGTGCTCTTGCCCGAGCCTGATGGCCCGATGACTACTGTTGTGCTCAGATAAGGCAGCTTGAGGGTGACTGAGTCCAGTGCTGCATGCTCGCGTTCTGCGTATTTCACGGCAACGTTGTGCAGGCTGATGGCGTGTCGCATTTGCCAGGGGTAAGCGGCGTCAGTCACCTGCTCGGTAGCTTCCATGCCCTGCTGGAGCAGACTCTCGCTGGCCAGAAGTGCCGGTAATGCGTGCAGCCACTGGTGTACTTGTTGCTGCAACGTCGCCAGAAGTGGGATCAGGCGAGCGAATATGAGCACCAGGGTCAGTAGCTGGGCTACCTCGATCGACCAGATCTCAAGCCCCATATAGAGATACAGCGCCAGCAATGCCACTCCCGAGCACTGAAACAGTGCCCTGGTCCTGCCGGTGCTGGCCAAAAATGCTTCCTGTTGCCCGCGCAGGTTGCGCATGGCCTGCTCGAACTGCTCCAGGTGAGTTTCTTCGCGGCCCAAGGTCTTGCTCAGTCGGATACCCGCCAGGCTGTCCTGGACACTTGCATGCATCGTGCGAAAGGCCTCGGACAGCTGTTGACCCAGCTTCAGGGCTTGATGGCGCTGGCCGTTGAGCATCAACAACAGCAAAGCGGCGCTCAGCAGCACCAACAGTGTCATTTGCCAGGACAGTAATGCCGCTGCCGTGAGATAGACCACCATCGTCATCAGGGTGGCGAGTGCGGCAAGGCCGAAATTGAGACCATGGCCAACCCGGTTTATGTCGTTCAGGAGCAGGCTCGCCAGATCGCTGCGCCGACGTTTGATGATCCAGCGCCACTCGGCATGCAGCAGTGCGGAAAAGCAGGCGCGGCGAAGGTGGTCAACGAGTGCGTATTGCAAGCGTACGGCCTGCTGTTCACGGCCGAACTGAATGAGGCTGCGCAAACAAACCAGTGCAACGAACAGTGTCAGTAGCGGTGCGGGCTTTAACAGATCACCAAAGGTGCCCGAGGTGGAAAGCAGCAGGCTCGAGAGGCTTCCGGTCGCCTCCGGCGAAGGCTGCATGACCTGCAGCAGCGGAATGACGATGGCGATGCCGAGCCCTTCCGTTAGCCCGCAGAGCACCATGAGGGCAAAAAGCCAGCTGACCTGCCGGGGCGGCGCTCGTCTAAGCAGACGTACAAAAGCTTTCGCAGCACTTAAAGAAGCCATTACCTTTCGCGCCCCCAAGAGATGAAGCAACCCACCACGGTATAGCCGGCAAATCCATTACCCCCGCAGACCCTTACGGCGCCCGCAGTGACCCAGGCATGGGCCGCCAGCTCCTTGTTCTGGTTGCGGGACAAGCCGAAGCAGACCGCGTAGGGGATACCTGTCACCCTCAGCAGAATTCCGGCGGCTACTGCCTGGGCGAAACAGTTGGAACTCCAGGGGGTATGGCAGGCCGCCCAGCGCACTGTACGGCCAATCTCCAGTGCACGTCTGGTTTGCCGTGTGCTGGGTAGAGAGGATGCAGGGCTTGGACCCAGTGGCCTGCCCAGTAGCCTGCTGAGAACACGAAACGGAAACAGCAGGACCAGCGCCCTGCCAATTCCCAGTAGCAGCCAGGCAACGGGCAGCATGCAGCGCTGGGCACGTGGTCTTAGCAAGAAATTGTGCAGTCGATGGCGCAGTCGGGCATACATGTCGGAGGCTTCAAATGATCTGGGCTGCGCCCTGATCCAGAAGTGCCTTGACGAATACCTGTATGTCGGTGCGGCATGTCTGCTCGTCGACCATATACTCGTTGACGATGGCGCTGGTCAGCTCATCAAGGGTCGTTGGGTGCTCGAGCAGGGCCCAGATGCGTGGGCCGACGCCACTGATGCCGAAGTACTGACCACTCTTGATGTGCATCATGACGATATCGCCATCCATCTCTGTTGCAACCAGGTCTGGCGATCGGGTTATACGGCTGTTCGGAGCGAGATCAGGCATGTCGAATGAATGTCGTGAATGATCGATTGGGGCTATCAGCTTGCCTTAGCGACGGCACTTTGAGTAGGCCCTGCTCCGCGGGAAGCAGGGCCTATTCAGGGCTGACATTGTTGGCGCCGTTACTCAGACCAGCGGATCGCCGACATGCAGGATCTTCATGGTGTTGGTGCCGCCGGTGCCGTGGTAGCTGTCGCCCTTGGTCAGGATCACCCAGTCGCCAGGCTCGACGATGCCGCGCTTGAGCAGCTCGTCCACCGCCGCCTGGCTGACCTTGTTGGCCGGCATGGCAGTCGGGTCGAACGGCACGGTGTAGACGCCACGGAACAGCGCCACGCGTGCCTGTGCCTCGCGGTGCGGGGTGAAGGCGAAGATCGGGATCGACGAGCGGATACGCGACATGATCAGCGGGCTGTAGCCGCTCTCGGTCAGGCTGATGATGGCCTTGACGCCCGGGAAGTGGTTGGCGGTGTACATGGTCGCCAGGGCCACGCTCTCGTCACAGCGCTCGAAGGTGCGGCCGATGCGGTGGCTGGATTTCTGGCTGGTCGGGTGCTTTTCGGCGCCCAGGCAGACGCGCGCCATGGCCTCCACAGCCTCCACCGGGTACTCGCCGGCGGCGCTCTCGGCCGACAGCATCACCGCATCGGTGTAGTCCAGCGCGGCGTTGGCCACGTCGGAAACTTCCGCGCGGGTCGGCATCGGGCTGTGGATCATCGACTCCATCATCTGCGTCGCGGTGATCACCGCTTTGTTGTAGCGGCGGGCGTGGGCGATGATCTTCTTCTGGATGCCGACCAGCTCGGCATCGCCGATCTCCACGGCGAGGTCACCACGGGCCACCATCACCGCATCGCTGGCGCGGATCAAGCCGTCCAGCGCGGCGTCGTCGGCCACGGCCTCGGCGCGTTCGATCTTGGCCACCAGCCAGGCGTTGCCACCGGCCTCGGTGAGCAGGCGGCGGGCGTATTCCATGTCTGCCGCGTCACGCGGGAAGGACACGGCGACATAGTCCAGCTCCATTTCGGCGGCCAGCTTGATGTCGACTTTGTCTTTGTCCGTCAGAGCCGGGGCGGTGAGACCGCCGCCACGCCGGTTGATGCCCTTGTTGTCAGACAGCGGGCCGCCGATCAGCACGCGGCAGTGCAGTTCTTCGGCGCCCTTGAGCTCGACCTGCATGACCACGCGGCCATCGTCCAGCAGCAGCTCGTCGCCGACGTCGCAATCCTGGATCAGCGCCGGGTAGTCGATGCCGACCACCTCCTGGGTGCCTTCGGTGCGCGAATGGGTGGCCGAGAGGCGGAACAGGTCGCCTTCCTTCAGCTCGATGCGTTTGCCGGCGAACTTGGCGATGCGGATCTTCGGCCCCTGCAGGTCGCCGAGCAGCGCCACGTGGCGCCCGTGCTTGGCGGCCAGTTCGCGCACCAGGGTGGCGCGGGCCTTGTGGTCGTCGGCAGTGCCGTGGGAGAAGTTCAGGCGGGCAACGTCGATGCCGGCGATGATCAGCTGCTCCAGAACTTCCGGGGAACTGCTGGCGGGGCCGAGGGTGGCGACGATTTTGGTGCGGCGCAGGGTCATGCGGGAACTCCAGTCTTCATTGCGTGCGGCGAGGCTACTACGGTCGCGCACTGTAGTCATTGTTCGCCTGCACTACCTTGCGGGCACTGCAGAAAAGCTGTGATTCGCCGATACACTGCAGCAGCGGAGGAATTCACCATGCGTACCCTGATCCTGATTCTCACCCTGGCCAGCCTGGCCGGTTGCACCCGCGTCTCGCTCGATCGCCACCTCGACGAGGCCTACCGCCACTACACCGAGGGCGATTGCGACCAGGCCCTGCTCGACCTGTCGCGTGCCGAGCGCAACAGCCGCTCGCGCAGCTACATCCAGCCGGAAATCTCCCTGCTGCGTGGCCAATGCCTGGAGCGGCAGAACCTGTTCGTCGATGCGGCGCAGACCTACGAGTTCATCATCAGCCGCTACCCGGCCAGCGAGTACGCTTACCGTGCGCGCGCCAGGCTGGAGACATTGCGCCAGCTCGGGCATCATCAGGCGACCGACGCGGCCAAGGCCTCTCCGGCGTCGCTGTGACGTCCAGCTCGCCGGTCGGCGGACTGCCCAGCGAGGAGGGGCGGCGTTAAGCTGGTATCAGGAGGGAACCCCATGCGCCATTTGTTGCTCATCGCCTTGTTCATTCCGGGCCTTGCCATCAGTGCGGAGATTTACCGCTGGACGGACGCCCAGGGTCGCGTGCACTTCGGCGAAAGGCCCGGCGCGGCAGGCGCGGAAACCGTCGAGGTGAAGCCCCAGGTGGTGGAGCGTGACGAAGCGACCCGCCAGCGCGAGCAGCGTACCGAGGAGTACTTCGAGGCCCGCCGCGACGAGAAGGCCGCCACCGATGCCCGCGCGGCTCAGGTGCGCGCCGAGCGCAGCAAGGAATGCAGCGAGCTGCGCCGCAACCTCTCGAAGATCGAGCGCGACGGTCGCTATTTCACCACCGATGCCAACGGCGAGCGCACCTACATCGACGATGAAGAAGTCGAGGCTGCGCGCAGCCGTCTGTCGTCTCGCATCGCCCAGCGCTGCGGCTGAGTCTGGTCGAGCCGCAGCCCAGCAGCCATACTCGAACCACTTTCATAGCGATTGGCTACCATGCATATCCAGCGTCGCATCGAGCGCCACCAGCTGCCTTACTACCTCAAGGTGTTCAACCGCATCACCGACAAGCCCATGGGTTTTATCGGCAATGTGTCACTGGACGGCCTGATGCTGATCAGCCAGTACCCCATGCTGGTAAATGCGCGTTTCGACATGCGCCTGAAGATCCCCGGCCGCGATGGCCGTATCCACAACATCGACTTTGCTGCTACCTGCCAGTGGAGCCACGAAGACGTGACGCCCGGCACCTTCGACTCCGGTTTCTCCCTGGTGGCCCCGCCAGCCGAGTATGTCGACATGGTCGATGCCCTGCGCAGCTACTTCAGCTTTCATCCCCTGGCCGCCTCGGCCTGACTGAACGGTTCGTGTTGTCGTCGCTCAGGCGATCGACGGCAGGATGATCTCGTCGCTGCGGCGGATACCGGCTGTCATCTCCCGGCACAATTCGAGGAATTCGCGCATGGCGGCGGTCTGGTACTTCTGACGGTGCCAGATGAAGTAGAACTGGCGGGTGAGGTCCAGTTCCGGCGTCTCCACCGGCACCAGGCTGCCGCGGCGGAATGCGTCGCGCAGGGCCAGGCGTGAAATGCAGCCGATACCGAGGCCCGATTCCACGGCGCGCTTGATCGCCTCGGTGTGTTCCAGCTCCAGGCGGATGTTCAGCTGCGCCGGGTGATGACGCATCGCCTGGTCGAAGGTCAGGCGCGTGCCCGAGCCCTGTTCGCGCAGGATCCAGGCCTCGCGGCCCAGCTCTTCCAGGGTCGCGCTGCCACGTTCGGCCAGCGGGTGGCGTGGCGCGCAAAACACCACCAGCTCATCCTCGACCCAGGGCTGCACTTCGATGTCCGGGTGCTGGCAATCGCCTTCGATCAGGCCCAGGTCCAGCTCGTAATGAGCCACCTGCTGCACCACGTTGGCGGTGTTCTGCACGTGCAGCTTGAGGCGGCACTCCGGGTGGCGCTGCATGAAATTGCCGATCAGCAGGGTGGCCAGGTAGTTGCCGACGGTGAGGGTAGCGCCCAGCTCCAGCAGGCCGTAGCCTGTCTTGCCGCTGAGCAGGCGCTCGATCTCGCGTGCCTGGTCGAGCAGCGCCACGGCCTGCGGCAGCAGCTGGCGGCCCAGGGCGTTGAGCGACAAGCGCTTGCCGGCGCGGTCGAACAGCTGGCAGTCGGATTGCCGCTCCAGCTCACTGAGCGAGGTGCTGGCGGCGGACTGCGAGAGGGCCAGCGATTCTGCCGCACGCGACACGCTTTCCTGCTTGGCCACGGCGACGAAGACTTCCAATTGTCTGAGTGTGAATCGCATATCTATATAACCAATAATCCATATCTTGATAATTCGCTTAACAGATATTGTGGTCCTCACTAGAATGTCGCGCAATGCCGCCAGCAGACGACGGTCCGCATTGACCTGGCTCAACCAGGGTGGACGCACTTTCCGGCAACCTGAATACCGAAACTTTTTGAGGACACCCGCATGAGCAACATGAACTCGGAACGCGTGCTCAGTGTGCATCACTGGAACGACACCCTGTTCAGCTTCAAGTGCACCCGCGACCCGGGCCTGCGCTTCGAGAACGGCCAGTTCGTGATGATCGGCCTGCAGCAGCCCAACGGCCGCCCGCTGATGCGTGCCTACTCCATCGCCAGCCCGAACTGGGAAGAGAACCTGGAGTTCTTCAGCATCAAGGTGCCGGATGGCCCGCTGACCTCGCAGCTGCAGCACCTCAAGGAAGGCGACGAGATCCTCATCAGCAAGAAGCCCACCGGCACCCTGGTGCTCGATGACCTCAACCCGGGCAAGCACCTGTACCTGCTCAGCACCGGCACCGGCCTGGCGCCCTTCATGAGCGTGATCCAGGACCCCGAGACCTACGAGCGTTTCGAGAAGGTGATCCTGGTCCACGGCGTGCGCTACGTGAACGAAGTGGCCTACCGCGAATTCATCACTCAGCACCTGCCGCAGAACGAGTTCTTCGGCGAAGCGGTGAAGGAAAAGCTGATCTACTACCCGACCGTGACCCGTGAGCCCTTCGAGAATCAGGGCCGTCTGACCGACCTGATGCGTAGCGGCAAACTGTTCGAGGATATCGGCTTGCCGCCGATCAACCCGCAGGACGACCGCGCCATGATCTGCGGCAGCCCGAGCATGCTCGACGAGACCAGCGAGGTTCTCGACAGCTTCGGCCTGAAGATCTCCCCACGCATGCGCGAGCCGGGCGACTACCTGATCGAGCGCGCCTTCGTCGAGAAATAAGCGCAGGTCCTGTCACCCACAAACCCGCCATCAGGCGGGTTTGTCGTTTCTGGCCTCAGTGCACCCCTCTCCCGTTCACGGGAGAGGGGCAGGGGAGAGGGATGTAGCCCTGATGCAATTCGAGGCGGGGCGCCGCTGAGGATATAGCCGGATGCAATCCGGGAGGGCGGCAACCGCTTAGCCCGGCACCACTTCCAGGACACGGATACGCCCCGGCTCGGGGTAGTGCCAGCGTACCTGCACGTCCCACAGCAGCACGCCATAGCGGCGCTCCGGCTCCGGCACCTGATAGGCCGGGCGCGGGTCCTGGGCCAGGCACTGCTCGATCAGCTCCACCAGCGGCTCGCCCAGGCGCTGCGCATGCACCTGGGCCTGGTCCAGGGCGCTGTCGCTCCATTCCACCGGTACCGCCACCGGTGGTGCATCGGCGATGCGGTTGAAGGCTTCGGGTACCTGATCGGCGTAAGGCACGTAGGGCTTGATATCCAGCACCGGCGTGCCGTCCAGCAGGTCGATACCGGACAGCCACAGCCGCCCCGGCTCGACGCGGTCCAGCTTCACCACCGACTGCCCAATGCCATTGGGCCGGTAAGTGGCGCGGCTGGCGAACACCCCCAGCGTGGCGTTGCCGCCCAGGCGTGGCGGCCGCACTTTCAGTCGCGGCTTGTCCTCCAGCGCCTGATGGAACAGGAACAGCAGCCACACATGACTGATCCGCTCCAGCCCCTCCACGGCCACGGCCCGGTCGAACGGCGGCACCAGCTCCAACACCCCGCGCGCGGCTGGCGCGAGCAGCGGCTGACGAGGAATGGCGAACTTCTCCTTGAAGCAGGAGCGCATGAAGCCGACGGGGGTAACGGAGTAGGACATGAGGGGACACATGCTGGGAGACGTGCTCATGTTAGCGAGCGCGGCCCCTGGTAAGCCATCCCGCCATTGCGGGTGGATTGTGCATATCAACGTGTGCACCCACCTCTGGGGTTAGTGGGGGGGGGCGCCGTGGAACGGGCGAGTTCTGCAGCGTAACAAGGCTGATAACAACGCTGATCCTAGAGATCGATTGAACGCTGGCCCCCGCAGCCCGAACTACAGAATGGCCCGGGCACCCGCCCACGCAAGGCCGGATATGCGATTGCAATCGCGCTGACGACAGAATCGAAAAAAGCTTTCCTCACTGCTTGTGGGCAGAGTCCATGTGCACATTGTTAGGCGTCTGCGAGAGAAAGCTCATATTTCGCGGCGGATTATCCGCGCGGCACCAACCCCAAGCAAAAATGGGATCGCGATTGCAAAGGCGGGGGCGCGGCCGAGAGAGGCGAGAAAAACAAGAACTGCGGAGCAGGTGCCGAGGCTGATAACCATAGCGCCCATAACTGCGAGCATGTTTCGTCTGGCGCGTCCGCGACTGCGACAGATAACACTAACCAACCACGTAAACATGAGTGGTTGTACTGCGCCTGCTGCAAATGAGGCAACAGCAATGAGGGTAACGGCTGTGTGGATTTCCACAGAACTTTCCTAAGGCGCCTAACGTTTGGTTAAGGGGCTGGCTTTAGCCAGTCCCGCGTGAGAGGAGCGAACGACTTGAAGGCTGTAATGGACTCTCCCCGCACCGCGTTTCTTCTATAAGACCGAGGTGTCTGTTCGCTGGGAGAGTGGCAATGAAGCGCATAGCAGTCGATTT
>FTMP01000012.1:0-108917 GCA_900156135.1 Aquipseudomonas alcaligenes | reverse complement strand
CACACGTTCACGGGATAGCTACACACGAATGCTCCAAGCCCAGTAACCACGCGGGTTTGATAGCGACACACGGGGTCTGAGCCTTAAAACGTGACTAGGATAGCGACACACGTTCACGGGATAGCTACACACGGATGCTCCAAACCCAGTAACCACGCGGGTTTGATAGCGACACACGACCCAGGTAACTAGCGTGTGCATTCCATGAGTTCTTGTTGTCGCCACCACCGACTCAAGCTCGACCTGAAAGCGACAAGTTGGAGGTCAGCTTTGCGCATAGCTCTTCCGTGAGGGCATCCATCTCAATCAGTTGGATGGTGTCCTTGCGCAGCTGTAGGAGGCGGTTCGCCTCCTCGCGCACAAGCGTCAGGACCTTTTCGTACTGCAGGACAAGGTGGCGCATCTCGGGGTCGAGGAAGGTGAAGCAGGTTGCCGGATAGGAGAACGACTTGCTTCCCCGCCCTGTGCCCTTGGAGATCTTGCGAGGAAACGGCATGGTTTTCGAGTTTGAATTTCTCTTCTTGGCGACCATCCGCGCCCAAGAGATTGAGGTGTAGGTCCCTCTGATCTTGGTGACGGTGATGACGATGGGGACGTGCATGCGCCCCTCGGCCAGGTTCTGTTTAGCGTCATTGAAAAAAGCGTCACGCAGCATCTCAGCTTGCTTTGTAAGCTGGTCGTATGCAGCGTCGATCTGAGTGATCAGTCCGCTCAAGGCGTTCTGGACGGTCACAGGGGGCTCCTTCTCTGGTTGGGGGGCAGCTTGCACGAAGGCGGGCTGGCGAAGCCTTCTTTTCCGGACAGTTTCCGTCCAGAAAAACCATCAAACCCCCTTCCTGATTCCGAATAATCCCCCCTCGTCGTCATTTGGCGTCTGCGCCGCGTCCGTTTGTTGCCATACAGCTCAGAGGTCGTAGCAAGAGGCCGTGTTTAACACCCCCTCGTCGTCATCCTGTGTGCAACCTATGCCCGGCGAGGATTAAGCCAAGAGCTAAGGAGTTTGGAATGGGCACCTGTATCGGTCTGGATATTGGCTACAGCAACGTCATTTGCGGCTATGGGGCTGCGGACAGGAGCTTCTGCGAGGTCGAGGTAAGGCCTGCCCAGGCAACCCCGCTGAAGAGCCTCCCAGGCGGTGCTGGTCTGCGACAAGGTGAAGTGGTTGTGGATGTCGATGGTGAACAGTGGGTGGCGTTCGCCGCCCCTGGCCGCGTCCAGGATGGCCGGGAGCTCCACGAGGACTACACCGGGAGCCAGGCGTACAACGCTCTCTTTAAGGGAGCCCTGCTGCTGGCGGCTGGGGAGGATGATGTTATTGATCGACTTGTCACCGGCCTCCCGGTATCGCAGGCGCTTGATGCCGAATGCGTGAAGCGTCTCACTGAGCGCATGGTTGGCGTACATCAGGTTACTGGTAAGCGCAGCGTTGAAGTTAAGAGCGTCAAGGTTGTTGCGCAGCCGATTGGAACTTTGACCGAGGTTTATTGCACTGGCAATCACGCCGAAGTTATCGAAGAGTCGGTAGTCCTGATTATCGACCCCGGTTTCTTCAGCGTTGACTGGGTGCTGTTTGATCATCGAGAGATGGTGCGCAACTCTAGTGGCAGCAGCTTAAAAGCGATGTCTGTTTTGCTCGATGCTTGCAATGAAGAAATCGCAAAGGACTATGGCGGAATTCTCGGTGTCGAGAAGATCGAACACGCTCTGCAATCGGGTAAGGACAGCATTATGCTGTTCGGCAAGAAAGTCATCATTGCTGAATACCTTGAGAAGGCCGCTGATCGCGTTATTCCCGCTGTAATGACCGAAATTAAAAAAGGTCTGCGCTTTCTCAACGGACGTGCTGTTGATTGTGTGATTCTCGGGGGTGGCGGTGCGGGGATCTATGAGCGTTTCGTTCGTGGCGAGTTTCCCGAGGCGCAAGTGCTTAATGCCGATAACTCTGTATGCAGTAATGGCGTTGGTTTCTGGCGTATCGCCATCAACGCTTAATAGGAGCTTGACCTGATGAGACTTCAAATTCGTGTAACACCGGCACACCAGGAACTGCTCGATCATTTAGAAAGTGTTGATCGTGAGTATCGTGGGAAGCGGATTATTGCGCTTGCTGCTATGCAGCTTGCACAGATGAAGCGACCAGCTGAACCTGTCGTTGTTCAGGAGTCTCAAAAGGTCGATCCGGTGCAGCTTGGGAAATCTCAAAGTGGTGATAGTGTGAGCACTACTGGGCAGGTTCTCAAGGCTCCGAGGTGGTCGACAGATGGAATGGGTTAATAAGGCACTAACAATGAGAATGCTTGTGGTGATTGCCAGTCTTTCGGTAATCCCATCTCATGCGTTCTCGTTAGAGGGGACTATCTGGGAGCGTGTTTCCAAAGAAAGCCGCTGCAAGCCAGACCCACTATTGCTTTACTCGATTGCCCTTCAGGAGTCTAGGGCTTCCGCGGGTGAGGGGCTAGTTGCTCCTCACCCTCTTGCGCTTCGTAATAGCCCAAGAGGGTCTTATTTTCCAAAGTCAGTCGGAGAGGCTGAGGCTGCCGTACCAAGATTCATAAAGGAAGATAAGTTGACTGACATCGGGATTATGCAGATCAACTACCATTGGAACGGATACCGCGTAGAAAATCCCAAGGACCTTCTTAATCCGGAGTTTAACATAAAGGTTGGCGCAGAAATTCTGTGTGAAGCCATATCTGCAAATAGAACAGATATTCAGCTGGCCATCGGCGGTTACCATACGCGCAACCCCAAGAGAGAGGTTGATGCACGCAAGTACGCTATGGGTGTGATGCGTATCTGGCGCAACCTGATGGTGCTTTCTAAGGGTGGTAGAGAATGAAAAGGATAAACAAGGCGCTAGCGAAGATTTCGATTCGGGAGGTTGTAGCGGCGAGCACAGCCGCGCGCACCATGCACGCCACTCATCGCGGTGAGATGAAGATCGTCCAGCTTTCGGCCCTCTCGAAGAGAAAAATGGAGGCACTGGATGCTCTCCCGATCAGTTTGTTCCGGGTCTACTACAAGAACCTGGAGGTCGGGTTCTCTACCGGAGGGGACGATGACAAGTTTTTCGAGACAGCCATCTACCGCAACAGCCTCATGATGGAGGCCTGCACCTACATCGAGAAGAACGAGGTTCACCCCCTTGTTGGCATCGGGTGTGATGAGGAGGCCTACAAGTTTTTCTGGGCAGGCGACTTCGAGGAGCGCATGCGCTACATCACCAAGGCTGCCTTCGCTCTGGAGATCCGCGTTGATCTGAATGATCTGAGGCTCAACGAGAACTCCACGGAAGACATGCTCCGAGATGTCACCCAGATCCTCCTCGCTGACTACAAGTGGATGCGTAGGACCAATCGTGCGCTTGGCCAGGTTGAAGACTTCGACCGGGGACTAATGTGCGATGAGGATATTGCCGAGGTCATGCTTGAGGCTCGCATACAGACCAAGCTCGTTGCCCTGCACACCGGGCTGACGGATGCCGAAGTCGACGTGATCAAGCGGCGCCTACTACGGTCGGGCAAGCTGTACCATACCGTATCAGGGCGGATTAGACAGGCCCACATGATCGTGGCTGAATCACCTATTCACTCCCTTTTGTTCCTCTGCATCTACATGATGCTGGCACAAGACCCAGAGCGTAATGTCTGCGGCAAAGCTGTGGTTATCGCCAGCGAGCAGTACCGAAGGATTGCTGTGCAGCTCGGCGTAAGGTCCGGTGAATACCTGAGCAGTAACAATGGCTACAGGCTGGCAAGTGCAGTGCGGGCCGGAGAAGTTGTCCTCGATAACTGCAGCAGTTGTGGCACGATGCACATCGTCACGCTGGTGAGCCCAGCGAAATGCCCGTGGTGCGCAGCCAAACGGTTAAAGACGGCGTAAAGCCCAACCAGGAACAGCTTGGCCACCTCAACGCCTCAACCCCGGTTGGGGCTTTTCTTTGCCGGCGGGGAACTCATTTGCAGGCCTTGGGATTTGGTTCGTTCGTGGGAAGATGATTGCAAGACGGAAGAATTGAGGTGATAGAGATGTCGGCAAGCAAGGTTAAGTGCCAGTGCTGCGGGAAATTGATGGTTCCGACCGTCCTGCGAACTCGTGGTTTGTTTGTCGGGTGGAAGTACGGATGGTTCTTTGGCGGTGGTAAGCCATACTCTAGCTGCTGCCCATTCTGTTTGAGCGAAGAGTGGGACGGGAAGCGGGACATCAGAGAGACAATGCTGTGGCGTCACATCGGGTTCATCTTGGCAGTGATTGCGTTCTTCTTGATTTTCATGCTGGCGTCCCAAGCAAACAGCGTTGTTATGACCCATTATAATTTCGACTTTGGCATTTTTGGTGTCATTGCCTCTTTTGCCGGGGCTATTGGGTTTTACAAGTGGTTCACAAAATAAACCCGGCTATAGCCGGGTTTTTTAGTGGGCTACAAAAAGTCAGTCGTCGAGTCCAATAGCCCGTTTCGCTGCGCCGTAGATCTGCTTACCACCGACTACCAGTGTGTTGGAGCTGTCCAGCCGTGCTAGCCCCTTGAAACCGTCGCTCACAGGTGAGTTTGACTGCAGCGAGACATCCGCCTGAGGGAGTGGCTGAGAAGCGGATTCCAGCCTGGCTCTCTCGGCCGCCTGGGCCTCTACTACTCGATCTTGTGCTTGGCTGTTTGCGCCGCCGACCACGACCTGGCCATCAGCCTTGAGCGCGTCGTACCCGGAAAGACTCATATCCCGTTCAGACTCATAGGCTCCTGCTGCGCTGCCGTATGCTCCATTGAAATCAGCCTTCAGCCCGGATGTGTCTGGGACACCGTTTGCTAGGGCTGCGTTGCTGTTGGCGTTGCCAGCGTCGACGTTGAAATCGAACGGCGAGAGGCCTGAGTTGATCAGCTCACCGAGCCGGCCATCCTGGTTCAGAGCACGAATAGCTGACATGGCTATGCGCTCCTCTCGGTCGCTGGACAGTCCATTTATTGACTCGCTATTCATAGCTGCATTAAAGGCTGCACGGCCTGAGAGGGTAGAACCTGCCATCTCTGCGAGCGCTTGAGCTGTCTCAGCTCTGCCGAGCCCCCTGCCGAGCGATGCGCTTGCCGCTTGCTTGAGGTCCATGGATTGCCCGGCCGAGAACACTTCCTGCATGGAGCTGGCTTTTTGATAAGCCATCTGCGCTGTTTTGGCTTCAGTAAGTTGCTGATTTAGGCTCTCGGTTGCCTTTTGCGACAGCGAGCTTTGAGAGCTGTTCATGAACGCCTCTCCCGATTGGAATAGCGTTTGATCCGTACTGCTTGCCTGCACAGCATTTGTCAGCTGCTGCATCGCTTGTCGGGCTTGCTGCTGCTGAGCACTGTTCATTTGTTTGAACTGCTGGGACTCTTCGAGCTTCACGCCACCCACGCCGAAAGGGGCTGAAGCCCCAACTGATGCTGCGAAAGTACCTGCCGCGATCTGGTCTTGTGAGTAACCGAGCGCGGACAGAGTGGATGCGGCGTCGGTGTACTGAGAGTTGCTGGACAGATTGAGGCCAGCGCCGACTTGCCTTCCAAGGTTCGCGAGATTCTGACGCCCCTCGGTGGTTGTAGCAGCCCTTTCAACAGAGGATGCGAGACTTTTTTGGTAGCTCTCCGTGGCTGCAATTGCGTTGCTTTCTGTGCTCTGTACAAGTGCGCTTGCCGCTTGCTGAGCGCTGATTTGCTCAGCTACCTGAGTAGCGCCAGTTCTATTGACGCCTTGGGTAAGCTGATCCGATGTGAACATGCTTGAACTTGTGAGCACTGGTGCAGGCTGCTGAGCACGAGGATTAACATCCTCGGACTTGAACTTATCCCCGGCGGTGGCCTGGGACATGATGCTATTTGCAACCATAGCTGAGCCCGTGACCAGGAACAGTGCAAGCGGAGGGACGGATGCAGCCAGTAGGCCGCCGATCCCCAGCGCCTTGCTGATGGCCAAGTCCATGTCCATAACCTGGAGCATGGCGAAGCCCTCGCTCGTCGGGTCGTAAGCGTTGAGAATCCCCTCCATCTCTGCCCCGGCGTACCAGAGAGTGAACGCATTGACGATGCTCAGCAGCGGCATCCACATGCCAACTGCCAGGGGAAGGATCAGGTACTTGCCCAGCACCGACAGGCCTGGGCCGCCCAGCAGTAGGGCGAAAGCCATGAAGGGGGTCATGGCGTACAGAAGCCCCTCAAAAAACGCGATCATGGGCCGCAGGTAGTGTTTGAAGGTTTCGCCCTTCCCTGCCCATTGGATATTTTGCTGATTGAGTGAGTCGCGCAGGGCTAATGCTGCACGTTTTTCCTGCCAGTGCTCTAAGGCCTGCACTCGTGCGTCATTGAACAGCGGAGTAATAAGGCTGGCAGCTACATAGCCTTGAGCGTTCTTGCTCGAAATGGCAAATGACTGGATCGATTCGTCGATACGGTTGGTCAGCTCGGCGGGGACGGTGATTTTCCCGGAAGCCTTTTCCTCGGCAAAACCTTTGTTAAGCAGTCCATCCATAAGGTCGAGATAAACGGCATTAAGTGCAGTTGTCACCCATGACTTAGCCTCTGCACACGACTTTAAGGCTGGGACGCCATATCCAGCAGAACCGTCATACACATAAACAAACTGACTGGTTGAAGCATTTGACAACAGCGACTCAACACCCGAGGCCCGATACAACTCGTCAACAGACTTTTCATTGCGCAGGGCCGCTGGATTCAACGTGCAAAAAGCCAGGTACTCGTTAAGAGTCTTCGGCAAACTGGCGCCACTTGCCGCTCCGTAATTTACAAACTGATCCAGCCCCATCGGATTGCGAAGTGCATCTCGAACTTTGGTCAGTGTTGTTAGTGGTGAGAATAGACCATACGTAGTCATGCCTGGAGTTGAGAATGCTTGTTCAGCAACCTGGGTGATTTTGTATGAGACAGTTGAGATAAGTGAGCCAACAAATGCCGGCCCAACGGGCACATTATCAACAATGCGAACTTGTCCGCTTACAGTATCCTCGACCACGGTTGTTGCTGTAGGGCCATAGAACATCATATAGAGAACAAGAACCAAGCCAGCTTTCTGAAACGTAATTGCTTGATTATTGAAAGCTGCCTGGAAGGCCAGCAGCAGCACACCAATTAGCGCCCCCACACGGGCAAGGTCTTCCATTGATCCGCTGCCTGTGACCATCGCCACAGCGTTGAGCATGATCTGTAGGTACTCAGCACTGCCAGCCGTATAGATAGTAAAGTCCATATTTATCAGCCTCCGGCGCTTTCGTTTACAGTACCCTGGAGCATCTTGCCTTGATCAAGGTTCGGTGCGTTTTCCATGATTTCAAGGTATGCACGATTAACATCTTTATACGCGCCGTACTTGTTGATGTAGTCGGTTTTCTCAGCGAGCAGTTCAGCGCGCTTACTTACAATTGCCTGCTTAACCTTTACCGCATCTGCCATCTCAATTGAGTCAAGACCGCGCTCAGTAATATCCAGCAGCCGAACAATCATCTTGTAACTTGCCTCAGCGGCAAGATGCTTGGAGAACATGCTTAGGTAGTTGTATCCGGCCTCAGGGCCAGCCTTGCGGGTTATCTTGAAAAGGTTGATGCCAACTTGTGTGTCACCAAGCCATGCAAGACGGGCTCGATCTGATAGTGCGATCTGATCATCATAGAACCGCTCAAGAACCCCATTAAGGCGCAAGTCTTCAACAATCTTCTTTTCGAGTCCTTTGAAGTCGGTAACTGTTCGGATTGATGGCTCTAGGCACTGATCGGTATCGCCCGTATCGCACTTATAAAGCTGAAGCGGTGTGCCGTTAGTGCCCTCAACAAATAGCTCAAGGGTGGCGCCTTCAAGCTGTGCAATGGGTTCAGCTGCGAAAGTTTGACCCCCACGGTCATCATTCTTCAGGGACACATTGAAGCTGCCTACCATGGAGAGTATGAACTCGGCGTTCTCATCGCTCCCGAACATGATCTGGCTGGCCAGCCCAGTCTTTTTCATGGCGCACCAGGTCACATTGCCGGTGTCGCTGCAGGACTTCGCCTTGCCTGCGGAAACGATCCGCTTGCCAGGGGATTCCTCCTTTGTGGATTTGGAGGAGAAAAAGTCTGGCGCTACGTTGTCCATGATCCCAGTCATGGCCGACTTCAGGTCGCGCTTCTCCTTGAAGGCATCAGCAGTGCCTTGGACGATGCCCTGAGCCAGCTGGCACGAGTTGGAGAACATCTGGTTGAGCGACTGGATCTTGTTCGTCAGGTTGCGCAGCACACCGTTTGTTGCCGAATCCATCGCCTCGATGGCCATTTCAAATGCAAAGCCTGAAACCACGCCCACGGCGTTGGAGGCGACGTTACGCATCAGTGCGACGAATTCCTCGCCGTTGATGAAGCTGAACGACCCCGAATAGAGGTTGATACCTCCGCAGCCGCCCTTGGCGCTGGGCGGGGTGATAGCAATGAGGTTCGCCGTTGAGATCCGGTTGCGTAGAGTGAGTCCGCCGCCTGAGACTGCCCCGCGGGTTGCAGTCTCATAAGCGCCCGGCGCAGTTACGTTGATCATGGCGCCGTACATCTCGTTGACCTGCTGTTGCAGGTTGGCATATGCACTAGTGGGACTTGCGAGCGCTATTGCGACGGCTAGCACTGCAGGAATGACGGGCTTCATTGCGTGTCTCCGGTCGTGTTCTGGAATGCTTCCTTCGCCGCCTTTTGCATGCGCTGGACGTATTCCTCAGGGCTTTCAAGTGGGTTCGGGGTGTCGGACTTGAGGGTGTTTCCATCTATCAGGCCTACCGAGGCAATCCTGGATGTGGCCTGGTACTCCTCTTGCGATATGAGTCCTTCTTCCTTGGCGGCCGCGAGAATTCGGCTGGTGGCTGTCTCCATCGAAACCGTGCTGTAGCTGATGATCCTCGTGCCATTCGGCGGGACGGCGAGGCCAATAGCCGGAGTCATGAATATGCCCAGTTGCTCGGCAAGGCCGTTGTCTGTTTTGTGCGGCCCGAAGGGGCTAGCCGGCAGCGGCTGGCCATCCAGGGAGATGGTCATCACCTCGAAGCCATACTTGTGCTTCAGGCCCGTTAGCGCGGCTACTGCCTGACTGCAGAGGACGCAATCTGCCCCCCTGAAGAAGAGGACTAGCATCGACTGCTTCGAGATGGCGTTGAGCAGTTGCTCCTTCTGCTTGCCGGCGGCGGTTGCCAGGGCGTCTGAAGCAGCGTTTGAAGCTGGGTAGCGTAGGTCTTCATCAAGCAGCGGATTGTTGCGGATGACCTCCATCGAGCGTTTCGAGAAGGTTTCTGACTTGTCCATCATCAGACGTTGGGTGAAGTAGTAGGCCTGCAAATTTTCGTCGGTCGGATTGTCGATGGCCGCTTCGCGTAACTTGGGCAGCACTTCTTTGATCCATGCAACTGAGCCGGGGGCAGGCCCGGCTGGCTGGGCCGGTGCTGTCTCACCAGGTTTTTCAATCTCGGGTTTAGGCTTGGGGCTTGGCTGCTGAGGCTTCTCAGGCTTCGGCTCTGGCTCAGGCTCCTCGTACCAGAACCAGCCTCGCTCCTTCTCGCGGTAGAAGGACTCGCCAGCCACGGCAGGAGCGCTCTCTGCTTGCTCAGTTTGCTGCCCGGCCGGGCCTGCGCCGTGGGCAATGGCACAGAACAGCGTTGCCAGAATGAATGGAGGGAAATGTCTGAGGCGCATGTGTCCGTCTTGAGCATGGGTATGGATGCTCGGATTCTGACGGGCGTCTCGCGATGGAAGGGGGTTTATCCGGACGGTTTATGTACAGATAGGCGGGAAGGCGAGATGCCTACCGCGTTGCGCGGTAGGCATCTTCACCCAGGAAGGCCATCGAACCACGTTCTAATAGAACGTCGTTCCAATCGACTCCCTTTGCCCCAGTGGGGATGGGGAGGTTCGGCAGCATGATGCGTGCTTTGATCCCCATACTCCAGAGGCGTTGCTTCAGGTTTTTTGCGGCTTCTTGCCCTCTCCCTTTCCTGTCAAGGTCAGCCCAGATCCGGACTGCCTTGACGGCGGGTGGGGGGCAGAAGTTTTCAAGGTAGTACGCATTGACCAACGACCAGACCGGAAGCCCCATCGCTGTTTCAATGGCCAAGGCCGTTTCGAGCCCTTCGCAGACATCCACCACTTCCCCCGGTTGGGAGGTCCGAATACCGCCACCAACCACGGAGCGGTCAGTCGGAATGGGGAACATCATCTTGGGGCTTTCGAGTGGAGCCTTTTCACCTTTTGCCGTCAGAAAGATGCGATGTAGCACGACAGCTGCGCCTTCCGTGTCGGAAATGATGGCGACAATTGCTGGATACTCGCGCCTCCCTTGTTCTGTCCTTGCGGAAAGAGCCGGGTGGAATCTGACGGTAGACTCCAAGCCTGGACGATCCCAGGCGAGGATTCCTCTTGAACGAAGGTAGAGGCGAGCCGGCTCGGCGGTCGGGTGTGTTAGTGAGACTGACTCCTTCCACACCTTGCGCATAGTCTCGCGTAGCCATTCGTTACTTGGCTGTTTCACTTCCTGCTTGGTCTGGCGGGGCACGATTGCTCGGGCCTTTCCTTCCTTACCATCCCGGCCATCAGGGTCTTTCACGCCCAATAGCGAACCAACTTCCTGCAGGGCCTCATGGAAGCTCCAATTGCGGACCCACGTCAGTAGTGCTAGACCGTCTGGCTTGAAGCCGCAGGTTTGGCAAACACCGCCGCCAGTAGTACCAGCAGTCTTGCGGAAGACCCGAAAGCCGTCTTGGCCCCCATGCACGGGGCACGGAAATGCCTTTCCCGGCTTGCTTTGGGCAGCCACAAGTTCAGGTGCCAGTTTTTGGTAGATACCAAGCCACCGGCCATTGGCTTCTTGCAGCACATCGCGTTTGTTCGGCGCGTACATAAGTCACCTCTGTGTCACGGTTAATGAAAAGCGCCCCGAAGGGCGCTGGCTTGGTTATTTCTCAACTCGGATTTCCCAGGAGTTGCGATAGGTATCAACCCAGTCGTCCTGCTCAACCCCGTCAATGACCACTGTCTTGAGCACTTTGATGGGCGTTTTGCCCTTGAACTCGACGGTAATCATTTGCCCTTTCTCTGCACCGCTGCGGCGCAATGCTGCGCCCAGTTCGATGCCCCAGATCAGGTGTTTGCCGACCCGCAGGAAGAAGGACTTGCCGTTCTTCTTGTTGAATCGGTAATGGTGATAGCCGGAGCCGGCATAGATCCCGGTGACCGTTTTGCCGGTCTGTCCGTGGAAGGACAGCTCGGTGACATCGTTGACATCAGCGGCACTCTCAACCGAGAGGTCCGCATGCTCCTGGTGGTCGGAAGCGTCATCGGCCTGATCAAGGGGGATAAATTCCCCCTTGATCGAGCTGTCGGATTCTTCGGTCAGGGTCTGAGGTGATGCCGTATGAGGGATGGCTCTGAACAGACGATTGATCTGCACAGGTTCCAGCTCGGTTTTCATTTCCGTCTCTACTTCGGGCATCAGATGGGTAAGGCGCGCAGAGAGCACAGCCAAACCTTCTTTTGCTCGGAGGTAGGTCGGTCTATCGAGATTGACTGCAACCATTACTGAGCCTCCATACGGCGTGCGTAGGAGGGAATTTCATAGTTCTCGTAGTCGATCTTTGGGCACCAGGTTGCTTTAACGCAGCCTGCGGTGACCTTTGTTGCTTGAGGGGTTGTTGCTTTAGGGATGTGGCGCTTGATTACTCGCATCACTGCGGGCATGTACTCGGGCGAGTACATCAGCACGGCAGCCAGAGCGACGCACAGCACGAACGGCATAGCGGCTTTGGCAAACTCAGGGAGGTATAAACCACAGAGCAGCGCTACCAGGAGGCCCCAGCAGAACAGCACTTTAACCTTGAGCAAGGTAGTTTTCATGTTTTCTCCGTCATTTTCAGGCGACGGAGAACCCCTAACGGGAGTTTCCCCGTCAGGGTTTTGGCAAACAAAAAGGAGGCGCTAGGCCTCCCTTGTCTTTGATGCGCTGCAGATGCAGGCATGTGGATGGTTGACTGACTCAACCGTGCATTACCCAGTCGCATAGGCGGCTTGGGCGACCAGTATCAGCACACGCCGATACGAGGTTTCTTGACTGCCCTGGGGGCTTGATCGGCGGTGCCGATGAATGAGGACATTTTCAGGCTGGGGGCATTGAGCGTCAACCTTAGAACTATCGCTCACCTTATTCGGGACAAAAAGTGTCGGGATATGAGCGCACGCTGCGCTTGCGGTTTGTTGGAATGATCAGGCCACCAACCACAGGAGCACCCTTTCATGGCCGAGAAACAATCCATTCCGCGTCGCTTCAAATACTCCACCCCGTCGCTCGCCGGCACCCTGGTTCTGAACACCGAGCAGGCCAAGCGCTTCGGCGGCAATACCTTCGATACCCTGACCACGAGCCTGTTCACCATCGACGTGATGGCGCGCAAGATGGCCAAGCACAACAAGTCCTTCAACCTGAAGGCTGTTGAGGATGCTGTGTCGAGCCTGATCGACAGCATGAAGGCCGAGATTGCCGGCGAGATCCAGCGCATGGAGCACTTCCTGGCCGCTGAGAAGATCACCAGCACGGTGACCTACAGCAATCCCATGGAGCGCAAGTTCCGTATCACCAGCCCGGAGATCAAGCGTGTCTCTGATCTGATCAACGATTTCGACCGCCTGATTGTGCTGATCGACACCGCCTGGCTGCATGGCAAGCTGGATAGCGCTGAGGCCGACGAGTTCCGCAGCAAGAAGGTGAAAGCGGTAACCAAGTGCCTCAAGAGCCTGATCAGTCACGGTATGGCCGCCCGCGCCAAGGCTTATGCCTCGCCGGAGACGGCTGACGTGCAGGACGAAATCTCCAAGATCGAGGCCGAAGTCGCTGCCGAGGCGAAAGACCGCGAGGACGCTGAGGCCGCCGAGGAGGCCGAGGAGCTGGCCCAGGCGGTTTGACCCGCAATCGACAAAGCGCCCCTGAACGGGGCGTTTTTTTTAGGAGAGCAGAATGCTACGAGCGAACACAGCGAGAAATCGAGGAGCCATGATTACCAGGGCTGCCGCGCAGACTCGCATACAGTCTCAATCAAGCGACCTATTAGATATGGACCTGGACTTTCCCAGAATGACCAGTTCGGTCAGCAAGTCACCTCGCCCGGCCCCCATTGCTGCAGTTAAGCCTGGCGCTCAGGAGCAAAGCCGCTTTTTCCCTGAGGAATATGTGACCCAGCCGAGCGCACCGAAAGCGGCGAAGTTCTTCGGTCGCGAGGAGAAAATCGCAACGCTGTTAGCAGTGGTTGTCGGAGTTCCGGTGGGCATCGCCATCGGTTTCATTACCCACTACTGGGGCGGCTGGTAGTCTCAGCCGCTTTCTTACGCAGCCGTTCTACATGACGCTGAGCGGCCCAATACCCTCCCTTGATTCTCCTTCTCTCCAGCGTACTGCAGATGGAAACTACATGCCCCCGGCTGAAAACGGGGGTTCGATACGACTGGATTTTCCTAACTGTCTGCCAGATCCCATAAACCCGTTCAGGCATCGGGCCTTCAAAGGTGGCTGTGCCGGCCATTACGGCGTAATTGTGGATCTTCTGCCCGTGCACGCCCAGCACACGGCTGACTGCTCGGGCATGAGCGTGATTTTGGTAGATCGGGTTGCGAATCTCGTACTTGCGTCGGCCGACAATTTGAAGCCAGGTTTCAGGCTTCATCGGGTCAACGACAATCCTGCCCTTGAAGCTCTTGGTTTCGAGCACGAAGACGCCGTAGCGGCTGACCACAATATGGTCGACCTGCGTTGTCTCACCCTCGTGCTGACCGCGATACAGCGCATTGGCGAAAACACGGTACTCGCTTTTCAGGCAAAGCCTCAGCATGAAGTTGACTTTGTACTCACCCCACCAACCTCGGTACTTCGGGTACTCAAGCAGACGGATATGAGCAATGGCCCCGAGAATGAACATGACGGCCACGGCCGGCGTGTAAGTCCAGAGAAAATCGGTCATACGACAAAGCCGCCTTCCGGCGGCACTCCTAGTTTGTTGGTCAGAGCTTCGAGCAGCAGTCGGTCCAGCGCCAGATCATGTACATGGCGTCGTTTCCGGTACCGGGGATATGGCGACCAGGGCCACCCTCCCAGGTTTGCGGCGGCTCACCGAGCCACATGGCGCGCTGTGTCTGCGACTTCGGCCAGAACTGGGTCAGCTTGTACTGGCTCTTCGGAATGGTCGGGTAGATTGAGCCGCGGCACAGGTTCTCGTCGCCCATTGTTCTGCGTGCTAGGCCACGGCGGTGTTGCTGCGACAGCAGCTTTGCTGCAATCAGACCTGTGGTTCGGTTGAAATCCTGGCTCCGGATGTGGCCCGCGAGCGGGTAGATGTTTCCCCAGGTTCCGGTGCACCACCAAAGAGATTCGATAGGTTCCTTGCGCGCGGTGACCAACGCTGACTCTGCAGCACAAGCCAAGTGAGCGACGGGGTTGGCGACTGCTGCGGACTCCGGGTGCTGGAAGAAGGCCAAGCCGGGGTTGTTCCAGGTTGGGTCAATCTCGGTGAACATGATGATGTCCAGATCCAGATAGCCGTCCGGGTTGCATTTGGTCGGCGTGTAGAGATCGAGGATCTGTAGCAGGGGGAAGGCATAGAAGTGGGTATGGTAGAACGAACCATCATGCTGGCCAGTCATCGAGTGGCTGTCCTGGTTCAAACGGCCGTAGCTTCGCTTGCTGCCCATTGGCAGGGTTACCCCTCCGAGGGTGGGCGAGCACCCTGGTTTCTTCACCGTCTCGACGATGCGTGCCGGCTCCCACATGGCAGTTACGATCCCCGGCTTAAAGATGCCGGACGACCCTTGTTCGCAAACACAGAACGTCTTCTTTGACGCCTTCGCAGGCGCAGATCCTGGAGTGATCTGTACCCCAGCTACCCGAATTGGAAAGAGGCATCTCCAGCAGATGTCAGTGAAGAGCTTCGGACCAAGCAGTCCAGAGTCTTCACACAGCGGGTCATCGGCAAGAGCTCTACCTGGTTGGGCGAACCACAGGCACAGGATCACTCCCAGAAAACCCAGCAGGGCCTTACTTTTTCGCATTGGATACCTCTTGAGCGCTGGCCTCGGTCTGTTCGGTCACGATGAAATGGGTGGCGTCTGCAGTCACAACGGAGGGCACCCGCTCAATGCCGAAGCGTGAAGCAAGATCCGGCTGAAGCAGGTACAAGGGGGCGTCAATCGCCTCCTGTGTTGCGTTGAATAGCTCCCAACCAGAGGCGGCCGGAATCTGGGTTGCCATAACGGTCACGGTGATGCCGGGGGGCGCTGACTCCTTCTCGCGCTTTGCCATGGCGACTTGCCATGGTTTGGTCGGGTCAATGACCACCAGCTTTTGGTCGAATGCGCGCATTTCTAGGGGATTTATTCTCCCTGCTTTGGTGACCACCTTCCCTTCGCTGTCGAGGATGTCTTCTGGGATGATGACCGCGGCATCTATCCGGCGAATCGCGGGAGCAGTCGTTGCCGGTAGCTGGTGGCCCTGGTGCACGTCCCAGAACCGGGCTATGGCCCTTTTCTTCATGGCCTCGTAGTCCAGCTCCTCAATGCGCTGTTGAGCCACCGCTATCAGGTCAGGTTCGCTGATCTCGATAGGGCTGCCTACAATGCCGAGGTCGCCCTTGCGGCCGTCATTGATCGCATCCTGGACATATTGGATCGAGCTTGTGCCGGTGACCTTGGCGACGAGTTTTTCCTCTCCTGTTTCGATGGCCACGGCAGGAACCAGGTTGACCCCGTGCCGTTGGAATACCAAGGGGTCCAGGAGCACAGAAACGGTGCTTTGGGTCGCCTGAGTCATGTGGTGCATACGCGCCACTGCATCGGCCATTGATACGCCTTGGGGAATCCCACGGAAGACGATCCCGGTAGCGGGCTCACCGTCATACCGCGTCATCAGATCCATGATCGCGTCGTCGCCCATAGCAAAGGACACGAAGATATAGGTCCGGTGGCCATCGCCCAGTGGATGTTTTTTCTCCGGATTGGCTGGGTTGGTACTACCGTCCTCGGCCTCCGGCTCACCCTTTTCTGCCAGACGGCGTTGCGCCTCCTGCACTACGATGTTCTCCGACAGGGAACGCACCCAGGTCATGTCCTGGGTCTGCTGCAGAGCATCAGTGGCTGCCCTGCCCTCCTTGCTAATCTGACGGGCCTGTTCAACCACTTCCTGTGGCAGGCTGTCGAGGTCCAGTTTCTTGATTCCCAGTGCGTCATCCGCCCATGCAGGCACGGCCAATGCCAGCGCTATTGCGCCGGCTAATGCTGTTCTCACCATATTGGGTATGCCTTCCCAATGATCTGTTCGGAGCCGATTGAGCCCCAGTAACGGGAGTCGAATGAATCCGGGGTTTCGCCGAACATCCAATAGCGCCCTTCGCCCACGATGGTTGTTCGGATGTAGCGGCTGGGGTCGATGCCGTGATGTGCTGCTACTGCTAGCCCGTGGCCGACGAAGGCGCCGTTCACCCGAGCGCCATTGAGGTCTACCTTCACCTCATCGCCAGGCATGCCCCTGAGCACCTTCACTACCATTGTTCCATCGTCGAACAGCGGCTGAAGCCCCTTGGATTTGAAAGCGAAAATGTCCCCTCGGACTGGCTCACGGTCGCCCTTGTCGATCAGCCAGATTCGGTATGGGGGCAAGCACAGATTGGTCTGTGGAGCGATTGCGACGGTGAACCGGCTAGTGAGCGCAACTACAGTGCCGGCGACCACGGCTGAAAACAGAATGGCCTTGGCCATGTACAGCGCTGAGAAGCGCCAAGGAGCCCGTTTCCGGGCAACCTCAGCTTCCGCGCGTGCAATGGTGCTCTGGACCGATAATGGGTTACTACGCCACATCAGGCGGCCCCTTGAAGCTGCGAATGGTCGTGAACGATTCCACGGTCCTTGAGCACTTGAAGAATCGCCTGCTCCTGGGGCATACCGACCACGGTGTAATTGCGGATGGCCTGAACGTCCTCGGGTGCGGTGGAGTACAGCAGCATCGAGTAGGGATCAACCGTCAGACGGGCGATTCCTGTGCCGCGGGGGGTTAGCATGAAGATTTCCGAGTAGTGGCCCTTGTACGAGCGGACGGTCTTCAAAATGCGGTATCCGCCTTCGCCCAGCGGCAAGCGCTTGTTCTCCTGGATGGCATTGATCGCCTCGGGCTTCTGGCCCAGTAGCAGGGTGAACGCGGAGTTCTCGGCGATAGCCTGGCCTACCCGGTTGGTATACAGGTCGTTGACGCCCTGAGTGATCACGATGGCCGCGCCACCATACTTACGGAATCGGCGGTAGCCGTGCTCGATGAACTCGCCCACGTTGCCCTGAGCCAGCAGCGACCAGGCCTCGTCGATGATCACGATCTTCGGGCGGTCACGCTCACCCAGGTACATATCCTGCTGGATCTGGTAGATCAGCTGCAGGAGCACCACCTGTTGCAGGTGCTGGCGGCCCTTCAGCTCTTCAAGCTCCAGGACGGTGAAGGGGTTCTTGAAGTTAAGGTTGTTCTTGCCGTTGAAGAAGCGGCCGTACTGCCCCTTGGAGGTGAAGGCAAACAGCTGGCGGCCAATGTCCTGCACGCGCTGGTCGGAGTCATTGAGCAGCGACGCTGCGATGTCGTCGACGATCATGTCCTTGCCTTTGCTCTCCCAGACATTGGTCAGGTGCTCCTTGAGGCCGGCGGTCTGGAAGTCATCCAGCGGTACGGTCGGGGCGGCCATTGCAGACAACAGGCCCACAAGTACGTCCTCTTCCTCGCTGTAGTCCTGAATCAGCTCGAACGGGTTCAGGCAAATCTGCGACTCCTGGTCAAAGCGTGCGAAGTCGCCCTTGTATGCTTCGCAGAGCTTCAGGTAGGACAGGCCCACGTCGATGACCCAGCACTTAGCTCCGATGCTCAGGTACGAGCTGATCAGGTAGTTGGTCAGGAACGACTTACCCGAGCCGGACTGAGCGGCGATGGTGCAGTTGTAGTTCGAGTCCGAGTCGTACAGGTGGAGGCTGATCGGCTGGCCGTTACGAGAGATGAACGGCGCCACTGGCGTGCCGGTGCCCTTCCAGTCGCCGTAGATGGGTAGTATCGGCAGCGCTTGCGTCAGACTCATGGTCTTGTAGCGGAACAGCTCCTTGATAACGTCCGGGTCTGTGCACATCGGCAGGGCGTTGATGAACACCGGAAGCACACAGAACTTATCCTCCATGAAGGTGAAGGACAGGGTACTGAAGTGGGACTTAGCGTTCGACGCGGCCTGGATCAAATCCTCCTTGGACTGGCCGAACACGACGAGAGTCATGTTCGCCTGGACGTTAGGGAGCCCTTTGTCCAGGTCTTCAAAGAGGATGTCGTAGTTCTCCTTGCGCTTTCGCAGGATCGGCACGAAGTGAACCATCGGGCCGAAGCTCTGGTTGATCGCCCACTGGCGTGCCTTGGCGAGCTTGTCCTTGCGTTCTAGCTGCGGCGGAAGATACAGGGTCATGCTGATAATGCAGTTGCCGCGAATACCGCCGCGCTGAGAGAGAATATCCGCCAGGTACTGGCTCGCATCGCCCTGCCACATGACATCGGGGAAGCGCTTCACCGAGAGGGTCTTGGCGTAGCAGTCGTCTCCGATCTTGATATGGTCCTTCTCGACGTCGAGGCTGCGGTTGAAGTCCAGGATCTGCTCGTTGAGCGGCTTATCGGTTTCAGCCTTCATGTACGGGTCATCGCGCCACGATGCGGAGGGACCCTGATTAAGGATTGAGGTGAACACTTCCTTGTAGGTGTCGTTTGTCATCGGTACCGGGCCAAGGTTGCAGCTCTCCAGCGAGGTTTTCAGGCCATCGGCCAGCTCCTTTGCGCGGGCAACCTCACTGTCAGTCGGCAGGTAATCCTTGATGGGCAAGGTGATGGAGATCACCAGGGTCTGCTCGCGGATCTTCACTCCCGAAATTGAGTCCACCGGGCGCAGCGTGCGCTCGCTGAAGTAGTCCGCGCGTGCCTCGGTTACGCGGTTAAGTAGCGCTTGCGTTTCGGGGCTGGCTTCGGAGCGGCCCGACTCATTGAACGCCTTGCGAAGGCGGACATAGCCGGTTTTCAGATGGTTGATGTTCTCGGTGCAGATCAGGCTGAACTGCATGATGGTTTTCTCGGGCCAGTCAACCGTCAGCCCTGCCTTCAGGCGTGCGCCTTCATCCCCAGTCGAGCCGGATAGGGGGTAGCAGATGAAGGCGAAACCAATTCGGTTGCCTTCGAGCTGGAACAGATGGGTGTTCTGGTCATAGGCCAATCCGTTGATCAACTTGGACAGGCGGGGGGTGGTCGTCATCAGCGATGCGCGCATTGTTTGTCGAGCCTCTTAGTTGATGCGGTTCTGTTCGATCCAGGCGGTAAGGCCCTCTGCCGGCTTGCCCTGTCGGGTAAGGCCGTCATCGCGGATCAGGAAGGGGACGTTGCGTACCCCGAGGAACTGCGCTGAGATGCGGCGTTTAACCACAACATCCATCGAGCAATCAGCGGCATCCTTCTGTGCAAGGGGGGTTTTCATGTCCCCAGTAACAGCAACCTGCCAGGCCTTCGCCTGGTCCTTTGCACAGGTGATTTCTCGCAGACGGGTAACGCTTTCCGGCCCAAGGACAGGGAGCATGATTACGTCGAGGCGATACCCTTGCGGTAGGGATTGGCGGGCCTCGTCCATGATCTCCTTGCAGAAGGAGCAAGCAGGGTCCGAGAACATGGTGACGGCTTTGTCGCCAGTGCCGATGCTTAGCGGGGACAGGTCGGAGAAACCCAGCTTAGTTTTGTCGACCGGGATGTAGTTGGCCGCAAACCGGGCATCCTCAATCGAGGTCAGCTCTTTCTGCTGCCACACGTCATAGACCTTGCCTTGGATGATGAAGCGGCCGGTGTCGCTGATGATTGCGAACTTGCCGTTTTTGTTGATGGCTAGCATTGCCGATGCGGGCAGCAGAACAACGTCTTTGTTCTCGAAGGCCGTCGCCTGACCTAACTGGGGTTGCTGATCAGCGTTCGCCAGGGATGCAAGGAAGAGACTGGTGAGGGTTATCGGAAGGAGTATCGAGCGTTGGAAAATCATGTGGCAGCCCCTGATTGAGATGCCGCCAGAGTAGAAGTGAGGGCAAAAAAAAAGCCCCTTTATCCGGACGTTTTCCGTCCAGATAAGGGGCAGATGTTTCGGGTGGGATTACATACCGACCGGGATTGCCTGCAGCACGCTGGCAGCAGCCACGCCTACCGGGACAGTTGCGGTCATGATGGACTCGATTACGTCCGGGGAAGCGTAGAGGCCGACGCCGCCGCCTACGCCGGTAACGAAGGGCATCAGGGACTGACGCAGTACGCCTGCACCGATTCCGGTCAGTACCATCAGGCCGATCAGGATGCGGCCGAGGGTGCCCTGCATCCAGTCGGTCAGGGTGATCCATACAGAGTCGAAGGTGTCACCACCGGTACCCGCAACGGCCATGCTGGCAGCCAGCATCAGGGTAACGGCGGCGAACATCTTCAGGTTGTTGTGATGGGCGTGTTGCATGTGAATAGCTCTCCTTAGATTTACGCAGGGCCTGCGCTCGTGAGCTATTTTCTGGGCCGGCAACCGCCATTTGTGGCCGTATTCGGACGTTTTCGTACCTGAATAAAGAGGGCCGCTTGCGCGGCCCCCTGTATGTCACTGGTTGGCGACGGGCGCAGATTCTGCCCCGGAGTTGTCGACTCCCACTAACGTGATCACCGGCATGCCATTCGGGTATCGCCACTTCGGCACCGAGATCGAGCTGGAGCTCAACGCCTGCTCTACACCGTCAACAAACCAAAGATGCCGGTCGATACGTCCGTCAGGGTCCGCACAAGTGGCTTTGGCCAGCCATGAGGAACTGCCCTCAAGCACGTTGATCGAGCAGCTGGGCGGCTGGTTCTGCTCAACCCCGATGTCCACTGTGCCAAAGGCCGTGTAGCCCATGCTAGTTGCAATATCGAGACGCGCCGTATGGGTTCCGGCATCGAGTGTCGCCCTGCCATAGTCACCAGCGGCCGGCAGCGGCTGGCCATTGATCGAGTAGTTGCGAGTTTCGATGCGATCTTTCGGATGGCCACCCGAGATCGAGGGACGCAGCAGCACGCCCAGCGGGGCGCGGTTGAACTCATTATCGCCGCTCCAGGACAGTTTCACTGACCAAGGAATCGGCTCAAGGAACTCCAGATCCTGCTCGATGTAGGAGTAGTTGCCGCGGTCATCTGTGATGTGAACTCCGAACTGATAGGTACCTGGTTCGTTGATCCGAACGATGCGGGTAGGCTCGTAGTCGTCCTTGATCATGTCCATCGCATCATATGGGGGAATCTCCCACTCCATCTTCAGCCCCTCGAACTCCCGGAAGGTACCCATTGAGCGAACCTGCATCGTCAGGTCAGCCGGCGCATAGACTGCGCTCATCTTGTTGACGAACTGCCACTCCGGCCAGTCATAGGACCAGAAGATCAGGCGGTACTCGGTAAGCCCCATACCCCCCTTGTCCTCATAACCATTGATCCATGCCTTGAAGCCAATGGTGCGTCCTTCGTCAAGGAAGTCTTCCATGGTCGGGGTGTACTTCACCTCCTTGAGCGTGGTTTCAGTCCCGTCCGGCAGGATGAAGTAGCCATCCATCGTCAGGTCCATCTTCGGGTACGGCATCATCATGTTGGCTGTCCAGGTCGCTTCAGCACCTACCTCCGGGCGACGCGGGCCGATGATCTGCACGCGCGGCGGCCGAACAGGGCGGAACGCGACCCCAGCGCGAAGGTTCTTGTAGACGCGCTTGTCATCAGGCGAGTCTGCGTACTTCAAGCGGGCCTGCAAGTACACACGCTCCGACTTGTTGCGAGTCAGCTGGTAACTAGCGCCGCCGGCAATCCACGTCGCGCCACGGTCCTCGGACCACTCAATGACCAGGTTCGTCTCGTCCAGTGGCGTCCCATCGTTGTTGGTCAGGTGGAAATTGCCGGTGTCATTGATGAACACGTTGGCCGGGCCTTTGATCCTGGCTTGTGGAACCAGGAACGCTATCACCTCAATCGTGGGCGTCATTGAGGTCGCGCCGCTGTTCTTGTTTGTCAGCTCAGCGCGGAGCAGATAACGCCCCTTCTCAAACACTTTGGTCAGCCGTTGCGGCATCGTGCTGGTATTAACAACTGTCTCCCAAGAAGCGCCCTGGTCGTGGCTGATCTCCCAGCGCACTGGGCCGAGGTCTTTCGCTTCCCAGCGGGAGTCAGTCATGGCGTAGAAGGTACTGCGCAGCGGGGCTGGACCGATCACTCGGAGAGCCTGAACATGCCCCAACAGAGGGTCCCCATTCAGGATCGAGATGATCAGGGGGAACGGTGTGCTGCGGATCGACTCGTACTCCGGTACCGGCGACCGCACGCGCGCTTCCGCGAATAGCCTGATCGCCTGGTTGGTCATCGAAGATACGCCAAGATCGAATCGAGCGATGCCGTTCTCATCAATCGGTTCCCAGCCCGACATTTCCTCCCTGCTGCCGTCAGGTTTCACGATATACAGTCGAACGTCCCAATCGCCCATCGACGCCAGTGAGTAAGGATCGGTGGGATACTTCGTGTTCTGGATCGCCACCTCAACTGGCAGGAACTCGGTGTCTAGCATGCTGCGCTCATCGTTCAGGATGACAGGTCGCACTGCATCAGCTGGCACTGCCAGTAGCTCGACCGGCTTGCTGGTTGTGTGGCCCGGAAGTTCTGTGTAGCTGGCCTCCAGCAGATACTCGGTAGTGCTCCATAGCGCGGCCGGCTTACCCTTCACCTGGCGGTTGATTCGCTGGGTACGGCCGTAGCTCGGTACAACGCTGTTTTCCTCCACCATGCCATCTCGTGTGATGCTCACACGAATATCTGAGGACAAGCCCACGATAGATGCGTCACCGACAAAGCCCCCTTCAGAGGATACTGAGTACAGGTTGCCCTTGATCAGGTTGGTCTGAGGAAGCTCTACGGTTATCGCTGGGGGCTCGACGACCGTCAGGGTATGAGAGCCATGACCAATGGATACCTGCTCACCGCTCGGGGTGAAGATCGAGGCTTCCCAGTTGATGGTCTGCTCCCCCAAGTTGTCGATACCGCCGACAGCTTGCGGGTAGTCCCAGTTGCTAGCCTGGGCCAGGCCAGATGGCAGGTTGGTCCACTGCAGCAAGCACACTTGAGTTTTCTGCCACTGGTTAGAGGCATTTTTTGCCTTGGTTGGGTTGACAGTCAGATCGCACGCCGGGCCGCTGGAGTGTTTGATCACCAGGCTCAGGTTCTCGACAGCCTGGTACGCTTCGGTCGGAGCCGGCTGAATAGCGAAGGTGATTTGCCCTGCCAGGGGAACAACCGTCAGCTCATTCGAGAAGCTGGCCAGCTCGTGACGGCCACCCTCCTCGTCGAAAACATAGACCGTCGCCTGAACAGGCTGGTTACCAATGGAGCGGCCGCTGGCTTCCATGCGCAGATTCGATGGATCGCTCTGATTGCGCCACTCGTCCGGTGTCTTCGTCCATTTGATCCAGCAGGTAGGCTGATCGAGCGTGTTCGGTACACGTGCGGTAGTTTCAGATGTCTTGATCGAGCAGACACTGTTGGTTGCAGAGAAGTTGATCTTCGCTCGACCAGCTGCTTGCTTGATGCTCCAGCTATCAGCTGCAAGCTCACCCTCCACAGCCCACGCACGCACTTTGACTGAGTAAACCGGCCCAACACGATCAGCACGGCTTAACAGGATCGTTGCAGTTCCATCAACTCCAACATCGAGGCCACCAATGGCCGCTTCAATGTAACCGGCCTGCTTGATGGGCTCGAACCTCATCCCTTCGCTCTGTTTAAGTTGTCGCGAAAGCAGGCTTACACCGACTTCCGAGTCAGGGGTGACATAGGCCACCATCTCATCGCCGAGAGCTGTGAGGATAGGCTCATCCGCAAGCCTGAAGGCATAGGAACCAGCCGCGGTCTTCATTTGCTTCGTCACGGCTGGGAAGGTTGAAGTTACACCAGTCTCAACGACTGGGCGGCCGTCGAAGAAGTCGGAAGCGGGCTTCGGCTTCAGGGCGATTTGTTTCTCCGTGGTTTGGCCGTCTTGGTCCGTGGCGCGCAAGGTAACTTGTGTATCGCTTGAGCCATCGGTCTTGAACGTCAGCACTTTGCCCGCAATAGTCACGCTGCCATGAGCGGGTTGTGTCACAACCTCAAGGGTGTGATCGCCCCAGGTGTTGGGATCAACAACTGTCAGCTCGGCCGAAGAACCTATGCCTTCGTAGAAGGAAATTTCGCCTGGAAGAATGTCGGTCGGGGCGAAGTTTCTTTTGCTCACAACAACGAGAGCATCCCCTACAACTGACATGCCTTCACTATCTGTTGCCTGAATTTGAAACTTATCCTCTCCGAAGTATTGCTGAGCAGGGGTGTACTGTAACTTTCCGTCGACGACCTCAGCTACACCATTTGAAGGTTGACCGACAACAGAAAACGTATGTGTGTCACCGTAAATCGAGTCAACATCATTCACCCAAGGCTGTGTAAGACCACTAGCACCACCCTCTTCCACAGCGATACTTGCGCCCGTTGCGCTTGGTGCGTCGTTGATTGGAGTTACGTTGATAGTGATGGACCCTTCGTTAGACCATGCTTCTTCTGTATCAAATACTTTGAATTTAATAACAACAGCGCCGTTAAAGTCTTTCTCAGGAGTAAACTCAAGTCTATCGGCGTTAATTTTGATGATGCCGTTCGTTACAGAACTGGTGAGTGCATACTGTAATTTGTCGTTATCCTCAACGTCAGTCGCTGGGCGCTGAATAGTTACTACGGTTTCTTCTTCGGTAGAGACTTCAATGTTCGATGCCACTGGAACATCATTTACTGGAGTTACAGTGATACTAACAGTCCTTGCAGTAGAGTAAGCCCCCTTGGAGTCCTTCGCTCGGTAGGTAAGCGTAGTGCTCCCGTTCCAGTTGGCGGCCGGAGTGAAAGTCAGCGTATTCCCGCTGATCGAGGCACTGCCGTGAGCCGCATTCGGTGCAGACACTATCTCCCAGGTGTGACTGTCACCCTCGAATGACATGTCAACGTCCGACACTGCCAGGGTCAGGGTTGCCGTGGTGTCTTCGTCGAGGGTCAGAGTGGCGTCGTTCACTGCCGGGCCATCGTTAACTGGTGTGACGGTTACCGATACTGTTGCCGTGTTGGAGTTTGCGGTGCCATCGTTGGCTCGGTAGGTGAAGCTGGTTGTCCCGTTCCAGTTCGGTTTGGGCGTAAAAGTCGCCACATTGCCGCTGATGGTTACAGTGCCGTGGGCGCTGTTCGGGGGTGTTACAAGACTATAGGTCAGTGAGTCACCATCAATATCGCTTGCGACAAGCGTTACGTTGCCTGCGGTATCTTCGGCCGTAGTCATGTTGCGGTTGCTGGCGACAGGCGCATCATTGACCTCGTTCACCGTGATGGTGACAGTTTTCACCGCCGAGTAAGCCCCCTTGGAGTCCTTCGCTCGGTAGGTCAACGTGGTGGTACCGTTCCAGTTGGCAGCCGGAGTGAAAGTCAGCGTGTTCCCGCTGATCGAGGCACTGCCATGAGCCGCATTCGGTGCGGACACGATTTCCCATGTGTGGCTGTCGCCTTCAAATGATAAATCCACGTCACTTACATTAAGCGTAACAGTGGTGGCAGTGTCTTCATTAGTTGTAATAAGCCTGTCGGAAACTGAGGGCGGATCATTCACCGGGGTAACTGTGATTGATACCGTTGCAGGAGCAGAACTACCTCCATTGTTGTCGATAGCCCGATAAGTTAAGGTGGTTGAACCGTTCCAGTTTGCGCTTGGTGTGAAAGTAAGGGTGGAGCCGGAAATGGATTCAGTGCCCATATTCGAGCCGGAAACTATCTGGAAAGTATGAGAATCTCCAGCATCTGGATCTGAGGCGGTTAATGCAATTGATCCACTGGCATCCTCGCTAATTGTTAGTGCTCTGTTAGATACAGTCGGGATTTCATTCATGCCTGACACGAAAGGCTGACTGTACGAAGCTCCATTGATTTGTGTCTTGTTGCAGCACCCAGCGGTTTGGTTTGCGCCGTAGAGGACAACGCTATTGGCGGTATTGCCGGGGATTGTGATTGAATAGGTAAAACTCCCCTTTGTTTTTTTGCTATATGAGCCAACTTTTCCGTCAACATTAATGTATGTTATGACATTCGGTGTCCCACCGCTGCCGCTGCACGTTTGACCAGACCTTTCTGCGCTTGTCATTGTCGCGCGCAGGTTAAAAGTAATGCTATCGGTCGCGCTATTGTATATAGCAGAGTCCATGCTCAACTGATAGTGATAGGTATAGAGCGGTTCATGCGAGCATTCGGCAAGAGCTGTCCTTGCAAGACAAAGAACGAAAAGCGCAAATAGATAAAGAGTTTTTTTCATATTTTCACCGCGTCAGAATAGAGTCAGCCGCAATCAACGTGATTGCGGCTTTCTGATTTAATTAGCCGGCTTTATACTCAGCGGTCTTAGAGTGGGAGCGGCATTGGGCTGTCTGGCACCAATCTCCCAGCGACGCGGTTCAATTTCTGTATATATAAATCCAGGGATATTGAGATCGCCATTCTCGTCCTCCCACGGATCAACTGCTATCCGCATTACAACTGCTTGAGTGCGGATAGGGAGAGGATTTCTGGCGCGCATGGGGATAGGCGCATTATCAGCACCTTCCGGATAGAGAACTCGCGTTACTTGCGGACCTTCTTTGCTGTCACTGGGATCTGTGTTGCTACCTTCCTGCTCTTTCTTCAGCTGGGTCTTATAGTCGTCACCCTCAGTAGCGGAATAAACATCCTTTGCCGACATACAGGTTGCGCCGTTGGGCATGCCCTTACAGGTATATTCGGATTCGCCAATACTCATGATGCTTGTGCAGCCAGTCATGGAAGCCAGCATCAAGAAAGTTAAAGTAATGCGCGCATACATGGTTTGGCTCCTTAATTGGACTGGCTAACTTTCAGGGTCGTTTCGTTGAACTTAACGGTCATGCCTTTCTTCACGATGAAGTCGACATCACGCATTGCATCAATTTCGATGACAGGGAAAATGTTCTCCGCCATTTCCAAGTAGAAGTCGGCGATGCGCTCTAGGGCGCTGCCAACCCCTCCGACACCCGCTGCTTGAAGAGCGTTTTGGTCGAATGCCTGTTCGTAGACTGGAGACTGCACATCATCCTCGTTCTGATAGCCACGGGTGATGTTGATCGAGGGCACTTGGCGAACGTCGAAAGCCCCGGCGACGCCTTGCATGAACCCGGCCATGAGGGAGCGCGCCAAGATCTGGCCTTGCTTGCTCACCAGGCGTCCACGGATGCCGGCCTTGCCGTCCTCTCCGGAGGCATAGGCATCGAGGGAAGACTCAAGTACGGAACCATCATTGCGGACGCACGACAGGCGCTCTGCGCGCATATAGGCACGTTCAGAGCTGAGGTCACCCCAGCCTGCGGCTATCAGGAAGCACTCGCGGAAATCGGCACGAAATCGGTTGGGTAAAATTGCCTCGGTCTTGATGCGGATCAGACTCGGAAAGGGGTCTTTCTGAGCGGCCTTGCCGGTCGGTGCGTCCATGCCCGTCACCAGTACGCCAGAGAGGATTGAACCGGACGGGAGAGTGATGCTGATGTCCTCCTTCTTGCCGTCCTTATCTTCCTTCTCCTCTTTTCGGATGGTGCGGATCTTGGGGCCTTCCTTCTTCTCGCTGGTTCGAGCTTTCGGGTCTTCAGGCGGGGGTGGCGGCTGGTTGGCGTAGACATCTGCCAGCTGGTCGGCCGAAGTGGTGGCCTTAGCCACGACCGGCGGTTGGGCTACACGAGCGGGTATGGCGGTGGCCGAGTCAGCCCCAGAGGATTCGCCACCCTGGCCGGCATCATCGCCGCCCTTTTTGCCCTCACGGGCCATGCGGGCCATCTCCTGCTCCATGAGCTTCATTTGCTCTTCCAGTGAGCTAATTTTCTCCTGGGCTTCCTTAACGGTTTCGTCCGCTTCACGCTGGCCCAGGACCCGCTCCAGACGAGTTTGCTGGCTTTGCAATGCCTTGAGCTGGCTGACAACAGAGTCCAATCCCAAACCGCGGGGGTCTTCGTCGGTGAGTACGGCGTCGACAGGAGGCTTAGACGCTGTACGGGTTTTGTTTTCCGGGCCTGCGGCGCTCATGGCCACGCCAAGAACGGTACAGACACCGATCACGGTCCCGCCGATGGCAAGCAGGCGCTTGGCATTCGGGGACAATTTCGAGAAGGATTTTTGCAGCTGATTCATCAGGCGGTTTCCTTACAGCAGGCTCGGGCGGCTGGAGCTATCCGGTACTTCGATGGGCACGCGAGTGACGATGAACACCTCGGTTTTCTGTCCTGGTTCGAGGATTTCGTTGGGCCAGCTGGTGATTGCCGCGCGATGGGGGTGGGTGCAGGCTCCATGGTCGAACTCGACTGTCTGCGATGACACGTTCTCGGCAACGGCGACGTAGACGCGGAAGTCATGACCCAGGATCAACTGAGATTTGCTGAAGTCGAAGCTAAGCGATGGTTGTGCGCATGCAGGGATTCCAGCACCGGAGATCAGCTTGCCGAAGCTGTAGCCCTTGGGCAGGCGGCCGAGTGCCAGCTCACGCATGAGCTCCCGGATGGTTTCCATGTAGGGCTGTCCACGCTCCCACTTCTTGGCCTGGCCGCTATATGCGCTCGACGCAGTAGCAGCAAGCGCGCTGCCAGAAGTTGTTACCTGACCGCCCGGTACGCTCTGGGCGAAGATCAGGTTCGCCTGAATAGGGGGAATGTCCTGCGGGAACAGAGTCAGGGAAATGGCCACCGACTCATCATCGCTAGGGGTAACAAACATGGTGACCGGCTGAGGAGCACTGGTGGTCACGTAGATTACGTTGCCGCTGGTGGAGATCTCCGCATCGCTTACTGTCTGAATCTGCGGATCTTCAAACGGTGTAACCAGACGGTTGATCTGGCCTTTGCTGATCGGGATCAGGGTGTTGGTACCCGAGGATACGATCACGTCCTGACGAGTCTCGACTGGCACTGCAGGTGCCTGCTGTTGTCTGCTGACCACGCTGGCAGGTACGGGCGGAATGTCCCCCGAGCCAGGGGTGACTTGCACGATGCGCGGCTTGCGTTCGACCTCAGTTTTCGGAGCTTGTTGAGCCGGTGCTTTGGGCGTGGCCATCGGCTGGGTAGCAGGGGCTTGGACCTGGCTGGCGGCTACGGGCATGTTCAGGCCGGGCACCTGAACTTGCTCATTGGCTGCGGTGGTAGACGCGATTCCCATTGCCGCAACGAGTGCGATGGGGGTAAAGAGCAACTTCGTGGATTTTCGGGACATGGAACGGCCTCTGTTCACTGATGGAGGCCATTTTCCAAGGCTTTTCTTTCTAAGGGCTTCGTTTTCCGAACGGTTTCCGCACAGATAAAAACCCCCGGTACTAGCCGGGGGGATTGAGTGGTTCAGCCCTTCTTTAGGCGCTCTTCGCGCTCCCTCATCTTTTCCTCCTTAGCACGCTCGCGCTCGATTACGTCAGCCGTTCGCGGGTCACCAGTGTTGGTGCTAAGCCAGCTGATAACAGGCTTATAGTCGCGGATCTTCAGCTCGAACTCGTAGGTGCGGTTGGTCCGCCGCTTGTCGCCAGTTGGCCCTTGGGTCACGGCGCGGCCGGTGACGAAGAACTTGTTGGGGTTGGCGACATCACGCAGCACTTTCTGCGGCTCGAAGCTCAGCGAAACACGATCCTGACGGATAGCGTGGATCTGCTTGTCGAGCACTTCCATCACCTGCTGGTAGATGTCAGGGGCCAGGATCGGGCCGATTGCATCCTTGACCACTTCAGCGTTGGACGGGGATACGTTGCCGAGCAGCATCGCGATATACATCGCCCAGGCATCGACATACTCAGCTGACGAGTCAACTTTGCTGACCCAGGAGCGCTCAGTCAGGGTTGGCGGAACTACGGTCACAATCTCGTCCTGGTTGATGGCCGAGCAGGAGACGAACAGATTGGTAACGATCAGGCCGGCGATGGCAATGCGCAGGAATTTGTTCTCCCCGCGCATGCCGTCAAAGGACTGGCTCATGCTTTTGAACAGCATCAGATGAACTCCCTTTCATAGGAATTGGGCATTGTTCGGGGCGACTTAAAGGCGATAGAGCCCATGTACCAGTAGACAGCGTGCAGCAGGAATCCGTCCGGGCGGTTGTCGCAGAAGCGACGGTAGAAGCGCGCCAGGACGATCCCCAGCAGCGAGCAGATGATCAGCTGAGCCAGCATGATGCCGGCAACAAGGCCAATGCCGATGGGCAGCACCTCGTCAAGACGCCAGAACAGAACGTGCGGTGGCTCGTCGATATGAGCTGGGATGCGGACAGGTTCGCTCACTTGGTGTTCTCCGGTGCTTGGCTAGCCAGTTGAGACATCGTTTGAAGGATGGTGTCGCGGTTAGCGTTGGAGCCCTGCAGGACCATCGAGTTGCCGGTTTCGTTGTCCAGGACCAGGGTTGAGGGCGTCTGCTGGACGCCTAGCTTTACGGCCTGCTCAAGGTCTGTTCTCACCTTCTCAACTACTTCTGGGCTATCAAGGCAAGCAGCGAAGGCCTTGTTGTTCAGCCCAATTTCGCCGGCCAGGGTTGCGAGTGACTGGGGAACGCCCTTGCCATTGGATTGAGTGTTCCGGAAGACCAAGGAGGCGTACTTCCATGCCGCGTCAGACCCTCCAAGCTGGCCGGCACATTCGATCCCGATGGCCTGGTTGCGAGATGCTTCACCGTGCGCGGGGACGTGCATCAGTGCTGCATTGATGTGGCCACCAGAGGTTTCCACCAGCTCCTTGACGAAGGGGAAGTGGTCCCGGCAGTACGGGCATTCGGTGTCGGATAGCTCGATCAGGGTGAACCGCGCGGTTCGCGCCCCGTAGATCCAGTTGTCTGGTGCCCCACCCGGCTCTCCTGGTTGGGGCTCAACTATGCTCAGGTCCCCTAACAGCTCCTTCAAGAAGTCGTTGTTCTCGGCAGCCTTCCTTGACTCTTCGAGCTTGGAATTCAGGGTGGAGATTTCCTGCTGGAAATAGTTGATGGTGGTTGAGTGGTAGTAAAAGCCCACACCCAAGGCACTGATCAAGGCAGCGATAATGAGCGTTGGAAGCAAGGGCTTCTCGGGCGTTGGATTCTCGGACATTGGCGGCAACCCGTAATTGTGGTGCCGCCATTGTCGAGGTGGCGCGGTGGCGTGTGCGCCGTTTTCTGGACGTTTCCCGTCCGGATTAGAGGCGCTTCGGCAGATTGCTGATCATCAGCCGGATGACCATAGGCATGAACGCTATCAGCGCGGTGCATATCACCAAGGGCGGCAGGGGAAATGGGAGCAGAACACTGATTGGCAGGGCAATAAGCCCCCAGACGATGAATACAGCCGCGTGGTTGTTGACCACCTGCGACGAGTAGTCAAACCCGTATCGCTTTGCTTGCCAGCGCATGATCCCGGAGAACACTGCCGGTACCAGGGTGACTAGCATGAAGGGCAACCAGTGGATGGCCAGCACGATGCGGTAGACAACCTGGTATGCGATCTTCTGAAGGGCGACGCCCCTGTCCTCAAGGTAGTCAAACCACCAGCCCGCCTTCTCCTCGAACGCATCGACCGTTCTCGCACCTCGGTCGAGGAACATGAGAGCTGCCTCGCGCTTGAGCCCTGAGTCGATCACCAGGTAGGTGTAGATGGCGTTGGTCTGACCTACGATGCGATCCATGTCATCAGAAGGCAGTAGGGCCAAGGACCACTCCCGTTCCTTCTGCAGAACCTTGTCGATCAGTCGGTTTGGAGCCACGGTGGCTAGCATCATGATCAGGATGCAGAGGAAGGCGAGCGAGCCCACCAGTGATTTAGGCCACTTCTCCTCAATAACGTCAGCCATGGATCAGCCTCTCTGCAACCTCGCTCGGGATGAATGACTCTTTGCACCACAGGGCAGTTTGCTCTGGGGTAGGCGCATTACCGGTGCGTTTTAGGGACTGATAGACGTGCCCAAGGACGGTTTGAAGTCGCTCGTGCTCACTCACCCGCTCCCTGCACATCCGCTGGTAGCTGGGCAGTACCACCTGGAGGGCGCTGGCGATGGTGCCCGTATCGAAGCCCGCGTCGAGCATGCGTTTGAGAAGCCTGCAGGCGCAGCCCCACTCCAGGTCCAGTGTCCGGAGCAGTCGAGCCGTTGTGTCATCGAGCTTGATCTTGGCTTTGATTTCGGAGGTTATCGGGATCGGCATGTCATAGCTCCGGTCATGCTGACTTGTTGAACTGGAGGATCGGGAGTCGGCCTTTGCGCAGGTCACCGCCGGCAAATACGGCCAGGTATTCGAGGTCTGGAAGCTCCCCAAGCAGGGCAATGGGAAACTTCTCGCCCTCCTCCTGCATCAGTCGCTCACCGATGTTGCCGCCATGTACCAGGCCGCCTTCCGAACTGGAATTACCCTGAGTGCGCATGACGTAGTTGAAGCGGGTCTTCGGGATTTTGTTGCCAATGAACTCTTGCGTGTCGGTATCGAGCACGCGCAGCGCGATGATGTGGTTCGCGTTGGCCAGTACCTGCAGCGCCTTGGACTCGTCGCCCATCCGTGCCTTGAAGTCTGCAATGGTCTGCGTTGCGACGTAGAGATTGATGCCTGCGCCGCGTCCTTTGTTCAGGAGCTGGATCATCTGATCGTTCAGTACCTCTGCGGCCTCGTCGACGAAGACGTTGACCGGTTTGGGCACCCGATGGTTGTAAATCTCGCCCGCAGTTGAGGCGAGGTCAGCCAGCGCCAGAGAGCCGATGGTTGAGCCAACCATCGGGTCAGAGAGTGAGTCCAAGCCCAGGTAGAGCACCTGCTCGGCGCTGATTACCGAGTTGAGGTCAGCCATTCGACGTTCATCCGCGACATCGAGGCTCGGTGACAGCAGCGGCCCCATCTCACCCGCCGTTAGCATCACCAGGATCGGCAGTAAGCCCGCGATCATCTTCGAGAAGTGGCTCCGTTCATGCTCAAGCATGGTAAGCAGGCCTTCGAGGTCGCTGTTCGGATTCACTGGGGCAATGTCGCTGTAGTAGAGGCGGCGCATCACCTTGGCCTTTCCTTCAATGTCGCGAACCTTGGCGGCGACGTAAGCGCTGGCCTGCATGCTATCGAAGGCTGGCCCGAAAACCTGACGCCCGTATGCTTCCACCACCTTGATCGTCAGACCCGGAATGTCTCCTTCCAGCGTGCGTCGCAACCCAACCAGGGTCGGGAGGATGTCGCAGATCAGCATGGCTTGGATGACATTGTTCAGAGCCATTTGCGCAAAGGCTTGGAACGGGTCACCGGCCTCGCTCTTCATAAGCACAGCGACGCGAGATGCGATTTCTGTAGCTCGGCCGTAGTTCTTGGTCAGTGAAAGCCGGACAGATTTTTCCGGGTGGGCTGGATGGAAGTAGGCAAAACGGTGGAGCTTGCCCATGTGCTCGCAGGTCTTGCGGCAGGTTTCTGCCAGCCCTTTATCTCCCTTCGGGTCGATCACGATCACAGCCTCGCCGCGGGCGATACACTGAGAGATCAGAAGATCGAACAGACGGGTCTTGCCGGCACCCGTGGTCCCAAGGATCAGGGTATGAGTGGAGCGTTGCTCGGCAGGCCGGTAGCATGCCTCCTCCTCGTCCATGCCGATGCCGTGAATCCACTTGGTTCCCTTCACATCTGCCTTGCGTTGGCCCTTCTTGCCGATGATGGTCGACAAGTCCTTGGACAGCAGCTCGAAGGCGAACTGGCCGTGCTTCTGCTGCCAGGGGAAAGCCTCACCGTAGTAGAACGAGTCCGGCTCCTTCTGGTAATGCGTAATGATCGACTCCAGATCGGTGAAGGTCAGCTCAGCGCCCATCAAGCTGGCTTTTGCCCGGTGGACCCGGATAGCTCGCGGTAAGGCTGCCAGCGCGAACCCCGCCTGCACCCCGAGGGTGATCAGGTAGGGCATCGTTGGCATTGCTGTTGTCAGATGGACGGCGGTGCTCGCAACCATGGCAGCACCCCACCCCGCAATCTCGGCTGCCTCGAAGTTAGGCCGCCAGTAGCTCGTGTAGTCCCACTCACTCATTTCTTGCTGTACTCCTCACGGCGGGCGCGGATATAGAAGCGTCGGCGTCGGTAGACGCGGACGGTATCTCGAAGGGCATACAGGGCACGTTCAGCGTCAGCGGGCTCAATGCCACAGCGGCTGACAGCCTGCTCGAACTGGTGGAATGGCAGGGTGAATACTTCAACCTGTCCCAGCAGCTCGCGGTGGCTCAAGCTCAGGGCTTCCTCAACGAATGCAGACCAAGACTCCAGCTCGGACTCTGGCACCCGCTGGGTTTGCTCGACGGGGGCGAAATCCCCGGTGATCTTGCATACGATCAGACTCAGGTCATCGCACAGCACAAATCCAGCACGCTTGTTGACGATACGCACAAGCCCGTCATCCGCCTCTGCCGCAAAGTCCTGCCAGATCCACTCGCTCGCTTCCAGAGCCGGGATGTCCTCGCGGGTAAACTCGCTGTGCTCGAAGAATGGGATGAAGATTTTGCTGAAGACAATCCGCAGGTTCTGTTTGTTGTCGCAGCACGCCAGGAGTTTCCGGGCCAACTCCGGCCGCGATTCCAGGCGGAATATGTCTGCCTGAGTGAGTTTCTGGCTTATCTGAACGGGCAGCACAAAGGCTGACTCGCTCGCCGGTCCTGCTTGGGATGGGGCTGCAGGTTGCCCGGCATTAGCAGGCTCCACGGATTCCTCGGCCGGGACCTCGGGACCGACCTCAATGAATGTTTCAGACTCAGCAACACTTTGGACAGGCTCAGCCGGGGGGGCCATGATCTCGCTCAGCGACATCTGCCGCTTCTCCCGGTGCTCTGTCGGCTGCGCGGGTTCAACGGAGCCAAGTAGCGCGCTCAGGGAGATTTTCCCCGTGGTTGGTAGCACCTCGGCAGCAGGTTGTGCCAGGGATTGGCGTGGCTCGACTGCGGCGACCACTTCTGGCGCTTCTGTGGCTTCCTGGGCCTCGGGCTCTGCCGGGGGAACCGGCACCGGGCTCAGGGCGATGAGCAAGTCCTCGATGCTGGCTTCGTTTACGTTGATCTCGGAGTCTTCATCCTCATCCTCATCCTTCTCCTCATCCGCCTCTTCGGCTGTGGCCGGAGCCGGAACAGTCGTCGGCGCTAGGGATGGAACGGACGGCGTTTCGGTGGTAGGTGCTGCTGTGGGAGGAGATTTCTTCCCCTTGGGCTTGGCCACTTTGGGCTGGATTGGCTGCGCGGGACTAGCCTCAACTCCACACTCGCCAGCTACCAGGAACTCCACCTGGTTCCCCTCACGACCAATACTGACCGAGGTCGGTGCAGGCAGGTCGCCGTGGGGATACAAGATTCGTGTGTTTGAAAGCTTCAGGCACTTGAGTGCAGGCCCTTTTCCGTTCTTGCGCAGAATATGCGGAGCTACCAGCCAGTACAGGTCGCCGTCCTCGGTGGGCTCTGCTATGCCGTTGTCCGACAGGATGCTGATCAGCATGTCGGGCGAACGCGGGATGGCTCTTACGCCCTCGCTGACGAGCTTTTCGACGATCTCCTGAGCGCCGGCATTCCAGGCAATGAAAACCCCGTTCTGGGCCACCCAGACTCTGCCGCCGAGCTTGTTAGCCTCCCAGGTGCCAGCCTCCTTGAGCCGAAGCATGCAGTCGGTGACCAATCTGGTAACAGGGACCCCGGTTTCGCTACCACTCGGGCCTTTGCGCTTGTCCAGATCGACTGAGGCGCTGTCGGCATTTGTAACCAGCTCGGTCAGGCGTGACTTCGAGGGGAGGCCCTGCACCGCTTTGAGCATGTCGGTGTAGATGTCGCGGCCATACTCCGAGAGCCAGGCCTCGACGTGCGGGGGAATAATCTTCGTGGTGAGCGCCGCGGACTCTGGCTTGTGATTCTCGTGCCGGTCGGTGTTCCAGTAGATGAAGTAGCGCGTAATGTTCTCCCGCAGGGACCATTCGTAGATCGTGCCCTCGGTGTAGCTCCAGCGGATCTCTCCCTTGAAGTCCATGACGCGCATGTCGGTCAGGGCTTTGCCAGCGTCATGCAATAGGCCTGCGGTCATGCCAGCCAGACGCCAGCGCAGACCCCTGGCGCTCTTGCGGGAAGGGGTATCGTTGGAGTCGAAGGCGGCGGTCAGGCAGCCATCGAGCGCAAAGTTGGCCACCTCCAGGCAGTGTTTGATCAGGCCGCCAGGCCCGTTATGGTGGTCGTTCTCAGAAGCAGGTAGTAGGTGCACCAGGTCAGCGAAGTTCACCAGGATCGGCTCGACATACATCTCGAACATCTCGTCCGAGAACCCGAGGCTCGCTCGGATACGGGTGACCAGCTCGGGCTGAAGTAAGAACATCAGGTCACGCCCGCGCTTACGGGCAGGGAAACCTTCCTGGAACGGCGGGTACTTGAGCTGACGCCAGGTGCCCTCGCGGAGATCCTTGATCAGGTGCGGCGGGAGTAGTTCTTCTGCTGGATGGGGATAGGCGTTCTTGGCGGCAGATGACGCCCCCAGGCCAAGGAGGCGTTTGAGAAGCGAAACAGGCATGACGACTCTCGTCCGGTTGAATGCGGAGAATCATGGAGTCCTGCCAGTTTCTTTTGGCGCGTTATTCGGACGTTATCGGTACGGAAAGCCGGGGCATCTTCATCAGGCAAAAAAAAACCCGGCCTTGGATGGCCGGGTCTGTATCACTAGAACCAGAAGCCAGCCGCAAGCGGCGGAACGTCCTGGTCCGCCTGTTCCGGCAGCCGAATTCTCAGCAACGGTTCAGGCTTCTTCGCGTTTTCGTCAAAGCTGGGATCTACGGTCACTCGCGTTCCCATCCGACAGTCCTTCTGGTGCTTGGCCAGCAGTGCCGGCGGGATTACCCCGCCAAGCGCGTCAGCTGCCAATGCCTCCCAGTTGGTCCCGCCGTCAATCGCGTACTGCACGATTCGCACCCCGTAAGCGTCGGCCCGGTTGTACTGCCCCATCAGGGCCTTCATCCGGGTTTCGACAGCGGTGGCTTCATCGGTCAGCGTTCTAAGCAGCTTCTTGGCACCTTGGATTTTCTCCTCGACTGCCCGACGCTCCTTCGCGAGTTCACGCCAGCTTTCCTCGACATTCCCCTCCATCGGCAAGAAGTCCTTTGCAGGATCGGCCTTTGGAGGAATACCCCGCTCCACCATATCCCAGAAGATTCTTTCCTCTGTGATGATGCGGCGAAACAGGATGTCGTCGCGTTCGACTACCAGACAGATCGGCTCGTGCTTAGGGGACCAGAACCACAGGTACCCTCGCTGAGCACCACAGACGATCATCTGGTGCCATACCTGCCACCGATACAGCTGGTAGGCAGGGCTTTTCTCTCTCAGCTCCAGCACTGTGAGATGGTTTGCGTCGGCGAGATTCTTGATCTCGACGGGCGAACCATCAGCCAGCAGGCCGTCAAACGAGGCCCGAATGAACGGGTCCTCGTCCGACTCAGCGCAGATCGGTAAACCGAGCTGCCCGTACTTGTCCTCGAACTGCTGCAGGGCAACAGGTTCGAGCTTCTTGCCACGACGAACCTGAGGGATCACCGATAGGTCTGCAGGCGTCTCCAGACCGACCAGCTCTCGCCACAGTTGCAGCCTCGACTTGTCGGGGTTGGCTTCCATGATGACTGCACAACTGGTTGCGCTGATGCCATCCTTTCGCCACTCCAACCACTCGTCTGTCCGCTGTTCGAGATCAACGACTTTCATCGTTCACCTCCGCAGCAAAGCCCAGGCGGGCATACTCGGTGGCGCTGACACTGCGAAGCCCTTGACGGACTTCAGTGGCAGCTTTCATGTCATCACGCATCGAGCGGCGGGTCAGGCCAGAATGCTTGAAGAACGGGCCAGCGAAGTAGCTTTTATCGTCCCACACGCACACATAGCCGATGCCATCGAGGAGTTCCCGGCGAAGACGATCGGCACGAGCCAATAGCGCGTTGATGCGTTCGTCGAGCGGCCCGGATGTTTGGTGAAATGCCTTGCCGGCCATCTCTCCCAACACCTTGAGGCCATCGCACAGCGCCTCATATCGCTCCCTGTCCAGCGCCACTGACGCGGCGCGGTGACTGTCCAGCTCCTGATGGTACTTGTCACCCCATACCTTCAGCTCGGCTTTGTCTTCCTCGGAGAGGCCGACCAGCAGTTCGGACTGAGGGTAGTTGGACAGATCCAGGTAGGCCTGAAAGCGCGACAGGTACTTTTTGGTAGCGCACTGCTGAGCAAAATCCGACGCGAAAAACAACTCGCGGTCGGTTAAAGCCTTGTGGTAGCGAGCTACGCAGCGGTTCAGTTTCAGCATCTCGTTCTCCTTTCTGGTAGTCCATCACGCAGGTCCGAAAACCCAAGGGATGGCCCGAAAGGGCACAAAACCCCCCAAGGGGCAGTTGTGCCCCTTGGGGTATGTGCAGCTGACGATTCAGCCGTTGTTGATGCCGCTACGCAGTTCGCGTAGCGCGGATTTTTTCTCTGGGCCTTGGATTTCGAGTCGCCTCTCCATTGCCGGCCCTATTTTTTCCAGCCTGAACAGCCGGCATGTGTCGCTTACAACTGGCCAATGCTCATCGCCTGGCCAGCTCAGCAGCCTGTCATGCAGCCTTTGCCCGCATACCTGCAGGGTCGAGCCGAAGACACACATGCTTCTCTCCCTCTCACGTCCGTACTTCAGGATGGTCATGTAGCTCATGCGACCTCCTGGTACTTCTGTTTGATCACCTCCGCTTGCGCATTGGCGTCGTCCCAGCTGATCAGGCCTGCATTGCAGGCCTGGACTAGGCCGAGGATTTCGGACCCGCATTGCCACTTCGACGTGGCCGCCAGCCTGTCCAGGGCACCCGGATCGGGTACCTCTAGATTGCTGTCGATCATGTCGCCAAGGCACAGCTCGGGGCTGTCAAAGGTGCAGTGCCCGGTGAATCCATCGGCGCGAAATCCCTGCCAACGGAACCGGCCCGGCGATGAAGCATCTGGCAGGATCATCCCCCAGCGCTCATCGGTCGGGTGCTTGAGCGTCAGACCAATCAAGTTGCCCTGCGCCGCATCAAGCACGGAAACCAGAGCGGAAATTTTCCGCTCCAGTTTGGCAATGATCTCCGGAGCAACATCGCCCAGAAGCCCATCGTCCTCCCGCAGATGACACAACCACTCTTCACGCTGCTGACGCAGTGATTCAAGCGTGGATGGGCGCATGGCTCACCCCCTTGCCCATGCTGGGAAAGTCCTGCAGACCATTGAGGTCTGCCTGGGCTTTCGCTACTGCCTCCCTGAAACTAGAGGCCTGGCATTGGTACCGGGTGTATTGCTTGGTCTTCTTGTTGAACATCGCGAGGATGTAAGTACGCATCTTGATTTCTCCTTTTCATCCCTGAAAAAGAGCAATCCCCAGTGGGGGTCGCCCCACAGGGATTGGTGTTGAGTCACCCACGGCATTACGCAGTGGGGCTTGCTACTCGTGCTTACTACAGCTCGGCCGAGGCCAGTTGTGCTTCCTCGTAAATGGCCTGCAAGTACGAAGCATCATCGCCGTAGAAAACAAGCTCCTTACCAGCATTGAAGTCATCCCGAAGCGCTCGCAGCTCAATCTGCTTGGCCTCGACATGCCCGTTATCCTGGTGCTTGATGTTGGTTTGAAACCAGAATCCGAACTGGTGAACTACCAGTTCGTCGCCATACAGCCGGAGCTCGGTTTGAACCTCTTCCGACTCCCATGTCCACTCACCATCGATGGTGGCACTGATCGAGTTGATCCCGTTGACGCAAAGCGCCTGCAGGGACTCGATATGGGAGAGCAGTTCCTCGGTTACGGTTACCACGAGATACTGCGGTGCAGACCCGTAATCGACCGTGTTTTTTGCTGAAAAGACTGCCTTCATGGTGCATCCCTCTTGGGCTGTGGAGGCACCTTCCCCCAAGGGGGCGATGCCCCTAAGGGTTGAGTTGAGCGCTGATGCCTTACGGCAGCAGCAGGGTCAGAATCAGAACGATGAGTTCGCCCATGTCTGTGTCCTCAGTTACGACCGATAGCCTCCCCAACCAGGGAGAGCCCCGGCTCGGGATTGTCGGAACGCTCGGGGTTGTCCCATAGGGACAGACACCGCGAGCAGACTTGTTCTCTGTAGGCCGGCATGCCAAGAAGGCGAGCGTTGGGATGAGCGAACTCATCACCCGCACTCGCCGCCTGGAGGCGGCTGACACCACAGAACGGTTGTCCGGACCAGAGTCCGTTCAGCGCTAGATGCTTCACGGGGAATCACTCCCCGGAAGAATTCAGCGCATACTCAGCAGCCTTGAGTCGCTTCTCCGCATAGCCACGAGCATCCACCGGCCAACCGGCGATGTACTCGTGGGCGGCTTTCCATGCCCCGCTCTTTCTCGCGCGGTTCACTAGCTCGTCAATCTTGTTGAGCATCTTTTTGGGCAGATCAGGAACGGCACTGTCCTGTTCTACAGTTGCTGGCGTTGCCTGCGGAGCCTGTTCAGGGCTCTGCTGCTCCTGGATCGACTGACCTTGCGGCGCAGCCTCCTGCGGAGTACCTGCGGCGACGTTGGCAGTAGGCAAAGGCTCAGCCTCACCAACAACCTCAGCAGCCCCCATGTACCGCTCAACAACCGAAACAGGAACATCCTGAGAGGCGAAGCCCTCACCTGCTGCGGTATTCAGGTATTGGATCACCGAGTCCAGCTTTTCACCGACCTGCGGCCAGTATTTCTTGGCGATCTTGATACCCGACTTCTTGAGCATGGAATCCTCGAAGTCCAGCCAGGGGCCTTTCTTCTTGCGCTTCCACAAGTCGCTCGCATCACGCGCCTTGTACAAATCGACGGCGGGAACCGCCTCGACGTGCACACGACCGTCAGGGAGCGTGACCTCCACATAGACACCACGGAAATCTCCGCGTCGATCCTTCGTGTCGAAGGGGTCGAATTCGTGCACCGGGCTGTGACGCTTGCCCTTGTAGACGAATTTGTCGTTCGAGTAGACCAGCTCCACGATGCAATCGCGGATAGCCCCATCGTTGACGGCGGTCTTGATCACGCCCTTGTAGGACACGTCCAGGATCACCTGACCTTCACGCGGCACCAGGTAGCAAAAACCCCGAGCGGGGTTGAGCGTGAGGCCGCAAGCGGCCACCTGAGAAAACGCATTGCGAAGGCTTAGCGGGTTGTTAAGCGCTGTCTTACACAGATAGTCGTTATTCATCATGGCTTGAGAGGCATACAGCATCTCTTGCTTGAAGACGACATCCGTATTAGCAACACGGACCAACTCCATGAACTTTTCTTCCTGCTTGGCAATGATCGCCACTGCATTATGGAAATCGCTCACTTTATTTCTCCTTATATGAAAAAACGCACCCAAGGGTGCGTTTCTTACTGCCGTGATTGACCGAGTTAGATAATTTGCAGAAGCAGTTTGCTAATCGGCGCGAACGGAATGTCGTCGTCAAAGCTGTCGTAACTCGGCGATTGCTGAGGTTGCGACTGCTGAGCAGGGCGACTGTTCTGATTGTTGCTTCGAGGTGCCTGGTCTTGCTGCGAAGTACCCTGTGCACCTTTCCCGCCCAGGAGTTGAAGAACGCCTCGCTGGTCCACGACTACTTCCGTGGTGTAGCGCTTGATGCCGTCCTTTTCCCACTCACGGGTATGAAGTCTGCCTTCGATATAGATGAGGCTGCCCTTACGGACATACTCACCAGCGATCTCAGCGACCTTTCCGTAGAACGCAACCTTATGCCACTCGGTACGTTCCTTCTTTGCTCCGTTGCTGTCCTTCCATTGTTCAGAGGTAGCTAGAGTTACATTCCCGACTGCTCCACCATTGCCGGTGTAGCGAATTTCCGGGTCTTGGCCACAAGTGCCGATCAGAATTACTTTGTTGATACCGCGAGCCATAAGTTTCTCCATTTGAAGAAATATGGGGCAGCACTTGACCCTGAGGGACAAGTAAATGCCCCAGAGGGTTTTTTGGTTTTGCTTAGTTGTATTTGTTAGACGGCCAACAAGCCGACCTCGCAGAAAACTGCGAGACAAAACCAGCAGGCACATGCCAGCTGATTAAGTTCAGGAAATCTTGAGGCGCTTGAAGCGCAGGGGCGTATGCCCGAGGGGGGAGGCTCGACTCAGAGGCGGGCCTTTTTAGCGTCCAGAATGGCGCAACTGAAGTGTGCCCCAGCTCAAAGCGATGTTCAACGCCTCAGCAGCTCGCAAATTTGCGACCGCCCTTTCTGGACTGAAAACGTCCGGAAAAGCCGGCCGTCGTAGGTTGCATGCCAAGACAATGCGCACATCCACTATCGAGGACATCACCATGATGCGCGCACTTACGCCCCTGGGCCTGGCCCTCAGCTTGGCTACGCTTGCAGGCTGCTCTACAACTGAGCCCGAAGGCAATACCCCCGAGCATACCGGCTTCGAATTCGAGTACACCGAGTACACCCCGGATCTGCGCGAGCACCACACCAGCTGGGGGCATCTGGGACGAGGCGGCGCTGCCATGCGCAAGCCCACCTATCAGCACGTCCTGTCCACTGAGGACCAGATCAATACACGCTACGGCAAGCTCCACCCCGACCTGCAGGCGCACGTTTCGCAGCCGGTGAACGCAACTGTAGCCGTACCACCTGGCCTCCTGGCCAGCAGCTGCAAGGACGCCACAGCCCAGGTATTCCCGGCGATACCCGCGACTGCGGAACCCTTCAGCACCAGTGGCGTGGCCCTGGCCAGAGCAGAAGCAACCGCTCCGGTCAGCGAATACCTCAGGGTCCGCAAGAAACTCTGCGCTGGCTCCAGCCGACTGACCTATGAAGAGTGGCTGACCTTGGTCAACGGCACCCCGAAAGACATCCCGCTGCACCTGCAGCCCAAAACCCACACCCAACGCTGAGGAGTAATCATGGACAACACGAAAGGAACCCCACTCACCGCAGTCGTCGGCCTCAGTCTCGTGTTCTCTGCCGTAGCAGTTGGTGTCTCTCTGTCGATCAGCAGCATGCTGGGCAAGGCTTATGTCCGTGATGAGGTGCAGAAAGTCCTCGCGCAGATCGAGGAAGAAAAAATCACCTCGCAGGTAGAGGCCAACCTCAAGCCCTGGTCCCTTGCCCACAAGCAGACAATTGATGGTCGTCACATCTACGGTAGCCCAGAGGCGGAATTTACCCTCGTAGAGTTCAGCGACCTGGAATGCGGGTTCTGCAAACGTCTGCACGAAACCCCGAAGATGCTGGTCGAACAGGCCAAGGGAAAAATTAACTGGGAGTGGCACCACTTCCCGCTTCAATTCCATGACCCGGCAGCAACGACCGGTGCTGAAGCTGCAGAGTGCGTAGGCGAGATCGCAGGCAACCAGGCCTTCTGGGCCTTCACCGGCCAATGGTTCACCCAAAGCAAGATGAATGGCCAAGGCGTCGAGAACATCGGTTCCATCGCTCGCATGGTCGGCGCTGAGGAGAAGGCGTTTACCGAGTGCCTGAATAGCGGCAAATACCAACAGCTGGTGAAGAAGCAGATCGAAAAGGGTATCGAGCTGGGCGTCACCGGGACTCCCGGTACATTCGTCGTCGACAACACCACCGGCAACCGCCTGCTGGTTAAAGGCGCTCAGCCGCCGCAGGCATTCCTCCAAGCCGTCGAGCAACTGGTGAAGATGCGAGAAAAAACACCCAGCCAGGAAAGCATTCCGGCCGAGGTGGATATGCCCGTGGGGGAGTCGCAGTAATGCGTTCTTGCGTACCGCTCAAGCAACCCAAGCCGGTGAACGAGTTGGACGTGATGTTCAGCTCCATCCGCGCGGCAAATTCCTGGTCCGAAGTCGTGGCTACCCTCCTTGCCCACGGTGCTGAGCTGAATAAGGTCGAGGGCGAGAATTTCGCCCTGGTCTTTCGGGGCAAGCGGATCATCCGTCTGTCCCCCGTCGCCGGCACTCTCCCTGACCTAACCAAGCGCCTCGGCAACATGCCATCCACCCTGGTTGGGCCGTAACAGGCCCACTTGGGATTTACGCCGGTCGTGATGAAGTAGCTACATCACACAACGCATCAGGGAGATGCAGACATGACCGACACCCCCCGCCTCGCATCGTTCCGTCAGCTCGATGAGTACCTGAAGAAAGCAGGGTACCCGCGCGATGAACAGATGATCCGCAATAACATCTACATCGCCCCTCTCGAATGGTTCACCGTCGAGCCGGGTTTCAACCTGCGCACCCTGAACGAAGCGCACGTCGAGCAGTTCGCCAACGCCTATTCGCAGGGGCTGTACGTCCCGCCTGTAGTCGCAGAGCTGAGCCTGATCGACGGCCAGCCGCGCCTGGTAATTCGTGAAGGCCACCACCGTCTTGAGGCTGCACGCCGCGCGGAACAGCGTGGCGCAGGGCTGCCTGGCCTGATGGTCAGCGAGTTCAAAGGCAACAAGGCAGACGCCGTTGTCCTGATGATCAGCAGCAGCCAGGCACTTCCCCTGACCATCCTGCAACGCGCCGAGGGTTATAAGCGCCTTGCTGGCCAAGGCTGGAAGTCAAGCCAGATTGCAGAGAAGCTGGGCCGAAGCGTGCAGCACGTTGACCAGCTGCTGCTGCTGGCAAACGCAGAGGAGGTGATCAAAGATCTGGTGCGTGATGACCGTATCGCCGCGAGCACGGTGATCGAGGTGCTGAACAGTACCCGTGGCACTGCCAACGATCCCTACACCATCCTCATCGGCATGCTGGAGAACGCCGCAGCGCGAGGCAAGGGCCGTGCAACCCCTGCAGACGCCCGCGGGGCCACTCGCACATTCCGGCCTGGTAAAAAGGTCATCCGCCCCATCTTCGATGCCCTGGCCAGCCTGGAAGCTGAGTTGGAGGCTGCAGCAGAAGCAGAAGGCGCTATCAGCATCCCGCTGAAGATTGAGAAGGAAATTGCCTTGGAACTGCTCAAGCAGATTCAGAAATTCAAAAGTAACTAATCAAGGAACTCCTTTATGTCTCTCGTTTTCACTCGAACTATTGGTCAGACTTTCTATATCGGGGATGATGTAACCGTGACTGTGGCTGCAATTAACGGCGGGCAGGTAAAGCTCGCCATTGATGCACCTAAGCATGTAGAAATCTACCGCAAGGAGATTTACTTGAAGATTGCCGAAGAAAAGAAAGCTCAAGGAGCAACACTTTGAAACTAGGTAGTGCTGTAAAGAAGGCTATTGCAGCCTCTCTGATTCTGAACCTGGTGGGGTGCGCCACCGGCCCTCAGACGCCCCGAATTGAGCTTCCCGCCCCCGATGCGGTGCCGAAGGAGCAGTGGTCTGATGCCATGCACGTTATCACTGCGATGGGCATTACCGGCCAACGAGACATTCCTCAACAATACGCCAACCCGGCAAACCAGCAGGAAGCCGCAAGTACGTCAGTCAACGCTGCCGATGCGGCTTTGGCAGCAAGCTCCGGTGCTGGCGGGCTTGGACTCGGCCTATTCCTCCTTGGGGGGGCAAGCGATCCGGCAAGGGCATATCAGGTCGCTGCGTTTGTCCCTACCACGCTCGCTGCAAGTCCCGAGGAGGCCAGCAAGCTGGCACTCAAGGTGATGGAGGAAACCCGCTTGCAGGTGTTCCCTGCTAAAAGATCGAAGCTGAGTTTCCTGGTCGGTCAATACCCATCGGGGCATCCGAAGGCTTTCGATGGCGCATCGGCATTGTTGAACGACAGGCCGGCACCATTTACCTCCGAAGCTTCGAACTCACCCGCTTTCCTCAACTATGAGAAAGTGTATGGTCCGATCTTTTTCCACAATGAACAGTTCACAATTGATGCAAATAAGAATGACCTGACCACGGTGGAGGCAATGACCCGAATGTCAAAAGCCCTGCCGGACTGGTTCTACATCTATCATCCCGGCCAAGCTCTTCGAGTGAACTCGGTGCCTGCCAGGGTTATTAACAAAGGTGAAGCAATGTTCTTCATCGCCAAATAACTACTGTCAGAAACTAAAAGCCCCGCATAAGCGGGGCTTTTGTTATGGATCAATAGTTAACGCATATCTTGCTCTGCTTTCTTCTTCACGGCGTCTACATCGAAACCATCAAGGCGCTGCATGTTTCTATCGAGAGTGTTAAGCCGTGTATCACCAGCTGTCGTTTGTAGTCTACTGCCACTGCCCGTTAGGTGTTCCAAGGAAACAGTGTTCAAAGTCGGTAGCCGACCTGCAAGATTCAACATCCCTATCCACTCTGACAGGTCCACACGATCCCAGTCCATCTGGGCCATCTGTGTCGGTGTTATACCCTCACAGCTTGGAGTCTCGATCTCGCCCCATCCAAGACCTAGCTGTTCACGCGCGGCTTCTTGAACGATACGACCAACCACAGATCCAAAACAGCAATAGGTTTCTCGTTTCTCGACACAACCACCTAACGCTTCGGATGCACAGTAGCTTCCAACAAAATGACACTGGCGTGTTTCTTTCTTGGCCCCCAGCTCAAACTCTTTCTGTTCACACTCCCAGATGATTTTAATCAGAAGGTCCGCGATGACATAAACCATGTAGACCCAGCCAATGATATTCACAACCATACCGGCGGTTTGACCCAGGCCTGTAACTGCCCCATCTGCACCAGTTGCAAATACAGCATCAGCTGCAGCTGTCGCCCCCATCTCTAACATGGCGTCGTATGCTTGCTGCATCAACCACTGCTGCAGCTCGCTAAGCAAGGTTTCTTGTACTGCACCTTCAAGTGTCTTCTGGAAAGCAGCAGTTGCACTATCAACAATAGTCCCCCACTGCCCCTTGATAATGGAGGAGCCGACCGATACGGCTGCATTAGAGCCGGCTGCCCAATAACCAGGAGCGAAGAGATTGCCTGTCCTTGCTAGTGCCTCCATTGAGCTCGTCATCTTCAATGTGTTCATTGTTAAGTTCACATAGTCGATGATGCTTACGCTTTCTGGGGCCTCACAGCAGTCAACATAACCTCCTAAGGCCTTTTTGCACTCCATCGCCTCGCCTTTGAAAATCTTGCATTCATTAGCCTGGTTGATGTCTGTGCCATCGCCGCCGCAATCAAGGTCATGTTCTGCAAACTGAGCTAGCTGCAGCATGGCTACCGCGTATGCAAAGTCACCACTCTTCACATTCGATGTGTCAAAGCATTCACTACCCATACAGCGCGCGCCACCGGGGCATTCAATTGTCGCGCCTGTATTAACAGCAGTTTCATACTCGGTGTCGTAGCCACAGTCCCATACTTCCTCATAGGCGTAGCAGCCGTTATCACCACCGGCTCCATTGATGCACTTCTGTGAGATAAAGCCGCATTGTGGATTACTTTCTAGGGCCTGGCATGAGTCGAGGTTACCACCCTCGTTCTGGTGACAATGCTCAACACCTTGAGGGTCTTTGTAGCACTTCATTGGCCCTTTATAAAAGGCGCAATCCGCGCTCGCCTCTACAGTCTGACAGAATCTGGGAATTGAGGGGTGAGGGCTGGGTTTAAGAGCACTCTCGCATACTGTTACGCCATTTACAGTTGCGCACCCGTCACCATCAGTGTCTGGGTTAGATGTGCAAGTAATATTTACGTTGCTGCAGAAACCATCCTTTATTTGATCAAACAAAGGCAGATTCTCTTCTGGCCCCCAGCCATTGTCCTTCACAGCTTTAGCGGGATCATATGTTATACGGATTCTGGCATAACCCTCGCCCCCTCCGGAAACAGAGGTGCGCGTTTTGAAAGTAACTACTTTGCCTTCTGAACGAAATGCTGAGGTTACATCCGTGGCCGGGTTTACCTGCCAGCTTGTGCTGCGTTCGCAGGCGCCTCCAGTTTCCGGCGGGAAAACTCCAGGGGTGTGTGTCCACACCATTTTGTTATCGAGAATGATCTGAAAGTAGTCGTCAAACTTCGCATACTCAATTACAGCGCTCTTGACTGCCTCTGGGTTGATAATTTTGAAACTGGTATATTCTTCGTACACACTGCAGTGACCACCCCAGTAGTTGTCTCCCACAGTGCCCACCCAGACATACAAGCAGCCTGGTCCGCATGACTGATAGTTAGGCTGACCGGCGACATACTCGACAATGCCGATCTTGTAATCGTGCTTGAATGTATAAGAGCCTGTCATGTCGGTCAGACGCTCACACGTTCTATACTGAGCCACATGAGCCTTTTTCTTTATGTTCTCGAAGGCATCAGTTCTCTTGCAGTCTGCAAAGTTCTCCTTAAACGTAGTCATAAAGTCACCTGTTCTAACCTGGTCGGCCTGGTTGAACATCGGATCTTTACTTAAATCGGGGCTGATTCTTTTCGAACTGTCAGTGAGTAAGCGGTAGGCTTCACCCCCCATTGACTCTTCAGTCTTCAGCTTTGTGTTCGCCTTTATGCCTGTGTCGATGGTCTTGTTGTCATCACCGAAAACAGACTGAAGATCAGTAGTGTTCCCCGATGTCATATCGGGATACAGCTGCTCCAGGCTGGTCATAGGCTGGGTTACTGGGAATGCCTGAAGCGTTTGGCTAGTAAGCTCCCGGCCTGCGGCCTGGCTGGCAACCACAGAGTCTGCATAGGCTGGATAGGCGAGAGTGTTGACCTGGAGCCCAACCAAGGCATAGCAGATCAACCTGGCAAAGGTTCGAGAGCGAAGGGGATTCATGGCATCTACTCAAAGCGGATATGAGCAGATGGTATTGGCCTTGGACGAGCTATTGCGGCCATATCCGGTCGTTTTCCGGCCGGATTAGCCGATGATGATTAAGGGCGGACGGTTTCCAGCTCTGCACCTGTTGGTTGAGTCAGCACCTGCACAACGAAGCCTGCCCCAGCCGAGTAGATGGCGTAGGGCAGCTTGGATTTCAGGGCGAAGAATTCCGCTGTGCGGATGGCTTCCAGAGCGTTGGAGAAGAACATCGCCTGTACCTCTCGGTGGTGCTTATTCGCATAATCAGACCGCCGGGGCGATCCGGCCGGCAGCTGGTGATTTGGGCGTGGGCTACCCTGCCCACATTGACACGGGCATGGTAGGAGGAGATGTAGAGGGTGGGGGCTGCTATCTGTACGTTTTTTGACCAGATAGCGAGTGTTGCGCGGCGTGGATTGAACGAAAAACCCCGGCTGCGCTGGTGGCACAGACCGGGGTCCTCGATAGCTTTTCTCATCAAGCTGCCTGCATGACTGCTACCTCAGCGTGAGCGGGTATCAGTTTGCACATGACCGCCCAGGACTTCACGAAGCGTGTGTCGAGGAAGCGCGGGCTGACGGTGCGAGCGATCTGGGGAGGCACCTTGATGGTACGTCCAGAATCCAGCATCAGCTCATCGATCTCGCGGCAGTAGATTGCGTGTACTTCGGTCATGGTCAGCTCTCCTGGTGGGTGATCCCCGGAGCGGCCTCAATGAAGCCGATCTGGTGGATCACCCACGAGGGGCGACCACAACAGCCCTAGCCGTTGCTAGGGCTTTTTATTCGTCCAGCCAGGGCTGGTTAATGGTGCTTGATTTCGGTGCTGTGCTTTTTGTCCATGCGGTCCGCAATGCGGTACCCGACGAAAGCTGCGAAGCCAAATGCCAGAAGCACAGAGGCCACCGCCACCACCAGAGAAATCGACGTTTCCATTGCTGTCTCCTTGCGGGACGAGTCAGTCGTTGAAAAAGGATACCACCAAACCGATCACCGGCAATATCACACCGAGAACCAGACAGAACGCGATTGCGAACGGTGCAGTTCCAGGGGTGATGATGCCAATGAAGCCGGTTGCCAAGACACTGCAACCAAGCCCGATTAGAACATCCCTTATCCAGACTAATATTTTCTTCTTGAACATTTTCTACTCCTATTTGTGATAGGAGCAGCCCTGATGGGATACTCCCATCAGGGTTTTATTATTTCCAACTCCAAGCCATTGGCTTGGGTCAGTCTTGTTACGGTGAAGCCGCTTCCATACGCATATATTGCGTATGTCAACTTTGATTGTTCAGCAAAGAACACAGCGCCGCGAACAGCGTCGATTGCATTGTTGAAAACCATAATTAGACCCTCTTGAATGAGAACAACCCAGAGGGGTTGTTCCCCTCCGGGTTGCATTTCAATCAGAGCGCCTGACGGGCTTTGATGGCTTGAGCAACTTGCGAATCTTGAGCAGAAGCCACAGTTGCATCGAAGGCTTTGCAGCCAATTTGAATGCCGCCAACAACTACTGCAATAGCGATTACGAGTGCTTTCATTTTGTTTCTCCGTTAGCAAAGTTTTGCAGACGGAGAAACGCCCTGGCGGGGTAGTTTCCCCGCTGCGGGTTTTATGCAGGCATAAAAAAACGAAGGAGAACCTTCGTTTTCATTGACTGCTTGATTAGACCGTATGAAGCCCGGCTTGGCTTTGATCTCACACCCATACGAGTAGTGAGGATGACTGCCTACATAGGTAGGTCAGTCGCTTGGTGAAGAGCGCATGCTCAACACTAAGGTTCTTGAGCGCGGCGAACGCCCCGCTGGAATGATCTTGAGAGTCCAGACCGAAAGCCTGTCTCTGTATGCGAGATTTTACCAAACTCTGTTGCCGACTCAACCCCCCCAGAAACGAAAAAAGCCGGTACCCCTTGTGGAGTGACCGGCTCGTTTTCATGCGCCATTGGGTGAGAACACCCTATGGCCTACTTTGTTTCGGAAGCGGTCGACGACCACCTCCAGCGGCTCCTCCAGCAGCACCGGCTGAATGAAGCCTTTGCCTTTGTCGTGCCGAAGCATGATGACCCCTCCCTCTGATAGCTCCCAGAGGTGAACCTTCATGCTCCCGCGGCTGACCCAGGCCTTGCGCCCGATCTGTTGGCTGCCCTGGATACGAGCAGCCTCAAGAATTGCGCTCATTGCTCTCTCCTTTTCTAACGCGGAGAGAGCCCCACACGGGGATTTCTCCCCGCATGGGTTTTTAGTTAGGCCACCTGCAGACTCAACTGGAACGGACCCTTGGTAGGATCAGGTTCCGGCAAGCCCGGCAGCTGTGTTTTAGGGTTGATGCCCTCGTAGCAAAGCTTGCCGGAACCGCAGTTCCCGCTGCCGCATACCTGGCCGCAGTACGAGGAAATCCCCGCACCACGGATGGCAACGACATCCGGGTTTACAGCGCCCGTCAGTGCTACACCCAGCTCGACTCCTACGGACTCGAAAACGGGGTAAATCACCGACTGGCCCAGCACTTCATGCGCGGTGGTTTCAGCAAGCCCTGAGATTACTTCCTCTGGGATTCCCTTCAGCCGCGCGTGTTCGACCGGCGTAAACAGCCTCGACAGTGACGGATTCAACGGGTGGACCAGGAACGGCTCTGTGCTTCTGCACTTCGCGTAGGCCCGACCTATCGTTCCGCAATGACCCTCTGTACCAGTCAGCAGTTGCCGGGCGAACCCTTTTCCTGCTGCCTTGTCTCGGGCCTCTTTCTCAGCCAGGTAGTCGAAGGTTTTCCACCGCTCAGAATCGAGCGGCACATCCTCCAGTACCTCGTTGATGCTTCCTTCCATCTCCCTTACCGGCGTGAGCTCGGCAAAGTCGAACAGGTCAGGCAGCCCCTTGCTGGTCGCTACGACCACCAGCCGATTACGCCGCTCAAGTGCGCCGAAATCGTTGCCGTTCAGGACTGCCTCCTTGAGCTGGTAGCCCAAGCTGCACAGAACCGAACGGATCACCACCATCGCGGCGGTGGACTGGTACTCGGGGACGTTCTCGATGATGCAAACGGCGGGGTTAAGCGCCTTCACCGCATCGAGATAGTCCACAAACAAAGCGCCGGCCGAGGAATGCTCCTCTGCTATCCCCAGCTTGTTTTTGCTGCGGCCTGCACGTGACGCGCCTGTGCAGGGCACGCCTCCTACCAGGATCTCGCACTGGGGCGCGTTTCCGGCCCAGTTGATCTCCCGGATGTCAGAGCAGATCGCGACGCTCCTCTCGTTCCAGAGCTCCCGGTTGTTCTCCAGGGAGGAGTCCAGGTACTCAGGCTCAAGCTCAACGCCCACCTGCACGAAGGTTTTCACCCCCGCGCGACGTAGGCCGCTGTGAAGCGCTTTGTCCAGCACACCGCCACCGTGGAAGAGACTGGCTACTGCCAGCGGCTCTCCGGTACGCAGCTTTTCGGTCAACCGCTTAACGCGCTCCCTCACCTTGGTTTCAAGATGCAGAGCGGTCACCACGATGCGACCGTGCTTAATCGCCACCCGAACCCGCTCGATGTTCTCGAACAGCTCGGTCAGCACTTTGGAGCGAACTTCCATCAGTGGGACCACGTTGCCGCGGCGCTCACGTTTGGAGACGGTAAACACCTGGTCGTTCGCCCCAGCAGGAGCCTCGCGAAGCTCCAGGCGCTCACTCGCTTTGTTCGGGACCAACTGATAGCGGGCTCCGATTCGCACCCCTGCCCTTTCGAGCTTGCGGCCTTCCAGCCACAGACGTGCGACGTTCTTCGATTCACCAATCTTCGTGTTGATGATGGTGGTCATGGGGTAGTTCTCCTTTCTGGTTGGGAACCCCAGACGGAGAAAACCCCTGACGGGATTTTCTCCCGCAGGGGTTTGGTTTATGCCTGGACGAAAGCCCTGGCGGTTGAGATGTCAGTAGTTCGAGTCCTCGAAGCACTGAGAGCAAAGCTCGGCACCATCGGGGCACCCGATGATGCTTTCTGCTGGCGAGTTGCAGGACGAACAAACGTCCTGGCTTTCCAGGGTCAACCTCTCGACTTCAACTGGGAACCAGTAGCAGTCCCAGTCGAGGTAAACGATCGCCTTGGGTCGCCATTCAGGGTCAATCTCCCGGACAAAGCCCAGAATCCTTTTCCCCTGAATCTCAACTCCCATTCCGTTCAGCACTGTCACCGTGTCCCCTTGAGCGAAGTCGCAGGGTACGGGGCAGACTGGCGAGACATGCTCGGTGATGAAGGCTTCGCGCTTCGCATCCGTCATCATCTGGCACCTCACGCAGCAAGCCGGTAGACACCCGGCTCCACGCGGACGAAATAACGCTCGTCTTGCAGAACCTGGCGCACCTTGGCTTGCCAGTGATTGTTGCTGCGTGATGTCGCGTAAGGCTCGACCATGGCGTTGATGTCCTTCAGGTGAAGAACCTTCCCGCCCTGAAGCACCCGGCGGACAGCTGCCCGCCAAGTGATGCCCGTCATTGCCTCAGCCCGGCGCTGCACTGTCCCAAGAAGGAACAACGAGGCCTGCGACTTGCGAAACACCAGCAGTTTTTCGTGGGCGATACGCACCAGGTTGCCCCGGTAGGTACGCGAGTCAGACACGCAGTTGTGCTGGACCTTGATGATCTCGTCGATCAGCTTGCCCGGCGCGATGCGCTCAACCAGTGACGAGAGGTTGTAATACTCACCTCCGCGCCTCAGGTTTCCCATGAGGACTCCATAAGCCCCGCCTGTCTCGACTGCATCGTGAATGTTCATCACTGCCAGTTCGAGAGCTTCGGTAAAGTCCCCCATCGCCATACGCGACAGATCCCACTTGTTCGGCTCGCCCCACTCCACTCCGCTGTACTGGAGCATCCCCGCATATGGAGGGTGCCACCAGGCAACATGGGCCTCTTCGCCCAGGTAGCTTTGTAGATCGTCGACCAGGAGGTTGAACCCCTGGTGAAGATCAGTGCCAACGAACCGGAGGCCCATCTCGCGTGCAACATCGACGCTCGTACCACCACCAATGCTTGGGTCTACCACCAACCCATCCTTGCGCTTGATGTAGGTAGCGAAGAAGTCCTTCACGATTCTGCCGGTGCAGTTGCCGCGGTACCGCGAATTTCCATAGTGACCACGATCCGGGTACGAAACCACAGAGCTCTTCAGCATTTCACATTTCTCCTTTCAGGAGCCCCCTTACGGAGAAAGCCCGCGAGGGGCTTTCCCCCTGGCGGGCTTTATCGTTGGGTTATTTCATGTGCTTGCGCATGATCTGCAGGGTGCCCTCTCGGACATCCTCATGATCAGCGCCGCTGGCGTTGCAGCAGACACGGAAGCTGAACGGGTGGGTCTCATCCGACAGCAGCCAGTCCATGGCTTCACGCCAATTCTTGTCGCTTACCTGCGGGTGAATAATCTGCCGCAGGGTTAGCTTCAGCAGGTATTCGCGGAGCCAGTCGATGTATTCGTCTGTGATCTCCTCGCCGGCCCGCAGAGCCTCCAGCTCCTCATCCGACATCTCCAGGATGTCGAGGAACCCCAGCTGCTGAACTGTCGTCTTGACCGTCCGCATCCGAGGACGACGCTCGAACGAGCGCCGCTGGATTATTACTTCCTCGCCAAACAGATCGAGGAGAGGCATTGCCAATGCAGTGTTTTCCATTTTGGGCTCCCACAACACGGAGGGAGCACCCCCGTTAGGGGATGACCCCCTAACGGGTTGGAATGCTTTGACTTAGGCCGCCAGCGCCTCTCGAACGAGCCCGAAGAGCGCATCCTTGAGGTTGGCAACCGTGCCTATTGCGCGGTAGTGGGTGAACAGGTTGCCCATGACGAACGCATTCGCGCCGCCAAAACCGAGCCCTATCACTTCAATCCCGCTTGCTTCACAGCGCTTGATCATCTCGCGTGCCGTGTAAGCGTTGTCCGGCTCGCCATCAGTGATGACGAACAGAATCTTGCGCTCACCCTTTGCCACGATCAGATCCGTTGCTGCAGGCCACAGCGCTTGTGTCAGAGGCGTACACCCCTGCACAGCAGCGCCAAACCCCTTCTGATGCACCGCCGTGATCAACCGTTCCCGGTGACCCTTGACCAGCGCACAGCGCTCGATGCCATCGTGCCCACGCTCTGGGAAGGACATCGCCCCGGTCGTGACCTCGGGGATGTTCTCCAGTGCATGAAGCACGGCATAAAGCGCCGCTTCAGCCTCATCCATCGCCTCCCGCATGCTCCCCGACTTGTCGAGGAGAAATTGGATGGCTGCTGAATGCCGCTCGGCCCTTGCCTTACTCCGGAACACCCGCGTCTCGCCTGCTGGAAGCATGCCGATTCGCGAAGTGTCGATCCGACGCCCAGTACGCTTGAGACGCACTCGGCAATCGACCTGAGCCTGCAGCAAGCCGTTGAGGACTTGCCGAAGACCAGACGAGCGCTCCAGCCCCAGCCGGATTCGACGCTGTGAGGCGTCTTCGCCACGCTGAGAAGAGCGCCCACCCAGAGAGAAGGCTTGCTCGACTCCGTTCTGCCGTGCCTTCTGGCCCAGCATCGCAGCGGCAGCGTCACCGACTTCCGAGATCAGCCCTTGAAGGTCATTCTCGGAGGCATTCATGGCCTGCTCGCGCAGATCAGATGCCGCGTCACTGGGGGTTGTACTTTGCTGGTCGTTGCCGGAATCGCTCCCGTCATCGGCCGGCTGGTCGCCCCCCTGCTGCCCAGCATCGTCATCACCCGGCTCATCGCCAGAGGAAGTTTTCTGCTTGGAGTCGGTATCACCCTCATCCTTGCCCTGCTGATCCGGCTTGGCCTCGGCGCTAGCACCTTGGCCCTGCTGGTCCTGCTTCTGATCGTCTCCAACATCGGACTTGCCTTGCGGCTTGTCATCAGGATTCTGCTGCGGCTCCGGGCTCTGTCGGGAATCGGAGTCGCTGGGCTCATCCTGGTCCTGCTTATCCTCCGGGGAGGGCAGCATGGCGATGATGTCGTCAACTAGGCCAAGGACTTCCATCGTGCTGCTGCACTTCAGGACATCGCAGGCTCTGGCCATGATCTGGTCGGCCAGGTCAGCCCCAAGGAGGCTTTCCAGTTCGGACAGATAGGCTTTCGCCGGTACCTCAAGCTGGGGCTCCTGAACTCTCCAGTAGGTACCCATGAGGATGGCGTTATGAACGGTGTGCAGGGGCGGCTGACCAGCTACAGCCTCGGGCTTGAAGGGCTCAAGGAGAACCTTTCGGTTCAGGTAGCGGATGTCATCCTCAGTACCTGGGTACTGATCCATGCTCAGGCGTTCGATTCGGATGTCTTCCAGGATGTTCAGCAAGTTCTTGCGGAACGGGGTCTTCATCGCCAGTTTCATCGTGTCCATGTCGGTGTTTCGGACATGGGAGCACTCGTGCGCGATGAAGCCGAAAGACAGGGGCAGATCGTCCAGGTTATGCGGGACAACTACCTTCTGACCGTCTGTGTAAGCCCGGCTACCTTCGACTACCACCTTCACGCCAGTTTGCTCGCTCAGGTGTTGTGCGTAGATCGGCAGGGAGCCGATCAAGGATTTGCTGCTCATCTTGATTCTCCTTTCTCGCCACCGCGTAAAGGGAATCCCCCCGTGCGGGAGGACTCCCGCGCGGGGTTTATGGTTGGATTTAGAACCAGAAGCCGGCTGCTTGCGGCAGGGGCTCAGGCGCTATTTCTGCCTCGGTTGCTGCATCGGCCGGTACCTCATCGGTGACAGGCTCGGGAGCAGCTTCCGGGGCTTGGCGGAACTGGAACAGGGTGGCCAGAACTGCCTCAGCTTCTTCGTCTGAACTGTCCTCGATCTCCTCTTCAGGCTCGGCTTGCGGCGCTTGTGCGCTGCTTGCTCCGACTTCGACAGGTGACCAATCCAGGGGAGAAACATTCTGCTCGGGCTCGGGTTGAGCCGGTGCTTCGGGTTCCTCGACTTCAAGCTGCACAACCTGGCCGGCGGCCTGGTTGAGATGCTTGATCAGACGCTTGATCGACTCCTCTTCCGAGAGAGACGACACCAGCGTGACCACGGCGTTGTATTGCGTGCCATTGACCACACCCGATGTCGGCAGCGCTGCGAGGGTCGCGTCGATGTGATCGGAGAGGGCTTTGACATCGCTGGACAGGAACATCAGGCCGCGTAGCTTGGCGTTGATCTTCCGTACCGTGTTCAGCGTCGTTTGTGTGACATGGCCACGAGTGGCCAGGCCGGTTTCGAGCAGGCGCTCTGCGGTTTCAGCTGTCTCAGCGTAAAGCTGATCGGCCAGGCCGCGAACTTGCCCGCCCAGAGTGCCGGCGAGCTTCTTGTCGCCATCAGGGGCTACACGGCAAGCCGCATAGCCGAACTGCATGCCGGCATCCACAACCCCTTTCGGCGTCACGGAAGTCCGGATGGCGTCGCGCCACTCCTGCTTCTCCCAGCCTTTCTCGATCCACTCGGTTACCCAGCGGTCGTAGTTAGGAAGGAAGTTATTCTTCAGGTCGTAGAACTGAGTTTTCAGGGCTTCCAGGCTGTCAACGACATCCTGGATCTTGTCCTGGGAAATGGCATAGCCCCCCAGAAACTTCACCCCGCACTCCTCCACCACCTTCGTAGCCTGCCGCTTGATTTTCTCGAACGGCTTCAGCTTCTCCGGGTCGATGACTCGCATCGAACCGAGGGAGGCCAAAGTTGCAGGAGGAATTTTCCCCTCCAGCATTTCAGGCTTGAGCTTTTTGCGGGCGGTCCAGAGGTGGATGCCGCTTAGGTCTACCAGCAGGATCTGATCAAGGATCTTGATCTCGTTGGCTTGCATAGACATACGTGATTCTCCTTTCTCGAAAGCAAGAAGGGGGAATCACGCCCTTTCGGGGGAGATTCCCCCGTTAGGGTTTTGATCAGGCAGCGTGGTTCCAGGTACCGCCAAAGACGCTTTGCGCGATCTTCACGATGCCCAGGCGCTGAGTCTTGTCGCAGCGGTTAAGCAGCGACTCGTTCAGTGCGTCCTGAATCGGGTTTTCGCTCGCGCCGAGCTGGGTATAAGCCAGTCCAATGCGAGCCCAGCGCTGCAACATCCGGGTGGATATTGTCACGCTGAGGTAGTTACCGCCTTTGCCCTGGTGCTGATCACGAACCGAGTTCGCCACCTTCACCATGTTCTCGGCGATGTTCTGTGGGAGTCCGGGGACGCCTTGCATCAGCGCAGCCACTTCAGTTTCAGCACTGAGGTAGTCCACCTTCCACACGCGGAAGCGATCCAGAGACGCCAGGTTCTGCTGCATGGTGCCAGCATGGAGCCCGTTGTCGTCGCCCTGACCACAGGTGTTGCCGCAAGCGACAAACCGGAAGTTCGGGTGAGGCCTGACCACTTCCCCGCCATTTTCAGCAATCACCAGGGGACGACCCTCAAGGATTGCGTGCAAGCCCACAGTCACAGCCGGGTCCAGGGTGTCGTACTCATCGAGCACAAACACGAAGCCAAGGCGCATGGCCTTGGTCAGCGGCCCGTCCACGAATTTCGTGTTCAGGTCGCCGCTCACCGGATCGGTAACGGGCAGGTTGTAGCCGGTCAGCTCTGGCATCTCCATGCGACTATGCGCCGACACGGTGAGACATGGCCAATTCAGCCGGGAGGTCACTTGCTCAACGAGCGAGGACTTACCCGAGCCGGTGGGGCCGACCAGCATGCCGGCATCTCCGAAGGGTTGGTACAACCAGTTCATGAAGGGCTTCAGCAGCTCTGCACGAAACACATAGTTGACGTTCTTCGGCGCGACATGATCCATGTACTGATGGGTGGGATCGAAAGCAGGCGCTTGCGCGTTGTTTACGAAACCAAACTCAGTCATCGGAACTTTGATGTTGAAAGTATTCATCTAGATTCTCCTTTCTCGAACGCGAAGCCCGACTTAAAGGAGAATCCCCAATAGGGAATTTCTCCCCCAGTGGGCGATTTATGTGTGTTGCTATTAAGCGGCGTTGACCAGCGCGACTACGGACAAACCTTCATCGTTGGTCTTTTTGGTGAAGCTCACAACCGGCGTGAGGTTGAAGTAAATCAACTCACGGCACAGCGGCTGCATCATCCACGGCGGGCAGCTCACCAGAACGGTAGTTGCACCAGTTTTTTCCGACTCCTTCACAGCGATGGCAGCCAATCGCTCAACGCGCTTAGCAACTTGTTCCTGAGTAGGAGGAGCCGGGAAGAACAGGAGATTGCGGATCTCCTGAAATTCACTCCACGAACGCAGATCACGAACGCCGAAACGCTCCAGTTCTGCAGTGGCTTTGAACTTTGTCAGATTGATTACTTCAGTCATTCTTCTTTGCTCCATTTTATATAGAGCGAAGAAATCCCCTGGCGGGGATTTCCCCGCAAGGGTTAGTTGTGTTGCTTAAACTGGATGAGTCGCCAGTTTCGACCCGTGCAATGCACGGACAAGCACCAACGCACATGCGCTAGTGATTGATTCCTGGAACTTGAGATGCGCTATCGTGGTGATAGCTGCTTTTGAGCACACCAGAAGTGGGTGGCTACAGAATCTTGAGCTGTATGGCGGACAGCTGCCGCGCCCTTTCACAGGCCCTGCAATGATGCCTTGTCGACCATGCCTGTTCAACCGATGAAGGCACGCAAATTTGCGAAGACGACCCGCTAACCCTGACCAGCTGGAGCTACTGCTTGTGCCACAGGCCGATCTGCCCGTGGCTGACGCACTTTCCCGCGCCGCTCAGCTGCTGGGTAAGCGCAAGTTGCTCGGCCAGCGCTGGTGGCACTGGGCCTCGGGGGAGATCCAGCGACTCCCCGCCGAGCAGCAAGCCCCCGTACTCTGCGCCCTCAGCTTTGCCCGAGGCCACAGCGCACCTTAGACGTGCCCGCGGGCTCCGCGAATCCAGTCCCAGCAGTACCAAACGCTCGACGGCACCAGGATGAAGATCACCGAGGCGGTGATGGCCAGCGTTACAACGGACACTGCGCCGAACAACGCCCATATCAACGCCCACTCTACTGCTGCAGCAGCGCGCATCAGGTAATCGCCTGCGTCACGCCCCAACAGGGACGCCCCGGAAGCCCACATGGCTTCCAGCCCGACCACCAGGCTACCGCCGAGGATCAGCAGCAGCACGAGCCCCTTAAGGCCGATCTTGATGTCCGCCCAGCTGGGAATAGCGTGCACTGCAACCATCAGCAGCAGGGCCGCTGCCAGCGCCTCGATCAGGCCGCGGAGCACCATTTCCGTCAACGCATCGAGCGTCACCGATGCCACCTGCCCAAGCCAAACCGCTATGCCCAACACCCCCTGGCTGGGTGCCGCCACTTCGTTCTGGATACCGAGCCCAAGCACAACAGCCAGGCTGCCGACGATCAAAGGTGCGATGCCCTGCACAGCCATACCCAGCGCATGCCGCAGGTTGCCCGGCGAATAGGAAAACCGCACGAAACCCATGCTGCCGGTGATGGTATTGGGCGAATACAGCGACATGGATGTGATGCGCAGGCCGAAAATCAAGCATGCCAGGGCATGGGCCATCTCGTGCACTGGGGTGCCTATCAGCCCTGTAGCTCGATAGACGGCCCAGCTCATCGTCGAGAGCCGGCTCACGAACTTTTCCCACAGGTAGATGACAAGAGAGGGAACCAGCAGGAGGGCGAGGAACAGCTCGATCATGCCGGTACCCCCTGGCGCTTCTTCATCGCTACCACAGCCTTGCGGATGATCAGATCGATGATCTGGTTGATGACCAGCACTTTCTTGGCGCGTGTCGCGGCAACGTAGAGAAGGTTCAGCTCGTCAACCAGGCGCTCCCCGCTGACAACCTCGGTGTCGAAGATGTCAGGGAAGTCTTCCTCCAGGAGCACAACATCCCACTCCAGCCCCTTCGAGCGATGGACAGTGCTGACGGTAATGTCGGCCTTATCCTGCTCGTCGGTGGAGTTCTTTCGCAGCACGCTCAGCAGCTTGGGCACGTCAGGTTGATCGCTGATGATGCGCAACAAGCGGTTCATCTCGGGGTCTTCCGACTCCTCGGCGGCATCCATGTAGTTCTGGTAGCAATTGAAGGGGGCGAACATTCGCTTGTTACGAATCTGGTCTTTCTTGCCCTTGCTCAGAAAATACAGGTCCTCCAGGTCAGAGAGCTGATAGGCCTCGATTCCACCGTTCCAGTAGACGACCTGGCCGGCTTCTACTGCGTCGATAGCGGACATGATCACGCCTGCTACTGTGCGGCTGAGCACAGCATGATGGCCCGTCCCAAACGGCAACGAGGTGACCACCTTGTCCCGAGGGCCAAGCCCAACCAGTGGGCGTGTTTCGCCCTGCATCGAAAGGATGGCGTTGGCCACCCCGGCGATCATTGGCCCGAAGCGAAACGAGTTGGTCAGGTACATCGCATCGGCACCCAGCTCGATCTGCTCGTCCAGCGCGTTTTCCGCGCCGCGCCACCGGTAGATCTGCTGCCATTTGTCACCAACAAAAATCTTCCTGGCACGCTGGGCGGCCACGAGGGCAGCGGTCACAGGGTTGCTGTCCTGAGCCTCGTCGAAGAGGATCACGTCGTAGTTGAGTTGGGGATTACTCAACTGGTAGAGCTTGAGGTACGCATCGTGAGCGCAGGGGAACTTATCCTCCGTGTCGATCATCGCTTCCCAGATTCGCTTGGCAGCAGCGATTACCCGATCAACATCTGCCTCGCCAGCATCCTGCAAGCTCTCCTGGCCGCTGGCGAGTATGTGCTCGATCCCAATCTCCCGGCTGCCGCTGGACAGGAAGGCGTTGAGGGTGGCCTGTGAGTTCTTGATCAGGGACCAGTCGCGCGACCCGAGCAGATTGCCGATGTCGGTTAACCTCGCGTTGCCGAGCTTGTGTTGGTAAAGCCTGCCGTGACTGGCCCAAGCAAGCTGGTGGGATGTCTTGCACTCCACGTTCTTCGGGAACTTCGCGGCTCCCTCGTCGCGGATTGCACGGTTGTATGCCAGGTAGAGAATGCGCAGAAGCGGGTGGGCCTTGGCGTAGGCGACGAGGGTCGTAGTCTTTCCGCATCCTGCATATGCCTTGACGACCAGGTGATCGCCCTCGTACTCAATGACCGGCAGCTGTTCGTGTGTCGAGTTCATGTGGCTTCCCAGGCGATTTTATTTCCCGCGCTTTGCCCGCCTGGAGCAGCGCAGGACGTACAGCAGGTTTGCCGCGAGGCACCAGACGCGCAGGCCGTAGTCGATCTGTGCGCCGACCTCCCCTGCCGCCAGGCGCATTAGCGCAGCAGCCGGTTCGGTGATCAACATCAGCAGTGCAAACCCTGTTGCGGTGGCCGCGCCAAACTGGATTCGGCCGATGGCGAAGCTTGCAAGGCCGATGGCGACCATGCCCAGACTCGGCAACTCAGCGCCCCGAGTAATACTCGGCAGGTACCACATGGCCATGAGGCCCAAGGCGGCCAGGACTGTGAGATGGCGGTTGGAGATCGCATCGAGGCCTTCGCCGTGGTGGCGAAAGGTGAGGATCATCCAGCCGTGCCGCAGCATGGTGGCCAGGTACCCGCCTGCTGCGGATGTGAGGGTGATGGATGGGGGGGCGTTAGAGTCCATAGGGCTTCCTTTTCGATGCACCTATGCTCGCACGCCGGGCCGGAGTCCCAAGCCCATATCCCGTCACTTCCTGTACGGATATGCCAGAAACGACAAAGCCGCCCGAAGGCGGCTCTGTTTTGACCTCGATCACTAGCCGCGAACGATGTCCTTGAAGGCCTTGCCCGCCGAAAACTTCGGACTGCGAGTGGCGGCAATCTGCATCACCTTGCCAGTCTGTGGGTTGCGACCTTGGCGTGCAGCACGCTCCGTGGCCTCGAAGGTGCCGAAGCCGACCAGGGTGACCTTTTCGCCTGCAGCCACCCCGTCCTGGACCTTGGCGATGAAGCTGTTCAGCACAGCATTCACCGTGGTCTGAGGCTGTCCGGTGTCCTTGGCGATGGCCTGCACCAGTTCTTGTCGATTCATTGTTTGTTGCTCCTCTGAGTGTTGGCTTATGCCCGAGTGAGGTTATCCAATGCCTGCTCAAACCCAACCTGGGGTTGTTCAGTCCCGGAGAATTCAATGGTCACCGCCGAGAACCGTGAACCATCTTCGATGCTCTGGGTGACCGATACAGAACGCAGTCTCGGTTCACCAGGTTGCGGCTCGAAGGTCATCGGGCCGCCCTCGCTTGCTGCTTGGATCAGCGAACGCAGTGCATTGAAGCGGCTGGAGTTTGCCAGCGTTTCCCGCGCGTGCATTTGCGCAGGATCTCCCAGCGCACGGTCAAACTCCTGCGAGCCCAGCTTGGTACCACTGACAATCGCAAAGGCCTGCAGCAGATCCCGGACGGTGATGGTCCTCCCCTCAAGGGTTCTGCCGATAGCAGCAGTAGTCTCGATCTCGCTGAACTTCACTTGTGGGCCGCCTGGGCAACATCGAGGATTTTCTGCGCTAGGGTGACGCGATAGCGTGCCTCAGCTTCGAGCATCCACTCCAACCGCTCCGGCGTCTCCAACCCATCGCGGCTCGCGGGAAATGGGCGGTTCATCAGCGCCTTCAGATAATTCATGTCCGGTACAGCGGGGATGGTGAGGCTAGCAGCCGTTGCGGCCAACATTTGGAAGGTCTGCACAGATGTTCTCTCGTCAGTAGTGGTGACCGTAAAAGACTGTCCTATTTCGATGACGGGTTCCAGTCATCACCCATACCTTTCCCTACCCTTAGATTTTGCACGCCTCACGTTGTATCCCTTGACCCACTGGCTGATCTCTGGGGAAGTCGGCACCGGCGGCGCGGCCAAGAACTCGCGCTTTATCGGCTCGCCCATGAAGGCCTGGTAGGCATACTGCGCCCAAGCGTCCTTCTTGCCCTTATCGCGTGCGTACTGCAGCAGCTCACCGAAGATCTTCTGTTTGTTGTTCGGGCCGATCACTGACTTGCGGTCTTCGAGCTTCACCAGCTTGCCGTTGGCAACCGCAACTCCTTCCTTGATCTCAACCTCATGGCCGCACTTCGGGCAGCGCAGCCCCGAGTACATGAACTTGCACTGGGGGCAGGCTCGTTCCTTCTTATCCTCCGGCTGGTTGTCCTGCTTACGCCGGTCAACCGGATCGCCTTCCCCGGTATCCAGCCTGTCGGGCAGCTCGTCGGTAGGCCGGCCATTGCGCAGAAGATTCCCGGCGTGGTCGATGATGATGCCGTTGGTCTTGCCAATCTCAGGGCACAGACGGAGGACGCGCCCAAGCATTTGGTAATGCAACATCAGGCTCCGGGTCGGACGGGCCAGCACGATGCAACTGGTCGCCGGGTCATCGAAGCCCTTGGCGAGCATCGCGACGCTGCACAGCACCTTGATCTTGCCGGCCTTGTAGAGCCGGACAATCTCATCCTGCTCATCTGGGTCCATGTAGCCGTCGATGTGTGCGGCCATGACGCCCGCGTTGAAGAAGGACTCTGCCAGCTGCTTGGAGTGGTTCACGTTGCAGGCGAAAACCAGCGTCTGCCGGTTCTCCCCCAGCTCCTTCCAGTGCTTCACCACGTCCCCGAGGATCTGGGCGTCGCCCATCACCTCGGCCAACTCGTCTTCGATCCAGTCGCCGTCCTTGTTGGTTTTGACCCCCTTGAGTGACGGCACGAACGGGACATAGCACTCGGTCGGTACCAGGAAACCCTGCTCCGTCAGCTCCTTGGTCGTGATGCAAGACACCAGGCGCTTGAATATCAGGCCCAGCCCACGGCGGAACGGAGTCGCACTCAGGCCGATTACCGGCACCTGATTTGCGATACACCACTTGATCAGCGCCTGGTGTGCCTGGTGCAGAACGTGTGCCTCGTCGATCACTACCAGTTGCGGAGGGCGGTTCTTGAGCATCAGCTCCAGTCGACCTCGCAGGCTCTGGATTGTCGCTACCTGGATCGGCAAGCTGTGATCAGTGCATGGGTGGTTCGACTGAATCGCACCGGCCGTGATGCCGTCTGCCATGAATCGCGCCAACGTCTGGTCAAGCAGCTTCACGCCGTCGACGATGAACCAGGCACGTTTACCTTTGCTGTACGCGCCCTGAATGATGGCCTTGGCCACCTCAGTTTTGCCCGACCCCGTAGGGCTCATCAGAAGCTGTGCCCACTCTTTCAGGGACACGCCCTCACGCAGCGCTGTGAGCTGACTGATCTGGTAGTTACGCAGTTGCAACGACTGCCCCCCTTTTCCGTTTGGATTAGGGGAACACGGGTCGCAGAAAACCCAAGTCCTGCTAGCGGGCCTTTGGCAGATCCTGCCAGGAGGTGGTGTACGCCGGGCTCAGCATCTCCCTGCGCATGGACCACTGGCCCGCAGAGGCATCGCGCGCCAGGCGAACAGCGCCCCTGCCCTGCCGGGCATTGATCGCGTCCATCACCTGCATCAGCGCATCGCTCCCCTGCCGGGGTTTGGGGGCGAAAAGATCGCCTGTGAATGCCCCGCGCTCGACGAACTGTGTCAGCATGACCCCAGCTTTGCGGTAGGCCGGCCCTGGTCGGTAGATGCTGCGCAGCCCCCGCAGGGCGGCCTGGGCGATGTCGCGGGTGTCGCTGGTCGGATACGGCATGGCGATAATCCGCGCGCCACTGAAGGGCTCCCCGCGGCCGAACGGGCTTGTCCGCGCGAACACCTGGACGCAGTTGGCAAGGCTCTCCTGCGACCTGAGCTTGCCGGCGGCCGTGGAGGCGAAGGTGGTGACAGCCGCCTCCAGCTGATCCAGGGAGAAAACATCCTCTCCGAACGACCGAGAGCAGATGATCTGCTGCTTGCGGTCAGGCCCGCCGTCCTCGAACGGGAAGCATGGGACGCCCTGCAGCTCGCGGGCAGTGCGCTCGACGTTAACGTTGAAGTAGCGGCGCAATAGCTTGGGATCGGCCGTGGCCAGCTGCCAGGCCGTGTGGATGTTCAGTTCGGCCTGCAGACGGGCACTGAGGCGAGGGCCTATCCCCCAGACCTCGGCGGCCGGCGCATAACGGAGCAGCTTCTCCTGCCGCACAGGGTCGCTCAGGTCGACGACGCAGCCGGTCTGTGCCTTCCACTTCTTCGCCGCCCAGTTAGCCAACTTGGCGAGGGTCTTCGTAGGGGCAATGCCAACACCGACTGGCATTCCAAGTCGCTGCTGGATCTGATCTCTGGCCATCCTTCCCCATCCCTCCGGGTCAGGAACGCCGGCAAGGTCAGCGAAACACTCGTCGATGCTGTAGACAAAGATCCGGGGGGCCAGCTCTTCGAGAATGGCCATGATGCGGTTGCTGATGGACTGGTACAGGGCGTAGTTCGAGGAGAAAATTTTCACCTGGCCACGGTCGACCAACTCCCGCAGCTGGAACACCGGCTCGCCCATCTTGATGCCGATAGCCTTCGCTGCATCGTTGCGACTCACCACGCAACCATCGTTGTTGCTGGCCACCACCACAGGTCGATCCCGGTACCAGGGCTCGAAGAGGATCTGCGCCGAGCAGTAGAAGCTGTTGGCGTCAATCAGGGCAATGCGCATAGGCGGTCTGCCGGGTACTGCTGCAGGAAGGCCTGGCTCTCGTTGGCCGGAGCGCGCAGCCAGGCCTCGACCTGGCTGCTTGGCAAGATGACGACCATGCGCTTCTCATCGGTTGGCCGGTGGTACTGGCTCATCAGGGGATGCTGGTCCGCATTCACGGTCAGCATGCTGTAGCTGAGGACCTGCAGTCCAGCTGGGTTCTGCCAGCTCTCCCAGAGCCCAGCGATCAGCAGCAATCCTCCATCTCTCCGCTCGATTCTGGTCGGTACCGCTTTGCCGCTGCGCCAGTCCGGTTCGTAGATGGCCACCGCCGGGATCACACAATGGCGGGCATGACGCCAGGCCGAACGGAAAGAAGGCTTCTCTGCTGCAGTTTCTGAACGGGCGTTATAGGTGCGACGGGCCAACTTTTCATCCTTGGCCCAGCCTGGGAGTAGACCGAACACACCTGTCTCAGCCTGAATCTCGCCCTCAAGCTCCCTTAGGAAGGAGCCGCGGTAGCCAGGCCAAAGCTCAATCTGCGCTCCAGGTGCAACTGCCACCCCGAAGGCTTGCTTCAGCCGCTCTGGGCTGGGTGCTTCATAGTGGCTGCACACAGCCTCTACCTCGCATCCTGTGCGATAGTGCTCTCTTGTAGAGCCCGTCGCCTTGCGATGGCCTGTTCCATGAAGTCGATGGCCTTCTGCAGCGCGGCCACGGCCCAGTCTGGGCACTCACGAGCACTCGGCTTCTCGGGGTCATTGAGCCAGGAGCGGACTGTTCGAGCAGAGCACGGGCGCTGCGTCACGGCTGCAATCAGCTCAGCACTCTTGGCTTGCGTGATGCTGTACTGCTCAAGGAGCAGAAGGTATCGCTGGCGGTTGTCCATGGTGATGCGACCTCGAACTAATAGGCACAAGTGCCTATGCAAGGGTATAGGCACTTGTGCCTATTAGAAACATAGTTCTTCGCTACGTCGACCCGGCCGCGTGCCCTACTCGGCCCAACCCTGTCCCCTTACACCCGAGTTCCAGAAGCCTAATCTCCCGCCGAATGTCACAAGAGGATAGAGATATACCAATCCACAGTAGGTACAGCGCTTTGCTCCTCCATGTTCCTGAATAGCCTCTCTGGCTTTATTAGGAAACTGATTGAGGAGGCCGTCATTTACTTGCATTTGCCTCGTTGAGTCACCACCAGAACAACGATCTGGGCAGTAACCAGGTGGGAATGTTTGCTTCATTGCAACTCCACTTTCAATTGAGATACATCATCGGTTCTGAGAGCTTGCCTGCTGCTTTGGAGCTTTCTTGAATGGTGCAGTTGTTACGCTGGCGTTTTGGCCGGTGAATATGGCGCCATTAGGATGAGGAGCAAACGGCCAATTACTATCTACAATTGGCCGCGCTGGAACTCTTATATTGAAATGCTGTTCCACATCCGTGGTAACCCATCGCGTAAGATCAATCACTCCAGCAAGCCTATAGTTCGGATTCTGAATCTCTGTAGAAAAAGCAAAGGCGAGCGGATATGTTTTGAATGCTGAAATCCACATAGGCTCATAGGGCTTACCAAACTCAGCATGGTGAAGATCTTTCAGCATACCCTGTCGTTTGAACGGATAAAGCCACATTAAGAAACGCAACGATGGGTCAAGTCCACACTGCTCTTGGAGTACAAAACGCCTTAATTGCCGCGCCATCGTGTGCCGCGCAAGAGGCTTATCATCCAGAGCCATCATGTGCCCTGCCACGGCTCGTGCAACCCTGTTCAGATTGATATTGAAAAGCTTGAGGTCACCCACTACTGGGAAGCGTGCAGATTCTAGTGCGGAAGATGCAGCCGAGTATGCTGCAATAAGGTAGGGGTCTAACTCGATGCCAAGGACCCGGTTATTACAATCCGCGCACAGCGTAGCCTTCTTCACACCATTCTGAGCAAGAAATGATCCTTGGCGACCGCGGAAATTAGGATCTACTGTGTGTAGAATTTTCGTAACTCGGCGCTGCCCTGGCGAGACTAGACCGCTTGGGAAGAGGTGATCTTCAGTCATCTGCCTGCGCCGGAGACACAGATTGCATCTTCTTCCACTGGTCATTTCGGTAATAAATCCATGGGGGATTCGTTAATTTTCAACATGGGTTAGGAGACTAACTCTTGTGAGAAAAACAAAATTGCTTGCCGAACCATTACAGAAAGTGCAACACCCACCTGCATACGCCCCAAACCTCCAAAACCTCGTCCTCGCCCAGCACCACAGGGGGATACCCCTCGTGCTCGGCCAGCAGCAGCCCCCTGCCCTGCTCATCCACCTGTAGTCGTTTGACCAGGAACTCAGCGCCTATCACCGCCAGCACCACGTCCCCTGGTTGGGCCTGCTTTGCCTTGTCCACCACCAGCACATCGCCGTCATGAATGCCGGCCCCAACCATAGAATCGCCCCAGGCTCGGAAGAGGAAGATCGAGGATGTCGGGCTAATGCCTACCAGCTGATCGAGGGACAGATCGGGCTCCTGGTAGTCCGCTGCAGGCGAAGGGAAGCCGCAGCTGGCTTGGCCGCCGAAGGGTACCGGGTGGGCAGCACCCGCGTTGTGCTGCCCGAGGAGGTATGCGTGCATCGTCTATGCTGTATATCTGTACAGCCTCCAGTGTACTGCGAGTCGCGCGCTTCCGGCAAAGTCAGGCGGATAATATCTGCCTGGATTTCGCCATCACTGGAACCTACGGTGCAGATCGGGAAAGACCAGCTGGGCAAACCACACCGGGAAGCCCGGATAAAGCTCGCGGGACTTGGGCGACGGTGCTTCGACCACGCCGAGCTGTATCAGCTCCTTGAGCTGGTTGGCGGCAGTCTTGTCGTGCAGGCCGAGGTAGACCTTGAAGTCCGCGCGGGAAACCTCGCCCTGGATGATCAGCAGATGCAGCGCGCGGGCGGCTTCGGGCTTTACCCCGGCCTCGGTGAACCGGCGCTCGTAGCGCACGATCGTCTCTAGCCTGTCGCGCAGTGCCGGCAAGGACAGCGCATCGCGGGTGTACTGGATCTGGTCTATGCAGACACCGAGCATGAAGCGGACGAACTCCACCAGCCCCGCTTGGGTCAGCTGCCCTCGCCCATCCAGGTCGCCCCGGCGCGGCTGGTCTGCAGCTCTGAGGCGTGCGTAATACTCGTCCTGCCTGCGGGCCAGTCCGCGCGAAATAGACCACAGCGGTGATGCGATCCCGATCTTGACCAGTTGCAGATGGGTCATCATGCGCACAACGCGACCATTGCCGTCCTCGAAGGGGTGAACGTAGGCGAGACGGTGGTGATAGGCGAGGCTGGCCAGCAGGCGGCCGCGAGGGTCACCCATAACGCCATAGGCTTGCTGCAACCGCTGCACCATAGCCCTCACAGACTGCCAAGCAGGGGCGTTGTGGCCACCTACGGTCACGTTCTGTTGCGCGACATCGCGCAGTTGGCCCGGCGTCATGAATCGCCCATCGCTCAGCCTAAGGTCGTCCTCTCTCGCCCCCTTGAACAGCCGCTTGTGGATCAACGCGAGCAGATCCAGGGCGAACATATCCCTCCAGGTGATCTCCTCTTGCTGCTGAGCCAAAACGCGCTCCAGTGCACCTTGGGCCTCGATATGCTCAACGGCCAAAAGACCCAGCTCCTTTGCTGCCCGCCGCTGGATTCGAGTCGATAGATCAGCGGGCTCGGTGTACTGCCCCTCAATCAGGTTGCTGTAGTAGCTGTTCGTCAGGCGCATGAGCCTGCCAAGGCGTTTGGTTGTCTCAGGAGACACCTGGCCAGCGAGTTGACCCGCCAGGAAAGGCAGCGAGTCGGCTTGCTCCAGCACATCTGCTGGATAGCCCGGAGAGGGGACGATTGGCTCAAGCCAGTGGTTGCCGTTGACGAACATATCTGGCATGGAATTTTTCCGATTTATTTTCTGATTAGCGCAACTGCCCAAACACAGGCATCAAGCGGCTTACAGACTATTAGCGGGCGCTAAAAAAAGGAACATTTTTCCGATCTTTTTTCCGATCTATGCGCACCGTTTTTTTCTGAGCCACAGCCCACTCCTTTTCCCCCAAATACCGTTCGGATAAGGCGATTAACTGGCTAGCCATTCTGGGAGAATTCGGCGATCCAACTTCACCGTGGAGAAAACCATGCTCATTACTGACGAGATCCAGGCGATTCTGGCCGCCCCCACCAGCAGCGCCTGGCTCAAGCAGGCCCTCGAATCCGCCCTTGAGCGCGACCCTGCTGATGCTGCAAACGATGCTGAGCGCCTGGCGGATCTTCTCGACCGGCGGTTCTACGCCAACGTCGCGCAACTGCAGGGCAGCTAGGGCTTGGGTTTTCCTGGCTCCATGTGATCCTCGGTTCAACTTCAGTGCAGGAAACCGAAGCGATGTCCAAGCCCTACCCACACCATCACCACCCCTTCCACTACGCGAACCATGACAGCCTTGCAGATCTGTCGTTCCAGGCGATGCTCATGGTTTGGTATGAGGTGGCTGACATGCTGCGCCATCAGCCGCCCGGCACGCTGCTCCGCTACGCCTGCGGCACCCTTGTCATGGGCGTGTTGAATGGTGAGCTGTTCATGTTTGACTCCCCGGACGTTTGTCCCGGCGACCAGTCCACCGATTTCAACCTCTTCCGTCCTCAGGATTTCGAGGGCATCGACGAACATGAGTTCGATGCCATACGCAAAGGCCTGCTGGATGTCCTGGCAAGCCGGCCAGTATTCACGCGCATTGACCCGCAGGTATTGGCCAAGGCCATCGAGCATAACTTCCGCGGGTCATCGACACCCGAGTGGCGCTGGGACGGCGCTTGTACGCCGGCCAAGGTGGGGTGATAGGAACCACTATGGGGCAGCAGCACAACCGTCCATTCCGCTCCTTCCAGGTGCGAGACATCTCGTACCTAGATGGCAACCGCCCATGCTTCGACATCGTTTTTCACGACGACGAAAACCGCTGTGAGCGATACTCGGAGTCCGTGTGGGATACGCAAGAGGCCGCTGAGCTTGTGGCCAGCCACATGGAACATCACGGCTCGCGCCCCTACCACTGGGACGTGCTGCGCAAGAAAGCCTGACGAGGCCCTTATGGGGAAACAAGCCGGAAAATCCGCGATGGCTAACAAGGGGCATGCACTCAAGCCCCCACGCCGCCCTGAGGTTCAACTCGACCTGTTTGCGCCTGAGCCAGCAGCCTCCCAGCCAGAGACGCACTCCAACGCCATCGGCGAATCCGAGGTCCCGGCTATGTGCGGGGACCGCTGGCTTGTCACCGGTTCGCCCTGGTGCGAAGCAGGTCGCTAGCGTCTTGGGATTTCCCGCATCAGTGCCAGGCTAAGCGCATCCATTGTCCAGCGGATTCAGCTCATGCCTTGTCCAGTCTCCCAGAAAATATTCGCCTCCGTTTGCGAGTCCATGCAGCACGCCGAGTCGATCATCACACCGGATGCCACCAACTACCCTGACCTGATGCTTCGCATCGCAATCGAGGCACTTGCACGTGCTAACCGCTACGCCGCGGCTCAGGGCATGGCTGACTTGGGCGACTTGACCGGCTACAGCATCTGCATGGTCGAGGATTTCCGGGGCGAGATGGTGGCTGCGAGCCGCAACAGCCTGCCCGGTCGCCCGGCCAAGGTGACTCTACATTGAGCGCCATGATCGAGCGGGTATCCGGCCAGCGGCCCTATGTGGCGCACTGGCTTGCCTACGGTGGGCACCGCATGTTCGTCGGGGTCTACCAGAGCACCCACGGGGACCAGGTACTTCTGGCAACGGACAACGGCACCGAGGCCGCGGGCTTCGAGTCTCCCGAGAAATGTGCCGCAGTCATGCTCGCCCACGGTTTTAAGTCCGAGTCCTCCGTGTGGCTGGAGATCTCCTCATACCAGGGCCAGCTCTCGCTTTTCTAGCTTGGGATTCCACGGCCCGAAGGTAGGTTGTCTGCATCGAAACCAAGGAGGTACCTGCCCATGAGCAATCTGCACTTCTCCCTGACACTCAGCGGCACCGTCAGCCCCAACGGCGGCAACGAGGAGGCCAACCAGGACGCGATGACGGCCAGCGAGCTGCGCCACAATCTCGCCCAGGCGATTTCCCACATCACCGGGGAAGGCCTCGTGACCGGCCACTCTCCGGCTACCCTTGAGGAGTATGCCGAAGCGATCCACGTTTCTACGGTCAAGACGGAGATGATGGCCATGCCGATCATCTCGACCGCACACCTCGATTCCGGAACCGCTCAATGGCTTTCTGACCGTGGCGACCTCTGCAACTGGGCAACTGTCGCGCCCTACCAGGCGGGATTTTTCGTCTGGTTCCTCGACGCATGCCAAGACCAGATGCCGCAAAGCGCCAAGGATGTTCTCCTCTGGCTCAAGCGCGAGGAGCTGGGCGCATGGGTGCGCTTCGACCGTGACGGGGAAACAGTGGACGGCTTGCCCGTCTATGACTGGTGATTGCCCCTCCTAACTGGTCAAGGACGTGTAATCTCTGCGGAATGGCCGTGCATTGGGCGCGGCCAAGCTCGGAGAAGCGCATGAGCAGCACCCCTTTCCTCCGCATCAAAGCAACCCTTCTGGATCAAGAGGCCCCGCACACACCTCATGCCGGCCTCGATCTTGACCAGCAGGAAGCCCAAGCTCTGACCCTGCTACTGAATCGCATTGGCCACGCCCAGGTTCAGCCGCTGGCTGGCGACCAGCTGGAAGCCCATCTCATGATCGCCGCCCTCGACAAGTTACGCACCGCCCTGCATCGCGCCTACGACGCCGAGTTTCCGCTGCCGGCCGCCTAACTTGGGATTGCGGGGCCTTCCGGTAGCCTGAAGTCAGCTACCAAGAGGTCCCCGCTATGGACAACCGAACCCTCCAACACCTGATGCGCAACCCACTGGCGATGGCACGCTACCGCGCCACCGGCAAGGCAACTCAGTTCAGCACCCCCTCCAGCCCCCTCATCACCCTGCTGCAATCGCTGTACCCGCGCGAGCGCGCCCAGATCACCGCCGTGCGCGTCAACGAGCGACTGGGGTATCAGGGGGGCCGACAGTTCCACAGCGCGGCTCAGGCCCTCACCTGGCTGGTCCCGGTCAATCCCGGCAGCCACATTCCCAGTGAGTCCTGGCAGATCAAGCGCTTCCAGAAGGTGCTAACCGTTGACGATCTGGCGCAGAACGCCCGTATCCCGTCCACGGTGATCGAGGCCTGGTGGCGGCGGCATCCTCAGCTGGCCAGCTTGCGCCAGACCACCGACTCCCAGCCAAACCCTCTGCGTCAGGAGGGTTCCCAGTGAAATTTTCCTCTCTCGATTACAGCAGCCCGCCCGACGAGGGAATCTACTGGGTCGCCGGCACTCGCCCGGTCATAGATTGCGACGCCGATTTCGACGGTGGCCTGAGGGCCGTGCCCACCAATGAGACGGAGCGCTTCGTCGCGCTCGTCTGGCTCACCCCCAGCATATACGGCGGTATCGAGTTCGACGCCGTGGACCCTCACAACATGGGCACCGTGCATGAGGAGGACAGCGTGACTCACTACGCACCCTTCGTAATGCCGCCCCATCCAGAGGAGTCAACATCGTGACCGGCGATACGCTCTGGTTCAGTTGCATCGAGCATGCTGATCGCTTCGCGCACGCCCTGGCTGCCGCAGGCTACTCCTGTAAGCGACTCTACGACGATGATTTCTCCTGCGAAATCGAGTGGCGGCATGGTGTGGACTACGATGCCCCCGAGGTCACTGAGTACAGCACGACCCCCTACAGCCCTGCCGGCCGCAAGGCATCACGTTTTCAGGAGTGCTAACCGTGGCCAAACCAGCCCGCGCCATCCTGGCCACAGGATCAGGCAAATCGTTCGTCTGCGGAGCCGTTCTGGCGGCATTCAAGGCCCGAACCACCAACGCAACCACCACCAAGCCCAGCCCCCTCCGCTAGCACCTCACCGCTTGGGATTCTCCATGTTGGCCGTAGCCTGGAATCAAAACCAACGGCCAACAAGGAGTTGCCCATGTCCACCAAACCCACTCACTATTACCGCTTGTCCCTCGCCGTCGCTTGGGCCTTCATGCTGCTGGGCCTGTTTTGCGGAGCCCTAGTTATGGCCGGGATTCCTGCTCTGGTGCCATACGATTTTCTGGTCCTCGCTGTCGGCATCTCCGGCTCGTTCGGCCTGCTGCTCCTGGGCCTCCTGGTAGTCCTGTTCTGGGGGCTGTTGGGCCAGCTCCTTGCTCTCGCCGTGGAGCGAGGATGAGCCGATGAAGTTCAAGCCCTTCTCTCTACGCCCTCGCCCCATCGACTTCAACCAGCGCCGCGCAGCGGCCTTCCAGCGCAAGCAGGAGCGAGAAGCCAACGCCCTGCCCCTGTTCGCAGAGCAGGTCCGCGAGCAGCAGCACGACTGGGAGTCTGAGAAAGCAGCTCGGCAGCGCAAGGACGATGCCACCATCATCAACTGGCGTAAGCGCGAGGCCGCGGTCTGGCGCAAAGCCCGCAGCATGTACTTCGCCCTGCCCGAGCAAGCCCGCGCTGCCTGCAAGCTGGAGTGGGAAACAGTTTTCCGTGCGGCATGGACCCCGACGAATCTCATCTACCTGGTCGAGAAGTACAACGGGGTCGGAAGCATGAGGGAAGCACGGATGCGAGCAGATTACAGGGCGATGGAGGCCAGGATCACCACAGCCCTGCAGGCCCAGCAAAAGCTGGTCGTCTGATCCAGGCCCCGCTCTTCCTGGTTGGGCTTAACGCCGGCCCGCGGGCTTGGCCGGGAAGCGTTCCACGTTGTCGGAGGCGTCGATCAGGATCAGTCGCTGGAGCTCTTCAAACAGCGTTTTGTAGCTCTGCCGGACGGCCCCCCGATGCTCCTCAGCACGAGCAAGCAGCGAACGCAGAGCTTCGGCCGGGGGCGTCTCGTTGCTCAGCCCGAAAAGGGTATCCTCCAGCCCGCTTATGAGGTTGCGATGCAGGTACTTCGCAAACCGTGGTAACGGGTCGCCTTCCCGGCTATACCGATTCAGCGTTGCGAGCATTTCGTCGGCCAAGGCTTGAGTAGTGAGGTAAACCAGGATCTGTTTGTCTTGGCTCAGGGACAGGCTGATCTCGGCTACGGATACCAACCGACAATGAAGCTCATCCCCCAGGATCTGCTCGATCTGGAAGGTGTCATTGAGCACCTTGAGCACCGCCGCCGACCGTTTTTTCGTCTCGTCCTCCTTGCGCTTTTCCTCCCGCTTCTTGATCTCCTTGGCGTGCTCAACCCGCAGGTTGAGCTGGCTTACCAGGTCAGCTGCCCGGCGGATAATTTCTTCCTCGTCTTGGGCCAGCAGGTGGCGCAGCGGCCCGCTTGCCAGCTTCTCCAACTGGGTCGCCGATGCGGTCAGCTTGCTCTGCACGGCCTTGAGTTCCGATGCGTTGTAGAACTGCATTGCCTTGAGGACTTGCTCGGCGGTTACGCGCCACATCAGTTTGTCGTCTGCCATCTGCTCGTGCCTCATGGGGGCTTGGGTTCGCTCTGGAATGCTCCATGCTGGCACAAAACCAAGGAGGTTGCCCCCATGCTGCAGTTTGCTCCCGAATCCACTGCCTTCGACATGATCGGCCCGTACCTAGCCGCAAAAGTTGTGTGCACGGGCTGCCACCTGGAAAACATCCTGGTGCACACTGAGGGGCCAGCGAGCCCGGTGAAGCCGGTCGATGTTTGCTCGCATATCAGGGCCTACTTCGTCGACGAGGACGGCCTTGGCACCTTCGAGTTCGAGGTTTGAGGCCCGCCCATGTCCCGCGACCCCTTCTCCCACCTGCTGCGACTCAAGAAGCCCTGCGCGAACTGCCCCTTCCGCAAGGAGGGCGCTATCGAGCTACGTCCCGGCCGGCTTGATGGGATCATCACGGACATGATCGAACGCGATCATGCGACCTTCCATTGCCACAAGACCGTTCACTCCAAGCGCGGAGGTGCCTGGGATGAAGACGAGAACTACCACCCCTCCGGCCAGGAGGCCATGTGTGCCGGCGCAGCCGCGTACCTGCTCAAGAAACAGCGCCCAACCGTGGTGATGAGGGCGGCTTTTGCCTTCGGCCTGGCCAAACCCGAGGACTGGCAAGAGGCGGTGGAGCTGGTTATCGACTGAGGCCTGGCCTCTATCTGGTCCCCAAAAGGGGCGGAATAGCCAACCTTTCCTTCTTGCGCGTCCGTACCCTGCAGGGGCACTCAACTAAGGAGTTCCCCATGCAACACGACACCCGCGCCGCCGAAATTGAACGCCACATCCTTACCACCCAGCAGCAGATCATCGAGCAGGCCCGTCAGCTCGGCGAAGAGGAGCCCACCCTGGCCGATGGCCGCGAGCTGCTGGACAAGGCTATGGTCTACCTGACTCTTGCCGCCGGCAGTTGTTTCTCCCCCTTTTTCCTGGCCCAGACCTACCGTAACCACGAGCAGATCGAGGCTCATCTTGCCGGCGCGCTCGGGGAGCGGTTCGTCATGCTGCACGAGGCCGATGCAGGACCAGGGTATCCGTCCTGAGCGGATACAATCTTCTGGGAACCCCGATTGCCAGTGTCCGTTTGGGTTTTCCCGCCTGGATGAGAGTCTTGCCAGTACCCAGCACGAGGATGGACCCGTCCCATGCGAATCCTAACCCTGGCCTTGAAGGGCGAGTATTTCGACGCGATCAAGGCGGGCACCAAGTCCGATGATGTGAGGCACTGAGGAACCCACTCCACTATGAGCAAACCGAACCCGCAACCGATCACCCTGCCAGCCGATGTGCTGGCAGGCCTCTATGCCGTCTGTAGTGGTCAGGTACTGCATGTATACATGGGCCTGTGCCCTGACGCCCTGGAGGGCGCCGAGGAGCGCGACGATGAGTGCCCCGCCTGCCTGGCGATGATGGCCGCTGACGAGGCGCTGCGCGCTGCCGGGGTGAAGCTGCCGGCCTATGTGCCGTTACTCGCCGCCAAGCCCGAAGACGCCTGAACGCAACGACCTGAAAGGAGCCTGCCCAGCTATGAGCCGCATCGAAACCAAGACCAGCTCGGGCTACGCACTATGGATCGAGTGTGACGCCCAAGGCTTCCACCGCCTCGACTGTGAATGGCATTCGCGCGGCAAGCGTTTTATTGAGTTGCCGCGCTTCTACCGAACCGAGCGGGGCGCTAAGCAAGGCGCGGCGCTGATTACCGGCGAGCGTCTGACTTGGGGGCTGTCCGCCGAGGCGAAGCCCGGCGGCTGCGCATAACGATGGCTTAGGTCAGATCGGTGCCGACAGAGAGGCCCGAACTGGACACCAGATTCAGGGCTGCCGGACCCCAAGTGCCCGGTTGTCGGTGGGCAAGGGCCATGGGGCTCTGCACGCATATGGAGTGGAATATATCCATCTCACTTATCGGAGGCGGGGAGCATTGCCGGTCTAACAGGGGCTTGGGATTTCCTGGACCAGTGAGAGCTTGTTGGCATCACCAAGGAGGCGATGCCAATGCAACACCATCACCACAACGCCCACGACAACAGCCAACTGGTCATCGAGGGCGACATCCTCGACAGGTTCTATGCCCCGGTTCAGTTTGACTCCCTCACCCTGCTCGCCAGCGAATTTAACCGCCTCAAGGAACGCATCACCGAGGTGCATGGGGTCATTAGCCAAGAGCGGGTGTGTGGCGTCCTCGGCTACTTCTTCAATGGCAATTCCAAGGACCAGTACGGGCACAACGCATCATTGCGTCACCTCAACAGCGTGACCGAGGTCTTCCAGCTCGATGGTGCCCTCTGCGAGCTGACAGCACAGTTCTGGGATCGAGCGCTGAAGCAGACTGACCTGATGGAGTACATGCCTCAGGCACGCCGGAGCCAATGGCACGAGATCCTGAATGCCTGGCGCGAGCATGGGTACCAGCGCGGCAAAAATCCCGAAATGGACATGCCAGAGTTCACCCTCGACAACCTGCGCGCTACTGTGCAGGGGTTGCTTGCTCGCCGGGCTGAGTTCCTGGCCGAGCGCGTCGACGGCATATTCCGCGGCCTATCGCGGGAGCACGTCACCAACGTGCCAGAGGGCTTTTCCAAGCGCATGATCATGTCCCGCGTGTTCAACGAATGGGGCAGCACCGACTCCCACAGCGAGGGCGTTATTCACGATCTGCGCATGGTCATCGCGAAGTTCATGGGCCGAGATGAGCCGTGCCGTTCCTCAACAGGCCGGCTACTCAGCACCGCCCGCGCCTCACGTGGTGAGTGGATCGAAGCCGATGCGGGAGCCTTCCGTATCCGCGCCTACCAGGTCGGCACAGCGCATCTTGAGGTGCACCCGGAAATGGCCTACCGACTCAACAGCGTGCTGGCCTACTTGCACCCTGCAGCCATCCCCGAGAGCTTCCGCAAGCGCCCTACCAGGTCGAAGACCAAGGGCAACAACTTCGCCACCAAGCCGCTTTTCGAGCGCCCCTTCTCGAACGCCGTTGCAGCCGTGCTGGCGACCGTTGAGCCGTACAAGAAAGTGGTCAAGTCGGAGAACTTCCGGCGCGAGTACGACCATATCCCGGTGCGCAATGCCATCGGTGTCCCCTACTACGAACGCGACCGCAGCAAGCACCTGATCGCCGAGGTCGATAACGTGATGCAGGCCTTAGGTGGCGTGCTGACCAACTGCGCCGTCAATCCGCGCAGCCAGTATTGGCAGTTCGACTACGACGCCCTTGATCTGATCCGGGAGGTTGCGGCTCTGGGGTACATACCCGACCACAAAAGCCACCAGTTCTACCCGACTCCCGCGCCAGTAGCGCAACGCCTGGTCGACTGGCTGGAAATCAGCCTGCTCGATACCCTCTGCGAACCCCAGGCAGGCCAAGGCGGCATCGCCGACTACTTGCCCAAAGATCGCACCCGCTGCGTCGAGATCAGCCCACTGCATTGCGACATCCTGCGCAAGAAGGGCCACAACGTCACCGAGGCAGATTTCCTCACCTGGAAGCCGGGCATGGAATTCTCCGTCATCGCCATGAACCCGCCCTTTAGCGAAGGACGCTGGCAGGAGCACCTAAAACACGCCAGCACTCTGGTTGCTGAGCGGGGCAGGATCGGGGCGGTACTGCCGTTGAGCGCTCGCCGCCAAGCTGCCGAGCTGCTGCCGGGTTTCGATCTGGAGTTCTCCGAGCCCATCGACAACGCCTTTACTGGCACGAGCATCAGCGTGCTGCTGGTCAAGGCCATCAAGCGCTAGCCGCGTTTTCGGGACGCACTGTGGCGGGATACCGCGCCCGCCCTTGCTGCCCCTCCCCTACCCTCCATTCCCACTACCACGACAAGGAGTTGCCCATGACGCCCCAAGACATCCTCGCCATGCCGGCCGATGCCTATATGAACGAAATCCAGCAGGAGTATTTCCGCCAGGTGCTGCTGGGCAGGCAGGCCGAAACGCTGGAATCCATTGCTGTGGCGCGCGACACCCTGGCAAACCTCGGCAATGCCGCTGACCCTGCAGACCTGGCCACCATCGAAGAGGACAGGCAGAGCCTCACCCGCAAGTTGGATCGTCTCAATACCCAGCTAATCGACATCCGCAGCGCCCTCAAGGCCATTGACGATGGTGACTACGGATGGTGCGAATCGTCAGGGGAAGAGATCGGCCTACCCCGGCTTCTCGCCCAGCCAACGGCACGCTACTCAGCTGCTTCCCAGTCCCTGCAGGAAACCATCTCGCGACACTTCGCCGCCGCCTGATTTCTACCCTGGTTGGGATTTCCCAAACCCATGCGAGCCTCACTCCAAACCATTCGAGGAGGCCCGCATGCTGATCCCAACCCACCAGGGTTTTCCCGCTAGCTCAGCGGACCACCACCGTCCTACATACCTCTCCATCAACCTCCTGTTCGCCTGCTACGGCCCCAACCAGAAGGGCCGAGATTTCGTGGTGGGCGACATCCACGGGGAGTTCACGCTCCTGCGCCGGCTGTTGACCGCTGCTGGATTCGACGAAGCAACCGACCGGCTGTTTTCTGTCGGGGATTTAGTTGATCGTGGGCGAGAGTCCCCGATGGTCGCGCGCTGGCTGATCCGGCCCTGGTTCATTCCAGTGCGTGGTAATCACGACCAATGGTGTATCGAGGCAGGCCTCATTGAAGAGCCACCAGGTCACCGCCGGCACGGTGGGGCGTGGTTTTACGATCTGCCCGAGGCAATCCGGCCGAAGTTGGCCACCCTGCTCAACCAGCTACCAGCCGCTATCGAGGTCGAGGCGCGCGATGGCCGCCGTTACGGCATCGTCCACGCCGAGTGTACGCACCATAGCTGGCAGCGCTTCCGCGAGGCGCTGGAGGGCCAGTTGGGCAGCTCCTACCGCAATCATCACCTGACAGAGGCCATGTGGCGGCGCACGAGGCTTGAAGTTCGGGACACCACCCCGGTAGCCGGCATCGACAAGGTTCTGGTCGGGCACTCGGTAGTCGAGGATGTCACCGAGCTCGGCAATGTCGTGTACCTGGACACGGGCGGCTGCTTTGCAGGTGGGCGGCTCACCCTTTATGAGCTGGGCGGTGCTGGGGAGATTTTTTCCGTCCCGAATCCGCGTCAGGTCAATGCGCTCGCGGGTATGTGACCCTGCTTGGGTTTCTCCAGGCCTGGTGCAGAGTTAGGTCCTGCTCGGCTTGCGGGCATTGATTCTGCTGATGTGGGTTTGTCTGTGGGGCTGGATCAGGAGACATCTGAAGAGCGCCCGGAATTTGTAGCATGGCTAGGTTTTGTATGGGGATAAAATATCCCCTTACATCCCGGCGCAATCTTCGCCAGCCGCATGTAAAACCCCCAAAGCCAACTTCCGATGACTGGTTTTCATCCGTGCAGGAGAGGCACCTGTGAGCCGCACCGTTTATCACGTCACCCTCAGCGAAAACGTGGCCCAGATTCTGGAGCAAGGACTGATCCCGCAAATCGGATCGCTCGCAAGTGCATGCGCAGAGGTGGAAAACCGGACATTCTTCTTCGGCTCGACTCTCGCCATCGAAGATGCCTTGAGCGGATGGATGGGCGAGGCGCTCGCCTATGCAGAAAGGCTTTGCGTACTGAGCATTGAGACAGAGGGCATAGAGCTCAAACACGATGCCGACTACGAGCTCTACTCGACCGCCCCGATTCCCCCAGAAAAGATCTCCGTAATCGTCGACGCCTCCTTGCCCGGATTTACTGCTCCAGGATTCGAGCACCTGGCCTACATCGCCATGACCGACGATGACCTGTCGGAGCGCCAGGCATGAGCAAGCTCTCTCCAAGGTTGGTCAAGGAGATCGAGGCACCTGGCACCTACCAGGATGGCCGCGGGCTGTTTCTCAAGGTCACATCTTCCGGCAGCAAGAGCTGGGTTTTCCGCTACTCGATTCATGGCCGCCGCCGAGATATGGGAATCGGGACCTACCCTGATGTATCCCTCAAGGACGCCCGGCTCCGGGCGGATAAGTCCCGCCTCGAATTGGCCAAGGGTGTAGACCCCCTGGCCCGGCGTGATGAGTTGCGCGCCGCCGAAGCCAGAATGCGCCGCAAGGGCGTAGACTTTCGCGACGAGGCCGAACAGTACATCCGCACCCACTCCCCTTCATGGAGCGCGAAGCACGCCCAGCAGTGGCGCAGCAGTTTGGCCAAGCATGTTTTCCCTGTAATCGGGCATCTCGGGGTGGATGCAATCGACACCAACCTAGTGCTTGATGTTCTGACGCCTATCTGGCCTAAGATCCCGGTCACAGCATCCCGCTTGCGCAACCGAATCGAGCTGATCCTCGACGCAGCCAAAGCCCGCGGGCACCGCTCGGGCGAAAACCCCGCACGCTGGCGTGGTCATCTCGACAAGCTACTACCCCGCCAGAAGAGGGTTATCAGACCATCGCCTGCAATGCCTGCAGGCGACATCAGCGGCTTGATGCACAAGCTCGACAGCCTGGACACTCCAGCCGCTCGCGCCACAGAACTGCTGATCCTCAGTGCCTGCCGAAGCAAGGAGGTGTGCAACGCAGAGTGGTCCGAGTTCGACTTCGCCAACCGCACCTGGACGATTCCTGCAAGCCGCATGAAGGCCCGAAGGGATCACCGCGTTCCCTTAACAGAGGAGATGATTGCTGTGCTGAAGCAGCAGGAGGGCAAGCACCCTCGATTCGTGTTTCTCAACAAGTGGCGCAGTGGGCCACTGCCAGGTAATGCCATCGGCCGGGTGCTTGTTGAGCTTGGCGCTGGCCATGTAGTCCCCCACGGTTTCCGATCAAGCTTCCGGACCTGGGCTGCCGAGTACACCAACTACCCCCGTGAGGTGTGCGAGATGGCCCTTGCACATACCCTGGAGTCCAAGGTTGAGGCCGCTTACAACCGCGCAGATCTGCTTGAGAAGCGCCGGGCATTGATGTCCGACTGGGCTTGCTTTGTCGGTCAGCGGCCTTCCAAGTGCGCAGCATGATCGGCTCGTTCTACGCCTTATTCCGTGCATTTAATGACCAGATAGCGCGGCCTGAGTCACGATGCAGCTTGTAGCATGAACCTGTAACTAACCGGCCTGATCACCAGCTCGCCGGTTCTCACAGACAGACTGTAGAGGTGTTCATGCTCCGGATCGCAAGTCAGTCGGTACACCTGCAGGACGGCTCTGCAGTTGCAGCGGAAGTTCTTTCTCGGCTCCAGTTAGGCAGTAAGCTATTGAGCCCTGGCGACTTCATGGCGGCTCGCTCCCGTGAGGCCTGGTTTGCACTGGACGTGGAAGTCATGCGCCTCGTAGTGAATAGCAAGACTCTCCTGAATACAGCTCTGCCTACCTTCGTTAATCTCTCTCCTGCCACCCTGGAAGATGATTATTTCTTTGCTGCGTTCTGCCGCGAAGTCGCCAGCGTCGCCTCGCAAATTCGCGGGGCTCTGGTTATAGAGATCCCCGAGGCCAGCAGCATCAGCGGTAGCCGGCTTGTATCGCGGCTTCGTGAACTTCAGGCCCACGGCGCACAGGTTGCCATTGATGACTTCGGACGAGAATTTGCTCATCAAGAACGCCTTGAAATCTTTCCCTGGCGATACTGCAAAGTTGACTTGGCTGCTTGTCAAACTACCGATGACCTCAACTGGCTCGACAAGGCAATCCACTACTCTAAGGCCAATGGAATTCAGTTGATCATGGAAAAGATCGAGTGCTTCAAAAGCATGGAAGTTCTCTCACCGGTCAAGTCAACAGCCTGGTATCAGGGCTATGTCTTTTCGCGGCCTTGCCTTCTGGATGATGATGCGAAGGCCGAACGGACCAAGCACTTCACCCCCCAAGAACCCCACCTTGCCAAGACTGCTTAAACCAACGAGCAGACTAAAGAGAGCCCGCATAAGCGGGCTTTATTTTGAGGCAGATTCTTAGGACGCAATTGTTCAGCCTGATTGCGTTGCCCTGATCAACGCCAACACACCCGCTGTATCCAACCAGGGAAGCCCCTTCTGCAGTTGCCGCACAAACAATGCAGTGACAAAGAATACGTCTGGCGCTTCAACTGGGACAGCCTTGACGCTCTCTCCCTTGGCCATCACTTTGATGAACACCTTCCCGCCATCCTGACGCTCCAGGGAGAAGCCCTTGGAGTTATCCTGGCCGTGGTTCTTGAACTCACACTGCTTGAGTGCGCCAAGAAGAACTGCAGCCACTACAGGCAGTTCACTACGGGTCAGCTGAAGTCGAACTTTTTTGCCCCAGTTGTACTGCTTTGGGCCGGTTGCCGTTGCAGCATCGAGGGCTATGGTGTGGACTCCGTTTCGCGTTGTATCAGCCTCGAAGCAAAGAGCAGCCTTTCCACCGTAGACGTGGAAGGAGGCGCGATCCTGGTCCCCTATCTGCTGGATCGGGGTGGCCTTCTCATCACCTTTTTCGCGGTCGGCAATGTCTTCGGTGCTGGACTGGCCAGAATCATTCGAGGCCGTCACTCGCTCAATGATGGCACGCACAAAGCGGAGGGCGCTTTCGTTGCCTGGTAGTTGCTGGATTGCCGCGATGAAGCGTTCTCGGCTTGCGTGCTCAGTAATCGCCGGCACTTGTTCAGGCCGCAAAAATTGAAGCCCTAGCTTCTGCAGCTTCTCGTTAATTTGCCGCAGGCTCATCTGCGCGACTTCTTGCTGTGACATATTCAAGGCTCGATTGAACTTTTAGTCACAGTAGATCTGTTTCCGAAAAACCCAAATGAAAAGACCGGCTACGAGCCGGCCTCATCATCAGCAGTCAAAGCTCTTCGAACTGAAAGTTAGCTCTGCACCCATCCCTCTACCACGTCAGCACCATGCTGCTCTTTCCAGGCCTTGAGCACCTTATGGTTGCCGCCTTTGGTTTCGATGATTTCACCAGTTTCGGGGTTCTTGTATACCTTAACTTTTCGGGCGCGGCGCTCACCTTTTTGACCAGCTTCAGTCTTTGCTTTCTGCGGGTCCAGGATTTGAATAACGTCCTTCAGGGACTTGCCATACTCTGCCATCAGCGCGCGAAGCTTATCCGAAAACTCGATCTCAGCTTTCAGTCGTTCGTCGCTAGACAGTTTATTCAGCTTCTCTTTCAGCTCTTTAACGAGGGCTTCGGTTTCGCGGTACTCGTTCAGCAGACTCATGATTACTCCGGCTCCTTGGTCATTTCAGCTTATGTTATTGCAATACTTTTACGTTGCACAACAGCTATTTAACTTGTTTACGCCATTGCCACGGTGGAATTTGTTGGCTCACCGGCTGCGACCAAATACCCAGTTTCATTTGTCGCGCGGACTTCTCCGAGAGCATAAGTTCTCGCGTTCGAGAATAGCGTGGATCGACCCAGGCATTGCCGCTAGCAACCAGGTCCATGTTAACCCATCGCTTGCCCTGGTAGATGTGCGCGACAATGCGGGTATAACTCCTCTGCCCCAGATCCTCGACGATTACTTGCCGCCCCAGGACCGACTCAGCAAGCGCGGTTTTGGCTTCTAGCCCATATGGCTGCTTGCGCTCCGGCGCATCTATCTCGGCCAAGCGAATACGATGGGCTTTCTGCCCCTTGAAGCAGCTGCTCCCAGGCTCGCACGGTTGATCAGTAGTCACTGTTATGGTGTCGCCGTCGGACACTGCCACAACCATCCCCTTGAAGCTGGCTGCATTCACCGCAAACGGGGCAGCGAGGGCGACCAGCAGAAGAATCCGCCTCATCAGACAGCTCCTGCCATGCTCAGCAGCGTGTAGCCCGCCAGGAAGCCCGCAGAGGGCCAGAAAGCGTAGAACGCACATTGTTTCATCATGCTCATAGTCAATCAGGAGGGCCTAGCCCTCCTCCTCCAGTTGCTTCAGGTCGACCGCCATCTTGGTCAGCTCACCAATTGCGCTTTCAATGTCCTTACGAACCTTGGCGTACATCCCTTCCTTCCCTTCGAGCATGGCATCGAGCTTGTTGTTTTCCTTGCGCAACTGCTTGGCAACAGACTCGAAATCCTCGCCATCCGTCGACTTCCGTCCGTGCAGCTTCGCTTCTAAGCACGCCGACTGTTTGGCCAAAAGCTCGCGGACTTTCACTCGCTGGTTTTCCGCATCCCTGTCGAAGCCCTTGATGCTTACAAAGGACTTCACTGCAGCCTTGGCGGCTTTGATGGCAGCTGCCCCCAGGTCAACCGCCTGCTCGATACTGGTAACCTGCATCTTGTTGGAATGCGTTTCATTCGCACTAGATTCATTCTGCCCCTCATCTTCCTGATTAGTAGCAGATGCCCTGCCCTGCCCTTCTCCGAAGGTTTCATCCTGGACGAGGCCCGAAAGGATGTCGTCAGTCTGGTTGCTGGCCTGGTTTGCTGCGGAGCCTTGAACGTGCATGGCGATCTCCGTGATCGATGGGTTTATGCACATCCAAGCACGAGGCAAAAATATCCCAAGCGGTTACCTGCGATGCTGTCTAAGGGCCAGGCGCTCCTTGAGCTTCAACGCTACCTCTGCGGCGAAAAGTAGTGCCTGAGTGTCCAGTCCATCTTCCAGATCGCTCAGAATTTCTTCAGCTACAGATTCCGGGTCGTATCCTTCGTACAGGCCTTCCTCAGTCAGCTCGAACATGCGCTGGGCGGTTGGCTTGCGCGCAGGTTGCGGCGATTCAGCCAATGCTGAGGACTCCTCCTGGTTGGTTTGTGTTTGCTGGGGTACCAAGGGTTCGTTTTCAACAGCCTTGGTCTGTGAGATAGGGGAAGTCCCCCCTGCCGGCTTTGAAGTCATCCGCAACTCGCGCGCAGCCTTAGCGATGGCTCGCGGCCCGCGCTCACAGAGGGCGCGCTGCTCATTTAGATCGAGCTTCGTTAGCTGTTCAGCGGCAGATACGCGGATCTCTCCGCGCTTAACGGCTTCGCATAGTTCTTCAGCGCCATCCTTGAAAACGCGCAGTGCAGCTGAGACTGAGCGCGGGCTGATGCCTAGCGCTTTAGCTGTCTCATCTACACCAGGAAGGGTCGAGGGTGCTTCCACCTCAGACTCTGCACCACGGTTGCTTTCCTGCTCTCGCTTACGCCGGACTAGCTCGGCAGCAACGATGGCTCGCTGCGCAACGGTGAGCTGACGGCGGTGCATATTGAGACTCAGCACCAGGCCAAGCGGATCATCACCCTCGTACTGAACCGTTATTGGTTCGATTTCAAGTTCACGGCAGATCCTGTATCGGTTTCGTCCGTCCAGAATCTTTCCCTCGAACAGTACAATTGGCTCACGCTGGCCATTGGCCTCCATGTCTTTTGCCATCAGGGCAAAGTCTTCTCCGTTAATCAACGGGAAGAGGGTCGAGAGTTCGTGATACTGAAGTCTTGGGCAAGTCATAGCTCGTTCCTGAGATTTACCTCAAGGAACGGTATGCGAATCGTCAAGGGTCTAGCTGTCTTTTCCGGCCGCTAGTTGTCCAGATAGATGATGCGTCCTAGAGCAGTTGGTTAAGCTCTTCGATCAGCTTTTCCAATTCCTCTGGATCAGGCTTCTGATGGGTGAAGCGTAGGGACTTGTCAGACATGACTTCCACAACCCCCCATTCCAGATCATGCAGATCCTGGCCAGGTTCCGGTGGATTAACCCAAGCAGGGTGGCTTTTTACCACATGGATGTTTTTCTTCATGACAGTGACCCGTTGAGTAATGCAGTAGCTGAGCGTTACCAATTGCCGCTCAGGAAGGTTTCCCTTTTATGATTCTTGCTTGATTCTAAATCGAATCGCAGGAATTGACACCGGGGTTGGTGCTCAGAATTTTCCCATTCCATCGGCAATTGTACCTGCTCTTGGCTGAGCCATTTGTTCCATTAAGTGGATCAGATTAGTTTCTTAGAGTGCCTTCAGCCACGCTAAAGCTCGGCGCGATTAAGGCCAGGGATCGAGGCTAGGCTGTTGCACCGTGCAACACCAGGGGACAGGAGCAGGGTTGTTGCACCGTGCAACACCAGGGGCGGGAGTAGGGCTGTTGCACCGTGCAACATCAGAGGGTTGGAGCAGGCTGTTGCACCGTGCAACACCAGAGGATCGGAGCATTGTTGCACCGTGCAACAATGCTTAAAAAAAGGGGCCTGGCGGCCCCTTACCTATATGCTGGTTTGAAGAAGCTGCAGGATTGCCTGCTCAATCTTCTCGATCTCGACGCCCTTAGGGACCTTGATCCTGATGTCAGCCTTACCTACCTGAACCGAGCCTTCTTGACCGCCAGCAAAACGAACAGAATGTGAGCGTTTACCTTGAGTATTCGCAGGGGTACCAGAACGCTCAGCAAGAACCTGGCTGATCCAGCGAAGCGCCTGTTCTTGGCTGATGTCCTCCTGGTCAATGCGCTGCATCGCTTCAAGCACTAGATCAGGATTCTTTTCGGCAGCTGAGGCAAACTCGTAGGCCAATTTACTGCCAAGCAAGCGCGGGTGCAGATCCAGGTAGTCAATGCAAACCTTAGGCAGCTTTGCTAGTGCTACGCAACGAGTAACCGAGGTGTGGCTTACCCCGATACGGCTCGCTAAGGACCTCTGAGAAAGCCCCTGATTACGCTCAAGAATTCGGACATACGCGCGACCGCGTTCGTAGTCAGTCAAACCTTCCTGGCCTTCGTTGTCGCTCAAGGCCAGCATTTCAGCCTCTGCATCGTCGACATCGACAATGCGCGCAGGTATGACCGGCCAACCAAGTGAAACCACAGAGCGCCAACGGCGTTCACCACCAATCAGCTCGAAGCGACCGTTATCCTTGGTGCGCAGAAGGATAGGGCGGTTAACCTTGCCAGCCACTGCAATCGAGGTGCTGAGAAGGTCGAGCTCATTCTCCGTAATTTCCAGCCGCGGCTGAAAAGGGGACCGATCAATCAGATCAACCGGGACATCTTGGAATTCCGGAGAGGAATTGCTGACGGGAGGTGAAGGAGGGCTTGGCGTAACAGCAGGAGGGTTGTTCTGCTGGGCGGCCAAGATGGTATCGAGCGATACGGCCAGATTTGCATCTGGGATCTTGGCAGCCTGCACACCTTGAAACGCCGGCAGTGGGGCAGGGCGGTCTTGTCCGAGTTTGCGAGTTTCCTTAGGCATTCACGATCCCTTTGCTCAGGTAAGGCTAACGAGCCGGTCGAGGATTTCCGAGAATACAGAGCGCATAGCGCCAGCAGAGTTCTCCGAAGCACCTTTCCAGCCAAGAACAGGGATTCCGGCTTCAAGAGCCTTGGAGTAGTCCTCGGAGAAGTAGAGTTTCCCGTCAGTCACTTTGCCAGGAAACATAACCGAAAGCTGGCCCAGGTGGGCGAGGGCGCGGGGCCTGTTCTTGATGAACATGGTAGGAATCGCGGCGACTTCCGGGGAGCGCTGGTACTCCTCAACGAAACTCTGCAGCTTGGTACCAAGGCGGGCGAGGGCGCGGCAGGAGAATTTATCCATTCTGATCGGACACAGGATCATGTCGCTGGCGACCATGCTGTTGCGGGTCATAAGCGAACCACTCGGCGCGTTATCCAGGATGATCACGTCATAGCTGCTCAGATCAGCTTGGGGGTGCTCCTTCTTCCGAGCCTTCGAGATGAACAGTGCGTAGCGGAAATCCTGATTCGCAGATGCGCTGAGAGCAACCTCCATTTCCTCAAGCATGCCTTCAGCCGGCAACAGGTGGGGGCCGTATTCGCCGAATGGCTTCTTGATCACCTCATCGAGTGACTTGGGCGCGAAGAGGCTAGAGGTGGCGATGATGTTGCCCAGCGAGCCGTTGACAGCTCGTTCCGGCGGGACGCCCATATCAACCAGCTCCTCGGGAGTCAGGTCAGGGTCATAGCCCAGCATCGAGGTAGCATCACCCTGCGGGTCATTGTCGATCAGCAGTACCTTCAGGCCCATGAACCCGAGGTACATGGCCAGGTTCACCGAGGTGGTGGTTTTTGCGGTTCCGCCCTTCTGGACGAAGGTCGAGATGGTCAATGGCCGGCTGAGGGTCTTGGTCAGGCCCTTAGCCCTGCGAGTAGCTGCCAGCTTGAACAGGTCTCCAGGAGTGTAAACGCGAACAGGGACGGAGCCGCGATTCAAACGCCTGACTTCCATGCCTGGCTCATCCTCGAACGAGCGGAGCGCCTTGGTCGTGATGCCAAGACAGTCCGCTGCGAACTGTGGAGGGTAGAGAACTTGGTCAAAGTCAGTGTACGGCAGTGAATCGTATTCCATGGCAGCTCCGTTGGCGGGAAATTGCCATTGACTGTACGCGACTTTTAGATTTTTGCAAACTCAGGGCATGTTTTAGGCTCAGCTAAGGACATTGACTGGACCTAGCAAAAGGTCCCATTCGAGCGCTTTGCATCGAACAGTCCGATCACGCGACAAAATCCTTTTCGACCACCGCGGCTCGAACTTTGAGCCGTGCCTGGTAGAACTCCTGCGACATGAATGTCAGGCAAGGGTACTTGCCGAATCCGGTCGACTCCCCAGTGATCACCAAGGTACCGAGATCCAAGGTCAGCTCAGCACCACGAACGGTGCACTGCTTGGGATAGAACTCCATCAGCTTGTTGATGACGTTCTCGAAGCTTTCAGCCTCTAGCTTCACGACGATGACATCCAGGATGTGGCGTTTGTTGAACGCCACCTCGGCCGTCATAGCCCCAGGCAGATCCACCATCAGCCTGGACACCTTGAAAATTGGCCCGTTTGTGAAGGAGTGACCAAACGAGTTGTTGATGGCCAGGTTTCGCTTTGCGTCAGCAAGCTGCGTCTTTCCTACTGCGATGTGACGAGAGGCTAACGGCTGGGTGAAGGGGTGGAGAGGAAAGGCGGGGTTATGCGTTTGTTCCATGACAGCTCCTACTTGGATGACCGCATGGTGCCGGGATGGCAAGGGTGTGTGTGCTGCTATTTGGATAGATTTATTCCTGAAATCGTATTGGCGAAATTGACTAGCGTCGTCATCCAGTGTTCACCGGTTGCGCGCTGGAATCGGCCATGGGGGAGGGCGGTATGCGCGTCGTCATCTGGTGTGTATCCAGCGATTCTCGAAGGAGCCAATCAGCAGAGATTGGCCAGCGTCGTCATCTGGTGTGCGTTTACTGCTCCGCTTGATGAAGGCAAAAAAAACCCCGCACGTGGCGGGGGGCTAACGGTAAATCTGGTTCAGATTTTGCCACCTCGGCGAGGATCTGACTACTGCACTCGAACCATCAGGCTGCGTCTCCATCCGGCGACCTGTTCCCTTGTTGCTGCGCCACTTGCAAGCATTGCATCGAAGAGATCGAGCAGGTGAGACATCGCCGACTCGTCGCTGGGGTGGTCCTCGATCATCACTACAGGGAATCCCAGGTTGTGCCCGGTATCGAAGACCGTCGCGATGATCTCCGTCTTTGTGCGTTCGGTTAGTTCGTCGACCTTTTCTACTGTGATGCGCTTGAGGCGTTGTAAGTGGCCTCGTCGCGCCATTTCTACTATCGAAGGCCTGGGTTGGCATTGAAGGGTCATGTCGGCTCTCCAGGGAACGTAGTCCCAGACTCGCACGGCTCCCTGGAATCCCAAAGGGGAGGGGGCTTGCTTTTGATCTTGCTGTTCAAGATCAGAGAAAGAACCTGCTTTTCCCTTTTAAACCTTGTTTTCTTGTTTTTCTCTTGTTTTTAGAGCGCTGAAACCCGCATGGCACTAAGGCTCCAGAGGTGTGGGCGCTACAAATTCCGGGTCTGAGGCTACATATTCCGGGTTCCAAACTACAAATTTCGGGTTCCGTGCTACAGATTCCGGCCATTATCCACAGCCTGTGGATAGCTGAGCTAAGCGTCCCTGGAGAGTCGTTTCTTCCCCCGTCACGGCATGTTCAGCTGCAGAAAATCGCTGCCCAGCCGCCCGTTTCGAGGTTGATGCTACAAAAACCGGGTCGACATGGAACTTCATGCTACATATTCCGGGCTGGCACCTTGGCTTTGTGCTACGAATTTCGGGTCAGCCTTTGGGCCGGATTGTAGACCCCAGCATAAATTCGCCTCCGCAAGCTGCTTTTTGTGGGCACTTTATGTTCGGATTAAGCAATTGCTGTAAGTCATTGAAATATATGGTTTTTCTGCGGTGTGGCAAGGCGCTATCAAACGGTGTTGCGCTACAAATTCCGGGTTCCTGAATGGCAGATTCTGTGAAACTGCCCCTATGGCAAATGCTACAAATTCCGGGTTCGTGCTACAGATTCCGGGTCGGCTTGAGCGCTGTGTTTTGCTATCAAGCGGCACATTGCATCTCAGCCGTAACAGATTGATATATAAGAACTTTAATCCACTTATCTAGGCCCTGTAACAAGCCATAAAGTGTCCTGTGCTACAGATTCCGGGTGCCTTGAAGCCTTCGCCCCTGTGCTACAAATTCCGGGCTGTTGCTACAAATTTCGGGTGCCTACTTGGCCTCATCAGGCGGGAGTAGGTCTCTGTGCTACAAATTCCGGGTCAAGTAGCGGACCTCGTGCTACAAATTCCGGGCATAACCCGGCCCACTCGTGCTACAAATTCCGGGTCCTGAGTTGCGCCACACGACTACTCCAGAATGCCTCTGTAGTCGCGAGAGCTCATGAATAGATTGCGATTAGTCGAATCCGTCGCTAGTCTTGCAACACCGATGATGAGCCAGATCAGGACACTCCCGTGACCGAGGACAAGAAAAGCAAGGTGATGGTGACCAAGCACAATGACTTGGTGACTGCTGCCTACAGCCTGTCCCTCGCTGAGGAGCGCCTTGTCCTTGCTGCCGCTTCGACTATTGATCCGCGCAAGCCCATGCCAACGGAGATCAGCGTTTCAGCGTCCTATTACTCGGACATCTTCGATCTCCCACTGAAGCAGTCCTATGACCAGCTGAAGTCGGCCACTCTGAACCTCTTCGAGGCCAAGATCACCAACATCGTAGGCAGCGGCCCGCAGCGATCTGTTCACCACATTCGCTGGGTGCAGGAGTGCAAATACATCGATGGGGAAGGGCGCGTGGTCCTGGTGTTCTCGAACGCTATCAAACCCTACCTATCGCGTCTGCATAGCCACGTCACCAGCATTGACCTTCGCCGCGCCGGCAAGCTCGATTCCTCATACAGTCTGCGATTCTTCCAACTGCTCATGCAGTTCAAGAAGACTGGTTGGTTGTACATGACCCTTGAGGAGCTGCGAAAGCGGTTAGAGCTCGGCGAAACCTACCAGCGCCTAAACAACCTGAAGCAGCGCGTAATCAACCCCGCGGTGGCTGAGCTGCGCGATAAGGCAGGCATTGACATCAGCATCGAATGGATCACTCAGGGGCGCACAACTACGGCAATGCGGCTGAGTTTCGTCGACACCCGCAATCGCTTGACCACAGACCCCGAGCCCGAACCTCAAGAAGTTGAACTGGAGGAAGAGTTCTCGACCGGCAACCAGGAGGAAGGACTGGATCAGGATGAGAGCGGGCCACAGGAGCAAAGCGAGGAAACTCAGGATGCTCCAGTTACAGCGGACCTTTTCGGTTAATCCTTTAAAATCAAAAGGTTACGCCATCTGGTTTAACATAATCATGATTATGCGAAGTCTATCAGAATGGAGTAGGGCGGCGAACTACTCACTCCCGACGAGCGATACGCGGTGCACGATCTTCTTCTGTTCGCCCATGGCCGGGTGAAGTTCCCCCAGGAAGCCTATGATCTGGCTGTCCTGGTGGGCCTCGTAGCCAAGATGTACGCCGACCATTTCCAGCAATCGCGAGCCATCCGAAATCGTGCGAGCCGTAGCCTTACCACCGATGCTTAGGCTCCAATTGGCAGTATAGTCTGAGTAACACCATAGAAGCCTGTTCATCTTGACCCGTGACTGGAAAAGCATGGGAGAGATCGTCCGAAGGATAGAGGGTTTCATCGCTTCGACAGATATACCCTTCGGGTCGCAGAGCAACAAAGCGGCTACTCCATCATCGACTAGCAGCATGCCTCGCATGCTCGCTACCGGAGCCAAGGCCATGCTCGGCCGGGTAATCTTCGGTTGCAGCAAGAACTTTCTCATCGGACTCCCTGTTCAACGCAATGCGGCAGCAGCGCTCATGTCTAGCGCTACATCCCTCAACCGCTGATCAGGCAGGCTTGTTGGCTGGGAATGGCGGTATCGCCTTTCCGTCTGGGTCTTTCGCTGCATCCCAGCACCACCAACCAGAGGGGGTGTATTGCTTGTCGTAAAGCGAATGCTTCGCAAATTTGCGCGCACAATACACCTCATCGCTCCGGCCGAAAACCTCTAGCGGAAACTCAGCTTCCCCTGTATCGAGCAGCCAGAAGTCAGGGAAAACCTCCTCCTCAGCCGCATCAAAGCGCAGCGGCTTCCAAAAACTGCGCTGTTGTTCCGCCAACAACTGCTCCACTCGTGCCTCATGGGAGGACGCAACGGGAATCCAGCGCTCGGAGACGGACATCAGTGCCAAGCGCAGTACGTTGGCCCTCCCACGCTCGGGGGTGTCGGTAATGGCAATGGCCATTACCTTGCCTTGACGCTTCCAGGCGGAAATTTCCTGTGGAAACGAGCGCAAGGCTGAGGCCCATAGAGCGTTGCTCAGCGTGAGAATCGGGATACCTGCGAACCCGGAGATCGGGAGACGGCCGAGTCCGGCTTCTGCCTCGGCCGAGTGCTTGGCCAGAGGGGCGATCACCACCAGCCGACGCGACAGCCGCTGTGCTTCATTGGCCTTGGCCTTGTTGGCGTCCGCCTGGCGCTTGTCATTGTCCGTCGCGGCCACCAGGAGGAAGTCATTTAGCCGCGCCCCTGCGATCAGGATCGACGAGGCAGTCTGCTGAAGCTTCGCGTGTACGAGCCCGAGGCGGCGCTTGCCCTCCATCTTCGGGTACCAGGTGTTGAGCCTGGATTCGGACCAGAGCAGGTGAAGTAGGCCGAGGAGTGTCATGGCTGGCTGGCGAGGACGTGCGGTGCCGGCGGATGTGCCCGTGGGAGTCCCCGCGGCTGATTCGAGCGGATCTTTTCTCCTCAGGCTCAGGGCCAGCTTCACCCGCAATCCACCGTCCTCGCCCTCCTCAACCACGCTCTCGGCGTAGCCTTGCATTCCTGATTTGGTTGCGTCCGGACTGTAGTATTGGCAGTCGCTACTGTGCTCCGGCCCGGTCCTCGGATACCGCGCCAGGCAATAGCCGTCTGCATCGGCCAGATGCCTTACAGCCAGCTGTTTGCGGCCCCGCCCGAAGCACTGGCAGAAGACCTGGCCACCCGCGTGTGCCTTCGTCAGCACGGCCTTCCAGGGCTTCGCATACTCGGCCGCTGTCTGGAACTGAGACGAATAGTTTTTTTCCGATTTGTCCGCGTGGGTAATTCTGACTGGGTAACACTTATCCATAGCATCCTCGGGATTCAGCAGGCCCCCAGTAGACTGTATCTACGGCCACCAGCTGGTCAAACCACGAACACGGCGAGGAAGAAAATGCTCATAGCGGCACTTGAATGGACAGGCAGTTTCTGCGGTGTGGCCGGCGCGCTTCTGATTGCCAGCAATACCCGGCTTTCCCCTTGGGGGTGGTGGTTGTTTCTGGCGTCAAGCGCAAGCCTGTGCGGCTATGCGCTGCTGCAAAGCGCCTGGGGTCTGCTGCTGCTCAATGCCTGCTTCGTGGCCACGAACCTGATGGGCCTGGTGCGATGGTGGTTGCCGGCGGTTCAAGCCGTGCGCACAAGGGAGACATGATCCGGTTGGCCAATACAAAGCCCGCATTGCGCGGGCTTTGTTCATACGGCCTGACCTTTTTGCTCAGGCCTATACCAGCTTGAGGGTCATGGAGTAGATGATGTCCGAGCCATACGCCTCTGCGGTGGAGGTGATTTCCTCCTCGCTCAGGTCGGCCTGTTCCAGGATGCTATCGCGGAAGGCCTCCCGAGCAAGCTGCTCGCTGTCTGCCAGTACCAGGCGAACAGAGTCTTTCTCGTCGCCCGGCACGCGCCCCTGGATCAGCCACGGGTACTTGCCCTGGCCGATGAACTGGGTGGTGGGGATCTGGATGTGTTGAGTGTCCATGCACTTCTCCTGGTTGGGATTCCAGGTACAGCTTTGCACGTCATCTGGGAAACCCAACGGATGATGCTGAGGGGGCACTGGTTCGACTTTCAGTGAACGCTGCATGAATGCTGGTGATAGCCTTCCTCGCTCATGCCAAGCAACTCAAGAATTAGTAAGAAACTGCGAAGGAACCCGCCCCATGATCGAGCCGACCCCCGCGCAGGTCGCTGCACTGGCCCTGCCGGGCGATGACTGGCCGACCGGCACCGCGCGTGCCCGTCGCCTCCTTAATGCTGTGAGCGAATGCCGGCCGTGCCCGATGTGCGCCCCCGGCGGGGTATACGGTTGGCACCCGGACCAGTTGCGCGGCTGGGTAGACGATGGGCAAGAGGTTTGCGAGGTGTGCCGGTGCTACTTTTCGGCTGCCAGCCTAGGCGACCCTGACGACTGCGCATAATGGCGGTTTACGCCAGATCAGCGCCCACATAGCGGCATGCGTTGGCAACCTGAAGAACCACCGATCAAGGAGAGCACCATGACTCGCCATGGAAAGAAGGACCATTGATGAAGCTCACGAAGACTCAAAAGGAGCATGCAATCAAGCAGATGCACGACCTGATGCACCGTCTGCCCCAGGACCCAGACGGCATGGAGAAGTGTTGGTTAGCGGCTGAAGACGTGCTTGATTCATACCTCGCTGCTTCCGAGGAGAGAACCGCTGACCTTCCGCCTCGTCAGCAGCTAGGGGAGGCCTGTTTCTTCCTCATCGCGTCAGTCGGGTTGATCTGTAATGACGATAACCTCCAGCTCGTTTCTGAGTTGCTGACGCCCGAGTTCGGCATCGAGTTGTATCGCCTGCATCCAAGGGTCAAGCGTCTCAGAGATGAGGCAGTGAAGAAATTGGCTGAGATTGCCGAGAAGGAAACCAAGGCAGAGGCCGAAAAGCCTGGTACCGGATTCGATCTGTTCTAGGAAGTTTGCCAGGGGACGCTGCAAGCCTCGAAATGCTTGGGATTTCGCCAGCTTGGGCGAGAGTGGGTTACCGGCCAAGGCCAGCTCACAACGGAGAAACCCCATGCACGCCACCCCTCAAGTCGTCGCTGCTCTAAACCACGTCCGCACCCTCTTTCCTGACGTCACCCAGGTCTTCTACGGCCGGGACGGTAGATGGCAGTTCCTGGATGACGATCTGCGCGCCCCGGTCATCGGTGATGCCCTGGTGGACGTTTCCTTGCTCGAAGACGCGGTTGACAGCCTGAGCAGTCTGCCGGCGGCCTTCCATGTGGACTCCCTTGAGCAGTCTGCTGCCGAATCCAACCTGCTTGTTGCCCTGCGCAAGGCCGAGGACTTCATCTCCGGCTTCGAGGACGACGACCTGCAGGAAGGCGTCGACGAGCTGCTGGTCGAGCTGCGTGCCGCCATCAACGACCCGGAGAAGCCCGCTCAGTTCCTGGTGTCGGTATCGGTGCGTGGCGGTATGGTCATCGATGTGACTGCGAACGTGCCGGGCTTGGCCTATGTTGTCAGCGATTTCGATGCAGACGACATGCTCACCAATGAAGGGCTTGAGTGTGCTCGCCTGCAGGCTGCCCGCTACCCGGCGGCCGAGGTCAGCTTCGGTAGCGATCCATTCGATCGTCTGGCCCGCGTCCAGGCGCTGCAGGCGTCCATCGCCCAAGGCATCTCCAGCTTGCGCGGTCTGATCGACGAACCGGAAGTAATCCCCTACAGCCGCGGCGTGTACCTGGAGGTCACCCCCGCCAGCCAGGATGAGCGCATCAACGTCTGCCACCACGACATGGGCTGGACCACGGTCAACTACACCTCCGAGGGCTTGCTCGTGGATGTGCTGTCGGGCAGTGAGTCCACCCTGGAACCGGTCCATTCCGTCCAACTGCACCGCGACGACCTGGTTACAGAGGACTGCTGATGGCCACGCGGCGACCGTTCTGCATCGTTTCGAGCAACTACACCGCAGTGGTGGCCGCCTGGGAAGGCACGGCCAAGGAGAACCGCAGGTATCTGCTCAACCGAGACATCATCGCCCAACTGGAAGCCGAGGATGCCGAAGATGCAATGCGCCGCTGGCGTGCGATCAACGGCGGTGAGCGGCCCTTCCCGCCGGCCGAGGTATCCGCCTGAGCCGGGGTTATCGAGCCCCTGCCAAGGCCGGGGCTCGTCGATCTGAGAGGATTATATCGTGGCACGAATCAACCAGCCCGAGATCGGGCAAGCGTTCTGGACGCTGGTCAACGGCGAGATTTGCCAGCGAGTCTACGGCGGTCCTGTTGGCGACGATGGCCACCTGCTGCGCTTCGTTGGAAGTGAACCCGCCAGTGGCGGATACTACGAGTCCCACCTGTTCGCCTACGAGCATAAGAGCGACCTGTTGCATATCCAGCTGGAGGCAGCTCGCCGGCAGGCTGCTGAGGCTGCAGCCCGCGTTCCGCTGCTGGAGCTGACTTGGCGCAACGCCCTCAAGGCCGAGCGAGAGGCCCAATACGATGTCGAAGATCGAGCAGCAATAATCCCCTGAGCATGGAGCATCCAATGCGTTCACTCGTCACCCTCTTGGCTGTATCGGTACTCGGCGGTTGCGGCGGCAGCGAGCCGTTTCCCCGCGTGGACTTCCCCGAACAGCCCGGAAACTATGTGCAGTTCTACACCCAGTCTGGCCACCCGGTGGTCGAGTTTGTCCAGGTTGATCAGCGCGGTGAGGCCCGCTCCGTCCAGACCGGCAGCTGGCAGGGCAAGGTTCCCATTGCGCAGCGCATGACCAACCAGACGGCCCATCTGCATGAGTGTGGGATTGTCACGTTCAGGGAGGACGCCAGCGATAAGGTGACTGTTTCCTACTCCCGTTACGGTCTGACGGGAGAATGCCCGTTCAAGCCCTTCCCGGTACAGTGGACGCGCATTGGCCGAGTTCCTGGCAGCGGCTGATAACTCATTCGTCGTCTACGGGAGAACGATGCCCTGCGCTCGCATTGCTGCGATGAAGCCGGGGCCATCCCCTGTAAGATGGCTTCCATCCTCGGCCTGGCCGCGGTCGGCATAGCCTGCTGTAAGAGGGCACCCATACTGCTCTTGATGAAACAGAAGACAGGCCCGGCCTATGCCAAGCCTCTTGCAATTGTCCAAAGCAAGGTGGGTGATGTGGAATGTGTCTGGCTGCCCCCGCGCCGGATCACCCTCTCGATAATCGAGGCGGATTACCCCCTTCTCTTTGATGCCTCTACTGACGACGATTTCACCGCCGTCCAGTTCGATCTCAAGCAGGTAGAGGTTTCCATCCCTAGCCAAGAAAAGTTTGTCCACCGGTTATGCTCACTCCTGCTTGATGAACGCACGGCCCTGCTCAAACCACGAGCGTGCTTCCGGATAGTTGTCCCGATCAAGAGCCGCCATGACATGGGCGAGGCCGCCTACAGCCTGGTCCTTCGTGATCAACCCAGCCTTGTAGTCGTCCAGCACATGGCCGAGGAATGCGTCCATGTTGTTGTGGTCGCGGGTGGTGAGTTGAGGCTTCTTTTCCATACTCCATCTCCGTTTAGTTGATACCTAACTGTTCGGTTTGGGAACGCGAGACATCGGTGCGCCACAGGTACTGCAGAGATACTTTCCTTCTGGTCCTACCCGCATTCCCTTTGTTGACACCTTCTCCCAGCACTGAGAGTACGGCTGGTCGTTCTCACTGGTCTTTTCTTCGCCTTGGTGGCCATTAGGACATGAAAAGTATTCGTAGGTGCGCATTGTCATAGTTGATCCCTCCGTGGCGCGAGTTAAGCGCTGTCGCGGTCGAAGTGATTCCCGCGGTCGGCATTTTCCCATATTCCTGGTGCACACCCGCAACACAACCAGGACGAACCTGGTGCCCTGTCTACTTGGGATTTATACGGCTGCAAGCACTCTGCGATCAGCAATCACCGCGGAGCTCAGCACATGCCCAACCAGAAACGCATTTCCGGACTCGACCGCCTTGAGATCAAGGGCCAGCCCTATTCCTGGAACGAAACTTTCGCCTCTTATTGGTCGGAGAGCGGCGATCCGCGCGCTTTGCAAGTGAGCGATCTGGCCAACTGGCGCATGACCTTCCAGTCTGGCCGGACCTACGGGCCGGACGGCCAGCGGATCGAATTGCGCATTGTCTCCAGCCAGCACTGCCCGCTCGAAGGGCGAACTATCTACCGCGTGATGTTCCTCGATCACACGCGCGGGATCTGCGGATTCGTGCAACTGGCCAACATCACCCCTGAATCGTTCATGCGCGAGTACGACGCTGGGCGCTACGAAGGCTCCTGGACTAGCGCTTTCGCCGAGGACATCGCTACCCACCTTGAGCGCGATTACGCCGCGGCGCTCGAACGGGTAGCCAAGGCCAACCCCCGGCCGGGTTTCAATCTCCCCACCCTGGATGAGCTCAAGAAAGCCATCAGCGACGCTATCGACGATGAACAGATGGAGTTCCCTACCTTCCAGGCGTTCTTCGACTGGTGGGATGTCGTGACCGCCTATGATGGGATGGATGTCGAGGACAGCAACGCGGCGTATCGCCCGCTGCTGGAAGTGGCTTATCGGTCGCTCGTGCACGAGGGGCGCGTGAGCACATGATTACGCTCATCACCGACCGCTGTGGCGAAACCGAGCCGGATATTCTCGCCTCGGTTTGTAGCGAGGCATTTGAGGCCCGTAGTCTTGCCGGCGAGCTCCTGCTGACCCGCCAGGCACCGGACGGAGGTTGGACTCACTCCCTACTTTGTGACCTGGCTCAGGAAATCGAGCACCTGACCGTAGAAGGCGCTGATGCCTATGTCGGCTATGTCTGGGTGGGCTCGACCGAGGTTTAGCGGCTTGGGTTCTGTCTGCGTCGTGCAACGATGGTGGCTCTGAAACCAAGGAGGTTCGCATGTCCGCAACAGCCCAGAATCCCGCATCCAGCGCCATCGCCCCGGAGCAGATCCAGCAGCTGGTGTCTCAGGCCGAGCAGCTGGCCGCTGACGCCGAAGACCTCGACGAGCTGGTGATCGAAATAGCTTGCCGGAGCACCGGGCTTAACGATGGGCCAGAGGGTGAGGCCGAGTGCCGCATGGCCGCCGCCGAGGCGCAGGCCAGCCGGGTCAACAACGCGGGACTGGCCGCTCAGGTTGCATACCTGTATCAGTGTGGTGTCTCGCTGGCAGACATCCGCTCTGCCCTCGGGATTGCGGCTGTTGCCGGGGATGAAATCTCTGCTGTGCTTGCCAGTAGCGAGCATGGCTTCGACGATTTCGATGTCACCGGCCATGCGTGCGTTCGCCGCGCTTGTGTCCCTCATGGCATCCAGCTCGGCGATCAGTTCAACGTCTACCACGGCGAGTCCAGCAAATCCGGCTGCATGTGGGACGGTGGGCTCATCTCATCGCTCCGCAAATTTGCGGCTCAGGAGCACGGCGTATGAATCGCCACAGCAAGACCATCTCGCGCTCGATGCGCCCGCAGATCGAGAACATCAAGGGCAACATCCGCGCCGCGGTCCGCCCGTTCGATGGCATCGGCAGCGCGTTCAAGGCAGCGATCAAGGAGCTGCGGGAGGAAGGCATAGAGATCCGCTACGTCGCGGAGAAGGCCCACTACATCCGCGTCGGTCAGCAGGTGGCATGAGGTGGCTGGTGTCTGGAAGCCCAAGCATCCGCATCTCTGTGGCCAGTGCGGCTGGCGTGGTATGCGGGCGGTAACTGCCAGGAAGTGCCCCAGGTGCGGGCACTGGCACCCGGAGCGTGTGCGTCCGACCTCGCCGCGCTGAGTGACAGCTGCCCAACCAGAGAGCCGTGGATTCACGGCCTCGGTCCGTCCTTCCTGTTATCCCCCTGCCCCATCCAGTCTGGGTGGAAATTATCTCTCTCGATTCGCCGCGGTTGAGCTGCCGCGGGTGTCTGGCTTGGGATTTTCGGTTCCTCTCGTAGCCTGGAATCACTGGCACCAAGGAGGTGCCGGATAGCCAGGAGCCCGCCATGAACCTCTTCGACGCCAACGAACTCGCCGCTGCTGCTGCGGAGCCTGTTGCGCTCCCTGAGCTGAGCTTCGAGGAGAAGGTGGATGCAGCCGTCAGCGCGGTGAAGCAGACGCTGCTCGCCGGCAAGCACCTGGTTGTCGCCTGGAGCGGTGGCAAGGACAGTTCTTGCACCCTGAATATCGCCCTGACTGCCGTCCGTGAGCTTGCCGCCGAAGGTATCAAGTGCCCGCGCCTGCACATCATGCACAGCGACACCAAGGTGGAGTCGCCCGTGGTGCACGCCTACAACCAGCACCAGATCGAGCGCATCCGGGCTTACGGCGAGCGCACGGGCATCGATCTCAAGGTCTGGGTAGCCTCCCCCTCCCTGAGCAATGATTACCTGGTGGGGATGGTCGGTGGCCGACTGATCGCCTCCGTGGGGGCCAACACCAAATGCCAGCAGCTGATGAAGGCGAACCCCCTAGAGCGCGTGAAGAAGGCCATCGCCCGCGAGATTTCCGCCGAACTGGGGCGCAAGCTTGCCGGCGATGAGTTGGTGTCGCTGATCGGTACCCGCTTCGACGAGTCCGCCCAGCGGGCCAGGATGATGAGCGCCCGCGGCGAGAGTGCCAATGTGGCAGTGAACCTGGCTGCTGATACCGGCGGTCATGACTGGGTGTTGAGCCCGATTGCCCAGATGACCACGATGGATGTCTTCACATACATTGGCATGGTCCGGTCGGAAAAGATCGAGTGCTACGACCCTTTTAACCAGCTGGTTGAGGTCTACCGCGACATGAACGGCGGGGACTGCATGGTCAACGTCTATCTCGCCGGCCGCGAGAGCGAGCGCCCGGCCTGCGGGAGCCGCACCGGCTGTTGGACCTGCACCCGTGTGAGCCGCGACTCCTCTGCCGAGAACATGATCGCCAAGGAGGGAGGCGAGTACGCTTGGCTCAAGCCGCTCAACGACCTGCGCAACTACATCCGCGCCCGGCACTTCGACCCGTCCGCTCGCTGCTGGCTGTCGAGGACCGTGAATGAGGAAACCGGGGAGATAAAAATCGCTCCGAATAGCTACAGCCCGGACTTCACCAGGGAACTGCTGGGCATCCTGCTCACCATCCAGCTCGATGAGATCGACGAGGCTGCGCGCCTCTGTATCAAACCTCGCTTCCAGGTGCTGAACCTGCAGCAGCTGATCGCTATCGACTGCTTGTGGCAGCGCTACGGATACCAGAAGCCCTTCACCGCCATGCGGATGTTCCTGGAAGTGTTCGAGCAAGGTGTCCGCTACGAGATACCCGACATCTCCGAGCTGCCGGTCTTCACCGAGGCGGATATTCGCTTCCCTGAAACCTCTTTGCCCTTCGCTGATGAGTTCTACCAGGATCTTTTCAGCGGCCTGAGGAGCATCGAAGCGGCCGCGGCCGACGCGGAGTCTCTGACCCTGACCCGTACCGGCCTGTACGTCACCGACTGCAACACCGGCAGCGAGTTCGACATCGACGAGGAGGCCGCAGACCTCTTCGTGGGCATCGACCTCGACTATGCCTTGAATCGCGTGAGTCTCGACCAGAGCCCCACTGCGGGCATTCACTACCTGATGCAGCTGGGCACCCTGCAGATTTTCAAGGGGTCGCACATGGAGTGGGACCGAATGCTGCGCATGAGCAACCAGATCCACCGGCATGGGCTTCAACCGATCCTGCATGACCCAGCGGCCCTGGTTGCAAAGCTCGGCGGTACCCAGCGGGGCCAGCTGGCCCTGTTCTAAGGCGGTTCCTGCGATGGCCAGAGGGTAAGTACCTGAGGTTACGGGATTTTCCGCAGCGAAGCCTCCGATCTTGAGCTAACCTGACTTGGGCCTGCCGCTTCAGTGCAGGATCAGGAACCTCACATGCAAGAGAGATGAACCATGAAAAACGAAGCAGATTACCTTGCCGGATGGACAGGCAAGATCTTCAACCCTGAGTCAGGCAAGTGGAGCTCCGGAGGCGCTGCAAGGGCCAGGCGTATAGCCTTGGCTGGCGGTGTTGGAGCCGTTGAAGCCCGAGCCTTCACCGCCGGCATTCAGTTTGTCCAACCGGTGATGGAGCAGATGCAAGCTCAGCTCGACAGGGCCACCAAGGCTCTGGAAATCCTGATCGCGGATAACCCGAAGCTGGCCAAGAGACTCAACAGCTAACCGCGATACTATCGCTCCCACGGAGCAGCCCTTACATCGGGCATATCTACGACCGTCTACGTCCATGAAATGGACACCAGCCAGAGCCTACATGCACGCTCTGGCCGTACTGGGTTCGGACACGCTTCCGCTACCCAGTGAGAGGGGCCGGGAAACTGGCCCCCCTCCTCCCCCGACCTTACCAGTCAACCAGAGCCGGGGTCACCCCCGGCCAATAGGCTCAGCCTTAACGATCAGAGCCGGGCACTGCAGCCTCACATCCCCAAACTCATCCTCGACCCGCAGAAACTTCTGCCAAGCCTCGATCACGGCCGGCGGTGGGGTTTCGACCTGGTGTCCATCGTCGATTAGGGAGTTCTCGGCGGTTGCCGGTGGTAGCACCTTGAGCACCTTGAATCTTTCCTCGCCGGGCTCGTAGTCCAGGTAGGGCACGATTGTCATGCGGTAGGTGATGCCGGGGGTGAAGTCACGAATTTCCATCTTGGAGCTCCAGGGATTATTTCTCCCCAGGTTCTACCGGATGGAGTCGCTTTTTGGCCGAACTATCCGGACGGTTCCAGCACGGAATAGCCCTGAGGCTCACTCCCAGAAGGTTCGCAGCTCCATGTTGAGCCAAAGCATGTTGCTACCCAGCTGGACGGGCCGGAAGCCAATTTTGGCATAGCGAATGGTTGCCTCGTTCAGCACTCTTGGGCGTTCCAGCATGCTCTCCCCGAGGTTCATAAACGCTCGCGAGACGCCGGTACTTAGACCGATCAAGGCTGTCTTGATGGCGTCGAGCTCGACCTCGGTACCGGCGAGGTCCTGCCGTATGTCGATGCTGTGCACAACGAGGCAATCTTTGTGCACCCCATCAGGGATCTCGGTGATGCGCAAATCCTCGCCTTCAAGCAATTCGGCAAGCTCCACCAAATCACTGCTCACGGCATCAGCGACCAACACCGGGTCTTTTCCTAGGCTATAGGCCACATCGAAGCGGGCTAGCGACACCGCGAGGTGGCCAACGCTCACTGGGGTATCCCAACCTTCGTCGTCTACCTGGCCGTCGAGGGCGAATATCTCCATCCGGTAGGTGCGAAGCACCTCATCGTAGATCGAGGAGGCTGGGTCGCAGCACAGCTCGAACTCCGTCCGGACAGCCAGCTTGGCAAATCTAGGCACGATAAATCTCCTGGGTTAATGCGTCTGGGTGGTGGCCACGACTTCGCCGTCAGCGAACGACAATCTCAGCTGATCCGCGATTCTCGCCTGCTCAGCGCTGGTTATGACCGTGCCGTGTCGGTCACGTACAAGGGCAAAGCCACGCGAGAGCAGCGTCAGAGGGTTGGTCTTGTCCCACAGCATCCCCGCGGTATCGAGTCGCCCGCGCTCTCGCTCAACCAGAAGAGACGCGCGGGAAGCCATCTGGGAGCCCACCAGAGCGATTTTCCCCGCCTGGGCCGAGCACAGGCTGCCAGTCATGCGCTGAAACGCCTCAGGGGCTCGCAGAAGCGTGTTTCGCTCCTCGGACAGCCGCACGGTCGATAAACGCGCGAAATCGCTCCAGGCGCGCTCCTGGGCCGTCCGTTGGTCATGCACAAGTCGAACGCTCGCCGCGTTGAAGCGTGATGCACTGCGCTCAAGCGACGGCAGTTGGTCTGACGCAAGGCGCGAGATGCGCGAGCACACCTGCTCGATGCGACCCCGCAGCCCCGTCGCCTCCGCATGCAGACTGGTCTTGAGGAAGCCGATCACCTTCGAGGGAGTGTCGAACTTGCGATGCGCCACCAGGTCGAGAACGCACTCGTCCACCTGATGGCCAATGCCGGTGTAGACCGGGACCGGGAACCGGCACACCCATGCCGCCAGCTGGAGATCATTTAGCCAGGCAAGATCAGACTTGGCACCACCACCCCGGATCACACACACCGCGTCGAATCGCTCCACCTGGTTGCGCTCATGCACCTGCAGCAGCGCCGCGCGAATGCTTTCCGAGCACGAGCCGCCTTGGAACACTGCCGAGAAATACTCGAACTCGCACACCCCCGCCGAGGCCAGCATGTCCGCGTCGCGTTTGAAGTCAGCAAGCCCCGCCGCTTCATGCGGCGATACCACCGCAACCCGCCAGTACCCGGTGGGCGCAGGCAGCCGGCGTTGGAGGTCGTACAGACCCTTGGCAGTCAGGGAGGAAATTATCCGCTGCAGCTTGGCCTGCATCTCCCCGAGGGTGTAGTTCGGGTCTATCGCAGTGACCTGCAGCTGGAAGCCATACTGCACGGTGAATTCAGCGCGGACTTTGACCAGAACCTGCATGCCAGCCTGCGGCTCACCGCCGGTGGCGGCCTGCCACTGGTCCAGCACCTTCCGGGCTACCCCAGAGAACATGATCCCCTTGGCCTTGGCAACCTCCCTTCCATCAGCCGTCTCCAGCAGATCCAGGAACACCGAGCCCTTAGCCGTCCTGTTGAACGATGACAGCTCGGCCACCAGCCAGGCCGCCTCCGGAAGCGCTTGCTTGACCGCCCGCTCTACCTCACTCAGGAAGGCACTGAGGGTCTGGTGCTCTACCGCATCTTCGGTCGGCTCCATCAGCCTGCGCTCTGGTCGCTCTGCAGAGTCTGTTGCAGCACAGACTCAATACGGGCGATGCGCTCCTGGCAGAACTTGCGCGCAGCAGCAAACTCCTGTGCCAGCGTCTCCAGTTCGTCGATACCAACCTCGTTTCGCTCCAGGCGCTTGAGCGTCGAGTCGATGAAGGCCATGTTCTGTTCGTAGGTCGTGCGCTCGCTCATCGCGGCTCCTGGGTCATGTCTCATAGGGGCCATTATTGCCCGTCTCGCCACCTTCCCAAACGCATATTGCGCTGATCAAAAAGTAGCCGTCCACGCGCAGACCACTCACCGCATCCTGCCCAGCAACTTGCCCACGATGTTATCCACAGTTCCAGTGGAAAACTCCACGCAGAAAAAATCCCGCCGTAGCGGGACTGTCTCTGCCATATCTTTGCGGTCATCCGTGCAGCAATGAAGACTCTTCGTGGCCCATAGGGCGATGAAGACTAACTTTTCTCCCGTCAGCCTCTCCGCTCAGGCTCGCCTGGTATTCATGCTCGCTAACCCTTCGCTTCTTGAACTCGGTCAACTCCGCATCCGGAAAGTTCTTGTCGCAGTAGGCCGTTACCGCGCGTTCTGTTATTTCATCCATACCCCCGAACTGCTCAACCTTCAGCGCAATACCGCGTATCCAGCCCTCTGCGTAAAGTGTACCCATCTTGCGCTTGTATGCCTTGCCGTAGCCAGGCAATTCAATCAGATAATTTTTCCGCGCCTGCGCCAGTTGCCGTGCAAGTACCTCATAGGCATATGCCGCCATCTCTCCAGAGCCTTCACCTCCGATAAAGATCAACGACTGGCCGAGTGTCCCGTGACGAAAGAAGCAGACACATCCCATTGCACTTGCAACAACAGTTGCCAATAATCGAACCCACTGGGCTGATCGACGGGTCGCTACGCCAATCTTCAGTTCAAATTCTTGCGCGCGAGAAGACTCTACATCCGTCATCTCCAGGCGATATTTTTCCATGAGCTTGCGCGCCTGTCTTAAAGCAGCCTCCGCTTCGTTCGGATTATCTGACTCCGACAACGCCAAACACTTCTTGATTTTCTCTAGGGCGCGCTCTTTGCCCCGATCAATCACATCGTCACTCATGACAACTTACCTTCTGAGTCTGGCGTCAATTTGTGCACAGCCAGCAACCAAGACTTCGCTTCGCGACACAAGGGGTTCAAAGGCCGCCAAGCAAATCAACAAGCATTTGCTGCTCGTAGGCAATTCTGTTCAGCAGGCAGTAGCCCACAGAATAACCATCAATAACTCGCACTACTCTCCGATCATCATCAACAAGCTCAACACCATCCAGCACAAACTCAATCCCGCCAGACGCATACTTGCCGCTGTGAATCTTCGCCATTCGGCCCGTTATCGAAACTCCATCCATGTCAGACCAGAGCAGATGTATGCCGGCGGCAAATATTCCCTCAGGCTTCACGGTGAATAATTCGACACGATGCTTGCCGCCCTCCCGCGCATAACCGTGAAGTGCTCCGTCGCTCACTATCGGCGGCCATACTCGACCTCCATCCAACAATTTGAACTCCAAATTGACCCCGATCACTTCCGTCCAGTCTTCTGCGCTCGGCCAGCAACCTGAAGCCAGTGCCAGCTGCGCACGCCATACAGGGCCACCAACGCCACTCCTCGGGCAAGGCCAGCAACCACCACCAGGTTCAAGCAGGTGAATACCAGCTGCTCCAGCGCAGCCGACCACACACCAAGGTCAGGGAACCACCCGTACATCATTCCGCTTCACTCCCCCTCAGGATTGCCCATGCACGCTTGAGGTCACGAACAGTCTCACGAAAGGCGTCCATCACCACCCTGTACGTCCCCCAGGCGATCCCCAGTGCCAGCAGCAAAACTCCAATCTGTTTGGTCAGTGTTACGGCCAGATCCATCATTCCCGCCCTGCTCTCTCTTGACCGCTTCAGGTCAAATGGTTCGCAAATTTGCAGGCAATATCATCCTCCCTGGAAGCTCTCTTGCCCGGCGTCTGTACCCATTCTCCCACCCCTAGTGCCAGTCCCAAATCAGAGGCGGGTTTTCCTTCAGCTCAGCGTGTTGAACCTCACGCAGGTCAATCTCCGCTTCGCGACACAGTTTTTAAACAAGGCCTCTGTTGTCAGTTCTAACTATGACAACAACCCGATTTGTTGTCATAGGTGCTCGCGGATGCCTTGAAAGTGCCGAGATAGAGCGGCTGAGGCGGTATTTTGCTGGTTCGGGTATTTTCCGGCTCTCCAGATAGCTACACACGGATGCCCCAAACCCAGTAACCACGCGGCTTTGATAGCGACACACGGGGTCTGAGCCTTAAAACGTGACCAGGATAGCGACACACGTTCACGGGATAGCTACACACGAATGCTCCAAACCCAGTAACCACGCGGGTTTGATAGCGACACACGGGGTCTGAGCCTTAAAACGTGACCAGGATAGCGACACACGTTCACGGGATAGCTACACACG
>FTMP01000008.1:0-238837 GCA_900156135.1 Aquipseudomonas alcaligenes | reverse complement strand
GCTCGGCCAGCGCGAACAGCAGTTCCGGCTCCAGCGAGCCTTCCAGGTGCAGGTGCAGCTCGGCCTTGGGCAGGGCGGTGATCCAGTCGGTCATGGGGGGATCTCGTGATGGGCTGGCGTGTATGGCGGGAGCGGTTTCACGTGGGGGCACCGGGCCGTACCGGACACTCCTGCGGCACGGCCGGGTGCGGGGCCCGTTACGGTGCGGTTTCGCTGCGGCGATAGGCGTAGGTGTCGGCGAAGCGCGAGAGCATGTAGGCGCTGCAGGAGATCGGCGCGTACTTCGGCGGGTTGCTTTCGTCGTGGCAGCCGGGCAGGCAGGCGATTTCGGTATCCGGATGCGGCTCGGCGAAGAACGGCATGGAGTAACGGTCCATGCCCTGAGGGCTGATCACCCGGTGTGGCGTGGACTTGTAACGGTCGTTGCTCCAGCGCGCCATCATGTCGCCGATGTTGACCACGTAGGTGCCGGCGATGGGGGGCGCGTCTATCCACTGGCCGCGTACGTCTTGTACTTGCAGCCCGCCGGCGGCGTCCTGGTAGAGCAGGGTCACGCAGCCGTAGTCGGTATGCGCGCCGGCACCGGGTTGGTCGGCGCTGCTGGCGGTCTGTCGAGGTGGGTAGTGGATCATGCGCAGCACGCTGATTGGGTCGGCGAAGCGCTGGTCGAAGAAGTCTTCCTCGATGCCCAGGGCCAGGGCCATGGCGCGCAGCAGGGTCAGCGAGAGGGCGTGCATATCCAGGTAGTGGCGCTGCAGCAGGTCCTCCCAGCCGGGAATGTCCGGGTGCCGGTTGGGCCCGCGCAGGGGCTTGCCGGCGAGTACATCGGGGTGGTCGGCAGGGAGGTGGAAACCCATGTCGAAGGTTTCCTTGAGATCGCTCGGCTGTGTCGGGTCGAGTTGCTCGGTGGCGATGGCGCCATAGCCGCGATGGTGGGCACTCCGGGTGATGTCGATGCGCAGTTTTTCCTCGGCCGGGCGGGCGAAGAAGTCCTGGGCGGCGGCCTGCAGCGCGGCGATGCGCGCGGGCGTGATCGGGTGGCCCTCGATGTAGTAGAAGCCCCACTCGCGGCAGGCACGGTCGATCTGCTGGGCGACGCTCAGCCAGGCGGCGCGATCGGTGCTGTACAAGGGGGCGATATCAATGATGGGCAGTGCGTTCATCTGTGCTCCTGGAGGGGTGTAGGTGCTGCGAGTCTTCTCGTACCCAGGGCAGCGGAAAGGGCGCCGGTAGGCGCCCTGGTGCACGGTTCTTTCGCAGGGAAAGGGACGGCGCGGTCTTGCTCGGTGCAGGAACAGCCTTGGCCGCGACGATGTTCTGCTGAACAGCGGTCGTGACCGAGGCTCCTCCCTATGCTTGCCGTTACTTCGGTAGCTCGGCAGTGATGCCCTTGACGTAGTAGTTCATGCCGGCCAGTTCGGCGTTGCTGGCAGTGGCGCCGGCCGGGATCTTGACTGCACCGCTCTGGTCCATGATCGGTCCGGTGAACGGGTGGAAAGAGCCCGCCTTGATGCTGGCGATGATGGTTTCGGCCTCGGCCTTGACGTCGGCCGGCACCAGGTCGCTGATCGGCAGCTCGATGGTGCCTTCCTTCAGGCCGCCCCAGTAGTCCTGCGGTTTCCAGGTGCCGTCGATGACCGCCTGGGTGCTCTTCACGTAGTGCGGGCCCCAGTTGTTGACGATCGAGGTGAGCACGGCCTTCGGCCCGAAGTGGGCCATGTCCGAGGCGTAGCCCACCGAGTAGACGCCGCGGCGCTCGGCGGTCTGGATCGGTGCGGGGCTGTCGGTGTGCTGGAACACGACGTCGACCCCCTGGTCGATCAGCGCGTTGGCGGCATCGGCTTCCTTGCCCGGATCAAACCAGGAGTTGACCCACACCACCTTGATCTCGGTGCCGGGGTTGTACTTATCCAGGGCGAGCTGGATGGCGTTGATGTCGCGGATGACTTCCGGAATCGGGAAGGAGGCCACGTAGCCAACCTTCTTGCTCTTGGTCATCTTGGCGGCGAGAAAACCGCCAACGTAGCGCCCCTCATAGGAGGTGGACAGGTAGGTGCCGAGGTTCTTGTCCTGCTTGTAGCCGGTGGCGTGCTCGAAGGTGACCTTGGGGAACTGCTTGGCCACCTTGGCGGTGGGGTTCATGTAGCCGAACGAGGTGGTGAACACCAGGTCGTAGCCACCCTTGGCCATGTTGCGGATGACTCGCTCTGCGTCGGCGCCTTCGGCGACGTTTTCGACGAAGCTGGTGTCGACCTGGTCGCCGAACTGCTTGATCAGCGCCTGGCGGCCTTGCTCGTGCTGGTAGGTCCAGCCATGGTCGCCAATCGGGCCGACGTAGACGAAGCCGACCTTAAGCGGGTCAGCAGCGTAGGCGCCAAGGGTGGCGGTGATGCCGAGGGCTGCGGCGAAACCGCGTACCAGGCTCTTCAGGGAAGGGGTGGACATAGGGGAGAGCTCCGTGTCTGTCGTGTTGTTCTGTTGGGCCGAAGGCGGCGTCTGCCCCGTTGCAAAAATTTGACCAAAAGGACAGTAAGTCGGAAATTCCCTGCAACCCTTGTCTGGCGCGGGCCCTGCAGTGGCTGGAAGTTGTCGGTATGGTCAAAGAAAGCGCACGGCGTGGCCTGGCGGCGTGAATCTGGTGCAGGCATCAGCCCTGCACCAACTGGCGCGCCGCCTGATGATGGGCGGCGATCAGGGCGGGCAGGTCGAGGCCTTCGATCTGTCCATCGCGCACTCGCCAGCGACCGCCTACCATGACCCGGTCGGCACGCTCCGCGCCGCACAGGAGCAGGGCGGCGAGCGGGTCATGGCTACCGGAGAAGCGCAGTTCGTCGAGCCGGAACAGCGCCAGGTCGGCCTGCTTGCCAGGGGCCAGTTCGCCGATATCGTTGCGCCCCAGCAGTTGTGCGCCACCACGGGTGGCCCAGCCCAGCACCTGCTGCGGAGTAATGCGCTCGGCGCCGTAGCGCAGGCGCTGCAGGTACAGGGCCTGACGCGCTTCCAGCAACAGGTTGGACGCGTCGTTGGATGCGGAGCCGTCCACCCCGAGGCCCAGTGGCGCACCGGCGGCCTGCAGTTCGAGGGTCGGGCAGATGCCCGAGGCCAGGCGCATGTTGGACACCGGGCAGTGGCAGATACCGGTGCCGGCGGCGCCGAGACGGGCGATCTCGTCGGCATTGAAGTGGATGCCGTGGGCCAGCCAGGTGCGCGGGCCGAGCCAGCCGACACTGTCCAGGTAGTCGACGGTACGCAGGCTGAACCGCTGCAGGCAGAAGGCTTCCTCGTCGAGCGTCTCGGCCAGATGGGTGTGCAGGCGCACGTCCTGTTCGGCAGCCAGTGTGGCGCTGGCGCGCATGATTTCGGGGGTGACCGAGAACGGCGAGCAGGGTGCCAGGGCGATCTGGATCCGGGCGCCGGCGCCGTGCTCATGGTAGCGCTGGATCAGGCGCAGGCTGTCATCGAGGATCACCTGGCCCTGTTGCACCGTTTGCTGTGGCGGCAGGCCGCCATCGGCCTGGCCCAGGCTCATCGAGCCGCGGCTGAGCATGGCGCGCAGGCCCAATTCGCGTGCGGCTTCAACCTGCACATCGATGGCGTCTTCCAGGCCGTCGGGGAACAGGTAGTGGTGGTCGGCGGCGGTGGTGCAGCCGGACAGCAGCAGTTCCGCCATGGCCACGCGACAGGCCAGGGCGAGTTGCTGCCCGGTCAGGCGGGCCCACACCGGGTAGAGCGTCTGCAACCAGGGAAACAGCGCGGCGTTGACCACCGGCGTCCAGGCCCGGGTGAGGGTCTGATAGAAGTGATGGTGACAATTGACCAGGCCGGGCAGCAGTACATGCTGGCTGGCATCGAACACCTCGGCGCAGGGCGCGGCGGGAGCCTGGCCGGCGGCCAGCAGTTCGACGATCAGGCCGTTTTCCAGCACCAGGCCGCCGCTGGCGTCCAGATCGTTGGCGGTGAAACAGGCGAGGGGGTTCTTGATCCAGGTGCGTGCAGCGGACATGGCCGGCTCCTCTGAAGGTTGATGTTCAGTCGTGCCAGCTCAGTTATGCCCTGTCTGCTGATCCAGGGGCGGGGCCGTCGCGGCCGAAACCGCTCCCACAGATGACTCAGGTGACTCGAGTGGGAGCGGCGCCAGCCGTACTCTCTCTCAATGCCCAGCCCGCCATGGCTGGCCGAGGGACACCGGGGCGTACAGGCGGGTCTTGAGTGCATCGCGCGAGAGGATCACCAGCACCAGAATGGTCGCCACATAGGGCAGCATGGCCAGCAGGTTGGCGGGGATGCTGATGCCGATGCCCTGCGCCACCAGGTGGAGGATGCTGGCCAGGCCGAACAGGTAGGCGCCGAGCAGTACGCGCATGATCCGCCAGCTGGCGAACACCACCAGGGCCAGGGCGATCCAGCCACGCCCGGCACTCATGTTCTCCGCCCACATCGGCGTATAGGCCAGCGACAGGTAGGCGCCGGCCAGGCCGGCCATGGCTCCGCCGAACAGCACGGCCAGGGTGCGTACGCGCATGACTGGCAGGCCCATGGCGCTGGCAGCGTCCGGGTTCTCGCCGACCGCCTGGATGATCAGGCCGAGCCGGCTTCTGAGCAGCAGCCAGGCGACCAGGGCGAACAGGGCAAAACTCAGGTAGACCAGCACATCCTGGTTGAACAGCATGTGGCCGATCAGCGGGATGTCGCTGAGGAGCGGGATGGCCAGTGGCTCGAAACCGGCGAGCGGCTTGCCGACCCAGGCGGCCCCGACGAATGCCGACAGACCGATGCCGAAGATGGTCAGGGCCAGGCCGGTCGCCACCTGGTTGGCCTGGCAGCCGAGGGCGACCAGGGCGAACAGGGCGGCGAGCAGCATGCCGGCCAGGCAGGCCAGCAGCACGCCGAGCCACAGGCTACCGCTGGCCAGGGCGACGATGAAGCCGATCACCGCGCCGAACAGCATCATGCCTTCCTGGCCGAGGTTGAGTACGCCGGTCTTCTCGCAGACCAGTTCGCCAAGGGCGACCAGCAGCAAAGGCGTGCCGCAGCGCACCATGGCGTAGAGGATGTTGCTCAGCAGATCGATATCCATAGACGAAGCCTCAGGCTGCACGCGGGGCGGCAGGTGAACGAAGGTAAGCAAGGAGTGAGAGCGGCTCTGCCGTGCCCGGGGCAGCACCGTTGTTTCCCGTGATCATCGCGGCGATTGCCGCTTGCGCAGGCAATGCGCTCATCAGGCGTTGGCCGTTTCGGGTAGCGCCACGCGCTGGCGGCCTTTCAGGTTCAGGCGCACGCGGTAGTGGATCAGCAGGTCGCAGGCCAGCAGGAAGAACAGCATCATCCCCTGGAACAGCTCGGTCAGCGATTGCGGCAGGTTGAGGTTCATTTGTGCGTTCTCGCCGCCCAGGTAGAGCAAGGCCATGAGCAGGCCCGCGACCAGGATGCCCAGTGGGTTGAGGCGGCCGAGGAAGGCCACAGTGATGGCCGCGTAACCGTAACCAGGCGACACCTGCGGCACCAACTGGCCGATGGGACCGGTAACCTCGCAGACCCCGGCCAGCCCGGCCAGGCCGCCGCTGATCAACATGGCCAGCCACACCAGGCGTTTCTCACGGAAGCCCACCAGCCCGGCGGCGCGGCTGTCCAGGCCGAGCACGCGAATCTGGAAACCGAGGAAGCTGCGCGACAGCAGCACCCACACCGCCACCGCGGCCAGCAGTACCAGGTAGACGCCGGCATGCAGGCGCAGGTCCTCGAACAATAGCGGCAGACGGCTGGCATCGCCGAACATGGCCGACTCGGGGAAGCTGAAACCGTTGGGGTCCTTGAGCGGCCCGTGCACGCAGAACAGCAGCAGGTTCAGCGCGATGTAGTTGAGCATGATGGTGGTGAGAATCTCGTTGGCGTTGAACTGCGTGCGCAGCCACGCGGCCAGCGCCGCCCACAGGGCGCCGCAGAGGGTGCCGGCCAGCACCACGATGGGCAGTGCCAGGGCAGAGTCCCAGTCGATGAAGCGCACCGCCAGCGCGCTGCCGGCGAGCGCACCGATCAGCAGCTGGCCCTCGGCGCCGATGTTCCAGATGCGCGCCTGGTAGGCGACGGCCAGGCCGAGGGCGCAGAGCAGGATGGGGATGGCCTTGATCAGCAGTTCGGAGATGCCGTAGAGGTCCTGCACCGGCTCGATCAGCAGGGTGTGAAAGGTGGCCAGCGGAGAGTGGCCGAGGGCGGCGAACAGGATGCCGCCGCACAGCAGGGTGAGCAGACCGGCCAGCAGGGGCGACAGCAGCAGGTGGCGACGCGACTGCTGCAGGCGGGGTTCAAGAGTCAGCAACATGGGGTTCTCTTCAGGCGGCTGGTTGGTCGAACTGGCCGGCCATCCAGCGGCCGACCTCGGTGACGCTGGTGGCGGACGTGGCCTTGAGCGCCGAGAGGCGCCCGCTGCACAGCGCGCCGATGCGGTCGCTGATCTGGAACAGCTCGTCGAGGTCCTCGGAAATCACCAAGATCGAGGCGCCGCTGTCGCGCAGCGCGATCAGCGCGCGGTGAATGGTGGCGGCGGCGCCGACGTCGACGCCCCAGGTCGGGTGGGCGGCGACCAGCAGCTTGGGCTGTTGCAGCACCTCGCGGCCGAGGATGAATTTCTGCAGGTTACCGCCGGACAGGCTGCGCGCCGGGGTGTGCACGTCCGGGGTCTTGACTCCGAAGCGGCGGACGATCTCTTCGGCCAGGTCGAGCACCTTGCTGCGCCGCACCAGACCGTGACCGATCAGGCCCAGGTGGAAGGACGACAGCAGGGCATTGTCGGCCAGGCTCATGTCCGGGACCGCGCCGTGGCCCAGGCGCTCGGCCGGGACAAAGGCCAGGCCCAGGCGCCGGCGCGCTTCGGGGGGCAGGTTGGCCAGGGGGTGCTGGTCGAGCGTGATGCGCTCGCGCTCGCCGCGTGGCAGGCGGGCTTCCCCGGAGAGCAGGGCGAGCAGTTCGTCCTGGCCGTTGCCGGCGACTCCGGCGATGCCGACGATCTCGCCGCTGCGCACTTCCAGGCGCACGTGGCTGAGCGAGGTGCCGAACGGGTCGGCGTTATGCCAGCTGAGGTCGTCCACGCGCAGCCGTGGCAGGCCGCCATCGACCTTGGGGTAGCTGGCCTCCAGGCCCTCGGCGTCGCCGACCATCAGGCGCGCCAGCTGCAGGTCGTTGCACTCGGCCGGCACGCACTCGCCGGATACCCGGCCGCTGCGCAGCACCGTGGCGACGTGGCAGAGTGCGCGGACCTCGCCGAGCTTGTGGCTGATGAACAGGATGCTGCAACCCTCGGCGGCCAGGGCGCGCAGGGTGACGAACAGTTCCTCGACCTCCTGAGGGGTGAGTACCGAGGTCGGCTCGTCGAGAATCAGCAGGCGGATGTCCTGCATCAGGCAGCGCACGATTTCCACGCGCTGGCGCTCGCCGATCGACAGACTATGCACCAGGCGCTGCGGGTCCAGGCCCATGCCGTAGCGCTGCGACACCTCGCGGATGCGACCTTCCAGCTGTTTCGGCGTGCCGGCCTTGGCGCCCAGGGCCAGGGCGATGTTCTCCGCCACGCTCAGGGTCTCGAACAGGGAGAAGTGCTGGAAAACCATGCCGATGCCCAGCGCGCGCGCCTGCGCCGGGTCGCGGATCGGCTGCTCGCGGCCCTCCCATACGAGGCTGCCGCTGTCGGGCTGGGTGACCCCGTAGATGATTTTCATCAGCGTGCTTTTGCCGGCGCCGTTCTCGCCAAGCAGGGCGTGGATCTCGCCGGGCCGGATGCTCAGGTCGATGCGGTCGTTGGCCAGGGTGCCGGGGTAGCGCTTGGTGATCGCGCGCAGTTCCAGGCGAGGGGTGGCGTTGCTGCTGGGCATGGGAGGCTCTGCTGCTCTGGGGATGACCTGCCTAAGCAAGATGTTGGCCAATTAGTCAGGAACCCGGCGAGCCCGGCGCTGGAGCGCGCGAAACGCCGTCGCGTGCGGCTGCGTGATGGTTATGTTGTGTTTTGTGCTGCCCGCCAATGGTGCGCGTACGGAGTGCGTGCTCTATCCCGGTGAGTTGGGCGTTGACGGATGCCTTTCAGGTTCTAGCCAGCGCCTCAGTCACAGCCTCTGCGGATAGTCCGCAGCCCCTGAGGATGATGTGGATCAGGGTGTCGCCGGCGTTGCGGAAGTCCTGCTGGCTCAGTTGGCTCTTGCCCATTACACGGCAGATCTGCGAGGCGAAGTCGGCATAGTGCTGGGTGCTGCTCCAGAGCAGGAAGATCAGGTGCAGCGGATCGACCGGGGCGATCTTGCCGGCATCGATCCAGGCCTGGAAGACGCCGGCTCGGTTGTAGAACCAGGTGCGGTAGTCCTGGTTGAAATACTCGCTCAGGCAGGGCCCGCCGCTGATCACTTCGATGGCGAAGATCCGCGAAGCGTGAGGGTTGCGGCGGGAGAACTCGATCTTGGCGCGGATGTAGCGGGCCAGCGCCTCGGCGGGGTCGTCGTCGACGCCGAGGTGGTTGAAGGTGCTGTCCCACAGTTCGATGATGTTGGCCAGGACTGCCAGGTACAGGCCCAGCTTGTTGTTGAAGTAGTAATGCAGATTGGCCTTGGGCAGCCCGGCCTGGTCGGCGATGGCCTGCATGCTGGTGCCCTTGAAGCCATGGCGAGCGAACTCCTCGCCGGCGGCGACGAGGATCAGCTCCTCGTTGTGCTGGCGGATGCGGCCTGGCGCCTTTTCCGGGGTGAGGCTATGCGAGGGGATATGCAGGTTCATCGGCGTTCTCGGGTGGGCAGTGGTGGTGGAGCCAGTACTGCAATTTCCTGACCATCAGGTCATGAGCGCGAGGCCCTGACACGGAATGTCGCTGACTGGCGCTGCGCCTGTGGGGGCGCCGGGGCCAGGGCGGGCTGAATCGCCCTCCCGCGTCATTGGTCCAGTTGCTGCTCGGCGATCCAGCGGCCGAGCAGGGCGCGTTCGTCCTCGCTCATCTGGGTCAGGTTGCCCAGCGGCATGATCTGGCTGTCCACCGCCTGGGCCTTGATACGTGCGGCCTGCAGGCGAATCTGCTCGGCGCTGTCGAACATCACCCCGGCCGGTGCACTGGCAAACATCGGGCTGCTGGGTTTGGCCGAGTGGCAGGTGGTGCAACGCTGAGCGATGACTGCCTGCACCTGGCTGAAGTCGACCGGTGCCCGGGCGGCTTCGGATGTGGTGTGCGGGGCACCGACGAAGGCCAGGCAGAGCAGGCCAAGGGCAGCGGCTGGCAGGGTCCAGGCGAACTTCTGGCTGTGATGGCGGGTGTTGAAGTAGTGGCGCACGCCGATCGACAGTGCCGCCAGCACGGCCAGGATCAGCCAGTTCCACTGGCTGCCGTAGGTGGCCGGGAAGTGGTTGCTGATCATGATGAACAGCACCGGCAGGGTCAGGTAGTTGTTGTGCCGCGAACGCAGCAGGCCCTTGGCCGGCAGCGTCGGGTCCGGCGCGCGGCCTGCGGCGATGGCGGCGACCAGGGCGCGCTGTGCCGGCATGATGATGCGGAAGACGTTGCCGACCATCAGCGTGCCGATCAACGCACCGACGTGCAGGTAAGCGCCGCGTCCGCTGAACACCTGGCTATAGCCCCAGGCGGCGGCTACCAGCAGGCCGAACAGCAGGCCGCCGAGCAGCAGCGGCTGGCGCCCCAGCGGCGAGTCGCACAGGCGGTCGTAGAGCAGCCAGCCGAGCAGCAGCGAGCCGAGGCCGATGGCGATGGCCGCCGCAGGCGCCAGCTCGCTGCCGGGGGCGAGCAGGTACAGCCGTGGATCGAGATAGAACACCAGGGTCAGCAGGGCGACGCCGGACAGCCAGGTGCTGTAGGCCTCCCACTTGAACCAGTGGAGTTTCTCCGGCATCTGTGGCGGTGCCAGCTTGTACTTCTCCAGATGGTAGATGCCACCGCCGTGGATCGCCCACAGGTCGCCGGCCAGGCCGTCGCGGGGGTGGCGTCGGTCCAGGTGGTTTTCCAGCCAGACGAAGTAGAACGACGCGCCGATCCAGGCCACGCCGAAGATCATGTGCGACCAGCGTACTGCCAGGTTGAGCCATTCGAGCAGGTGTGCGGCCAAGTGCTATCCCCTGTTGCCGGTGACCGGGTCGAGCAGGCATTGCTCGGCCTCGGTAAAGAAATGTTCGTCGCAGTTGGCGCCGGGCCCGGCGCGGTCGATCACCAGAAAGTCGTCCTCGGCGGCCAGGCACAGCACCGGGTGGTGCCAGGTGCCCCGGTGGTAGTTGATGCCTTGCCGGCCGTTGCTGCGGAAGGCGCGGATGCTGCCGGCGTCGATGCTTTCTCCGGGCGGGGCCACGACGATCAGGAACGGCTGGCCGTTGAGTGGCATGAATGCCTGGCTGCCCAGCGGATGGCGTTCGAGCATGGCGATGCGCAGTGGCATCGGCAGCGCCGTGGCGCGAAACAGACTGATGATCGCCACATCCTCCGGGCCGCCGAGCTGCACCTCGGCCTGGCGGTGGTAGCGCCGGGTCGAGCCGCTGTTGATCAGGAAAAACTCGCGGCCCTCGGCCTCGATCACCTCGCCGAAGGGGGCGAAGGCCTGGGCGGTCAGCGGTTCGATGGTCAGCGTCCGCATGGTCGTTCTCTCGCTTCCTTGTCGCGGCCGCAGCCGCTCCGACGGTTGGGCATCACCTGGCCGGCTTGCCGAACAGGCGCAGGCGACTGACGCCTCCGTCCGGGAAGATGTTCAGGCGTACATGGGTGACCGGGCCGAGGTCGTGGAGTGAGGTGAAGCGCTGCTCGCAGTCCATCTGCAGTTTCTGGCTGGGCAGCAGTTCGCGCCAGAACAGGCTCTGGGTCTCGATCTGCGCGTCGGTACCGCCCTTCACGTAAGCGGCCTGCAGCGAGCAGCTGTCCGGGTAGTTGCCCTTGTAGTGCAGGGTGTCGACCAGCACTTCGTCGATCACCCCGGGGCAGCCCAGTTGTACGATCACCCAGTCGAAGCCCGGTGTGCGGCGTCGCGCGGTCTCCCAACCGCCGCCCATGTTTTCCGCGCGACCGGGGCTGAGGATGTTGCTCATGCTGCCGTAGTGCTCGTCGGAGCAGGCCAGTGCGCGGCCGCCATTGAGGGCGGCGGCGAGGTCGAGGCGTTCCTGGCCGGCGGCCGACCAGTCGCGGTGGGGGATGCCGTACACGCGCAGACGTGCGACCCCGCCATCCGGGTAGATATTCAGGCGCAGGTGGGTCCACGGCCGCTCATCGTCGATGGCGTGCAGGTGCTGGCTGTTACCTTGCAGGGCTACAGCGGGCAGCACTTCGCTCCAGGCGGTGGTGTCATCCGGGTCGCCGCCGCCCTCGATGAAGCAGGCGTCCAGGGAGGCCGAGGGCGGGTAGTTGCCGGTGAAGAAGCGGGTATCGATGTCCACACCCTTGATCGTGCCGGGTACTCCCAGGCGCAGCACGGCGAAGTCATGGCCTTCGAAGCGCTTACGGCGCGACTCCCAGCCGTCCATCCACTTGCCGTTGTCGTCGTACAGGCCTTCCTTCCACACCGCGGGGCCGGGCTGCAGCATGCGCTCGACCGGGGCGAACCAGTCGTCACTGACGAAGAGTGCGCGGGTGCCGAGGCGGGCATCGGTCAGGTTGAGGTACTTCTCGAAGGGGGCTGCGTAGGTCTTCATGGGGCGGTATCCAGACAGAGGGCTTGCAGGCGGAACAGGGCTATCCGGTTGATCTCCGCCAGGGCGGTGGCGAATTCCTGTTCCGGGCTGTGATGAAGGCGTTGCTCGAAGGCGGCCAGAATCTGCTGGCGGTCACTGCCCTTCACCGCCTTGATGAAGGGGAAGCCAAAGCGCGCCCGATACGCCGCGTTCAGCGCGTTGAAGCGGGCGAACTCTGCGGCCGTGCAGTCCTGAATGCCGGCCCCGGCCTGTTCGGCGGTGGAGGCGGCGGTCAGTTCGCCGCGGATGGCCGCTTTGCCGGCCAGATCCGGGTGGGCGTTGATCAGCGCCAGTTGCTCGGCGGGGCTGGCGGCCAGCAGCACGTCGGCCATCTGTGCGTGCAGGCTGTCGATGCGGTCGAAGCTGGCCGGGTCGCCCTGGTCGTAGGTGCGCGCAGCGACCCAGGGCGAGTGCTCGTAGACGTCGGCGAATGTGGCGATGAACGCCGCGCGGTCCAGTGCCGAGGGAGTGATTTTCATGCACGGCCCTCCGGGCAGGGATGGGTGGCGTACCAGTGACGGGCGATATCGACGCGGCGGGCAAACCACACCCGCTCGTGCCCCTTCACGTAGGCGATGAAGCGCTGCAGGGCGGCCAGACGCGCCGGGCGGCCAAGCAGGCGGCAGTGCATGCCGATCGAGAGCATCTTCGGCGCGCCGGCCTGGCCTTCGGCGTAGAGCACGTCGAAGGCATCCTTGAGATAGGTGAAGAAGTCGTCACCGCTGTTGAAGCCCTGCACCTGGGTGAAGCGCATGTCGTTGGTGTCCAGGGTGTAGGGGATCACCAGGTGCGGCCGGCCGCTCGGCGTGTCGCGTTCCCAGTAGGGCAGGTCGTCGTCGTAGGTATCGCTGTCATAGAGGAAGCCGCCTTCCTCCATCACCAGGCGCCGGGTGTTGGGCCCGGTGCGTCCGGTGTACCAGCCCAGCGGGCGTTCACCCGCGATCTCGCCAAGAATGCGGATGGCCTCGGCCATGTGCGCGCGTTCCTCGGCCTCGGGGATGTCCTGGTAATTGATCCAGCGCAGGCCATGGCTGCAGATCTCGTGGCCATCGGCGACCATCGCCCGGATGGCTTCGGGGTGACGCTGGGCGGCCATGGCCACGGCGAACACGGTCAGCGCAATGCCCTGCTCGCGGAACAGCCTGAGCAGGCGCCAGACGCCGGCGCGGCTACCGTATTCGTAGAGCGACTCCATGCACAGGTGACGCGCCCCCGGCAGCGGCTGGGCGGCGACCATTTCGGAGAGGAACGCCTCGGATTCGCCATCGCCATGCAGGATGCAGCGCTCGCCGCCTTCCTCGTAGTTCAGCACAAAGGACAGGGCGATATGCGCATTGCCCGGCCAGTGCGGGTGCGGCGGTGTCGCGCCGTAGCCGATCAGGTCGCGCGGATAGTTGTCAGTGACCAAGGGGGCTGTCCTCTGTTGTGCTGGGGGTAGCCAGCTGGCGTAGGCCGAGTGCGCCGGGCTGGCAAGGCTCTTGCAAATTACTTGCCTGTTTGGTCAGGTAATTGCGTCCGCCCGCCTGGGTGGACGCCTCACACGGGAGACACTGATGGGCCGTTTGACCACCCACGTACTGGATGCCAGCCACGGTTGTCCGGGGGCGGGCATCACGCTGCGCCTGTATCGCGTCGAGGGCGCCAGCCTGGTCGCCCTGGGCGAGGCGCGCACCGACGCCGACGGGCGCTGTGCGCCCCTGCTGGAGGGCGAGGCACTGTGCGCTGGCGTCTACCAGCTGCACTTCGCCGTAGGCGACTACTACCGGGCGCGCGGGGTGGAGCTGCCGGAGCCGGCTTTCCTTGACGAGGTGGTGCTGCGCTTCGGCGTGGCTGAGCCGCAGCAGCACTACCATGTCCCCTTGCTCGTTTCGCCCTACAGCTACTCGACCTACCGCGGCAGCTGACCCGCGATGGCGCAGAAAAGCCGGGTGCATGCTCAGCCTGCCTCGCGCTGGTGCACGCAGCGCCCTGCCGCATAGGTGGCGCGCACCGCGCGGTCGTCGCCGAGGGTGATGAGGGCGAACAGGGTTTCCTCCAGGCTGCGCGACTGGCGCAGGCGATAGTCGAGCAGCGGCGTGGCAGCAAGGTCGAGGACCACGAAGTCGGCCTCCTTGCCCGGCAGGAAGTTGCCCAGCCGGTCGTCCAGGTACAGGGCTTTGGCCCCTCCCAGTGTGGCCAGGTGCAGCAACTTGAACGGATGGGTCTGGCGCCCGCGCAACTGGCCCACCTTGTAGGCCTCGGCCAGCGTCTGTAGCTGAGAGAAGCTGGTGCCTCCTCCGACGTCGGTGCCCAGGCCGACTCGCACGCCGTGCCGCTCCATCTGCGCCAGGTCGAACAGGCCGCTGCCGATGAACAGGTTGGAGGTCGGGCAGAACGCCAGCGCCGAGCCGGTCTGCGCCAGGCGCTGGCACTCGGCGTCGCACAGGTGGATACCGTGGGCGAACACCGCGCGCGCGCCGAGCAGGCCGTGGTGGTCGTAGACGTCCAGGTAGTTGGTGCGCTCGGGGAACAGTGCCTTGACCCACTCGATTTCTCGCGAGTTCTCCGCCAGGTGGGTGTGCAGGTACAGATCCGGGTACTCGCGCAGCAAGCGCGCGGCCTGGTCGAGCTGTTCAGGGCTGCTGGTGGGGGCGAAGCGCGGGGTTACCGCGTAGTGCAGGCGGCCTTTGCCGTGCCAGCGTTCGATCAGCGCCTTGCTCTGGAGGTAGGCGCTGTGCGGAGTGTCGAGCAGATCGGGCGGGGCGTTGCGATCCATCAGCACCTTGCCGGCGATCATCCGCAGGTTCAGGGCCAGGGCGCGCTCGAAGAAGGCATCCACCGACTGCGGATGCACGGTGCCGAACACCAGTGCGGTGGTCGTGCCGTTGCGCAGCAACTCCTTGAGAAAGACGTCGGCGACCGCGCCGGCGTGGGCGGGGTCGGCAAACTTCGCCTCCGTGGGGAAGGTGTAGGTCTGCAGCCAGTGCAGCAGGTCTTCGCCGTAGGCGCCGATCATGCCGGTCTGCGGGTAGTGAATGTGGGTGTCGATGAAACCCGGGCAAAGCAGGGCGTCTGGGAAGTGCTGCACCGATACCCCGGCTGGCAGCCGGGGCAGCAGCTCGACAGCCGGGCCGGCGCACAGGATCTTGCCATCCTCGACCAGCAGGAGGCCGTCGGCGAAGTACTCGTGGCTGTGCGCGTTACCCACCTCGGCGGGGTCGGCCAGGCTGTGCAGGAGGGCGGCGCGGTAGGCGTGGATCTGGCTCATGGGTTTTCCGCAAAAGATCGGGGGCAGGTGTAGAGGCGGCTAAAGCCGCGCTCAGAAAGCGCCATCAGGCACGGCGTGAGTCCGGCAGCAGGCGCGCCAGCGGCGAGCCGCCCTTGGCCGACTGGGTGCCGAAGTGGGCGTTGTAGGTGGCGATCACTTCGCCTGCGATGGACACCGCGATTTCCATGGGCAGCTTGCCTTTGACCTCGGCCAGGCCCATGGGGCAGCGCATGCGCTGCACGACCTCGTTGCCCAGACCGCGGTCGCGCAGGCGGTGTTCGAAGCGCGCGCGCTTGCTCTTGGAACCAATCAGACCGAACCAGGCGAAGTCGTTGCGGCGCAGGATGGCTTCGCTCAACTGCAGATCGAGCTGGTGGTCGTGGGTCATGACGATGAAGTAGCTGCCGGCGGGCTGCTCGGCAACCTCATCCAGCGGATCGTCGTTGAGGATGCGCTCGACACCGGCCGGCATCGATGCTGGAAACTCCTGCTCGCGCGAGTCGATCCAGCGCACCTTGCACGGCAGACCGGCGAGCAAAGGCACCAGCGCGCGGGCGACGTGTCCTGCGCCGAACACGGCGATGCGTGCCTGGGGGCGGCCGATCGGCTCGAACAGCAGCACGGTAGCGCCGCCACAGCACTGGCCCAGGCTGGCGCCAAGCGCGAAGCGCTCCAGGCGCGGCTGCTGGCTGCCACTGTCGAGCATCTCGCGGGCGATCTGCTGCGCCTTGAATTCGAGGTGGCCGCCGCCGATGGTGTCGTGGCTGCGCTCAGCCGCCACCACCATCTTGGCCCCGGCATTGCGCGGGGTAGAGCCGCGTTCCTCGATCACGGTGACCAGCACGCAGGGCTGGCCCCGCTGCTGCAGGTCGGCGAGGGCTTCGAGCCAGTTGTTCATATATTGCCATTCTCCGTTGCCGGGTGCTGTTGTGGGCGCGGCTAAAGCTGCTTCATCTGTTGCACGCCCCACAGCACCCGTTCCGGCGTGGCGGGGGCATCGATGTCCGGTTGCATGCGGTAGTCGGCGATACTCGCCACGGCATCTTTGATCGCGCACCAGGCGGCGATGCCGAGCATGAACGGCGGCTCGCCGACGGCCTTGGAATGGAACACCGTGTCTTCCGGGTTCTGGCGCTTCTCCACCAGCTTTACCCGCAGGTCGGCCGGCATGTCGGCGACGGTGGGGATCTTGTAGCTGGCCGGGCCGCTGGTCAGCAGTCGACCCTGGGCGTCCCACACCAGTTCTTCGCAGGTCAGCCAGCCGACGCCCTGGAGGAAGCCGCCTTCGACCTGGCCGATATCCAGTGCCGGGTTCAGCGAGGCGCCGACGTCGTGCAGGATGTCGGCGCGCAGCAGCCGGTATTCGCCGCTCAGGCTGTCGACCAGCGCCTCGACGCAGGCCACGCCGTAGGCGAAGTAGTAGAACGGGCGGCCCTGGCCGCTGGCGCGGTCGTAGTGGATCTTCGGCGTGCGGTAGTAGCCGGTGGACGACAGCGACACCTGGCCGATCCAGGCCAGCCGCGCCAGTTCGGTGAACGGCAGCAGGTGGCTGCCGACGCGCACCTGGTTGTTGCGAAAGGTGATCTCGCCCTCGGCCACGCCGAAGTGTCGCGCGGCGAACTCGACCAGGCGCGCCTTGATGGTCTCGGCGGCGTTCTGCGCGGCCTTGCCATTGAGGTCGGCGCCGCTGCTGGCGGCGGTGGGCGAGGTGTTGGGCACCTTGTCGGTGCTGGTGGCACTGATCTGGATGCGGGCGATATCGACCTGAAACACCTCGGCCACCACCTGCGCTACCTTGGTGTTGAGCCCCTGGCCCATCTCCGTGCCGCCGTGGTTGAGGTGGATGCTGCCGTCGCTATAGACGTGGATCAGCGCGCCGGCCTGGTTGAGGAAGCTGGCGGTGAAGCTGATGCCGAACTTCACCGGGGTCAGCGCCAGGCCCTTCTTCAGCACCGGGCTGGTCGCGTTGAAGGCGCGGATGGCGGTGCGGCGAGCCTGGTAGTCGCTGCTGGCTTCCAGTTCGGCGGTCATCTCGGCGAGCAGGTTGTGCTCCACGGTCTGGCCATAGTGGGTGACGTTGCGCTCGCTGTGGCCATAGTAATTGCGCTTGCGCACCTGCAACGGGTCGAGGCGCAGGTGGCGGGCGATACGCTCCATGATGTCCTCGATCGGCACCATGCCCTGCGGCCCGCCAAAGCCTCGGAAAGCGGTGTTCGACGCGGTGTTGGTCTTGCAGCAGTGGCCGCGTATCAGGGCGTCGCCAAGGAAGTAGGCGTTGTCGGCGTGGAACATGGCGCGGTCGACGATCGAGCGCGACAGGTCCGGCGAGTAGCCGCAGTTGCCGGCCAGGTCCATGCGCGTCGCCAGCAGGCGCCCGCTGTCGTCGAAGCCGACTTCGTACTCGATGTGGAAGGGGTGGCGCTTGCCGGTCATCTGCATGTCTTCATGGCGCGGCAGGCGCATCTTGGTCGGTCGCCCGGTGAGGTGGGCAATGACCGCGCACAGGCACGCCGGGCTGGCGGCCTGGGTCTCCTTGCCGCCAAAGCCTCCCCCCATCCGGCGCATGTCCACGGTGACCTTGTGCATCGGCACGCCGAGCACATCGGCGACCAGCTTCTGTACCTCGGTCGGGTGCTGGGTGGAGCTGTACACCAGCATGCCGCCGTCCTCGGTGGGCAGCACCGAGGCGATCTGTGTCTCCAGGTAGAAGTGTTCCTGGCCGCCGATCTCCAGTTGGCCCTTCATACGGTGCGGTGCGGCGGCCAGCGCCGCTTCGGCATCGCCGCGGCGCTGTTCATGCAGTTCGACCACGTAGTGCTGGCGTCGCATGGCTTCGGCCACGTCGAGCATGGGTTCCAGTTCTTCATATTCGACGATGGCCGCCTGTGCGGCGCGGCGCGCGTTGTCCAGGCTGTCCGCCGCCACGGCCAGGATCGGCTGACCGACATACTGCACCAGGCCGTCGGCCAGCAGCGGATCGCCGGGCAGCAGAGGGCCAATATCCAGTTGGCCCGGGACATCTTCGTGGGTGATGACGATGGCCACACCCGGCATGGCCAGGCACGCGCGGGTGTCGAGGCGGGTGATCCGTGCATGGGCTCGCTCGCTGCGCAGGGCATAGACGTGCAGCTGGTTGGGAAACTCCAGGCGGTCGTCGATGTACAGGGCCTCGCCGCTGACGTGCTTGTCTGCGCTCTCATGCTTGAGCGACTTGCCCACCCCTGTGGTGAGTTCCTGGCGGAACAGGGCGGCCAGTTGCTGCGGGTCCGGTGCCGGTTTATGCATGGTCGGTTACCCGGGTGGCGATATGGGGCTGGGTCAGTTCCAGATGACAGCGACGCAGTAGGTTCTGCGCCACCAGCAGGCGGTACTCGCGGCTGGCGCGGAAGTCGCTGAGCGGGGTGAAATCCTTAGCCAGGGCCGCGCAGGCAGCCTCCACGCTGGCGCTGTCGAAGGGGCGGCCCAGCAGCGCCTGCTCGCAGGCGCTGGCGCGTTTGGGCGTGGCGGCCATGCCGCCAAAGGCGATCCGCACCTCGCTTGGCACACCCTGCGACAGGTGCAGGCTGAATGCCGCACAGACTGCGGAAATATCGTCGTCCAGGCGCTTGGATACCTTGTAGGCGCGCAGTTGCTGGCCGGAGACCGGGCGCGGCAGGACGACCCGCTCGATGAACTCGCCGGGCTGCAGGGCGGTCACCCGGTAGCCGATGAAGAAGTCCTCCAGGGCCAGGCTGCGTTGCTGTTGCCCTCGTCGCAGGATCAGTCGCGCGCCGAGGGCGATCAGCAGTGGTGGGGCATCACCGATCGGCGAGGCGTTGCCGATGTTGCCGCCGAGGGTGCCCTGGTTGCGGATCTGCAACGAGGCGAAGCGTTCCAGCAGGGCGCCGAAGTCGGGGTACTCCTGGCCGAGCAACTCGTGCAGGTCGCTGAGGGCCACGGCGGCACCGATTTCCAGACGGTCGCTGAAGACCTCGATGCGCTTGAGTTCTTCGACCTGGCCGAGGTGGATCAGCAGCGGCAGCTCGCGGTGCTGCTGGGTGATTTCCAGGGCCAGGTCGGTGCCGCCGGCCACCAGGCGGGCCTCGGGGCGGGCGGCGTAGACCTCGGCCAACTGCTCCAGGCTGCGCGGCAGCAGTGCCTGGCGGCCGGCGCCGGCTATGGTGTCGCTGCTGGCCAGAGCCTGCAGGCGGGCAATCAGTTCGGCTGCTCCGGCGTCGAAGCGATCAGGCTCGCGGGCGTTGCAGGCCTGCTCGGCGGCGGCGAGGATCGGTCGGTAGCCCGTGCAGCGGCATAGATTGCCGGCCAGCGCACGGTGCGTGGCCTGCGGGTCATAGTGCTGCACGCCTTTTTGCAGGGCGAACAGGCTCATGACGAAGCCTGGAGTGCAGAAGCCGCACTGCGAGCCGTGGCAGTCCGCCAGGGCCTGTTGCACCGGATGCAGGCGGCCCTGGGTCTTGAGGTCCTCGACACTGAGCAGCTGCTTGCCCTGCAGACTGCCGACCAGGGTCAGGCAGGCATTGACCGCGCGGTAACGCAGGCGGCCCTGGTGCAGTTCGACCAGCACCACGGTGCAGGCGCCGCAGTCGCCGGAGGCGCAGCCTTCCTTGGTACCGGTGCGGCCGAGGCGGCCGCGCAGGTAGTTGAGCACACTCTGGTTGGGGTCCGGTGCAGGCTCCTCGATGAGTTGCTGGTCGAGCAGGAAACGCAGGGGCTGGGGCATCGTTCATCCGGCTGGTCGAGCGGGCGCCTGGCGAGAGCGTCCGGGTTCGTGAATATCTGACTTTTTGGTCAGGTATATTCGACTAAGCAGAATCCGTGCCTGCTGTGGCGGGAGGCGCTAGCCAGGCTTCTTCACCTCGTGGGGCGGGTATGCGGCGCTGCCGGGCGCACTGTTTTTGATCGTGTGGTCAGGAAGATGGCCCGCTCTGGGGCATTCGGCTGGCAGTCCGTGAGTGCTATCCCGGCGTCCAACAGAATGCGCGACCAGCAAGGCGCCGGCATGAACACGGCGAGGCGTGACTGGCGCATCCTCGACCAGCTTGATGAGAGCGAGTCGTCAGCCCCTACCTTGTGGCTTGCCTGATGGCCGCATGGCTGTGCCGCAGCGCGGCGAGTGTGCGGGTGTGGGAACGCTACAGGCGCGTGGCTGTGGGCGCGCTGGAGGTATGGCGCTGTTCTGCTGGAAGGCAAGCCCCGCCCATGCGGGGAACTCGATGGGTACGGCAACTGGTGGCCGGTTGCTCATGGCGACCCTCGGCAGAGGGCGGTTGGCGCAGCGGAGATGACGATCTGGCGGCACCCGCACGACGGCGTGATGGCCCGGCATTCGGAGTGCGGTAGCCAGTTCCCGCTGTTGAAACCGGTGCCTTCGAATGGCATGCGGAGCCAGCCACCCCGGGCATCGCGGCGCGGACGAACTCACTCGGTTTTCATCACTCACGCCATCGACGTAGAGTGCTCGGCAGGATCTGGAATTTTCCGCCTGTTCCCAATTGTCCGTGCCGACAGGGCAGAGCCTGGGTGGCTTCCCTGGATTTCTTTGGGCAATAAAAAGGCCGGCTTGTGGCCGGCCTTCAGGGGGTGGTGTTGGCTTACTTCTGGTAAGCCGCTACCGCCTTCAGAATGGCTTGGCGGGCTTCTTCAGCGTTGCCCCAACCTTCGACCTTGACCCACTTGCCCTTCTCCAGATCCTTGTAGTTCTCGAAGAAGTGCTTGATCTGCTCCAGCAGCAGGGCCGGCAGGTCGGTGTATTCCTGTACGTCCTTGTAGATCACGGACAGCTTGTCGTGCGGGACGGCGATCAGCTTGGCGTCACCGCCGGCTTCGTCGGTCATGTTCAGTACGCCGACGGGACGGCAGCGGATGACCGAGCCCGGGGCAACCGGATACGGGGTCACGACCAGCACGTCGAGGGGGTCACCGTCATCGGCCAGGGTGTGCGGGATGAAACCGTAGTTGGCCGGGTAGAACATCGGGGTGGCCATGAAACGATCGACGAACAGGCAATCGGTGTCGTGATCGATTTCGTATTTGATCGGCGCATGGTTGGCCGGGATTTCGATGGCGACGTAGATGTCGTTCGGCACGTCTTTGCCGGCCGGGACTTTGCTGTAGCTCATGGGCGACTCCCCAGGGGTGGGCCAAAAAAGTGGGCGGATTATAGGCACATTCCCCCGGCGTTACTACGTCCAGACGATTATCCGTTGGTCGTGTCGCGGTAATCCGGGTGGTTTTGCTGCAGGCCCTGCAGGCGCGCCAGCGGGTCCTGGCGGTAGAAGGCCGCAAGCTGGACGTAAACGGCCGGAAAAGCCTGCTGCAGCAGGTCGGGGGCGGTGAAGAAGTATTCGCTGGTGACGGCGAAGAACTCGGCGGGGTTCTCGGCCGCATAAGGGTCGATGGCCGTCTGCGCCTCGGGGTCGGCATCGAGCTCGGCATTCATCTGGTCGTAGGCCTGCTGCATGGCCTGTGCCCAGGCATCGATGCGCATGTCGCGATGCAGCGGGGGCAGGCCGTTGGCGTCGCCGTTGAGCATGTCCAGCTTGTGCGCCAGCTCGTGGATCACCAGGTTGTAGGCATCCCAGCCGCCACTGCTTTGCACGCCGGGCCAGGCGAGGATCACCGGGCCCTGGTGCCAGGCTTCGCCGCTGCGCTCGTCGTCCCATTCGTGCTCGACGCCGGCGGCATCGCGGTGACGCTGCGGGCTGACGAAATCGTCCGGGTACAGGACGATCTCGTGGAAGCCCTGGTACCAGTCCAGGTCGGCCAGGTGCAGCAGCGGCAGCTCGGCCTGCGCGGCCAGGGTCAGGCGATCGGTGTCATCCAGCACGACGCCGGGCAGGGCGGTCAGGTGCTTGTGATGCAGGAACAGAACGGCACGCTGGAACAGCCGCTGCTCCTCGGCTTCGCTGAGGCCGTCGAGAATCGGCAGGCGTGCGCGCACGCTGTGCCAGTGCTGGGTGGTGTAGGGCGAGCGGGCAAGGATGCGCCGGCGACGCCAGGCGCGGAACGACCACATGCAAATGTCTCGGGAGGCGGCGGACGGCGTTCAGCCGGTCCGCCGGGGCCATCAGTCGCCCAGCTCGAGGGTGTAGTTCTTGAAGCGGGTGTCTTCGCGGAAACCAATCGATTCGTAGGTCTTCTGCGCCACTTCGTTGCTCACGCTGGTGGCCACGCGCATACGCACGGCGTTGGTTTCCTTGGCCATCTGCTTGGCGGTCTGCAGCAGGCGGTCGGCGACCAGCATGCGGCGGGCATCCTCGGCGACGAAGATGTCGTTGAGAATCCACACGCGCTTGAGCGACAGCGAGGAGTAGCTGGGGAACAGCTGGCAATAGCCGAGCAGCTTGTCCTCGTCATCGGCCAGGGCCAGGTAGATCACCGACTCCTTGCGCTTGAGGCGGGTCTCGAGGAATTTGCGCGAGGAGTCCGGGAACGGCAGCTCGCCATAGAATTCACGGTACTTGATGAACAGCGGGGTCAGCAGGTCCAGGTGCTCCAGGGTAGCTTGGACAATGCGCATGGCGGGCCTCGGCGTTGGTGGAGTGGTGAAATTGGCTCAGTGTCAATCTTCAGCCCGATGCTGCCTAAAGCGGATGGAAAGCGCAATCCAAGCAAGCGTTTGATTTTTGGCGTGGCAATGACCGCAAAACTGCCTGGGCGTCTGGACTGTTATCCACCACGGCGAAGTGACCGCTGCGGATGGCGTGAAGCCTAGTCGTTTCTCGCCGCGCAGGTCTGTTGCTGGGATTGGGCGGGTGCGGACGCCTCTCGTAGGAAGCGTCCGCAGGGTACCGACTCAGAAGAATCCGAGCGGGTTGATGTCGTAGCTGACCAGCAGGTTCTTGGTCTGCTGATAGTGGTCGAGCATCATCTTGTGGGTTTCGCGGCCGACCCCCGACTTCTTGTAGCCACCGAAAGCGGCGTGCGCCGGGTACAGGTGGTAGCAGTTGGTCCATACCCGCCCGGCCTTGATGGCGCGGCCCATGCGGTAGGCGCGGTTGATGTCGCGGGTCCACAGGCCGGCGCCGAGGCCGAACTCGGTGTCGTTGGCGATCGCCAGGGCCTCGGCCTCGTCCTTGAAGGTGGTGACGCCCACCACCGGGCCGAAGATTTCCTCCTGGAACACGCGCATCTTGTTGTGGCCCTTGAGCAGGGTCGGCTGGATGTAATAGCCGCTGGCCAGATCGCCCGCCAGCTGTTCCACGCCGCCGCCGGTGAGCACCTCGGCGCCCTCCTGCTGGGCGATCTGCAGGTAGCTGAGGATCTTGTCGAACTGCTGCTCGGAGGCCTGGGCGCCGACCATGGTTTCGGTGTCCAGCGGATTGCCGCGCTTGATGGCCGCGACCTTCTTCATCACCTCCGCCATGAATGCCGGGTAGATGGATTCCTGCACCAGCGCGCGGGACGGGCAGGTGCACACCTCGCCCTGGTTGAAGAAGGCCAGCACCAGGCCTTCTGCGGCTTTCTCGATGAACGCCGGCTCGGCCTGCATGATGTCCTCGAAGTAGATGTTCGGGCTCTTGCCGCCCAGCTCTACGGTCGATGGGATGATGTTCTCGGCGGCGCACTTGAGGATGTGCGAGCCGACCGGGGTGGAACCGGTGAAGGCGATCTTGGCGATGCGCTTGCTGGTGGCCAGTGCCTCGCCGGCCTCCTTGCCGTAGCCATGCACCACATTGAGCACGCCGGCAGGCAGCAGATCGCCGATCAGTTCCATCAGCACGCTGATGCCCAGCGGCGTCTGCTCGGCCGGCTTGAGCACGATGCAGTTGCCGGCGGCCAGGGCCGGAGCGAGTTTCCAGGCGGCCATCAGCAGCGGGAAGTTCCACGGGATGATCTGCCCGACCACGCCCAGCGGCTCATGGATGTGGTAAGCCACGGTATTGGCGTCGATCTCGGCAGCGCCGCCTTCCTGGGCGCGAATGCAGCCGGCGAAGTAGCGGAAGTGATCGGCGGCCAGCGGAATGTCGGCGTTCAGCGTTTCGCGTACTGCCTTGCCGTTGTCCCAGGTCTCGGTGACGGCCAGCAGCTCCAGATTGGCTTCGATACGGTCGGCGATCTTCAGCAGGATGTGGGAGCGCTCCTGGACGCTGGTACGGCCCCAGGCCTCGGCGGCGGCATGTGCGGCATCCAGCGCCTTGTCGATATCGGCGGCGTCGGAGCGGGGGAATTCGGCGATGGGCTGGCCATTGACCGGCGAGGTGTTGGTGAAATAGCGACCGCCTGCCGGGGCGACGAACTCGCCGCCGATGAAGTTGCCGTAGCGTGCCTTGAAGGAAACGATGGCGCCGGGGGTGCCGGGTTGGGCGTAGATCATGGGCAGTGCTCCTGGTTCTTGTGTTTGTTCGGGAGGACGTCAAAACGACCTATGAACCAGAGCAAGCGCCGGGCCAGAGAGCGGAAAGCCTCGCCGTGCGGGGCTCGCGCGGCATCAGAGCGGTCTGCCGCAGTGACAGCGTTGCACCCGCGTGACGGAGCGCCGTGACACTTTGTCCCGTCGGCGGGACAGTAGCGGACTCGCCGGTCACTTTGCCGTTGCATTGGCCGTGGGCCTGGTGGATGCTGATCCGAAGCGGGGGTGATTCCCTGCGGCGGAGAACAAGAACAATGAGCACTCAACAGAGCCGCCATGCCCAGCAGGTGCTGGACGTGGCGCAGGGCGGGGCGGTGTTGGCCGGCCCCGCGACAGATCCGGCGGTAGCCCGTTCCTGGTTGCGTTGCCTGCAGCAGCATCACCTGGACCCGGCGCAGAGCATGGCGCCGGTGGTGCTGGAGCACGCGCGCATGCTCGAGTGCCGCGAGCGCGCGCGTCAGGTGCTGGAGATCGCCAGCGGCGAGATGAACAGCCTGCACCGCCAGTTGGCTGCGTCCGGTAACGCCGTGCTGCTGACCGACGCGCGCGGCGTCATCCTCAACTGTGTGACCGGCCAGGCCGAGCAGCCGGCCTTCGAGCGCGCCGGCCTGTGGCTGGGGGCTGACTGGAGCGAGGCCTGCGAGGGCACCAACGGCATCGGTACCTGCCTGGTCGAGCGCCAGCCGCTGACGATTCATCAGGACGAGCATTTCCGCTCGCGCCACACCGGACTGACCTGTTCCGCCAGTCCGGTATTCGACCCCCATGGCCAGTTGCTGGCAGTGCTCGATGTGTCATCGGCGCAGCGCGAGGTGTCGCGGCAGAGCCAGTTTCACACCATGGCCCTGGTTAACCTGTCGGCCAAGGCCATCGAGGGCTGCTACTTCATGCGCAGTTACGAGCAGGAGTGGCTGCTGCGCTTCCATGCCCAGGCCGAGTACATCGGCCTGTTCAGTGAGGGACTGCTGGCCTTCGATGGCGATGGCCGGGTGCGCGCGGCCAACCAGAGCGCCCTGAATCTGCTCGGTATGGCGCGTATCGAACTGCTGGGGCGCTCGCTGGAGACGCTGTTCGACGTGCCGCTGGATGAGCTGTTCGCGCGCGCCACCGCGCAGCCTGCCGCGGCCTGGCCGCTGCGTACCCACGAGGGGCAGGTGCTGCATGCCATGCTGCGTGGCACGCGGCGCGAGCGTGCTGCGGCGCTGCCCGCACGCCCTGCGCCGGCCAAGGCCCAGCCGTCTGGAGCCTGCCTGCAGGACCCGCAGTTGGCCGAGCTGTTCCGCCGCGGCCTGAAGGTCTACGAGCGCGACGTGCCGCTGCTGCTCAGTGGCGAGACCGGCTCGGGCAAGGAAGTGCTGGCGCGTGCCCTGCACCAGGCCAGCTCGCGCGGGAGCAGAGCCTTTGTTGCGATCAACTGCGCGGCCATCCCCGAAGCTCTGATCGAGAGCGAGCTGTTCGGCTACCGCGGCGGCAGCTTTACCGGCGCGCGCAAGGACGGCATGCGCGGCAAGCTGCAGCAGGCGGACGGCGGCACGCTGTTCCTCGACGAGATCGGCGACATGCCGCTGCTGATGCAGACGCGCCTGCTGCGTGTACTGGAGGAGCGTGCGGTGGTGCCCGTGGGGGCTGTGGAGGCGCAGCCGGTGGATCTGCGCCTGATCAGTGCCAGCCACCGCGATCTCGGCGAGCTGGTGGCGGCCGGGCAGTTTCGCGAGGACCTGTACTACCGCCTCAATGGCCTGAAACTGCACCTGCCGGCTCTGCGCGAGCGCCAGGACCGTGCGGCGCTGCTCGACCAGCTGATTGGCGAAGAGACCCGGGGCGCGGCGGTAGCTCTAGCGCCGGCAGCCCGCCAGGCCCTGCTGGATTACGCCTGGCCGGGCAACGTGCGGCAGATGCGTACCGTGCTGCGCACCCTGTTGGCGTTGTGCGAAGACGACTGGATCGACCTGGAGGATTTGCCCGACGAAGTGCGTGCCGCACCGCAGGTACTGGCATCAGTCGAGTGGGTCGATGACCCCTTGGCCCGGGCCGAGCGCGACACGCTGCTGCGCCTGCTGGAGGCGCAGTGCTGGCATGTCAGTCGGGTCGCGGCGGAGCTCGGCATCAGCCGCAACACCCTGTATCGCAAGCTGCAGCGCCACGGCATTCGCCGTACGCGGTTATCCCCGGCTGGGGTGGATGAAGCTGTGGATAAGCTGTCGGCAGCTGGCGCCAGCCCGGATCATCCCTGAGTCTCCGGCCTCTGGTTGAATTTCGAGCTAATTCAGTGACTTGGCGATCAGGTTAAACACAGTTGCTGTGCATCAAGCTGTGGGTAAGTTGTGTGCACTCCCGGGTGCGCTAGCGCTGCCGCGGCGTGTCGCCGGTTGCCTGTTTTCCAGCCAGCGTGTGGCGCATCCGCGGCACCCCGAGCTTGTCCACAGCAGCCTTGGGTAACGCTGTGGACAAGCTGTTCGGCCATCGCCCGGAGCAGCGTCGGGCCTGTGTTGCGGCGCGCGGGTGGTTTTTCGTCCAGCGCTCAGAGGCGCCCGTGCAGGGCATCGCTGAACAGCTGGCGGACGCTGGCCTCGTTCAAGGGCAGCGGGTTGCCGCCGGCCGAGGGGTCGATCACCGCCATCTGGGCGATCAGCGCCGCTTTGCCGTCGTCCACGCCCAGCTCGGTCAGGCTGTGCGGCACGCCTGTGTCGCTGCGCAGGCGCATGACCAGGTCGAGGAAACTGTCGAAGCCGGGATTGGCCAGGCTCAGGTAGGCGGCCAGGCGGGTGATGCGCTCCTCGATGGCGCTGCGGTTGAACTTCAGCACATAGGGCATCAGCGTGGCGTTGGTCATGCCGTGGTGGGTGTCGTACAGCGCGCCGATCGGGTGCGCCAGGGCGTGCATGCCGCCCAGGCCCTTCTGGAAGGCGGTAGCGCCCATGGCGGCGGCGGCCAGCATGTCGGCGCGCGCGTCGAGATCATCGGGCTGGCGCACGGCGCGGACCAGCGACTGCTGCACCAGGCGCATGCCTTCCACCGCGATGCCATCGGCCAGCGGGTGGAAACCCGGCGCACAGTAGGCTTCCAGGCAATGCGAGAAGGCGTCCATGCCGGTACCGGCGGTGACCCAGGCGGGCATGCCGACGGTCAGCTCGGGATCGCTGATGACGATCTTCGGCATCATCTGCGGGTGGAAGATGATGCGCTTGGTATGCGTGCGCTCGTCGGTAAGGATGCCGGCACGGCCGACTTCCGAGCCGGTGCCGGCGGTGGTGGGCACGGCGATGATCGGGGCTATGCCCCTGGGATCGGCGCGGGTCCACCAGTCGCCGACGTCTTCATAGTCCCAGACCGGGCGCGCCTGGCCGCTCATGAAGGCGATCAGCTTGCCCATGTCCAGGCCGCTGCCGCCGCCGAAGGCGACCACGCCGTCGTGCTTGCCGGCTTGGTAGGCAGCCAGGCCGGCGTCGAGGTTGGCGCCCACCGGGTTGGGCTTGAGGTCGCTGAAGATTGCCGTGCCGAGGCCGGCATCCTGCAGCAGGGCGAGGGTGGCGGTGGTGATCGGTGCCGCACCCAGGCCGCGGTCGGTGACCAGCAGCGGGCGCTGCATGCCGAGGCTCTGGCACAGCGCCGGCAGCTCCTTGATACGCCCGGCGCCGAAGCGCACCGAGGTGGGGTAGTTCCAGTTGGCGGTCTTGCTCATGAGGTAGCCTCGTCGATCGGGTGGCGGTGGCGCAGTCATTCCCTCTCCTTCCGGGAGAGGGCTAGGGTGAGGGGCCGGCAGGCGACTCGGAGCCGCCTGGAGCATCCCTCACCCCTGGAGGGGGAGAAGGGAGTCATAGGGCTTGGCGCAGATGGAAGGACTTGGGCCGGGTCAGGTGCTCGTAGCCCAGGCGCGACAGGGTGGCGCCGCGCCCGGTGTGTTTGACCCCGGTCCAGGCCAGGGCCGGGTCGAGGTAGTCGCAGCGGTTCATGAATACGGTGCCGGTTTCCAGCTGTTCGCCGAGCCGCTCGGCGGCGTCCAGATCACTGGTCCAGATCGCCGCGCTAAGGCCATAGGGGCTGTCGTTCATCAGGGCGATGGCTTCGGCGTCGCCGGCCACCGGCATGATGCCGACCACCGGGCCGAAACTTTCCTCGCGCATCACCGCCATCTCGTGGTCGACCTGCACCAGCACCTGCGGTGCCAGGTAGGGCGTACCGGGGGTGTCGGCGGCGAAGCTCCCAGGGGCGATCAGCGCCCGCGCACCCTTGGCGGTGGCCTGGGTGATCTGCCCACGGACGAACTCGGCGGCCTGGGCGCGTACCAGCGGGCCGAGGGTCGTGGCCTGGTCCAGCGGGTTGCCCAGCACGTACTGGCGGGTCAGCTCGACGAAGCCTTCGACGAAGGCCGGATAAAGCTTGTGGTCGACGTAGATGCGCTCGATGCCGCAGCAGCTCTGCCCGGAATTGAAGAAGCTGCCGTCGACCAGGTTCTCCACCGCGTGGGCCAGGTCGGCGTCGGCGCGCACGTAGGCCGGGTCCTTGCCGCCCAGCTCCAGGCCGACGCCGATGAAGTGGCCGGCGGCGGCACTTTCCATCATCCGTCCACCTTCCACCGAGCCGGTGAAGTTGACCTGCTGCACCTGCCCGGAGGCGATCAGCGCGCCGGTCTGGCCGTGGTCCAGCACCAGGTTGTGGAACAATCCGTCCGGCAGGCCGGCGCGGGCGAAGGCCTGGGCGAAGCGCTCGCCGACCAGCAGGGTCTGGCTGGCGTGCTTGAGCAGCACGGCGTTACCGGCCATTAGCGCCGGGATGATGGCGTTCACTGCCGTCAGGTAGGGATAGTTCCACGGCGCGATGACCAGTACGGTGCCCAGCGGCTCGCGGCGGATGAAACGGCGGAAGCCTTCCTTCGGCTCGGGCACCACGTCGGCCAGGGCGCTGGCGGCGATGCCGATCATGTAGCGCGCGCGCTCCTCGAAGCCGCGCAGCTCGCCGGCACCGAAGCGCACCGGGCGGCCCATCTGCCAGGCCAGTTCGGGGACTATCTGGTCCTTCATCGCCAGCATGGCGTCCACTGCCTTCAGGCAGTAGCCGGCGCGCTGTTCGAGGGGCAGTTGGCGCCAGGCACGCTGGGCCTCGGCGGCGCGGCGCAGGACCTGCTCCAGCTCGTGGCTGCCGATGAGCGGGCGTTCGGCATAGAGGCTGCCGTCGATCGGCGAGATCAGGCGGATATGGTTCATGTTCGATTGAGCTCCCTGTGATCATCCCTGTTCCCGCTTGCGGGAGAGGGTTAGGAAGAGGCTGTGGTCAGTCCCTCTTCCACGAGTGGGAGAGGGGCGTGCGGTCAATAACGCTCGAAGCCCCGGCGCAGCTCCCAGTCGGTCACTCGGCGGTCGTACTCCAGTTGTTCCCAGCGCGCGGTGTGCAGGTAGTGCTCGACCACGTCGTCGCCGAGGGCCTGACGCAGCAGTGTGGAGCGGTCGAGCGCATCGGTGGCGCCGCGCAGGGTCTTGGCCACCTCCGGCAGCTCGTCATGCTCGTAGGCGTCGCCGGAGAAGGGCGCCGGTAGCTCCAGTTGCTCGTCGATGCCGGCTAGGCCGGCGGCGATCAGGGCGGCATAGGCCAGGTAGGGGTTCAGGTCGGCGCCGCCGATGCGGCATTCGATGCGAATGCCTTTGCTGCCCGCGCCGCACAGGCGAAAGCCGGCCGTGCGGTTGTCGCAGCTCCACACCGCGCGGGTGGGGGCAAAGGTGCCGGCCTGGAAGCGCTTGTAGGAGTTGATGTAGGGCGCCAGGAAATAGGTGATGTCGCTGGCGTACTTGAGCTGGCCGGCCACCCACTGGCGCATCAGCCTGGACATGCCGTATTCGCCGGCCGGGTCATGGAACAGCGCCTGTTCACCGTCGAGGCTGAACAACGAATTGTGGATATGGCTGCTGGACCCGGCCAGGTTGTAGTTCCACTTGGCCATGAAAGTGACGGCCTTGCCCTGCAGTAGGGCGATCTCCTTGCAGGCGTGCTTGATGATGCTGTGCCGGTCCGCCATCACCAGCGCCTCGGCGTATCGCACGTTGATCTCCTCCTGGCCCGGGCCCCATTCGCCCTTGGAGTTCTCCACCGGGATGCCGGCGGCCTGCAGGTGCTTGCGGATCGCCCGCATCACCGGCTCCTCGCGGATGGTCTGCAGGATGCTGTAGTCCTCGATGTAGTAGCCGGCTGTCTTGGGGTTCTGGTAATGCTGGGCGTGGATGGCTTCGTAGCTCTGGTCGAACAGGTAGAACTCCAGCTCCGAGGCAAACATGCCTTGGTAGCCGCGCTCGGTGAGGCGGGCGATCTGCCGCTTGAGGATGCCGCGCGGGCTGTGCGGCAGGTCCTGATGGTGATGATCCTGGACATCACACAGGACCAGGGCAGTGCCCTCCAGCCAGGGCACCACGCGCAGGGTGGCGAGGTCGGGCTTGAACACGAAGTCGCCATAGCCCTGCTTCCAGCTGGCGGCGGCGTAGCCGGGAACAGGCTCCATGTCGATGTCGTCGGCCAGCAGGTAGTCGCAGCCGTGAGTTTCCTGATGGGCGCTGTCGAGGAAGAACTCGACCTGGAAGCGCTTGCCGATCAGGCGGCCCTGCATGTCCACCATGCAAGCCAGGACGGTATCGATCTTGCCGGCCAGTGCGAGTTCGCGCAGGCCGGTCAGGGTGAGGAGGGCAGTCATCCGTTGGTCTCCGGAAAAGGCCAGCCGCGGCCGTGGCTCATCAGTTATTGGTTTTGTTCTTTTCGCGCTGTTCCATGGCGAATTCCTCTTCTGGCGAGAGGATCAGGCGATGGCGACCGACGATGGCGAAGTAGGTGATGCCGATGCCGAACCATACAGCCACCCAGAACACGCCGAGGGTGTAGGCTGGGTCGCCGGTGAGCTGGAAATACAGGGTTACGGCGGCGATCAGCATGGTCAGCACTGCGCCCGGGATGCCCAGCGGGCTGCGGTAGGGGCGCTCGATATGCGGCATCTGGCGGCGCAGCAGGATGAACGACAGGGCCTGCATGAAGTAAGAGAACATGGCCCCGAACACCGCCATGTTCAGCAGGGTGCCACCGATTACGGCACCACCCTTTTCCGCGCCGAAGAGGAACCACAGGGTCATCATCACCGCCAGGGCCATCAGGCTGCCGATCAGCATGGCCACGTGCGGGGTCTTGCGCTGGCCATGGGTAATCGACAGCCAGGGCAGGAAATAGCCGGCGCGGCTCAGCGAATAGATCTGCCGGCCCATGGCGAAGATGATGGTATGGAAGCTGGCCACCAGGCCGAGCACCGCCACCAGCGCCAGCAGCTTGGCGATGTCGTCGCCGTAGATAGCCTTGAACCCGTCCAGCAATGGCTCACCGGACGAGCCCAGAGCATGTGCACCCACACCGTTCACTGCCGGGTTCAGCCAGAGGATCATGAAGGCCGAGAGAATCAGGGTGAACATGCCGAGGATGATGCCCTTGGGCATGTCGCGTTTTGGATCGACCGACTCTTCCGCCGCCAGCGGCAGTTGTTCGATCGCGAGGAACAGCCAGACCGCGAAGGGCATGGCCGCCAGCACACCGAGCAGGCCGTTCGGCAGGAACGGCCCGTTGCCTTCGGGTAGCTCGACACCGCCCGGGCCGACGTTCATGGCGAAGCGGGCGAAGTCGAGGTGTGGAATGGCGCTGATCCAGAACACTACCAGGCAGGCCAGAGCCAGCAAGGTGACGACCAGGGTGACCTTGAATGACAGTTCCACACCCACCACATTGAGCACCACGAATACCAGATAGAAGCCTATCCACCACAACGGCTGGTACTCGCTGGGCGTACCGAAGATGCTGCCCATGTAGCTGCCGATGAAGAATACAATCACGGCGGGGGTCAGTACGTATTCGACGTTTTCCGCCAGGCCGGTGAGAAACCCGCCCCAGGGCCCCATGGCGCTTCGTGCAAAGGAGTAGGCGCCTCCGGTGTGCGGCAGGGCGGGTGACATTTCCGCCAGCGAGAAGGTCAGCCCCAAGTACATGATGGCGATGATGATGGCGGCGATCAGCATGCTGCCCCAGCCGTTGGCCAGGCCGAAGTTCCAGCCGGAAAAATGGCCGGATATCACCGCGCCGACGCCCAGTGCCCACAGCGACCAGACACCCGCATAGCGGCGCAGGCCGCGTTTCTCGAAGTAGGTCTGATCGACCGAGGTATAACTGACTCCCGATTGCTGTTTCATGGTCCTCTCCTGCATTTCGCGTTGGCTCGGGTTCTTGTTGGAATTGCGGCCTTGCTTGAAACGGGATGGAGCACAGCGCCTGACAGCAGGGGGATGGGGTCGGGGGAGCGCCCGGCTGGGCTCGGCTGCCATGCTGGGCATGGCAGAAGGTGGTTCCCCCATGGCCGGGAAGACTCCCGACGAGAGCGGTACGCAGACGGACATCCGGTCGCTGACGGCGTGTGGGCATGAACGACGAGGAACCTCATGCCGTCTCGGTGTTCCGAGACTTCTGACACTCTAGTCGAGAAAACGCGGGGAGGTGGGGCAGCCTGTCGGCTGCCGCCCTGTGTTACCCTGCGGCCAGTTCTGCCGGGGCTTCCCGGCCCGTTTCGAGGTCATCGATGCACATTCATATTCTCGGTATCTGCGGCACCTTCATGGGCTCCCTGGCGGTACTGGCGAAGGAACTCGGGCACCGCGTTACCGGCTCCGATGCTGCCGTGTACCCGCCCATGAGCACCCAGCTCGAGGCCCAAGGCATCGAGCTGATGCAGGGCTACCTGCCCGAGCACCTGCAGCCTGCACCCGACCTGGTGGTGATCGGCAACGCGCTGAGTCGCGGCAACCCGGCGGTGGAATACGTGCTGAACCAAGGGCTGCCCTATGTCTCCGGTCCGCAGTGGCTGGCCGATCATGTGCTGCAGGGGCGCTGGGTGCTTGGTGTTGCCGGTACTCATGGCAAGACCACCACCACCAGCATGCTGGCCTGGGTACTGGAGCATGCCGGTATGAGTCCGGGTTTCCTGATCGGCGGCGTGCCGCAGAACTTTGGCGTTTCGGCGCGCCTGGGCGGTACGCCGTTCTTCGTGGTCGAGGCCGACGAGTACGACAGCGCCTTCTTCGACAAGCGCAGCAAGTTCGTCCACTACCGCCCGCGCACGGCCATCCTCAATAACCTGGAGTTTGATCACGCGGACATCTTTCCGGACCTGCCGGCCATCGAGCGGCAGTTCCACCACCTGGTGCGTACTGTGCCGGGCGAGGGCCTGGTCATTTACCCCGAGAGCGAAGAGGCGCTCAAGCGAGTGATCGGCATGGGCTGCTGGACGCCAGTGCAGACCACTGGTGAGGGCGGCCAGTGGCAGGCGCGCCTGCTCAGCGAGGATGGCTCGCGCTTTGAGGTGGTGTTTGACGGCCAGGTCGAGGGCATCGTGGCTTGGGAACTGACCGGCCAGCATAACGTCGCCAACGCCCTGGCTACCCTGGCCGCCGCCCGGCATGTCGGTGTGGTGCCGGCGCTGGGCATCGCCGGCCTGAGTTCCTTCAGAAGCGTCAAGCGGCGCATGGAGAAGGTCGCCGAGGTCCGGGGCGTAACTGTCTACGATGATTTTGCCCACCACCCCACAGCCATCGCCACCACCCTGGACGGCCTTCGCAAGCGCGTCGGCGATGCGCCCGTGATCGCCGTGATCGAACCTCGCTCCAACTCGATGAAGCTCGGTGCCCATCGAGAGGGACTGCCGGATTCGGTGCGCCAGGCCGACCGGGTGTTCTGGTACGCTCCGGCCAACCTCGGGTGGGACCTGGCGGCCACCGTGGCCTGCTCGAAAGTGCCGACCCAGGTCTGCGATTCGCTGGAGGCCATCATCGACGGAGTGAAGGCTGCCGCCATACCCGGTACCCACGTGGTGGTGATGAGCAACGGTGGTTTTGGCGGCTTGCATGGCAAACTGGCCAAGGCGCTGGAGGCCTGAGCCGCTTAGCGGCTAAAGGAGGAGGGCATGGACGAATTCAATCCCTACCGGACGCCGAACAGTTTTTCAGTGACGCAAGCGCTGCCCAAGTCCCCTGCTCTGGGTTGGCTGTATCGGTTGCCGAATCAGCTTTATGCCGTGCTGATCGTACTGGCCACTCTGATGTTGGTGATCGGGAATCCGCAAAGCCTGGAGGATGCACGCGCGCCTCTGGCGCTGCTGGTCTTTTATGCGCCAGTGCTGTGTTATCTGCTGGTGCGCCGGGGGAACACGCGACTGGTGCGTATCGGCCTGGGCCTGCAGGCTCTGATGGTGGTGTGGCTCAGCTACCGTTTCATCGATAATCTGCTCAGCTTCAGTCCAGAGCTGCGCGTCGGTGGTGTCTTGCTCGGGGTCAACCTGCTGGCCCTGCTTGGCGGCCTGCGGCAAGCCAAGGTCCAATCTCTTGCCAAGGAGCACCCATGAACGGCCCTGAACGCATCACCCTGGCCATGACCGGTGCCTCCGGCGCCCAGTACGGCCTGCGCCTGCTCGACTGCCTGGTGCAGGAGGAGCGCGAGGTGCACTTCCTCATCTCCAAGGCCGCGCAGCTGGTGCTGGCCACCGAGACCGACGTGAGCCTGCCGGCCAAGCCCCAGGCCATGCAGCAGTTCCTCAGCGAATACACCGGAGCCGCGCCCGGGCAGATCCGGGTGTATGGCAAGGAAGACTGGATGGCCCCGCCGGCCTCGGGCTCTGGCGCGCCGAGCGCGATGGTGGTGGTGCCGTGCAGTACGGGCACCCTGTCGGCTATCGCCACCGGTGCCTGCAATAACCTGATCGAGCGTGCCGCCGATGTAGTGCTCAAGGAGCGCCGTCAACTGATCCTGGTGCCGCGCGAGGCGCCGTATTCCAGCATCCACCTGGAGAACATGCTCAAGCTGTCCAACCTCGGCGTCACCATATTGCCGGCCTCGCCGGGCTTCTATCACCAGCCGCAGACCCTGGATGATCTGGTCGACTTCGTGGTGGCGCGCATTCTCAACTGCCTGGGGATTCCCCAGGATCTGCTGCCCCGTTGGGGCGAGCATCATCTGAGCAGTGGAGAGGATTGAGCATGCCACGCCGGCTTTACGCCTGCCTGCTGGTCTGCGCGCTGTTGCCCGGTTGCGCCAGCGTACGTACCCTCGATGCAGCCAAGCCGGGGGCGCCGATCATCTATTCCGGAACCCGCCTGGACTGGTATTCGCTGCACGGTGGCTGCTGCCCGGTGGAGCGTTTCGGCGCCGAGGCGCCCCGTTACCCAGGGCTTGACCTGCCATTCGCCGCGCTGCTGGAAACTCTGCTGCTGCCATTCGCGGTGGCCGCCGAGCTGGGGGTGGGCTTGACGGTGAGCGGCGGAATCTAGGGCGCCTGGCAGGCTAGTCTGTGCCGCGCGCGCTGGGCCAGTGCTCCAGCAAGCGTGCCGGACCGGGTGTCGCGAACAGATAGCCCTGAAACAGCTGGCACCCCGACTGCAGCAGAGCATCGCGCTGAGCCGCACTCTCCACGCCCTCGGCGATCACTTCCAGATCCAGCGTTTGCCCCAGTGCCACGATGGTACGGATGATGGCGGCATCGTTGGCATCTTCCAGAAGGTCACGGACGAAACAGCGGTCGATCTTTAGACGCGACAGCGGCAGGCGCTTGAGGTAGCCGAGCGAGGAGTAGCCGGTGCCGAAGTCATCCAGCGAGAAGCTGACGCCGTGGCCGCGCAACTCCTGCATACGCAGGATGATGGCCTCCACATCCATCGCCAGCTGGCTTTCGGTCAGCTCCAGCTCCAGGCGTTCGGGATCAGCGCCGCTTTCCGCCAGGATGGCCAACACTTCGTTGGCGAAATCCGGGCGGTGCAGTTGCCGCGCGCTGACGTTGACGGCCAGTGGCAGCCTGCCGAGCAGCGGGTGCTCCTGCCACGCCACCAGCTGGCGGCAGGCCTCGCGCAGTATCCAGCGGCCCAGCGGGAAGATCAGCTCGGTGCTCTCGGCCAGCGGGATGAACTCACCCGGAGGAATCAGTCCGCGCTGCGGGTGCTGCCAGCGTACCAGGGCTTCGGCGCCGATCAGGCGACCGTCGCGGTCCACCTGCGGCTGGTAGTGCAGCAGCAGGCCACGTCCGTCGTTCAAGCATTGGCGCAGGTCGTTTTCCAGCTGCATGCGCGCCAGAACCTCGGCCTGCAGCTGTGGGTCGAAGAAGCGCACTGCATTGCGCCCTGCGGCCTTGGCCTGGTACATGGCGAGATCGGCACGCTTGAGCAGCTCTTCCACCGTGCCTTGGGCGTCGGAGAACAGCGTCACGCCGATACTGGCGCTGCTGTTGTGTAGCTGGCCCTGCAGTTCATAAGGCTGCGCCAGGCTGGCCAGCAGCTTGCTGGCCACCGTTTCGATTTCGCCGAGCGCCGCGCTGCCGCTGCCGAGCAGCCCCTCGAGCATCAGCACGAACTCGTCGCCGCCCAGGCGTGCCAGGGTGTCTTCCTGGCGCACCTGGCCACGCAGCCGCTGCGCCACCTGCTGCAGGAGCTGATCACCCATGGCATGGCCAAGGGTGTCGTTGAGGTTCTTGAAGTTGTCCAGATCGATGAACAGCAAGGCGCCTTCCTGGTGGCTGCGCTGGTGGCGCGCCAGCGCATGCTGCAGGCGCTCCTGCAACAGGCGGCGATTGGGCAGGCCGGTGAGCGGGTCGTAGAAGGCCAGCTGGTGGATCTGCTCAAGGTTCTTCTTGTGTTCGGTGATGTCTGTGGAGATGCCGCACAGCGCATAGATGCTGCTGTCCGGACGCCGCAACGGCAGCTTGACCGACAGATAGGCCTGCTCGCATTTACCGTCCAGACTGCGGTTGACCTCTTCCTGTTGCACCCGCTCACCTTCCTCCAGTACGAGGCGATCGTTGTGGCGCAACTGGGCAACGGTGCTCGGATCGAAGAAGGCTTCGTCGGTTCGGCCGATGACCTCGTCGCGCGGACGGCCGAACAGTTCGCAGACCTTGCGGTTGGCGTACTGGTACCGGAACTCCGGATCCTTGATGTAGATGTAGGCCTCTACGCTGTCGAGGATGGTGTTAAGGCGTAGCTCGCTGTTGAGCAGGTGACGGGTCTGTTCGGCGACTCTGCGGCGTAACAGCAGCGCCCCGGCCGAGGCCAGCAGGAACAGGACCGCGAGTGCGCCCAGTCCGATCCAGAGCGTGGTGGGAATCTCCAGTTGCGGCGGTCGAGCGCCCCAGCGCTGCAGGATGTCGTAATAAGGCGAGTTGGGTTGAGCCTGTAACTGGCGCAGGTGACGGTCGATGGTCTTCAGCAGGTCGGCGTTGTGCCCAAGGCGGGTGGCAAAGAACAGCCGTGCCGGCTGAAACATGATCGGGGTGTTGCGCAGGGTAAAGCGTTCGGCGTGGTAGTCGCCGAAGCGCTGGTTGGCAACGGCGGCGTCGGCCTCGCCGGCCGCAGTCCGGCGAAAGCCTTCTTCCAGGCTGTCGACCAATACCAGTTCGGCCGGTAGGCCAAAGCTTTCGAGCAGGGTGCGCAGGTGGCTCTCCTGCACCGAGCTGCGCATCACCGCGATCTTCTTGCCGCGCAGGTCGAGGATGGAGTCCAGTCGCAGGTCGCGAGAGCTGTAGAGCTGCGACCAGCTGAACAATGCTGGTGTCCGGTGGAAGCTCAGGTAGGTGGCGCGCTCCTCGCTCCAGGCCACGTCCGGCAGCAGATCGAGATGGCCGTCGCGGGCCAGTTCCAGACAACGCTGCCATTCGCAGGGTACGGGCGTCAGCTGCCAGCCTTCCTGATTGGCGATCTCGAGCAGCAAATCGCCGAAAATGCCACTGAGCCTGCCGTTGGCATCCAGTATCAGCTTGGGCTCGTTGGCGTAGGTGCCGACGCGCACCTCGCGTGCCGCCAAGGCCTGGCCGCAGGTGGCGAGCAGAAGGCCGCCGACAAGCAGGGCGATAGGCGGGCGGATTTTGGCTATAAGGTCGCTGATCATGTGATACACCCTAGGTGCAAAACGCATGACTGCGCGCTCATTCGGCCCAGCCGTACCAGACCCAGGTCAGCGGTCGCGGCCCTTGCAGGTAGCGGCTGTGGACTTCCCTGAGGCGGAACCCACCGGCCTTGAGCAGTGCGGGAATGTCGCGGTTGAGGTGACAGCCGCCGGCCAATGGTCGCCACAGTGGCGTGAGGCGGTCCTGCCAGGCACGTACCTTGAGGTCCGGCGCGCGGCCATGCTCAGCGAACAGGAACTGACCGCCGGGCTTGAGTACCCGCCGCATCTCCTGCAGCGCCGCCAACGGATCGGGGATGGTGCACAGGGTGAAGGTGCAGACGATGCTGTCGAAGCTGGCGTCGGCGGCCTGGATCTGCCCCAGCTCCAGGGCAATCATCTCCACCGGGATGTCGATGGCGGCGGCACGCTGGCGCGCCAGGCCCTGCATCTGTACGGCCGGGTCGACGCCGACGATGGTGCTGACCTTGTCTGCGTCGTAGAAACTCAGGTTGAGCCCGGTGCCGATGCCGATCTCCAGCACCCGGCCACTGGCCTGCGGCACTATCTGGGCGCGGGTCTTCATCACCTGGCCCATGCCGCAGGCGAAGTCGATCAGGTGCGGCAGGATCTTCTCGTCGTAGAGCCTCATCAGCGCCCCAGGCGGCGCAGCTCATCGGACTCGACGATCCGCGTGCCCTCGCCCTCTTCCAGGGCCAGGCGCCACAGCGCGCGGGCCAGCACGGCGGCCTCGATGCCGCGGTACTTGCCGGGAATCCAGCGCATTAGCGGTGCGGCCAGGCGCTCGCCGAGACGAAACTCGCGGCGCGGACCGAGCAGCAGCGAAGGGCGCACGATGGTCAGTTGCGGCCAACCCATGGCTTGCAGGGCTTCCTCGGTCTCGCCTTTGACCCGGTTGTAGAACACCGAGGAGTGCGGGTCGGCGCCCAGGGCGCTGATCACCAGCAGGTGGCGGGTGCCCAGCTCGCGGGCGCGGCGGGCGAAGGCCAGGACCAGTTCCTGGTCGACGGCGCGGAACGCCTCCTGCGAGCCCGCCTGGCGAATGGTGGTGCCCAGGCAGCAGAAGGCCGCGTCGATCCTGCCGTCGAGTTGCGGCAGCAGGTCATGCAGCTGGCCGACCGGGTTGTCCAGATGGGCATGCTCGGCCAGCGGGCTGCGGCTGGGGGCCAGCACGCGGCTGATGGTCGGCTCGCTGAGCAGGCGGTCGAGCAGGTGCTCGCCGGTCAGGCCGGTGGCTCCGGCGAGCAGTATGTGCTGGGGCGTCAGGTACATGCTGTTCCTCCGCTGTTCAGTATCAGCTTAGAGCGAATTGGCAGAAGCGAGCGAAAACTGATCGCCATTTATTGCGCTCTCGTCGCAGCGCTCAAGGCTTCTTCTGCCTGCTGTCGACGCAGCTTTTTCCAGTGTTCGAGCACGGGCCTGGGGGCCCACAACTGCGGTTCCGAGGGTTCGAAGTCGTCGGCCTGCTCGCGCTCGGCGACACGTTTTTTGGCCAGCTCGAAGGCGCGTGCGAGGTCGTCGGTCTCGTTGAGCGCCTCGGCGAACAGGGCACGGCCGAAATAGGTGAAGTCATTCTCTTCGGAACAGCCGAAAGACACCCGGTCGGCACGCGCGGCAGTCATCACCAGCGTCCTGTCATCCTTCAGCGGCGGGATGAAGCCGCCGGAGTAGCAGGCGGAAATCACCACCACCTTGTAGCGGTCGCGCAGGGGCTGCAGCAGCGCGGCCAGTTCGCCGGCAGGCAGGTCGGCCAGCTGCAGCCGCGGCTGGTCGATATGCAGCTCGTGGTCGCGCGAGCCGTGGCTGGTCAGGTAGAGGAACACCAAGTCCTCCGGGCCGCTGCGCTCGGCCAGCGCTTGCACGGCGCGGGTCAGGCTCTCGCGGGTGGCCAGCGGGCGATCAGCCAGGTGATCGCGATGGTTGCTCAAGGTCACGTTGCCGCGGGCGCCGAAGCGCTCGCGCAGCAGCTTGCTGACGTAGTCGGCTTCGCGCAGGAACACGCTCTGCTTACCGTCACCTGCCAGGGTCAGGCTGTACAGCTCGACGGCCGGTGTAGAGGCGGGCAGGGCATCCAGCGCCTCCTGCAACAGTTGACCCTGTTGCAGCAGGCCGAGTTCCAGCGGGTCTGGCTGCGCCGCGCCGTTGGCCTGGCGGATCAGCTCGCCATCACGCCAGGTGCCCTGGGTGCGGCTGCCGTCGAGTGCCGTGAGGGCGCCTTCGCCGGCGTATTGGCCGTTGGCGAACTGGCCCTGATAGACGCTGCCGTCGGCCAGGCTCAGCTTGCCCTGGCCGTGAAAGCGCCAGCGGCGGAAATCCCCCTGGTAGTGGCGGCCATCGCTGCCGCGGAACTCACCCTTGCCGGTCAGCTCGCCGTTGGCGAAGTGGCCGCTCCAGACTTCGCCTTCGCCACTCTCGTAGCGGCCCTTGCCGTGGAACAGGTCATTGCGAAAGCCGCCGCTGTAGCGCTCGCCGTCTTCGCCCTGGTAACTGCCTTCGCCCTGCAGCATGCCGTTCTTGAAGGTGCCGCTGAACTGACCTTCGGCGTTGCTGCGCAGGCCTTCGCCTTCGGGTTCGCCGCGCACGAAGCGGCCCTGGTAGCGGCTGCCATCCGGCCATTCCAGGGTGCCGAGGCCGTGGTAGCGATCGTCGCGGAACTCGCCGCGATAGCTGACGCCGCCCTGCTGCAGATGGCCCTCGCCATGCATCCTGCCTTGCTTGAAACCACCCTGGTAACGGGTGCCTTCGGCGTAGACCAGCTCGCCCTGACCATGGAACAGGCCGAGATGGAACTGGCCTGTGTAGCGCTCGCCGCCGGCGCCCTGCCAGGTGCCGGGCCCCTCGAACAGGCCATCCTTGAACTGGCCCTCGTAAAAGGCGCCGTTGGCGTAGTCGAGGCGCCCTTCGCCCTGCAGGCGGCCGTCCACCACCTCGCCGCGATAGCGGCCACCATCGGGCAGCACGGCGTCGGCTGGCAGCAGGGGTTCGCCGTCGCCGCAGGCGGCCAGCAGCAGGGCGAGGGTGAGCGGGGCAAGGGGGCGGAGCATGGCGGCCATCCAGTCTGGGTTCGCGTCGAGTATGCCAGCGCCATAATGCAAACGGGGCGCCTGAGCGCCCCGTTTCTGCGATGCCGGTCAGATCAGACGAAGCACAGCGACAGCGACTCGGCGATGTAGGCCGGTTTGTCCTGGCCTTCGATCTCCAGGGTGGCTTCGATCTTGATCAGCCACTGGCCCGGGCGCTTCTCGGTGATCTCCAGCACCTTGGCGGCCAGGCGCACGCGCGAGTCCACCTTGACCGGCTGGATGAAGCGCACGCTGTCGAGGCCGTAGTTGACGGCCATCTTCATGCCTTCCGGGGCGAGCATGAGTTTTTCCAGCAGTACCGGGATCAGCGACAGGCTGAGGAAGCCGTGGGCGATGGTGCTGCCGAAGGGGGTGTGCTTGGCCTTGACCGGGTCGACGTGGATGAACTGGTGGTCACCGGTACATTCGGCGAACTGGTTGATGCGTTGCTGATCGATGGTCAGCCATTCGGAACGTCCGAGTTCCTTGCCTACATAGTCTTGCAGTTGTGCAACGGGTACGAGCGGCATAGATCCTCCTTGAGGATGCGAGGTCAGTTGTTGTTTTTGATGAACCAGGCTGGCCTTAGAACAGCATGGGGCGGCGGGGCGGGTCAAGCCGAAAGTCGCGGTTTATGGAGCACCCTCAGGCGTGTCTATAATGGGCGTCTTTGTTCAGCCGGAGTCTTTCGCATGCTGCTTCGCGGCCTGACCTGGCTGGTGCTGTTTCAGTTGCTCGGCACCGCCCTCAACGCCCTGTTCCTGACCCTGCTGCCGGGGCCGATCATCGGCATGCTGCTGCTGTTCGTGTTCCTCCTGCTGCGCGGAGAGGTGGGCGAACCGATGACCGAGGCTGCCTCTGGCCTGCTGCGCTACCTGCCGCTGCTGCTGGTGCCGCCGGCGGTAGGGGTGATGGTCTATGCCGAGCAGATCGCCGCCGATTTCTGGGCCCTGGCCGGTGCGCTGGGGCTGTCATTGCTGATTTCGCTGCTGTTCGCCGGCTGGCTGATGCAGAAACTGATCGACCGCCAGGCGCAGCGCGAGGAGCGGCCATGAGCCTGGACTGGCACGCCGCGCTGCAGGCGGTACTGCACCATCCGTTGTTCGGCGTCGGCATCACCCTGGCGGTGTACCAGGCCGCGCTGGCGGCCTACGAGCGCACGCGCTGGATGTTCCTGCAGCCGGTGCTGGTGTCCATGGCGGTGCTGATCGGCATCCTGCTACTGGCCGGGCTGAGCTACCAGGAGTATCGCGAGAGCACCTTCCTGCTCAGCGTGTTGCTCGGGCCGACCACCGTGGCGTTGGCTGTGCCGCTGTTTCTCAACCTCAAGCGCATTCGTCAGCTGTTCTGGCCGACCCTGATCACCCTGCTGGTGGCCGGCCTGCTCGCTACCGTTCTGGGCGTGGCGCTGGCCTGGGCCTTTGGTGCCGAGCGCATGATGTTGATGACGCTGGCGCCGAAGTCGGTGACGTCCCCCATCGCCATGCTGGTGGCCGAGCAGATCGGCGGTGTGGCGGCGCTGGCGGCGGTATTCGTGCTGATCACCGGGGTGCTTGGCGCCATGTGCGGACCGGAGCTGCTGCGCCGTATCGGCGTGCACCATCCGGCGGCGCAGGGCATGGCCCTCGGCATTACCGCCCATGCGGTGGGGACCGCTCGCGCGTTGCAGGAGAACGAGGAGAGCGGCGCCTTCGCGGCCCTGGCCATGAGTCTGATGGGCATGCTGACTGCCGTGCTGTTGCCGCTGGTGATCGCGCTGGTCCCCTGAGGAGCCTTCGATGAGCTACCCGCTGTTTCCCCTCAACACCGTGTTGTTTCCCGGCTGCATCCTCGACCTGCAGATATTCGAGGCACGCTATCTGGATATGGTCAGCGCCTGCATGCGCCGCGGTCAGGGGTTTGGCGTCGTCACGCTGCTCGACGGGCAGGAGGTGGGCGAAGCGGCGCGGCGCTTCTCGGCGCTGGGCTGTGAGGCCCTGATACGCGACTTCCAGCAGCGGCCCAACGGTTTGCTCGGTATTCGTGTCGAGGGCGGTCGGCGCTTTCGCGTGGGTGAGGTCGGCGTGCAGGCGGACCAATTGACCCTGGCCGAAGTGACTTGGCTGGGTGAGGCCGAGGACGCGCCGCTGCTCGCCGAGCACGCTGACCTGGCCGCGCTGCTCGGCGCACTGGCCGAGCATCCTCTGGTGGCTGGGCTGAAGATGGGCGGTGTGGTGGCTGGCCAGCAGGCGCTGGCCAATCAACTGGCCTACCTGCTGCCGTTCGGCACCGAGCAGAAGCTGCGGCTGTTGCAGTTGGACACTCCGCTGCACCGCCTTGAGCAGATCCAGATATTGCTCGACCAGCTGCAAGGCGAGATGACGGCGTAAGTGGCGGGGCAGGGCTCACCGCCCTGCGGAGCAACCGGTGGTGTAAATCAGGCGATCAGTAACGGTACTGCTGTATTGCCTCCGGCAATGCCCATAGGCTCGCCGTGCCCAGCAGCGCCAGTGTTGCCGGTGCTATCAGCCACCACGCCCGAGCGCCCAGGGGCTGCATGGGTTCGCGCCGCTGCAGCCAGGCCAGGCAGGCGGCGCATACGGTACCGGCAAGCAGTGCCCCAGCGAGGATGTCGGTTGGCCAGTGCACGCCCAGATAGACCCGTGACAGGGCGATCGCCGTGGCAGGCAGACTGGCCAGCAGCAGCCAGGTCAGGCGGGAGCGTGCCGGTGCGCCGCGGCCGGCCAGAATGCCCAGTGCGAGGAAGCAGGCAAAGGCAGCAGAGCTATGCCCGCTCGGGAGGCTGAAGGTATCCAGCGGCTGCAGCAGTACGTCGGGCCGGGCGCGTGCGAACAGTTGCTTCAGCGCGCCGTTTGCCAGCCCCGTGAGCAGCATGCAGCTCGACAGGAACAGGGCAGCCTGAGTGCGCCTGGCGAGTAACAACAGGAGTGTCAGCACGATGCCGGCAGCCACCTGGGTGCTGAAATCGCCCATGCGGGTAATCAGCACGGCCAGGCTGTCCATGCTGGCACTGCGGTGTTCCTGAACCAGGGCGATCAGGCCCTCATCCAGGGCGCTGAGATGCGGAACGCCGAGCAGCAGGGCTAGCAGCAGGGTGCCGCTGAGGCCAGCGGCAATAGCCGTCGCCCAACGCTGTTCGCGCAGGCTGCTATGGATCACCACCAGTAGCATCAGGGCAATGGCGGCGGCGACCATGCCGGCGGCGCTCCAGAAGCCTTCCGGCAGCGGCAGTCGCAGCGCGGCACCGGTCGCCCAGCCTGGCAGCATGTAGGCAACTGCCCAGCCCGCAGCGGCCAGCATGCTGACCAGGGCGAAGCGTATGAACGGCATGTCGAGCATCCCGGCCACCAGCGGCAGCATGGGGCGCAGGGGGCCTATGTAGCGGCCGACCAGCAGGCTGACTACGCCGTAGCGTTGGAAGTAGGTCTCGGCGCCGGCCAGCCACTCGGGGTGGTCGCGCAGCACGGGCAGGCGGCGGATGCCCTGGTGGAAGCGGCGGCCGATACCGTAGGAGATGGCATCACCGAGCAGGCCGCCGGTATAGGCCAGCAGCAGGGTTTCGCCCAGGGTCAGGGCGCCGCTGCCGGCCATCACGCCGAGGGCGAACAGCAGCACGGTGCCGGGGATCAGGATGCCGGCCACCGCCAGGCATTCCAGGGCGGCGGCCAGGAAAATGGCCAGGCCCAGCCACTCCGGGTTGGCCTCCAGCCAGTGCGACAGGGTTGCGTACCATTCGCTCATGGTCACTCCTCGGGGTTCAGCAGAAAGTAGTCACGGCCTTCGACCTGGCCACGGCGCAATGGGTTGCGCGTGCAGTAGCGGGCGTGAGTGGCGTCGACGAAGCGGTAGGGTAGGTGCTCGTCGCGACCGCCCGGAATGCCCAGGCGGGTAGTTTGGATGATGCGTGCCGGGCGTTCGCCCACGTCATCGACGAACAGGCGCGCAGCGTCGAAGCGCTGCGCGTCCCAGTCCGGCACCTTGAGGCCCAGCGCCCTGCACAGCAGGGTCTGCCCGGCGCACAAACGCTCCGGCGGGCGGTGCTCGCCGCTGGCTGCCGGGTTGTTGCGCTGCATGCGTTGCAGGGCGTCTGGTGCGCAGTGCTGATCCAGCCAGGGCAGGGCGGACTTGATCAGCACCGCGTTGCCCGGCCCCTGGGCGCTGAAGTTCAGCGAATCGCCGCCGCGCGCGTAGTACATGTAGATGTGGCCGCCATCGAGGAACAGGGCGCGGCGCTTCTCGGTGTAGCCGAGCGAGGCATGGCTGCCCTTTTCCGCCAGGTAGTAGGCCTCGGTCTCGATGATCTGCGCGGCCAGCCAGTGCCCCTGGTGGCGGTGACGGATGATCTTGCCCAGCAGCGCGCGGGCGAGCACCTGAGCGTCGCGGTCGAAGAAGCTGTCGGGCAATGGGCGTGGTGTGGCGATCATCGGTGCTGGAGCTGGTGAAAGTGGCGCGATCTTAACAATGCCTTGGCGTCGTGGCGGTGAATCTTGTTCCGCGATGTTGCACGGAGGTGACCATCCGCCCGGCAGTGCTGGGCTTGGCGGGGTGTGCCCGCTATAATCGGCCACTTTTTCCAACCGCCAGACCTTCGCCGACCATGACCGAGTCCGTGCTCGACTATATGACCCGCCTGGGCCGCGCCGCGCGCGCCGCCTCGCGGGTGCTCGCCCGGGCCAGCACCGCGCAGAAGAACCATGCGCTGCAGGCCGCCGCCAACGCCCTCGATGCTGCCCGTGGCGAGCTGACCGCCGCCAACGAGCTGGACCTGGCCGCCGCCCGCGCCAATGGTCTGGAGCCGGCCATGGTCGACCGCTTGGCGCTGACGCCGAAAGTGATCGACAGCATGATCGAGGGCCTGCGCCAGGTCGCCACCCTGCCGGACCCGATCGGTGAAATTCAGGGCATGCGCTACCTGCCGTCCGGCATCCAGGTCGGCAAGATGCGCGTGCCGCTGGGCGTGATCGGCATCATCTACGAGTCGCGCCCCAACGTGACCATCGATGCCGCCAGCCTGTGCCTGAAGTCCGGCAATGCCACCATCCTGCGCGGCGGTTCCGAGGCCATTCATTCCAACCAGGCGATCGCCCGCTGCATCCAGATTGGCCTGGCCGAGGCCGGCCTGCCAGCCAGCGCCGTGCAGGTGGTGGAAACCACCGACCGCGCCGCGGTTGGCGCGCTGATCACCATGCCGGAGTTCGTCGACGTGATCGTGCCGCGCGGCGGCAAGGGCCTGATCGAGCGCATCAGCCGTGACGCCAAGGTGCCGGTGATCAAGCATCTGGACGGCGTCTGCCACGTCTACGTGGACATCGCCGCCGATCTGGATAAGGCCATTCGTGTCTGCGACAACGCCAAGACCCAGCGTTACTCGCCGTGCAACACCATGGAGACGCTGCTGGTGCACGAGGCCATTGCCGCCCGCGTACTGCCGCCGCTGGCCGCCATCTATCGCGACAAGGGCGTGGAGCTGCGCGGCGACGCCGCCACCCGCGCGCTGCTCGGTGGCGATGTGCTGGAAGCGACCGAAGATGACTGGTACGCCGAGTACAACGCGCCGATCCTGGCGATCCGTATCGTCGACTCGCTGGATGCGGCCATCGAGCACATCAACCAGTACGGCTCGCAGCACACTGACGCGATCATCACCGAGAACTTCAGTGATGCCCGGCGCTTCCTCACCGAAGTCGATTCCGCTTCGGTGATGGTCAATGCCTCGACCCGTTTCGCCGACGGTTTCGAGTACGGCCTGGGCGCGGAGATCGGCATCTCCACCGACAAGCTTCACGCCCGCGGTCCGGTCGGCCTGGAAGGCCTGACCAGCGAGAAGTACGTGGTATTCGGCGACGGGCACATCCGCTCCTGATGGCCCGCCGTCGCGACGCCCGGCGTATCGGCCTGCTCGGCGGCACTTTCAATCCGGTGCACATCGGCCATCTGCGCGGTGCGCTGGAAGTCGCCGAGTTCATGGCGCTGGACGAGCTAAGGCTGATCCCCAGCGCCCGTCCGCCGCATCGCGAGGCGCCGCTGGTAACAGCCGAGCAGCGCCTGGCCATGGTCGAGCTGGCGGTGGTCGGCGAGTCCAGGCTGACGGTCGATGACCGCGAGCTGAAGCGTGACAAGCCGTCGTTCACCTACGACACCCTGGAGTCGGTGCGCGGCGAGCTGGCGGCGGAGGATCAGTTGTTTCTCCTGCTGGGCTGGGATGCCTTCTGCGGGTTGCCGACCTGGCATCGCTGGCAGGAACTGCTGGTGCACTGCCATATCCTCGTGCTGCAGCGGCCGGATGCCGACAGCGAGCCGCCCGAGGCGCTGCGCGATTTGCTGGCCGCGCGCAGTGTGACCGATCCGCAAGGCCTTGTCGGGCCGAGCGGGCAGATCAGTTTCATCTGGCAGACGCCGCTGGCGGTGTCTGCCACCCTGGTTCGCCAGTTGCTGGCGCAGGGCCGTTCGGTGCGTTTTCTGGTGCCCGACGCCGTGCTGGCCTATATCCATGCGCACGATCTGTACCGTGCGAAAACCGATTCATGAGGTAACGATGCAAAACGAACAACTGGTCAAGGTCGCCGTGGCGGCCCTGGAAGACATGAAAGGTCAGGACATCACCACCATCGATGTGCGCGGCAAGACCAGCGTCACCGATTTCATGGTGATTGCCAGCGGTACCTCCAGCCGTCACGTCAAGTCGATGGCCAATGAAGTGCTGGAAAAGGTCAAGGAGCAGGGCGTGCGCCCGATCGGCAGCGAAGGCCTGGACGGTGGCGAGTGGGCCCTGCTCGACCTGGGCGACGTGGTGGTCCACGTGATGCAGGTTGCCACCCGTCAGTTCTATGACCTGGAACGCCTGTGGCAAGGCGCCGAGCAGAGCCGCGCGCAGCATCAGGATCCGGCCGAGTAAGCCCGCCCCGTGCGTATCAAGCTGATCGCCGTCGGCTCGCGCATGCCGCGCTGGGTCGAGGAGGGCTGGCAGGAGTACGTCAAGCGCCTGCCGGGCGAGTTGCCGCTGGAGCTGGTGGAGATTCCGCTGAGTACCCGCGGCAAGAACGCCGATGTCGCCCGCCTGATCCGTCAGGAGGGCGAGGCGATGCTGAGCAAGGTGCAGCCCGGTGAACGCATCGTGACCCTGGAGGTCACAGGCAAGCCGTGGAGCACCGAGCAGCTGGCTGCCGAGCTGGAACGCTGGCGCCTGGATGCGCGCAACGTCAACCTGATGGTCGGCGGCCCCGAAGGGCTGGCGCCGGAAGTGTGCGCCCGCAGCGAGCAGCGCTGGTCGCTGTCGCCGCTGACCCTGCCGCACCCGCTGGTGCGCATCCTGGTCGGCGAGCAGATCTACCGGGCGTGGACCGTGCTGTCCGGCCATCCGTATCACAAATAAGTAGCAGTCGATGCCGCAACCGATCCGCCTGAAGGACCACGAGAAGGACGCCCGCCTGGTGCGTCGTCGCGTCGTCGTCGGCGGCGTCGTCGTGCTGCTGCTGACCTGCGTGCTGATCGCCCGCATGTACTACCTGCAGGTGATTCAGTACGAGCATCACACCACCCTGGCGGAGAACAACCGCATTCACGTGCAGCCGATTCCGCCTACCCGTGGGCTGATCTTCGACCGCAATGGGGTGATCATCGCCGACAACCGGCCCAGCTTCAGTCTGACTATCACCCGCGAGCGGGCGGGCGATTGGCGCCAGGTGCTGGATGCGATCGTCGAGGTGCTGGAGCTGACCGCGGACGACCGCGCGCTGTTCGAGAAGCGTATGCGCCAGGGACGCCGGCCATTCGAGCCGGTGCCGGTGCTGTTCGAGCTGTCCGAGGAGCAGATCGCGCGCATCGCGGTCAATCAGTTCCGGCTGCCCGGGGTGGAAGTCAGCGCCCAGCTGGTGCGCCACTACCCGCTGAAGGATCGCTTCGCGCACTCGGTCGGCTATGTCGGGCGGATCAACGAGAAGGAGCTCAAGGACCTCGACCCTACCGACTACGCGGGCACCCACCATATCGGCAAGACCGGTATCGAGCGTTTCTACGAGGACATGCTGCACGGCCAGGTCGGTTACGAGGAAGTCGAGACCAATGCGCGCGGCCGCGTGCTGCGCGTGCTCAAGCGCACCGACCCGACGCCGGGCATGGACCTGACCCTGAGCCTCGACGTGCGCCTGCAGGAGGCGGCCGAACAGGCTCTGGCCGGCCGCCGTGGCGCCGTGGTGGCGATCGAACCGAGCACGGGCGACGTACTGGCGATGGTCAGCCTGCCCAGCTTCGACCCCAATCCCTTCGTCACCGGCATCGGTTTCAAGGCCTATGCCGAGTTGCGCGACTCCATCGATCGGCCGCTGTACAACCGCGTGCTGCGCGGCCTGTATCCGCCGGGCTCGACGATCAAGCCGATGGTCGCGGTGGCTGGCCTGGATGCCGGGGTGATCACCCCGCAGACCCGGGTGTTCGACCCCGGCTACTACCAGTTGCCCGGTCACAGTCACAAGTATCGCAACTGGAACCGCCTGGGCGATGGTTCGGTGAACATGGAGTTCGCCATCATGCGCTCCAATGACACCTACTTTTACGACCTCGCGCGCAAGATGGGCGTAGACCGCCTGCATGACTACATGACCCGCTTCGGCCTGGGCCAGAAAGTGGCGCTGGACATGTACGAAGAGGCGTCCGGCCTCATGCCCTCGCGTGAATGGAAACGTGCGCGCTATCGCCAGGCCTGGTACCCGGGCGAGACGCTGATCCTGGGTATCGGTCAGGGCTACATGCAGACCACACCACTGCAGCTGGCTCAGGCCACCGTACTGATGGCCACCCACGGAAAGTGGATTCGTCCGCACCTGCTCAAGCATGCCGACGGGCAGACGCCCGAGCAACTGATGGCTGACGGCGCCATGGACGGGGTGATGACGCCACCGGACATCGTGCTGCGCGACGACAAGTTCTGGGACTATGGTCGCCAGGGCATGGAGGCGGTGATGCACGGTCCGCGCGGCACAGCGGCGAAGGTCGGCGCCACCTCGGTCTATCGTATCGCCGGCAAGAGTGGTACGGCCCAGGTGGTGGCTATCAAGCAGGGTGAGAAGTATGACCGCAACAAGGTGCATGAGCGGCATCGCGACCATGCGCTGTTCGTTGCGTTCGCCCCGGCCGAGGCACCGAAGATCGCCGTGGCGGTGATGGTGGAGAACGGCGAGTCCGGCTCCGGCGTCGCCGCGCCGGTGGTCAAGCAGGTGATGGATGCCTGGCTGCTCGGTCCCGACGGCCAGCTCAAGCCCGAGTATCGCCCCCCGGTGCCGGCAACCGAAGAGGCTAGTGTGCAGCGATGAAGCGCCAGGAATTCGACCGCAGCATCTCCGATGAAGACGTGTTCAAGCGCCGCGCCACCCTGTTGCAGCGCCTGCACATCGATGGCTGGCTGCTGCTGATCCTGCTGGCTCTGTGTGCCGGTGGTCTGTTCGTACTCTATTCGGCCAGTGGCAAGAACTGGGACCTGGTGATCAAGCAGGGCAGTTCTTTCGGCATCGGCCTGGTGGCCGCCATCGTTATCGCTCAGTTCGAGCCGCGCTTCATGGCGCGCTGGGTGCCGCTGGCCTATCTGGTTGGCGTTGGTCTGTTGGTGGCGGTGGAGGTCATGGGTCACACGGCGATGGGGGCAACCCGCTGGATCAACATCCCCGGGGTGATCCGCTTCCAGCCCTCGGAATTCATGAAGATCATCATGCCGGCGACCATCGCCTGGTATCTGGCGCGGCACAACCTGCCGCCCAAGCTCAAGCACATCGTCATCAGCCTGGTGCTGATCCTGATTCCCTTTGTACTCATATTGATACAACCCGATCTGGGGACCGCTCTCCTGATCTTTGCGTCCGGTGCCTTCGTGCTGTTCATGGCCGGCCTGCAGTGGCGCTGGATCATTGGCGCGGTGGCGGCCGTGGTGCCGATCGCTGTGGCCATGTGGTTCTTCGTGTTGCACCAGTACCAGAAGCAGCGGGTCCTGACCTTCCTCGATCCGGAAAGCGACCCGCTGGGCACCGGCTGGAACATCATCCAGTCCAAGGCGGCCATCGGCTCGGGTGGCGTGTTCGGCAAGGGGTGGCTGCTTGGCACCCAGTCGCACCTGGATTTTTTGCCGGAAAGTCACACGGACTTTATCATTGCCGTGCTGAGCGAGGAGTTCGGCATGGTCGGAGTGTGTATCCTGCTGTTCGTCTACCTGTTGCTGATCGGGCGCGGGCTGATGATCACGGCGCAGGCGCAGACGCTGTTCGGCAAACTGCTGGCCGGTAGCCTGACCATGACGTTCTTCGTCTACGTATTCGTTAACATCGGCATGGTCAGCGGACTGCTGCCGGTGGTGGGGGTGCCCCTGCCCTTTATTAGCTATGGCGGAACCCATCTGGTGACGCTGTTGTCTGGGTTTGGGGTTTTGATGGCGATCCAGACGCACCGCAAGTGGATCGCCCAGGCATGACAAGAGTGCAGAATTTGAAACAAGCAATGCGCAGCTGGGGAATCGCCGTGGGGGCGTTGCTCGGTCTGGTCGGTCAGGCGCAGGCCGCCGGCGAATATCAGGGCTCGCCCAAGGTGGCCGAGTTCATTGCCGAGATGACCCGCGATCATGGCTTCGCCGGTGAACAGCTGACCGCGCTGTTCGACCAGGTGGAGCGCAAGCAGGCGATTCTCGATGCGATCTCCCGTCCGGCCGAGAAGGTCAAGCCGTGGAAGGACTACCGGCCGATCTTCATCACCGAGGCGCGCATCAGCAAGGGGGTCGATTTCTGGAACAAGCACGCCGATGCGTTGGCCCGAGCCGAGCAGGAATATGGCGTGCCGGCCGAGGTGATCGTCGCGATCATTGGGGTGGAGACCTTCTACGGTGGCAATACCGGTAGCTGGCGCGTACTCGATGCACTGTCGACCCTGTGCTTCGACTACCCGCCGCGCGCCGAATTCTTCTGCCAGCAGCTGCGTGAGTTCCTCATCCTGGCGCGCGAGCAGCAGGTCGACCCGCTCACCGTGAAAGGCTCGTATGCCGGCGCGATGGGCCTTCCGCAGTTCATGCCGGGTAGCTTCCGCGCCTACGCAGTGGACTTCGACGGCGACGGCCATATCGATATCTGGACCAACCCGGTGGATGCCATCGGCAGCGTTGCCAGCTACTTCAAGCGTCATGGCTGGGTCAGCGGCGAGTCCGTGGTCAGCCGCGCTCAGGTCAAGGGTGAACAGGCCGACAGCGGCCTGACCCAGGGCCTCGAACCGGTGAAGACGGTGGGCGAGCTGCGCACCCTCGGCTGGAGCAGCGCGGATGTGCTGCGCGACGACATCCCGGTCACCGCTTTCCGCTTCGACGGCGCCGAAGGCCAGGAGTACTGGATGGGCCTGCCCAACTTCTACGTGATCACCCGCTACAATCGTAGCGCCATGTACGCCATGGCCGTTCATCAACTGTCCGGCGAGCTGATCGCCAAGCGGGGTCGTCCGTGAAGCGGGTCCTGCGCACTCTGACTGCCACCGCCATCGGCCTGGCACTGGTCAGCTGCACCAACAATCGCGCCCCGCAGCCGGTCGCGCCCGGCTCGCAGCCGATCTCCGGGCCCGGCGACTACAGCCGCCCGCATCGCGACGGTGCGCCCTGGTGGGACGTCGACGTGTCGCGCATCCCCGATGCCGTGCCGATGCCGCATTACGGCAACTTCAAGGCCAACCCCTACACGGTGATGGGCAAGACCTATTACCCGATCCGCGACAGCCGCCGCTACAGCGCCGTCGGTACCGCGTCCTGGTACGGCACCAAGTTCCATGGCCAGGCCACCGCCAATGGCGAGGCCTACGACCTGTACGGCATGACCGCCGCGCACAAGACCCTGCCGCTGCCGAGCTATGTACGGGTGACCAACCTGGACAACGGCAAGAGCGTGATCCTGCGGGTCAACGACCGTGGCCCGTTCTACTCCGACCGCATCATCGACCTGTCCTTCGCCGCCGCGAAGAAGCTCGGCTACGCCGAGAGCGGTACTGCCCGGGTCAAGGTTGAGGGCATCGATCCGCATGAGTGGTGGGCCGCCCAGGGCCGCCCGGTGCCGATGGTGCTGGCGCAGCCGAAGATGGCCAATCAGCCCGCTTCGGCGGCGGTCGCGCAGCCGGTTGCGGTGGCAGCCAGCCAGCCGATCGAGCAGTACACCCCGCCGCCTCAGCAGCATGCGGCGGCCGTCGTGCCGGTGCAGATGGACGTAAAAAAAAACGCTTCGCCCGCAGCCTCTGGCCTGTATCTCCAAGTGGCCGCCTTCGCCAATCCGGACGCTGCGGAGCTCCTCAAGGCCAAGCTGAGCGAGACGGTGCCTGCCAAGGTGTTTATCAGCTCGGTGGTGCGCAACCAGCAGATCTTGCACCGGGTACGCCTGGGGCCGGTCGAAACCCAGGCTGAGGCGCAGCAGCTGCAGGACAGCGTGCGCCTGGCCAACCTCGGCGAGCCTGCCCTGGTGAAGCCCGACTGAAGTCTTTCGTGCGCCGCGTTCGCGTGGCGCTGAATGCGGGCGGCGCTGCCGTCCGTGCCATCGTTGACAGTGATCTTTAGAGAACCGGATGAACATCTCCCGCTTTGCCCAACGCCTTTCCCTGTTCGTGCTGCTGGCCGTGCCTTTCGCCGCATCCGCCGAATCGGCGATCCCCTCGCCGCCGCAGCTGGCTGCCAAGTCCTATGTGCTGATGGATGGCGCCAGCGGTAAAGTGCTGGTGGAGAACAACGGCGATGAGCGCCTGCCGCCGGCCAGCCTGACCAAGCTGATGACCGCCTATATCGCCACCCTGGAGATCCGCAAGGGCAAGATCGGTGAGCAGGACCTGGTCACCGTGAGCGAGCATGCCTGGCGTACCGGTGGTGCGGCTTCCGGTGGTTCTACCATGTTCCTGCCGATCAACAGCCAGGTGACCGTGGATGACCTGCTGCACGGCATCATCATCCAGTCCGGCAACGACGCCAGCATCGCCATCGCCGAGTACATCGCCGGTAGCGAAGACGCCTTCGCCGACATGATGAACGAGACCGCCGAGAAGCTCGGCATGAAGAACTCGCACTTCATGAACGCCACCGGCCTGCCGCACCCGGAGCACTACTCCAGCGCCCACGACATGGCCATCCTGGCCCGCGCCATCATCAACGAGGACCAGGAGCACTATGCGATCTACTCGCAGAAGGAGTTCTTCTGGAACAACATCAAACAGGGCAACCGCAACCTGCTGCTGTGGCGCGACAGCACCGTCGATGGCCTGAAGACCGGCCACACCGAGGAAGCCGGCTACTGCCTGGTGGCCTCGGCCGTGCGTGATGGTGCGCGCATGATCACGTCGGTATTCGGCACCGACAGCGAGAAGACCCGCGCCGCCGAGACCCAGAAGCTGCTGACCTACGGCTTCCGCTTCTTCGAGACCCAGACCTTCTACAAGGCAGGCCAGGAACTGGCCCAGGCCCAGGTCTGGAAAGGCACCACGCGTCAGGTCAAGGCCGGCCTGGCCCAGGACCTCAGCCTGACCCTGCCGAAAGGCCAGGTGAAGCAGCTCAAGGCCAGCATGGTGCTGGAGCCGCAGCTGGTAGCGCCGCTCAAGCAGGGCGATGTGATCGGCAAGGTCGAAGTCAAACTGGGTGAAGAGGTGGTGCACAGCGCCGACCTGATCGCCCTGGAGCCGGTGGAGGAGGGTGGTTTCTTCCGTCGTCTGTGGGATAGCATCCGTCTGTTCTTCTACGGCATGTTCAACTGAGAGTCGTCCGGCGGTCTTGAAACACCGCCGTTCGGGCCCCAGATAAGGGACTGAACTGAAGACTCACAAGGACGCCCCGGAATCGGGGCGTTCGCATTTCACGGGTGACAAACCCGGAGTGACCGCGATGACCGATACCGAAGTACAAGCCCCGAAAATCGAATTCCCCTGCGAGCGCTACCCGATCAAGGTGATCGGTGAAGCGGGCGAAGGCTTCGCCGACCTGGTGGTGGAAGTGATCCAGCGTCATGCGCCGGGCTTTGATGCCACCAGCCTGGTGGTGCGCGACAGCCGCAATGGCCGCTTCCTCTCCGTGCAGGTGCTGATCACCGCCACCGGTGTCGAGCAGCTGCAGGCGATCCACATCGACCTCAAGGCCACCGGTCGCGTGCACATGGTGCTCTGATGGCCGAGCTCGTCGTGCGTCACCTGGGGCTGGCGGACTATCTGCCGACCCTGGAAGCCATGCGCCGCTTCACCGCCGAGCGCGATGAGTCGACCCCTGACGAGATCTGGCTGCTGCAGCATCCGCGGGTGTTCACCCAGGGCCAGGCCGGCAAGGCCGAGCACCTGCTGGCACCCGGCGATATCCCGGTCATTCAGGTCGAGCGCGGCGGTCAGGTCACCTACCACGGCCCCGGCCAGCTGGTGGCCTACCTGATGCTGGACCTGCGCCGCAAGAAGCTCGGCGTGCGCGAGCTGGTGACGGCCATGGAGCAGGCGCTGGTCGATGTGCTGGCCGGCTACGGCATCGAGGCCGCGCCCAAGGCTGATGCCCCGGGCGTCTATGTCGCCGGCGACAAGATCGCCTCGCTGGGCTTGCGGGTGCGCAACGGCTGTTCGTTCCATGGCCTGGCGCTGAACGTCGACATGGACATGGCGCCCTTCCAGCGCATCAACCCTTGCGGTTATGCCGGTCTGAGAATGGTGCAACTCAGGGACCTACTGGAAACCCCGCCGTCGCTCGATGAGGTGGCGCAGCGCCTGGAGCCTGCACTGCGCGAGCGCCTGGGTTACCTCTGAGGTTGAGCGATAGACGCCAAGCAAAAGGCCCTGGGGCGTATGCCACAGGGCCTTTTCTGTTTCTAGGCTAAGGATCAGTTCAGATTGAGCGCCGGAATCAGGCTGTCGTTCTGCTGCTGGCCTGGTACCGGTGCGGGGGCGGCCAGGCCCAGGTTGTTCTTCTCGAACACCCGGTCGGCGCGGTAGCTGGAGCGCACCAGGGGGCCGGCGGCGACTTCCATGAAGCCCTTTTCCAGGCCGATGTCGCGCAGGCGATTGAACTCCTCGGGGCTGACCCAGCGCTGCACCTTGAGGTGGTTACGCGTGGGCTGCAGGTACTGGCCGAGGGTGAGGATGTCCACGCCGATGGCGCGCAGGTCATCCATGGTCTGCAGGATTTCCTCGTCGGTCTCGCCCAGGCCGAGCATCAGGCTGGTCTTGGTGATGACCGAGGGGCGGTGCTGCTTGGCGAACTCCAGCACGTTGAGCGTTTTCTCATAGCCGGCACGCGGGTCGCGCACCACATGGGTCAGGCGCTTGACCGTCTCGACGTTCTGCGCGAACACCTCGAGGCCGGAATCCACCACGCGGGCGATGGCCGCGTGGTCACCATCGAAGTCCGGGGTCAGGGCCTCGACCACCACCTGCGGCGTGTTGGCCTTGATCGCCTGCACGCAGGCCGCGTAGTGCGCGGCGCCGCCGTCGGGCAGGTCGTCGCGGTCCACCGAGGTCAGCACGATGTAACGCAGGCCCATCAGTTCCACCGACTTGGCGGTGTTCTGCGGCTCTTCCAGATCCAGCCAGCCGTTCGGGTTGCCGGTGTCGACGGCGCAGAAGCGACAGGCGCGGGTACAGACCGAACCCATCAGCATGATGGTGGCGGTGCCGTTGGACCAGCACTCGCCCATGTTCGGACAGTGCGATTCCTGGCACACGGTGCTCAGGCGATGCTCGCCGACGTTGCGCTTGACCGCCTCGAAGCGGCTGCCGCTCGGCGCCTTGACCCGCAGCCAGCTCGGCTTGGGTTCGACGACCTGCGGCTCGGCCGAAGCGCGGCGCTTCTGGCCGTCCTTGATCGCGGTGATTCCCTGGGGGGTGCGGAATTTTTCGCCGCTGGAGACGGGCTTGGGCGGGACTGCGTCGGACATCGAGATCTCGGCTCCGGTAGGAGGCTTGGGTAGCGGGGCTTTTGGCCTGCCGGCAGTCTACCACGGATGGCTACCTGCGGCTTGCGGCCCCTGTCGGACGCGTTCTGCAGCCTCCGGGGCACGCCTTGCGCGGCGCTGTTCGGCCGTCTCGTTCTGCGGCACGCTCAGGTTTTCAGCTGGCTGGCGAACTGGCCGATGGCCTGCACCACCTGTTGCGCGCCTTCCTGAATTTCGACGATCACCGCACCGGCCTCACTGGCCAGGCTGAGGCCCTGCTCGGCCTGCTGGCTGCTGCTGGCCATGCTGTCCACGGCGTTCTGCGCCAGGCTCTGGTTCTTCTGCACGACCTCGACAATCTCCTCGGTAGCCTGGCTGGTACGTCCGGCCAGCTGGCGGACCTCGTCGGCCACTACGGCGAAGCCGCGTCCCTGGTCGCCGGCACGCGCAGCCTCGATGGCGGCATTGAGGGCGAGCAGGTTGGTCTGGTCGGCGATGCCGCGAATGGTCTGCATGATGGTGCTGATCAGTTGCGATTGCTTGCCCAGGGCCTCAATGCCCTCGCTGGCTTCACGCAGTTGCCGCGCGATGCGCTGCATGACCTCCACCGTCTGGCTGACTACGGCGGCACCCTTGTTGGCACTGGCGTCGGTTTGCCGCGAGATGCTGTAGGCGATGCTCGCAGCTTCGGCCACGGCCTGTTCCTGGTTGACCTGGTCGGTGATCACGGTGGCGAACTTGACCACCTTGTACAGTCGGTCGTGACTGTCGACTATCGGGTTGTAAGAGGCTTCCAGCCAGACCATGCGGCCGTGGCTGTCGACTCGCTGGAAGCGCCCGGCGACGTATTCGCCTTGATTAAGGCGAGCCCAGAAGTCGCGATACTCCTGCGAGTTCGCCTCATCGGCCGAGCAGAACATGCGGTGGTGTTTGCCGCGGATCTGTTCCAGCCGGTATCCCATGCCGTCCAGGAAGCGCTGGTTGGCAGTGAGCACCTCGCCGGCGAGATTGAACTCGATGACGGCCGTGGAGCGCAGCAGGGCTCCAATCAGTCCTTCGTGTTCGCGCGAGGTGGCAATGGTGCGGGTGAGGTCGTTGGCGCAGAGGGTGAAAAAAGCCAGTTCGCCGCGACTATTCAGTACCGGCTGCCAGATGGCCCGCAGCCAGGCCTCCTGACCGTTGCCGCGCAGCAGGCGAAACGCGCCACTGAGGTGCTCGCGGTTACGCAGCGCCTGCTGTAGGCGCCCGTAGTTGGTTTCCGTTCTGAAGGAATCGGGGATCATTGCATCCAGTGGACGACCGAGCAGCGCATTGCTGGCATAGAGCATCTCTTTGAGGAAATTGTCATTGGCATAGCGCACCCGACCGTCGGGCTCCAGTTCAAGGACCAGCATCTCTCTGTAGAGCGACTCCTTGATCTGACGCATGCTGGCCAGTTCGTCGCGCAGTTGGGCCAGTTCGGCTTTAAGCGTGTTGTTGAACATCTGCAGGACACCCTCTGGACTGATGAAGCGGTCGATCCCAGGCAATTTCCCCGTCGTTATCGGCCGCTGGCGGAAAAGATTCATTCGTTGCAGTGTAGTTTCCCGTCACCCGCTCTCCCGTTCTCAAGAGCCCATGACTCAACTCGACCTCGAAATACCAATGCCCGCCGACTACCGGCTGGCCGACCTGTTGAACTTCCATCGCCGCGATGCCCAGGCCCTGGCTGAGCGGGTGACGGACGATGGTCTGGACAAGGGCTTGCTCTGGCAGGGACTGCCGGCCTGCCTGAGCCTGCGCTTCGCCGTGCACAGTGTGCAGGTGAGTCTGCAGGTGGATGGCGTAATCGACGATGATCCGCGGCCGCTTGAGGCACTGGCGGCGCGCATGCTGGGGCTGACCCAGCCGGTGCACGCCTTCGAGGCGGCCTATTCCGCGCATCCGCTGCTGGGCCGGCTGATCGCTGTCAACCGGGGCTTGCGCGTGCCCCAGGCGGCTTCGGCCTTCGAGGCATTGACCTGGGCCATCAGTGGCCAGCAGATCAGTCTGGCGGTGGCCATCACCCTGCGTCGGCGGCTGATCCAGCTGGCCGGGCAGCAGCACTCGGGCGGCCTGTTCTGCTATCCGGACGCGGTGGCGGTCGCGGCGCTCGATGAGGATGTCCTGGGCCAGGCCGGCTTCTCCCGGGCCAAGAGCCAGACCCTGCGGCGGCTCGCGCGCGAAGTGGTCGAAGGGCGCTTACCGCTCGATCAGTGGCAGGCCGACGCGCCAGCCGAAGTCATTGCCGAACACCTGCTGGCCCTGAAGGGCATCGGGCCCTGGACGGTGGACTATGCGTTGCTGCGCGGCTTCGCCCGGCTGGACGGATCGTTGCACGGTGATGCCGCAGTCAGGCGCCAGCTGCAGCGCCTGCTCGGCGCGGAGGAAAAGCTCACACAATCGTTCGTGCGCGACTGGCTGCAACCTTTTGCCCCATGGCGCGCGCTGGTGGCGGCCCATCTCTGGGCCCTACCGTAGCGGCTCGCGAGACAGGGCCGGGTGCTCGGCAGCGATGCCTGGCCCTGCTGCTGTTTTGCTCAGCGCAGCTGTTGTAGCAGCGCCGGGGTCGGATAGCCGTCGGCCGGCAGGCCCAGGCTCTGCTGGAAGGCGCGTACGGCGCGGCGCGTGTTGGCGCCGATGATGCCGTCGGCCGGGCCCGGCTCGTAGCCGCGGGCAGCCAGGCCCTCCTGCAACGCGATGCGCTCGCTGCGGCCCAGCGGGCGTTCGTCCTTCGGCCAGCTGGCCAGCAGCGGCCCGCCGCCATCCAGGCGCTGGCCGAGCAGGCCCACGGCCAGGGCGTAGGACGAGGAGTTGTTGTACTTGAGGATGGCGCCGAAGTTGCGGAACACCAGGAAGGCCGGGCCGCGGTGGCCGGCCGGTAGCAGCAGGTAGCCGGTGTCGTTCGGGTCGACGTTGGTCGGCGTGCCTTTCACCCCGTGGGCATACCATTGGGCGTAGGTCTTGCGCACCTCGGTGTCGGCCAGGGCGTAGTCGAAGCCGTTCGGCAGGGCCACCTGAATGCCCCAGGCGCGGCCCTTCTGCCAGCCGGAGGCCTGCAGGTAGTGGGCGGCCGAGGCCAAGGCGTCGGCGCTGGAGTTCCAGATGTCGCGACGGCCGTCGCCGTCGAAGTCCACCGCGTGGGTCAGGTAGGTGGTGGGAATGAATTGGGTCTGGCCCATGGCGCCGGCCCAGGAGCCGCGCAGGCCGCTGCTGCTGATGTCGCCGCTCTGCAGGATTTGTAGCGCTGCCAGCAACTGGTCTTCGGCGAAGCGCGGGCGGCGGCCTTCATAGGCCAGGGTGGCGAGGGAGCGGATCACCGACTGCTCGCCCATGAACTGGCCGAAGCTGCTTTCCATGCCCCAGATGGCGACCAGCGTCTCGCGGTCGACGCCGTAGCGCTGCTCGATGGCATCCAGCGTGGCGGCGTGCTCGGCCAGCAGCGTCTGGCCCTTGCGCACGCGCAGCGGCGAGATGGCGCCGTCGAGGTATTCCCAAACCGGGCGGGTGAACTCCGGCTGGGCGCCATCGGCCTTGACCACGCTCAGGTCCGGGGTAACCCCGGCGAAGGCCTGGTCGAACACCTGGGGCTGGATGCCGGCTTGCAGGGCCTTGGCGCGGAAACCTGCGCGCCAGTCCGCGAAGTTCAACGCCGGCGCGACGGGCGCGGCGGCCTGCGCCTGAGCAGGGTTCTGCTGGTTTTGCTGCGGCGGCTGGGTGGGCGTGGCGGAAACCAGTTCGGGGGTGGGGTTCGGGGTTTCGGCACAGGCGCCGAGGAAGAACACGGCGCCGGCGAGCAGGCAGCTCAGGCGGCCGTTGGCGGAAAGCTGGAACATCAGGGTGTCTCGGTCTTGCCAGTCAAACCGCGACCTTAACATGCCGGGCGGCTTTCAGGACCCCGGCGAATTGGTGGCAGCGCTCAGGCGGCGCATTTTACCAGCCCCAGAATGCAGGAAGCCTCCCAGTGGGAGGCTTCGCGGCGGTAGCTGCCTTTGCCTTTCTTCGGCTGTTCCTGGCGGCAGCGGAACAGCGGTTGGGCGACTATGGACTTGGCCTTGTTCGGCCGCTTCGGGGCTTTCTTGCTCATCGGGGTGCTCCTCGCGGGCTCGCGGCATTGCAAGCGGTGCGGACTATGCGCCGATGGTTAAAAAATGTCCACAGGCGCACGTGCCAGTGCGTCGGCCGGCGTTACTCGCTGAGCGGCAGACGCTGGCCGGCCATCAGCAAGGCCAGGCGCGCCAGGCTGCTCCAGGCATCACCGGCGGCCTGGCCCTTGACCTGCGCGTCGATGCGCTGCGCATCGATCAGTAGCTGGTTCCAGCGCGCCGCCGTATGGCGTTGCAGGGCGCGGCTGTAGAGCGGGCGGCGCTTGTCCCAGACCGGCGGGCGGGCGCTGGCAAAAGCCTTCTCCAGCGGCACGCCCTGGCTGAACTGCAGGGCCAGGCCGGCCAGCTGGCGCAGCTCGCGTGCCAGCATGACGACGATGAACAGCGGTTCCACGCCTTCGCCGCGCAGGCCTTCGAGCATGCGCAGGGCATGTGCGGCTTCGCCGTTGAGGATCGCATCGACCAGGCCGAACACGTCATAGCGGGCACTGTCGGCCACGGCCGCCTGCACCGTGCTGGCGTCGATCTGATTGCCCTCGGCCAGCAGCTTGAGCTTCTCGATTTCCTGGGCAGCCGCCAGCAGGTTGCCTTCGACCCGCGCGGCGATCAGCTCCACTGCTTCCTGGCTGGCAGCCAGGCCGGCCTGCGACAGGCGCTGGCGAATCCAGTTGGGCAGCTGGGCAACCTCGATCGGCCAGATCTGTAGGAACTGGCTGTGCGGGCCGTCGATCAGCGCCTTGGCCCACTTGGTCTTCTGCGTGCTGCCGTCGAGCTTGGGCAGGCTGATCAGCAACACCGTGTCTTGCGGCGGTCGTTCCAGGTATTCGAGGATGGCCGCGGTGCCCTTGTCGCCTGGCTTGCCATTGGCGATGCGCAGCTCGATCAGGCGCTTCTCGGCGAACAGCGATAGGCTGGCGCCGGCTTCGTAGAGCAGGCCCCAGTCGAAGCTGGCTTCGGCATGGAACACGGTGCGCTCGCTGAAACCCTGCTGGCGGGTGGCGGCACGGATGGCGTCTTCGGCTTCCTGGCAGAGCAGCGGCTCGTCGCCGCTGACCACGTAGACCGGCGCCAGGCCTGCCTGCAGATGCTTGCCGAGTTGGGCGGGGTTCAGTTTCATCGCGGCTTCTTGCGAAAAGGGCCGGTTGCCCGGCCCTCTCGTATTACTGCTTGATCGGCAGCTGGATCGGCGACTGCAGCGGCGCCGACTCCTGCTCGGCGCGGCGCGCCGCGGCGGCGGCTTCCGCTTCGGCGGCGGCGCGGGCTTCGGCTTCCTGCTGCAGCTGTTCCAGCTGGGCCGGGGTCAGCAGTTGCAGGCGCAGGGACAGCTGCTGGATCAGCTCGCGGCGCATTTCCTGGCGCAGCTGGCCGGATTCCTGGCTGGAGCCGATCAGGTTGTTCTCGTCATGCACGTAGATGCTCTGCACTTCCAGCTTGTCCTGCAGCAACAGCAGGTTCTTCTCGCCGCGGATCTCGTAGTCCAGGCGGGTGGTCAGCTCGAGCTCGGCGCTGCGCGCGCTGCCGCTGCGGCTGGCGGTACGCTGGGTTTCCTGCTCGTTGGCCAGGAACAGGCGGTACGGCGCGCCGTTGTGGACTTTCACACCGCTGTTCTCGAGCAGTTGGCGCAGCTGCTTGGCGGTATCGCTGTAGGCGTTGCGCGCCTGCAGGTCGATTTCCTTGACGGCGAACTCGGCGCTGCCGGTGCCGCGCAGCTGGAAGCCGCAGGCGCTGAGCAGAACGGCCAGACCTATTACCACCAGATTCCGTTTCATCATTCTCTTCTATCCCCTTGGAGAGCCTCGGTGCCATGCGGGCATGGCGCCGAGCTTAAAGCAGTTTTCAGTTGGCAACGATGTTGACCAGCTTGCCCGGCACGACGATGACCTTGCGGATGGTCACGCCTTCGGTGAAGCGCTGCACGTTCTCGTTGGCGCGGGCAGCGGCTTCGACTTCTTCGCGCGAGGCCGAGGCCGGCACTTCGATCTGGCCGCGCAGCTTGCCGTTGACCTGGATGACCAGGGTCAGGCTGTCCTGTGCCAAGGCCGACTCGTCCACCTGCGGCCACTGTGCGTCGATCACGGCGCCGGCCTTGCCCAGGCGCTGCCACAGTTCGTGGCAGATGTGCGGGGTGATCGGCGCCAGCAGCAGGGCCACGGTCTCGAGGCCTTCCTGCAGCAGGGCGCGGTCCTGTTCGGTGGCGCTGGCGGCCTTCTCCAGCACGTTCATCAGGGTCATCACCTGGGCGATGGCGGTATTGAACTTGTGGTGCTGGCCCACGTCGTTGCTGGCCTGGCGAATGGCCAGGTGGATGGCGCGGCGTACGGCCTTCTGCTCGTCAGTCAGGCTGGCGATATCCAGCGTACCCGGCAGGCCGGCGCTGACGTGGCTGTGGGCCAGGCGCCAGACGCGGCGCAGGAAGCGGTTGGCGCCTTCGATGCCGGCGTCCGACCACTCGCAGCTCATGTCGGGCGGCGAGGCGAACATCATGAACAGGCGGCAGGTGTCGGCGCCGTAGGCGTCGATCATGGCCTGCGGGTCGACGCCGTTGTTCTTCGACTTGGACATCTTCTCGGTGCCGCCGATTTCCACCGGCAGGCCGTCGCTCTTCAGCTTGGCGCCGATGACCTTGGCCTTGGCGTCACGCTCGACTTCCACGTCGGCCGGGTTGAACCAGTCCTTGCCGCCGTTTTCCAGGGTGCGGTAGTAGGTCTCGGCGACCACCATGCCCTGGGTCAGCAGGTTCTTGAACGGCTCGTTGGAGGTGACCAGGCCTTCGTCGCGCATCAGCTTGTGGAAGAAGCGCGCGTACAGCAGGTGCAGGATGGCGTGTTCGATGCCGCCGATGTACTGGTCCACCGGCAGCCAGTGGTTGGCGGCCTGCGGGTCGACCATGCCGCCGGTGTAGTTCGGCGAGGCGTAGCGCGCGTAGTACCAGGACGACTCGACGAAAGTGTCCATGGTGTCGGTTTCACGTTTGGCCGCCGCGCCGCATTTCGGGCAGCTGCACTCGTAGAACTCGGGCATCTTGGCCAGCGGCGAACCGGCGCCGTCCGGCACCACGTCTTCGGGCAGGACTACCGGCAGCTGGTCTTCCGGTACCGGCACGTCGCCGCAGCTTGGGCAGTGGATGATCGGGATCGGACAGCCCCAGTAGCGCTGGCGGCTGATGCCCCAGTCGCGCAGGCGGAACTGGGTCTTGCGTGCGCCATGGGCGCTGGTTTCCAGATCGGCGACGATGGCGTCGAAGGCGGCGCCGAAGTCCAGGCCGTCGTACTTGCCGGAGTTGATGGTGGTCAGGCCGGCCTTGTCGCCGTACCAGTCCTGCCAGGTGCTGGCGTCATAGTCCTTGTCCGCCGCGACATACACCTGCTTGATCGGCAGGCCGTACTTGCTGGCGAATTCGAAGTCGCGCTCGTCGTGCGCCGGCACGGCCATTACCGCGCCTTCACCGTAGCCCCACAGCACGTAGTTGGCTACCCATACCGGCAGCTTGTCGCCGGTCAGCGGATGGATGACGAACTGGCCGGTGGCCAGGCCCTTCTTCTCCATGGTGGCCATGTCGGCCTCGGCCACGGAGCCGGACTTGCACTCGGCGATAAAGGCGGCAATCGCCGGGTTGGATTCGGCGGCGCGCTGGGCCAGCGGGTGCTCGGCGGCCACGGCCACGTAGGTGGCGCCCATCAGGGTGTCGGGGCGGGTCGAGTAGACCTTGAGCTGGCCATCGATGCCGATGCTGGCGACATCGTAGTCGAACACGATGTCGGCACCGAAGCTCTTGCCGATCCAGTTGCGCTGCATGGTCTTGACCTGCTCGGGCCAGCCTTCCAGCTCGTCCAGACTGCTCAGCAGCTCCTCGGCGTAAGCGGTGATCTTGAAGTAGTACATCGGGATTTCGCGCTTCTCGATCAGCGCGCCCGAGCGCCAGCCACGGCCGTCGATGACTTGCTCGTTGGCCAGCACGGTCTGGTCCACCGGGTCCCAGTTCACGGTGCCGTTCTTGCGGTAGATCACGCCCTTCTCGAACAGGCGGGTGAACAGCCACTGCTCCCAGCGGTAGTAGTCCGGCTTGCAGGTGGTGACTTCGCGGGTCCAGTCGATGGCCAGGCCCAGCGATTTCAGCTGGGACTTCATGTAGGCGATGTTCTCGTAGGTCCACTTGGCCGGCGCGACCTTGTTCTTCATCGCGGCGTTCTCGGCCGGCATGCCGAAGGCGTCCCAGCCCATCGGCTGCAGTACGTTCTTACCCTGCATGCGCTGATAGCGGGCGATCACGTCACCGATGGTGTAGTTGCGCACGTGGCCCATGTGCAGCTTGCCGCTCGGGTAGGGGAACATCGACAGGCAATAGAAGGTGTCCTTGCCGGGTTGTTCGGTCACGACAAAGGACTTTTCCGCGTCCCATTGGGCTTGGGCGGCGGCTTCGATTTCACGGGGCGAGTACTGTTCGTGCATGGGCTTCTGGCGCTGGAAAGAGGGCTTTCGAGAAACGCCGTAGCATACATGACCCCCCCTGATTCAGGGAAACCCTGATTGTGCCTCGGCCGCCGTTTGTCGCGGCGTCCGGCCTCGCTCGGGGCGGGCGCTAAGCTTGCCAGAGGGAGGCGTGCTGTAGGCGCCCGGTCGAGGTGAGGGATGGCAGAGTCGCGGCGTGCGGAGGTGGGCGGAGGGCTCTATGAGCGGCTGCTGCAGCGCCTGGCCCTGGCCCTGCAGGAAGCGGACACCGCGACCCGCCTGCACCAGGCGCCGCCGGATGAGCTTGAGCTGCGCGGCCTGACCCCCGCTGAACTGGAATTGATCCGCGCCTACCTGGATCGCGACCTTCATTGGTTGCGCGGCTGGCATGCCGCCGCCGAGGAACTGGCGCTGATCGAGCAGTTGCCCGCCGCCGCCAAGCCCGTCACCAAGCTGCCTGTGCGGGCGGCTAGCAAGTCGGTGCCGCGTGGCAAGCCGATGATCAAGAAGCGCCAGCAGCTCTGCTGCGCGCTCTGTGGCACGGTGGCCCAGGTGCAGCGTGGCGAAGGCGTGCTGCCGTGCAGCGCCTGTGGCTCCAAGCTGTTTCGTGCCGGTCAGCCACGTTAGCGCTCGACTCCCCAGGGCTTAGCTCATAACCTCCGGCCACTGGAGGTGCCCATGGAACTGCGCTTTATCCTCAAACAACTGATCCTGCCGCCCGGTGGCCTGATGCTGCTGATCCTGCTGGCCTGGCTGCTGTGGGCCTGGGCGGGGCGGCCGCGGCTGGCGGTGGTGTGCCTGGTGGCTGGTCTGGGAGGGCTGTGGCTGCTCAGCTTGCCGGCCGTGGTGGAGTGGGCCGCGCGGCTGATCGAGCGCGAGCCGGCGTTGGTCGAGGCGCAGTGGCCCGGCCTGGCGCAACGCTCTCAGGTCGTCGTGGTGCTTGGCTCCGGGCGCGAGGAGGCCGATCCGGCCTGGGGCAGCGACCAGCCCAGCGTCACTGCCATCGAACGCCTGCGTTATGCCGCGCGCCTGCACCGGGCCTCGCAACTGCCGCTGCTGATCAGCGGTGGTCTGCACTACGGTCAGCCGCCCAGCGAGGCGGCGATGATGGCCGACGTGCTGCAGCGCGACTTCGGCGTGGCAACCCGCTGGCGCGAGGAGCGCAGCCGCACCACCTGGGAGAATGCGCTGTTCACAGCGGAACTGCTCAAGGCGCAGGGCGTGAGCCGCGTGGTGCTGGTGACCCAGGCCGCGCACATGCCGCGGGCACGCTGGTGCTTCGAGCGTGCCGGGCTGGAGGTAGTGGCGGCGCCGCTGGGCTTTCTCGGCGTGCCCAACGAGCGCCCGCTGGGCGGCTGGCTACCGGAGGGCAAGGCGCTGTGGCAGAGCACGCGCCTGCTCAACGAGGCGATCGGGCTGGCGGTCTATCCGCTGCTCTATCGCTGAGACGGCCCGCCGGTGACCGGCGTTCAGGCCGTCTGCGGGCTCAGGCCGCGAGCCGCGCGGCGACGGGCGAAGAAGGCCCAGCCCAGCAGCAGACTGCACAGCGCGACCAGTGGCCAGGCGCGCCATTGCAGGTAGGGTGTCAGTCCCTGCATCGGTTGCACCTCGCCATAGAGAATGGCCTGCTGGAACTGCGGGATCTGCGCGCTGATACGGCCTTGCGGATCGATCAGTGCGGTGACGCCGTTGTTGGTGGCGCGGATCATCCAACGCCCGGCCTCGAGGGCGCGCATCTGCGCCATCTGCAGATGTTGCAGTGGGCCGATCGATGTGCCGAACCAGGTGTCGTTGCTCACCGTCAGCAGCAGGTTGCTCTGCGCGGCCAGGCCGGCGGCGAATTCCGGGTACACGACTTCATAGCAGATAAAGGGCGCGATCTTGAGTCCCTTGGCCTGCAACGGGGCCTGGTCGGCGGGGCCGCGGGCGAAGTCGGACATGGGCAGGTCGAAGAAGGCAATCAGGCCGCGCAGCACGTCCTGCAGCGGCACGTATTCGCCGAACGGCACCAGCTTCTGTTTTAGGTAGGTGCCTTCGCCCCAGCCGGTGACGGTGATCGCGTTGTAGTAGCGCTTCTCGCCGCGCTGGTTGGCCTGGCGCAGCGGCACGCCGGTGATCAGTGCGGCGTCCCGCTCGGCGGCGACGCGGCCCATCACCTTGAGGTAACCCTCGGCGTATTCCTTGAGCACCGGCACGGCGGTTTCCGGCCAGACGATCAGGTCGGCGGGGCGGCTGCTCAGGGTCATGTCGCGGTACAGGTTCAGCTGGGCCTCCAGCTGTGCCGGGTCCCACTTCATGTTCTGCTCGACGTTGCCCTGCAGGGCGGCGACCTTGAGCGGCTCACCCTTGCTGGCGGTCCAGGTGTGGCCCTGCAGTGCCAGACCGACGCCCCAGGGCGCCAGCAGCAGGAGCAGGGCGGCAGCCATGCGTGGTTTGTCGCCGAGCAGGCGGGGCAGGTTGACCAGCAGCGCGGCTGATAGCGCCAGGCTGAGGGAAATCAGCCACATGCCGCCGACCGGCGCCAGCCCGGCCAGCGGCCCGTACAGCTGGCTGTAGCCGGCATAGAGCCAGGGGAAGCCGGTGAGGAACCAGCCGCGAAACGCTTCCTGAGCCAGCCACAGGGCGGCGAAGGCCAGGGCGTCGCTGATCGGCGCATCGTTGCGGCGCAGCCAGCGCGCCCATAGCCAGGCCGGTAAGGCGAAGAACAGCGCAACCCCGGCACAGAAGCCGAAGGTGAGAAAGGCCGCCAGGGCCGGTGAGGCGGCGCCGTAGTCGTGGATGCTGACGTAGATCCAGCTGGTGCCGGCGAGGAACAGACCGAGGCCGTAACACCAGCCGCGCAGCAGCGCCTGGCGCGGATTCAGCTCACGCAGACCGAGGTAAAAGACGGCAATGGCCAGCAGGGCCAGCGGCCAGATATCGAAGGGAGCCAGGGCCAGGGTGGTGGTGGCGCCGCCGGCGAGAGCCAGCAGGTTGCCCGGCCAGCCGGGGTGGGTGATCCAGCGCATCGTGCGTCCTTGATCGGGAATCAGGCGGGCAAGGGTACTGGAAGGGCGGAAGGCGGGGTAGGGTGCGCGGCGCGCACCCTGTATCTGCGCATGATCGTGGGACGCCGTGCGACCCGGCGATCAGCGCTCCAGCGGGGTCAGGCGCAACAGGTGCACCCGGCGGCTGTCGGCGTTGAGTACGCGGAAGCGGTACTCGCCGATCTCGGTTACTTCGTTGCGTTTGGGCAGGTGGCCGAAGGCATTCATCACCAGGCCGCCGACGGTGTCGAACTCGCTGTCGGGGAACTCGGTGTCGAAGGCTTCGTTGAAGTTCTCGATCGGGGTCAGCGCCTTGATCAGGAAGTCGCCGGACGGCAGCGGCTTGATGTAGCTGTCTTCCTCGACATCGTGCTCATCCTCGATGTCGCCGACGATCTGTTCCAGCACGTCCTCGATGGTCACCAGGCCGGCCACACCGCCGTACTCGTCGATCACCACAGCCATGTGGTTGTGGTTGGCGCGGAACTCGCGCAGCAGCACGTTGAGGCGCTTGGATTCCGGCACGAAGGTCGCCGGTCGCAGCAGCTGCTTGATGTCGAACGGCTTGTCGCTGCCGAGGATCAGCGGCAGCAGGTCCTTGGCCAGGAGGATGCCGATCACTTCGTCGAGGCTGTCGCCGATCACCGGGTAGCGCGAGTGGGCGGAGTCGATGATTGCCGGGAGGAATTCCTGCGGCGAGTGGCTGGCCTTGATGCTGACCATCTGCGAGCGCGGCACCATGATGTCGCGCACCTGCAGGTCGGCGACCTGGATGGCGCCCTCGACGATGGCCAGCGCCTCGCTGTCGAGCAGCTTGTTCTGGTGGGCTTCGCGCAGGACTTCCAGCAGCTCCTGGCGGTTTCTCGGCTCATGAGCAAAAGCCTGGGTCAGCTTGTTGAACCAGGACTTCTGCTCGTTGCTCGATCGGTCTTCGCTCATGGTGAGTCTCGGTATCTTCCTATTCTTCGGCGTACGGGTCGGGGTGACCCAGCTCGGCCAGCAATTCTCGTTCCAGCGCTTCCATCTCCTCGGCTTCCTCGTCTTCGAGGTGGTCGTAGCCCAGCAGATGCAGGCAGCCGTGGATGACCAGGTGGGCCCAGTGGGCCTCCAGGGTCTTGCCCTGTTCGCGGGCCTCGCGCTCGACCACCGGCACGCAGATCACCAGGTCGCCGAGCAGTGGGATGTCGAGGAGGCCTTCGGGGATTTCGGCCGGGAAGGACAGCACGTTGGTGGCGTAGTCCTTGTGCCGCCAGGTGTGGTTCAGTTCGCGGCCTTCGGCTTCGTCGACCAGGCGGATGGTCAGCTCCGAGTCGGCCGAGCGCTGGCGCAGCGCCAGTTCGCACCAGTGGCGCAGCTGCGCCTCGCTGGGCAGTTCGGTGGCGGCGGAGGCGTTCTGCAGGTCCAGTTCAAGCATGCGGCTGGCCTTTGCCTTGCTCGTCCTGCTGCTCTTCGAAGCGCTCGTAGGCCTCGACGATGCGCTGCACCAGCGGATGACGGACAACGTCCTTAGGCTGGAAGTGGGTGAAGCTGATGCCGGGGACGTCCTTCAGTACCTTGATCACGTGGGCCAGGCCGGACTTGGTGCCGCGCGGCAAGTCGACCTGGGTGACGTCGCCGGTGATCACGGCGGTGGAGCCAAAGCCGATACGGGTGAGGAACATCTTCATCTGCTCGAGCGTGGTGTTCTGACTCTCGTCGAGAATGATGAAGCTGTTGTTAAGGGTGCGGCCACGCATGTAGGCCAGCGGGGCGATCTCGATCACCTGCTTTTCGATCAGCTTGGCCACGTTGTCGAAGCCGAGCATCTCGTACAGCGCGTCGTAGAGCGGGCGCAGATAGGGGTCGATCTTCTGCGCCAGGTCGCCGGGGAGGAAACCGAGCTTCTCGCCGGCCTCGACCGCCGGGCGCACCAGCAGGATGCGCCGCACCTGCTCGCGCTCCAGCGCGTCCACCGCGCAGGCCACCGCCAGGTAGGTCTTGCCGGTGCCGGCTGGGCCAATACCGAAGTTGATGTCGTTGTCGAGGATCGCCTTGACGTAGCGCTGCTGGTTGGCGCCGCGCGGCTTGATTGCGCCCTTCTTGGTACGCAGGGTCACCCCGGCGTCGGCCTTGCCGCTGTCCAGCGCTTCCAGGCCGGACTCCTGCAGGTACAGGTGCACCAGTTCCGGTGACAGCTCGGCGCTCTTGGTCTCGCGGTACAGGCGGCGCAGCAGGTTCTCGGCGGACTGGGTGTGCTTGCTCGGGCCGACCAGCTCGAACTGGTTGCCGCGGTTGCGAATCTCGATCGACAGGCGCTGTTCGATCAGGCGCAGGTGCTCGTCGAATTGCCCGCACAGGTTGGCGAAGCGGCGTGCTTCGTAGGGTTCGAGGGTGAAACGATGCGGTTCTATGGAGGCGTTCAATGGGGTCCGGTTGCCGCTGTGCGGCGGGAATGATGGTCGAAGGATAACCCCAGGTGCCCGAGGACGAAAGTTCGGGCACCTGGCGAAGGGCTAGCCGTTAGTCGATAAGGGTGCCGCGCAGCGAGTGGGGCAGGGCGCCGTCGATGTGCACGTTGACGAACTGGCCGATCAGCGCGGGGTTGTCCGAACGGAAGTTGACGATGCGATTGTTCTCGGTGCGGCCCTGTAGCATGCCTGGGTCCTTCTTCGAGTAATCGCTGACCAGGATGCGCTGGGTGCTGCCGGTCATCTTGTGGCTGATCTCGTAGCCCTGCTGGTGGATACGGCTCTGCAGGATCTGCAGGCGCTGCTTCTTCACCTCGTCCGGGGTGTCGTCGACCAGGTCGGCGGCCGGGGTGCCGGGGCGCGAGCTGTAGATGAAGGAGAAGGAGAAGTCGAAGCCGACGTCTTCGATCAGCTTCATGGTCTGTTCGAAGTCTTTCTCGGTCTCGCCGGGGAAGCCGACGATGAAGTCCGAGCTGATGCAGATGTCCGGCACCGCCGCCTTCAGCTTGCGGATGCGCGACTTGTATTCCAGCGCCGTGTGGTTGCGCTTCATCGCCGCCAGGATGCGGTCCGAGCCGGACTGCACCGGCAGGTGGAGGAACTTCACCAGCTGCGGAATCTCGGCATGGGCCTGGATGATGGCGTCGGAGAACTCCAGCGGGTGGCTGGTGGTGTAGCGGATGCGCTCGATGCCGTCGATGGTCGCCACCGCATAGAGCAGGTCGGCGAAGTCGGCAATGCTGCCGTCCGGGGTCTCGCCGCGATAGCCGTTGACGTTCTGGCCGAGCAGGGTGACTTCCTTGACGCCTTTCTCGGCCAGCTGGGTGATTTCCAGCAGCACGTCGCCCAGCGGGCGGCTGACTTCCTCGCCGCGGGTGTAGGGCACCACGCAGAAGGTGCAGTACTTGCTGCAGCCTTCCATGACCGAAACGAAGGCGCTGGGGCCGTCGACGCGCGGCTCGGGCAGGCGATCGAACTTCTCGATCTCGGGGAAGCTGATGTCGACCTGCGCCTTCTTGGTGGCGCGCGCGGCGTCGATCATCTCCGGCAGGCGGTGCAGGGTCTGCGGGCCGAACACCACATCGACGTAGGGCGCGCGGTCACGGATGGCGGCGCCTTCCTGGCTGGCCACGCAGCCACCGACGCCGATCACCAGGTCAGGGTTCTCCTGTTTCAGTTCGCGCCAGCGGCCCAGCTGGGAGAACACCTTTTCCTGGGCTTTTTCGCGGATCGAGCAGGTGTTGAGGAGGATCACGTCGGCTTCGGCCGGGTTTTCCGTGACTTCCAGGGCCTGGTGTTCGCCCAGCAGGTCGACCATGCGCGAGCTGTCGTACTCGTTCATCTGGCAACCGTGGGTCTCGATATAAAGCTTCTTGGCCATCTGCGTGCGTCGGGGGTGGTTCGATAGGACCGCGCATTATAGGGGGCGACCGCCAGCCTTCCTAGCGTTGCCTGTCCGGCCCCTGTAAGATCGCGCCCCCGATTTGCAGCAGTCCTCTATCCTTCTTCCCATGAGCAAGCGCGAACCCATCTATAAGGTGATCTTCATCAACCAGGGCCAGGTGTACGAGATGTACGCCAAGCAGATCTATCAGAGTGATCTGTGGGGCTTCCTGGAGGTGGAGGAGTTCGTCTTCGGCGAGCGCACCCAGGTGGTGGTCGACCCCAGCGAGGAGAAGCTCAAGGCGCAGTTCGAGGGCGTGGTGCGCAGCTTCGTGCCGATGCACTCGATCGTGCGCATCGACGAGGTGGAGCGCCTGGGGACGCCGAAGATCAGCGAGGCCAAGGGCGGCGGCAACGTGATGCCGTTTCCCATGCCGATGCCGGAGAAGTAGGCTTCAGTTGGGCGCGAAGGCCGGTACCTGCGGGCTGCCGAACGAGCCGCCCGGTGCCGGCGTAAAACCTGAGCCGGGTGTGCTGGGCGTGCTGTCGATGTGCTGCAGTTCCAGCAGGTAGCTGCGGAATATCTGTCCCAGCACCTGGGTGGCGACCTGTAGCTCCTCGCGCTGCATGCGCTCGGCAACCTGGTCGGCGCTGTCCATCGCCTCGTCCGAGCCGTTCACCGCCGCCATCTTCAAGACGATATAGGCCTGCACGTTGTTGGCCTGTACACCCTCGCCGCGGAAGAACATGGTGCCCAGGCGCAACTGAGCCTGGGCATTGCCCTGCAGCGACGCCTGCTCGAACCAGTGCAGGGCCTGAGGCAGGTCGCGCGGGGCGCTTTGTCCCTCATAGAAGAACTCGCCGAGCTCGTACTGGGCCAGGGCATCGCCCTGTTGGGCCAGTTGCTGGCAGGCGGCAATGGCCTGGGAGAGGTATTCGGGAGCTGTGTTCAGCGCGCAGCGGGCGGTGGCCGGGACCAGCAACGAGTTGTCGCCTGCGTGGGCCAGCAGGGGAGAAGCGAGCAACAGGCAACCCAGAAGCAGGTTGCGGCCGGTGCGGTTCATGGAAATCGGAACGCCTCGCGGAACGGGTCGGGCCTCATGCCCTGCCGGCTGAATGCGCCGACCATCACATTATGTGATAAGCCGATGCGTCCTTACAAAGTCTTTACCGGGATTTCCTCGCGAGCCGTTGCGCGCAGGGTCAGCAGCAGCCAGGCCAGCAGCGGGTAAGCCGGGGTCAGCAGGGCATGAAACAGGTCGACTCGGCGTAATGGACCGATAAAGCCTTCGGTGCCCACGGCCAGGCCGGCGACCAGAAATAGACCGACTACGCCCAGCGCGGCCAGGCCCGGCAGGCGTTGCGGCCAGCGGCTCAGGCCGGCGTAGAGGATCAGCAGCAGGGTGGCCAGGCTCAGGGCCAGGCGATAACCCGGGTCGATTCCCAGCACACGAGCCCCGATGAACAGCCCGACCAGTACCAGCAGGCAGAACGTCCAGGCCGAGCGGCCCCAGGTCATTCCCCGTGCCAGCGCCAGCGCGGCCAGGCCGAGCAGGGGCAGGCCGAGCACGGCGCTGAGCTGGCTGAAGGCGCGGTGCTTGTCGACCCAGCTCGGGTCCAGGCCATAGCGCACCGCGCCGCACAGCGCGGCCGTGGCGGTCAGGCCGAAGCCCAGCAGCAACGCGCGCAGCACCGGCTGACCGGCAAAGGCCGGGCGCAGCCAGAACAGGCTGGCCAGGCAGGCCAGCGCCAGAACGGCGTCACTCAGCGCGGTGCTGTATTGCATCACTTGAGCTTGGCGAAGGCGCGCTCGGCGGCGGCGAAGGTGATCTCCAGCTCCTTGTCGCCGTGGGCGATGGAGGTGAAGCCGGCTTCGAAGGCGCTCGGCGCCAGGTACACGCCGCCTTCCAGCATCAGGTGGAAGAATTTGTTGAAGCGCGCCGCATCGCTGGCCATCACGTCGGCGAAGGTGACGATGTCGTCGGCGCCGCTGAAGTACAGGCCGAACATGGCCCCGGCCTGGGTGGTGACGAAGGGGATGCCGGCGGCATCGGCACGCTCCTGCAGGCCGGCGAGCATGCGGCTGGTGAAGTCGGACAGTTCGGCGTGGAAGCCCGGGCGGCTGATCAGCTTGAGGGTGGTCAGGCCGGCGGCCATGGCCAGCGGGTTACCGGACAGGGTGCCAGCCTGGTAGACCGGGCCGAGCGGGGCGATGCATTCCATGATGGCGCGCTTGCCGCCGAAGCAGCCGACCGGCATGCCGCCGCCGACGATCTTGCCGAAGGTCGACAGGTCCGGGGTGACGCCATAGTGCGCCTGGGCACCGCCGAGGGCGACGCGGAAGCCGGTCATCACTTCGTCGAAGATCAGCACCACGCCGTGCTTGTCGCACTGCTCGCGCAGACCTTCGAGGAAGCCCGGTGCCGGCGGCACGCAGTTCATGTTGCCGGCGACCGGCTCGACGATGATGCAGGCCACGGTCTTGCCGACTTCGGCGAGGGTCTTCTCGACGGCGGCGATGTCGTTGTAGGGCAGGGTCAGGGTGTGCTTGGCGAAGTCCGCCGGCACACCGGCCGAGCTCGGCACGCCCTGGGTCAGCAGGCCAGAGCCGGCCTTGACCAGCAGGCTGTCGGAATGCCCGTGGTAGCAGCCCTCGAACTTGATGATGGCGTCGCGGCCGGTGTAGCCACGGGCCAGGCGGATGGCGCTCATGGTTGCCTCGGTGCCGGAGCTGACCATGCGCACCAGTTCCATCGACGGCACGATGGCGCAGACCAGGTCGGCCATCTCCACCTCCAGCGCGGTCGGCGCGCCATAGGACAGACCGTGTTCCAGCTGCTTGCGCACCGCGTCCAGCACCTGCGGGTGGGCGTGGCCAAGAATCATCGGGCCCCAGGAACCGACGTAGTCGACGTAGCGCTTGTCATCCTCGTCGATCACATAGGCGCCTTCGGCGTGCTTGAAGAACAGCGGGGTGCCGCCAACGCTGCGGAAGGCGCGCACCGGCGAGTTGACGCCACCGGGGATGTGTTTCTGGGCGTTGGCGAAGAGGATCTCGGAACGTGACATGACGGGTCTCTTTTTAAAGGGGCTCGAATCAGGAGGGCGTGAACAGCGCGCCGAAGGCGCGCGCGCGGGCCTCCACCTCGGTGGCGGAGGGCGCGGAAAACAGAGCGTGGATCACCGCCAGCAGGTCGGCGCCGCGGCTGATCAGCTCGGCGCCGTTGTCCAGGCTGACGCCACCGATGGCGGTGATCGGCAGGGCGAAGCGCGCACGCGCCTGCTCCAGCAGCTCGGGCGTGGCGCTCGGTGCGCCGGGCTTGGTCTGCGAAGTGAAGAAGCGGCCAAAGGCGATGTAGCTGGCGCCTTCGCTGGCGGCCTGCTCGGCCAGCTGCAGGTTGGCGTGGCAGGTGGCGCCAATGATCGCCTTGCGCCCGAGCAGGGCGCGTGCGGCGGACAGCGAGCCGTCGCCCTGGCCCAGGTGCAGGCCGACGCCCAGGCGCGCGGCCAGTTCGGCGTCGTCGTTGATGATCAGCTCGGCGCCGTGGCGCGCACAGAGTTCGGCCAGGGCTGAGGCTTCGCGCAGGCGACGGGCCTGGTCGTCGGACTTGTCGCGATACTGCAGCAGGCGTGCGCCGCCCTTCAGCGCCGCTTCCACATAGGGCAGCAGGCGACCATCGGCCAGCAGCTGGCTGTCGGTGATGGCGTAGAGGCCGCGCAACGGGCTACTCACGAGCAGAAGTCCAGGGGCAGGCGGCGCGGCACGAACTGGCCGTGGCCGGGCTGCTCGGCGTCGCGCAGGGTGCGCCAGGTGTAATCGAGGGCGCTGCGTACGGCGCTGACCACTTCCTCGCCCAGGGCCAGGCGCCCCGCCAGGGTGCTGGCCAGGGTGCAGCCGGAACCGTGGTAGCTGCCCGGCAGGCGGGCGCAGGTGAAGGTGTGGCTGTCGCCGCCGCGCACGTAGAGGCGGTTGTGTACCTCGGCCTCATCGCCGTGGCCGCCGGTGATCAGCAGGTGCTGGCAGTAGGCCGAGAGCTTCGCGGCGCATTCGTCCGCCGTGCCGTTCGGCAGCTCGGCGAGGATGCGCGCCTCTGGCAGGTTCGGCGTGGCCACGGCGGCGATCGGCAGCAGGCGCTCGCGCATGGCGTAGCCGACGTCGTCCTTGCCCAGCGAGCCGCCGCCACCGGCGCGCAGCACCGGGTCGCAGACCAGCGGTACGCCGGGCAGCGCCTGCATGATCTCGACCACGGTATCGACCATCTCCACCGAGCCCAGCATGCCCAGCTTGACGGCGGCTACCGGTAGATCGGCGATGATGGCGCGGGCCTGGGCCAGCACCCAGTCGCGGTCGAGTACGCGGAAGTCGCTGACGTTGACCGTGTCCTGCACGGTCAGCGCGGTGACCGCGGGGGCGGCGTGGCAACCCTGGGCGAGCAGGGCTTCGATGTCCGCCTGCAGGCCGGCACCCCCGGAGGGATCATGACCGGACAGGCAGAGGACGACGGGGCGGGAATTGTGTCTGTTCATGGCCGGCGAGCTTACCATCAAACGTCGCTCACAGGCCGTGGTGCTGGCGCAGGCGTTGCAGCTCGCCGTTGTCGCGAATGATCTGCAAACCCCGGTTGAACGCCTTCAGGGTGGATTCGGCATCTGCGCGTTTTCTCGGCAGGGCCAGGTGCAGGGTGGGCTGCAGGAGTGGGGGGCTGAGCAGGTCGATTTCGTCCCGATGCTCCGGAAAGTAACGGCCGATCAGGAACTCCGCCACCAGGTAGTCCATGAAGATCAGGTCGACCCGGCCGGCCAGCAGCTTGCTCAGGTTCTGCTGATCATCACGGGCAAACTCGCGGTGCAGTCCGGGAGCGGAGTCCAGGCCGGGGTGGTTGAGATAGCCTCTGACCAGGCCGATCTTCAGCCCGCGCAGTTCGCTCAGCGGAGGCAGGCCGCTTTCTTCGCGTTGCGTCGACAAGTGGCGTTCACGGAGCTTGAGCAGTCCGGCGGGGCCGCCGGGAAAAGGGTCCGAGAAGAGGAAGTCCGGGCGTTGTTCGGGGGCGAAGTACTCCGGAAACAGGCCATCGACTTTACCCTGCTGAGCCAGGCTCAGCGCCCTGGCCCAGGGGTAGTAACGCACCTCGATGTCGATGTCCACGGCGGCGAAGGCCGCGCGCACTACTGCCGAGGCATAGCCGCCGTCCTGAAGGGTCTGGCTTGTATAGGGCGGCCAGTCCAGCGTGCTCAGATACAGCTTTTGCTGGGCCTGCGCGTGCGGCGTAGCGATGGCCAACAGGCAAAGAAACGCCACCAGTCTCATCAGGCTTTTCCTCGGATGTGCGCCCGTTACTTCATCCTGGGGCTACTTTCCTCCGGCTGTCACAGACTGCTAGAGTTTGGCCGATCAATCAATTCGTGCCTGGAGGGCGCCTGTCGGTCAGGTGGCCGCGGCGTGTTTGCGGGCTCTGGCGGGGCGGCATGCGCTGTTTACTTCTTGGGCTGCTTTGCCTGATTCCTCTATTGACTCAAGCCGTCGAGTTCGACGAACACACCCGCTATCTCTCGCTCGGCCCGCAGATGCAGGTGTTCGAGGATGTGCGTGGCGATGCCACCATCGAGCAGGTCAGTTCGGCGGCGCTGAGCGGCAGCTTCCGTACCAACGGCAAGGCGGTGCTCAACGCCGGCTACTCGCGCTCGGTTTTCTGGCTGCGTGTCGATCTGCTGTACCGCCCGCGCGAGGCCGCCACCGCGCGCAACTGGCTGCTCGAACTGGCCTACCCGCCACTCGACAACCTGGAACTGTATCTGCCGGACGGTGCCGGCGGCTACAAGCTGGCGGCGCGGACCGGCGACGCATTGCCGTTCTCCAGCCGGCAGATCAAGCAGAACAATTTCCTCTTCGAGCTGGGCCTGAACCCTGGCGAACCGCTGCGCCTGTACCTGCGTGCGCAGAGTCAGGGGTCGATGCAGATGCCGCTTGGGTTGTGGGCACCGGAGGCCTTCATCGAAGCGCAGCCGACGCGCATCTATGTGTTGGGCATCATCTACGGCGTGCTGCTGGTGATGCTGATCTACAACCTGTTCATCTTCCTCAGCGTCCGTGATACCAGCTACCTCTACTACATCCTCTACATTGCTTCCTTCGGGTTGTATCAGGTGTCGGTCAACGGCGCCGGCATCCAGTACTTCTGGCCGAACGACCCCTGGTGGGCCAACGCTTCCACGCCCTTCCTGATCGGTTCGGCGGCGCTCTTCGGCTGTCAGTTCGCGCGCAGCTTCCTGCACACCGGCGAGCACAGTCCCTGGGTTGACCGCCTGTTGTTGTTGCTGATGGCAGTCGGCGTACTGACCATGGTGCTGGCCCTGACCACCAGTTACGCCACCGCGCTGCGCCTGGCCACCTACCTGGCCCTGGCCTTTACCGTGGTCATCTTCACCGCCGGCATTCTGGCCTGGCTGCGTGGCATGCGGGTGGCGCGTTATTTCATCATTGCCTGGTCGGCCTTCCTGGTCGGTGGGGTGATAAATACCCTCATGGTGCTGGGTTACCTGCCGTACAACTTCTTCACCATGTATTCCAGCCAGTTCGGTTCGGCGCTGGAAGTGGGCCTGCTGTCGCTGGCCCTGGCCGACCGCATCAATGCGATGAAGGAAGAGCGCGCGCGTATCCTGCAGCAGGCCGGGGACGAGCTGGAGGCGCTGAACCGCGAGCTGGCCGAGAGCAATCGGCTCAAGGACGAATTCCTCGCCACCGTTACCCACGAACTGCGCACGCCGATGAACGGGGTAATCGGCTCCCTGGAGCTGATGCAGACGGTGAAGATGGATGTCGAGCTGGAGCAGTACCACAAGACTGCCGCGACCTCCGCGCGCGACATGATGCGCATGGTGGGCGACATCCTCGCGCTCACCGAGCTGCAGGCCGGCAAGCTCTACCCACGGCGCGAGCCCTTCAGCCTGCGTGGGCTGGTCGATGGCCTGCGCGCCCAGTTCTCCCCGCGCGCCACCGACAAGGGGCTGGGGTTCGTCGTCGAGCTGGAGGACAGCCTGCCCGATACTCTGGAAGGCGATGCCGGCAAGCTGGCCCAGGCCCTGGGCTACCTGTTGGACAACGCCGTGAAGTTCTCCCACCAGGGCCAGGTCACCCTGCGCGTGCAGGCGGCAGGGCCGCTGTCGGGTAGCATGCCGCTGCGCATCGAGGTGCTCGATACCGGCATCGGCTTCGTCGCGCCGGCGGAGGGCAAGCTGTACCAGCGTTTCCACCAGCTGGATGGCTCCATGACCCGCCAGTACGGCGGCCTGGGGGTTGGTCTGGCGATTTGCCGGCAGCTCATCGAACTGCAGGGGGGGCGTCTGCAGCATGCTTCCCTGCCGGGGCAGGGCAGCGCCTTCAGTGTCGAGCTGGAGCTCAAGCTGCCGGTGCAGCGCCATGACGCCGTGACCGGGCCGCGTCGCGTGGGCGGTGTGCCGCGGCGCAGCCCGGAGCAGTGCACCGTGCTGATCGTCGAGGACAACCCGATCAACCAGCTGGTGACGCGCGGCATGCTGCTCAAACTGGGCTACCGGGTGCGCACGGCGGATAACGGCGCCGAGGCGCTGGAAATGCTGCGCAGCGAGCCGATCGACGCTGTGCTGCTGGACTGTCAGATGCCGCTGGTGGACGGTTTCGCTACCTGCCGCGCGCTGCGTCAGCTGCCTGGCTGCGCCGACACACCGGTGCTGGCCATTACCGCCCACAGTCACAGCGGTGACCGCGAGCGTTGCCTGGCTGCCGGCATGAGCGACTACCTGGCCAAGCCGGTGAAGTTCCTTGAGCTGCAGGCCCTGCTGCACGACTGGGTGCTGTGCCGCCCTGCCGATAGCTGACAACGATTCGGCCGAGATTTGGCCGAATCGTCGTTTTAAACCCAAAATGAATCGTGATTCACTTGAGTCAACAAAAGTGAATCAGGATTCATTTTATGGCCGCACTCCCTTCGACCGCCCGTATCGACCGGGCGCATGAGCTGCGCGAACGTATCCTCGCCTGCGCCCATGCGCGGGTCGCCGAGGGCGGTTTCGCCAGCCTGACCATGCAGGCCCTGGCCGAGGCTGCCGGCATCGCCACCGGCAGCCTGTACCGCCACTTCAGTGGCAAGGGCGAACTGGCGGCAGAAGTCTTCAGCAATGCCTGCCGCATCGAGGTCGATGCCCTGGCCGCCGTCTTGCGCGGCCCCGGCAGCGCCAGCCAGCGCCTCGCCGCTGGCCTCGAGCAGTTCGCCGCGCGTGCCTGGCATAGCCGCCGCCTGGCCTTCGCCCTGATCGCCGAGCCGGTCGAGCCGGAAGTCGACGAGCAGCGCCTGCTGTTTCGCGAGGCTTACGCCGAGCTGTTCGTCGACTTGCTGGACGAAGGCGTGCGGAGTGGCGAATTCCGCGTCGAGCAGGTCAATCTGGTCGCCGCCTGCCTGGTTGGCGCCATCGCCGAAGCCCTGGTCGGGCCGCTCTCGCCGCCGGCTCGGGCGGCCCGCGATGCCGGCCTGCCAGCGGCGGACCTGGCCACCGTCAACCAAGCCCTGATCACCTTCTGCCTGCGCGCCGTTGGCGCCCCGGAGTCCTGACATGTCCCTGCAGCAATTCGCCGAAACCCACGAGGTGTTCAATCAGGTGCCGAGCCTCGACGGCGCCAACCTGTACCGTGTCGATCTGCCGCTGCAGGAGTGGATTCGCCGCTACGACGGCGGCTGGGCCGAGGAGCGGTTGCATACCTACGGCGCCCTGGCGGGCGGCCCCCTGATGCAGGCCGGCTTCCTGGCCAACGAGCACAAGCCGCAGTTCAAGACCCATGACCGCTACGGCAACCGCATCGACCTGGTGGAGTTCCACCCGGCCTATCACGAGCTGATGCGCACGGCCATCGAGCATGGCCTGCCGTCGCTGCCCTGGACCGACCCGCGCGCCGGCGCCAACGTCGTGCGTGCCGGCCTCACCTACCTGCACAGCCAGGCCGAGGCCGCCAGTGGCTGCCCGCTGACCATGACCTTCGCCGCCGTGCCAGCCCTGCGTCTGCAGCCGGAGATCGCCGAGGTCTGGGTGCCGAAGATCCTCGCCACCGAGTACGACCCGCGCAACGTTGGTATCGAACAGAAAGCGGGCGTCACCATCGGCATGGCCATGACCGAGAAGCAGGGCGGCACTGACGTGCGCGCCAACACCACCCGCGCCTACCCGGTGGGGATCGGCGGCCCGGGCCAGACCTACGAGCTGGTTGGCCACAAGTGGTTCTGCTCGGCGCCGATGTGCGACGCCTTCCTCACCCTGGCGCAGACCGACAAGGGCCTGTCCTGCTTCCTGCTGCCGCGCCACCGCCCGGATGGCACGCGCAACCAGTTCTACGTGCAGCGCCTGAAGAACAAGCTGGGCAACTGGGCCAACGCCTCCAGCGAGGTGGAGTACCGCGGCGCCCTGGCCTGGATGATCGGCGAGGAAGGCCGCGGCGTGCCGACCATCATCGAGATGGTGGCGATGACCCGCTTCGACTGCATGGTCGGCTCCAGCAGCCTGATGCGCCAGGCCCTGACCCAGGCCGCGCACCACTGCGCGCACCGCAAGGTCGGCGGCAAGGTCCTGGCCGACCAACCGCTGATGCAAAACGTGCTGGCCGACCTGGCGCTGGAGAGCGAGGCCGCCCTGGCCTTGTCCATGCGCATGGGCCGCGCCCTCGACCACCTGCACGATGAGCAGGAAGACAAGTTCGCCCGCCTGGTCACCGCCATCGGCAAGTACTGGATCTGCAAGCGCGCGCCGGAGATGGTCTACGAGGCCAGCGAGTGCATGGGCGGCGCCGGCTATGTCGAGGAGACCATTCTGCCGCGGCTGTACCGCGAGGCGCCGGTCAACTCGATCTGGGAAGGTTCGGGCAATGTGCAGTGCCTGGACGTGCTGCGCGCCCTGTCGAAGGAAGCCGGCGTGCTCGACGCGCTGTTCGCCGAGCTGGGTGACGGTCATGGTGATGCGCGCCTGAAGGCGCATATCCAGCGGCTCAAGGCGGATTTCGCCGATACCGCCGACATCCAGTACCGCGCCCGCCAGCTGACCGAGGACGTGGCCGTAGGCCTGCAGGCCAAGCTGCTGCTGGAGGCCGGCAACAGTACGGTGAGCGATGCCTTTATCGCCAGCCGCCTGGAGGGCCGTGGCCGGGTCTACGGCACGTTGCCCCGCGGTGTCGATGTCGAGGCGCTGGTGGCGCGCAGCACGCCGCACCTGGCCTGAGTCAGGTGTGCTGCTGGCGCCGCCAGTAGGCCAGGTAGACCAGTGCCAGGCCGGCGGCCAGGGCGCTGGCGCCGAGCAGCGCACGGTAGTGCCAGTGGGCATAGCCGAACGCACCGAGCACGCCGCCGCCGATGAAGCCGGCGATCAGGATCAGGTACAGCAGGATGCGCCGACGGTCCGCCGGCTGCCCGCGCAGCTTGAGGCCGAGCATGATGCCGAGGTCGGTGAACAGCCCGGTGACATGGGTGGTGCGCACCACCGCGCCGCTGTAGGTGCTGGTCATGGCGTTCTGCAGGCCGCAGGCGGCCGAGGCCAGGTAATGGCCAAAGTCGCTGCCGCGTTCCAGCATCAGCATTGCCAGCAGCAGGGCCAGGCTTTCCGCCAGCAGCGCCACGCCGTAGCGCCGGCCGAGCTTGAGCGACTGGTGACCGATCACGCAGCCGCTGATGGCGGCGCCAAGCACGAAGCTGAGCAGGATCAGCAGCAGGTGCAGGGCTGCGCCGGTGTCACCCTGGGCCAGCTCCACGCCGAGCAGACTGGAGCTGCCGGATAGGTGCGAGACACCCTGGTGGTTGAACCCGAGCAGGGCGATGGCATTGACGCTGCCGGCGATCAGCGCCAGGCAGAAGCCGCCGATCTCCACCCAGCGTGGCAGTTGATTGATCATGGCGAGACGTCCCCCGGCGCGTCGTTGCCTGCTGTTATGCCGCAATCGCTGTCGGCGCGCCATTCATCCTTAGGAGAACACCCGCCGCGTCAGCGGCAGGGCGCCGAGGGCCGCCACCACGAACAGGCTGGCCGCCAGGCACAGGGCAAGGGGCAGGCCTTGTGGGCCGATGCCCATCAGCGCGCCGCTGAGCAGCGGGCCGAGCAGGCTGCCGACGCCCCACAGCATGCCGACGCAGGCGTTGGCGGTGACCAGGTCGGGGCCGCGGAAATGCTGGCCGATCAGCACCAGGGCCAGGGTGTAGATGCCGCCGGCGGCGGCGCCGAGGACTGTCAGGGCCGGCCACAGCAGTTCGCGTTGCTCGATCAGCCAGGGCAGCGCCAGGCCGATGCCCAGGGTCACCAGGCCGCAGGCCAGGTGCAGGGCGCGCCGCTCGACGCGGTCGGAGAGCCAGCCCAATGGCACCTGGCAAAGCATGTCGCCGCCGAGGATTACGCTGGCCATCAGCGCCGCTACACCGACTGCCCAGCCATGCCCGCTGGCATAGACCGGGAATAGCGACAGCACCACCGCATCGAAGAAGGCGAAGAACAGTACGCCCAGGCACAGCGCCGGGGCGACGCGGACGAAGCCGAGCAGGGAGAAGCGCCGCGGCGCCTCTTCGGCCGTCTCCGACCAGTCCGCCGGCAGGCTGTGCCAGACCAGTGCCAGGGCCACCAGATTGGCCGCCACCACCAGCAGCACCGGCCAGGCACTGGCAGTACCGAACAGGCTGATCATCGCCGGGCCGCCCAGCTGGCAGCCGGTGAAGCAGGCGGCGTATAGCGCGACGGTCTGGCCGCGCTTGCGCTCGTCGCACAGCTCGTTGACCCAGGATTCGCCGAGGATCACCAGCACGCCCATGCCGACGCCGAGCAGCAGGCGCGCGCTGGCCAGTAGCGGCAGGCTCGGCTCGGGCAGCAGCAGGGCGGCGCTGGCCAGCAGGCACAGGGCGAAGCAGGCGAGGTACAGCTGGCGGCCGCTGAAGCGGCGGCACAGACGGCCGACCAGCAGGGCGCCGAGGATCATCCCGGCCGCCGGCATGGCCGACAGCGCGCCGATGGCCAGGCTGCCGGCGCCAGCCTCATGCAGGCGCAGCGCCACCAGCGGCAGGGTGGCGCCCATGCTCAGGCCGACCACGGACACGGCGAAGATCAGCACGCCGAGCAGATAGCGAGGGTTCATGTCTCTCTCCAGCCCGTTTGTGGCCCGGGCGTGGCCAATAAAGCGAAGGTTGTCCACGCCGAGAGGCGGGACAGCTGACGAGGGCGCGGGGGAGTCGCGGCGCGAGCGCCGGCGTGACTCAGCGGTGTGCGGCGGGAGGCGAGAAGGTGAAGGCGAACAGCACGCTGCGGCGGCGACGTTGCAGGGCATCACGCGGCCAGGTGCGCGCCAGCAGCCGTGGGTCGGGCTGGGCGGAGCAGGGCAGGTGGGCGGGCGACGACATTGCAGGCGGTTTCGCTGGAATCGGCGGGGCGCGAAGTCTAGGGCGCGGCCTGGCCGGGGTCAATGCGCGGCGGACGGGCTGTCTTTTGCCGGCGCATGACGTTAAGGTGGCCGCCGATGGTTCCGCCCCCCTTCCGGGCGGATGAAAAGGGAACAGGGTGCGGCGCATGTCGCCAATGCCCTGGCTGCCCCCGCAACTGTAAGCGGCGAGCGAAGCCCACATGCCACTGATCCTCGGGTCGGGAAGGCGGGCGGAGCGCCGAGCCGCGAGCCAGGAGACCTGCCATTGCACCTCCAACCACCTCCAGATCACCGCGCGGTGGGCGCGGGAAAGGAATTCATATGCATATCGAACCCGGTGTCGTCGAAGGCGCCAAGATCTTCCTCAGCTATGCCACGGCTGTCGCCGGCCTGGGCCTGACCGTCAAACTGGCCCGCGACAGTATTCGCGACAACGGCGGGGCCCTGGCCCTGGCGTTGCGCAGCCTGATCACCAGCGTTCTGGTGTTCGGCTTCTTCGAGGTCCTGCCGCATCACCCGGTGGGTGTGTCGGAAGTGCACCTGATCCTCGGCTCGACCCTGCTGCTGCTGTTCGGCGCGGGTGCGGCGGCCATCGGCCTGGCCGCCGGGCTGCTGATCCAGGGCCTGTTCTTCGCCCAGTTCGACCTGCCGCAGTACGGCATGAACGTCACCACCCTGTTGCTGCCGCTGTGGGGCATCCACCTGCTGGCCAAGCGCATCATCCCGGCGCGCACCGCCTATGTGGACACCCGCTACACGCAGGCGCTGGCGCTGTCCACCGTCTACCAGGGTGGCATCGTCGCCTGGGTGGCCTTCTGGGCGTTCTATGGCCACGGCTTCTCCAGCGAGAACCTGGCGTCGGTCGGCAGCTTCGGTCTGGCCTACATGAGCGTGGTGCTGCTCGAGCCGCTGATCGACCTGGGTGTGCTGGCCGCCGCCAAGGCCCTGTCGCGCTACAGCCAGGGTCCGCTGTTCAACGTGCGCCTGCACCAGCCTGCCTGACCCTGCCGCGCCGGACCGCCTACCGGTCTGGCGCCTCTCTCGCCGGCGCAGGGTACGTGACTCAGCGCCGCTGCCAGATCATCCTGCCGGTGTTGCTCTCGGTGACCAGGTAGGGCGTGTCGAAGCGATAGCGCGCCGCTGGCTGGAAATCCTTCGTCCCTTTCAATTGCACCAGGAGCAGGCCCTGCTCACTGCGCCAGCGTCCGCTGTACTGCAGCTCGCCCGGACGGTCGTAGCTCCATTCGCTGCCGCCGGCCACGCTGCGGCGCCATTGCTCGATGCTGCCGTCAGCGCGAATGCGCAGGGTGGTGACCGTGGTCAGCGAGGCATACTCCAGGCCCTCACTGTTGCTCATCTGCTCGAACACCCAGGTGCCGACCAGCGCCGGGTCCTGCTGCGGGTCTGCCTGCGGCAGGGCTGCCGCGACCCGCTGGAACAGCGCCTCGCGCAGCAGCGTCTGGCCGCTCTGTGGATCACGTGCGGCCAGGCTGGCGGCGAGCATGTCGTTGGCGTAGTTGGCATTCATGTTGGCCAGCACCTGGCCGGAATCCGGCGCGCTGATCTGTGCCTGCAGGGCCTGGCCATCGAAGTGGCCGCTGAGGCGAAAGCGCCGCTGGTCCTCGATGTACTCGCCTTCCACCTGCTGGCCCTGGCTGCGCAACACCAACTGCACCGGGCGCTCGTCGAGGGTGCCCTGGTAGCGCCCATCGAGGTCGGCGGCCAACAGGACAGGGCTGATACAGGCAAGCAGGCAGAGAATCGACAGGGCTCGCATGTCTCGCTCCCGGGGTATCCAAACTCTAAGCCTAGAAGCTGGCGTTCGGCTGCGCCTCCCTGTTGTTCTGGGGCTGGCGGGCCGGCTGTCGCACGGCGCAAGATAGAGCCGTTGCCAAGCCAGGAAGCTGTCCCGTGACTGTCATGTCGTCTACCGATTTCATCGTCGCCACCACGGCCGAGGAGGCCGTCGATCGCCTCGCCGCCCTGCATCGCCAGGCCACCGAGGCGCTCAGCCTGGCGCTCAAACGCTACCTCAAGGAGCGCACCCTGCCCGGCGAAACCGAGCGCGCGCTGTTCCGCTATCCCGAGCTGCGCCTGACCTACCATTGCCAGGGCGAGGTGCCGAGCAGCGTGCGCGCCTACGCCAAGGTGCAGGTGCCCGGCACCTACCGCGCCACCGTAACCCAGCCGCTGGCCTTTCGCGGTTACCTGCTGGATCAGCTGCGGCCGCTGATGGAAGACTTCTCGGTGACGGTCGAGGTCGGCTTCAGCCAGCAGAACATTCCCTATCCCTACGTGGTTGACCAGGGGGACGAGCTGTCCGGCTCCGGAGTGACCGCCGCCGAACTGGCGCGGGTGTTCCCCAGTACCGACTTGTCCGCCGCCACCGACTCGGTAGCTGACGGCCTCTACGGCTGGGGTGACAGCAGCGACCTGCCGCTGGCCCTGTTCGATGCGGCGCGCACCGACTTCTCGCTCAAGCGTATCCAGCACTACAGCGGCAGCGACTGGCGCCATGTGCAACCGTGGATCCTGCTGACCAACTACCACCGCTACGTCGATCAGTTCATCCGTCATGGCCTCGAGCAGTTGCGCGAAAACCCGCGCTTCGTGCGCATGGTGCTGCCGGGTAACGTGATCATCGAGCGCGGCACCTCGGAGGAGGATGCCCAGGCCGTGGCCGACGCGGTGGTGTGGCACCGCTACCAGATGCCGGCCTACCACCTGATCGCCAATGACGGCCACGGCATCACCCTGGTCAACATCGGCGTCGGCCCGTCCAACGCCAAGAACATCACCGATCACCTGGCGGTGTTGCGCCCGCACTGCTGGCTGATGATTGGCCACTGCGGCGGCCTGCGTCAGTCACAGACCATTGGCGACTACGTGCTGGCTCACGCCTACATGCGCCGCGACGGCATTCTCGACCGCGTGCTGCCGCCGCACATTCCCATCCCGGCCCTGGCGGAAGTGCAGCAGGCGCTGCAGGAGGCGGCTGCCAGCATTACCGGCGAGCGCGGCGAAACCCTGAAGAAGCGCCTGCGTACCGGTACCGTGCTGACCTACGACGATCGCAACTGGGAGCTGCACTGGGCCCACGAACGGCCGTTGATCAACCTGTCGCGCGCGGTGGCCGTGGACATGGAAAGCGGCACCATCGCCGCCCAGGGCTATCGCCTGCGGGTGCCCTACGGCACGCTGCTGTGCGTGTCGGACAAGCCGCTGCATAGCGAGATCAAGCTGCCTGGTTCGGCCTCCGGGTTCTACCAGCGCGCGGTCAGCCAGCATCTGGCGATTGGCATCGCTGCGCTCGACCTGCTGCGCTGCCAGCTCGACTCGCTGCACTCGCGCAAGCTGCGCAGCTTCGACGAGCCGCCGTTCCGCTGATCGAGGGGGAGTTCACCCTCTCCCCAGCCCTCTCCCGTAACGGGAGAGGGAGTGTCCTACTCGCCAACCCGGATCGTAGCCCGGATGACGTTCAGGGACGCCGGTAGTGCGCTCCCGGATTGCATCCGGGGTCGGGTCAGGCGTCGCGTAGGCGCAAATGCAGCAGCGGATAGGGCTTGTCGGCGCCGTCCAGTTCGGAGCGACCGATCTGCTCGAAGCCCTGCGCCAGGTAGAAGGCCAGGGCGCTCGGGTTCTGCTCGTTGACGTCGACCAGGCGTACGCCGTCGTGCTCGATGGCGTGGCGCAGCAGCGCCTTGCCCAGGCCGCGGCCATGCTGTGCCGGGTCGACGAAGAGCATTTCCAGGCGATCCTCGGCGGTGCCGCAAAAGCCCAGCACCCGGCCGCGCTCGTCGCGCAGACAGGTCAGGCGCACCAGGTCGAAATACTGTTCGGCGAGCATGCGCCGGTAGAACAGGATGTCACCCTCGGCGAGGAAGTGGTGGGTGGCGCGCACCGCCGCCTCCCACACCTGCAGCAGGCGCGGCCGGTCGGTGCCGTCGACCGCGCCCAGGTGCCAGGCCGGGCCGCGGCGCCAGTGCAGCAGTTCGCTCATCGGCTGGCGTCCAGCACCACGCGGTAGCGCGCCTTGCCGGCGCGCAGGTGGTCCAGTGCGGCGTTCACCTGGCTCATCGGGAAGTGCTCCACCTGCGGCAGGATCTGGTGGCGGGCGCAGAACTCGAGCATGGTCGCCATGCTCGATGGCGAGCCTACCGGTGAGCCAGAGAGGCTCTTCTGCTGAGGAATCAGGCTGAACACGTGGGTGGGAATCGCGTTGGGTACTATGCCGACGAAATGCAGGCGGCCCTTGCCGCGCAGGGTGGCGAGCATCGCGTTCCAGTCCAGGTCGGCGCTGGCGGTGACCAGCAGGAAGTCGAGGGTGCCGGCGATGGCCTTGAGCGCCTTGCCGTCGGTGGACGCCACCACCTTGTGCGCGCCCAGGCCCACGGCCTCCGCCTGCTTGCTCAGCGACGAGGTGAAGGCAGTGACCTCGCAGCCCCAGGCGTTGAGGAAGCGCAGCGCCAGGTGACCGAGGCCACCGATGCCGACCACGCCGACGCGGTCGGTGGGCTTGATGCCGAACTCCAGCAGCGGGCTGAACACCGTGGAGCCGGCGCAGAACAGCGGGCCGACCAGCGCCGGGTCGAGCCCTGCCGGCAGCGGCACGGCCCAGGCCCAGTGCGCGCGCAGGCGATCGGCGAAGCCGCCGTGGCTGCCGACGATGGTCGGCTTCACCGTGCGACAGAGGTTGTGCGAGCCTTCCATGCACGAGCCGCAATGCATGCAGCTGCCCTTGTACCAGCCGATGCCGACGCGCTGGCCGAGCTTGAGGCCGCGCGCTTGCTCGCCGACGCGGACGATGGTGCCGACCACCTCATGACCGGGGATGAAGGGATAGCGGGCGTTGCCCCACTCGTTGTCGATCATCGACTGGTCGGAATGGCAGATGCCGCAGTACTCCACGGCCACCTCGACCTCCTCGGCGCCCAGCGGGCCCGGGTCGTAGCTGTGGCGTTCGAGCGGTGCGCCCGGTGCGGTGGCGGCCCAGCCGGTGAAGGTGGCGAGTTCATGGCTCATGTACGGTGTCCTCTGCGGTCGATGCGATGGCAGCAGCTTAGCCGGATGTGGGGCGCAACGGCTCATCATCAACGCGCCTGATGATGCTCGGTTAAACTGCGCGCTTTCCCTCAGTCGCGGAGCTTGCATGGCGCGCCCACCCCGTCCTTCCCAGCCCCGTCATCCCGCCCCGCGCCGGGTGGCCAAGGCGCCGCCGGCCGCGCCGCGGTTGATCATGCTGAACAAGCCGTTCGACGTGCTCACCCAGTTCCAGGACGAGCAGGGCCGCGCCACTCTCAAGGACTTCGTCGCCGTGCCCGGCGTCTACCCGGCCGGGCGCCTGGACCGCGACAGCGAGGGCCTGTTGCTGCTGACCAACGACGGCCGCCTGCAGGCGCAGATCGCCGATCCCAAGCACAAGCTGGCCAAGACCTACTGGGTGCAGGTGGAGGGCGAGCCGAGCGAGGAGCAGCTGGTGCAGCTGCGCAATGGCGTGCAGCTCAATGACGGCCCGACTCTGCCGGCCGAGGCGCGCCGCCTGGACGAGCCGCCGCTGTGGCCGCGCAACCCGCCGGTACGTTTTCGCAAGAGCGTGCCGACCGCCTGGCTGGAGCTGGTGATTCGCGAGGGGCGCAATCGTCAGGTGCGGCGCATGACGGCCGCCGTGGGGCTGCCCACCCTGCGCCTGGTGCGGGTGCGCATCGGCCCCTGGAGCCTGGATGATCTGGCGCCCGGGCAGTGGCGTGAGCTGGAGCCCAGGCTGCGCTGAGGTTGGCTCAGTAACCGGCCTTGATCACGCTGATGCCTTTGTTCAGCACTTCGCGCCAGGCGCTACGGATGCTTTCGTTGAACTGCTTGTCGTGGCCGGAAACGGTCAGCAGCAGGGCGTCCAGCCACAGGTCGTAGAGTTCCGGGCGAATGTCCAGGCGGCCGCGCGAGTGGCTCTCGCCCAGGGCACGCAGCTTGCTGTCGGACATGCCACGCGCGTACATCACCAGGTTGAGGATGCCCTGGCGCAGGAGCAGTTTCTGCGCCGGCATGTCGGTCTCGGTGAACTTGGCGCGGATTTGCGGCGAACTGTCGAGGAAGGTGCGATAGAAGTCGTCGAAGAAAGTGGGGCTGGCGCAGCAGCGTCCATAGCTCTGCATCACCAGGTCTGCGGGGCTCATGATAACTCCTGTAAATAGCGGGAAGGCCGCGTGCCAGACGCTGCCGTAGGTCAGTCAGACGTCGCGCGCGCGACTGGCGACACCCTCAGCCGTGAATGCCGCGGGCCATCTCGATGATGTAAGTGATGATCGGCTTGGCCAGGAAGGCGAACAGGCACAGGCCCAGGCCGAGGAACAGGATCGCGGTGCCGAGACGGCCAGCCTTGGACTTCTTGGCCAGGTCCCAGATGATGAAAGCCATGAACACCATCAGTCCGCCCACCAGGACGTACATCATCAGGGCTTCGAACTGTTCGGTTTCCATCTGGGCCTCTCGGAAATGCGGGGAATGGCGACGGGGCCGGCATTATACGCGCCTCGTCGACCACTGCAGCATTTGCCGGTTGGTTCAGCTGCGCAGATGCTCCAGGGGCAGCTCGGTGCTGGACAGCACCTGATTGAGCACGAAGCTGGAGCGCACGCTGGTGACGCCTTCGATGCGGGTCAGCTGGCCGAGGAGGAATTTCTGGTAGTGGTCCATGTCCGGCACCACCACCTTGAGCTGATAGTCGGCGTCCATTCCGGTCACCAGACTGCACTCCAGCACTTCCGGGCACTGGCGGATCACTGCCTGGAAGTGTTCGAAGCGCTCCGGGGTATGACGGTCCATGCCGATGAGGACGAAGGCGGTCAGTGACAGGCCGAGTTTCTTGCGGTCCAGCAGGGCGACCTGGCGCACGATGTAGCCATCGTCTTCCAGTTGTTTGACCCGCCGCGAGCAGGGCGATGGCGACAGGCCGATGCGTTCGGCCAGCTCCTGGTTGGAGATGCGCGCGTCGTGCTGCAGTTCGGCCAGAATGCGCAGGTCATAGCGGTCCAGCTTGTTCATGTTTGCTCTTCTTTGTTTGCAGATTGCGCCATTCAATCTAACAGTGAAGATAAATTGCGCAAGTCATGTTTGATTGAGCAATCTTCGCAATCCTCTCGCACCCCGGCCTCGATAAGCTTTCCCTCAGTTTCATGGCCCGGACGACATGTCCAACCGCGCTGCCCAATCAGGCGCCGCGGCGCCGGCGATCCTACCGGGTCGCGCAGGCTCCCGGGTCCGCACCGCCCAACCAGGCGGGCGAGGAAAGCGGTGACACGATCACCAGTGCCGGACACGAAAAAGGGGAGGCCTAGTGCCTCCCCTTTTTCTTGCCTGCGAATCAGGCCAGGCCGCTCAGGCGCAGCAGCCACCAGGCGAGGATCAGCATCTGCGCCAGCAGGCCGGCAAAGCGTAGCCAGACGAACAGCGGGCCGGTGCTGATCAGGTGCATCGCCGACTGGAACAGGCGCGCGCCCAGCAGCAACAGCGCCAGCGGATCGGTCAGGGCGGTCTGCCCGGCGTGCATCGCATAGAGCAGCACCGCCGCCTGCAGCGGCAGGTTTTCCAGGCAGTTGGCGTGGGTGCGCACCAGGCGCTGGCCGAAGGCGCTTGGCGTATTGCTGCCGTCCGGGGCGAAGGCGTTGACCTTCATGCGTCCCCCAAGCACCAGCAGGCCGCGTTGGTTGATGATCAGGAACATCAGCAGCAGTGGCCAGGCAGTCAGGCCGAGCAGGGCGATGGCGGAGGGGGACAGGTTCATGGTGGCGCCTTTTGTTGTTGGTTTGCCACGCAGTCTAGTGTTTTTAGAGTATTTGCTCTAGTTGCTCGCACCGTTCGCCTGCGCTTGCCGGGAGGGGCTCAGCTGGCGCCGAAGAGCTGCTGCAGCAGGTACCCGGCGAGGAAGGCCAGGGACGCGGCGGCACCACCGGTGAGTAGGGTGTAGAGCCCCGAGCGCAACAGCGGCTTGGCGAACACCAGGCTTTTCAGCATGCCGATGGAGAAGAACACTGCTGCTGCCAGCAGCGCGCTGATGAGGAACTGGCGTTGCATGTCCAGGCTGGCGAAGAACAGCGGCAGCAGCGGCAAGCTGCCAGCGAGCAGGAAGGTGGCAAAGGTCACGGCGGCGGAAACCAGGGGTGCCGGTGGCGCTTGCTGCAGGCCGTATTCCTCGCTGAGCATGGTCTCCACCCACAGCTGGCGATCCTGGCAGATGGTCGCGACTATCCTGTCCAGTGTTTCGCCGCTGAAGCCCTTGCGCGCGAAGATCTGCCGGATTTCCTCCCGCTCGCCTTCGGGTACCCGCGCGATGTGCTCCTCCTCGGTGGCCCTGGCCGTCTCGCGGAACTCATGCAGTGCCTTGACCGCCTCGTAGTTGCTGACGGCCATGCTGAAGCCGTCGGCCAGCAGGTTGGCGAAACCCATGATCAGCGCCACCGAGGCGGAGAAGCCGGCACCCATCGCGCCCGCGACGACGGCGAAGGTGGTGACGCAGCCGTCGATGGCACCCAGCACCGCGTCGGCGACGTAGCGCGGCTGCAACGGCTGGTCCAGGCGCTGCTCGATGGCGGCGGGCTGGTGCTGACGATGCAGCGTCTCGAGGCTGGTCTTCTTCATGGTGCCGGTCCGCGCTTCAGTCCCGGATGCAGCATAAGCGCGAACCTGTCTTCGTGCTTGTGGCGTTCAGGCCACGGGTGCCGTCGGGGTGGCGTAGGCCAGCACCTGGGCGCGGGGGAACTCGCTGCGAATGGCGTCTTCCACCTGTTTGCACAGGCTGTGGCTCTGCTGCAGGCTCAGGTCGCCCGGCAGCTCCACATGCAGCTGGACGAACCAGTGGGTGCCGGAGATGCGTGTGCGCAGGTCGCTCGTACCCAGTACCCCGGGTACGCCGCTGGCCAGCAGGTGCATGCGCTCGCTCAGCTCCGGTGCCAGCTCCTCGTCCATCAGCACGGCGATGGCCTCGCGCACGATGCTCACCGCGCTCCACAGGATGTAGGCGGCAATGCCTAAGCCGAACAGCGGGTCCAGACGCTGCCAGCCGAAGCCTGCCAGCACCAGGGCGAGGAGGATGCCGCTGTTGAGCAGCAGGTCGGAGCGGTAGTGCAGCGAGTCGGCGCGCACCGCTGTCGAACCGGTGACGCGCACCACGTGGCGCTGGAACAGCAGCAGGGCGACCGTCATCGCCAGCGACAACAGCATCACCGCGATGCCCAGGGTCTGGGCGCCGAGTGGCTGCGGGTGCTGCAGGCGATCAATGGCCTGTACCGCCACCAGCACCGCGCTGGCACCGACGAACAGGGCCTGGGCCAGGCCGGCCAGGGCCTCGGCCTTGCCGTGGCCGTAGCGGTGATCCTCGTCGGCCGGGCGCAGGGCGTAGTGCACGGCAATCAGGTTGAGCAGCGACGCGGCGCCATCCAGCAGCGAGTCGGTGAGGCCGGCGAGCAGGCTCACCGAGCCGCTCAGCCACCAGGCCACCGCCTTGGCCAGCGCCAGCAGCAGGGCGGTGGCGAGCGCCGCCCGGGTGGCCAGGCGCATTAGGCGGGCGTGTTGCGGTAGGGGTGTCATGGCAGTTCCGGCAGGGCGTAGATGTAGTCCAGCACCGGCGCCGGACGGCCCATGGCGGTCAATGCGGCGCTGACCTGGCCGCGATGGTGGGTGCCGTGGTTGACCAGGTGGGTGACGATCTCCAGGCGCGAGCGTTGCTGGGGTTCGCCGGCCATGTTGCGGTAGGCCAGCGGGGCCAGCAGCTCGACATCGACCAGCCCCTCCAAATGGTCGCGCCAGGCCGCCACGCCGGCCTCCAGGTAGTTCTCCAGCGCGGTACGCTCGGCGACCGCCTCGGCATCCAGGCGGGCGAACGGCTGTGCTTCGTCGCGCACCCGCGCCAGCCAGATGCGGTCGGCCACCGCCAGGTGGTTGAGGGTGGCGTGGATGCTGCCGAAGAACAGCCCGCAGGGGGCGCGGTATTGCGCCTCGTCCAGGCTCGCCAGCTCGCCGAGCAGCCGCGCGTAAGCCCAGCCGTGATAGGCCAGCAGGCGCTGCAGGTGAGTGGCGAGGTGCTGCATCAGGCCTCCGTGCGCAGGCCGTAGGCGGCCAGCTGCTCGATCTTGCCACTGTGCTGGATCAGGCGCGGGTCGTCCAGCGGCAGGTCGCGGCCCAGCTCGCGCTGCAGAATGGCCTTGAGCTTGAGATTGTCTACGCGGCCGTCCGCGCCAATGGCGTCTTGCAGCTTTTCCGGGGCCAGTGAGTACTGGTTGTCGGGCAGGTAGATGGCACCGGTGGCGAAGTCGATGCCGAAGGCGATCAGCCCGGGGATCACGTAGAACAGGATGCCGACGGCATTGAGGCCGGCCACCACGGGGTCGATCTTGCCTTCGATCTGGCCGCGGCGATCCGGGAAGAACAGGGTGCCGCAGGCGGTCAGCTGGGTGACCAGGGAGAGCGCGACGACACTGCCGATGATGCGGGTCTTGCTGGGCATAAGCACCTCCGAAAATTGAGGGCGGCACTATAGCAAGGCCGCCGTTGCAGTTGGATGCGCGGGCGCTGCAGTGGTTCGTATAATCGCCGGCCAATCGGAGAAGCCATGAACCGCCTGCCCATCGACGACGTATTGCCCGCCCTCCGCCAAGCCCTGGCCGAGCGCCACGAGGCCGTGCTGGAGGCGCCACCCGGTGCCGGCAAGACCACCCGCGTACCGCTGGCTCTGCTCGGCGAGCCCTGGCTGGCCGGGCAATCCATCCTGATGCTCGAGCCGCGCCGCCTGGCCGCCCGCGCCGCCGCCGAGCGCCTGGCCAGCGAGCTGGGCGAGAACGTCGGCGAGACGGTGGGCTATCGCATCCGCCTGGACAGCAAGGTCGGCCCGAAGACCCGCATCGAGGTGGTCACCGAGGGTATTCTCGCCCGCCGCCTGCAGGATGATCCGGCGCTGGAAGGCGTCGGCCTGGTGATCTTCGACGAATTCCACGAACGCAGCCTGGATGCCGACCTGGCCCTGGCGCTGACCCTCAATGGCCGCGAGCTGCTGCGCGACGAGCCGCTCAAGGTGTTGCTGATGTCCGCGACCCTGGAGGGCGAGCGCCTGTCCGCGCTGCTCGGCGACGCGCCGGTGGTGTCCAGCCAGGGCCGCATGCACCCGGTGGAGATGCGCTGGGGCGCGCCCTGGCAACCGGGCGAGCGCATCGAGCAGCGCGTCACCCAGACCGTGCTGCAGGCCCTGGCCGATGAGCCGGGCAGCCTGCTGGTTTTTCTGCCCGGCCAGGCGGAGATCCGCCGGGTGCATGAGCAACTGCAGGAGAGCCTGGGCCAGCGTCCCGATGTGCTGCTCTGCCCCCTGCATGGCGAGCTGGAGCTGTCTGCCCAGCGCGCTGCCATCGAGCCGGCGCCGGCCGGCACGCGCAAGGTGGTGTTGGCCACCAACATCGCCGAGACCAGCCTGACCATCGACGGCGTGCGCGTGGTGGTGGACGCCGGCCTGGCGCGGGTGCCGCGCTTCGACCCGGCCAGCGGCATGACCCGCCTCGACACCCAGCGCATCTCCCGCGCCTCGGCCACCCAGCGCGCCGGGCGCGCCGGGCGCCTGGAGCCGGGCGTGTGCTATCGCCTGTGGTCGCAGAGCCAGCACGAGCAGCTGGCTGCCTATGGCGCCGCGGAAATCCTCCAGGCCGATCTGGCCGGCCTGGCCCTGCAGCTGGCGCGCTGGGGCGTGCAGCCGGGCGAGCTGGCCTGGCTCGATGCACCGCCTGCCGCCGCTTTCGCCCAGGGCTGCGACCTGCTGGCGCGCCTCGGCGCCCTCGATGCGCGCGGCGCGCTGACGGCGCATGGCCAGGCCATGGCCGAACTGCCGGCGCATCCGCGTATCGCCCATCTGCTGCTGCGTGGCCAGGCCCTTGGCCTTGGCGCGCTGGCGGCGGACCTCGCCGCGCTACTGTCCGAGCGCGACATCCTGCGCGGCGCGGGTGCCGACCTGCACAGTCGCATGAGCCTGCTGACCGGCGAATCACGCGCCACGAGTGGCGCGCGCGGCGGCGTGCAGCGCGCGCGGCAGCTGGCCCGGCAGTTTCGTTCCTATCTGCGCGGGCCGGCCGCCGAGGCGGTGGCCGATCCCGAGCATCCGCGCTGGCTCGGCGCGCTGCTGGCCTTCGCCTATCCCGACCGGGTGGCGCGCCAGCGCAAGGCCGGCGGTGCGGACTATCGCCTGGCCAATGGTCGCGCCGCGCAGTTCGGCGAGGCGGATGCACTGATGAAGCACGAGTGGCTGGTGATCGCCGACCTCGGCAGCCGCCAGGGCCAGCGTGAGGAGCGTATCTACCTGGCCGCCGACCTCGACCCGGCGCTGTTCGACTCGGTGCTGGCCGAACAGGTGAGCGTGCGCGAAGAACTGGAGTGGGACGAGCGCGAAGGCGTGCTGCGCGCCGAGCGCCAGCGCCGGGTCGGCGAGCTGGTGTTGAGTCGTGAGGCGTTGACGGGGTTGGACGAGGCGGCGCGCGGGCGTGCGCTGCTCGGGCTGGTGCGGCGCAAGGGCCTGGAGCTGCTGCCCTGGACGCCGGAGCTGCGCCAGTGGCAGGCACGTGTGGCGCTGCTGCGACACCTCGACCTGGAGCAGCAGGGCGACAGCGAATGGCCTGACCTGAGTGACGCCGCGTTGCTGGCAACCCTGGAAGACTGGCTGCTGCCGTACCTGGGCAAGGTCAGCCGCCTCAACCATTTCGCCAATCTGGACCTGCCGGGCATCCTCGCTGGTCAGTTGCCCTGGCCGCTGCCGCAGCGTCTGGACGAGCTGGCGCCGAAGCACCTGCAGGTGCCCTCCGGCTCGCGCATCGCCATCGATTATGCCGAGTCGCCGCCGGTGCTGGCGGTGCGCCTGCAGGAACTGTTCGGCCTGGCGGCTACCCCGCGCATCGCCGGTGGCCGCCAGGGCGTGTTGCTGCACCTGCTGTCGCCGGCGCGCCGGCCGGTGCAGGTGACCCAGGACCTGGCGAGCTTCTGGGCCAACACCTATGCCGAGGTGAAGAAAGATCTGAAAGGTCGCTACCCCAAGCACTACTGGCCGGACGACCCGCTGGTGGCCGAGCCGACCGCCCGCGCCAAGCCTCGAAAATAGAGGCCTGGCGCGCGTTCAGCGATTGAAGCGCTCAACCAGGGCGCGCAGGTCGGCCGCAACCTGTTCCAGCTCCACGGCGCGGCTAACGGTTGAGCGCGCATTGTCTGCCGTCTGCTCCATGGTGGCGGCGACATTGTTGGTTTGTTGGGAAATATCCTCGGAAACCAGTGCCTGCTGTTCCGAGGCCGCGGCCATCTGCAGGCTCATGGCGCCGATGCGATCGACCGCTTGCCGAATGCCCTGCAGGGCACCGCGGGTGTTGACCACCTGCTGCAGACCGCTGTCGGCTTCGTGCATGCCAAGACGGGCAACCGAGACGGCCTCGTCGGCACCTGCCTTGAGTGTTTGAATCACACACTGGATTTGCTGAGTCGATTCGCGAGTCTTGCTGGCGAGCGAGCGGACTTCGTCGGCCACCACCGCAAAGCCTCTGCCCTGTTCGCCGGCGCGCGCTGCCTCGATGGCGGCATTGAGGGCTAGTAGGTTGGTTTGCTCGGCGATGCTCTGGATGATTTCCGCGGCCGACATGATCTGCTGCGTTTCCCCGGCCAGCGTATCGACGGCCGAGCCGATTTTCGTCACGGTCGTTGCCAGTGACTCGATAGCTCCAAGCGTGCTCTCGGCAACCCGGTCGCCCTGCTCGGCCAGAGTGCTGGCGGCCTGCGCTTCGCTGGCTGTTTGCTGAACGTTGCCCGCGACCTCGGCAATGGAGGCGGCCATCTCGGTCATGGTGGCGGCCGTCAGATCTGTCTCGGCTCTCTGTGCAAGCAGTGCGCGCTCGGTCTGACTGGACAGGTTCGAGGCATTCGCCGCCGACTCTGCCACGCGGCTGGCCAGGTCGCTCAGGCGCGTCAATGCGGTACGCAGGCGCGCGTCCTCGCTGATCAGGAGCATGTCCAGCTGCGCCGCGGGTCCCTGTGCCTCGCTGTAGACCTGCGCGCTGATCGGGTCGGCGAAGGCATTGGGGTTCTTGCCGACGATCCTGCTCAGTGTCGATTCCAGTTGGAGTCTGGAGCACAGTCCGACACCGAGTATTAGGGTGGCGGTCAGCGCCCCGGCGATCCAGGGTGTGCTTGTCCCGATAGCCGCGATAGCCAGTGCTGAAGCGGCAAGGGGCAGGGCGAATGACCTAGCGTGGTGGGCCAGCCGACGTGTCGTCGGGATGGGGTTCTGGCCCTCCCGGATACGGTCGTACAGGCTCTGCGCCCGTGCCACCTGCTCGCGGGTCGGCTTGACCCGCACGGACTCGTAGCCCACGACGCGGCCATTATCGAGAATGGGTGTGACGTAAGCACTGACCCAGTAGTAGTCGCCGTTCTTGCAGCGGTTCTTGACCACGCCCATCCAGCTCTTGCCGGCCCGCAGGTAGCGCCACATGACCGCAAAAACGGCGGCGGGCATATCCGGGTGGCGCACCAGGTTGTGTGGGCTTCCCAGTAGTTCCTGTTCGGTGTAGCCGCTGATCCTGACGAACTCGCTGTTGCAATAGGTGATGTTTCCCGCGGCATCCGTGGCGGAGATCAGGCGTTGGTCGTGGGCAAAGGTCTGCTCGACGTTGGTGACGGGGCGGCTCATTTTCATCGATTGCATTTCTCCAGCCCTGGTATTGCTGCCATTGCCGATGGCCCAAGGGCGTGCGTCTGCACCCGGGCTTGATCCGGGTGTATCTGGGGTGTGATGGGGGCAGCCGCAGACCTCATGCAGGGCGCTGGCGTGGCGCTACTCGGGGTCTGGGATAGGGCAGCAGAAGGCGTTATTGCTTTTGTACATCTGGCGTGCGCCGCATGGCGCGTACCTATGGCTTGGCGTTATTTTGACGTCAAAATTTTTTATGTCCAGCGGCGGCTCAGCAGCGCTGATGAGTGGCCGGGGTCGGCGCAGTTGGCTAGTCCAGCTGCAGTGGCTCGCCCGCTGCCTGAAGCGCCTCGTAGGCGCTGTCCAGATCGTTCAGCAAACGCTGGCTGCCCTCGACATGGCGCGATGCAATCAGGCGCAGTTGCATGGTCTGCAGGATGGTGTAGGGCAGAGGCGACAGACCCAGCTCCTTGCGCACCTGTTCCACGGGGGCCTGGTAATTGAGCAGATAGTCGCCCCGTTTGCGCAGCAACATGGCCAGCGCCGAGGCATGGGTGCTGGTGCGATGGATATCGACTCCCAACGTGGGGTCGGTGAGCAGTTCGCTGGTTGGTTTCCAGTAGCTGTAGCCGCTGATCACAATCAGCCCCCGCCCTTTCAGGCCCTCCGGTAGTTCCGGCCTGGGTGTGTCCGCGCGGTAGTAGAGGGCCAGGCTGATCTCGCCCATGGTGTGCCTGGCTTCGTGGGTGTGTCCGATCAGTTCGGTCTTGCCGCCGGCGCCAGGCCATAGCTGCACGCTGCCGTCGCGCAGGGCGGCATACAGCCGCGCGCCGGGTAGCGAGCGGTAATGGCCGCGGTAACCGGCGTGGCGTAGCAGGCGCTCGGTGAGCGCCAGGATGGAGCCGCGCGGCTTGCCATCGTCATCGGTCCAGGAGTAAGGCGGAAATTCGTAATAGCCGACGTTGACGGTCGGCTCGGCGGCCTGGGCGCCGGCGCAGCACAGCCACGCCAGCAGGGCAGGAAAAAGGAGTCTGCGCATCGGTGCGGCTCGGGCCGTCTTGTTGTTCGTTTGGGGGCCGAGCATGGCGATGCTCGGGCGCTTTGTCCAGAGCCGCGAGGCACAGTGCTTCCGCGCAGTCAGAGCCGTTTGGTCGGGCACTGGCTGCCTGTCCGCAGGCGGTGCTTGAGCCGCGCAGTGGTGGCCGTGTCGACCGCTAGCCGGGGTGGTTGCGGGTCAGTGTTCGTGCGGCTCGATATACAGCTCGTAGACCAGCTCGGTGTCCCAGTAGGCCGCCTCGATCTTGTGCCCGTCGAGGTCACGGACAAAGCAGCCGTAGTAGGGCTCGCCATAGTGCGGGCGCGGGCCGGGCGGGCCGTCAGGGCTGGCGCCGGCCTCCAGGGCCGCGTCATAGAAGGCATGCACGGCCTGCTTGTCCGGGGCGATGAAGCCGAGGTGAGTGCCGTTGCCGACATTCGCCGGCAGGCCATCGATCGGTGTCTGCACCCAGAACTCCGGGTATTCGCGGCCCCAGGCGACGGCGCCGGGGTGTTCGAGGATGCGCTTGCAGCCGAGGGTCGCCAGGACCTTGTCGTAGAAAGCCACGGCCCGGTCGAACTGATTGGTGCCGATGGAAACGTGCGAGAGGATGCTCGGATTCTGTTCGGACATGGAGACCTTCCCTGGGGTTGCGAAAGTCGCAAGCCTAGCAGGCGAATGGAGGATTTCCTGTCGAACGGGTCAACTGCTGTGGCTGTCCTCGGTCGGCCGCTGGCTGCACAGCATGAAGCAGCGAAACAGCACCACGGTGGAGAACAGCTGGAGGAAGCCGTTGACGATATCCAGCAGCAGGCTGCCGATCGCGTCGGGCTGTTCGCCGAGCAGCTGCAGGGTCCAGTCGTCCAGCAGCCAAAGCGGCACGATCACCAGCAGCACGCAGGCCAGCAGCGACCAAAAGTGGCCGATGCTAAGCAGGAAGCTCTCACGCATCGCCGGCAGCGGTGCCAGGCCGCGCAGCACCAGCAGGTATTCGGAGAAGGCCAGCTTGACCATCAGGTACAGCGCTACCGGCAGGAACAGGGCGCCGCCGAGCATGATCAGCAGGGTGCTTAGCCCGGCCAGCACGGCGAACGAGGGCCACAGCGGCAGTGCGGCGGCCAGCAGGTTGCGGGTAGACGGGCGCTGGCCCTGGCTGCGCGCGTCGAGGAAAAGGATCAGTGCGGCGCTGTACAGCGGGTAGAAGAACAGACCGACCAGCAGCTCGTAGGCGGGCGAATGGTCCGTATCGACCAGGCCCGCGACGACCGCGCGCGCCAGGCATTCGGCGGCGATCAGCGGCAGACACAGCGGGGCGATGCTGGGCAGGTTACGGCTGAAGAAATGGAAGGCATCGCGCAGAACGGTCAACGGATTCATCGGCAGGCATCGCGGCAGTACTACATGCCCTCACTTTAGCCGATGGCCGGGGGCGACGAACATGCCGGTCTTTCGCATAATGCCGCTCCCTTGTTGCCAGGCTGCACCGTGAAGAAGATCGCCCTGTTCGCCGATGTGCAGAACCTTTACTACACCGTGCGCCAGGCTCATGGCTGTCACTTCCACTATGCCGAGCTGTGGCGCCAGGTGGCCGCGCAGGGCGAGATCGTCGAGGCGCGGGCCTATGCCATCGACCGTGGCGACGCCAAGCAGCGCCAGTTCCAGCAAATCCTGCGCAACCTCGGTTTCGAGGTGCTGCTCAAGCCCTATATCCAGCGCAGTGACGGCTCGGCCAAGGGTGACTGGGATGTGGGTATCGCCCTGGATGTGATGGATGCCGCCGAGCGGGTGGACGAGGTGGTGCTGGCCTCCGGTGACGGCGACTTCGACCTGCTGCTGCAGCGCGCGCGCGACCGTCATGGGGTGGCCTGCAGCGTGTATGGCGTCGAGGGCCTCACCGCGCACTCCCTGATCCGCGCCGCCGACCGCTTCGTGCCGGTCGAGGGTGCGTTGCTGTTGAAGAACTGAGGACAACCGATGCCAGATCGCATCGCCGTGATCGACTTCGAAACCACCGGCATGTCGCCGGCCCAGGGCGCGCGACCGACCGAAATCGGCGTGGCCATGATCGAGGGCGGGCGCATCGTCGCCCGCTACCAGAGCCTGATGAATGCCGGTGCCTGGGTGCCGCCCTTCATCGAACAGCTCACCGGCATCAGCAACGCCATGGTGCGCCGCGCGCCGCCGGTGGCGCAGGTGATGGCGGAGGCCGCCGAGTTCATTGGCGAGGCGCCGCTGCTGGCGCACAACGCCGCGTTCGATAGCAAGTTCTGGGATGCCGAACTGGGCCTGCTGGGTCGTCGCCGCAACCGTGACTTCGCCTGTTCGCTGCTGCTGTCGCGGCGCCTGCTGCCGGAGGCGCCGAGCCACAAGCTGGGCAACCTCAACAGCTGGGTCGGGCTGCCCAGCACCGGCCAGGCCCACCGCGCGTTGGCCGATGCCGAGATGGCGGCCAACCTGACGCTGCACCTGCAGGCGTTGCTGTGGGAGCGCCACGACATCCGCGCTGATCACGACTACCTGTGCGGGCTGCAGAAACTTTCGGCGGCCAAGGTGCGGGCGCTGCTACGGGCGAGCGTGTAGGTAGCTCCTCTCTCCCTATGGGAGAGGGGCCGGGGGTGAGGGATGATGCAGGCCGCTCCGAGTTGCCTATGGCACCCTCACCCTATGCGGGCCGCCCCAACCCTCTCCCAAGGGCGGAGGGAGTCAGCGCCGCAGCACGCTCCGGGTGCATCTGGCCATAAATGAAACGCCCCGGCTTGGCCGGGGCGTTTGTCTATCAGTGGTGCTCGCGGGTGGCGCGGAAGGTGATGTCCGGCCAGCGCTCTTCCATCAGGCTCAGGTTGACCCGGGTCGGCGCCAGGTAGGTGAGGTGGCCGCCGCCATCCACCGCCAGGTTCTCGAAGGCCTTGTCCTTGAACTCCTTGAGCTTCTTCTCGTCGCTGCACTCGATCCAGCGCGCCGACCAGACGTTGATCGCCTCGTAGGCGCACTCGACCTTGTATTCCTCCTTGAGGCGGCTGGCGACCACATCGAACTGCAGCACGCCGACGGCGCCGAGGATGATGTCGTTGTTGCGCTCGGGGAAGAACACCTGGGTCGCGCCTTCCTCAGCCAGCTCCTGCAGGCCCTGGCGCAGCTGCTTGGATTTCAGCGGGTCCTTCAGGCGCACGCGGCGGAACAGTTCCGGGGCGAAGTGCGGGATGCCGGTGAAGCCCAGAACCTCGCCTTCGGTGAAGGTGTCGCCGATCTGGATGGTGCCGTGGTTGTGCAGACCGATGATGTCGCCGGCGTAGGCTTCTTCCAGCTGCTCGCGCTCGCTGGAGAAGAAGGTCAGGGCGTCGGCGATCTTCAGATCCTTCTTGATGCGCACATGGCGCATCTTCATGCCCTTCTCGTACTTGCCCGAGCAGATGCGCATGAAAGCGATGCGGTCGCGGTGCTTGGGGTCCATGTTCGCCTGGATCTTGAACACGAAACCGCTGAACTTCTCTTCCACCGGTTCCACCACACGCTCGTGGGCGGCGCGCGACAGTGGCTGCGGCGCCCAGTCGACGATGCAGTCGAGCACCTGGTCGACGCCGAAGTTGCCCAGCGCGGTGCCGAAGAACACCGGGGTCATCTCGCCCTTGAGGAAGGCGTCCTGGTCGAACTCGTGGCAGGCGCCCTGGACCAGTTCCAGTTCCTCGATGAAGCGCTCGTACATGTCACCCAAGTGGGTGCGCGCCTCGTCGGAGTCCAGCTTGTTGATCACCTTCTGCTCGGTGCGCTCGTGGCCGTGGCCCGGCACGTAGACGATGATCTTGTCCTCGTGCAGATGGTACACGCCCTTGAAGTCGCGGTAGCAGCCGATCGGCCAGGTGATCGGCGCCGCCTTGATCTTCAGCACCGCCTCGATCTCGTCGAGCAGTTCGATCGGGTCACGGATGTCGCGGTCGAGCTTGTTGATAAAGCTGACGATGGGCGTATCGCGCAGGCGGCACACTTCCATCAGGGCGATGGTGCGCGGCTCTACGCCCTTACCGCCGTCGAGCACCATCAGTGCGCTGTCTACTGCAGTCAGGGTGCGGTAGGTGTCTTCCGAGAAGTCTTCGTGGCCGGGGGTGTCGAGCAGGTTGACCATGTGCTCGCGGTAGGGGAACTGCATCACCGAGGTGGTGATGGAGATGCCGCGCTGCTTTTCCATCTCCATCCAGTCGGACGTGGCATGGCGGTCGGACTTGCGCGACTTCACCGTACCGGCGACCTCGATGGCCTTGCCCATCAGCAGCAGCTTCTCGGTGATGGTGGTCTTACCGGCGTCGGGGTGGGAAATGATCGCGAACGTGCGGCGTTTGGCGACTTCTGCGGCCTGGATGCTCATGGCGGAAAACCTGTCGACTCGGTCGTCGGAGTGTCAAAAAAGGCGGCGATTATACCGGTAAAGGCCGGCCCCTGTTCCCGTTTCGTCGCAGCCCTGTCGGGCCTGGGTTTGTGCAGCATTTCTGACGTTTTGTTGAGTATCGAAAACATTCAATCAGGCAGGCGACAACTGGGTGCAAAACAGCGGCAATTTTCGGTTGATATCGTGCAGTCATGGTCCTAAAGTTCGCGCCCGAACGCTCATGCTGGAAACGATCCATCCGGCTCAAGTACTGACGACGAGAGACTCGGAGTCCCTTGCAGAACCACCCTGGCGTTGTTGCTCCGCCTTGCCGTAGTCGGTCTACTGTCTGCGGCGAAGCGTCTAGCCATGATGATTCTGCAAGGGCCTCCGGTGCTGTGCGCAGCAGCTCGGCGACATGCCTTGGGAAGTAGGCGAACCAAAGTGGGGAAACTGATCAGGCGTTCACGGTTCTCATCGAGAGCCACTCCCTCTTTTCTATAACGTGTTTTGCCATTTGGAGTCCCGAGCATGTCGATCAAGGTCGAAGATTATTTCGCACCCGAAACTTTCAAGCGCATGAAGGCGTTTGCCGACCAGCAGGAAACCCCCTTCGTCGTCATCGACAAGCAGACCATCGCCGACTCCTACGATCAGCTGGTCAGCTGCTTCCCCTTCGCCAAGATCTACTACGCGGTGAAAGCCAACCCGGCCACCGAGATCACCGAGCTGTTGCGCGACAAGGGCTCGAACTTCGACATCGCCTCCATCTATGAGCTGGACAAGGTAATGAAGGCTGGCGTCGGCCCTGAGCGCATCAGCTACGGCAACACCATCAAGAAGGCCCGCGACATTCGCTACTTCTTTGACAAGGGCGTGCGCCTGTTCGCCACCGACTCCGAGGCCGACCTGCGCAACATCGCCAAGGCCGCGCCGGGTGCCAAGGTCTATGTGCGCATCCTCACCGAAGGCTCCACCAGTGCCGACTGGCCGCTGTCGCGCAAGTTCGGCTGCAACCCGGACATGGCCCTGGACCTGCTGATCCTGGCCAAGCAGCTGGGCCTGGTGCCCTATGGCGTGTCCTTCCATGTTGGCAGCCAGCAGCGCGACATCGACGTGTGGGACGCCGCCATCGCCAAGGTCAAGGTGATCTTCGAGCGCCTCAAGGAAGAGGACGGCATCACCCTGCAGATGATCAACATGGGTGGCGGCTTCCCGGCCAACTACATCCAGCGCACCAACAGCCTGGAGACCTACGCCGAGGAGATCATCCGTTTCCTCAAGGAAGACTTCGGCGACGAGCTGCCGGAAATCATCCTCGAGCCGGGCCGGTCGCTGATCGCCAACGCCGGCATCCTGGTCAGCGAAGTGGTGCTGGTGGCGCGCAAATCGCGCACCGCCGTGGAGCGCTGGGTCTACACCGACGTGGGCAAGTTCAGCGGCCTGATCGAAACCATGGATGAGTCCATCAAGTTCCCGATCTGGACCGAGAAGAAGGGCGAGGCCGAGGAAGTGGTGATCGCCGGCCCGACCTGCGACAGCGCCGACATCATGTACGAGAACTACAAGTACGGCCTGCCGCTCAACCTGGCCGCCGAGGATCGCCTGTACTGGCTGTCCACCGGTGCCTATACCACCAGCTACAGCGCGGTGGAATTCAACGGCTTCCCGCCGCTGAAGGCCTTCTATATCTGAGCTGCCGTGCCGCAGACAGACCCCGCTTCGGCGGGGTCTTTCGTTTCTGCCGGGGCATCCGCGCCGCCTTTCCCATCGCTCGACGGGGCTTTAAGCTGCTGAGATGAACAGACCTATCCTCCTCAACTGCGACATGGGCGAAAGCTTCGGCGCCTGGCGCATGGGTGACGACGAGCACGCCATGCCGCTGATCGACCAGGCCAACCTGGCCTGCGGCTTCCATGCCGGCGACCCGCTGATCATGCAGCGCAGCGTGGCACTGGCGGTGCAGCACGGGGTGAGCATCGGCGCGCATCCGTCCTATCCCGACCTGCAGGGTTTCGGCCGGCGTCACCTGTCCTGCTCGGCGGAAGAGGTGAGCGCGCTGGTGCTGTACCAGCTCGGCGCGCTGGATGCCTTCTGTCGCGCGGCCGGCACCCAGCTGGCCTACGTCAAGCCACACGGCGCGCTGTACAACGATCTGGTGCGCGACGATGCGCTGCTGATCGCCGTGCTGAGTGCCTGCGCCCGCTACCGCGAGGGTCTGCCATTGATGGTGCTGGCCCAGGCCGACAATGGCCGCGAACGCAGCCTGGCCGAGGCGGCCGGTGTACCGTTGCTGTTCGAGGCCTTCGCCGACCGCGCCTACCTGGCCGATGGTCAGCTGGCGCCGCGGCGCCTGGCTGGTGCCGTGCATCACGAGCCGCAGCGCATCCTCGATCAGGCCCTGGCCATCGCCGCTGGCGAGCCTTTCGCCGACCTCGATGGCAAGCCCCTGCGGCTGCAGGCCGACAGTCTCTGCGTACACGGCGACAACGCCGAGTCGCTGGCCGTGCTGCGGCGCCTGCGAGCCCAGCTGGACGCCCTGTGATCCGCCTGGAGCCGGCTGGCGCCGAAGCCCTGCTGCTGGTGCTGGCCGAGGCACCGGATGCCGACTTGCCGCTGCGCATCGCCGCCCTGGCCGAGCGCATTCGCCTGGAGCTGGGCGGGCTGCTGATCGATATGGTGCCGGGCTGGACCAGCCTGTTGCTGCACTACGACCTGCTGCGCACCGACCACCTGCAGCTGGCCGAGCGCCTGGCGCCGCTGCTGGAGACCTGGCTGGCCGAACCGCAGGCGTCCGTTGCGGGGCGCCTGCACGAGATTCCGGTGTGGTACGCCGGCGCAGACCTGGCCAGCGTGGCGCAGGCCTGCGGGCTGTCCGTCGCCGAGGTCGTCGAACTGCACAGCGCCGGCGAGTACCGGGTCGGTGCCATCGGTTTCGCCCCGGGCTTCGCCTACCTGGGCGAGCTGAGTGAACGTCTGGCTCTGCCGCGCCTGGCGACGCCGCGCACGCGCGTGCCGGCCGGCAGCCTGGCCATCGCCGAACGTCAGACCGCTATTTATCCCCAGGCCTCGCCCGGTGGCTGGCACCTGCTCGGCCTATGTCCCTGGAAGCTGTTCGATGTGCGGCGCACGCCTCCCTGCCCGCTGGCCTTGGGTGACCGGGTGCGCTTCGTGCCGATCGACGAGGCGCGCTATCGCCGCGAGTTATATACATGAGCGGGTTGCGCGTGCTCAGGCCGGGGCCGCTGAGTCTGCTCCAGGATGCGGGGCGCCTCGGTTGGCAGCACTTGGGGGTATCGCCCGGCGGCGTGCAGGATGGTCATGCCGCGGCCTGGGCCAATCGCCTGGTGGGCAATGCCTGGGGCGCGCCGTTGCTGGAGATCGCCTTGGGCGGCGTGGAGCTGCGCGCCGAGGTTGAGGTGTGGCTCGCGCTGGCCGGTGCCGAAGCCAGGATCGAAGTCGATGGCCGGGTTGTGCCGAACTGGTCGCGCTTCGCCCTGAGGGCAGGGCAGTGCCTGAGGATCGGCTTCGCCGCTAGCGGTCAGTATCTCTATCTGGCGGCGGCCGGGGGCTTCGCCGCCGAGTCGGTGCTGGGCAGCATCAGCACGCAGGTGCGCGAAGGTCTCGGTGGGCTCGATGGCGCGGGTGCTGCACTGGTCGAGGGCGATCTGCTGGCCTGCGTCGGCGGGGCCTTCGCCCGCGCCGCCAGCGTGCCTTGGCCTTATCGGCCGGACTATCGGGCCACGCCCGTGCTGCGGGTGATCACCGGTGGCGATGCCGTGGCGTTCAGTGAGGCGGCCCTGGCGGCTTTCTTCGGTCAGGTCTGGCAGCTGGCGCCGCAGTCCGACCGCATGGGCGCACGACTGCGAGGGGAGCCACTGGTGGCGCCTGTGCGGCAGTGGTCGTTGGGCGTGGCGCGTGGTGCGATCCAGGTGCCACCGGACGGTCAGCCGATCATCCTGCAGGCCGACCGCCAGACCATGGGCGGCTACCCCGTCCTCGGCTGGCTGCACCCGCTGGATCAGTGGCGTCTGGCGCAATGCCAGGCGCGGCAGAACCTGCGTTTCACTCAGGTCAGTGTCAGTGACGCACAGGCCGAGCTGCGCGAGTTCTACCGCTTCTTCAGACACTGAGTGCCAGAAAAGGCGAAGGCGCCACGGTGGGCGCCTTCTGGCTTGCGAGCTGTGCGCACTTCATCGCTTGCTGGCTCCTGACTTCCTCAGGCTGACTCAGGCGACATTGCTGCCGGTGCGGTCATAACCATCTTCGGCAACGTTGCTGCCGGTACGGTCGAAGCCATCTTCGGCGATGTTGCTGCCGGTGCGGTCGAAGCCGTCTTCGGCGATGTTGCTTCCGGTGCGGTCGAAGCCATCTTCGGCGACATTGCTGCCGGTGCGGTCGAAGCCATCTGCGGCGACATTGCTGCCAGTGCGATCGAAGCCATCTTCGGCGACGTTGCTGCCGGTACGGTCGAAGCCATCTGCGGCGACATTGCTGCCGGTGCGGTCGAAGCCATCTGCGGCTACGGCGCTGCCGGTACGGTCATAGCCATCTTCGGCGATGTAGCTGCCAGTGCGGTCGAAGCCGTCGGCGGCGAAGGTGATGCCGCTGGCGGCAAAGGTGGAGAGGAGAAGGGCGGTGAGGATTTGCTTTTTCATCTTGGGCGGCTCCGTATCGGGGGCTGAATGTTGACTACGGGGCTCATGTTACTCAGATGTTTTCGATTAAAAAGTCGAGGATGGCAATGATAGATATCAATGCGGGTGATAGTTTATTAAGCTAATGATTTTAAAGGATTTGTAGTTAATTTTTGCGCTCTTTGTATGCGTGTACTGGAGGTTTTTCGAGTGATCTTTAATATCGAATAAATAGATATTTTGGTCGGGTGCTCGCTCGCATGCTGACACCGTGCACTTCGGAATCCCCTAGGCCGGCCGATAACGCTAAGCTCTTGTCGAGGCCCTTTGCAGTGGATGGATCCTGGGAGAGGGAGCGCTTGGATAATAAGAACGGCAGTCAAGTGGGGTTTCGATGATGTTGCGACGGCTGATGGTCGGTCTGGCCATCTGTAGTGCACTGTTCAGCAATGGCCGGGTGTGGGCCGAGCCCGGCATCAATGCGGGCGAACTGCGCTTGGGCATGGTCAATGCCCAGAGCGGCCCAGCCGCCGGCCTCGGTCGGGGCATACTGCAAGGTACCCAGGCCTACTTTCAGCGCGTCAATGCCAATGGCGGCATCCATGGTCGGCGGTTGAGCATGGAGGTGCGCGATGACGGTTATGAGCCGCGTCGCACTGCCGAGCTGACACAGGCGCTGATAGCATCTGGCCGCGTGTTTGCTCTTCTGGGCTATGTTGGCACCCCGACCTCGCGCGCGGCCATGCCCGCTGTGCTTGAGGCGGGCGTGCCCTACCTGTTTCCCTTTACCGGCGCCGAGGTATTGCGGCAGCCAGTCCACCCCTGGGTCTTCAACGTACGGGCGTCCTATTTCGCCGAGACCGAAGTGTTGGCGGGTTACATGACCGAAGCGCTGGGGCTGCGTCGTATTGCCCTGCTCATGCAGGATGACTCCTTTGGCGAGTCGGCCAAGAGTGGGCTGTCAGGTGCCCTGCATCTGCGGGGGCTGAAGCTTGAGGGCGAGGCCCGTTTCCTGCGCAATTCGCTGGACGTCGGAGATGCCCTGGCGCGTCTGCGGGACGTGCAGCCTGAAGCGATCTTCTTTGTGGGTACCTACAAGCAGCTGGCTGCGGCGGTGCGCGAGGCACGGGCCAAGGGCATGCAGGCGCGGTTCTTCACCGTCTCCTTCGTCGGGACCGACGATTTTATTGCCGAGGCGGGAGCTCTGGCGGAAGGCGTGCTGATTTCCCAAGTGGTGCCTTCACCCGATGATGTTTTCCTGCCTGTGGTGCGGAATTATCGGGCTGACATGGCTGGCAGCCCCATGGGCTACACCTCGCTGGAGGGCTATATCAATGCGGCCGTGCTGGTCGAGGCGCTGCGCCGCGCCGGCCCGCAGCCGACCCGGGCACGCCTGGTCAAGGAACTGTCCACTCTGGACATCGACCTGGGCGGCTTCCGTGTCACCTTCGGTCCCGACGACCACCAGGGCTCAGATGCCGTGTTTCTGACCCGGATCGAGCAGGGCAAGGCGGTACCGGTACGCCGCCAGCCCTGAGCCTCGATCAGCCCGCAATCACCTCGGCGTGGTGGCAGGCCACCTGGCGCGCCTCGATCAAGCGCAACTCCGGTACTTCCACGCGGCAGCGCTCGCTGGCGTGCGGGCAGCGCTTGTGGAAGGCGCAGCCGGGTGGTGGATCGAGCGGGTTGGGCAGCTCGCCGGCGATCTTGATCTTCGGCTTCGCCGGGTCCGGATGGATGGCCGGGGTCGCCGAGAGCAGGGCGCGGGTGTAGGGATGCAGCGGCCGTTCGTAGATCAGCGCCGCCGGGCCCATCTCGGCCGGGCGGCCGAGGTACATCACCAGCACGTCGTCGGCCACGTGGCGCACCACCGCCAGGTTGTGCGAGATGAACACGTAGCCGGTCTGATACTGGTCCTGCAGGTCCATAAACAGGTTGAGCACCTGGGCCTGAATCGACACGTCCAGCGCCGAGGTGGGCTCGTCCGCCACCAGCACCTTGGGTTGCAGCATCATGGCTCGGGCCAGGGCGATGCGCTGGCGCTGGCCACCGGAGAACATGTGCGGGTAGCGCTGATGGTGCTCGGGGCGCAGGCCCACCTGCTGCATCATGGTCTGCACTTTCTCGCGGCGTTCGGTGCGCGACAAACTGGTGTTGATCAGCAGCGGTTCGGCCAGTTGGTCGCCGATCTTCTGTCGCGGGTTGAGCGAGGCGTAGGGGTTCTGGAACACCATCTGCACGTCGCGGCGCAGTTGCTTGCGCTGGGTTTTGTCAGCACCGGCCACCTCCTGCCCGGCGATCTGCAGGCTGCCGGAGCTGGGCTCTTCGATCAGGGTCAGGGCACGCGCCAGGGTCGACTTGCCGCAGCCGGACTCGCCGACCACCGCCAGGGTCTTGCCGGCTTCCAACTGGAACGACACGCCATTCAGTGCGCGCACCAGGGCATTGGGCTTGAACAGGCCGCGGGAGATTTCGTAGTGCCGGGTCAGCTCGCGGGCTTCGAGGACGACGCTCATCAGGCCACCTCCGCGGTCAGGTTGAGGGGGTAGAAGCAGCGCACCGCGCCGCGTGCGTGCGCCTCCAGCGCCGGGCGTTGCTCGCGGCAGTGCGGTTGGGCATAGGGGCAGCGCGGCGACAGCAGGCAGCCGGCGGGGCGGTCGTAGCGCCCGGGTACGATGCCGGGCAGGGTGGCCAGGCGCTCGGCGCCCAGGCTGTGCTCGGGAATGGCCTTGAGCAGCGCCTCGGTATAGGGGTGGGTCGGTGCGTCGAACAGGGTCGGCACGCTGCCGATCTCCACCGCTTGCCCAGCGTACATCACACAGACGCGCTGGGCGGTTTCGGCGACCACGGCCAGGTCGTGGGTGATCAGCACCAGGCCCATGCCCTCGCTGCGCTGCAGGTCGAGCAGCAGGTCCATGATCTGCGCCTGGATGGTCACGTCCAGTGCGGTGGTCGGCTCGTCTGCGATCAGCAGCTTGGGCTCGGCGGCGATGGCCATGGCGATCGCCACGCGCTGGCTCATACCGCCGGAGAGCTGGTGCGGGTAGGCGTCGAGGCGGCTGGCGGCGCCGGGGATCTCCACCCGCTCCAGCAACTGCAGGGCACGCACGCGGGCAGCGCGGCCCTTGAGGCCGAGGTGCTGGCGCAGCACTTCCTCGATCTGGAAGCCGACCGTGTAGCTGGGGTTGAGCGCGGTCATCGGGTCCTGGAACACCATGGCCAGGTCCTTGGCCACCACGCGGCGGCGCTGGCGGCCCTTGAGGGTGAGCATGTCGTGGCCGTCGAAGCGCAGGCTGTCGGCGCGCACGATGCCGGGGGCGTCGATCAGGCCCATCAGCGCCATCATGGTTACCGACTTGCCGGAGCCGGACTCGCCGACGATGGCCAGCACTTCGCCCTTGTCCACGGACAGGTCGAGGCCGTCGACCACGGGTATGGCATCGGCCGCGCCGAAGCGCACGGACAGGTTGCGGATGTCGAGCAGGCTCATGCCGACCTCCTTCTATGCACGGGCTGCCCCCTCTCCCATTTATGGGAGAGGGTTGGGGGCGCCCGGCGTAGGGAGAGGGCGGATTGGGTGGTTGCACCCTCTCCTCGATCGCGGGCCGCCCCGGTCCCTCTCCCGTAAACGTGAGGGGGGAGAAAGCCCATCCGGGCTACATGAAAGATCATGGTGGGCTCCTTACTGCGCATTCTTCAGTTTCGGGTCGAGCGCATCGCGCAGCCCGTCGCCCATCAGGTTGATCGCCAGCACGCTGAGCAGGATGGTCAGCCCCGGCAGCGACACCACCCACCAGGCACGCTCGATGTAGTCGCGCGCCGAGGCCAGCATGGTGCCCCACTCGGGTGTCGGCGGTTGCACGCCAAGGCCGAGGAAGCCCAGGGCGGCGGCGTCGAGGATGGCCGAGGAGAAGCTCAGGGTGGCCTGCACGATCAGCGGCGCCATGCAGTTGGGCAGCACGGTGACGAACATCAGTCGCGGCAGGCCGGCGCCGGCCAGCCTGGCGGCGGTGACGTAGTCGCGGCCCAGCTCGCCCATTACCGCGGCGCGGGTCAGGCGTACATAGCTGGGCAGCGAGACGATGGCGATGGCGATAACCGTGTTGATCAGGCCCGGGCCGAGGATGGCGACGATGGCCACGGCCAGCAGCAGCGAGGGTAGGGCCAGCATGATGTCCATCAGGCGCATGATCGACGGGCCGAGCAGGCGCGGGAAGAAGCCGGCGACCAGGCCCAGGAGGATGCCGGGGATCAGCGACAGCAGCACCGAGGCCAGGCCGATCAGCAGCGACAGCCGCGCGCCGTGGATCAGCCGCGAGAGCAGGTCGCGGCCCAGCTCATCGGTACCGAGCAGGAAGCGCGCCTGCCCGCCCTCCAGCCAGGCTGGCGGGGTGAGCAGGGCGTCGCGGAACTGCTCGCTGGGGTCGAACGGCGCCACCCAGGGCGCGAATAGAGCACAGAACAGGATCAGCAGCATGAACAGCAGGCCGCCGACGGCGCCCTTGTTGTGGGCAAAGGCCTGCCAGAACTCCCTGAGCGGCGAGGGGTAGAACAGTGCCTGGTCGCGGAGGGGGGTATTGATTTCAGTTGTCATAGCGGGCTCCGTAGAACCTGTTCATGGCCTCGCGAGCTAGAGCGAGACAAGGAAAAAGCGGCTGAGGAAGCGGAGTGTGCTGTTGCACATGAGCATTCCGAAGCTGGTTTTGACGCGGTATCGCCGACGCGCAGCAGGTCATGGATAGGTTCTTAGCGCTGATGACGGATGCGTGGGTTGACCAGGCCATAGAGCACGTCCACGACGAAGTTGACCAGGATCACCAGGCAGGCGATCAGCAGGATGCCGTTCTGCACCACCGGGTAGTCGCGGGCGCCGATGGCCTCGATCAGCCACTTGCCGATGCCCGGCCAGGAGAAGATGGTCTCGGTCAGCACGGCGCCGGCCAGCAGGGCACCGACCTGCAGGCCGAACACGGTGAGCACCGGGATCAGCGCGTTGCGCAGGCCATGCACGAACACCACGCGTGCCGGCGACAGGCCCTTGGCGCGGGCGGTGCGGATGTAGTCCTCGCGCAGCACTTCGAGCATGGCCGAGCGGGTCATGCGCGCGATCACCGCCAGCGGGATGGTGCCGAGCACCACGGCCGGCAGGATCAGGTGCATCAGGGCGTCCTTGAACGCGCCTTCCTCCTCGCTGAGCAGGGTGTCGATCAGCATGAAACCGGTGACCGGCTCGATGTCGTAGAGCAGGTCGATGCGCCCTGAGACCGGCGTCCAGCCCAGGTACACCGAGAAGAACATGATCAGCAGCAGGCCCCACCAGAAGATCGGCATCGAGTAGCCGGCCAGCGATATGCCCATCACGCCGTGATCGAACAGCGAGCCGCGCTTGAGCGCGGCGATCACCCCGGCGATCACCCCGAGCGTGCCGGCGAACAGCAGGGCCGCCAGGGACAGCTCCAGGGTCGCCGGGAACAGGGTGAGGAACTCCTCCCACACGCCCTCGCGGGTGCGCAGCGATTCGCCCAGGTCCCCCTGAGCCAGCTTGCCGATGTAGTCCAGGTACTGGGCCGGCAGTGGCTTGTCCAGGCCCAGGCGGTGCATGGCCTCGGCGTGCATCTCGGGGTCGACGCGGCGCTCGCCCATCATCACTTCCACGGGGTCGCCGGGGATCAGACGGATCAGTGCGAAGGTCAGCAAGGTGACGCCGAAAAAAGTGGGGATCAGCAGCCCCAGGCGTCTGGCGATAAAGGACAGCATTGCGTTGTGGTACTCCGCATCATCAGGTGTGTACTCCCTCTCCCTTCGGGAGAGGGCTGGGGCGGCCCGCGTAGGGTGAGGGTTTGTAGGCAACTCGTAGCTGCCTGGTTGACCCTCACCCCCGGCCCCTCTCCCGGAGGGAGAGGGGCTGTGATCATTGTTTGCGCGTTACATGGGTGAAGTTGTTGGAGCCCAGCGGGCTGAGCACGAAGCCCTCGACATCCTTGCGCAGTACGGCGAACTGCTTGGGATGGGCGAGGGCGATCCAGGGGGCCTGCTGGTGGAAGATCGCCAGCGCCTCGCGGTACAGCGCGGCGCGGCGTTCCGGTTCGGCGACCCGGCGGGCCTCGCGGATCAGCTGGTCGAATTCCTGGTGACACCAGCCGGCCTGATTCTCGCCACTCTTGGCGGCGGCGCAGGACAGGTTGGGGGTCAGAAAATTGTCCGGGTCGCCGTTGTCGCCGGCCCAGCCCATGAACACCAGGTCGTGCTCGCCGTTCTTGGCGCGCTTGATCAGCTCGCCCCACTCGAATACGCGGATGTCGGCCTGGATGCCAATGGCGGCCAGGTCCGCCTGCAGCATCTGCGCGCCGATGCCTGGGTTGGGATTGGTTGGGCCCCCGCCGGGACGAGTCCAGATCGACAGCTTCATGCCTTTTGCATGTCCGGCCTCTGCCAGCAGCTGGCGGGCGCGTTCGAGGTCCTTGGGCCAGGGCTGTAGACGTTCGTCGTGGCCGAGCAGGGCGGCCGGATAGGGCGCCGCTGCCAGCGTGGCGTTGCCCTCGCCGAACTGGGCGCGCAGGTAGGCCTGGCGGTCAAAGGCCAGGTTGATGGCCTGGCGCACGCGCACGTCGTCCAGTGGCTTGTGCCGGGTGTTGATGGCCACGTAGGCGGTGAGCAGCGAGTCCAGTTCCAGCACCCGCAGGTCCTTGTGCTCGCGTAGCGCCGGTACGTCGCTCGGGCGCGGAAACAGTGCCACCTGGCAGGCGCCGGCCTTGAGCTGTTGAATGCGCGTGTTGGGATCGGGGGTGATGGCCAGCAGTAGGCGGTCGAGCGCCGGCTTGCCGCCCCAGTAGTGCGGATTGGCCGCGAAGCGCACCTGAGCGTCCTTGGCGTAGCGTTCGAAGACGAAAGGGCCGGTGCCGATCGGCTGGCTGTTGAGTTTCTCCGGCGTTTCGGCATCGAGCAGCTGCTCGGCGTACTCGGCGGAATAGATGGAGGTGAAGCCCATGGCCAGGTCGGCCAGGAAGGGCGCCTCGGGGTGCTTCAGAGTGAAGCGCACGCGATGCTCGTCGAGCGCTTCGACCTTGTCGATCAGCTCGGCGAAACCCATGGCTTCGAAATAGGGAAAGCCGCGCGGGGCCAGCTCGTGCCAGTCATGCTCCTTGTCGCGCTGGCGCTGGAAGCTCCACAGCACGTCGTCGGCATTCAGTTCGCGGCTCGGCGTGAACCAGGGCGTCTCATGAAATTTCACCCCCTTGCGTAGGGTGAAGGTGTAGGTCAGGCCGTCGGCGCTGATCTCCCAGCTCTCGGCCAGGGCGGGGGTGATGCGGGTGCTGCCGGGGGCGAATTGCACCAGGCGTTCGTAGACCGTCTCGGCCGAAGCGTCGGCGGTGGTGGCGGCGGTGTATTGGACGATGTCGAAGCCTTCCGGGGCGGCCTCGGAGCAGACCACCAGGGACTGCGGCTGGGCGAACACCGGCAGGCTGGCGCACAGGGCCAGAAGCATGAACAGGCTGCGCATGAGTTCTTCCTTCTATGGGGAGAACGGGCGGAACCCGCAGGTTCCACCCGGTGCACGGCTTACTTGCCGACGCCCACGCCATAGAAGGAGTTGAGCGCGAACGGACTGATCTTGAAGTCCTGCACGTTCTTGCGCATTGGCTGGTACACGGTGGAGTGGGCGATCGGGGTGATCGGCACCTGGGCCTTGAGGACGTGCTGGGCCTGCTTGTACAGCTCGGTGCGCTTGGCCACGTCGGAGGTGGTCTTGGCCGCCTTCACCAGCTTGTCGTAGTCCTCGAAGCACCACTTGGAGAAGTTGTTGCCGTCGACCGCGTCGCAGCCGTACAGGGTGCCCAGCCAGTTGTCCGGGTCGCCGTTGTCGCCGCTCCAGCCGATCAGCATGGCGTCGTGCTCGCCACCCTTGGCGCGCTTCATGTACTCGCCCCATTCGTAGCTGACGATGTTGGCCTTGATGCCGATCTTCGCCCAGTCGGCCTGGAGCATCTCGGCCATCAGCTTGGCGTTGGGGTTGTAGGGGCGCTGCACCGGCATGGCCCACAGGGTGATCTCGGTGCCTTCCTTGATGCCGGCGGCCTTGAGCAGGGTCTTGGCCTTCTCGGGGTCATAGGCCGGGTCCTTGACGCTGTCGTCGTAGGACCACTGGGTCGGCGGCATGGCGTTGACCGCCAGCTGGCCGGCGCCCTGGTACACGGCGTCGATGATCGCCTGCTTGTTCACCGCCATGTCCAGCGCCTGGCGCACTTCGAGCTGGTCGAACGGCTTGTGGGTGACGTTGTAGGCGATGTAGCCGAGGTTGAAGCCCGGCTGCGAGGGCATGCTCAGGTTCGGGTCCTGCTTCAGCGACTCGAGGTCGGCCGGGCGCGGGAACAGGGTGATCTGGCATTCACCCTTCTTCAGCTTCTGCATGCGCACCGAGGCGTCGGTGTTGATGGCGAAGATCAGGTTGTCGATCTTCACGTCTTCCGGCAGCCAGTAGTCCTTGTTGCCGGTGAAGCGGATCTGCGCGTCCTTCTGGTAGCGCTTGAACACGAATGGGCCGGTGCCGATCGGCTTCTGGTTGATGTCGGCGGCCTTGCCTGCCTTGAGCAGCTGGTCGGCGTATTCGGCGGACTGGATCGAGGCGAAGCTCATCGCCAGGTTCTGGATAAAGGCGGCGTCGACGCTGTTGAGGGTGAACCTGACGCTGTGGTCGTCGAGCTTCTCCACCTTGGCGATGTTGGCGTCCATGCCCATATCGGTGAAGTAGGGGAATTCGGTGGGGTAGGCCTTACGGAACGGATGCTCCTTGTCGAGCATGCGGTTGAAGGTGAACAGCACGTCATCGGCGTTGAATTCACGGCTCGGTGTGAAGTACTCGGTGGTATGGAACTTCACGCCCTTGCGCAGGTGAAAGGTGTAGGTCAGGCCGTCGGCCGCAACATCCCACTTCTCGGCCAGGCCCGGCACCACGGCGGTGCCGCCGCGTTCGAACTGCGTCAGGCGGTTGAACATGGTTTCCGCGGCGGCATCGAAGTCGGTGCCGGTGGTGTACTGGCCCGGGTCGAAGCCGGCGGGGCTGCCTTCGGAGCAGAACACCAGGTTGCTGGCGGCGCTGGCGAACGGGGCGCTGGCGATCAGCCCAGCGGCGAGAAAAGCCTGGATGACGGCGTTCTTACGCATGTTGACCTCATGTCTGTTGTGGTTGTCATCGTGAGGGATGCCTTGTGGGCACCTTGCGTGAAACTATGCACGGCACATGCCGTGGGCAAGCGCGAAACGCCTTGGAGTGTAGAAGCTGTGGCCAGGTTGTAACGGGTTGTCGCAATTCTGAAAGTCTGGTCAGGAAAAGCTGGCGCAGCGCCATCAGGTGATGACGACGCTGCGCTATCTATCAGGGCAGTTGCACCTCGATCACGCCATCGGCGCTCATGCTCACGCGGCTGGTGCCGGCTTCGATCTGCGGTGCGGACTCGCTCTTGCTGAAGCTACCGCGGTCCATGGCCATGGCGCGCATCGGCATCACTGGCTGGAAGCCGCCGCTGTTCAGGTTCAGGCTGACCAGCTTGTAGCCCTTGCCGCCGACCGCTTCGGTGGCCAGCTGCGCGCGGGCCTTGAAGGCTTCGACCGCTTCCTTGATCAGGCTGTCCTCGCTGGTCTTGCGGGTATCCTCGGCCACGGCGAAGCTCATCTCGGCCATCTTCAGCTCGCCCAGCAGGTCGGCGGACAGCTGCGACAGGCGGGCGAACTCGGCGCTTTCCAGGCGCAGCTCGGCGCGCTCGCGCCAGGCGCTGATCTTGCTGCCTTCGTTCTCGTACACCGGGTAGCTCTGCCGGCTGCCCAGGCTGACTTTCACGCCCTGTACCTTGCGTGCCCTGTCGATGGCGGCGTTGAGGGTCTTGGTCACGTCGCTGGCCAGCGCGGCCGGGTCTTCGCTCTGCGCCTCGGTGTAGAGGGTGACGTACATGCGGTCGTGGGCCACTTCCTGGCTGACTTCCGCGCGCAGCGATACCTGGTTGTAGCTCGGCTCCTCGGCCATGGCCGGCAGGCTGGCGACAGTGGCCAGGCCGAGGGCGAAGGTGGCGGCGAGACGGTTGAGTGCGTGCATGGAAACTCCTTGCGGGTGATTGTCCTGGGGTTTGACGATGGAGTCAGACTATTCGGGTTAACACAGGTTCGCAGATTTTCTTTTGCCCTTTGCTGGCCACTTCGCGCTGCGGCCGGTTGCCGCAGGCAGGCGGCCACCCCGGACCTCTGGTTATACTCGCCGCATGTCACAGACCTCCATGTACGCTCCCGTCCAACTGCTCTCCGCCAGCCGGCAGAATCTCTGGCGCCTGACGCTGATCCGCCTGCTGGTGCTGGCCGCCCAGGCCGCCTCAGTGGGCATCGCCTATCTGTCCGGCATGGTGCCGCTGCCCTGGTTGCCGCTGTGCGCGACGCTCGCCGTTTCCCTCGGCCTGTGCCTGGTGACCGCGCTGCGCCTGCGCGGGCCCTGGCCAGTCACCGAGCTGGAGTACACGGTGCAGCTGGCCTGCGACCTGGTGATCCACAGCGTGCTGTTGTATTACTCGGGCGGGCCGGCCAACCCCTTTGTTTCCTATTATCTGGTGCCGCTGACCATTGCCGCGGCTACCTTGCCCTGGCTGCATACCATGGCGCTGTGCGCCCTGGGCCTGGCCGGCTACAGCGTGCTGCTGTTCTGGCCGCATCCGCTGAACATTCCGATGGCCCAGCGCGAGTCGTTGCTGATCTACGGCATGTGGCTCTCCGTAGCGATGGCGGCCGTGCTGATCACCTTCTTCGCCGCCAAGATGGCCGGCGCTTTGCGTCGCCAGGACGAGCTGCAGGGCCTGCGTCGCGAGGAAGGCATGCGCGACCAGCAGTTGCTGGCGGTGGCGACCCAGGCCGCCGGCGCGGCCCACGAGCTGGGCACGCCACTGGCGACCATGAGCGTGCTGCTCAAGGAGCTGCGCCAGGAATACCGCGACAAGCCGGCGTTGCAGGATGACCTGGCCCTGCTGCAGGAGCAGGTACAGCTGTGCAAGGACACCCTGCAGCAGCTGGTGCGTGCCGCCGAGGCGGATCGCCGCCAGGCGGTGTTCGAGCAGACCGCCGTGCAGTGGCTGGAGACTACCCTCAACCGCTGGCACCTGATGCGCCCCGAGGCCACCTATCGCTTCCAGTGCCTGGGTGCCGGTGCGGTGCCGCGCCTGCAGCCGCCGGCCGACCTGACCCAGGCGCTGCTCAATCTGCTGAACAACGCCGCCGACGCCTGTCCGGACAAGCTCGACATCCGCCTCGACTGGGACGAGCAGTGGGTCAACCTGAGCATCCGTGACCACGGCGCCGGCGTGCCGCTGGCCATTGCCGAGCAGATCGGCCGACCGTTCTTTACCACCAAGGGCAAAGGCTTCGGCCTCGGCCTGTTCCTCAGCCAGGCCAGCGTGACGCGGGCCGGCGGTTCGGTGAAACTCTACAACCATGAAGAGGGCGGCACCCTGACGGAACTGCGCCTGCCCAGACTGGGAGAGCAACATGTCTGACGAACACCTCAACGACCAGGAAGAACACCCGCACCTGCTGCTGGTGGACGACGACGCCACCTTCACCCGCGTGATGGCGCGTGCCATGGAGCGTCGCGGCCTGCGCGTGAGCGTGGCCAACTCGGCAGACGAAGGCCTGGCCCTGGCCAAGGAGGACCTGCCCGACTACGCCGTGCTCGACCTGAAGATGGAAGGGGATTCCGGTCTGGTGCTGCTGCCCAAGCTGCTGGAGCTGGATGCCGAGATGCGCGTGGTGATCCTCACCGGCTACTCCAGCATCGCTACCGCGGTGGAAGCCATCAAGCGCGGCGCCACCAACTACCTGTGCAAGCCGGCCGATGCCGACGACGTACTGACTGCGCTGCTCTCCGAACATGCCGACCTCACCACCCTGGTGCCGGAAAACCCGATGTCGGTGGACCGCCTGCAGTGGGAGCATATCCAGCGTGTGCTGGCCGAGCATGATGGCAACATTTCCGCCACCGCGCGGGCGCTGGGCATGCACCGGCGCACCCTGCAACGCAAGCTGCAGAAGCGCCCGGTACGTCGCTAAGCCCCTGGTTTGAAAGGCGTAGGGCGGGTGCAACCCGCGTTGCGCTGCCACGCAGGTTTACGGTGATTGAAAGCCTGGTGAAAGCCTTTCCCCGACGATAGCGGTTATCATTAGCCGCCTAATCAAGTAGTCGGGGCTGCCATGCTCGCCGTTGTCCAGCAGACACTCGCCATCACCGCGCCGGTGTTCTCCATGCTGTTCCTCGGCGTGGTGCTCAAGCGCCTGGCGCTGATCGACGCGCAGTTCATCGGTACTGCTTCGGCGCTGGTATTCAACGTCAGCATGCCGGTCATGCTGTTCCTCGCGATCCTGCATGCCGACCTCAATACCGCACTGCAGCCGGCGCTACTCGGCTACTTTCTGCTGGCCACGGTCATCGGCTTTCTGCTGGCCTGGGGCTGGGCCATCCTGCGGGTGCCGCGCGCGGACCGCGGCATTTACGTGCAGGGGGCGTTTCGTGGCAACAACGGCATCATCGGCCTGGCCCTGGCCACCAGCCTGTACGGCGACTACGGCCTGTCACTGGGTGGCATCCTCGGCGGGGTGGTGATCCTCAGCTACAACACCCTCTCGGTGATTGTGCTGGAGGTCTACAACCCCAACGCCCGCGCCAGCGCCTGGAGCATCCTCAAGGGTATTCTGCGCAACCCGCTGATACTCGGCGTGTTGGCGGCCATTCCTTTCGCCTACTGGCAGATTCGCCTGCCGGTCTGGCTGACCACCTCGGGGGAGTATCTGGCGCAACTGACCCTGCCGCTGGCGCTGATCTGCATCGGCGGCACGCTGTCGCTGGCCTCCTTGCGTGCCAGCAGCGGCCTGGCCATCGGCGCCAGTCTGATGAAAGTGGTCTGGCTGCCGATACTGGGCACGGCGGGCGCCTACTTCTGCGGCTTTCGCCAGGCCGAACTGGCCATTCTCTTCCTCTACTTTGCCAGCCCGACTGCTGCGGCCAGCTTCGTCATGGCCAAGGCGGCCGGCGGCAACCACGAACTGGCGGCGGCGATCATCGTCATCACCACCCTGCTGGCGGTGGTGACCACCAACATCGGCCTGCTCGTGCTGCAATGGGGCGGCTGGATCTGACCGGCGAGATGTGAAGCGCTGCCGATCCGCAGTGCGGCGCGATTGCCTGGCGCGCTGGCGCCCGCTAGCCTATGCGCTTCGCGCCTTTAAAGGATTAATCATGCGCCCCCTGCTGTTGTCGGCATGCCTGACGTCCGCGTCGCTTGCCTGGGCAGACCCCACCGCCAGTCTGGAAGGCCCCACGGCAGGCTGGCGCCACGACGGCCTGCTCGAACGCGCTGCCGACGCCCGCGTGGCCTATCCGACGCCGCCCATCGATCGCGGCGGCCAGCGCGGCCGCAGCCTGATCGCCGGCAAGCTCGAAGGTACCCAGGGCCTGCGCCAGCCGTATGTGCTGGCTGTCAACGGCAATCCCCTGCCTCTATACACCGACGCCGATGGCCGCTTCGTCCGCCCCTACAATTTCGGCGCCGGCTCCAACAGCGTTGAACTGCGCGCCGATGGCAAGCCGCTGCGCCGTGTGCAGTTCTACGAAGCCAACCACCTCAAGACCCCCGCACGGGTGCGCATCGTCCTCGGCTGGGACGACCCCAAGGCCGAACTCGACCTGCATGTGATCACCCCCGACGGCCAGCACGCCTACTGGGCCGATCCGGTAATGAGCAACGGCGGCGGCCTCGACGTGGACAGCGTCGACGGCCCCGGCCCGGAGATGTTCAGCATGACCGCGCCGCTGCGCGGCACCTACCTGGTGTACGTCAACTACTGGGGCAACCTGGGCAGCCAGGGCTACAACTTCCAGGCCGGCAGCAACCAGAACGAGGTGATCACCTCGCAGATCAGCCTGGTGTTCAACGAGAACACCGTCAACGAGCGGCGCGAGACCTTCGTCGTGCCGCTGCGCACCATCGGCGAGCTGCTGCCGGTGAAGTCCTTCAACTACTGAACGCTCCTGCGGAGTCTTTACCTATGAGCGAGAACACCACTCCCGTCGAGCCCGTTGCCACGCCGGGCCCGCGCCGCTGGCGCCCGCTGCTGCTGGGCCTGGCCGTGGCCCTGCCGGTGACGGCCGCCGGCCTGTTCGCCTGGCTCGAGTACGAGCCGCAGGGCGAGCGCCAGCTGGTCGAAGCCAACTACCTGGGCCTCGACCTGGAGCGCCCGGACGTGCTGATCGAGAGCGCCTCGCTGGGCCGCCTGCCCAAGGACGTGCTCAAGGTGCCGCTGCTGCGCGACACCCTCACCGAGGATCTGGTGTTCTACTACGAGAACAACGCCGACCGCCTCGGTCTGACCGGCAGCCTGCGTCGCATCATCTACGAGCATGACCTGCAGCTGCGTGACAACCTGCTCGACGAGCTGCTCGACCAGCCGGCCGAAGTGGCCCTGTGGCGCGACGCCGGTGGCCGTCTGCGGCATTTCGTGGTGCTGATCCAGCGCGGTGGCCTGGCCAAGGTGCTGGAGCCACTGGCCAAGGTGGCGCTGGACGACACCCAGCTGAGCCAGGCCGGCGAGTTCATGGTCGATGGCGCCGCGGTGCCTTTCTATCGCCTGCGCTACAACGGCGACCGCTCCATCCTGTTCGCCTCGCATGGCGACCAGCTGCTGCTGATGTCCAGCACCGACATGCTGTTCGGCCCGGCACCGCAACCGGAGGTCGATGAAGACGCCCCAGTGGCCGTGGATGAAAACAACCAACCGATTCCGATCGAGCCGCCACCGCCAGGCCTGGCCAAGGTCTCCGCGGAGGCCGCCGAGGCCCTGCTGGCCGGCCAGCATCCGTTCCCCGAGCGCTTCGGTCTGGGTGAGCGCGGCGCTCTGCAGCAGCGCGTGACCCTCGGCGCAGACTTCCTCGCCCTGGGTTACCGGCGCTTCCTGCCGGCCTTCGCCGGCCTGCGCTTCGAGCTGAACGACAAGGGCTGGGGCAGTTTCCTGGCTCTGGACGAGGTGGAGGGCCAGGGCGCTTTCGACTTCGCTCCGGTGTGGCGCGCCATGCCGATGGGTGCCAGCGCCTGTGTGGCATTGCCGGTGGCACCGGGCCTGCCCGAGCGCCTGCTGACCAAGGTTGGCGCCGAACCCAAGGCCGCCGCCGAGCTGGCCGCCCAGCTCAGTGGCAGTGCCGGCCTGTGCTGGTATCCGGACTCGCGTCTGCACTCGCCGCTGCTGGTCGGCACGCTCAAGGACACGCCCGGCGCGCAGACCGATGCCGAGCTGGGTGCGCTGTTCGACCGCCTGATCGGGGCCTGGGAGCCCTACGCCGAGGGCGGCAGCTTCCCGGTCGAGGAGACTGCCCAGGGCGAGCTGCACAAGTGGCAGCGCCAGGTCGGTTCCAACTTCGGCCAGTACCCGGCGGATCTCGCCGAGCAGCCAGACGCCCTGGCCTCGCGCGGTTTCTTCCGCGTCGGCCTGGCTCGCCACGGCTCGACCCTGCTGTTCTCGCTGGACGACCGTTTGCTCGATAAGGCCGCCCAGACCCTCGACAAGCGCTTCCCGCCGCTGGCCGAAGTGCTGCCGGAGAACGCCCTGGTGCCGGCCTACCTGGCCCCGGACAGCCTGGCCGCGCTGCTCGAACGCGAGACCCTGGACAGCCTGCCGGAAGACATCGAGCCGGTGTTCCGCAACGCCGCCCAGGCCAACCTGCTGCCCAAGCTGCGCTCGCTGTCCGGCCACGGCAAGTATGCCCTCAGCCTGCCTGCCGACGCGGCCGCTGACGAAGCCTGGCAATGGCTACCGTTAGAATGGCGCGCGCTTTGAAACACCTGCTGCTCGGTGCCCTGCTGCTTGCCCTCGGCGGGCCGGCATGGGCCAACGTGCCCGCGCTGGACGTGCAGCAGTCCCAGGTGTTCCGCGCCTGGTTCGTGCGCATCGCCCAGGAGCAGCTGCGCCAGGGCCCTAGCCCGCGCTGGCACCAGCAGGACTGCGCCGGCCTGGTGCGCTTCGCCGCCAACGAGGCGCTCAAGGTCCACGACGCCAAGTGGCTGCGCGCCAACGGCCTGAGCAACCGCTATTTGCCGCCGGAGCTGGAGCTGAGCGAGGCCCAGCGCGGCCTGGCCCAGCAGTGGCAGCAGGGCGGCGGCCAGCTCGGCCCCTACGTCAACGCGATCAAGCTGATCCAGTTCAACAGCACCCTGGTGGGGCGCGACCTCAACCAGGCGCGCCCCGGCGACCTGATCTTCTTCGACCAGGGCGACGACCAGCACCTGATGATCTGGATGGGCCGCAACACCGTCTACCACACCGGCACCACCACCCCGACCGACAACGGCATGCGCTCCGTGAGCCTGCAGCAACTGATGACATGGAAGGACACCCGATGGATTCCCGACGCATCCAACCCCAACTTCATTGGCGTCTACCGGCTGCACTTTCTCAGCCGATGAAAGCGCCTATGAGCCTGCTGCGTCTCGCCGCCACGGCCCTGCTGGCCACGCTGCTGCCGCTGGCCGCCCAGGCCGACGACAGCGTCGAGCCCAGCGGCTACTCGCCGGTGGCGGGGCAGTCGTTCTTCCTGCTGGCCGACAGCAGCTTCGCCAGCGATGAGGTGGCCAAGGTGCGCCTCGAGGCGCCGGGTCGCGACTACCGGCGCTACATGATGGAGCCCTACGGTGGCGTGGACGTGCGCGTGTACCGCATCGAGCAGCCGCTGGAGTTCCTCAAGCGGCAGAAGAACCTGCACCGGGTGGTGGCTGAGGGGCAATACAAGGGCGAGGGGCTGTCCAACACCCTGGCCTACCTGTGGGACAACTGGTACCGCAAGTCGCGTCGGGTGATGCAGCGGGCCTTCTCCTACGAGTCGCGGGTGCAGGTGACCGAGGAGGCGCCGGAGCTGAAGATGGGCGACGCGATCAAGGCGCCGACGCCCTTCGAGGCGCAGCCGCAGTACGCGCCGATGAAGGGCGTGCCGCTGGTGACGCAGTTCCGCTACCCGCTGTGGGACGCCAAAGCCATCCAGCCGCCCAAGGGCGTCGAGCTGGCCGGCTCGTCCAGCTCCTTCGTCACCGTCAACCCGGGCAACGTCTACATCCCACTGGGCAAGCTCAAGCCCGGCCTGTACCTGGTCGAGGCGCTGGTCGGCAAGTACCGCGCCACCACCGTGCTGTTCGTATCCAACACTGTTGCGGTGAGCAAGATCGCCGGCCAGGAGCTGCTGGTATGGACCGCGCGCAAGCATGAAGGCAGCGCCGTGGCCGGCGCCAAGGTGCTGTGGACCGACGGCCTGGGCGTGATGCGCAGCGGCAGTACCGATGCCCAGGGCCTGCTGCGCCTGCAGCACGCCAGCCCGGAACGCTCCTACCTGCTCGGCGAGGATGCCGAGGGCGGCGTGTTCGTCTCGGAAAACTTCTATTACGACAGCGAGATTTACGACACCAAGCTGTACGCCTTCACCGACCGCCCGCTGTATCGCCCGGGCGACTGGGTCGAGGTGAAGATCGTCGGCCGCGAGTTCACCAGCGCGCGTGACTCCAAGGCCGCCGAGGCCGCGCCGATCAAGCTGGCGGTGCTCGACGCCAACGGCACCACCCTGCAGACCCTCGACCTCAACCTGGATGCCCAGGCCGGTACCCAGGGTCGCTTCCAGTTACCGGACAATGCAGTGGCCGGCGGTTACGAGCTGCGCTTCCTTTACCGCGACCAGCTGTACAGCAGCGCCTTCCGCGTCGCCGACTACATCAAGCCGCACTTCGAGATCGCCCTCGACCTGGCCAAGCCGGACTTCCGTACTGGCGAGAAGGTCACCGGCAATCTGGTGCTGCTCTACCCGGACGGCAAGCCGGTGCGCAATGCGCGTGTGCAGCTGAGCCTGCGTGCCCAGCAGCTGTCGATGATCGACAACGAGCTGCAGTACCTCGGTCAATTCCCGGTCGAACTCTCCAGCAGCGAACTGGCCACCGACGACAAGGGCCGCGCCGCCTTCGAGCTGCCGGCTGCGGACAAGCCGAGTCGTTATCTGCTGACCCTGTTCGCCAGCGATGGCGCCGCCTACCGGGTCAAGACCAGCAAGGAAATCCTCATCGAGCGCGGCGCCGCCCGCTACCGCCTGGAGGCGCCACAGCGCTTCAGCGCCGCCGGCGAGACCGTGCAGTTCAGCTACCGCAGCGAGCAGCCGACCGAGCTGAAACCGGCCAGCTACGAGTGGGTGCGTCTTGAGGATCAGAGCAAACACAGTGCCAGCCTGGGCGAAGACGAGCAGGGCTTCAGCCTGAGCTTCGAGCACCCCGGCACCTACAACATCACCCTCAAGGACGAACACGGCCTGATCCTCGGCGCTACTGGCCATTCGGTCAGCGGCAGCGGGCTGAAGGCTGTGGCCGGCACCGTCGAGGTGGTGTTCGACCGCGAGCAGTACCAGCCCGGCGACGAAGCCCTGGCGCTGATCACCTTCCCCGAGCCGGTGGGCGATGCGCTGCTGAGCCTGGAACGTGACAAGGTTGAGGCCACCGCGCTGCTGTCCAGCGGTGGCGACTGGCTCAAGCTGGAGAAGCTCAACGATACCCAGTACCGCGCGCGCATCCCGGTGGACGACCACTTCGCGCCCAACCTGACCTTCTCGGTGCTTTACACCAAGGGCGGCGACTACAGCTTCCAGAACGCCGGGATCAAGGTGGCCAAGGCGCAGATCGAGATTGCCGTGAGCACCGACAAGGAACTCTACGCGCCGGGCGAGACGGTCACTGTCGACCTGGCTACCCAGTTCAAGGGCCAGCCGGCCGCCACGCGCCTGACCGTGAGCGTGGTGGACGAGATGATCTACGCCCTGCAGCCGGAGATCGCCCCGGGCATCGACCAGTTCTTCTACCACCCGCGACGCAACAACGTGCGCACCAGCGCCAGCCTGTCGTTCATCAGCTACGACGTGGCTCTGCCGGGCGATGCCACCGCGCCGGGACGGGCCAACCGCAGCGAGCGTGGGGTCAAGGTGCTGGAGCGGCCGCGCCGCGAGGAAGTCGACACCGCCGCCTGGCAGCCGGACCTGGTCACCGATGCAGATGGCAAGGCGCGCTTCAGCTTCCGCATGCCCGACTCGCTGACCCGCTGGCGCATCACCGTGCGCGCGGTCAACGACGGCGGCGAAGTCGGGCAGAAGAAGCAGTTCATTCGCTCCGAGAAGCCGCTGTACCTGAAGTGGAGCGGGCCTACCCTGTTCCGTGACGGCGACAAGCCGCAGCTGGGCCTGTTCGCCTTCAACCAGGGCGAGGAGGAGGCCGAGGCCGAGCTGGTCACCCGCTTCGCCGGCCAGGAACAGCGGCAGACCGTGGAGCTGGCGCGTGGCGCCAACTACCTGTCCCTGCCGCCGACCGCCCTGGCCGCCGGTGAGCTGACTGCCGAACTGGTGCAGGACGGCAAGCCGATCGACGCCCTGGCCGTTGGTCTGCGCGTCGCCGGCGAAGGCTGGCAGCGCCTGCATGTGCAGAACATGGCGCTCAACCCGGGCAGCAACCCGCTGAGCCTGCCGGCGGACGCCGGCAACATCCGCCTGCGCCTCGGCGACAGCAGCCAGATGCTGTTCCGCTCGGCCCTCGACGACCTGCTGGAATACCCCTACGGCTGCGTCGAGCAGACCTCCAGCCGCCTGCTGCCGCTGAGCCTCGCGTACCCGACGCTGGCCAAGGGCGAGGCGCGCATCGGTGATCGGCTGCGCCTGATCATGCAGAACAGCCGCCTGCGCCTGGTGCAGATGGCCGGGCCGGAAGCGACCTTCACCTGGTGGGGCGAAGGCGAGAACGCCGACGCCTTCCTCACCGCCTACGCCTACTACGCCGACTGGCATGCCAGCCGCGCCCTGGCCGTGCAGCTGCCGTCGGAGCACTGGCAACGCGTGCTGGACATCTACGCCCAACAGGCGCCTGCCGTACCGCTGCTGCAGCGTGCGCTGATCCTCAGCTTCGCCCGCGAGATGCAGCTGCCCACCGAGACCCTGCTCAAAGGCCTGCTGGAAGATCTGGCCAACGCAGACGAAGGCGAGGACGTGGCACTGGACGACAGCGGCGAGACCAGCCTGGTCATGGCCTACCCGGACTCGCGCCTGGGCCTCGACCTGGCCCGCGTGCTGGCCGCCGACATGGCTGGCAGCAAGGTCGGCCTGCCGCCCCGCTTCGCCGTGGGTCTGGCCGCCGCCCGTGAGCGCGTCGCGGCCAGCACCCAGCCGTTTGCCGAGGCGGTGCGCCTGTCCCGTGGTCCGGTTGATCCGCTGCAGATCAATGCCTTGCTGCAGCGTCTGACCCCGGCCCAGGCCACCCTGGAGCGCGCCCTGGCGCTGACCTGGCTGCAGCGCCGCCTGGGCGATGCTCCGCTGGTTGCCGTGCCGCAACCGGGTGCCGGCTGGCAAGCCCGCGAGGGCGCCAGCGGCGAGATCTGGTGGCAATGGCAGGGCAGCCAGCCGCCGAGCGCCTTGGACTTGCCGGCCGAGCTGGGCAGCCCGCTGGTGGCGGCGCTTAGCTACGACAGCGCTGCTACCCCGCCGAGTGGGCCGCTGGAGGTGAAGGTCAGCCGCCGCCTGCTGCGCTTGGTACCGGGCGAGGCGGCATTCAGCTTCAGTGCCGAGGAAGTGGGCGATGGCCCGATCTCCGGCGACCAGCTCTATCTGGACGAGATCACCCTGGAGAGCGAGGCCGAGACGCCGCGCCGCTATGGCCTGCTGGAGGTACCGCTGCCACCGGGGGCGGATGTAGAGCGCACCACCTGGGGCCTGCAGGTCAGTGGCCTGGATTCGGAAGAGGCGGCGCCGCTGGAGAAGGCCCGTCACGAGCCGGGCCAGCTGCTCTATGCGGTGCCGGTGGACAGCCTGCAGGGTAAGCTGGTGCTGCGCCACCTGGTGCGCTTCTCGCAGAAGGGCGAGTTCTACCTGCCGCCGGCGCGCTACTCGCGCATGTATGACCCGCAGGCTCAGGCCTTCGAACAGAAGCCGGCACTGGCCGAGCTGAAGGTCGAGTAAGGATGCGCGCACTCGCCTGGCTGGCGCTGTTGCCGCCGCTGCTGGCGTCGGCCGGGCCGGCGCCGCTGCAGGTGGCCTGGCACACGCCGCAAGGCGCCGAACTGCTGCGCCTGGACGAGCAGCAGTTGCTGTCCCGCGAGCCCTTGCCGGCGAACCTGGAGGCACCGCTGGGCAGCCTGTGGAAGCTGTTCGTCTACGCCTACCAGGTCGACCGCGGCCTGCCTGATCAGGGCTATGCCTGCACCGGCCAGGATCGCGAGGAGGTGTACTGCTGCAAGGCCGGCGAGCGCATCGACCGTGACCAGGCGCTGGTGCGCTCCTGCGGCCTGTACTTCGCGCCGCAACGCCTCGGCTTGCAGGCTGATGAGTGGCGCGACTACTGGCAGGCGCGCCGCGCGCCGGACTGGCTGCTCGATCTCGACGGCCTAGAGCCACAGCGCCGGGTGGCGATCGGCGAGCTGCTCGACAGCCTGACCACGCTGCCGGCCCAGGCCGAGGCGCGCCGCGTGCTGCTCGACGTGCCGGTGAGCGCTGCCGACGGTGCGCTGCTCGGCCCGCTCGGCAGCCGCCTGCGGGTGAAGACCTGGAGCTGGCTGGCCGATGGCGATACCCAGGCGCGCCAGGGCGGTTTCGCCGGCTGGCTGGCCGACGGTACGCCACTCTGGGCTGGCGGCTCCGGCACCAGTCAGGGCGTGCTCAAACGCCATGCCGAAGCCCTCGGCAAGGTGCTGCCGGCGCCCTGGCCGGCGGAGCCGGGCGGCTGTGTCGAGGTGGCGCTGTTCGATCGCTATCCGCTGCGCGGCCTCAGTCGCGCGGATGGCGTAGCGGTGAGCCAGTCCGGCGCGCTGCGCGGCCACTACCGGGTGGCGTTCGCCAACGGCAACACACTGGAGATCGAGAGCCAGGGCGAGCTGTTCCTGCTCGCCGGCGGGCAGCCGCGGCTGGTGGCGCGCCTGAGCCGCGAGGAATACGTGGCACGGGTACTGGATCGCGAGGCGACAGCGCAACCGGCTGAGGCGGCCAAGGCCCTGGCGGTGAGTATCCGCAGCTATCTGCTGCAGAATGGCGAGCGCCGTGGCGAGTGCCTGGCGATCCGCGACAGCAGCGCCCAACAGCGCGTGGCGCCGCGCCCGGCCAGTGCCGCCGCCCGTGAAGTCGCTGCCTGGACCGCCGACCTGGTACTGGCCGGCAGCCCCGTCACCTATCACGCTGACCAGCCCGGTGCGGATCGCCTGGCCTGGAGCCAGGCCGTCGAGCAGGCCCAGGCCGGCCTGCGCTACGACGCCATTCTCGCTCGCGCCTTTCCGCGTGGGAGCCTGAGCCGTTGGGACCGGCCGGTGGCCGCCTGCCAGCCGCTACCCGCCGCCGAGGACTGGCTGCACAAGCAGCGCCGCAGCTGGCGTGAGCTGCTGGATCGCGAGCCGGGCTATGCCGAGACCGCCGAATTCGCCGTGTGCCGCCTGTACAGCGGCAACCCGCATGTCGACCGCGAGCGCCGGCGCATCTACGTGCGCGGCCTGCTGTCGCTGCAGGATCGCCTTGATCTGACTCACGAATACCTGCACCTGGCCTTCGACGCTCATCCGAACGGCCAGGATGAAACCTATATCGAGGGCCTTGCCCGCCATCTGCTGCTGGAAGCTCAGCCATGAATCATCGTTTCTACTCGGTCGCTTTCCTGGCCTGCGCCATGCCGCTCGGCGCGTTCGCCGGCATCACCCTGGACACCCCGCGCGCCGGCTGGCGTACCGGCTCCGACGAGGGCGCGCACTTCATGCAGGAGGTCAACTACCCGGCCTCGGCGGTGAACAGTGCGCCGGACCAGGGCGACAGCGCACGCATCCGTGGGCAGATCAGCGCCACCGATAAGGCGCCCAGCGGTGCGCCGGCGCGCCTGGTGGTGAACGGCCTGAGCATGCCGCTCAAGGTCCAGGAGGGGGGCGGTTTTGACCGGCCCTTCGTGTTCCCGGCCGGCAGCAACAACGTCGAGGTGCGCAGCCCGGATGGCCAGCAGGTGCGCCGCGTGCAGTTCTACAACAACGGCAGCGGCGAGACGCCAGCCAAGCTGCGCGTGGTGCTGTCCTGGGACAGCGACAACACCGACCTCGACCTGCACCTGGTGACGCCCGATGGCGGCCATGTCTGGTATGGCGAGCGCGCCCTGGCCAACGGTGCGGCGCTGGACGTGGACGTGACTGGCGGTTTCGGCCCGGAGATGATCGCCTCGCCGACCCCGTTCAAGGGCGAGTACCTGGTTTACGTCAATTACTACGGTGGCGGGCAGGGTTCGGAAGGCGATCCGGCACAGGTGCTGACCACGGCCCAGGTGACGCTGATCAGCGGCGAGGGCAGCTCCAACGAGAAGCAGGAATCCTTCCTCATCCCCATGCGCGCGCCGGGTGAGCTGACCCTGGTAAAGCGTTTCAGCTATCCCTGAACAATGTAGGGCGGGTGAAACCCGCGCCGTGCATGGGCTCATGAAAATGTGGCGTGGATGGCGGTTTATCCATCCACTATGACCCCGCGCGGTGGGGCGGGCGGTGAGGCGTGACCCATCCTACGATATCGCCAGGCTGCGTCGGGTATGCCCCAGTCATTCATGAGGCATGGCGCGGGTTGCACCCGCCTTACGACTCAGGCCTCAGGCGCCTGCCAGGCGTCTATCACTTCCTGTGCCGCACGGAACGCGTCGATGGCCGCCGGCACGCCGGCGTAGACGGCGCAGTGCAGCAGCGCTTCGCGGATCTCTTCCACCGTGCAGCCATTGTTCAGCGCGCCGCGCACGTGGCCCTTCAGTTCCTGAGGGCACTTCAGCGCGGTCAGCGCGGCCAGGGTGATCAGGCTGCGGGTCTTGCGCTCCAGCACGCCGCGGGTCCAGACCCCGCCCCAGGCGTGCTCGTTGACGAAGTCCTGCAGAGGCTGGGTGAAGTCGGTGGCGTTGTTCAGGGCACGGTCGACGAAGGCATCGCCCATCACTTCGCGGCGAACCTGCTCGCCGGCTTTGGCGTGATCACTCATGGCGGGGCTCCTTCAGTTATCCACGGTTTCTATGCGTACCTGCGCCACGCCGGCCCGCAGCATGTCCAGCTGGCGTGCAGCCGCCTGCGACAGGTCGATCAGGCGACCACGACCATGCGGGCCGCGGTCGGTGATGCGCACCACCACTGAGCGCTCGTTGCTCAGGTTGGTGACCCTCACCTGGGTGCCGAACGGCAGTTCGCGGTGCGCGGCGGTGAGCGCATTGTTGTTCAGGCGTTCGCCGCTGGCGGTACGCCGGCCATGGTGGCGCGCGGCGTAGTAGGATGCCTTGCCTTGGGCCTGGTAGCTGGGCTCGGCCTTGAATTTGGCGGCCGGGGCCGGTGCCTTGGTCACTGGGGCAGGCTGTGGCGCCGGGGCAGGCGCCTCGGGCAGGCGCTCGAGCGGCTGGTTGGCGCAACCGGCCAGCAGCACCAGGGGCAGGATGAAAGTCGCGATCTTGTACATGGCGGCTCCCGGAGAAAGGAACGCCGGGTTGCCCCGGCGTTGCGCTCTTAGTTTTCGAGCTTCTTCTTCAGCAGCTCGTTGACCTGACCGGGGTTGGCCTTGCCCTTGGCGGCCTTCATCGCCTGGCCGACGAAGAAGCCGAACATCTTGCCGCGCTTGGCCTCGTCGGCGGCGCGGTATTGCTCGACCTGCTCGGCATTGGCGGCGAGTACTTCATCGAGCAGCTTCTCGACGGCGCCGCTGTCGGTGTTCTGCACCAGATCCTTGGCCTTGATGATCTCGTCCGGCGTGCCCTCACCTTCAGCCATGGCGGCGAATACGGTCTTCGCGGCCTTGCCGTTGATGGTGCCATCCTTCAGCCGCAGGATCATCTCGCCCAGGTTCTGTGCAGAGACCGGCGACTGCTCGATCTCCAGGTTGTCCTTGTTCAGCAGGCTGGACAGCTCGCCCATCACCCAGTTGGCGGCCAGCTTGGCATCGCCGCACACCTTGGCCACCTGCTCGAAGTACTCGGCCATCTCGCGGCTGGCGGACAGCACGCTGGCGTCGTAGGCCGACAGCCCGTATTGGCTCTGGAAGCGCTCGCGCTTCTGGTTCGGCAGCTCCGGCAGGGCGGCGCGCACCTCGTCGAGGAAGCTCTGCTCGATCACCACCGGCAGCAGGTCGGGGCAGGGGAAGTAGCGGTAGTCGTTGGCTTCTTCCTTGCCGCGCATGGAGCGGGTCTCGTCCTTGTTCGGGTCATACAGGCGGGTTTCCTGGACCACCTTGCCGCCGTCCTCGATCAGCTCGATCTGGCGCTGGATCTCGTGGTTGATCGCCTTCTCGATGAAGCGGAAGGAGTTAACGTTCTTGATCTCGGCGCGGGTGCCGAAGGCTTCCTGGCCTTTCGGTCGGACCGAAACGTTGCAGTCGCAGCGCAGCGAGCCTTCGGCCATGTTGCCGTCGCAGATGCCCAGGTAGCGCACCAGGGCGTGGATGGCCTTGACATAGGCCACGGCCTCCTTGGCCGAGCGGATATCCGGCTCGGAGACGATTTCCAGCAGCGGCGTGCCGGCGCGGTTGAGGTCGATGCCACTCATACCATGGAAGTCTTCGTGCAGGCTCTTCCCGGCGTCTTCTTCCAGGTGCGCGCGAGTGATGCCGATGCGCTTGACGGTGCCGTCTTCCAGGGTGATGTCCAGATGCCCTTTACCGACGATGGGGTGGTCCATCTGGCTGGTCTGGTAGCCCTTGGGCAGGTCCGGGTAGAAGTAGTTCTTGCGCGCGAAGACGTTCTGCGGCGCGATGTGCGCGTCGATCGCCAGGCCGAACTTGCAGGCCATGCGCACCGCCTCGGCGTTCAGCACCGGCAGGGTGCCGGGCATGCCCAGGTCAACCAGGCTGGCCTGGGTGTTGGGCTCGGCACCGAAGGTGGTGGCGCTGCCGGAGAAGATCTTCGATTGGGTGCTGAGCTGGGCGTGGATTTCCAGCCCGATCACGGTTTCCCATTGCATCTTGAATGTCCCTCAAATTTGTTGCGGGCTGCCCCCTGTCCCGCGGGCGGGAGAGGGTTGGGGAGAGGGCGCTGGGTGCGTAGCCTCTCCCCCGGCCCCTCTCTCATGAATGGGAGAGGGGAGGGTGTGTCTTAGAATCCGGCAGGTGCCTGTTTGTGCCAGTCAGTCACCTGCTGGTACTGATGCGCGACGTTGAGCAGGCGGGCTTCCTGGAAGTAGTTGCCGAGCAGCTGCACGCCGACCGGCAGGCCGTCGACGAAGCCGGCGGGCATGGACAGGCCCGGGATGCCGGCGAGGTTGGCGGTGATGGTGTAGATGTCTTCCAGATAGGCCGAGACCGGGTCGGCGCTCTTCTCGCCGAGCTTCCAGGCCGGGTTCGGCGTGGTCGGACCGAGGATCACATCGACTTCCGCGAAGGCGCTGACGAAGTCGTTCTTGATCAGGCGACGGATCTGCTGGGCCTTGATGTAGTAGGCGTCGTAGTAACCAGCGGACAGGGCGTAGGTGCCGACCATGATGCGCCGCTTCACTTCCGCGCCGAAGCCTTCGCCGCGCGAGCGCTTGTACAGGTCTTCGAGGTTGACCGGGTTCTCGCAGCGATAGCCGAAGCGCACGCCGTCGAAGCGCGACAGGTTGGAGCTGGCTTCCGCCGGGGCGATCACGTAGTAGGCGGGAATCGCATGCTGCATGTTCGGCAGCGAGATGTCCTTGACTGTGGCGCCGAGCTTCTTCAGCTCCTCGACCACGGCCATGACCTTCTCGCCGATGCGTGCATCGAGGCCGGCGCCGAAGTATTCGCGCGGCAGGCCGATGCGCAGGCCGGCCAGCGGCTGGCTCAATGCGGCCAGGTAGTCATCGATCGGCTGGTCGACGCTGGTCGAGTCCTTCGGATCGAAGCCGGCCATGGCGCCCAGCAACAGGGCGCAGTCCTCGGCGGTGCGGGCCAGCGGGCCGCCCTGGTCGAGGCTGGAAGCGTAGGCGATCATGCCCCAGCGCGAGACGCGGCCGTAGGTGGGCTTGATGCCGGTGAGGTTGGTCAGCGCGGCCGGCTGGCGGATCGAGCCCCCGGTGTCGGTGCCGGTGGCGGCAGGCAACAGGCGCGCGGCCACTGCGGCAGCCGAACCGCCAGAGGAGCCGCCCGGTACGCGGGTCAGGTCCCAAGGGTTCTTCACCGGGCCGTAGTGGCTGGATTCGTTGGCCGAGCCCATGGCGAACTCGTCCATGTTCAGCTTGCCCAGGGTGACCGCGCCGGCGGCAGCCAGCTTCTCGACCACGGTGGCGTTGTAGGGCGCCTTGAAGCCGGTGAGGATCTTCGAGCCGCAGCTGGTTAGGACGTTCTGGGTGCAGAACAGGTCCTTGTGGCCGATCGGCGCACCGAGCAGGGCGCCGTCTTCACCACCGGCACGGCGGGTGTCGGCGGCCTTGGCCTGTTCCCGCGCCAGATCGGCGGTCACGGTGATAAAGCTGTTCAGTTGCGGGTCGAGCTGGGCGATGCGCGCCAGCAGGGCGTCGGTCAGCTCGGCGGAGGAGAAGGTCTTGTCCTTCAGGCCGCGGGCGATCTCGGCCAGGGTCAGTTGATGCATGGGGAACCCTTTCCTTTTATTCGATGACTTTCGGCACGAGGAACAGGCCGTTTTCCACGGCCGGGGCGACGGCCTGGTAGGCGTCGCGCTGGTTCTGCTCGGTCACGGTGTCGGCGCGCAGGCGCTGGGTGGCTTCCAGCGGATGGGCCAGAGGCTCGATGCCGGTGGTGTCGACGGCCTGCATGGCGTCGATCAGGCCGAGGATGTTGTTGAGGGTGGCGGTGGTTTGCGGAATTTCGCTCTCGGTCAGGCCCAGGCGGGCCAGATGGGCGATTTTTTCCACGTCGGAGCGTTCGAGCGCCATCGTGAGTCTCCAGAAAAACGGGCGGGGAACGGATGCCGCGCGGGGCGGTCAAAGGCCGCGAATTGTGGGCCATCGGGCCCGGAAAAGCAGGCAATTTAGCATATCTGGCGCCTTGCCCAAAGGGCGGCTCGTTGATAGAGTTTGCCGCACTTTTTTACCCAGCGTTTTCATCGCGCTCTGTCTAGGGCTTCTTCCTCATGTTCAAGAAACTGCGTGGCATGTTTTCCAGCGATCTGTCGATCGACCTGGGCACCGCCAATACCCTGATCTATGTCCGCGAGCGTGGCATCGTCCTCAACGAGCCGTCTGTGGTCGCCATTCGTAGCAGTGGCAACCAGAAATCCGTGGTTGCCGTCGGCACCGAAGCCAAGCGCATGCTCGGCCGTACTCCGGGCAACATTTCCGCCATTCGTCCGATGAAGGACGGCGTGATCGCCGACTTCAGCGTCTGCGAGAAGATGCTGCAGTACTTCATCAACAAGGTGCACGAAAACAGCTTCCTGCAGCCGTCGCCGCGCGTGCTGATCTGCGTGCCGTGCAAATCCACCCAGGTCGAGCGTCGCGCCATTCGCGAATCCGCTCTGGGCGCCGGCGCCCGTGAAGTGTTTCTGATCGAAGAGCCGATGGCGGCCGCCATCGGTGCCGGCCTACCGGTCGAAGAGGCCCGTGGTTCCATGGTTGTCGACATCGGCGGCGGTACCACCGAAATCGCCCTGATCTCGCTGAACGGCGTGGTCTACGCCGAATCCGTGCGCGTCGGCGGTGACCGCTTCGACGAAGCCATCATCACCTACGTGCGTCGCAACTACGGCTCGCTGATCGGCGAATCCACCGCCGAGCGGATCAAGCAGGAAATCGGCACCGCCTATGCTGGCGGTGATGTGCGCGAAGTCGACGTGCGTGGCCGTAACCTGGCCGAGGGCGTGCCGCGCAGCTTCACCCTGAACTCCAACGAAGTGCTGGAAGCGCTGCAGGAATCCCTGGCAACCATCGTGCAGGCGGTCAAGAGTGCCCTGGAGCAGTCGCCGCCCGAACTGGCCTCGGACATTGCCGAGCGCGGCCTGGTGCTGACCGGTGGTGGCGCGTTGCTGCGCGACCTGGACAAGCTGCTGGCTCAGGAAACCGGCTTGCCGGTGATCGTCGCCGAGGACCCGCTGACCTGCGTGGCGCGTGGCGGTGGTCGTGCCCTGGAAATGATGGATCGTCACTCCATGGACCTGCTGTCCACCGAGTGATCCCCCCAGGGGTGAGCCGAAGCCGGAAGCTGGTCCTTCCGGCTTTGTGTTTTCTAGCCGTCAGTCGAGGGTAGCTGTCATCAAACCGTTATTCGCCAAGGGACCGTCGCTGGGCGTACGACTGCTGGTGCTGGTCGTGCTGTCGGCCGTGCTGATGGTGGTGGATGCGCGCTTCGAGGTGCTGCAGCCGCTGCGCTCGCAGCTCGGCCTGATCGTTGAACCGACCTACCGCGTGGCCCGCCTGCCAATGACGCTGTGGGAAGAGGCGACCCAGCAGATTGCCAGCCGCAGCGAGCTGATGGCGGAGAACGAGAAACTCAAGGCCGAGGGGCTTCTGATGCAGGGCCGCCTGCAGAAGCTGGCCACCCTCACCGAGCAGAACGTACGCCTGCGCGAGCTGCTCAATTCCGCCGCGCTGGTGGAAGAGAAGGTGCTGGTCACCGAGCTGATCGGCGTCGACCCCAACCCCTTCACCCACCGCATCCTGATCGACAAGGGCGAGAAGGATGGCGTGTTCCTCGGCCAGCCGGTGCTCGATGCCCGCGGCCTGATGGGCCAGGTCGTCGAGGTCATGCCCTACACCGCGCGGGTGTTGCTGCTCACCGATACCAACCACAGCATCCCGGTGCAGGTGAACCGTAACGGCCTGCGCGCCATCGCCACCGGCACCGGCAACCCGGAGCGCCTGGAGCTGCGCCACGTGGCCGACACGGCGGACATCAAGGAAGGCGACCTGCTGGTCAGCTCCGGCATGGGCCAGCGCTTCCCGGCCGGCTATCCGGTGGCCACGGTCAACGAGGTGATTCACGACTCCGGCCAGCCGTTCGCCATCGTACGTGCCGTGCCCACCGCGGCGCTCAATCGCAGCCGCTACATGCTACTGGTGTTTACCGACGGCCGCACGGCGGAAGAGCGCGCCACCGAGGCCGCCGAGGCCCAGGAGGCCGCCGATCGCGAAGCCGAGGCCGCCACCGGGCAGGCTCCGGCCGTGCCGCCAGCTACCGTGCCGGCGCCGGCAACGCCGGTCGCTCCAGCTGCCGCAGGGAGTCAGTGATGGTCCAGGTCAAATCGCGCAATTCCTGGGTACTGTGGGCCAGTCTGCTGCTGGCGCTGCTGTTTAGCGTGGCGCCCATCCCGTTCAGCGAGCATCCGCAGCTGCGTTTCCTCGAACTGGGGCGGCCGCTGTGGCTGGCCCTGTTCCTGTCCTACTGGGTGCTGGCCCTGCCGCAGCGGGTGGGCATGCTCACCGCCTGGTGCCTGGGACTGGTGGTGGACGTGCTCAATGGCACGTTGTTGGGGCAGAACGCCCTGATTCTCACCCTGATCGTCTTCCTGGTGCTGTCGTTGCAGCGACGCCTGCAGATGTTCCCTACCTGGCAGCAGAGCCTGGTACTGCTGGTGGTGTTCGGCATCGCCCAGCTGGTGCAGCTGTGGCTCAACGCGCTTACCGGCAACCGTCCCCCGACCCTCGCGTTCGTCCTGCCGGCGCTGATCAGCGCCTTGCTCTGGCCCTGGGTGTTCGCCATTCTGCGTGGGCTGCAACGGCGCTTCGGGGTTTACTGAGGCGCCCCACCTCCTTACTCCAGACCAGGAGATGTCTGCATGGCCTCGCTTCATCTGGCCTCGGGTTCCCCCCGCCGGCGCGAGCTGCTGGCGCAGATCGGTGTGCCCTTCGTCACGCTAATCGCTTCCATCGATGAAACGGCATTGCCCGGCGAGCCCCCCGAGCGCTATGTAGAGCGTCTGGCGAGGGAAAAGGCGCTGGCCGGACTGGGCGCGCTCAACGACCAGGCAGGCGCCGTGGTATTGGGTGCCGATACCGCCGTGGTGCTCGATGGGCGCATTCTGGGTAAGCCGGCCGACCAGGCCGAGTGCCTGGCCACGCTGGCCGCGCTGTCCGGGCGTGAGCATCAAGTGCTGACCGCCGTGGCGCTGGCCAGCGCACAGCGCATCGAGTCGCGGGTGGTGAGCAGTCGCGTGCGCTTCCGCCCGCTGCGTGCGGGTGAGGCCGAGGCCTACTGGGCGACTGGTGAGCCCTGCGACAAGGCCGGCAGTTATGGTATTCAGGGGTTGGCGGCGGTGTTCGTCAGCCAGCTCGAAGGCAGTTATTCGGCCGTGGTCGGCCTGCCGCTGTGCGAAACCGCGCAGCTGCTGGGGGAGTTCGGGATTCCGTGCTGGCAGGCCTGACCTGCCGGCCCACAATAATGAGAATGGCGGTGGCCCCAGGCCGCAGCGCGCAGAGTAGGACGCATGAGCGAAGAGATCCTGATCAACATCACGCCGATGGAGTCGCGCGTGGCGGTGGTGGAAAACGGTGTGCTGCAGGAGGTGCATGTCGAGCGCACGCAGAAGCGCGGCATCGTCGGCAACATCTACAAGGGCAAGGTGGTGCGGGTGTTGCCCGGCATGCAGGCAGCCTTCGTCGACATCGGCCTGGAGCGTGCGGCCTTCATTCATGCGGCGGAAATCTCCAATCGCGAGGGTAGCGCCGTGGAGTCCATTGGCGCCCTGGTCCACGAGGGCCAGAGCCTGGTGGTGCAGGTGACCAAGGACCCGATCGGCACCAAGGGCGCGCGCCTGACCACTCACCTCTCGATCCCTTCGCGTTATCTGGTCTACATGCCGCGTACCGCGCATGTCGGCATTTCCCTGAAGATCGAGGACGAGGCCGAGCGCGAGCGCCTCAAGCAGGTGGTGGCCGATTGCGTGGCGGCCGAGGGCATCGAGGAGGTCGGCGGTTTCATCCTGCGCACCGCCGCCGAGGGCGCCGGCAAGGACGAGATCCTGGTCGATATCCGCTACCTGCGCCGCCTGTGGGAGCAGATTGCTGCGCAAATGAAGACCGCATCGACGCCCACAGTGATCTACGAAGACCTGTCCCTGGCACTGCGCACCCTGCGTGACCTGGTCAACCCGAAGATCGAGAAGATTCGCATCGACTCGCGGGAAACCTTCGGCAAGATCACCCAGTTCGTCGACGAGCTGATGCCGGAAATCGCCGATCGCCTGGAGCACTACCCCGGCGAGCGGCCGATCTTCGACCTGTATGGCGTCGAAGACGAGATCCAGCGCGCCCTGGAGCGCAAGGTACCGCTCAAGTCCGGTGGCTACCTGATCATTGATCCGGCCGAGGCGATGACCACCATCGACGTCAACACCGGCGCCTTCGTCGGTCACCGCACTCTCGAAGAGACCATCTTCAAGACCAACCTCGAGGCGGCCACCGCCATCGCCCGCCAGCTGCGCCTGCGCAACATCGGCGGGATCATCATCATCGACTTCATCGACATGGAAGATGAAGAACACCAGCGCCAGGTGCTGCGCACCCTGGAGAAGCAGCTGGAGCGCGACCACGCCAAGACCAACATTATCGGCATCACCGAGCTGGGCCTGGTGCAGATGACCCGCAAACGCACCCGCGAGAGCCTCGAACAGGTGCTGTGCGAGCCCTGCAGTGCCTGCCAGGGCCGGGGCAAGCTGAAGACGCCGGAAACCATCTGCTACGAAATCTTCCGCGAGATCCTCCGCGAGGCCCGCGCCTACCAGGCCGAGGGCTATCTGGTGCTGGCCGAACAGAAGGTGGTCGACCGCCTGCTGGACGAGGAGTCGGGCAACGTCGCCGATCTGGAGGCCTTCATCGGGCGCACCATCAAGTTTCAGGTGGAGAGCATGTATTCCCAGGAGCAGTACGATGTCGTGCTGCTCTGAGGCGCTGCACTGAATGAGCCTGCTGATTCGGTTGCTGCGCGCGACGCTCGGTCTCTGCGCCCTGCTGCTGGTGTTTGCCGCGCTCTATGTGAGCCTGGGGCGAGAGCTGGTGCCGCTGGTCGCCGAATACCGCGATGAAGTGCAGGCCAGAGCCCAGGCGGCCGTGGGCATGCCGCTGTCGATCGGCCACCTGGAAGGCGGCTGGAGTGGCTTCGACCCGATCCTCACCGCGCATGACGTGCAGCTCGGCGAAGGCGCCGCTGTGGTGCGCCTGGACCAGGTGCGGGTGGTGCCGGACATGCTCGCCAGCCTGCTGGCCCGGCAGCCGCGTATCGCCAACCTCCAGCTGGAGGGCCTGCAGCTCAGCCTGCGTCAGGCCGAGGACGGGCGCTGGACGGTCGAGGGCCTGCCGCAGCGCGAGCCGGGCGCGGCGCCGCAGCCGCAGAAGTTGATCGATGCGCTGCAGATGGTCGCCAAGGTGTCGCTGCTGGGCAGCCAGCTGACCCTGGAGCCGCGGGGGCGCGAACCTCTCAGCCTGACCTACATCGACCTGACACTGCGCAGCGGCAGCGTGCGCCAGCATCTTGATGGTCGCCTGCGGCTGCCCGACGGCCAGCCGCTGGCCTTCGACCTCAAGGTCCAGCTGGACAGCCAGGACTGGCGCGCGAGCAAGGCCGACGCTTACCTGAGCCTGCCGCAGAGCGACTGGGCCGCCTGGTTGCCGGCAGGGCTCACCCGCGACTGGCACCTGGACCGCGCCCAGGCCGGGGGCGAGTTCTGGTTGCAGTGGGTTGCCGGCCAGGTGCAGCGCGGCGCGGCCCGCCTGCACGCGCCGGAAGTACGCGGCGCCTACGGCAAGCGCAAGGCCGTGCAGGTCAGCGATCTGGCGCTGAGCGCCTATTTCGAGCGGCGTGCCGATGGCTTCGATCTGCTGGTGGACGGCTTGGCGCTGAGTCTGGGCGATACCCGCTGGGGCGAGGTGCAACTGGCCCTGAGCCAGCAGCTCGATGCCCAGGGGCAGGTGCAGCGCTGGGCGCTCAGCGCCGACCGCCTCGATCTGACGCCCCTGAGCCCGGTGATTCTGGCCCTGGCACCGCTGCCCGATGCCGCTACCGAGGCCCTGGAAGCGCTACGGCCAAGTGGCGCCCTGCGCAACGTGCAGCTCGACTACCGCCCGCAGCTAAGCGATGCCACGCGGGTGCGCTATTCAGCCAACCTGGAGCGCGTCAGCATTGGCGCCTGGCATGGCTCGCCAGCGGTGGAGAATGCCAGCGGCAGCATGCGCGGCGACCTCGGTAGTGGCGAAGGGCTGGCCGCCAGCGAAAACTTCGGCCTGCACTTCCCCAACCTGTTCCCTGAGATGTGGCGCTACCGTCAGGCGGGTGCGCGCCTGCTGTGGGAGCTGGACGAGGAGGGTTTCACCCTGCAGAGCCCGTACCTGCAGGTGGTGGGCGACGAGGGCCGGATGGCGGGCGACTTCCTGGTCCGACTGAAGAAGGACCCGGCGCAGGAGGACTACATGGACCTGCGTGTCGGTCTCAAGGACGGCGATGCGCTGCAGGCCAAGAAGTACCTGCCGACCCGCTCGCCAGGCCTGAGTCCGGCCCTGGCCGATTGGCTGCAGACGGCGATTCGCGCCGGACATATCGAGGATGGCTGGTTCCAGTACCAGGGCTCGCTGGCCAAGGACGCCGACGATGCGGCGCGCAGCATCAGCCTGTATTTTCTGGTGGATGGTGCCGAGCTGGCTTTCCAGCCTGGCTGGCCGAGCCTGCGCGAGGCACGTGGCGAAGTGCTGATCGAGGACGATGGCGTCGATGTGCGAGTGCCTGAAGCCAGCATTCTCGACAGCCGGGTCCGCGACGTGATGGTCAGCATTCCCAAGGCCGCCAACGGCCAGGCGCCGCGCCTGGCGCTGGAAGGGGAGCTGGAGAGTAGCCTGCCCGATGCCCTGAAGATTCTCCAGGAAGCGCCCATCGGCACGGCCGAGACCTTCGCTGGCTGGCAGGGGCAGGGACCACTGAGCGGCAAGTTGAAACTGGACATCCCCCTGAGTCAGGGACAGACGCCGCAGATTCAGGTGGACTTCGCCACCCAGGGGGCACAGCTCAAGATCACTTCTCCCGAGCTGGAGCTGAGCCAGCTCGCCGGTGCTTTCCGCTTCAACAGCGCCAGCGGCCTCAGTGCACCGGATATTCGCGCCCAGGTGCTCGGGCATGTGGTGCGCGGGCGGGCCCTGGCGCAGGGCGCGCGTGGCAAAGCGCGCACCCGCATCGAGGTCAATGGCCGCGTGGCGCTGAATCGTCTGACCGGCTGGCTGGGGATAACTCAGCCGCTGCCCATCCGTGGGGAGCTGCCCTATCAGCTGAGCCTGATCCTTGATGGCGGCGACAGCCAGTTGCGCGTCGACTCCGACCTCAAAGGACTCGCGGTGGATCTGCCGGCACCGTTTGCCAAGACCGTTGCGGAGGGACGCAGCACCAGTTGGCGCATGACCCTGCAGGGCAATGAGCGGCGCTACTGGCTGGATCACGGCAGCCTGGCCAGCCTGGCGCTCGCGGCACCGCCCGGGCAGCTTGGCAGCGGCCGTGGCGAGCTGCGCTTGGGCGGCGATCCGGCGCGTCTGCCGAGCGCTGCAGGTGTGCGGGTCAGCGGGCGTCTTGGTGAGTTCGACTGGAGTGCCTGGCAAGCGGCGCTGCAGCCCTACCAGGCGCTGGCCGGTGACGGGCAGAACCGTAAGCTGTTTGCCGGTGCCGATCTGCGCATTGATCGTTTCAGCGGCTTCGGTACTCAGGTCGATAACCTGGGCGTGAAGCTGGCACCGGTACAGGGCGGCTGGCAGCTCGACCTGAGCAGTGCCCTGCTGGAAGGCCGGGTCGGTCTGCCCGACGCCAAAGGAGCGCCCATTGATCTCGATCTGGCGCGCCTCAGCTTCCCGCCGGCCCGGCCGCCCGAGGCTGGCGCGCCAGTGCCGGACAAGCCGGACCCGCTGGCGGCGGTTGACCCGCGACAGATCCCCCCACTGGATGTGCGCATCGCCAGGGTGATGCAGGGCGATGCGCTGATCGGCGCCTGGTCGCTCAAGGCGCGCCCTACCCCCCAGGGCGTTCGCTTCAGCGAACTCATGCTCGACCTCAAGGGGCTCAAGGTCGGTGGCGAGCTGGGCTGGGAAGGCGTTCCCGGTAGCAGTGCCAGCTGGTACAAGGGGCGTATCGAGGGCAAGAACCTGGCCGATATCCTCAGTGCCTGGGGCTACGCGCCGAGCGCCACCAGCGAGCGTTTCCGCCTGGACATGGATACCCGCTGGCCCGGCTCGCCCGCCTGGTTCGGCCTGCAACGGCTGTCCGGTAGCCTTGATGCCAGCCTGCGCAAGGGCCAGTTCGTCGAAGTGCAGGGCTCGGCCTCGGCCCTGCGCGTGTTCGGCCTGCTCAACTTCAACTCGATCAGCCGTCGTTTGCGCCTGGATTTCTCCGACCTGCTCGGCAAGGGCTTCAGCTACGACACTACCAAGACCCTGCTGGCCGGCCAGGATGGTGTTTTCCAGACCCGCGAGCCACTCAAGGTCGTTGGTCCGTCCAGCACCCTAGAGCTGAACGGGACCCTGGACATGGCACGTGAGCAGATCGACGCCAAGCTGCTGGTGACCCTGCCGGTGACCAACAACCTGCCGCTGGCCGCGTTGATCGTCGGTGCGCCGGCTGTCGGCGGCGCGTTGTTCATTGCCGACAAGCTGCTGGGTGATCGCGTGGCCCGCTTCGCCAGCGTGCAGTACAAGGTCAAGGGGCCCTGGCAGGACCCAGAGATCAGCTTCGAGAAGCCGTTCGAGAAGCCGCGCTGAGTGACTTGCGGTAGGATGCAGGTATCAACCGGACGGAAGTTTCCATGTCCCTCGCCGTAATCCAGATGGTCAGCCAGGACGATGTCCTAGCCAACCTCGCCGCCGCTCGCCGCCTGCTGCATCAGGCCGCCGAGGCGGGTGCGCGCCTCGCCGTACTGCCGGAAAATTTCGCCGCCATGGGCCGCCGCGACCTGGCCGCGCTCGGCCGTGCCGAGGCCGAAGGCCAGGGGCCGATCCTGCCCTGGCTGCGCCAGAGCGCTCGCGATTTGGGCCTGTGGATAGTCGCCGGCACCATTCCCCTGCCGCCGGACGGCCAGCCCAGTGCCAAAGCACATGCCTGTTCGCTGCTGATCGACGCTCAGGGTGAGCGCGTGGCGCGCTACGACAAGCTGCACCTGTTCGACGTCGATGTGGCTGATGCCCGTGGACGCTATCGCGAGTCGGACGACTATGCCTTCGGTGGGCGCGTGGTGGTGGCTGATACCCCGGTCGGCCGGCTCGGCCTGACGGTATGCTACGACCTGCGTTTCCCCGAGTTGTACAGCCGCCTGCGCGAGACCGGCGCCGAGCTGATCAGCGCCCCGGCGGCCTTTACCGCCGTTACCGGTGCGGCGCATTGGCAGGTGCTGACCCGCGCGCGCGCCATCGAAACCCAGTGCTATGTGCTGGCGGCGGGGCAGGGTGGTACGCACCCGGGTGGCCGCGAGACGTTCGGCCACTCGGCGATCATCGACCCCTGGGGCCGTGTGCTCGCCGAGCAGCCTCAGGGCGAGGCGGTGCTGCTGGCCAGTCGCGATGCCGCCGAGCAGGCGGCGATCCGCCAGCGCATGCCGGTGGCCCTTCACAGACGATTCATCGCGCCGGAGCAACCCGGTCCGGCGCCCACGGAGCAACCATGAGCGATATCCTCGGCCGCGTCAGCGGTCATCTGCTGAGCCCCGGCAACCTGACCATCGAACAGTTGCCGGCGATCCTTGGTGAACTGGTCGGTCCCGGCATCGACGCCGCCGATCTTTATTTTCAGAGCCAGGTCTCCGAGTCCTGGGTGCTGGAGGACGGCATCGTCAAGGAAGGCAGCTTCAACCTCGACCAGGGTGTGGGCGTGCGCGCCCAGTCCGGCGAGAAGACCGGTTTCGCCTACAGCAACGCCATTCAAGCCGAGGCCCTGAGCCAGGCGGCGCGCGCCGCCCGCTCGATTGCCAGGGCCGGCCAGCAGGGTCGCGTACAGACCTTCGCCAGCCCGGCGGTGGTGGCGCTGTATGCACAGGACAACCCGCTGGAAGTGCTGGAACGCGCCGAGAAGGTCGAGCTGCTCAAGCGCATCGACCAATTCACCCGCAGCCTCGATCCGCGCATCAAGCAGGTCACGGTCAGTCTGGCCGGAGTCTGGGATCACGTGCTGGTGGCCGCCAGCGATGGCAGCCTGGGCGCCGACATCCGTCCGCTGGTGCGTTTCAACGTCAGCGTGATCGTCGAGCACAACGGCCGCCGCGAGCGCGGCGGTCACGGTGGTGGCGGGCGCAGCGACTACCGCTACTTCCTCGAACTCGATCAGCACGGCGAGGAGCGTGCCAAGGGCTACGCCCGCGAGGCACTGCGCCAGGCGCTGGTCAACCTGGAGGCGATTCCCGCGCCGGCCGGCACCCTGCCGGTGGTGATGGGCGCCGGCTGGTCCGGCGTGCTGCTGCACGAGGCGGTCGGTCATGGCCTGGAGGGCGACTTCAACCGCAAGGGCAGCTCGGCATATAGCGGCAAGGTCGGTGAGCGGGTGGCGTCGAGCCTGTGCACCATCGTCGACGACGGCACCCTGGCGGGCCGCCGCGGCTCGCTGAGCCTGGACGACGAAGGCACCCGCACCCAGTGCACCACGCTGATCGAGAACGGTGTGCTCAAGGGCTACATGCAGGACAAGCTGAATGCGCGCCTGATGGGCGTGGCCCCGACCGGCAATGGCCGGCGCGAGTCCTACGCGCACCTGCCGATGCCACGCATGACCAACACCTACATGCTGGCCGGCAAGAGCGATCCGGAAGAAATCATCCGCTCGGTGAAACGCGGCATCTACTGCGCCAACCTCGGCGGTGGTCAGGTCGACATCACCAGCGGCAAGTTCGTGTTTTCTACCAGTGAGGCTTACCTGATCGAGGACGGCAGGATCACCGCGCCGGTCAAGGGCGCGACCCTGATCGGCAACGGGCCGGAGGCGATGAGCCGGGTGTCCATGGTCGGCAACGACCTGGCGCTGGACAGTGGCGTGGGCACCTGCGGCAAGGACGGTCAGTCGGTGCCGGTGGGCGTAGGCCAGCCGACCCTGAAGATCGACGCGATCACCGTGGGTGGCACCGGCGCCTGAGGCGCCGGCTGGCGGAGGCGTTAACGCAGGCCGCGTTGGACCTCGTCCAGATCGCGGATGTATTTGAAGACTTTGCGCGCGGCGGCGGGCGGCTTGTTGTGGGCCGCTTCATGCTGGGCATGACGGATCAGGCTGCGCAGGTGCTGGCGGTCGGCTTCCGGATAGTCGGCGACGAAACTCTCCAGGGTGCTGTCGTCGCCGGCGATCAGGCGGTCACGCCAGCGCTCCAGATTATGGAAGCGCTCGTTGTATTCGCGGGTGGAGCTGTCGACCTGGTCGATCAGCGCCAGAATGGCGTCGATGTCCTGGTCGCGCATAAGCTTGCCGATGAACTGCACGTGGCGCTTCTTGGCGGCATTGGCCGTGTGTTTCGGTGCTTCGGCCAGGGCCTTGCGCAGGCCGTCGGTGATCGGCAACTTGGCGATCAGCTCGGGCTTGAGGGTGGTCAGGCGGGCGCCGAGATCCTGCAGGGCGTGCAGTTCGCGCTTGATCTGGGTCTTGCTCTTCTCGCCGGAGAAGTCTTCGTCGTATGAATCAGCCATGGGGGCGGTCCGGATGGAAACGCTGTCATGATAACCAGTCAGGGGGAGCCTGTCCGCAGCGGACCGGCCTCCCGTCGTTGGAGTGCAACATGAGTTCAGCACAAGCAGTGGGCCCGCAGGCCCTGCCGGACCTGCAGGCGCAGGTCGAGCAGATCATCGCCGAGGCGCGCCGCCAGGGCGCCAGCGCCTGTGAAGTGGCGGTGTCGATGGAGCAGGGCTTGTCCACCACGGTCCGCCAGGGCGAGGCCGAGACGGTTGAGTTCAACCGCGACCAGGGCTTCGGCATCACCCTGTACGTCGGCCAGCGCAAGGGCTCGGCCAGCACCTCGGCGAGCGGCGAGGCGGCGATCCGCGAGACGGTGGCGGCAGCCCTGGCCATCGCCAAACATGCCTCGGAAGACGATTGCGCTGGCCTCGCCGACGCCGCGCTGATGGCGCGTGAACTGCCGGACCTGGACCTCTATCACCCCTGGGCCATCGCGCCGGAGCAGGCGGTGGAACTGGCCCTGGCCTGCGAGGCGGCAGCCTTCGCCACGGACAAGCGCATCAGCAACGCCGACGGTACCAGCCTCAGCACCCATCAGGGCTGTCGCGTCTACGGCAACAGCCATGGCTTTGTCGGCGGCTATGCCAGCACCCGTCACAGCCTCAGTTGCGTGATGATCGCCGAAGGCGAGGGGCAGATGCAGCGCGACTACTGGTATGACGTCAATCGCCAGGGCGAGCTGCTCGCTGACCCGCTGTCGATCGGGCGCAAGGCCGCCGAGCGCAGCGTGGCGCGCCTCGGTGCGCGTCCGGTGCCGACCTGCGAGGTGCCGGTCCTGTTTGCCGCGGAGCTGGCCACCGGCTTGTTCGGGCATTTCCTCGCGGCCATTTCCGGCGGCAACCTGTACCGTCATTCCTCGTTCCTCGAAGGTGCGCTGGGCCAGCGCCTGTTCCCCGAGTGGCTGAACCTCGATGAGCGCCCACACATCCCGCGTGCCATGGGCAGCGCGACCTTCGATGGCGATGGCCTGGCCACCTATGCCAAGCCCTTCGTCGCCGGCGGCGAATTGGTTTCCTACGTGCTCGGCACCTATTCCGGGCGCAAGCTGGGCTTGCCCAGCACGGCCAACTCCGGGGGCGTGCACAACCTGTTCGTCAGCCATGGCGACGAGGATCAGCAGGCCCTGATCAAGCGTATGGGCCGTGGCCTGCTGGTCACCGAACTGATGGGGCAGGGGCTCAACCTGGTCACTGGCGACTACTCGCGCGGCGCCGCCGGCTTCTGGGTGGAGAATGGAGAAATCCAGTTCCCGGTGCAGGAAGTGACCATCGCCGGCAATCTCAAGGACATGTTCCGTCAGATTGTCGCTGTCGGCAGCGACCTTGAGCTGCGCGGCAACATTCGCACCGGCTCGGTGCTGATCGAGCGCATGACCGTCGCCGGCAGCTGACCGGCTGCGCAACGAAAAAGGGGCCCGCAGGCCCCTTTTTTCATGCGTCGGCGTTCACTCGCCTTCGTCGAACTTGTTGTCGATCAGCGCCACCAGGGCGTCCAGTGCCTGGTCGGCTTGTTCGCCCTCGCTGGACAGGTGCAGGTTGGTGCCCTTGCCGGCGGCCAGCATCATCACCGCCATGATGCTCTTGCCGTCCACCAGCGCTTCCGGCGAGCGGCCCACGCGCACCTGGCAGGGAAAGCTGCTGGCCACGCCGACGAACTTGGCGGCGGCGCGCGCGTGCAGGCCGAGTTTGTTGATGATGGTGATCTCGCGGGTGGGCATTGCAGTCCTTAGCCGAGGTCGCGATGGCGAACCTGGACGTTCTTCAGTACGGGTTTCAGGGCTTCGCCCAGGCGGTTGGCCAGGTACACCGAGCGATGGTGGCCGCCGGTACAGCCGATGGCGACGGTCACGTAGGCCCGGTTGCTGGCGGCGAAGCGCGGCAGCCACTTGTTCAGGTAGGCCTGGATGTCCTGGTACATCTCCTCGACATCCGCTTGCGCCGCCAGGTACTCGGCCACCGGGGCTTCCAGGCCGGACATGTCGCGCAGGTCCGGCTTCCAGTAGGGGTTGGGCAGGCAGCGCACATCGAACACCAGATCGGCGTCGACCGGCATGCCGCGCTTGAAACCGAACGATTCGACCAGGAAGGCGGTACCCGGTTCCGGCTTGTTCAGCAGGCGCAGCTTGATGCTGTCGCGCAGCTGGTAGAGGTTGAGGTGGGTGGTGTCGATCTTCAGGTCGGCCAGATCGATGATTGGCGCCAGCAGCTGGGCCTCGTCGCGGATGGCTTCGGCCAGGGCGCGATCTTCATTGGTCAGTGGGTGGCGCCTGCGGGTCTCGGAGAAGCGCTTGAGCAGGGTCTCCTCGTCGGCATCGAGATACAGCACGTCGCACTGGATGTGGCGGGCGCGCACTTCGTCGAGCAGCTCGGGAAAGCGCTTGAGCTGGCTGGGCAGGTTGCGCGCGTCCACCGACACGGCAACCTGCGGATGCAGCAGCTCGGTTTGCAGCAGGGCGCGTTCGGCCAGGTCAGGCAGCAGGCCGGCCGGCAGGTTGTCGATGCAGTAGAAGCCATTGTCTTCCAGCACGTCGAGGGCAGTGCTTTTGCCCGAACCGGAACGACCGCTGACGATGATCAGACGCATGACGCCCCCGTGTTCAGTGGCCGCTCTGGACGTCGACCACGACCTGGTAGAGGCCCTCGTTGCTCTGCGCCTGGCGCAGCCGCTCACGTACCTCCGCGCGGTCGAGCATGCTGGCGATCTGCCGGAGCAGCTCCAGGTGCTCGTCGGTCGCTGCCTCCGGCACCAGCAGGACGAACAGCAGGTCTACCGGCGCGCCGTCGATGGCGTCGAAGTCTACCGCTGCCTCCAGGTGCAGCACGGCGCTGATCGGCGCCTGGCAGCCCGGCAGGCGGCAGTGGGGTATAGCGATGCCGTTGCCGAAGCCGGTGGAGCCGAGCTTCTCGCGGGCAATCAGGTTTTCGAAGATGTCCTGAGCGTCCAGATCGGTGAGATCGCGGGCAACCAGGTTGGCAATCTGTTCGAGTACACGTTTCTTGCTGCCTCCCGGCACGTTCACCAGGGAACGTGCGGGAGTCAGGATGGTTTCGAGTCGGATCATGAGGGAGGTGGTGTCAGCGAGCCGTGGCGCCTTGCAGGCGACCCAGCTGCTTTTCCTTGTGCTTGATCAGTTGTCGGTCGAGTTTGTCGGTCAGCAGGTCGATGGCCGCATACATGTCTTCGTGTTCGGCGTTGGCCACGATTTCACCGCCGGCAATGTGCAGGGTCGCTTCGATCTTCTGCTTCAGCTTCTCGACCTCCATGATGACCTGCACATTGGTGATCTTGTCGAAATGGCGTTCCAGCCGGCTCAACTTCTCGCCGACATAGTCACGCAGAGCGTCGGTCACATCCAGTTGATGTCCACTGATGTTGACTTGCATACCGCTTCTCCTTGTTGCCTGGTGTAAGAGACAGACTAGCTTGCCTGCCGCCGTAACACGTTGGCTGAAAGGGCTGGTGCACTGCGGGCCATGGTTCCCCCGTGCAGGGTATCTGGCGCTCGGTACGGTGGTGCAGAAGCCTTCCGTTCAGGGCCGCTTACATTAGTCGCTTGCGTTCGCTGGACGGTGCTATGCCGAGCGATTCGCGGTACTTGGCGACAGTGCGGCGGGCTACCTGAATGCCCTGTGCTTCCAGTAAACCAGCGATCTTGCTGTCGCTCAACGGCTTTTTCGCGTTTTCCGCGGCGACCAGTTTCTTGATGATGGCGCGGATCGCGGTGGACGAGCATTCGCCGCCCTCGGAGGTGCTGACGTGGCTGGAAAAGAAGTACTTCAGCTCGTAGATGCCGCGCGGGGTGTGCATGAATTTCTGCGTGGTGACGCGCGAGATGGTCGACTCGTGCATACCCACCGCCTCGGCAATGTCGTGCAGGACCAGGGGTTTCATCGCCTCGTCGCCGTAGTCGAGGAAACCACGCTGGTGCTCGACGATCTGCGTCGCCACCTTCATCAGTGTCTCGTTGCGGCTCTGCAGGCTCTTGATGAACCAGCGCGCTTCCTGCAGCTGGTTGCGCATGAAGGTGTTGTCGGCGCTGGAGTCGGCGCGTTTGACGAAGCCGGCGTACTGCGGGTTAACGCGCAGGCGCGGCACCGCCTCCTGGTTCAGCTCGACCAGCCAGCGCTCGTTGTGCTTGCGTACGATGACGTCCGGCACCACGTACTCAGGCTCGTTGGCCTCGATCTGCGAGCCCGGGCGCGGGTTGAGGCTCTGAATGAGCTCGATGATCTGCTTGAGCTCATCTTCCTTGAGCTTCATGCGGCGCAGCAGCTGGCTGTAGTCGCGGCTGCCGAGGACATCGAGGTATTCGCTGGCCAGGCGCTGTGCTTCGCTCAACCAGGGTGTGCTGGCGGGTAGCTGACGCAGTTGCAGCAGCAGGCATTCGCGCAGGTCGCGGGCGCCGATGCCGGCCGGCTCGAAGTGCTGGATGCGATGCAGTACGGCCTCGACCTCGTCGGCTTCGACCTCAAGTTCCGGATCGAAGGACTCGACGATCTCGTCGATGGTCTCTTCCAGGTAACCCTGGTCGTTGATGCAGTCGATGATGGTGACGCCGATCAGCTTGTCCTTGTCTGACATCGGCACCAGGTTGAGTTGCCATAGCAGGTGGCTCTGCAGGCTTTCGCCGGCGGAGGTGCGGGTGGTGAAGTCCCACTCGTCGTCATCGTTGCTCGGCAAGCTGCTTGCGCTGGTCTGGTAAACGTCTTCCCAGGCGGTGTCGACGGGCAGTTCGCTGGGGATGCGATCATGCCAGTCGCCGTCTTCGGCGCTTTCGTTGTTGTTGACCGCGACCGTGCTGTCCTGGAAGTTCGAATTGTCCTGCTGAGTGGTTCCGGCCTGTTCGGCGGCATCGGCCATCGGGTCGGAGTTGTCGAAATCTTCGCCGTCTTCCTGGCGTTCCAGCATGGGGTTGGATTCCAGGGCCTCCTGGATTTCCTGCTGCAGGTCCAGGGTGGAGAGCTGGAGGAGGCGGATGGCCTGTTGCAGCTGCGGAGTCATCGTCAGCTGCTGGCCCATCTTGAGGACTAGCGACGGTTTCATGGTATGGGGCTGGGTACCTTGTTCACTTGCCGGCGCGCGGCGCCATCCACTGCAGGGCGGCGAACCGCCCTAGGAAGCAAATTATATGCCTGACCTTGAATGATTCTAGCCCTTTGCGCAAGCCCCGCACGGGGCTCGGCTCACAGACGGAATTCATGCCCCAGGTAGACTTCCTTGACCAGCTGGTTGGCCAGGATGGTTTCGGCATCGCCCTCGGCGATCAGCTGGCCGTCGTTGACGATGTAGGCGGTCTCGCAGATGTCCAGGGTCTCGCGCACGTTGTGATCGGTGATCAGTACACCGATGCCCTTGGCCTTGAGGTGGTGGATGATTTGCTTGATGTCGCCCACCGAAATCGGGTCGACGCCGGCGAAGGGTTCGTCGAGCAGGATGAACTTCGGTTCGGTGGCCAGGGCGCGGGCGATTTCCACGCGGCGTCGTTCGCCACCGGACAGGCTCATGCCCAGGCTGTCGCGGATATGACTGATGTGGAATTCCTGCAGCAGGGCTTCCAGGGCCTTCTCGCGGCCGGCGCGGTCGAGGTCCTTGCGGGTCTCGAGGATGGCCATGATGTTGTCGGCCACCGACAGCTTGCGGAAGATCGAGGCTTCCTGCGGCAGATAGCCGATGCCGGAGCGGGCGCGGCCGTGCATGGGCAGGTGGCTGAGGTCCTGGCTGTCGATCAGCACGCGGCCCTGATCGGCCTGGACCAGGCCGACGATCATGTAGAAGCAGGTGGTCTTGCCGGCGCCGTTGGGGCCGAGCAGGCCGACGATCTGGCCGCTGTCGATGGACAGGCTGACGTCGCGGACCACCTGGCGACCTTTGTAGCTCTTGGCCAGATGCTGGGCTTTGAGAGTCGCCATTACTGCGCCTGCCCCGCTTGGCCGTCTTTCTTGCGCGGTTGCAGGATCATGTCGATGCGCGGGCGCGGCATCGAGACGTTGCTGCCCGTGGCGCGGCCGGCGTTGACGATCTGGCGCTGGGTGTCATAGACGATCTTCTCGCCTTCGAAGGTATTACCCTGCTGGATCACCTTGGCCTGATCGATCAGAACGATGCGCTCGTTGGTCGCGTAGTACTGGATGGTCAGGCCGTAGGCCTTGACGATGTCCTTGTCAGCGGAAGGCTTCTGCTCGTAGTAGGCAGGCTTGCCCACCGAGGTGAAGACTTCGATTTCGCCATTGGCATCCTGTGTGATGGTCACGGTGTCGCCGGTGATCTTCAGGGTGCCCTGAGTGATCACCACGCCGCCGCGGTAGACCGCCACGCCTTGCTTGTCGTCCAGTTCTGCGCTGTCCGCCTGCACCCGGATCGGTTGGTCGCGGTCGCTGGGCAAGGCCCAGGCGCTGGCGCTTCCGAGCGCGGCGCCCAGGCTGAGCAGTAGGGGGAAGGTTTTAACGAACCTCATGCTGGCCTCTTACGTTGGACAGCAAGTCGATCTTGCCGTCGTTCATGTACGCTTTCATTCCCTGTGCCGTGGTCACCCCATTGGCGGCCTCGATTCTAACGGCTTGCTGGGTCTGCGCATATTCTTTGTCTGGGAATACGGTAGCGCGGCTGGTGGTGATCACGGTGGCGCGGTTCTGCGCATCGGTGCGGGCGATGCGCACGTTGTCGATCAGCTCGACCTGCTTGCCCTCCGGCGCGACCTCACCCTTGTCGCTGCGAACATGCCAGGGATACTGGGTGCCGCGGTACAGTTGCAGGTCGGGCTTTTCCACCAGGGTGATGTCGCTGGCCTTGATGTGCTCCAGCTTGCTGGCGGTCATTTCGTACTGCAGTTGGCCGTCTGCCTGGAACTGCTGGGCGCTGGCGCCGACCACATAGAAGTCGATGGTGGTGTCGGATTCGGCGGCCGTCTGGCGCTCCATGAAGCTTTCCGGGCGGACGTTCCAGTAGCCGAGGGCGCCGACCAGGGCTACCGCCAGCAGGCCGAACAGATAGTTGCGCAGTTTGCCGTTCATGGGGCGATTCCTAGAGGTAGGCAGCCTGGGCGGCTTCCAGCGTGCCCTGGGCGCGCATGATCAGCTCGCAGAATTCGCGCGCAGCACCTTCGCCGCCGCGGGCGGCGGTCACGCCATGGGCGTGCTGGCGCACGAAGCCATCGGCGCTGGCCACGGCCATGCCCAGACCGACGCGGCGGATCACCGGCAGATCGGGCAGGTCGTCACCCAGGTACGCGACCTGCTCATAGGACAGGCCCAGGTCGCCGAGCAGTTCATCCAGAACGACAAGCTTGTCCTCGCGGCCCTGGTACAGGTGCTGGATGCCCAGGTTCTGTGCGCGGCGCTCGACCACCGGGGTCTTGCGCCCGCTGATGATGGCGGTACGCACCCCAGAGTTGATCAGCATCTTGATGCCGTGGCCGTCCAGGGTGTTGAAGGTTTTGAACTCGCTGCCATCCGTGAGGAAGTACAGGCGGCCGTCGGTGAGCACGCCGTCGACGTCGAAGATGGCCAGTTTCACGCCCTTGGCGCGTTGCAGCAGGTCGGCAGTCATTTACATCACTCCGGCGCGCAGCAGGTCATGCATATTGAGGGCGCCAACCGGCTTGTCCTCGTTATCCACCACCACCAGCGCGTTGATCTTGTGGTCTTCCATGATTTTCAGCGCCTCGGCGGCGAGCATCTCGGCGCGGGCAGTCTTGCCGTGCAGGGTCATCACCTGATCGATGCTGGCCTCGCGCACGTCGATGCCCTTGTCCAGGGTGCGGCGCAGGTCGCCGTCGGTGAAGATGCCGGCCAGCTTGCCGTCGGCTTCGACGATAACGGTCATGCCCAGGCCCTTGCGGGTCATTTCCAGCAGCGCATCGCGCAGCGAGGTGCCGCGCGGCACCAGTGGCAGACGCGAGCCCGCATGCATCACGTTCTCCACCTTGAGCAGCAGGCGGCGGCCAAGGGCGCCGCCTGGGTGGGAGAAGGCGAAATCTTCGGCGGTGAAGCCGCGGGCTTCCAGCAGGGCGATGGCCAGGGCGTCGCCGATCACCAGGGAGACAGTGGTAGAGGAGGTTGGTGCCAGATTGAGCGGGCAGGCTTCCTGGGCGACGCGGGCGTCCAGATTGACTTCGGCGGCCTTGGCCAGCGGCGACTCCGGGTTACCGGTCATGCTGATCAGCTGGATGCCGAGGCGCTTGATCAGTGGCAGCAGGGTCACGATCTCGGCGGTGGAGCCGGAGTTGGACAGGGCCAGCACCACGTCTTCCTTGGTAATCATGCCCATGTCGCCGTGGCTGGCCTCGGCCGGATGCACGAAGAAGGCCGGCGTGCCGGTACTTGCCAGGGTGGCGGCGATCTTGTTGCCGATGTGCCCGGACTTGCCCATGCCGACCACCACGACGCGGCCCTTGCAGGTCAGGATCATTTCGCAGGCGCGCACGAAGTCGGCGTCGATGCGACTCAGCAGGCTCTCGACGGCCTCGGCTTCGAGGCGAATGGTGCGTTGCGCGGACTGGATCAGGTCGCTGGTCTGGCTCATGGGTACTTCGCGGGACTCGACACAAAAGGAAGCGAGTATAACGACAAAGCCGCTTTGGCTCACCTGAAGTGCGCTGCGGTCATTGCATCTTGTGACCATTTGTTATGAAAAGGTTGCAGTGGCTTGGGCTGCAGGGCCCGCCGATGCTATATTCCGCGCCCTGTTCGGCCCTGACTGCGGCGCCAGGTATCCCCGTCGCGGGTTATGGCGTCTGACCCAGGAAGGGCTGTGTAACAAGGAGTTTGGATGAGCGCCGAGAATGCCTATGCCGTCGAGTTGAAGGGCCTGACCTTCAAGCGTGGCGCGCGCAACATCTTCGACAACGTCGATATCCGCATACCGCGTGGCAAAGTCACCGGCATCATGGGGCCGTCCGGCTGTGGCAAGACCACGCTGCTGCGCCTGATCGCCGCTCAGCTCAAGCCCGCCAGCGGTGAGGTCTGGGTCAATGGGCAGAACCTGCCGAGCCTGTCGCGCAGCGATCTGTTCGACATGCGCAAGCAGTTTGGCGTGCTGTTCCAGAGCGGAGCGCTGTTCACCGACCTGGATGTGTTCGAGAACGTGGCCTTCCCGCTGCGCGTGCACACCCAGCTGTCCGACGAGATGATTCGCGACATCGTACTTATGAAGCTGCAGGCTGTAGGTCTGCGTGGTGCCGTCGAATTGATGCCGGATGAGTTGTCCGGCGGCATGAAGCGCCGCGTGGCATTGGCCCGTGCGATTGCTCTAGACCCGCAGATTCTCATGTACGACGAGCCGTTCGTCGGTCAGGACCCCATCGCCATGGGCGTGCTGGTGCGCCTGATTCGTCTGCTCAACGATGCCCTCGGCATCACCAGTATCGTGGTGTCCCACGACCTGGCCGAGACCGCCAGCATCGCTGACTACATCTATGTGGTGGGCGATGGTCAGGTGCTGGGGCAGGGCACGCCGGCTGAGCTGATGAACTCCACCAATCCGCGCATTCAGCAGTTCATGAAGGGCATTCCGGACGGTCCGGTGCCTTTCCACTACCCGGCTCCGGGCTACCTCGACGATTTGCTGGGAGTGCGCTGATGCGTAGGAAGTCCCCTATTGAGCGTGTCGCCCTGCTTGGTCGCGCGGGTATAGATGTGGTGCAGGCCATGGGGCGTTCGACCCTGTTCCTGTTCAGTTCGTTGTTTGGTCGCAGTGGCCTGCGCAACGGCGGCCAGTTGCTGATCCGTCAGCTCTACTCGGTGGGCGTGCTGTCGCTGCCTATCATCATCGTCGCCGGCCTGTTCATCGGTATGGTGCTGGCGCTGCAGGGATACAACATCCTGACCAGTTACGGCTCGGAGCAGGCGGTGGGGCAGATGGTTGCCCTGACCCTGTTGCGCGAGCTCGGTCCGGTGGTGACTGGCCTGCTGTTCGCGGGGCGCGCCGGCTCGGCGCTGACCGCTGAGATCGGTAACATGAAGTCCACCGAGCAGCTGTCCAGCCTGGAAATGATCGGCGTCGATCCGCTCAAGTACATCATCGCCCCGCGCCTGTGGGCCGGTTTCATCTCCATGCCGCTACTGGCTGCGATCTTCAGCGTGGTCGGCATCTGGGGTGGTGCGATGGTCGCCGTCGACTGGCTGGGTGTCTATGAAGGTTCGTTCTGGTCGAACATGCAGAACAGCGTGCAGTTCACCGAAGATGTGCTCAATGGTGTGATCAAGAGCGTGGTGTTCGCTTTCGTGGTGACCTGGATCGCTGTGTTCCAGGGCTATGACTGCGAGGCCACTTCGGAAGGCATCAGTCGTGCCACCACCAAGACCGTGGTCTACGCCTCCCTGGCCGTGCTCGGCCTTGACTTTATTCTGACCGCCCTGATGTTTGGAGATCTCTGATGCAAAGCCGCTCCCTGGAAATCGGCGTCGGCCTGTTCCTGCTGGCCGGACTGCTGGCGTTGCTGCTGCTTGCCCTGCGGGTCAGCGGCCTGTCGGCCACGAGTTCGGGCGACACCTACAAGCTGTATGCGAACTTCGACAACATTGCTGGTCTGACTGTCAGGGCCAAGGTGACCATGGCTGGTGTGACCATTGGCAAGGTCACCGCCATCGACCTGGATCGCGACAGCTACACCGGTCGCGTGACCATGGAGATCGAAAAGCGGGTCGACAACCTGCCGCTCGACTCCACCGCCTCCATCCTCACCGCCGGCCTGCTGGGTGAGAAGTACATCGGCATCAGCGTCGGTGGCGAGGAAGACCTGCTCGCGGACGGCGCCACCATTCACGACACCCAGTCGGCGCTGGTACTGGAAGACCTGATTGGCAAATTCCTGATGAACTCGGTGAACAAGGACAGCAAATGAACACCCTCAACCTCCTGCGTCGCGGCCTGCTGATCCTGCTGGCGAGCCTGCCCCTGGTGGCGACCGCGGCGCCGACTGCGCATGACGTGGTGAAGAGCGCCACCGATGAGCTGATTGGTGATCTGAAGGCCAACAAGGTCGGTTACCAGCAGAACCCGCAGTCCTTCTATGACACCCTGGAGCGCATTCTCGGGCCGGTTGTCGACAGCGAAGGCATCTCGCGCAGCATCATGACCGTCAAGTACTCGCGTCGCGCCAGCGATGAGCAGCTCAAGCGTTTCGAGGACAACTTCAAGCGCAGCCTGATGCAGTTCTACGGCAACGCCCTGCTCGAGTACGACAATCAGAACATTCGCGTGCTGCCGGCCAAGGTTGAAGGCGCCGACCGCGCCAGTGTCGGCATGGAAGTTAGTGACAGCAAAGGCACTGTCTACCCCGTCTCCTACACCATGGTGCAGCTCGATGGGCAGTGGAAGCTGCGCAACGTGATCATCAATGGCATCAACGTCGGCAAGCTGTTCCGCGATCAGTTCGCCGACAGTATGCAGCGCAACGGCAATGACCTGGACCGCACCATCGACGGCTGGGCCGAAGTGGTGGCCAAGGCCAAGGACAGCGCCGAAGGCCAGCAGGCGAGCGGTCAATGAGCGAGACCGCCATTCGTCAGGGCGCCGGCGGCGAGCTGCTGCTCAGCGGTGTACTCGACTATCGCAGCGGGCCGGCCCTGCGTGAGCAGGGGCGGCAACTGATTGCAGCCAGTACGGCCAGCGCTCTGCTCCTCGACTGTGCCGCCGTGGAGAAATCCAGCAGCGTCGGTTTGTCCCTGCTGCTCGCCTTCATGCGTGATGCCAGGGCTGCCGGCAAGAGCCTCAAGGTGCGCGGCCTGCCGCAGGACATGCAGGGCATCGCCCGGGTTTCCGGTCTACACGAGCTGCTCGACCTGCCGGCCTGACCGCGCAGCAGAGCCCTCCGTCTGCCGGGCTTCGCAGGCGGGGGGCTTTTTTGTATGATTGCCGACCCGCGAGCCTTGGCCCGCCCATGAATTCTTTTGCGCCGATCGAGGTTGAGCATGCAGGCCGTAGAAGTTAAGAACCTCCTTGAGGCCAAATTGCCCAACACCCGTGTCGAGGTGGAAGGCGAAGGCTGCAACTTCCAGCTGAACCTGATCAGCGACGAACTGGCCGCGCTTAGCCCGGTCAAGCGCCAGCAACAGATCTATGCCCACCTCAACGAGTGGATCGCCAGTGGCGCCATCCACGCCGTGACCATGAAATTCTTCAGCCAGGCCTCCTGGGCCGAGCGTTCTTGAGCCCGAGACCCGAATGGACAAACTGATCATCACCGGCGGTATCCGCCTCGACGGCGAAATCCGTATTTCCGGCGCGAAGAACTCCGCGCTGCCGATCCTTGCCGCCACCCTGCTGGCCGATACCCCGGTCACCGTGTGCAACCTGCCGCACCTGCACGACATCACCACCATGATCGAGCTCTTCGGCCGCATGGGCGTGCAGCCGATCATCGACGAGAAGCTCTCGGTTGAAGTCGACGCCAGCACCATCAAGACCCTGGTCGCGCCCTACGAACTGGTCAAGACCATGCGCGCCTCGATCCTGGTACTCGGCCCGATGGTCGCCCGCTTCGGTGAGGCCGAAGTCGCACTGCCCGGTGGTTGCGCCATTGGCTCGCGTCCGGTCGACCTGCACATCCGCGGTCTGGAAGCCATGGGTGCGGAAATCCTGGTCGAAGGCGGCTATATCAAGGCCAAGGCGCCGGAAGGCGGCCTGCGCGGCGCGCACTTCTTCTTCGATATCGTCAGCGTGACTGGTACCGAGAACATCATGATGGCTGCCGCCCTGGCCAAGGGCCGCACCGTGCTGGAAAACGCCGCGCGCGAGCCGGAAGTGGTCGACCTGGCCAACTTCATCAACGCTATGGGCGGCAAGGTCAGTGGCGCCGGCACCGACACCATCGTCATCGACGGCGTCGATCGCCTCGGTGGCGGTCGTTACAGTGTGATGCCCGACCGTATCGAGACCGGCACCTACCTGGTAGCCGCGGCCGCCACCGGTGGCCGGGTCAAGTTGAAAGACACCGATCCGACCATCCTCGAGGCCGTGCTGGCCAAGCTGCAGGAAGCCGGTGCCGAGATCACCACCGGTCCGGACTGGATCGAGCTGGACATGAAGGGCAAGCGTCCCAAGGCCGTCAACGTGCGCACCGCGCCGTACCCGGCCTTCCCGACCGACATGCAGGCCCAGTTCATTTCCCTCAACGCCATCGCCGAGGGCACCGGCACCGTCATCGAGACGGTGTTCGAGAACCGCTTCATGCACGTCTACGAGATGAACCGCATGGGCGCGCAGATCCTGGTCGAAGGCAACACCGCCATCGTCACCGGCGTGCCGGCGCTCAAGGGCGCTCCGGTGATGGCCACCGACCTGCGTGCCTCCGCCAGCCTGGTGATCGCCGCGCTGGTGGCCGAGGGCGAAACCCTGATCGACCGCATCTACCACATCGACCGTGGTTACGAGTGCATCGAGGAAAAACTGCAGCTGCTCGGCGCCAAGATTCGCCGCGTGCCGGGCTGATTTGGGCTGCGCCTAGCGCCACCCAATGGCCGGTCTATGCAGGCTGGCCACTGTTCTAAGGAAACCGCTTCATGCTGACCATCGCGCTGTCCAAGGGCCGCATCCTCGACGACACCCTGCCGCTGCTCGCCGCAGCCGGCATCGAGCCGACCGAGAATCCGGAAAAGAGCCGCAAGCTGATCATCCCGACCACTCAGGATGACGTGCAGCTGCTGATCGTGCGCGCCACCGATGTGCCGACCTATGTCGAGCACGGCGCCGCCGACCTCGGCGTGGCCGGCAAGGACGTGCTGATGGAGTACGGTGGCCAGGGCCTGTATGAGCCGCTGGACCTGCGGATTGCCAACTGCAAGCTGATGACCGCCGGAAAGGTCGGCGCACCGGAGCCCAAGGGCCGCCTGCGCGTGGCCACCAAGTTCGTCAACGTAGCCAAGCGCTATTACGCCGAGCAGGGGCGTCAGGTCGACATCATCAAGCTGTACGGCTCCATGGAGCTTGCACCGCTGGTGGGCCTGGCCGACAAGATCATCGACGTGGTCGACACCGGCAACACCCTGCGTGCCAACGGCCTGGAGCCGCAGGAACTGATCGCCCACATCAGCTCGCGGCTGATCGTCAACAAAGCTTCGATGAAGATGCAGCATGGCCGCATCCAGGCGCTGATCGAGACCCTGCGCAGCGCGGTCGAAACGCGATGACCGCCAGGGATGGCGGGAATGTCGAAAATGCAGGAGCATTTTTCGGCCGCCGAAGTTGATACCTCCAGTGCGGCCCTGTGCCGCACGCGCCTATCCGTGTCATAGCCAGAATTCTCAGGTGCCCGCACGGAGCGGCTGGTACTCTACGGGCGCCTGAGCAATTGCCAAACATGAGGCCCGCTATGACCGCTCCTACCGCCATCCGCCGACTCAATGCCGCTGACCAGGACTTCGCTCGTCATCTGGATCATCTGCTGAGCTGGGAAAGCGTGTCGGACGACGCGGTCAACCAGCGCGTGCTGGAGATCATCCAGGCCGTGCGCGAGCGTGGCGACGCCGCCGTGGTCGAGTTCACCCAGCGCTTCGATGGTGTCGAGGCGCAGTCCATGGCCGAGCTGATCTTGCCGCGCGAGCGCCTTGAGTTGGCCCTGACCCGCATCAGCGCCGAACAGCGCGTTGCCCTGGAAAAGGCCGCCGAGCGCGTGCGCCTGTACCACGAGCGCCAGCGTCAGGACTCCTGGACTTACACCGAGGCTGATGGCACCGTGCTGGGCCAGAAGGTCACCCCGCTGGACCGCGCCGGCCTGTATGTGCCGGGCGGCAAGGCTTCCTACCCCTCGTCGGTGCTGATGAATGCCATCCCGGCCAAGGTTGCCGGCGTGCCGGAAGTGGTGATGGTGGTGCCGACCCCGCGCGGCGAGATCAACGAGATCGTCCTCGCCGCCGCCTGCGTGGCCGGCGTCGACCGCGTGTTCACCATCGGCGGCGCCCAGGCCGTGGCCGCGCTGGCCTACGGTACCGAGAGCGTGCCGCCGGTGGACAAGATCGTCGGCCCGGGCAACATCTATGTCGCCACTGCCAAGCGCCACGTATTCGGCAAGGTCGGCATCGACATGATCGCCGGTCCTTCGGAAATCCTCGTGGTCTGCGACGGCCAGACCGATCCGGACTGGATCGCCATGGACCTGTTCTCCCAGGCCGAGCACGACGAGGACGCGCAGTCCATCCTGGTCAGCCCGGACGCCGCCTTCCTCGACCGCGTGGCCGAGAGCATCGCCCGTCTGCTGCCAACCCTGGAGCGCGAGACCATCGCGCGTACCTCGCTGGAGGGCCGTGGCGCGCTGATCCAGGTCGCCGACATGGCGCAGGCCATCGAAGTGGCCAACCGCATTGCGCCGGAGCACCTGGAGCTGTCGGTGGAAAACCCCGAGCAGTATCTGCCGCAGATTCGTCACGCCGGCGCCATCTTCATGGGCCGCTACACCGCGGAAGCGCTGGGCGACTACTGCGCCGGCCCCAACCACGTGCTGCCGACCTCCGGCACTGCGCGCTTCTCCTCGCCGCTGGGCGTGTACGACTTCCAGAAGCGCTCGTCGATCATCCACTGCTCGGCCGAAGGTGCTTCCGAGCTGGGCAAGGTCGCCTCCGTGCTGGCCCGTGGTGAGTCGCTGACCGCCCACGCGCGCAGCGCCGAGTACCGCATCAAGCCTTGATGGCTGTTTTGTAGGGTGGACAACGCTTTGCTTGTCCACCCTATGGCCCGGTGGAAAACGCGTCGCGGTTTTCACCCTACGCAAACCGAACGAATTCGAGGAGAGAAGGGCAGATGAGCAAGTTCTGGAGCCCCTTCGTCAAGGACCTGGTGCCCTACGTGCCGGGTGAGCAGCCGAAACTGGCCAAGCTGGTCAAGCTCAACACCAACGAGAACCCCTATGGCCCGTCGCCCAAGGCGATCGCCGCCATGCAGGCCGAGCTGGGCGACAGCCTGCGCCTGTACCCGGACCCCAACAGCGATCGCCTCAAGCAGGCGGTGGCCGATTATTACGGCGTGAGCACCGCCGAGGTGTTCGTCGGCAACGGTTCCGACGAGGTGCTGGCGCACGCCTTCCACGGCCTGTTCCAGCACGGTAAGCCGCTGCTGTTCCCCGACGTGACCTACAGTTTCTACCCGGTCTACTGTGGCCTGTACGGCATCCAGCATGAAGCGCTGGCGCTGGACGAGCAGTTCCAGATCCGTCCCGAAGACTATGCGCGGCCGAACGGCGGCATCATCTTCCCCAACCCCAACGCACCGACTGGCTGCCTGCTGCCGCTCGACGCCATCGAGCGCATCCTGCAGGGCAGCCCGGACAGCGTGGTGCTGGTCGACGAGGCCTATATCGACTTCGGCGGCGAGACGGCGATCAAGCTGGTGCACAAGTACCCGAATCTGCTGGTGACCCAGACCCTGTCCAAGTCGCGTTCGCTCGCGGGCCTGCGGGTCGGCATCGCGGTCGGCCACCCGGACCTGATCGAGGCGCTGGAGCGGATCAAGAACAGCTTCAACTCCTATCCGCTGGATCGCATGGCCATTGTCGGCGCGGCGGCGGCCTTCGAGGACGTGGATTACTTCCGCGCTACCTGCCAGCAAGTGATCGACAGCCGTGAGGCGCTGGTCGCCGGCCTGCAGGCCCATGGTTTCGAAGTGCTGCCTTCGGCGGCCAACTTCGTCTTCGCCCGCCACCCGCAGAAGGATGCGGCGACCCTGGCCGCCGGCCTGCGCGAGCAGGGCGTGATCGTGCGCCACTTCAAGCAGGCGCGCATCGCCCAGTTCCTGCGCATCACCATCGGCGCGCCGGAGCAGAACCAGGCACTGCTGGACGCCCTGGGTTCGTTGCTCTGAGTCGGGCTGGAAACAAAAAAGGCGCCCCGCGGGGCGCCTTTTTCATTGTTCCTGTGCTTCCGCCGGGGGCCTGAGGCCGATCTCGGTGGTCAGCTCCAGCAGCTCGCCGGCGCGTAGTACCTCGACCACCACCTGTTCGCCAGGCTGGGTGCGCGCCACCTGGTTCATCGAGCGCCGACCATCGACGGCGGGTTCGCCGTCGATCCGCAGGATCAGGTCGCCGGGCTGCAGGCCGGCCTTCTGCGCCGGGCCACCGCGGTAGATGCCGGCGACCAGGATGCCGGCACGTCCCTGCAGGCCGAAGGATTCGGCCAGTTCGGGGGTCAGCGGCTGTACTTCGATGCCCAGCCAGCCGCGGATCACCTGGCCGTGCTCGATGATCGCCTTCATCACCTCGCGCGCCAGCTTGACCGGGATGGCGAAGCCGATGCCCTGGGAGCCGCCGGACTTGGAGAAGATCGCGGTGTTGATGCCGATCAGGTTGCCGTGGGCATCGACCAGGGCGCCGCCGGAGTTGCCCGGGTTGATCGCCGCGTCGGTCTGGATGAAGTCCTCGTAGGTATTGAGGCCCAGCTGGTTGCGCCCGGTGGCGCTGATGATGCCCATGGTCACGGTCTGGCCGACGCCGAAGGGGTTGCCGATGGCCAGGGTGACGTCGCCGATCTGGATCTGGTCGGAGCGGCCCAGGGTCATGGCCGGCAGGTTCTTCAGGTCGATCTTGAGTACCGCCAGGTCGGTTTCCGGGTCGCTGCCGATCAGGCGTGCCAGGGTTTCGCGGCCGTCCTTGAGCGCCACCACGATCTGGTCGGCGCCGGCTACCACGTGGTTGTTGGTCAGCAGGTAGCCTTCCGGGCTCATGATCACCGCCGACCCCAGGCTCGACTCCATGCGCCGCTGCTTGGGCAGGTTTTCGCCGAAGAAGCGGCGGAACACCGGGTCTTCCAGTAGCGGGTGGCTGGACTTGCTGACCATCTTGGTGGTGTACAGGTTGGCCACCGCCGGTGCCGCGCGGCCGACGGCCTCGGCGTAGGACACCGGGCCCTCCTGGGCGATGCCGTACTGCGGCGCCTGCTGCAGGTTTACCTCGTTGGCCGGCAGGCCGACCCATTGCGGGTAGCGCTGAATCAGCAGCAGTGCCAGCAGCAGGCCGACCAGCAGCGGCCAGCCAAGGAAGCGCAGGGCCTTGAGCATCGATGAGAAATCCTGAGGGTTGCGAGGGCCCGAGGCGGCCCTTAAGGTGGCGGCATTATAGAGGCGCGGCCGGCAGTAAGGGCAGCGCCGGCAACAGTTTGACGAGGAATTCCCATGGCCATCGCCCTGAGTACCCTAGTGGAGGAAGCTGACCGCTTTCTCAATGCCGCCCGCATCGCCGACTACTGCCCCAATGGCCTGCAGGTCGAGGGGCGGCCGCAGGTCCGCCGCATCGTCAGTGGCGTGACCGCCAGCCAGGCGTTGCTGGATGCCGCGGTGGAGGCAGAGGCCGACGTGGTGCTGGTGCACCATGGCTACTTCTGGAAAGGCGAGGATGCGCGCGTCACCGGGATGAAGCGGCGCCGCCTGCAGACGCTGCTGGGTCACGATATCAGCCTGCTGGCCTACCACCTGCCGCTGGACCTGCACCCGGAGGTCGGCAACAACGTGCAGCTGGCGCGGCAGCTGGAGATTACCGTGGAAGGGCCGCTCGATCCGGGCAATCCTAAGGTGGTCGGCCTGCTCGGCTCGCTGGCCGAACCCATGACCGCCCGCGATTTCGCCCGTCGGGTGCAGGAGGTGCTGGGGCGCGAGCCGCTGCTGGTGGAAGGTCCGGGCATGGTACGGCGCATCGGTTGGTGCACCGGGGGCGGTCAGGGCTATATCGACGATGCCATCGCCGCCGGGGTCGATCTGTTCCTCACCGGCGAGGCCTCCGAGCAGACTTTCCACAGCGCCCGCGAGAACGGCGTCAGCTTCATCGCCGCCGGCCATCACGCTACCGAGCGCTACGGCGTGCAGGCTCTGGGTGACTACCTGGCGCGGCGCTTCGCCATCGAGCACCTGTTCATCGACTGCCCGAACCCCGTCTGAGGGCTCTTGCGGGGCTCCGCTGTGGCGGTCCCGCCAGGCCCGGAAGGCGCTGATTTTTGGGCATAATTCTAGATCGTTTCGATCTAAAACGCCTCCTCAATAGAATAGGGTGCTGTGCTAGAGTGCGCCCTCGTCCACGGCCCGCCGGCCGTCCATTCCTGATTCGTGAATAGCCATGCTCGACAAACTGACGCACCTGAAACAGCTCGAGGCGGAAAGTATCCACATCATTCGTGAAGTGGCCGCCGAGTTCGATAACCCGGTGATGCTGTACTCCATCGGCAAGGATTCCGCCGTGATGCTGCATCTGGCGCGCAAGGCGTTCTTCCCCGGCAAGCTGCCGTTCCCGGTGCTGCACGTGGATACCCGCTGGAAGTTCCAGGAGATGTACCGCTTCCGCGCCAAGATGGTCGAGGAAATGGGGCTGGAACTGATCACCCACATCAACCCCGATGGTGTGGCGCAGGACATGAATCCCTTCACCTACGGCAGTGCCAAGCACACCGACGTGATGAAGACCGAGGGCCTCAAGCAGGCGCTGGACAAGTACGGCTTCGACGCCGCCTTCGGTGGCGCTCGCCGCGATGAAGAGAAATCCCGCGCCAAGGAGCGCGTCTACTCCTTCCGCGACAGCAAGCACCGCTGGGACCCGAAGAACCAGCGTCCCGAACTGTGGAACGTGTACAACGGCAAGGTGAAGAAGGGCGAATCGATCCGCGTCTTCCCGCTGTCCAACTGGACCGAGCTGGACATCTGGCAGTACATCTACCTGGAACAGATCCCGATCGTGCCGCTGTACTTCGCCGCCGAGCGTGAAGTCATCGAGAAGAACGGCACGCTGATCATGATCGACGACGATCGTATCCTCGAGCACCTCTCGGACGAAGAGAAAGCCCGGATCACCAAGAAGATGGTGCGTTTCCGTACCCTCGGCTGCTACCCGCTGACCGGCGCGGTGGAGTCCACGGCGACCACGCTGACCGACATCATCCAGGAAATGCTCCTGACCAAGACCAGCGAGCGCCAGGGCCGGGTCATCGACCACGACCAGGCCGGTTCGATGGAAGAAAAGAAACGTCAGGGCTACTTCTAAGGATTCCGCATCATGAGCCATCAATCCGATCTGATCAGCCAGGACATCGTTGCCTACCTGGCTCAGCACGAACGCAAAGAGCTGCTGCGCTTCCTCACCTGCGGCAACGTCGATGACGGCAAGAGCACCCTGATCGGGCGCCTGCTGCACGACACCAAGATGATCTACGAAGACCATCTGGAAGCCATCACCAAGGACTCCAAGAAGGTCGGCACCACCGGCGATGAAGTGGACCTGGCGCTGCTGGTCGACGGTCTGCAGGCCGAGCGCGAGCAGGGCATCACCATCGACGTGGCGTACCGCTACTTCAGTACCGCCAAGCGCAAGTTCATCATTGCCGATACCCCCGGCCATGAGCAGTACACCCGCAACATGGCGACCGGCGCCTCCACCTGCGACCTGGCGATCATCCTGATCGACGCGCGTTATGGTGTGCAGACCCAGACCAAGCGTCACAGCTTCATTGCCAGCCTGCTGGGCATCAAGCACATCGTGGTGGCCATCAACAAGATGGACCTCAAGGGCTTCGATCAGGGCGTATTCGAGCAGATCAAGGCTGACTACCTGAAGTTCGCCGAAGGCATCGCGCTCAAGCCGACCTCGCTGCACTTCGTGCCGATGTCCGCGCTCAAGGGCGACAACGTGGTGAACAAGAGCGAGCAGTCGCCCTGGTACACCGGTCAGTCGCTGATGGAGATCCTCGAGACCGTGGAGGTCGCCGGCGACCGCAACTTCGACGACCTGCGCTTCCCGGTGCAGTACGTCAACCGTCCTAACCTGAACTTCCGTGGCTTCGCCGGTACCCTGGCCAGCGGCATCGTGCGCAAGGGCGACGAAGTGGTGGCCCTGCCGTCGGGCAAGGGCAGCAAGGTCAAGTCCATCGTCACCTTCGAGGGTGAGCTGGAGCAGGCTGGTCCGGGCCAGGCCGTGACCCTGACCCTGGAAGACGAGATCGACGTGTCGCGCGGCGACATGCTGGTGCATGCCGACAACCGTCCGCTGGTCACCGACAGCTTCGACGCCATGCTGGTGTGGATGGCCGAAGAGCCTATGCTGCCGGGCAAGAAATACGACATCAAGCGTGCCACCAGCTATGTGCCGGGCTCGATCCCGAGCATCGTTCACCGTGTCGACGTCAACACCCTGGAACAGGGGCCGGCCAGCAGCCTGCAGTTGAACGAGATCGGTCGGGTCAAGGTAGCGCTGGATGCGCCGATTGCCCTCGATGGCTATGAGCACAACCGCACCACCGGTGCCTTCATCGTCATCGACCGCCTGACCAATGGCACCGTCGGTGCCGGCATGATCATCGCCGATCCGGTCGGTGCTCAGGGCGGCGGCCACCATGGCAAGCTGGCTCACGTCTCCACCGAGGAACGTGCCACCCGCTTCGGTCAGCAGCCGGCCACCGTGCTGTTCTCGGGCCTCTCCGGCGCCGGCAAGAGCACCCTGGCCTATGCCGTGGAGCGCAAGCTGTTCGACATGGGCCGTGCCGTGTACGTGCTGGATGGCCAGAACCTGCGCCATGACCTGAACAAGGGCCTGCCGCAGGACCGTGCCGGGCGCACCGAAAACTGGCGGCGTGCAGCGCACGTGGCGCGTCAGTTCAACGAAGCCGGCCTGCTGACCCTGGCCGCCTTTGTGGCGCCGGATGCCGAAGGCCGCGAGCAGGCCAAGGCGCTGATCGGCAGCGAGCGTCTGCTCACCGTCTACGTCCAGGCTTCGCCGGCCGTGTGCCGCGAGCGCGATCCGCAAGGTCTGTATGCCGCCGGTGGCGACAACATTCCGGGCGAGTCCTTCCCCTACGACATCCCGCTGGATGCCGATCTGGTGATCGACACCCAGGCCGTGTCGGTGGAGGAGGGCGTCAAGCAGGTGCTCGATCTGCTGCGCAGTCGCGGCGCGATCTAAGCCTGCCGGATCGAAAAAGCCCCGCATTGCGGGGCTTTTTTGTGCGCGGCCGAAGGCCGGCGCGTCCGCTATCGATGCCCATAAAAAAGCCCCGCCAGTGCGGGGCTTTTGGGGGGGGCTGCCGGTCAGCGCTTGAGGCCGAAGCTCTCGTCCAGGGTGCCGGGCGCATCCGGCTCCTTGGGGGCGTAGTCCTTCGGGGCCTCGTTGGTCTTCGGCGGGGTCAGGCGCTCGCGCGGGGCCTTGCTCTCATCGGTGTTGAGCGCAGCCAGCAGGCGCTGGCGGGTCAGTTCGTCGGCGGCCAGGCGGTTGGCGCCCTGGGACAGGTGTTCCTGCACCTCCTGGTAGCTCTGGGTGAGCTTCTTCACCAGGCTGGCGGTGGTGTTGAAGTGGGTCACCACCTCGTTCTGGTAGCTGTCGAAGCGTTGCTGCAGGTCGTCCAGCTGGCGCTGGGTGCGGCCAGGGGCGGCGTTGGGCAGCAGGCGCGCGGCCAGGAAGCCGATGGCGATGCCGGCGAGCAGGGCCAAGGCGGGCAGCAGCCAGGGGGTGAGCGATTGTTCCACGAGTCCTTCCTCTGAAAGCGGCTTTGTTTTACGGTAGCGGCTCTCGCCGGCGCTGTATACCGCGGCAAAGCCCTGTTGTGCGATGTGCCTAACCAAGACGTGTCGACCCCGCCCGGGGTCACGGAGTTCCCGCTGTTGATCCGCGAAACCCCTCTTGCCATCGACGGCCCCTGCGGCCCGCTCGAGGCTCTGTGCTGTGAGGTTCCTGACGCCCGCGGCGTCGCCCTGATCTGCCATCCCAACCCGGTGCAGGGTGGCACCATGCTCAACAAGGTGGTCTCCACCCTGCAGCGTGCGGTGCGCGATATGGGGTATCACACCCTGCGCTTCAACTACCGCGGTGTCGGCGCCAGTGTCGGCAGTCATGACATGGGCAGCGGCGAAGTCGACGATGCCGAGGCCGTGGCGCACTGGCTGCGCGCGCAATATCCCGAGCTGCCGTTGACCCTGCTCGGCTTCTCCTTCGGTGGCTTTGTTGCCGGTGCGCTGGCCGGGCGCCTGGAGGACCAAGGCGTGGCCATCCCCAGGCTGTTCATGGTGGCGCCGGCCGTGCATCGCCTGCAGGCGCCCGAACATCTGCCGCTGGGCGGCGAGCTGGTGGTGATTCAGCCCGAGCAGGATGAAGTCATCGCGCCCGAGGACGTCTACGCCTGGTCCGCCAGGTTGTTGCGTGCCCATGAGCTGCTGAAAGTGGCAGAATGCGGCCACTTTTTTCACGGCAAGCTGCCCGAGCTGAAAGACCTGGTGCAGCCCCGTATCCAATAAGTTGAAGCGAATACCCAGATGACCACCCGTATCCTCACCGGTATCACCACCACCGGCACCCCGCACCTGGGCAACTACGCCGGCGCCATTCGCCCGGCCATCGTTGCCAGCCGCGCCGCCGACGCCGACTCCTTCTATTTCCTCGCCGACTACCACGCGCTGATCAAGTGCGACGACCCGGCGCGCATCCAGCGTTCGCGCCTGGAGATCGCTGCCACCTGGCTGGCGCTGGGCCTGGATACCGACAAGGCGACCTTCTATCGCCAGTCCGACATTCCCGAGATCCCCGAGCTGTGCTGGCTGCTCACCTGTGTCGCCGGCAAGGGGCTGCTCAACCGCGCCCATGCCTACAAGGCTTCGGTGGACAAGAACGTCGAGGCCGGTGAAGACCCGGATGCCGGTGTGACCATGGGCCTGTTCAGCTATCCGGTGTTGATGGCGGCGGACATCCTGATGTTCAACGCGCACAAGGTGCCGGTCGGTCGCGACCAGATCCAGCACGTGGAAATGGCGCGCGACATCGGTCAGCGCTTCAACCACCTGTTCGGCCAGGGCCGCGAGCTGTTCACCCTGCCGGAAGCGGTGATCGAGGAAGAAGTGGCGACCCTGCCCGGCCTCGACGGGCGCAAGATGAGCAAGAGCTACGACAACACTATCCCGCTGTTCGGCACGGCTAAGCAGCTGAAGGACGCCATCGCCCGCATCGTCACCGACTCCAAGCTGCCGGGCGAGCCCAAGGATGTCGAGGGCTCGCACCTGTTCACCCTGTACCAGGCCTTCGCCAGCCAGGCGCAGCAGGCCGAGTTCCGCGCCGAGCTGGAAGGCGGCCTGGCCTGGGGCGAGGCGAAGAACCGCCTGTACCAGCTGCTGGAGAGCGAGCTGGGCGAGGCGCGCGAGCGCTACAACGCGCTGATCGCCCGCCCTGCCGACCTGGAGGACATCCTCCTCGCGGGCGCGGCCAAGGCGCGCAGGATCGCCACGCCGTTCCTCGGCGAGCTGCGCGAGGCGGTCGGCCTGCGCTCCTTCCGTGAGCAGGTGCAGGCGGCCGGCGGTGAGAAGAAGAAGGCGACCAAGAGCGCGCGCTTTGTCAGCTTCCGCGACGACGACGGCAGCTTCCGCTTCCGCCTGCTGGATGCCGCCGGCGAGCAACTGCTGCTGTCGAAATCCTTCGCCGATGGCAAGGCCGCCGGCCAGGCCAGCAAGGCCCTGCAGTCCGGCGCCGAGCTGGATGTGCGCAGCGAGGGGCTGAGCTTCTCGGTGTGGCTGGGCGACGAGCAGATCGGCGACAGCCCGGCCTTCGTCGACGACGGCGCGCTGCAGCAGGCCATCGCCCGCCTGCACGAGGCGCTCGCCCCGCAGGAATGATGCGCACGGCATGATTGCCAAGCACGGGGTGCGTCGCTAAAGTGACCGCCCCGTTTTTGTTACCGAAGTTCCCAGCATGACTCCTCTTGAGCGTTATCAGGCCGATCTGAAGCGGCCGGACTTCTTCCACGATGCCGCACAGGAAAACGCCGTGCGTCACCTGCAGCGTCTGTACGACGAGCTGGTGGCCGATTCCAAGGCGTCCGGCCTGCTCGGCAAGCTGTTCGGCAAGAAGCGTCAGGGGCCGATCAAGGGCATCTACTTCTGGGGCGGCGTCGGCCGCGGCAAGACCTACCTGGTCGACACCTTCTTCGATGCGCTGCCGTTCGAGCAGAAGATGCGCACGCACTTCCACCGCTTCATGAAGCGCGTGCACGAGGAAATGCGCACCCTCAAGGGCGAGAAGAACCCGCTGACCATCATCGGCAAGCGCTTCGCCGACGAGGCGCGGGTAATCTGCTTCGACGAGTTCTTCGTCAGCGACATCACCGACGCGATGATCCTCGCTACCCTGCTGGAAGAGCTGTTCAAGAACGGCGTGAGCCTAGTGGCCACCTCCAACATCGTGCCGGACGGCCTGTACCGCGACGGCCTGCAGCGTGCGCGCTTCCTGCCGGCCATCGCGTTGCTCAAGGAGCACACCGAGATCGTCAACGTCGACAGCGGCGTGGATTACCGCCTGCGTGCCCTGGAGCAGGCCGAACTGTTCCACTTCCCGCTGGACGCCGAGGCCGAGACCAGCCTGGAGAAGAGCTTCCGCAGCCTGCTGCCGGAGCACTGCGCGGTGGAAGAGAACAAGACGCTGATGATCGAGAACCGCCCGATCGTGGCGCGCAAGGAAGGTGACGACATCGCCTGGTTCGATTTTCGCGAGCTGTGCGATGGCCCGCGCAGCCAGAACGACTACATCGAGCTGGGCAAGATCTACCATGCGGTGATCCTGTCCAATGTCGAGCAGATGAGCGTGGCCAAGGACGACATGGCGCGGCGCTTCATCAATCTTGTCGACGAGTTCTATGACCGCAACGTCAAGCTGATCATCTCCGCCGAGGTGGAGCTGAAGGACCTGTACAGCGGCGGTCGGCTGAACTTTGAGTTCCAGCGCACCCTCAGTCGCCTGCTGGAGATGCAATCGCACGAGTTCCTCTCGCGTCCGCATAAGCCGTAACGCCAGCTCCGGAGTGGTCAGAAAAAAACGCCGCGCCTTCCTTCTGGGAGGCGCGGCGTTTTAGTTTGTAGGGCGGGTGAAACCCGCGAGCCGGTTCGCGGGTTTCACTCGCCCTACGCATCAACTGCCCTTCAGGCGCCGTCCTTGTGCTGGAACTGGCGGCGGTACTGGTTGGGCGACAGCCCGGCGTGCTGGCGGAACAGGCGGGCGAAGAAGCTGGCGTCGTCGTAGCCGACCTCGTAGCTGATGGTCTTGATGCTCTTGCGGGTGGAGGAGAGCAGGCCCTTGGCCGTTTCGATGCGCAGTCGCTGCAGGTAGTGCAGCGGCTTGTCGCCGGTCGCCGCCTGGAAGCGCCGCATGAAGTTGCGGATGCTCATGCCGTGCTGGCGCGCCACGTCCTCGATGCGGAACTTCTCGGCGAAATGTTCTTCCAGCCACTGCTGCACCTGCAGGATGGCCACGTCCTGGTGCAGTTTCTGCCCACCGAAGCCGATACGTCCCGGGCTGTAGCTGCGCTGGGTCTCATAGAGGATGTCGCGCGCCACACCCTGGGCGATGCCGGCGCCGCAGTAGCGCTCGATCAGGTAGATGTAGAGGTCGCAGGCCGAGGTGACGCCGCCGGCGCAGTACAGGTTGTCGGCATCCGACAGGTGCTTGTCCTGGTTCAGCAGCACGCGCGGGAAGCGCTCGGCAAATTCGCGGAAGAAGCGCCAGTAGGTGGTCGCTTCCTTGCCATCGAGCAGGCCGGCCTGGGCCATCCAGAACACACCGGTGGCCTCGCCGCAGATGGCGCTGCCGGCGGCATGCCGTTCGCGCAGCCAGGGTAGCACCTCGGGGCAGCACTGGCAGAGGGCGTCGAAGTCACCCCAGAAGGCCGGCAGGATGATCACCTCGGCCTCGCCCAGGCGTCCATCCACCGGGATCACCGCCTCGCTGAAGCTGGTCACCGCCTGCCCGTCCGGGCTGACCACGCGGATCTGGAAGGCGGATGTGGGCCCCAGGCCCTGCTGCTTGCTGTGGCGCAGCCCGGCCATGTGGAAGAAATCGCGCGCCTGCATCAGGGTAGCGGCGAACACGCCATCGGTAGCGAGTATGGCGATGCGTATGGGCGACATGGCTATTGTTCTTATTGGTGATTAAACGGTCATCAGGTGGCTGGATCGTCTTATTTTTTGTCGCATGTGTCCAGTGCCGCCGGCACGAGCCCTGGCCTAGAGTGGGGCTTACCCAATGACCACTCAGATACAGGTGTAACAATGATTCCAAGAACCCTGTTCAGCTCCGAGCACGAGCTGTTCCGCGAGTCCGTGCGCAAGTTCTTCGAGCAGGAAGCCGTGCCCTTCCATGCGCAGTGGGAGAAGGATGGTCATATCGACCGCGCGCTGTGGAACAAGGCGGGCGAGGCCGGCATGCTCTGCTCGCACATCCCGGAGGAGTACGGCGGCATGGCGGCCGACTTCCTCTATAGTGCCGTAGTGATCGAGGAGCAGGCGCGCCTTGGGCTGACCGGTGTCGGCTTCTCCCTGCACTCGGACATTGTCGCGCCCTACATCCTGCATTACGGCAGCGAAGAGCAGAAACAGTACTACCTGCCTAAGCTGGTCAGCGGCGAGCTGGTCACCGCCATCGCCATGACCGAGCCGGGCACCGGCTCCGACCTGCAGGGGGTGAAGACCACCGCCGTGCTGGATGGCGACGAGTATGTGATCAACGGGTCGAAGACCTTCATCACCAACGGTTGGCTGGCCGACCTAGTCATCGTCGTGGCCAAGACCGATGCCAAGGCGGGTGCCAAGGGCATCAGCCTGTTCCTGGTGGATGCCAAGACGCCCGGTTTCTCCAAGGGCAAGCGCCTGGAGAAGGTCGGCATGAAGGCGCAGGACACCTCCGAGCTGTTCTTCCAGGACGTGCGCATTCCCAAGGCCAACCTGCTGGGCAAGGAAGGCATGGGCTTCGTCTACCTGATGCAGGAACTGCCGCAGGAGCGCCTGACCGTCGGCGTTGGCGCCATTGCCTCGGCTGAGGCGGCGCTGAAGTGGACGCTGGACTACACCCGCGAGCGCAAGGCTTTCGGCCGGGCGGTGGCGGATTTCCAGAACACCCGCTTCAAGCTGGCCGAGATGGCCACCGAGATCCAGGTCGGTCGCGTGTTCGTCGACCGCTGCCTGGAGCTGCACCTGAACAAGAAGCTCGATGTGCCGACCGCGGCGATGCTCAAGTACTGGGGCACCGACCTGCAGTGCAAGGTGATCGACGAGTGCGTGCAGCTGCACGGCGGCTACGGCTACATGTGGGAATACCCGATCGCCCGCGCCTGGGCTGATTCGCGGGTGCAGCGCATCTATGCCGGCACCAACGAGATCATGAAGGAAATCATCAGTCGCGCTCTGTAAGGACGGCGGATGCGAAAAGCCCGGCTCTGGCCGGGCTTTTCCGTTTCAGGGTGCCGGGTTGGGTTGTTCGCGGTGAATAGCTTCGATGGCGTCCAGCAGTTCGTCGCTCAGTTCCAAGCTCAGGCTGCCCAGGTTGCTCTCCAGCTGCTCCAGGCTGGTGGCGCCGATGATGTTGCTGGTGACGAAAGGTTGGCGTGTGACGAAGGCTAGGGCCATCTGCGCCGGGTCCAGGCCATGCTCTCTGGCCAGTGTTACGTAGCGGCTGCAGGCGGCGATGGCCTGCGGGTTGGTGTAGCGGGCGAAGCGGCTGAACAGGGTGATGCGTGCATTGGCTGGGCGCGCGCCGTTCTGGTACTTGCCTGAGAGCATGCCGAAGGCCAGCGGCGAGTAGGCCAGTAGCCCGCACTGTTCGCGCATGGCGACTTCGGCCAAGCCGACCTCGAAGCTGCGGTTGAGTAGGTTGTAGGGGTTCTGGATCGACACCGCGCGCGGCAGGTCCAGGCGGTCGGCCAGTTGCAGGTACTTCATGGTGCCCCAGGCCGTCTCGTTGGACAGGCCGATGTGACGGATCTTGCCGGCCTTGACCTGTTCACCCAGCACTTCCAGGGTTTCCTGCAGTGGGGTGAAGTCCTGTTCATGGTGGCGATAGCCAAGCTGGCCGAAGAAGTTGGTGCTGCGCTCCGGCCAGTGCAGCTGGTAGAGGTCGATCCAGTCGGTCTGCAGGCGCTTCAGGCTGTCGTCCAGCGCCGCGACTATGTGCTGGCGGTTGTGCTTGAGTTGGCCGTCGCGGATGTAGTCGATACCGTTGCCGGGGCCGGCGACCTTGCTCGCCAGCACCCAGTCGGCGCGGTCGCCGCGGGCCTTGAAGTAGTTGCCGATGATACGTTCGGTGGCGCCGTAGGTGTCGCGACGTGGCGGTACTGGGTACATCTCGGCGGTATCGAGGAAGTTGATGCCACAGGCCTTGGCCCGGTCGATCTGGGCGAAGCCCTCGGCCTCGCTGTTCTGTTCGCCCCAGGTCATGCTGCCCAGGCACAGGGCGCTGACCTGCAGATCGCTGCGGCCCAGTTGGCGATATTCCATGTGTTGTTCCTCGGTTCAACGGCAAAGGCCAAGCATAAAGCAGGTTGCTATTTCTGCAGCAATCGGCATAATTCCGCGGCTTTCTCGGCGGGGATGCCTAGCCCGTGCGAGAAGGAAGGTGGGGATGCCTAGCCCACCGAAACCCCCGCCGTGGCGGACGCGCTGACCCGAGCCCCCGATAGCGTCTGTTTCCGGCTGCCTTTGACCTTGTCAAAGCAAGCACTATTCAGTAAGATCCGCCGTCTTATTTTCAGGGCGGCCCCTGAGGCTATAGCGAATGAAGACTTTTACTGCAAAACCGGAAACTGTTAAGCGCGACTGGTACGTCGTCGACGCTGCAGGTCAGACCCTGGGTCGTCTGGCCACCGAAATCGCCAGCCGTCTGCGCGGCAAGCACAAGCCGGAATACACCCCGCACGTTGATACCGGCGACTACATCGTCGTGATCAATGCCGAGCAGGTGCGTGTCACCGGTGCCAAGACCAGCGACAAGATGTACTACTCGCACTCCGGCTTCCCGGGCGGCATCAAGGAAATCAGCTTCGAGAAGCTGATCGCCAAGGCCCCCGAGCGCGTGATCGAGACCGCGGTCAAGGGCATGCTGCCGAAGAACCCGCTGGGTCGCGACATGTATCGCAAGCTGAAGGTGTACAAGGGTGCCAACCACCCGCACACCGCTCAGCAGCCCCAAGAACTGAAGATTTAACGGAATAGTTCATTATGTCGGCGACTCAAAACTACGGCACTGGCCGTCGCAAGACCGCAACCGCGCGCGTATTCCTGCGCCCGGGTACTGGCAATATCTCCATCAACAACCGCAGCCTGGATAACTTCTTCGGCCGCGAGACCGCTCGCATGGTCGTGCGTCAGCCGCTGGAGCTGACCGAGACCACCGAGAAGTTCGACATCTACGTCACCGTTCTCGGTGGTGGTGTCAGCGGTCAGGCCGGTGCCATCCGCCACGGCATCACCCGCGCCCTGATCGAGTACGACGAAAGCCTGCGCAGCCCGCTGCGTAAAGCTGGCTACGTCACTCGTGACGCCCGTGAAGTCGAGCGTAAGAAAGTGGGTCTGCGTAAAGCGCGTAAGCGTCCGCAGTACTCCAAGCGTTAATTCGCTGCTACGTTCAAAGACGCCCAGTTCCGTTTGGAACTGGGCGTTTTTTATTGTCCTGGGTTTTATCTGCGACAACCTGTCGCATTGGTGGAGAGCCCGATCTGCAAGGCCTGCGACCATTTTGTATCCGGTAATTGCCTTGTCAGAAAAGGGGCTTTTCTTTACCATTCGGCAAATTTTGTGCGGCCCGATTTATTACTTAGTAGAGGCCTGACAACAGGCCACAAAGCTGATGGGAGACGACTGAATGAGCAATGACGGCGTGAATGCAGGCCGGCGTCGCTTCCTGGTGGCGGCCACTTCGGTGGTTGGTGCTGCCGGAGCGGTGGGTGCTGCGACTCCGTTCGTGGGGTCATGGTTCCCCAGTGCCAAGGCCAAAGCGGCCGGCGCACCGGTGAAAGTGAATATCGCCAAGGTCGAACCCGGCCAGCAGATGATCGCCGAGTGGCGCGGTCAGCCGGTTTTCATCGTGCGCCGTACCGAGGAGATCCTGGCCAATCTGACCAAGATCGAAGGTAGCGTTGCCGATCCGGAATCCGCAGCCTCCGTGCAGCCGACCTATGTCGACAAGAAGACTCGTGCCATCAAGCCGGAGATTCTGGTGCTGGTCGGTCTGTGTACCCACCTGGGTTGCTCGCCTTCCTTCCGTCCGGAAGTGGCGCCGGCCGATATGGGGCCAGACTGGGTCGGTGGTTACTTCTGCCCTTGCCACGGCTCGCGCTACGACATGGCCGGTCGTGTCTACAAGGCCCAGCCCGCGCCGCTGAACCTGCCGGTTCCGCCGCATTCCTACGAATCCGATGACGTCATCGTTATCGGTGTAGACCAGGAGAAAGCATGATGGAAAAATTCATGGCCTGGATCGATGCGCGCTTCCCCGCGACCAAGATGTGGGAAGACCATCTGAGCAAGTACTACGCACCGAAGAACTTCAACTTCTTCTACTTCTTCGGCTCGCTGGCCCTGCTGGTGCTGGTCAACCAGATCCTCACCGGCATCTGGCTGACCATGAGCTTCACCCCGTCCGCCGAGGAGGCCTTCGCCTCCGTCGAGTACATCATGCGCGACGTGGAGTACGGCTGGATCATCCGCTACCTGCACTCCACCGGTGCCTCCGCGTTCTTCGTGGTGGTCTACCTGCACATGTTCCGCGGCCTGCTCTACGGCTCCTACCAGAAGCCGCGCGAGCTGGTGTGGATCTTCGGCATGCTGATCTACCTGTGCTTGATGGCGGAGGCCTTCATGGGCTACCTGCTGCCGTGGGGCCAGATGTCCTACTGGGGCGCCCAGGTGATCATCTCGCTGTTCGGTGCCATCCCGGTCATCGGCGATGACCTGACCCAGTGGATACGTGGTGACTACCTGATTTCCGGTATCACGCTGAACCGCTTCTTCGCCTTGCATGTGATCGCCCTGCCGATCGTCCTGCTTGGCCTGGTCGTGCTGCACATCCTGGCGCTGCACGAAGTGGGTTCGAACAACCCGGACGGCGTGGACATCAAGAAGAACAAGGACGCCAACGGTGTACCGGTCGACGGCATTGCCTTCCACCCGTACTACACCGTGAAGGACATCGTCGGTGTCGTGGTCTTCCTGTTCGTCTTCTGTGCCGTGGTGTTCTTCTTCCCGGAGATGGGTGGCTATTTCCTTGAGAAGCCCAACTTCGAGCAGGCCAACCCGTTCAAGACGCCGGCGCATATTGCTCCCGTGTGGTACTTCACTCCCTTCTACGCCATCCTGCGCGCCGTGCCGGACAAGCTGCTGGGTGTGATCGCCATGGGTGCCGCCATCGCCATCCTGTTCGTCCTGCCGTGGCTCGACCGTAGCCCGGTCAAGTCCATGCGCTACAAGGGCTGGATGAGCAAGATCTGGCTGGTGATCTTCTGCGTATCCTTCGTGATTCTTGGTGTGCTGGGTGTACTGGCCCCGACTCCGGGTCGTACCCTGCTGTCGCAGATCTGCACCGCGCTGTATTTCGCCTACTTCATCCTGATGCCGTTCTACACCCGGATGGAGAAGACTAAACCGGTTCCGGAAAGGGTGACTGGCTGATGAAGAAGCTATTTGCTGCATTTGTGTTTGCCGCTCTGCCGGCTTTCTCGCTGGCTGCTGGCGGGGTTGAGTATCCGCTCGACAAGGTGGATATCGACCTCACCGACAAGGCCGCTATGCAAGACGGTGCGCGCACCTTTGCCAACTATTGCATGGGCTGCCATAGCGCTAAGTTCCAGCGCTATGAGCGTTTAGCCAAGGACCTGGGCATTCCGGAAGAGCTGATGCTGGAAAATCTGGTGTTTACCGGTGCCAAGATCGGTGAGCACATGAAGATCGGCATGCAGCCCGAAGACGCCAAGGTTTGGTTTGGTGCCGCTCCGCCCGACCTGACCCTGGTTGCCCGCGTGCGTGGTACTGACTGGCTGTACACCTACCTGCGTACCTTCTACGAAGATCCGGCGCGTCCGCTGGGTGCCAACAACAAGGTGTTCCCGAACGTCGGCATGCCTAATGTGCTGGTTGGTCTGCAGGGTCGCCAGGTCATCGGTTGCAAGCAGGTTCAGGTGGTCGAGGATGGCAAGAAGCAGTACGACCCGCTGACCGGTGCGCCGATCACCCATGAGGCCTGCGACCAGCTGACCGTGGTGCCCGAGACCGGCAAGCTGAGCGAAGCCGAGTTCGACGAGAAGATTCACAACCTGGTGACCTTCCTCGCCTACTCGGCTAACCCGGTCAAGCTGGAGAGCCAGCGTATCGGTACCTATGTGCTGCTGTACCTGGCCTTCTTCTTTGTGTTCGCCTACCTGCTGAAGCGCGAATACTGGAAGGACGTGCACTGATCCATCGCGTTACCGCTGTCGACGCACGCGCCCCTCAAGGGCGCGTGCGTCTTTCTGTTTCTGCCATATCGAAAAACCAGGAGGGACGCCATGGCCGCGACCAATAAGCTGGCCTGTTATTCCGACCCTGCCGATCACTATTCTCATCGTGTGCGCCTGGTGCTGGCCGAGAAGGGCGTCAGTGCCGAGATCATCGATGTCCAGGCCGGGCGCTGCCCGCCGAAGCTGGCCGAGGCCAATCCCTACGGCGGCGTGCCGACCCTGGTCGATCGTGACCTGGCATTGTACGAGTCGACCGTAGTGATGGAGTATCTCGACGAACGCTACCCGCACCCGCCGCTGTTGCCGGTGTATCCGGTCGATCGCGCCAAGAGTCGCCTGCTGATGCATCGTATCCAGCGTGACTGGGTCAAGCTGGTCGACCTGATTCTGGACTCGCGCACCAAGGAGGCCGACAGGGCACTGGCACGCAAGGAGCTGCGCGAGAGCCTGACAGGCGTATCGGCGCTGTTTGCCGACAAGCCGTTCTTCCTCAGCGATGAAATGAGTCTGGTGGACTGCTGCCTGCTGCCGATCCTGTGGCGCCTGCCGCGCCTGGGCATCGAGCTGCCGCGCCCGGCCAAGCCGTTGCTGGACTATATGGAGCGGATGTTTGCCCGCGAGGCCTTCCAGGCCAGCCTGTCCACCGTCGAGCGCGACATGCGCTGAGCCGAGGAGAGTCGAGATGAATTCCAGTCGTCCTTATCTGGTGCGTGCCCTCTACGAGTGGATAGTCGACAACGACTGCACGCCGCACCTGCTGGTCAATGCCGAGTTCCCGGGCGTACGTGTGCCGCCAGGCTATGCCAACGACGGCCAGATCGTGCTCAACGTATCGCCCAGTGCCGTGCGCAATCTGCACATGGATAACGAAGCCGTGAGCTTCGAGGGGCGCTTCGGCGGTGTTGCCCATTCGCTGTATATCCCCTCTGGCGCCATGCTGGCGATCTATGCGCGGGAGAATGGTCAGGGCATGGTGTTCGAGCTGGAGCCGCCGGCGGACGATGACGAGGAGGGGCCGGAACCCGATGGCGACGGTCCGTCTGGAGACGAGCCGCCGCGACCCAGCGGGCGACCCAGTCTCAAGGTGGTCAAGTAGAAAACAAAAAAGGCGCTCCGCGGAGCGCCTTTTTCATGTCTGCCGCGCGCCCTGCTCAGTTGGTGTACTGGTACAGGGTGATGATCTTCTGCACGCCCGAGGCGCCGGATGCGACGTTGGTGGCGGCGGCACCTTCGGCGCGGGTGACCAGGCCCATCAGGTAGACGATGCCGTTTTCGGTCACGACCTTGACCTTGGTGCTCGGCACCTTGCTGTCGGCCAGCATCAGGGTCTTGATCTTGCTGGTGATCAGCGCGTCGTTGCTGCGCGCCAAGGCGCTGGTCGGTTGCAGTACCTGCAGCTCGTTGTGCAGCTTCTTGACGCCCTGCACGCCATTGGCTACCTGCGCGGCCTTTTCCTTCAGGTCGGCGCGCGGAGTCTGACCGGCCAGCAGGATCACGCCGTTATAGGCGGTGACCACGATGTGCGAGGTGGGGCCAGTGAGGTCCGGGTGGCTGCGGGAGATTGCACTGGCCACATTGGGTTCGAGGAACTGGTCGTCGATCTTGTTGCCGATGCTGCGGTTGCTGCAGCCGCCCAGGGCCAGGCCGAGGGCAAGGGTAACGAGGATCAGCGGATTGCGGGTCATTCTTCACTCCCGAACAGTTGGCGGTCGATCAGGTCGCACAGGCAATGGATGGCCAGCAGGTGCACTTCCTGGATGCGTGCGGTGACCTTGGAGGGCACGCGGATTTCCACGTCTTCCGGTAGCAGCAGCGAGGCCATGCCGCCGCCGTCGCGGCCGGTCAGGGCTACTACCAGCATTTCGCGGTCATGGGCGGCCTGGATGGCCTGGATCACGTTGGCTGAATTGCCGCTGGTGGAGATCGCCAGTAGCACGTCGCCTGGCTGGCCGAGGGCGCGGATCTGCTTGGAGAACACCTCGTTGTAGCTGTAGTCGTTGGCGATCGAGGTGATGGTCGAGCTATCGGTGGTCAGGGCGATGGCCGGCAGGCTGGGGCGCTCACGCTCGAAGCGGTTGAGCAGCTCGGAGGAGAAGTGCTGGGCGTCGCCGGCCGAGCCGCCGTTGCCGCAGGAAAGGATCTTACCCTCGTTGAGCAGCGAATTGACCATCACCTGGCTGGCGTGCTCGATGAAGGGGACCAGGACTTCCATGGCCTGCTGCTTGGTGTCGATGCTGGCCTGGAACATCTGGCGAATGCGGTTCTGCATATCCATGGGAGGAAGACCTTAGGTGTGCTGGCTGATGAGACAGCCGGAAGAGTCGGAAGTCGCCGGGGCGTGATTAAAAGAGTTGTACCTGAGGGAGGCGCCGTGGGCGACTAGAAATCCTTGATCGGGCCTATTCACGTTTCGAAAGCGTTGCGTAGCCAATTGAGCCCGGTATCGCCGGGGCCTATCGCCACCACGTCGAAGCGGCAGGGCTGCCTGCCCCAGCGGCTCTCACGCTGCAGGAACAGTTCTGCGGCGAGAATAAGGCGCTGGCGCTTGCGCCCGTCGACGCTCTCCAGCGCGCCGCCCCAGGCGGCATGCTTGCGGTAGCGGACTTCGACGAATACTACTGTATCGCCGTCGAGCATGACCAGATCGAGCTCGCCGCCGCGGCAGCTCCAGTTCTGCGCCAGCAGGCGCAGGCCGTGCTTCTGCAGGTGGTCGCGGGCCCGTGCCTCGGCCGCGCGACCACTGTCCTGGTTGCGGTTAATTGACGGCGTCCGGCAGGCGCTGGACCTGGCCGCCGCGGAACTCGGCCCAAGGCAGTTGGCGCTCGATGCGCTGGGCCTGGTTCAGGCTGAGGTTGCCGGAAAGACCTTCGACGCGGCTGTCCGGCAGGGCCTTGAGCTGGCTCAGGCGCGGGGCCAGGCGGAAGGCGTCGACGCCCATGGCGTAGAGGCGGCCAAGGCTGCCGGCTGCCTGCGGCCACTGCTGGTCGACCTGCTGACGCAGCGGATCGTTGGCGTCCAGCAGCCAGGGGGTTTCGCAGAAGCGGATGCCTTCCAGATCCTGGTACTGCGTCGGGTTCTGCCCGCCGGTGTAGAGGTGCGAGGTGGCATACACGGGCAGGTCGCCGGCGTACTGGAAGGCCAGGGTCGGTTTGATCTGCTGAGCCTGCTGCGGGGTGGCTGCGAGGAAGATGAAGTCGATGTCCTGGCGGCGCGCGGGCAGGGCGGCCAGCGGTGTGCCCAGGGTGCTCTGCAGGCGCTTGGCGCGGGCTTCGCTCTGGCGCAGCTGGAGTAGGTCGGCGATCTGCTGGGCCAGCTCCACTGGCTGATCGACGTGCTCGGCGGCGATCAGGTTGCCGCCGGCCGACTGCCAGCTCTGCTGGAAGGCGGCCAGCACGCGGTTGCCCCACTCGCCCTGCGGCACCAGGGCCACGGCGCTGCGCATGCCATCAGCCCAGGCGCGGCGGGCCACTTCGCGGGCTTCATCCTCGGCGGCCAGGCCGAACTGGAACAGCTGGGCCGGCGATTCGCGGCCGGTGTCGCTGTAGTTCAGGGCCAGGGTGGTCAGCGGTAGTTGCGGGCGCTCGCTGAGCTGCTTGACCAGCGGTTTCTCCAGCGGGCCGACGACCAGTTGCACGCCATCGGCCTGGGCCTGGCGGTAGAAGTCATCCAGCGAGGACAGGCGTGAGCTGTCGTACAGCAGCACTTCCGGCGGGTTCTGTCCGGCCTGCTGGGCCTGGTAGTGGGCAGCCAGGAAGCCGTCGCGCAGGGCGCGAGCCACCGAGGCCAGCTGACCTTCCTGCGGCAGCAGCAGGGCGATCTTCTGCAGCGGCTGGCCGGCCAGTTCCTTCAGTTTGCCGAGGGACTGCGGCAGCTGTTCGGCGGCGGGGTGGCCGGCGTGCTGGTTCTTCCAGGTGTCGATGGCGGCCAGCTGCTGGTCCGGGGTGCCGGCGTTCTTGGTGGCCAGAGCCAGGCTCAGCCAGCCGTCCAGATCACTGTCGCCGGAGCTGATCAGCTGGCTCTGCGGCAGGCTGGAGACCAACGCCCAGATGGTTTCGTGGTTGGTCTTGGCGGCTTCGCCGGACAGCAGCGGGGCGATGAATACGCGTTCGCGAGCGGCGGCCAGGGTCTGGCCGTCGGCTTCGAGGGCGCTAGCCTGGACCAGTTGGGTGCGGATCTGCTGTTCCACTGGCAGTTCGGCCAGACGCTCCAGGCTCGGGTGCTGCAGGGCCCTGAGGGCGCTCTTCGGCTTGTTGCGGGCCATTGCCAGCTCGGCGTCGAGGGTGGCGGCGAATACCTGTTGGGCGGGTTTCAGGCTGTCCAGCGACACGTCATCGAGGATGCGTGTGGCGCGGCCGATGTCCTGCTGGCGCCAGGCCTGGTCGGCGGCTGACAAGCGCAGCAGCGCCGCCTGCTCGGGCGCGCTCTGGCTGGCCTGCTGCAGCAATTGGTCGATGCTGGCCTGCGGTGTACGCGGCAGCTCGCCCAGGCTGGACGAGGGCGTGCCGGCGCAGGCGGCGAGTAGGCCGGCGAGGCAGAGGGCGGAGAGTGGGCGCAGGCAGGCGATCATCTAATACGTTCCTGGTACTGATCAGAAAGAAGGCGGATTGTACCCAAGCCCTGCGGCAGGTGCGATGTCGAGACCCTGAAACGGGCTACAATGCGCGCTTTGCGCAATCGAGGTGTGTCCGTGAGTGCTTCCGTCGTTCCTGCTGCCGTTGGCACCCTGTATGTGGTGGCCACGCCCATCGGCAATCTCGATGACATCAGCGCGCGGGCGCTGCGCATTCTCGGGCAGGTAGCGCTGATCGCTGCGGAGGACACCCGTCACTCGGTGCGCCTGCTGCAGCATTTCGGGATCGCCACGCCGCTGGCGGCCTGTCATGAACACAATGAGCGTGACCAGGGTGGGCGTTTCCTGGCGCGCCTGCAGGCGGGCGAGGATGTGGCGCTGATCTCCGATGCCGGCACGCCGCTGATCTCCGATCCGGGCTTTCACCTGGTGCGTGCGGCGCGCGCTGCCGGTATCCGCGTGGTGCCGGTGCCGGGCGCCTGCGCCCTGATCGCCGCGCTGTCGGCGGCGGGGTTGCCGTCCGATCGTTTCAGCTTCGAGGGTTTTCTGCCGGCCAAGGCGGTGGGGCGCCGGTCGCGTCTGGAGCAGGTGTGCGAGGACGGGCGCACGCTGATCTATTACGAGGCGCCGCATCGCCTGCTGGAGTCACTGGCCGATATGCGCGATGTCTTCGGTGCGGACCGCCAGGCGGTGCTGGGGCGTGAGCTGACCAAGACCTTCGAGACACTCAAGGGGCTGCCGCTGGGTGAGCTGCATGACTGGGTGGCGGTCGACAGCAATCAGCAGCGCGGCGAGTGTGTGATTCTGGTCGCCGGTTGGCAGGCGCCGGAAGGCGAGGAAGCGGTGAGCAGTGAAGCGCTGCGTGTGCTCGATCTGCTGCTCGCCGAGTTGCCGCTCAAGCGCGCGGCAGCACTGGCGGCGGAGATCACTGGGGTGCGCAAAAATCTGCTGTACCAGGCTGCACTCGATCGGCAGAAGGACGCTTGAGCTTGTCCTCGGGCGCCTGGCTCGTTACCCTTGGCGGCGGAGAGTCGATCGGACAGTCGCTGCCTTCTTTATTGAAGGGGGAGGAAAGTCCGGGCTCCATAGGGCGGAGTGCCAGGTAACGCCTGGGAGGCGCGAGCCTACGGAAAGTGCCACAGAAAATAACCGCCTAAGCGTTTCGGCGCCGGTAAGGGTGAAAAGGTGCGGTAAGAGCGCACCGCACGGCTGGTAACAGTCCGTGGCTAGGCAAACCCCACTCGGAGCAAGACCAAATAGGGTTCCATCGGCGTGGCCCGCGCTGGAACCGGGTAGGTTGCTAGAGGCGTACAGCGATGTGCGTCGTAGAGGAATGACTGTCCTCGACAGAACCCGGCTTACAGATCGACTCTCCACCTTTCCCTTCTATCTGCTCCACCTCTCAATACCGAAAAAATCTTACTCTTGAGAAACTACTTTAAGTTCGAAGTTTAGCTTCCTGAGCTCGCTGAAATTCGCCCTCAAAATACCCTCGTTTTTCCTCTCAAAACGCCCCTCTTAGTTCGCTAAATCACCGTCCCATAAGGATTTTTCCGAGTTTGCGCGCCTTGACGCTAGGGCTGGTGCATTCCTATAGTGTGCCGAAGTGGCACAAAGTGGAAAAAAGTGGGTCAAAAGGGCATGGAAAGCTAATAACAGTGGGGAAGCGCAGCCTTGTTTCGTGGAGCTAACGCCATCAGTCTCGACGCCAAAGGGCGACTCGCGATGCCAAGCCGGTATCGCGACGAGCTCGTTGTGCGTTGTGGCGGCCAGCTCATCGTTACCATCGATGCGGTCGACCCCTGCCTGTGTGTCTATCCCCTGCCCGAGTGGGAGCTGATCGAGGCCAAGCTGCGTGACCTGCCCTCCCTGCGCGAAGAGACCCGCCGCCTGCAGCGTCTGCTGATCGGCAATGCCGTGGACATCGAACTGGACGGCAGTGGGCGTTTCCTCGTGCCGCCGCGTCTGCGCACCCATGCCGGCCTGGACAAGCACGCGATGCTGGTCGGCCAACTGAACAAATTCCAACTGTGGAACGAAGATGCCTGGAACGCGCTTGCCGACGCCGACCTGGCTGCCATCAAACAGCCCGGTGCCCTGCCGGACGACTTGCGTGACCTGATCCTGTGACCATGACCAGCAGCTTTCGCCATATCACCGTGCTGCTCGACGAGGCCGTCGAGGCCCTCGCCGTGCGCGCAGATGGCTGCTACATGGACGGCACCTTCGGGCGTGGGGGGCACAGTCGGCTGATCCTCGAAAGGCTCGGGCCAGACGGTCGCCTGCTCGGATTCGACAAGGATCCACTGGCGATCGCGACAGGAAACGCACTGGCGGCCGAAGACGGCCGCTTCGTCGTTGTACAGCGCAGCTTCGCCGACCTCGGTGAAGAAGCAGCCACGCGCGGCCTGCTGGGCAAGGTCGACGGCCTGCTGCTTGACCTCGGCGTGTCCTCGCCGCAGCTGGACGATGCCGAGCGTGGCTTCAGCTTCCTCAACGACGGCCCGCTGGACATGCGCATGAACCCGGATGCCGGCATCAGTGCCGCCCAGTTCATCGCCAGCGCCAGCGCCGACGAGATTGCCCGGGTGTTCAAGGAATACGGCGAGGAACGCTTCGCCAAGCGCATGGCGCGTGCCGTGGTCGAGCGCCGCGAGCTCAAGCCATTCGAGCGCACCGCCGACCTGGCGCAAGTGCTCACCGATGCCAATCCGGCCTGGGAGAAAGGCAAGAATCCGGCGACCCGCGCCTTCCAGGGGCTGCGCATCCACGTCAACAACGAATTGGGCGACCTCGAGCGCGGCCTCGATGCGGCGTTGGAGACCCTGGCGGTCGGCGGGCGCCTGGTGGTGATCAGCTTCCACTCGCTGGAAGACCGCATCGTCAAGCAGTTCATGAAGCGCCAGGCCAAGGGCGAGGCGGACAACCTGCCGCGCGACCTGCCAATCATTCCCAAGGCCTTCGAGCCGCGCCTGAAGCTGCTGGGCAAGCCCATCTATGCCGGCGAAGCCGAGCTCAAGGCCAATCCGCGCTCGCGCAGCGCGGTGATGCGTGTGGCGGAGAAGCTGCGATGAGCCGCCTGTACGCCAAGCCTCTGCCGCCCGGCACCTTGCTGCTGGTGCTGCTGTTCGCTGCCGTGCTGCTGTCGGCCATTGCGGTCGCCTATAGCGCGCACTGGAATCGCCAGCTGCTCAACGCTCTTTATACCGAGCTCAGCGTGCGCGACAAGATCCAGGCCGAATGGGGGCGCCTGGTGCTCGAGCAGAGCACCTGGACCGCGCACAACCGCATCGAGGCGCTGGCTGCCGGGCAGTTGAAGATGCGCATCCCCGAGCCGACCGAAGTGCAGATGGTGGCGCCATGATCGGTCTCGAAGGCGCTCTCTATCCCTGGCGTTTTCGCCTGGTGCTGGCGCTGCTGGCACTGATGGTGGGTGCCATCGTCTGGCGCATCGTCGATCTGCACGTGATCGACCATGATTTCCTGCAGGCCCATGGCGATGCACGCAGCGTGCGGCATATCCCGATCCCGGCGCACCGCGGCCTGATTACCGACCGCAACGGTGAGCCGCTGGCCGTCAGCACCCCGGTCACTACCCTGTGGGCCAACGGCAAGGAGCTGTTCAAGGCGCAGGAGCGCTGGGGCGACCTGGCGGTTGCCCTGGGGCAGGAGCCCAGCTCCTTCTCCCGGCGCCTGACCCAGGCCCAGGATCGCGAGTTCATGTACCTGGTGCGTGGCCTCACGCCCGAGCAGGGCCAGCGCATCCTCGATCTCAAGGTGCCGGGCGTTTATGGCCTGGAAGAGTTCCGCCGCTTCTATCCGGCTGGCGAAGTCACCGCCCATGTGGTCGGCTTCACCGATGTCGACGATAAAGGGCGTGAGGGCGTCGAGCTGGCCTTCGAGGAGTGGCTGGCCGGCGTGCCGGGCAAGCGCCAGGTGCTCAAGGATCGTCGTGGTCGCCTGATCAAGGATGTGCAGGTCACCCAGAACGCCAAGGCCGGCAAGACCCTGGCCCTGTCCATCGACCTGCGTCTGCAGTACCTGGCCCACCGCGAACTGCGCAACGCGCTGATCGAGCAGGGCGCCAAGGCTGGCAGCCTGGTGATGATCGACGTGAAGACCGGCGAGATCCTCGCCATGGTCAACCAGCCTTCCTATAACCCGAATAACCGCCGCAACCTGCAGCCGGCTGCCATGCGCAACCGAGCCATGATCGACGTGTTCGAGCCGGGTTCCACCGTCAAACCGATCTCCATGGCCGCCGCCCTGCAGACCGGGCGCTGGAAGCCGGAGGACAAGGTCGAGGTCTACCCGGGTTCGTTGCAGATCGGTCGCTACACCATCAAGGACGTGTCCAAGACCCAGGGCCCGATCCTCGACCTGACCGGTATCCTGATCAACTCGTCCAACGTCGGCATGAGCAAGATCGCCTTCGATATCGGTGGCGAGAGCATCCATGACATGATGGCCAAGGTCGGCTTTGGCCAGGATACCGGGCTGGGCTTCCCGGGTGAGCGCGTCGGCGAGCTGCCGAACCACCGCGAATGGCGCAAGGCTGAGACCGCGACTCTGTCCTATGGCTACGGCGTGTCGGTGACTGCCATCCAGCTGGCCCATGCCTACGCCACCCTGGCCAACAATGGTCAGGTGCTGCCGCTGTCCATGACTCGCGTCGATCGCCAGCCGGTGGGTGCCCAGGTCGTTCCGCCGGAGGTGGCCAAGAACCTGCAGATGATGCTGCAGCAGGTCGTCGAGGCGCCGCGCGGCGTGTTCCGCGCTCAGGTGCCGGGCTACCACGTCTCCGGCAAGAGCGGTACGGCGCGCAAGGCCAGTGTCGGCACCAAGGGTTATACCGAGAACGCCTATCGCTCGATGTTCGCCGGCTTCGCGCCCAGCACCAACCCGCGTATCGCCATGATGGTGGTGATCGACGAGCCGAGCAAAGGCGGCTACTTCGGCGGCCTGGTCTCCGCGCCGGTGTTCAGCAAGGTCATGGCCGGCTCCTTGCGCCTGATGAACATTACCCCTGACAACCTGCCGCCGCCGGTCGATCCGGCCGCGGCACAGCCGCAGACTGCCGCTGCGGCTGTTGCACCGGGAGGGCGAATCTGATGCCCATGCCCCTCAACCAACTGCTGCCGCAGGCAAGCGGCGCGACCCTGATCCGTGAACTGACCCTGGACAGCCGCAAGGTGCGCCCGGGCGACCTGTTCCTCGCCGTACCGGGCCTTGCCCAAGACGGCCGTGCCCATATTGCTGATGCCATCACCCGTGGCGCCGCCGCCGTGGCCTACGAGGCCGAAGGCTCCAGCGTGGTCAGCGCCAAGGGCGCCGAGCTGGTGGCGATCAAAGGCCTGGTGGGCCAGCTGTCGGCCATTGCCGGGCGTTTCTATGGCGAGCCGAGTCGTGGCGTGCGCCTGGTCGGCGTCACCGGTACCAATGGCAAGACCAGTGTCAGCCAGCTGGTAGCCCAGGCCCTCGACTTGCTGGGCGAGCGCTGCGGCATCGTCGGTACCCTGGGCACCGGTTTCTATGACGCCCTGCAGAGCGGCCGCCACACCACGCCCGATCCGGTCGCCGTGCAGGCGACCCTGGCCGACCTCAAGCAGGCCGGCGCGCGCGCCGTGGCTATGGAGGTTTCCTCGCACGGTCTGGATCAGGGGCGTGTCGCCGCGCTGGACTTCGATGTGGCGGTGTTCACCAACCTGTCGCGCGATCACCTGGACTACCACGGCTCGATGGAGGTCTACGGCGCCGCCAAGGCCAAGCTGTTCGCCTGGCCGGACCTCAAGTGCCGGGTGATCAACCTGGACGATGACTTCGGCCGCCAGCTGGCGACTGCCGAAGCCGAGTCGCGCCTGATTGGCTACAGCCTGAGCGATGCCACGGCCTACCTGTTCTGCCGCGAAGCCAGGTTCGATGATCACGGGGTGCGGGCCAGCCTGGTCACGCCGCAGGGCGAAGGCCTGCTGCGCAGTCCGCTGCTCGGTCGTTTCAACCTGAGCAACCTGCTGGCCGTGGTCGGCGCTCTGCTCGGCCTCGGCTATCCGCTGGGTGATGTTCTGCAGGTGCTGCCGCAGCTGCAGGGGCCGGTCGGGCGCATGCAGCGTTTTGGTGGCCAGAACCAGCCGCTGGTGGTGGTCGACTATGCGCACACCCCGGATGCCCTGGAAAAGGTGCTGGAGGCCTTGCGTCCGCACGTGACCGGTCGCCTGCTGTGCCTGTTTGGCTGTGGTGGCGATCGCGACCGCGGCAAACGTCCGCTGATGGCTGCGGTGGCCGAGCGCCTGGCTGATGCCGTGCTGGTGACCGACGACAACCCGCGTACGGAAGACCCGGCGCAGATCCTCACCGATATCCGTGCCGGCTTTACCAGGCCGGATGCCGTCGAGTTCGTCCACGGTCGGGGCGAGGCCATCGCCCGCCTGATCGCCGCCGCGCAGGTTGGCGATGTGGTGCTGCTGGCCGGCAAGGGGCATGAGGATTATCAGGAGATCGCCGGCGTGCGCCATGCCTTCTCCGACCTAGACGAGACCACCAAGGCGCTGGCCGCCTGGGAGGCCGCCCATGCTTAAGCCGTTGCTGCTGAGCGAAGTGGCGCAGGCCCTGGAGGCCCGCGTGGTGGGCGCCGATGTGGCGTTTACCGCCGTGTCCACCGACAGCCGCAGGATCGAGGCGGGCCAGCTGTTCATCGCCCTGGTCGGGCCGAACTTCGACGGCCACGACTACCTGGGCGATGTCGCCGCCAAGGGCGCCGTCGCTGCCCTGGTGCAGCGCGAGGTGCCCGGCGCGGCGCTGCCGCAGCTGGTGGTACAGGACGCCCGCATTGCCCTCGGCCAGCTTGGCGCGCTCAATCGCGCGGCCTTCCAAAAGCCGCTGGCCGCCGTCACCGGCTCCAGCGGCAAGACCACGGTCAAGGAGATGCTTGCCAGCATCCTGCGCGCCGGCCTTAACGGTCCGGTGCTGGCTACCCGTGGCAACCTGAACAATGACCTCGGCGCGCCGCTGACCCTGCTGGAACTGGCGCCCGAGCATGTCGGCGCGGTCATCGAGCTGGGTGCCAACCATGTCGGCGAGATCGCCTACACGGTCGGCCTGACCCGCCCGGACGTGGCCATCATCACCAATGCCGGGTTGGCCCATGTCGGCGAGTTCGGCGGGCCGGAGAAGATCGTCCAGGCCAAGGGCGAGATCCTCGAAGGTCTGGGCGAGCAGGGTATCGCCGTGCTTAACCGCGACGACAAGGCCTTCGCCACCTGGCAGGTGCGCAACGGCGACCGTCGGGTGCTGAGCTACGCCCTGCTGGATCAGGCTGCCGATGTGCATGCCGCAGAACTGTGGCGCGATGCCCGTGGCTGCGTTGGCTTCGCCCTGGCGGGCGTGGCCGGGCTGGCGCGTATCCAGCTCAACCTGCTCGGCGAGCACAGCGTGGCCAATGCCCTGGCCGCCGCCGCCGCCGCACATGCCCTCGGCGTGCCGCTGGTCGGGATCAAGACCGGGCTGGAAAGCCTGCAGCCGGTCAAAGGCCGCGCCGTAGCGGCTCTGGCGACGAACGGCGTGCGGGTGATCGATGACAGTTACAACGCCAACCCGCTGTCCATGTGCGCGGCAGTGGATATACTCGCCGCCTTCTCCGGCCGCACCGTCCTGGTGCTGGGAGACATGGGCGAGTTGGGCGAATGGGCCGAGCAGGGCCATCGCGACGTCGGCGCCCATGCCGCAGGCAAGGTCGATGCGCTCTATGCCGTGGGTCCGCTGATGGCACATGCCGTCGCGGCTTTCGGTGCCAATGGCCGTCATTTCGCCGATCAAGCCAGCCTGATCGACGCGCTTCGCGCCGAGTCGGGCAACACCACAATTCTAATTAAAGGCTCGCGCAGCGCGGCGATGGACAAGGTCGTCGATGCGTTGCTGGATCGGGCATCGGGGGAGGCTCACTAATCATGCTGCTGCTGCTGGCGGAGTACCTGCAACAGTTCCACACCGGCTTCGGGGTCTTCCAGTACCTGACCCTGCGCGGCATCCTCGGCGTGCTTACCGCCCTGGCCCTGTCGCTGTGGCTCGGTCCGTGGATGATCCGTACCCTGCAGATCCGTCAGATCGGCCAGGCCGTGCGCAACGATGGTCCGCAGTCGCACCTGTCGAAGAAGGGCACGCCGACCATGGGTGGCGCGCTGATTCTGACCGCCATCGCCGTCAGCACCCTGCTCTGGGCCGACCTGAGCAACCGCTACGTGTGGACCGTGCTGGCCGTGACCCTGTTGTTCGGCGCCATCGGCTGGGTCGACGACTACCGCAAGGTGATCGAGAAGAATTCGCGCGGCCTGCCGAGCCGCTGGAAGTATTTCTGGCAGTCGGTGTTCGGCCTGGCCGCCGCCGTCTTCCTCTATATGACCGCGCAAAGCCCGGTGGAAACCACCCTGATCGTGCCGGTGCTGAAGGACGTGGCGATTCCGCTGGGCGTCGGCTTCGTGGTGCTGACCTACTTCGTCATCGTCGGTACCAGCAACGCGGTGAACCTGACCGACGGCCTCGACGGCCTGGCCATCCTGCCGACCGTGATGGTGGCCGGCGCGCTGGCGATCTTCTGCTACCTGTCGGGCAACATCAAATTCGCCGAATACCTGCTGATCCCTTACGTGCCGGGTGCTGGCGAGCTGATCGTGTTCTGCGCCGCGCTGGTCGGCGCCGGCCTCGGCTTCCTGTGGTTCAACACTTACCCGGCCCAGGTGTTCATGGGTGACGTCGGTGCGCTGGCCCTCGGTGCCGCGCTGGGCACCATCGCCGTGATCGTCCGCCAGGAGATCGTGCTGTTCATCATGGGCGGCGTGTTCGTCATGGAAACCCTGTCGGTGATGATCCAGGTCGCCAGCTTCAAGCTGACCGGCAAGCGCGTGTTCCGCATGGCGCCGATCCACCACCACTTCGAACTCAAAGGCTGGCCGGAGCCGCGCGTGATCGTGCGCTTCTGGATCATCACCGTGATCCTGGTGCTGGTCGGCCTGGCCACCCTGAAGCTGAGGTAATAGAGAGTGTCGTTGATCGCTTCCGACCAGTTCCGCATCGTTGTCGGCCTCGGCAAGAGCGGCATGTCCCTGGTGCGCTTCCTGGCGCAGCAGGGCGTGCGCTTCGCCGTGGCCGACACCCGCGCGAACCCGCCGGAGCTGGCGACCCTGCAGCGCGACTACCCCGACGTGGAAGTGCGCTGCGGCGAGCTGGACGTCGACTTCCTCTGCCGCGCCTCGGAGCTCTACGTGAGCCCCGGCCTGGCCCTGGCCACCCCGGCGCTGCGCGAAGCGGCTGCCCGTGGGGTGAAGATGTCCGGCGATATCGACCTGTTCACCCGCCATGCCAAGGCGCCGATCGTTGCCATCACCGGTTCCAACGCCAAGAGCACCGTGACCACCCTGGTCGGTGAGATGGCGGCAGCGGCCGGCAGGAAGGTCGCAGTCGGCGGCAATATCGGTACCCCGGCGCTGGACCTGCTCAGCGACGAGGTCGAGCTGTACGTGCTGGAGCTGTCCAGTTTTCAGCTGGAGACCACCGAGCGCCTGGGCGCCGAGGTCGCCACCTGCCTGAACCTCAGCGAAGACCATATGGATCGCTATGACGGCATGGCCCAGTACCACCTGGCCAAGCACCGCATCTTCCGCGGTGCCCGCCAGGTGGTGGTCAATCGCGACGACGCCTTGTCGCGTCCGCTGATCGCCGACCAGGTGCCGTGCTGGTCTTTCGGCCTGGGCAAGCCGGACTTCAAGCGTTTCGGCCTGATCGAGGAGGGCGGTGAGAAATACCTGGCCTTCCAGTTCGAGACCCTGATGCCGACCGCCGAACTGAAGATCCGTGGCGCGCACAATCAATCCAACGCCCTGGCGGCCCTGGCCCTGGGGCACGCCGTCGGCCTGCCGTTCGAGGCCATGCTGCAGACCCTGCGTCGCTTCGCCGGCCTGCCGCACCGTTGCCAGTGGGTGCGCGAGCTGCGTGGCGTGGGTTACTACGACGACTCCAAGGCCACCAACGTCGGCGCCGCCCTGGCCGCCATCGAAGGCCTGGGTGCTGATATCGCCGGCAAGCTGGTGCTGATCGCCGGCGGCGACGGCAAGGGTGCCGACTTCTCCGCGCTCAAGGCGCCAGTGGCCAGGTTCTGCCGTGCCGTGGTGTTGCTCGGCCGCGATGCCGAGCAGATCGCCGAAGCGCTGGGCGATGCCGCGCCGCTGGTGCGGGTGAAGACCCTGGATGAGGCTGTGCAACGCTGTGCCGAGCTGGCCCAGAGCGGTGATGCTGTGCTGCTGTCGCCGGCGTGCGCCAGCCTGGACATGTTCAAGAATTTCGAAGAGCGTGGGCGCCTGTTCGCCCAGGCGGCGGAGGGCTTGCAATGACCCTGCTCGCCCGTCTGTTCGCCGCCCCGTCGCCGCTGCGCACCCGCCGCGGCATCGACATTGACTTCCCGCTGCTGGCCGGTTGCCTGGCCCTGCTCGGCCTGGGCCTGGTGATGATCACCTCGGCCAGCTCGGAAGTCGCTGCGGCGCTGTCGGGTAATCCGCTGTACCACATGATCCGCCACCTGATTTACCTGGCCATCGGTATCAGTGCCGCCGTGGTCACCCTGCTGATTCCCATGGCCTTCTGGCAGCGCTACGGCGCCAGCCTGCTGCTGATCGCCTTCGCCCTGCTGGTGCTGGTGCTGATCCCCGGCATCGGTCGCGAGGTCAATGGCGCCAAGCGCTGGATCGGCTTCGGCCTGTTCAACCTGCAGCCGTCCGAGCTGGCCAAGCTGTTCACCGTGGTGTTCATCGCCGGATACCTGGTGCGGCGCCAGGACGAAGTGCGCGAAAAACTCTCCGGCTTCCTCAAGCCGATGCTGGTGCTCGGCCCGATGGCCGTGCTGCTGCTGGCCGAGCCGGACTTCGGCGCCACCGTGGTGCTGGTGGGTTCCTGCATCGCCATGCTGTTCCTCGGCGGCATCAACCTGGTGCGCTTCATTCCGCTGGCCGCCTGCGTGCTGGTGCTCGGCGCCATCGTCATGACCAGCCAGGCCTACCGCCTGGAGCGTCTGACCAACTTCGTCGACCCCTGGGCCGATCAGTACGGTGCCGGCTACCAGCTGAGCCAGGCGCTGATCGCCTTCGGTCGCGGCGAATGGCTCGGCGTCGGCCTGGGCAACAGCATCCAGAAGCAGTTCTACCTGCCCGAGGCGCATACCGACTTCGTCTTCGCCGTGCTGGCCGAGGAACTGGGCATGGTCGGCGCGCTGATCACCGTCGGCCTGTTCGTCTTCGTCGCCGTGCGCGCCCTGTACATCGGCCTGTGGGCCGAGAAGGCCAAGCAGTTCTTCGCCGCCTACGTGGCCTATGGCATCGCCATCCAGTGGATCGGCCAGGTACTGATCAACATCGGCGTGAACGTTGGCCTGCTGCCGACCAAGGGCCTGACCCTGCCGTTCCTCAGCTACGGCGGCAGCTCCCTGATCATCTGCTGCGTCAGCCTGGCCATGCTCCTGCGCATCGAGTGGGAGCGGCGTACGTCGCTGGGCAGCGAGGACATCGAATTCAGCGAGTCGGACTTCTTCGACACCGAGGAGGTCAAGCATGCGCGGTAACGTCCTGATCATGGCCGGCGGCACCGGCGGCCACGTGTTTCCGGCGCTGGCCTGCGCCCGCGAGTTCCAGGCGCGCGGCTATGCCGTGCACTGGCTGGGCACTCCGCGCGGCATCGAGAACGAGCTGGTGCCGGCCGCCGGGCTGCCGCTGCACCTGATCCAGGTCTCCGGCCTGCGCGGCAAGGGCAAGCTGTCCCTGCTCAAGGCGCCGTTCCAGCTGGTGCGCGCCCTGTTCCAGGCACGCAAGGTGATGCGCGAGCTGCAGCCGGTCTGCGTGCTCGGCATGGGCGGCTACGTCACCGGACCCGGCGGCCTGGCCGCACGGCTGAATGGCGCGCCGCTGGTGATTCACGAGCAGAACGCCGTGGCCGGCACCGCCAACCGCAGCCTGGCGCCTTTCGCCAAGCGCGTGTGCGAGGCTTTCCCGAACACCTTCGGCAAGACTGCCAAGCTGCGCACCACCGGCAACCCGGTACGTGAGGAGCTGTTCCTGGAAACGCCGCGCGACACCCTCAAGGGCCGCAAGCCGCGCCTGTTGGTGCTGGGCGGCAGCCTGGGCGCCGAGCCGCTGAACAAGCTGATTCCCGCCGCGCTGGCCAAGCTGCCGGTCGACTTGCGTCCGAAGGTGTTCCACCAGGCGGGCAAGCAACATGACGCCATTACCGCGGAGCGTTATCGCGAAGTCGCGGTCGAAGCCGAGGTCGCGCCCTTCATCAAGGACATGGCCGGTGCCTACGCCTGGGCCGACCTGGTGATCTGCCGTGCCGGTGCGCTGACCGTCAGCGAGCTGGCCGCCGCCGGCCTGCCGTCCTTCCTGGTGCCGCTGCCGCACGCGATCGACGACCACCAGACCCGCAATGCCGACTATTTGGCCAAGGAAGGCGCCGCCGTCCTTCTGCCGCAACATGCCACTGACGCGGACACGCTGGCCGCGCAGTTGACCGAGGTTCTGATGCACCCTGAAAAACTCAAGACCATGGGCCGCACCGCGCGCACCCTGGCCAAACCGGACGCCACCCGTACGGTGGTCGATATCTGCCTGGAGGTGGCCCGTGGCTAAGTCTCCCGCCGCTGCCCGTTCGGAAATCCGCCGCATGCGCCGCATCCGCCGCATCCACTTCGTCGGTATCGGTGGCGCCGGCATGTGCGGCATCGCCGAGGTGCTGCTGAACCTGGGCTACGAAGTGTCCGGCTCGGACCTCAAGGCCTCGGCCGTGACCGAGCGCCTGGAAAGCTTCGGCGCCACCGTGTACATCGGCCACCGTGCCGAGAATGCCGCGCAGGCTGATGTACTGGTGGTGTCCAGCGCCATCAATACCGCCAACCCGGAAGTGGCCACCGCCCTGGAACGCCGTATCCCGGTGGTGCCGCGCGCCGAAATGCTCGCCGAGCTGATGCGCTATCGCCATGGTGTCGCCGTGGCCGGCACCCACGGCAAGACCACCACCACCAGCCTGCTGGCTTCGGTATTCGCCGCTGGCGGCCTGGACCCGACCTTCGTCATCGGCGGCCGCCTGAACGCTGCCGGTACCAATGCCCAGCTGGGCAGCAGCCGCTACCTGATCGCCGAGGCGGACGAAAGCGACGCCAGCTTCCTGCACCTGCAGCCGATGGTTTCGGTGGTCACCAATATCGACGCCGACCATATGAGCACCTACGGCGGCGACTTCAATGTATTGAAGAAGACCTTCGTCGAGTTCCTGCACAACCTGCCGTTCTACGGCCTGGCCGTGCTCTGCGTGGACGATCCGGTGGTGCGCGAGCTGCTGCCGCAGGTGGCTCGCCCGACCGTGACCTACGGCTTCTCGGAAGATGCCGACGTACGCGCCATCAATGTGCGTCAGGAAGGCATGCGTACCTACTTCACCGCGCTGCGCCGTGATCGCGAGCCGCTGGATGTGTCGGTGAACATGCCCGGCAACCACAATGTACTGAACGCGCTGGCGACCATCGCCATCGCCACCGACGAAGGCATCGAGGATGCCGCCATCGTCCAGGGCCTGTCGGGCTTCCAGGGCGTCGGCCGGCGCTTCCAGGTGTACGGCGAGCTGCCGGTGGACGGTGGCAGCGTGATGCTGGTCGACGACTACGGCCACCACCCGCGTGAAGTCGCCGCGGTGATCAAGGCCGTGCGCGGCGGCTGGGCCGAGCGCCGCCTGGTGATCCTGTACCAGCCGCACCGCTACAGCCGTACCCGCGACCTCTACGAGGACTTCGTGCAGGTGTTGGGCGACGCCAACGTGCTGCTGCTGATGGAGGTCTACCCGGCCGGCGAGGAACCGATTCCCGGTGCCGACAGCCGTCACCTGTGCCACAGCATCCGCCAGCGCGGCCAGCTCGACCCGATCTACGTCGAGCGTGGTGTCGACCTCGCCCCCATCATCAAACCGCTGCTGCGTGCCGGCGACATCCTGCTGTGTCAGGGCGCCGGTGACATCGGCGGCGTGGCCCCGCAACTGATCAAGCACCCGCTGTTCCAAGGTGACGTGAAATGAGCCTGCATTCCTCCCTCGATCCCAAGGCCTTCGGTCGCGTCGCCGTGCTGTTCGGCGGCAAGAGCGCCGAGCGCGCGGTATCGCTGAAGTCCGGCGCCGCCGTGCTGGAAGCGCTGCAGAGCGCCGGCGTGGATGCCTTCGGCATCGACGTCGGTGACGACTTCCTGCAGCGCCTGGCCGCCGAGAAGATCGATCGCGCCTTTATCGTGCTGCATGGCCGCGGCGGCGAGGACGGTTCCATGCAGGGCCTGCTGGAATGCGCCGGCATCCCCTACACCGGCAGCGGCATCCTCGCCTCGGCCCTGGCCATGGACAAGCTGCGCACCAAGCGCGTGTGGCTGAGCCTGGGGCTGCCGACGCCCAACCATGCGGTGCTGGCCAGCGAGGCGGATTGCCGCGCGGCCGCCGCCGCGCTGGGCTTCCCGCTGATCGTCAAACCGGCGCACGAAGGTTCCAGCATCGGCATGGCCAAGGTCGCCGATGTCGACGCGCTGATCAGCGCCTGGAAGGACGCCAGCCAGTACGACTCGCAGGTGCTGGTCGAGCAGTGGATCGCCGGCCCCGAGTTCACCGTGGCCATGCTGCGCGGCCAGGTGCTGCCGCCCATTGGTCTGGGCACCCCGCACAGCTTCTATGACTACGACGCCAAGTACCTGGCCAGTGACACCCAGTACCGCATTCCCTGTGGCCTGTCGGCCGACAAGGAAGCGGAACTCAAGGCGCTGACCGCGCGCGCCTGCGAGGCCGTGGGCACTCAGGGCTGGGCCCGCGCCGACGTGATGCAGGATGCCAACGGCCAGTTCTGGCTGCTGGAAGTCAACACCGTACCGGGCATGACCGATCACAGCCTGGTGCCGATGGCAGCGCGTGCCGCCGGTCTGGACTTCCAGCAGCTGGTGCTGGCGATCCTGGCCGACAGCGTCGAGGCGAGGGGTTAAGTCATGGTCGCCACCCTCCGTCACCACTCGCAGCCGATAGGAGGCGCCAGCCGGCGCCAGCCTATCGCTGCGCGTGGCGCCAGCCGGATGGTGGCCAAGGAACCGCTGGCCGCGCGCCTGCCGAAGCCGGATTTCGGTGGCCTTGGACGTGGCTTCAAACGCCTCGGCTGGCCGTTGCTGCTGGTGGCTCTGGGCCTGGGCACCTACGAGGGCGCCCAGCGTCTGCTGCCCTATGCCGACCGGCCGATTGCCCGGGTCAGCGTGCAGGGCGAGCTGAGCTACATCAGCCAGCAGGCGGTGCAGGAGCGTATTGCGCCTTACACCGCAGCCAGTTTCTTCACCATCGACCTGGCCGGAATGCGTGCCGAGCTGGAGCAGATGCCCTGGATCGCCCATGCCGAAGTGCGCCGGGTGTGGCCGGACCAGGTGTCGATCACCCTGGAAGAGCAGTTGCCGGTGGCCCGCTGGGGCAGCGAGGCGCTGCTCAACAATCAGGGCCGCGCCTTCGCCCCGCGCGAGGCGGCCAACTACGAACACCTGCCGCTGCTGTCCGGGCCGCAACGCGCCCAGCAGCAGGTGATGCAGCAGTACCAGGTGCTTAGCCAGCTGCTGCGGCCGCTGGGCTTCACCATCAGCAGCCTGGAGCTGCGCGAGCACGGCAGCTGGTTCATCAGTACCGCCCAGGGCGTGGACATCCTCCTGGGCCGGGATCACCTGGTCGACAAGATGCGTCGGTTCGCCAGCATCCACGACAAGGTGCTCAAGCAGCAGATCGCGAATATCGCGCGTATCGACCTGCGCTATGCCAACGGCCTGGCCGTGGCCTGGCGCGAGCCGGTGGCGCCAACGGCGGCAGAGCCCGCCGCCGTGCAGAATTGAGGAGAAGGTAGAACCATGGCAAGCGTGCAGAGCGGCAAGATGATCGTCGGCCTGGACATCGGCACCTCCAAGGTGGTGGCGCTGGTGGGCGAGGTGACGGCCGATGGCGAGCTGGATATCGTCGGTATCGGCACCAGCCCGTCGCGTGGCCTGAAGAAGGGCGTGGTGGTGAACATCGAGTCCACCGTGCAGTCGATCCAGCGCGCCATCGAAGAAGCGCAGCTGATGGCCGGTTGCCGCATCCACTCGGCCTTCGTCGGCATCGCCGGCAACCACATCCGCAGCCTCAATAGCCACGGCATCGTCGCCATCCGCGACCGTGAAGTGAGCCCAGCCGACCTCGAGCGTGTGCTCGACGCCGCCCAGGCCGTGGCCATCCCTGCCGACCAGCGGGTGCTGCATACCCTGGCGCAGGACTACGTGATCGATAACCAGGAAGGTGTGCGCGAGCCGCTCGGCATGTCCGGCGTGCGTCTGGAGGCCAAGGTGCATGTGGTCACCTGCGCCACCAACGCCGCGCAGAACGTCGAGAAGTGCGTGCGCCGCTGCGGCCTGGAAGTGGACGACATCATTCTGGAGCAGCTGGCTTCCGCCTACTCGGTGCTGACCGAGGACGAGAAGGAGCTGGGCGTGTGCCTGGTGGACATCGGTGGTGGTACCACCGACATCGCGATTTTCGCCGATGGTGCGATCCGTCACACCGCGGTGATCCCGATTGCTGGCGACCAGGTCACAAATGATATTGCAATGGCATTACGTACCCCGACCCAGTATGCCGAGGAAATCAAGATTCGGTATGCTTGCGCCCTAGCCAAACTGGCCGGTCCGGGGGAAACCATCAAGGTGCCCAGCGTGGGTGACCGGCCACCGCGGGAACTGTCCCGTCAGGCTCTGGCCGAGGTAGTTGAGCCTCGTTACGACGAGCTCTTCACGCTGATTCAGGCCGAGCTGCGGCGCAGTGGCTATGAGGACATGATTCCGGCAGGGATCGTCCTCACCGGCGGTACCGCCAAGATGGAAGGCGCCGTCGAACTGGCCGAAGAGATCTTTCACATGCCGGTGCGTTTGGGCGTACCCCACAGCGTCAAAGGACTGACCGACGTCGTGCGTAATCCAATCTATTCCACAGGCGTGGGCCTGCTGATGTACGGACTGCGGAAACAGTCCGACGGCTTCCATGCACCTGGGATTCAGTATGGCGATGAGCCCAAAACACCGGTACTGGAACGGCTTAAACGCTGGGTCCAGGGCAATTTCTGATGTGAAACCCGCGGTAGCTGTAGGCGATAATTAAAAAAGAAGGAGAGGGGAAATGTTCGAGCTCGTAGATAACGTTCCGCAAAGCGCAGTTATCAAAGTCATCGGCGTGGGTGGCGGTGGTGGTAACGCCGTCAATCACATGATCAAGAACAACATCGAAGGCGTCGAATTCATCTGCGCCAACACCGATGCCCAGGCGTTGAAGAACGTCGGTGCGCGTACCGTGCTGCAACTCGGCCCGGGCGTGACCAAGGGCCTGGGTGCCGGTACCAATCCGGAAATCGGCCGTCAGGCTGCCATGGAAGACCGCGAGCGTATCGCCGAGGTACTCAATGGTGCCGATATGGTCTTCATCACCACCGGCATGGGTGGCGGCACCGGTACCGGTGCGGCACCGATCATCGCCGAAGTGGCGAAGGAGATGGGCATCCTCACCGTTGCCGTGGTGACCCGTCCGTTCCCGTTCGAAGGTCGCAAGCGCATGCAGGTCGCTGACGAGGGCATCCGCGCCCTGTCCGATTGCGTCGACTCGCTGATCACCATCCCCAACGAGAAGCTGCTGACCATCCTCGGCAAGGACGCCAGCCTGCTGTCCGCCTTCGCCAAGGCTGACGACGTGCTGTCCGGCGCCGTGCGCGGCATCTCCGACATCATGCAGCGTCCGGGCCTGATGAACGTCGACTTTGCCGACGTGAAGACCGTGATGGGCGAAATGGGCATGGCCATGATGGGCACCGGCTGCGCCAGCGGTCCGAACCGTGCTCGCGAGGCTACCGAGGCGGCCATCCGCAACCCGCTGCTGGAAGACGTCAACCTGCAGGGCGCGCGCGGCATCCTGGTCAACATCACCGCCGGTCTGGATCTGTCCCTGGGCGAATACGCCGCCGTCGGCGAGATCATCGAGGCCTTCGCCTCGGAAGCGGCGACCGTCAAGGTCGGCGCGGTGATCGATCCGGACATGCGCGACGAGCTGCATGTGACCGTGGTGGCTACCGGCCTGGGTGCGCGCATCGAGAAGCCGGTCAAGGTGGTCGACAACACCATCGCAACCGCTGCCGTGGCCACTCCGGCTGCGTCGATCAGCGCTGCGCCGCGTGCTGCCGAGCAACCGGCCGTCAACTACAAGGACTACGAGCGCCCGACCGTTCAGCGCCAGAGCCTCGCCGGCAGCGCCGCCGCGGCCAAGCTGAATACGCAGGATGACCTGGATTATCTGGACATCCCGGCCTTCCTGCGTCGTCAGGCTGATTGATGGTATCTATCAGGAGTATATCGGTGATTGGTGTTCAGCAAAGGGCGGTTCTGCTATCATCGCCGCCCATTGTTGAAAACAGTTCGCAACAAGCGCAGCCAAAACCATGATCAGACAACGCACCCTGAAGAACATCATCCGAGCCACTGGTGTTGGCCTGCACTCGGGGGAGAAGGTTTACCTGACCCTCAAGCCGGCTCCGGTGGATACCGGTATCGTGTTCCGTCGCACCGATCTGGATCCGGTCGTGGAAATCCCCGCCCGCGCCGAGAATGTCGGTGAGACCACCATGTCGACCACGCTGGTCAATGGTGAGGTCAAGGTGGACACCGTCGAGCACCTGCTTTCGGCCATGGCTGGCCTGGGCATCGACAACGCCTACGTCGAGCTGTCGGCGTCCGAAGTTCCGATCATGGATGGCAGTGCCGGTCCCTTTGTATTCCTGATTCAGTCGGCTGGCCTGGAAGAGCAGGAAGCGCCGAAGAAGTTCATCCGCGTGCTGCGCGAAGTGACGGTGGAGGAGGGCGACAAGCGCGCTACCTTCCTGCCCTTCGACGGCTTCAAGGTGAGCTTCGAGATCGATTTCGATCATCCGGTGTTCCGTGGTCGCACCCAGACCGCCAGCGTCGACTTCTCCAGCACTTCCTTCGTCAAGGAAGTGAGCCGTGCGCGGACCTTCGGGTTCATGCGCGACATCGAGTTCCTGCGTTCGCAGAACCTGGCACTCGGCGGCAGCGTGGATAACGCCATCGTGGTGGACGAGTTCCGCGTGCTCAACGAAGACGGCCTCCGTTACGAGGATGAATTCGTCAAGCACAAGATCCTCGACGCCATCGGCGATCTCTACCTGCTGGGCAACAGCCTGATTGGCGAGTTCAAGGGCTTCAAGTCCGGACACGCGCTGAACAATCGTCTGCTGCGCACCCTGATCGAGCAGAAAGATGCTTGGGAAGTGGTGATCTTCGACGATGCCAGCACCGCGCCGATCTCCTACATGCGCCCGGTTGCGGCCGTGTAAGCAATACCCCTCCCTTCTGTTGTATTCAGGCCACCCTCGGGTGGCCTGTTTTTTTCTCCCCGCAGTCTCCGCTTCAGTCGTGCCTGGCGTTGCGTGCCAGGCGCTCCAGGGCGGCGCGCAGCTTCGGATCGTCGATGCCCTCGGCGGCGCTGCGCAGGCTGTCGGCGGCGGCCTCGGACAGCTCGGTCTTGTGCGCCTGATAGGCGACCTGGGTGTTGGGCGGGCGTACCTTGACCTGGATCTTCTGCAGCCCGGCGAACTCCGGCAGTACCTGCAGCAGGCGTTGCAGGCGGCGCTGCTGGTAATGCAGGCGGGTGGCCCAGTGGCCGTTGCTGGTCAGCAACAGCAGGCAGCCGTCGTGCCAGCTAGCGACCTGGCAGTGCTCACGCGCCGCCGGTTCCAGTTGGGCCTCCACCAGCGCCTGCAGCCTGCCCAGGCGCTGGGCAGCGCTGAACAGCGCCTGCAGCGGCTTGTGTTCACGCAGCAGATTGGCAGTGGTCTTGGCGGGTGGGGGGCGCAGGCTCATGGCGGTGACTTCGGGTGTCGATGCGCCCATGTTAGCAAAGGCCCTTGCAGCTGTCGGTCGTCGTCCCCATATGAAGGAAACGGCCTGCTCACGAGCGGGTCTGGCGTATCCGGCCGGCTCGCGGGAGTTCGCCCTTTTCTCGCCAACGTTTCCGAGTAGAATGCCCCCTTTGCATGCGGTCGAGCTGGCCGCTGGGCAGCGCCCCCCATCCCCTTGAGTGGAAGAATCCGTCGATATGTTTGCGCCACTGTTGAAGAAACTCTTTGGAAGCAAGAACGAGCGTGAAGTCAAACGCATGCTCAAGACAGTGAGCGCGATCAACGCCCTCGAGGAGCAGATGCTCGCTCTCTCCGATGAGCAGCTCAAGGGCAAGACCGAAGAGTTCAAGGCGCGCGTGGCCAAGGGCGAGACCCTCGACCAGATTCTTCCCGAAGCCTTCGCCGTGGCCCGTGAAGCCGGCAAGCGGGTGATGGGCATGCGTCACTTCGACGTACAGCTAATTGGCGGCATGACCCTGCACGAGGGCAAGATCGCCGAGATGCGTACCGGTGAGGGCAAGACGCTGGTGGGTACCCTGGCCGTGTACCTGAACGCCCTGTCTGGCAAGGGTGTGCACGTGGTCACGGTGAACGACTACCTGGCCCGCCGCGACGCCAACTGGATGCGCCCGCTGTATGAGTTCCTCGGCCTGTCCGTCGGCGTGGTGATTCCCTTCATGCCGCCGGAAGAGAAGCGCGCTGCCTACGCCGCTGACATCACCTACGGCACCAACAACGAATTCGGTTTCGACTACCTGCGCGACAACATGGCCTTCAGCCTGGAAGACAAGTTCCAGCGCGAGCTGAACTTCGCCGTGGTCGACGAAGTGGACTCCATCCTCATCGACGAAGCGCGCACCCCGCTGATCATCTCCGGTCAGGCCGAGGACAGCTCCCAGCTGTACATGCAGATCAACCAGCTGATTCCGCGCCTCAAGCAGCACATCGAGGAAGAGGAGGGCGTGGTCACTCAGGAAGGCCACTACAAGGTCGACGAGAAGACCCGCCAGGTCGAGCTCAACGAAGCCGGTCACCAGTACATCGAGGAGCTGCTCACCGCGGCCGGTCTGCTGGCCGAGGGCGAGAGTCTCTACTCCGCGCACAACCTCAGCCTGCTGACCCACGTCTACGCCGGCCTGCGCGCGCACAAGCTGTTCCACCGCAACGTTGAGTACATCGTGCAGAACGGTCAGGTCATCCTGATCGACGAGCACACCGGCCGTACCATGCAGGGCCGCCGCCTGTCCGAAGGCCTGCACCAGGCCATCGAGGCCAAGGAAGGGGTGAACATCCAGGCCGAGAGCCAGACGCTGGCCTCGACCACTTTCCAGAACTACTTCCGCCTCTACAAGAAGCTCGCCGGCATGACCGGTACCGCCGATACCGAGGCCTTCGAGTTCCGCCAGATATACGGCCTCGACGTGGTGGTCATCCCCACCCATCGGCCGGTGGCGCGCAAGGACTTCAACGACCTGGTCTACCTGACCCAGGAAGAGAAGTACCAGGCGATCATCACCGACATCAAGGAAAGCCAGGCCCAGGGCCGGCCGATCCTGGTCGGTACTGCCTCGATCGAAACCTCCGAGTACGTCTCCAAGCTCCTGGAACAGGCCGGCATCGAGCACAAGGTGCTCAACGCCAAGTACCACGAGAAGGAAGCCGAGATCATTGCCCAGGCCGGTCGCCCGGGCGCCGTGACCCTGGCCACCAACATGGCCGGTCGTGGTACCGACATCCTGCTGGGCGGCAACTGGGAAGCCGAAGTGGCTGCCCTGGAGGCACCGAGCGAAGAGCAGATCGCGCAGATCAAGGCCGACTGGCAGAAACGTCACCAGCAGGTCATCGAAGCGGGCGGCCTGCACGTGATCGCCTCCGAGCGCCACGAGTCCCGCCGTATCGACAACCAGCTGCGCGGCCGTGCCGGTCGCCAGGGTGACCCGGGCTCCAGCCGCTTCTACCTGTCGCTGGAAGACAACCTGATGCGCATCTTCGCCTCTGACCGGGTGAAGAACTTCATGAAGGCCCTGGGCATGCAGTCCGGCGAGGCCATCGAGCATCGCATGGTGACCAACGCCATCGAGAAGGCGCAGCGCAAGGTCGAAGGCCGCAACTTCGACATGCGTAAGCAGCTGCTCGAATACGACGACGTGGCCAACGAGCAGCGCAAGGTGATCTACCACATGCGCAACAGCCTGCTGGCGGCCGACAACATCGGCGATACCATCGTCGAGTTCCGCCAGGAAGTGCTCAACGCCACCGTCAACAACCACCTGCCGCCGCAGTCGATGCCGGAACAGTGGGATATCACCGGCCTGGAGATGGCGCTGTACAGCGACTTCGGCGTGCGCCTGCCGATCCAGCAGTGGCTGGATGAAGACGACAAGCTGTACGAGGAAACCCTGCGCGAGAAGATCCTCGCCGAGCTGCTCGCCGCCTATCACGAGAAGGAAGACCTGGCCGGTGCCGAGGCCCTGCGCACCTTCGAGAAGCAGATGCTGCTGCGCGTGCTGGACGACCTGTGGAAGGATCACCTGGCCACCATGGATCATCTGCGTCACGGCATCCACCTGCGCGGCTACGCACAGAAGAACCCGAAGCAAGAGTACAAGCGCGAGTCCTTCACCTTGTTCCAGGAGCTGCTTGAGTCGATCAAGCGCGACACCATTCGCGTGCTGTCCCACGTTCAGGTGCGCCGCGAGGACCCGATCGAGGAGGAGGCCCGTCTGCGCCGCGAGGCCGAGGCCCTGGCCGAGCGTATGCAGTTCCAGCATGCCGAGGCGTCCGCCATGCCGGTTGCCGAGGCCGCGGAAGCCGCCGAGGGCGACGTGGCCGTTGCCACCCCGGTGCGCAGCGAGCCGAAGATTGGTCGCAACGAACCGTGCCCTTGCGGGTCCGGCAAGAAATACAAGCACTGCCACGGCCAGGTCGGCTAAGCCGCGCCCAGCCTGCTATATACAAAACGCCGCGACCGGCTCTGCCGCTCGCGGCGTTTTTCCACCACCCGCTTCACTGCCTACGAAGGAGCGTCTCCTATGGCCGTTGGTCTCGGTCCCCTGCCCAAGCTGCACCCCGTTCCCGGTTTCGAACTCGGTATCGCCTCCGCCGGCATCAAGCGCCCGGGGCGCAAGGACGTGGTGGTGATGCGCTGCGCCGAAGGCTCGCGGGTGGCCGGTGTGACCACCACCAACGCCTTCTGTGCCGCGCCGGTGATCGTCACCCGCGAGCGCGTGGCTGGCGAGGTGCGTTATCTGCTGACCAACACCGGCAACGCCAACGCTGGTACCGGCCCGGACGGCCTGACCAATGCCCGCCGCACCTGTGCCGCGCTGGCGGCGCTGACCGGCGTCGGCGAGACTGCCGTGCTGCCGTTCTCCACCGGGGTGATCGGCGAGCCGCTGCCTGTGGAAAAGATCGAAGGCGCCCTGCAGGCCGCGCTGGATGATCTGGACGAGGATCACTGGGCCGAAGCCGCCACCGGCATCATGACCACCGACACCCTGCCCAAGGGCGCCAGCCGCCAGTTCCAGCATGATGGCGTGACGGTCACCGTGACCGGTATCAGCAAGGGTGCCGGCATGATCCGGCCGAACATGGCGACCATGCTTGGCTACATCGCCACCGACGCCAAAGTGGCCCGTGAGGTGTTGCAGGACCTGGTGCGCGACGCCGCCAACAAGTCGTTCAACCGCATCACCATCGATGGCGATACCTCGACCAACGACTGCTGCATGCTGATCGCCACCGGCCAGGCCGCGCTGCCGGAGATCACCTCCGCTTCCGGTGAACTGTTCGCCAAGCTCAAGCAGGCGGTGCTGGAGGTGTTCATGGAAGTGGCCCAGGCCATCGTCCGCGACGGCGAGGGTGCCACCAAGTTCGTCACCGTACAGGTCAACGGTGGTGGCAATCACCAGGAGTGCCTGGACGTGGCCTACGCCGTGGCCCACTCGCCGCTGATCAAGACCGCGCTGTTTGCCTCCGATCCCAACTGGGGGCGTATCCTCGCCGCCGTCGGCTATGCCGGCGTACCGAACCTGGACGTCAGTCTGATCGACGTGTTCCTCGGCGAAGTCTGCATCGCCAGCAAGGGTGGCCGCGCCGCGAGCTACACCGAGGCGCAGGGCGCCGCAGTCATGGCGCGCGAGGAGATCAGCATCCGCATCGAGCTGGGCCGTGGCGAGTGCAGCGAAACCATCTGGACCACCGACCTGTCCCATGAGTACGTGAAGATCAACGCCGAATACCGCACCTGAGCAATGCCCATCCCCTCTCCCTTTGGGAGAGGGGCTAGGGGTGAGGGTGCTGCAGGCTCCGCCTCGCACCGCCATTCCTGTCGTTCATGGGCCCATGCGCAAGCGGAATTGTTCGCGGCCGCCCGCGCCGCGTACCCTCCGTCTACCACCTTTCTAGGAGAGCGGACATGTCCCTCAAGCTGGTGATCGGCGACAAGAACTATTCCTCCTGGTCGCTGCGCGCGGCCCTGGCCCTGGATCTGACGGGCGTGCCCTACGAGGAAATCCTCGAGCGGCTGTACCGGCCGGATAGTCGGGCCCGCCTGCTGAGCCATTCGCCGACTGGCAAGGTGCCAGTGCTGCTGACCGAGGAAGGCCCGGTGTGGGACTCCCTGGCCATCGCCGAGTACCTGGCCGAGCGCTTCCCCGAGGCGCACCTGTGGCCGCGTGGGCAATACGCCCGCGCCCTGGCGCGTAGCGTCTGCGCCGAGATGCACAGCGGTTTCGTCGCCCTGCGCAGCCACCTGTCCATGGACCTGGCGCGCGACCAGGCGCTGACCGAGCTGCCCGCCGAGGCCCAGGCCGATATCGACCGCGTGTGCCGCCTGTGGGCCGACTGCCGTCAGCGCTTCGGCCAGGACGGCGCCTTCCTGTTCGGCCATGCCAGCATCGCCGATGCCTTTTTCGCGCCGGTGGCGGCGCGCCTACGCAGCTATCGTGTGGCGCTGCCGGCCGAGGCCGCGGCCTATGTCGAGACCATTTACCAGTGGCCGGCCTTCCGCCGCTGGTACCAGACGGCTCTGCAGGAGGTGCAGGGGTGAAACGTGTGCATGTGGCCGCGGCGGTGATTCGCGGCGCCGATGGTCGAGTGCTGATCGCCAAGCGCCCGCAGGACAAACACCAGGGCGGCCTGTGGGAGTTTCCCGGGGGCAAGGTGGAGGAGGGCGAAGCCGTCGAGCGGGCCCTGGCTCGCGAGCTGGAGGAGGAACTGGGCATTCGTGTCGAGGCGGCCCGGCCGCTGATCCAGGTTCATCATGACTACCCGGACAAGCAGGTGCTGCTGGATGTCTGGGAGGTTTCATCCTTCACTGCCGAGCCGCACGGCGCCGAAGGCCAGCCGCTGGCCTGGGCGAGCGAGCGCGAACTGCTCGACTACGAATTCCCCGCTGCCAACCAGCCCATCGTAGCGGCGGCGCGCTTGCCCGATACCTACCTGATCACCCCGGAAGGCCTGGAACCGGCCGAAATGCTGCGTGGCGTGCGTGCGGCCCTGGCCGCCGGTGCGCGCCTGATTCAGCTGCGCGCGCCGAACATGTTCGACCCGCAGTACCGCGACCTGGCCGTGGATATCCAGGGCCTGTGCGCCGGCAAGGCGCAGCTGATGCTCAAGGGCCCGCTGGAATGGCTGGGCGACTTCCCGGCGGCCGGCTGGCACCTGACGGCGGCGCAGCTGCGCAAGTACGCGCCCCATGGTCGGCCATTCCCCGGTCAGCGCTGGCTGGCGGCGTCCTGCCATGATGCCGAGGAGCTGGCCCTGGCCGCGCGCATGGGGGTGGATTTCGTCACCCTGTCGCCGGTGCAGGCGACCCAGACCCATCCGGAGGCCGTGCCGCTGGGCTGGGAGCGGGCCGCCGAGTTGCTCCGCGCCAGCAATATCCCGGTCTACCTGCTCGGCGGCGTCGCCCCGCAGGACCGCCAGCGTGCCTGGCAGGTTGGCGCTCAGGGCGTGGCGGGGATTCGCGCGTTCTGGCCGGTGTAGGGCGGAAAACCGCGTCAGCGTTCTCCGCCATGGGCTACAGGTGGAAAAGACCTGCGGTCGTTTCCACCCTACGGCTTCTGTGCCGCTTGCCACAGCACTTCGTCGACCTGAGTGCGGCGGGCGATCAGGCGTGCGGCGACGAACAGCAGGTCGGACAAGCGGTTGACATAGGCCATGCCCACCGGGCGCAGCGGCTCCACCGCGTTGAGGTGCTGGCAGCGGCGCTCGGCGCCACGCGCCAGGCTGCGGCAGACGTGAGCCTGGGCTACCGCGCGCGAACCACCGGGGAGAATGAAGTTGCGCAGCGGGCCGAGTTCCTCGTTCCACAGGTCGATGGCCGCCTCCAGGCGCTCCACTTCGGCCTCCTGCAGGGCCTGATAGTCCGGCATCGCCAGTTCGCCGCCGAGGTCGAACAGGCGATGCTGACAGGGCGCCAGGACTTCGATGATTTCGCTCAGCCCCGGCCAGGCGGCCTGCTGCTCGGCGAGCTCGGCCAGCAGCAGGCCGATCTGGCTGTTCAGGGTATCCAGCTCGCCCATGGCTTCCACGCGCGGGTGGTCCTTGCCCACCCGGCGCCCGTCGGCCAGTCCGGTTTCGCCCTTGTCGCCGGTCTTCGTGTAGATCTTACTCAGTCGGTAGCCCATTAGTTGCCAGTGCCTTCGCTAGGTGCGGTCAGCGGTAGGCGCAGGGTGAAGCAGGTACCCTGGCCCTGGGAGGATTGCACCTCCAGCTGACCCTTGTGGTTGTTGGTGACGATGAAATAGGAGACGGACAGACCCAGCCCGGTGCCCTGGCCGACTTCCTTGGTGGTGAAGAAGGGTTCGAAGATGCGCTTGCGCACTGGCTCGGGCATGCCGATGCCATTGTCTTCCACCTGCACCTCCGCCCAGGGCGGATTGAGGCGGGTACGCAGGGTGATGCGGCCGGGCTCGCTGGCGTCGTCGCGCAGGTGGATGGCCTGGGCGGCGTTCTTCAGCAGGTTGAGCAGCACCTGCTCCAGCTCGTTGGCGGTAGCCGGCACCGGGCCCAGCTGCGGGTCGAAGTCGCGCTCGATGGCGATGGCCTTGAAGTCGAAGCTTTCCGTCAGGTCGAAATCGTTGCCGGCGATCTCCAGCGCCTGGTCGATCAGCTGTGGCAGGTCGCAGGGGGCCAGTTGGCGGTTGCTGCGGCGGCTGAAGGCCAGCATGTGGCTGACGATCTTGGCCGCGCGCGAGCCGGCCTGGGCGATGCCGTCGAGCAGCTGGGGAATCTCGCGGCTCTGCAGGTAGGCATTGACGTCGTCGAGGGCAATACCGGCCTCCACGGCCAGGTCCTGATTCTTGGTCAGTTCCGGCGACAGACGCCGGCGGATGTTTTGCACGTTGTGCAGGATGGCGCCCAGCGGGTTATTGATCTCATGGGCCATGCCGGCCGCGAGGCCGCCGACCGAAAGCATCTTCTCCGACTGCACCATCATTTCCTCCAGCGACAGGCGCTGGGTGATGTCGTCGATACGGATCACCGCGCCACGGCCGCCGGCGCCCATCAATGGGTAGAAGGTCAGGGCGTAGTGGTGGGCTTCCTCGCCCTTGCGCCAGGTCACCCGCTCGACCTTCTCCACCCGGTGCTGCTCGGCCGTGCGCTTGAGCTGGGCGAGGAAGGGTTTGAGCGGCGGGAAGGCGAGGAACACCGGCTGGTTGAGCGCTTCATCCAGCGGCGTGCCGGAGAGGGCGCTGGCCTCCTGATTCCACTGGGTGACGTAGAGCTGATCGTCGAGGGCGATCAGCGCCGAGGGCATGGAGTCGATGATGTTGTTCAGGTAGTTCTGGAAGCCGGTGAGCTTTTTCTCGATCTTGCTACGCACCTGTACTTCCAGCTCCAGCTTGCGGTTGGAGTGACGGGTTTCCTCGGCCAGGCTCTGGGCCTGGGCGAAGGCGCTCTCGGCGTCGTCGCGGGCCCGCTTGAGCTGCTGCTCGCGCGCCTCCATGCGGCTGAGCATGGTGTTGAAGGCATCGGCCAGGCTGCCGATCTCGTCCTGGTTGCCGCGCGCGGCGCGCAGGGCATAGTTCTCCTCGCGGGTGACCTGGCGTGATAGCTCTTCCAGCTTGCGGATCGGGCGGGTGATGAGGCGGCGAATCTGCCGCGCTATCAGCGCCCAGAGCAGCAGGCTGAAGGCCAGGATCACCGCGCTGGCGGTGACGGTGCCGGTGTAGAAGGCGCCGGGCAGTTCGCTGGAAGCCACCAGCAGCAGGCGCCCGGGGATCTTGCCCGGCTGCGGCAGGTCGATCAGGTGGGTGGCGCGAAACTCGCCCTGGCGCCAGTGTTCCAGTTGGTCGCCGTGTTCCGGCAGTTGCAGCGGCTCGCCCAGCTGCAGCTCGGCCAGGCGGATGCCTCGGGCATCGTAGAGGGCGGCAGCGCGCAGCGGTGTGTAGCCGTCGAGGCGCTCCAGCAACTCACGGGCGGCGCGTGGCGAAGACAGCGCGCGGCCACTCAGCTCCGGGCTGGCGATCAGCCGGCCGAGGGTCTGCAGGGCCTGGGGTGCGACGCTCTCCTGTGAAATCCAGTAGGCCGCGCTGATGAAGGTCAGGTTGGCCACCAGCAGCACGGTGGCCAACAATACCAGCAGGGCGGCCAGCAGCTTGCGGCCGACCGGCAGGTTGTCGAGGCGTTGGCGCAGACGGCTCAAGGGCGGGGCTTCCGCGTGCAGGGTGGAGGGGCAGGTTAGCGCCGCTTCAGGTCACGGGCAATCCGCGGGCCGCCAGATGCGCGCGCAGGCGCTGCAGCAGTGCCTGCAGCTGGGGGACTTCCAGGCCCAGGCGAGCGGCCTCCTGGCAGGCATGGCCGAGCAGGTAGGCGATCTCGGTGCGCCGGCCACGGGCCACGTCCTGATGCATGGACGAATAGTTGGCCGCGGTGCCGTCGATCACCCGCAGGGCCTCGGCGTGCAGGTCGAGCGCCGCCGCGTCCTGGCCGGCGGCACGCAGCAGTGTGGTCAGCTCCGCGCAGAGTGCGGCGACCTCCTGCGGCCAGTCACGCAGACCGCCGTTGTGGCAGTCGTGCAGCACGGTCAGCGGGTTGATCGCACAGTTCAGGGCCAGCTTGCGCCATAGGCGGGCGACTATGTCGGTGCTCCACTCATGCGGGATCGCGGCGGTCTGCAGGTCGACCAGCCACTCCGGAGGGCGCTGCTCGCCCGGCAGGCCCAGCCAGGTATGGCCGCGGCCGGCGAACACGACGCGGAAATCGTCCTCGCGGAAGGCTCCCTCGGTGCTCGAGGCGAACAGGCAGCGTGCCCGCGGCAGGCGCCTGGCCACTGCGTCCTGGCTGCCCAGGCCGTTCTGCAGCAGGACCAGCTCGGCACCCGGCGCCAGGCGAGGTGCCAGTTCGGCGACGGCTTCCTCGGCGTCGTAGGCCTTGCAGGCCAGCAGCAGGCGGCGGATGGGGATGTCGCTGTGTGGGGTTTCCGCTGCGATGGGGTACAGACTGGCCTGGCCGTCTTCGATCAGGGTCAGACCACCGGCGGCGCGGTAGCGGCTCAGACGGGCCTGGTCACGCAGGATCAGCCGCACCGGCAAACCGGCGCGGGCCAGGCGTGCGGCCCACAGCCCGCCCAGGCTGCCGGCGCCGAGAATATGCCAGGTGCTCACTGCGGCAGTGGCAGACGCACCGCGCTGACCCGGCCGCTGCTGTAGGCTTCGGGTAGTAGGCGGGCGGCTTCGGCGAACAGGTACTGGGGATCGACCGGCAGCGACTTGGCGTCCAGGCCGACCAGGGAGATGCCGGCCTTGAGGCTGATGAAGCCCTCGCTGGTCTTGAACGCCTTGAGATTGAGCCCCTCATGCAGGCGCTTGAAGCTGCTCGGCGAGCACTCGTGCAGGTCGTCGAGCAGGGCGATCATGCCGAAGTGGGTGTCGTCGACGCGGGTCAGCACGTCCAGCGGACGGACCAGTTGCTGCAGGCGTCGGGCGACACCGTGCAGCACTTCGTTCCAGAAACTGTTGCCATACTGGCGGCGCAGCGCCTCGCCTTCCTGCAGGCCGATCAGCAGGTAGCACAGCGCGCCACCGCGCGACTCCACCTGGCGCAGGCAGTCCTGCAGCTTCTGTTGCAGGTAGCGCGGGTTACCCAGGCCGGTCAGCGAGTCGACCAGGTTGCGCTGCTCCAGGCTGGCGACGTTCATCGTCAGCATGCGGTTCTCGTTGAGCAGGCGTTGCAGGGTGTTGCACAGGCGGTCGGCGGCATACACGCGCGGCACCAGCTGCTCGTTCATCGCGGCTTTGCTGATGAAGTCGTCGACGCCACGGTCGAATGCCTCCACCAGCACGTTCTCGCCTTCCTTGCCGGTGAGCAGGATGACGTAGGTGTAGTGCTCTGCCGTCTCGTCCAGTTGGCGCACCCGGCCGGTCAGCTCCAGGCCGTCCATCTCCGGCATCAGCCAGTCGGCCAGCAGGACGCTTGCCGGGCGCTTTTCCAGCAGGCGCAGGGCTTCGGCGGCGCTGTTGGCGAAGCGCACGTCCTGGTAGCCGGCCTGGCTCAGAGCGCGGCCGATGATGGCGCTGGAGAACTTGGCGTCGTCCACCACCAGGATGCTGAGATGGGGGTTGGGCATTCAGTGGGGCTCGCTGCTAGAAAAGGTGGCGCCGCAGGTTGGCTGAGCGACGTGTATCAGACTGGTTATAATGAGCGCGCCATTTTTATCGTCAAGTCAGGCGCGTTCAGTCCGTGAGGAGGATCGCGCCGTCCATCAGGAGCAAGCCCCATGCCTTCGTTCGACGTGGTGTCGGAACTGGACAAGCACGAACTGACCAACGCGGTCGACAACGCCATCAAGGAGCTCGACCGCCGCTTCGACCTGCGCGGCAAGTGCAGCATCGAAAGCAAGGATAAGACCCTCACCCTGACCGCCGAAGCCGAGTTCATGCTGGAGCAGGTGCTCGATATCGTTCGTGCCAGCCTGATCAAGCGCAAGATCGATTGCCAGTGCATGGAAGCCAAGGACGCCTATGCCTCCGGCAAGGTGATGAAGCAGGAAGTGACCTTCCGCGAGGGGATCGACAAGGAGCTGGCGAAGAAGATCGTCGCCCATATCAAGGACAGCAAGCTCAAGGTGCAGGCCGCCATCCAGGGCGAGCAGGTGCGTGTCACCGGCAAGAAGCGCGACGACCTGCAGGAGGCCATTGCCGCCCTGCGTGGCAAGGAGTTCGGCATGCCGCTGCAGTACAACAACTTCCGCGACTGAGGGAACCCTGGCGCTGCTGCGCCGTCCCATGGTCACATCCTTCACCGCCATGGTTCGCCATGGCGGTGTCGTTTCTGCAGTCCGAAAAGAGGAGTGGAAGCATGCAGATCGAGTTCGAACAGCTGGTCAGCCTGTCCGAGAGCTGGTTGCCGGTAGTACTGGAGTACAGCGGCAAGCTGGCATTGGCGCTGCTGACCCTGGCCCTGGGCTGGTGGCTGATCAATCGCCTGAGCCTGCGCCTGCAACGCCTGATGGGCGGGCGCAAGGTGGATCGCGCCTTGACCAGCTTCATCGGCAGCCTGAGCAATATTCTGCTCAAGGTGCTGCTGCTGGTCAGCGTGGCGTCCATGGTCGGGGTTTCCACGGCGTCCTTCGTCGCCGCCATCGGTGCCGCCGGACTGGCCATCGGCCTGGCCCTGCAGGGTAGCCTCGGCAACTTCGCCGGCGGTGTGCTGATTCTGCTGTTCCGCCCGTTCCGCATTGGCGACTGGATCGAGGCGCAGGGCGTTTCCGGTAGCGTCGACAGCATCCAGATCTTCCACACCACGCTGAAGACGGCCGACAACAAAGTAGTGGTGGTGCCCAATGGCAGCCTGTCCAACGGCAACATCGTCAACCATTCGCGCGAAGCCGTGCGGCGGGTGGATATCAACCTTGGCATCGACTATGCCAGTGACATCCGCCAGGCCCGTGAAGTGCTGCTGGAGATCGCCCGCGATCCGCGTGTGCGCCAGGAGCCGGCGGCACCGCAGGTGGTGGTGACCGGCCTGGGCGACAATGCGGTGGCGCTGTCGTTGCGCGTCTGGGTGGCCTCGGCGGATTACTGGCCGGTCAGCTTCGAGTTCATCGAGCAGGCCAAGGAGCGCCTGGAGCGCGTGGGCATCGGCATTCCCTTTCCGCAGCGGGTGGTGCACCTGATCCAGCAGTGAGACGCAGAGGCCGGCAATCGCCGGCCTCTGTCATTTCGGTGCTTCGCTGGCGGCCGGTGCCGCATTGTTGCGCTCGCGGTGTTCGCGCCCCCATTGCAGGACAATCAGCAGCAGGGTGGGGATACCGAGCAGCGCGGTGGCGAGGAAGAACTGGGCGTAGCCGGCCTTCTCGACCATGACCCCGGAATAGCCGCCGACCAGGCGTGGCAGCAGCAGCATGATGGAGCTGAGCAGAGCGTACTGGGTGGCGGAGAACTTCAGGTTGGTCAGGCTCGACAGGTAGGCGACGAAGGCGGCGGTCGCCAGGCCGGAGCTGAGGTTGTCGAGGGTGATGGTCAGCACCAGCATCAGCATGTGCGGGTCCAGCGCCCACACGAGATGGCTGACCGTCTGCTTGCCGTACAGCAGCGGTTCGGCGACTGCGCCGAGGCCGGACAGGGTGGCGAACAGCAGGTTGGTGCCGGCCGAGGCCGCGCCGCCCAGCAGCAGGATCGGCATGATGCCGAAGCGCACGATCAGCAGGCCGCCAAGAGCGGCGCCGAGCAGGGTCATGACCAGGCCGAACAGCTTGCTGACGCTGGCGATCTGGCTTTTGGCGAAGCCCATGTCGATGTAGAAGACGTTGGCCATCACGCCCATTACCGTATCGGACATGCGGTAGGTGGCGATCAGGCCGAGCAGCAGCAGGGCCTGCCAGCGGTAGCGCAGGATGAAGTCGTTGACCGGTGTCAGTACCGGGGCCAGGCCGCGACGGCCCATGCGCGACAGGCACACGGCGGTGAGGATGGTATAGAGCAGGAAGCGCAGGGTGGCGCGGTCCTCGCGCAGCAGCTCGCCCAGGCCGATTTCGCCGCTGAACAGCAGGCTGATGTCGCTGCGGAAGAACTGGGTGAACATCGCCGGCACCGAGACCAGCAGCACGATCAGCACCAGTACCGAGGCCAGCTGGCGATACAGGCCGTAGCGTGCCGCCGCCATCTGCGTCTGCAGCGGTACTGGCGGCTCGCGCATCCACAGGGTGGTGATCAGCCCTGGCAGCATCAGCATGGCGAACAGCAGGTAGGTGCTGGCCCAGGCGCCGTGCTGGTAGCCGCTGTCCGGGTTGCCGAACCAGCCGGCAAAGTACAGGGCGCCGGCAGTCGCCAGCAGGGCGGCGACCCGGTAGCCGGCCATGTAACTGGCGGCCAGGGCGGCCTGGCGGGTGTCGTCGACGATTTCCAGGCGATAGGCATCCACCGCGATGTCCTGGGTGGCCGAGGCGAAGGCCACTACCACGGCCACGCCGATCAGCCAGGACAGGTGCTGCTGCGGGTCGCACAGCGCCATGCCGATCAGGCCGAACGCCACCAGGCCCTGTGACAGTACCAGCCAGGAGCGGCGGCGGCCGAGGCGGCCGAGCAGCGGCAGGCGCCATTGGTCGAGCATAGGTGCCCAGACCCATTTGAAGGCATAGGCCAGGCCGATCAGGCTGGCGTAACCGATGGTCTGGTGGGTCACGCCGGCCTCGCGCAGCCATACCGAGAGGGTGGAAAACACCAGCATGTAGGGCAGGCCGGCGGCGAAGCCCAGCAGCAGCAGGGCCAGGGTGGCCGGGTGGGCATAGGTGGCGAGGGCGGCGCGCCAGGTTCTACGGGGCATGGGGCTGGTCGGGAGTTTGGACAAAGGGCGCACTCTACCCCTTTGCCTCCTCCGGGCGCCAGCCGTGGCGGCGCATGTCGACGCGGTCGTTGCGGATGGTCAGGCCCTCGGCGCGCAGCCGCGCGCGCTGTTCCTCGCCGGACGGAGTGCCTGCCGCCAGGCTGAGGCGGCCACCGGCGCCGAGCACGCGGTGCCAGGGCAGGCGGGTGTCGTCCGGCAGTTGGCTGAGGGTGCGGCCTACCCAGCGTGCAGCGCGGCCGAGCCCCGCCAGGGCGGCCAGCTCGCCGTAGCTGACCACCTTGCCTTCGGGAATTGCCGCCAGCACGGAATAGAGTGCCGCACGCCGGGCTTCGGGGCTTGCCGCGACCTCCAGCGCTGGTGCATGGTCTGCGCCTGTGAGCCGCTGATTGCCCGGTACCCTGTCCATGTCTTTGCGCATCCTGCTGTCCTGCCTGTTGCTGAGCCTCAGCTGTTCGGCGTTCGCCGACACGGTGTGGTTGAACAATGGTGATCGCCTGACCGGCGAGATCCTGCTGCTCGATGGCGGCAAGCTGTCGTTCAAGACCAAGTATGCCGGGCGCGTGCTGATCGACTGGAAGGATATAGACACCCTCAGCGCGGACAAGCCCCTGATGCTCCGTCGCACTGGCCACGACAGTGAGAGCAGCGAGAGCTTGCGTGCGGCTGGCGTGGGCATGGTGCGGGTGGTCAATGGCCATGAGCAGGTGGTGGCGCTGGCCGATATCGATCGCCTGGTGCCGCCTCGGCCCCTTCTGGAGGATCGTGTCTGGGAGGGCAACCTGGACGCCAAGCTGGACATGGAGCGTAACCAGAACCGCACCGATGAGTGGAAACTCAAGGGCAACACGCGCATCGAGCATGGGCGGTGGCGACACCTGCTGCGCGGTGAGCTGGAGCACGAAACCAAGAACGGGCAGAAGACTGAAGATAACTGGGAGCTGGAGTACGACTTGGATCGCTTCCTGACCGATCACTGGTTCTGGCGCGTGGGCTTCGAACAGGACGAGGATCAGTTCGAGGATGTCACCCGCCAGCGTATTTATGGCAGCGGGCCGGGTTATCGCTTCTGGGACGACGAACTGGGGCGGCTGGATCTGATCACCAAGTTCAATCGTATTGAGCTCTACAGCCCTGTCGGGGAGGCGCAGTTCAACAGTTGGTCGCTGGAGTGGGATTACAAGCGCCTGCTCTGGGGCACGCGCCTGGAGTTCTATTCCACCGCCGAGGTGCAGGTACCACAGGTCGATGTCATCGACTATGTCTTCGATGGCGAAGCAGGCTTGCGCTACCACCTCAATGACTGGGCTCGGCTGTCATTGCTTTACGAGCTGAATCAGCTGCGGGGCCTGGGAATAACCGCCTCTGATCGGCATTACCTGATTGGCCTGGGAATCGGTTGGTAGGCGGAGGGTGAACTTTGCTGGCGGCGGGTCGGTCTGTGCTTGCTCAGGCGGCGCGCATCCGGATAATGCGCGCCTTTTTCCCGTTCAGACCGCCGATGCCCATGACCCTGCTGCGTTCCCTGCTGTCCCTGGCGCTTGCCGCCACCACTATGCCACTGCTGGCCGATACCGTCTGGCTCAAGAATGGCGACAAGCTCACCGGTAGCATCGAGTTGTTCGATAGCGGCAAGCTGCTGCTGAAGACTGACTATGCCGGCACCATCACCCTCGATGCCCGCAAGATCGCCACGCTGGAGAGCGAGCGCGAGTTGCTGATCAAGCAGGGCGATTTCGTCGGCGAGCGCGCCAAGTCGTTGCGGGCGGCCGGGCAGGGCCAGGTTGAGCTGGTCAATGGCGAGGCGCCCAAGGTGGTCGAGCTGAGTTCGATCAGTCAGATGCTGCCGCCCAAGCCGCTGGTGCAGGACCTGGCCTGGACCGGCAACCTCACCGTCTCCGCCGACTACAAGCAGGCCGAGAACGACATCAAGGATTACGACATCGATCTCGACACCCGCATGCGCCATGGCGCCTGGCGCCACGGCATTGCCGTGGAATACGACCACGAGACTAAAGATGACGAACGCAAGACCGATCGTGTCGAGCTGGGCTACGACCTCGACCGCTTCATTACCCGGCAGTTCTTCTGGCAGGGCCAGCTGAAGTACAGCCATGACCGTATCGAAGACCTGCGCACCCAGCGCACCGTGGGTAGCGGCCCCGGCTACCAGTTCTGGGACGATGCGCTCGGCGCCTTCTCCATGACCGGGCTGCTCAACCGCAACGATTACGTGTTTGCCGATGGCAGCAGCGAGCACTTCAATTCCGCGGCCATGGAGTGGGACTACAAGCGCTATCTGTACGGCAAGAACCTGGAGCTGTATTCCCAGGGTGAGCTGGGCGCGCCCTTCGTCGATGAGATCGACTACATCATCGATACCGAGGCGGGACTGCGCTACAAGCTCAACAGCTGGGCGGCGCTGACCCTCAAGGCCGAGTGGGACAAGGTGTCTGCCGAGCAAGGCGATACCAATGAGAGGCGCTATGTGATCGGCCTCGGGGTGGGCTGGTAACGCCGCTTCTGAGATCGCAGGCAAAAAAAGACCCGGCAAAGTGCCGGGTCAATAACCGTGATTAGCCTGATGAGGAGATAATCTGAAGAGTCCGACTGCTGTGGTCTCTAGAGCTTATCGGCTGATCTCGCGACCAGTTGGTGTAATAATAACAATTCTCATTTTGCAGTCAATACCTGGATGAGAATTATTTTCGAATGGCTGGTAGAGGCCAGAAAAACAAACCCCGGCCTGGGCCGGGGTTCGGTCATTCGATGACGTTTCAGGCCGGCTGCAGTTGGGCGCGCAGCTGGGTCACTTCCTTGTTCATCAGGTCGATGCGTCGCGCCATGCTCTCGATCAGGCTGTGGGCGATGCGCGGGTTGCTCTGCATCAGGCTGAGGAACTGGTCCTTGGGGATCACCATCACGGTGCAGGGTTCGCTGGCGATGACCGTGGCACTGCGCTTCTCGCGGGTGAACACGGCCATGGCGCCGAAGATTTCGTCCTTCTGCACGTCACCGACTTTCTGCCCGTCCACCCAGGCTTCGGCATGGCCCTCGATGATCACGAATACGTGGTCGGCATCGTCGCCCTGATGGATTAGTTCCTCGCCGGCGGCGAAATGCTGGAAGCCGGTGGCCGGGCGGATCTCCGGCTGCTTCAGGCGGGCCAGAGCGTCGGAGAGCAGAGCGGTGTGGCCGATGAGGTACTGGATGAACAGCTCCTGGCGCTGCTCGCTGCCGTAGATGTGCTGGAACACCTCGCTGCGGGCATAGGGCACCAGGGTCAGCTGCTCCTCGCTGCTGTAGCGGCAGCTGGGCAGGTCGATGCCCTGGCGCAGTCCAACCAGATCGCCTTCTTGCAGGTAGAACAGCGGGCGGTCATCGACCTGCGCATGCAGCAGGCCGTTCTCGATGATGTACAGCTGGTTGCCAGGCAGGATCTTCGCCAGGTCCTCGACCTGTTCCAGGCGCAGGGGCGAACCGCTGGGCTGCAGCCCTTCGAGCAACTGCATGGGAATGCTCTGCAGGCGTTGGATCAGCTGGTCGGCGTAGGCCGGTTGCTCCCCGAGTAAGTACATGTCGGTAATTCCTTGAACTGGCTGGGCTGACGATAAGGCACGCAGGCAGTGGCAACAATAGGCGGCGGCGTTGCACAGGTAAATCTCGCCGCTCGGAGGTTGTGAGCTAGCTCTTGTTGCTTGGGTTGGGTTCGTTCAGCTGGCCATTCAGCCTGGCTTTGAGGCCGGGCGGCAGATCGTTCCAGTGAACGTCCAGCAGGGCGCCTTCGATGGCGTACATCAGTACCTTGGAGGCCCTGAACCCGCGGGCGCGTACTGCCCGGTAGGCGTCCACCGCGCCCAGCCGGCGCAGGTCGCTGGCGCTGTGGATGCCCACCGCGTGCAGCCATTGGGCCGAGGTTTTGCCGAGGTTCTTCATGTGTTGCAGTTCGTCGTGCATGGCGTCTCCTTGCCTTTCTACGCGGGGCGTGTCGGGAAGCCTGCGAGAAAGTGTAGCGGCCATCGCACAAAACGCTTCTGCTGCCTGTCGCCCCAGGCCTGACGCAGGCGCGGCCGTAGCTCCTGGAGCGGGTCGCAGCCACAGGCCTGTTCGAGCCGCTGCGCGGCCGACCAGGTGCCGAGGTAGTCGAGCAGTTGCTGCAGATGCCACTCCAGCTGGATGGCGACGGCCGGCACGGCGATGCGCGCGAAGGGCGGCTGGATATCGCGGTAGCCAGCATCGACGCTGGCGCGGCGCGAAGCTGCTCCGGGCTGCCGTCGCAGGCCAGCACCTGCTCGAAGTGTTGTTGCAGGGGCGAGCTGGCCTGGTCGTTGCCACAGGCGATATCCAAGGCGCGGCCGTGGCTCGGGCTGTTGGTCGCCAGCCAGTCGAACAGTGCGGGAGGGTACTGTGGGCGAAAGCTCGCATAAGCACCGGCGCAATTGCCGAACAGGCGGACGATATCGCTCATGCTTCAGCTATAGCGCATGCGGGTGCCGAATTGCATGGACAGCAGGATTTCGTCGGCACTCAGCTGTACCGGGAAGTAGGCGCCGGAGATTTGCGCATGGGCGATGCTGGCGCCCTCCAGGTTGGCCTCTCGCAGGTCGATACCGCGCAGATCAGCGCCGCGAAAATAGGCATCGGTGAAGTCGATCCGGGCGGCGTCGAGCATGCGCAGGTCGAGGCCGCGCAGATCAGCCCCGCGCAGGTCGATGCTGCCTTCTCGCGGCTTCTGTTTATTGAATTCGCTGATTTTCTCGTCGTGCAGCAGACGGAAGAGCGGGGTGTCCAGTTGGTGGGGATGGCTCATGGGGTGCCTCCATTCAGGGCCTGTCTCAAGTATAGACAAGCCCTGAACAACGGCGCGCCTCATAGGCTCGGTAGGCGCTGGCGAATACTCTCGATCAGACTGTCCAGGCTGGTGGCCTGGTTCGTGTCGACGCGGCGGCTGTGGGCCTGTTCGTCTTCATCGAGCGCGTCGCGGCTGGCCTGCTGGGCCGCGATCACTTCCAGAGTGGCGTCGGATGGGTCGTTACCCTCGGCCTGGCGCTGCTGCAGCCAGCCCGCGATCACTTCCTGCGGGGCCTGGCAGTCGAGGATCAGGAAGGGCGTACCGTTCTGTTCGGCTACCTGCCAGGCGGCGCTGCGTTGTTCGCGCTTGAGGTAGGCGGCATCCAGGACCACCGGGAAGCCGGCATGCAGGGCGCTTTCGGCCAATTGATGCAGACGCTGGTAGGTGGCGGTGCTGGCGTCGGCGCTGTAGATGCCGCTGTTCAGGCTGCCCTTGGCGGCGTCCGGCTGCTCGCCAAACAGGCGCTTGCGCTCCACGTCCGAGCGCAGGCGGATGGCGCCCAGCGCCTCGACCAGGCGCAGGGCAACCTGACTCTTGCCGACGGCGGAGACGCCGCAGGTGATGGCCATGAACGGGGTGGGGATGGCGCTGTAGCTTTCTGCCAGGTTGGCATAGTTGCGGTACTGGCGCAGCGTGGCGGCTCGCTGCACGGCATCGCTCTGGTGTGCCAGGCTGAACAGCGCGACCTTGGCTCGGACCAGGGCGCGGTAGGCCTTGTAGAAGTTCAGCAACTCCAGTGCCGGGTAGTCGCCGCTGTGTTCCAGCCAGGCGCTGACGAAGCGCCGCGACAGTGCCTTGAGACCGCGGTCTTCCAGGTCCATGGCGAGGAAGGCAGCGTCCGAGGCGATATCGATCAGGCGGAACGGCTCGTTGAATTCGATGCAGTCGAACAGTACGACTTCCCCGTCAAGCAGGGTGGCGTTGCCCAGGTGCAGGTCGCCATGGCACTCGCGAATCGCACCGTTCGCCGCGCGCGTGGCCAGCAGCGGTTCGAGGCGGCTGATGTTGGCCTCGGTCCAGGCCTCGAGTGCGTCGAGCTGGCGCAGGTCCGCGGCATCGCTGAGCAGTGGGCGGATCTGCTCGAAGTTCTGCCGCATCGGCGCGACGATGGCCTGCGGCGAGCACAGTGGGTGCTCGCTGGCTACGGCTGGGGTGCGGCCGTGGAAGCCTGCGATCTGCCGGGCCAGGGCGTCGATATGCGCCGGCGTCAGCTCGCCACGTGCCTGCACGGCACTGAGCAGCTGGCTCTGCGGGAACTGGCGCATTTTCAGGACGTATTCGATGGCCGGGCCGCTACCGCCCAGCTGCGGGGCGCTCTCGCTGCCGGTGACTGGCAGCACCTCAAGGTACAGGCCCTCGGTCAGGCGCTGGTTGAGGCGTAGCTCCTCGCCGCAGAAATGCTGGCGCTGCTCCAGGCTGGTGAAGTCGAGGAAGCCGAAGTTCACCGGCTTCTTGATCTTGTAGGCGAAGGGGCCGGTGAGCAGCACCCAGGAGATGTGCGTCTCGATGACCTGGAATCCTTCCACCGGATGAGGGTAGAGGGCCGGGTTCTGCAGGGCGGCAATCAGGGCTTGGCTCACGTTCTTTCCTTGCGCTTTGGTAACGATAAGAGGCCGCATTATGGCCGCTGTGAGGCGCTCTGCAAACCGCCGGGGCGCGTCTGTCGGCACCAGGCAAAGTGCGTATAATGCCGCGCCATGACTCGTTCCCGTACCCCTCGCAAAGGCGCCAAGCGCCGCGCCGGCAGCCGTTCCTGGCTGGGCTGGCTGTTCAAGCTGTCGCTGGTCGGCCTGGTGCTGCTGGCCGGTTTCGCCGTGTACCTGGATGCCGTGGTGCAGGAGAAGTTCTCTGGCAAGCGCTGGACCGTGCCGGCCAAGGTTTACGCCCGGCCGCTGGAGCTGTTCGTTGGCCAGAAGCTGAGCCGGCAGGACTTCCTCACCGAGCTGGATGCGCTGGGTTATCGTCGCGAAGGCGCGGCCAATGGCCCGGGCGCGGCTGCGGTGAACGGCAACCTGATCGACCTGCACACCCGCGGCTTCCAGTTCTACGAAGGTAACGAGCCGGCCCAGCGGGTGCGGGTGAAGTTCTCCGGCGATTACGTGGCCGCTTTGCTGCAGGGCAACGGCAGCAAGTTGGCGGTGGCACGCCTGGAGCCGTTGCTGATCGGCGGCCTGTATCCGGCGCATCACGAGGATCGCATCCTGATCAAGCTGGATCAGGTGCCGCCTTATCTGGTCGAGACTCTGGTGGCGGTCGAGGACCGCGAGTTCTTCAATCACTTCGGCGTATCGCCCAAGGGTATCGCCCGCGCCGTGTGGATCAATGCCACCGCCGGCCAGTTACGCCAGGGCGGCAGTACCCTGACTCAGCAGCTGGTGAAGAACTTTTACCTGACCAACGAGCGCAGCCTCAGCCGCAAGCTTACCGAGGCAATGATGGCGGTGCTGCTGGAGCTGCACTACGACAAGAAAGAGATTCTTGAGGCCTATCTCAATGAGGTGTTCCTCGGCCAGGACGGTCAGCGCGCCGTGCATGGCTTTGGGCTGGCCAGCCAGTACTTCTTCGGTCAGCCGCTGAATGAGCTCAAGCTCGAGCAGGTTGCGTTGCTGGTCGGTATGGTCAAGGGGCCTACCTACTACAACCCGCGACGTAATCCGGAGCGCGCCCTAGAGCGGCGCAATCTGGTCCTCGATCTGCTGGCCGAGCAGGGCGTGGTGACGGCCGAGGTAGCGGCAGCGGCCAAGCAGAAACCGCTGGGCGTGACCAAGCGTGGCAGCCTGGCCGACAGTTCGTTCCCTGGTTTCCTCGACCTGGTCAAGCGCCAGCTGCGTCAGGATTACCGCGAGGAAGACCTGACCGAGGAAGGCCTGCGCATCTTCACCAGCTTCGACCCGATCCTGCAGCTCAAGGCCGAGTCCGCCATGAGCGAGACCTTCAAGCGCCTGTCCGGTCGCCAGGGGGTGGACGAGGTCGAGGCGGCCATGGTGGTGACCAATCCCGAAACCGGTGAGGTTCAGGCCCTGATCGGTAGTCGGCAGCCACGCTTCGCCGGCTTCAATCGGGTGCTCGATGCCAACCGTCCCATCGGCTCGCTGATCAAGCCGGCGGTCTATCTCACGGCCCTTGAGCGCCCCAGTCAGTACACTCTGACCAGCTGGCTGGAGGACACGCCGTTCTCGATCAAGGGGCAGGATGGGCAGGTCTGGCGGCCGCAGAATTACGACCGCAAGGCCCACGGCACCATCTACCTGTATCAGGGCCTGGCCAACTCCTACAACCTGTCTACTGCCAAGCTCGGCCTGGAACTGGGCGTGCCCAATGTGCTCAAAACCCTAGAGCGTCTGGGCGTCGAGCGCGAATGGCCGGCTTACCCGTCGATGCTGCTCGGCGCCGGCGCTCTGAGTCCGATGGAAGTAGCGACCATGTATCAGACCTTGGCCAATGGTGGCTTCAATACGCCGCTGCGCAGTATCCGCAGTGTGCTGACCGCCGAGGGCGAGCCGCTGAAGCGCTATCCGTTCCAGATTCAGCAGCGTTTCGATCCGGGCGCTATCTACCTGGTGCAGAACGCCATGCAGCGTGTGATGCGTGAGGGCACCGGTCGCTCGGTATACAGTCAGTTGCCGTCTTCGCTGACGCTGGCTGGCAAGACTGGCACCAGCAACGATTCGCGCGATAGCTGGTTCGCCGGCTTCAGTCAGGATCTGCTGGCGGTTGTGTGGCTGGGGCGCGACGATAACGGCAAGACACCACTGACTGGCGCCACCGGCGCCCTGCAGGTGTGGACCGGTTTCATGAAAAAGGCCGATCCGCTGCCGCTCGACATGCCGATGCCGGACAACGTCACGCCCGCCTGGGTCGACGCCTACAGTGGCCAGGGCTCGGCGGCCGGTTGCCCGAATGCCGTGGAGTTGCCTTACATTCGTGGCAGCGAACCTGCTCCGGGGGCTGCCTGTGGTGCCCCGGCGCCGCAGGACAATGTGATGGATTGGGTGCGTGGTTGGCTCAACTGAGTCGCTTCAAGTGAGGAATCGAATGTCTAAGTGGTTGGTTTCCGTGGCGTTGGCCTCCGCATTCCTGTCTGGCTGTGCCAGCGTGCCGAGGGGCTCCATTCCGGTTCAGGATTCGTCTGGCAGTCTCATGACTGACGAGCAGGGTGCTTTTGCGCGTCGCAATGGCGGTAGCGCGCCGGTACAGGCGCGTACGCAGGAGCAGAGCCTGCCGCAGGACTCCGGCGTGGTGGTGATGGTGCCGGGAGGCGTCTCTTCCGCCCCGCTGGAAACCTACCCGGATGGCAGCAGCGGGACTCCTGCCACCTATGCGCCCGCACCGCTCAGTACCGGCCCGATCGCGGGAGCCGCGGGTTATCAGGCGCCGGCGGCGCCGAGCATGCCCAGCGGCATTCCGGCTGGCGGCAGCCTGGCGATGGACGAGCAGCTCGATGGGCCGGTGCTGGCGCTGCTCACCAGTGCCCAACAGCAGCAGAGCAGTGGCGATCTGGATGGCGCATCCTCCAGCCTCGAGCGCGCCCAGCGTATCGCTCCGCGCGAGCCACAGGTGCTCTATCGTCTCGCCGAGGTCCGCCTGGCCCAGGGCGATGCCGCCCAGGCCGAACAGCTGGCGCGTCGCGGCCTGACCTATGCCAGTGGGCGCCCGGCGCTGCAGGCGGGGCTGTGGGGGCTGATCGCCCAGGCACGCGAGCGTCAGGGCGATCCCGCCGGAGCCGCGCAGGCTCGTGAGCGGGCGCGGGTCAGTCTGTGATGGATGCGCGTTTGCCGGTGCTGGCCGATCAGCTGCTGCTGATCGAGCGTGAGTTGCGCGTGCTGGGCATGTGGTCGAGCGAGGCGCCCTCGGCCGAGGCGCTGGCCAGCCAGCAACCGTTCTGTGTCGATACCCTGGATTTCGAAGCCTGGCTGCAATGGCTGTTTCTGCCGCGCATGAAACAGTTGCTCGAGATGGCGGGGCCGCTACCGGCTGCGTCGGGCATCCGACCTATGGCCGAGGAGCGCTACAGAGGGCGAGAGTCGGAAGTGCAGGCGCTGCTGGTGGCGCTGGGTGAGTTCGATCGGTTGATTGGAAGCGCTCGTTGAGCGCTTCGCTGTCTGCGACTGGTTAGTTGCAGTTTTCCTTGATGGATGCCTCGCTCTCAGCGATGCGTTGCTGCCGTTCTTCCTCGGTGAGGCGGCGAGTTTCACCTTGGATCTCAACACGAAGGCGTGGGTTGTTTTTCAGTTGGGCGAGATTGTAGCGAGTGGCCTCGCAAAATTTTTCGCGCTCAGCCTCCTGCTTGGCGACATCACCCTTGACCTTATCGTCTGCAGCCTTTTGCTTGTCGTGAGTCCCTTTGTCGGCTGCTGGTGGTTTTGCTGGCAGTGTTTTGGGCTGCGAGATGTTCGGGTTGACCGATGCGGCTTCCTGGCCCTCTGGCGGCTGCGAACCAAAGTGCACATTGCCCTGGGCGTCCACCCACTTGTAAATCTGTCCGGCCGTGGCGCCGGTGCTCAGGGTGAGCAGCACAGAGCACGCGAGAATCATGCGACGCATGTCATTTCCTTTTATCGGCAGCAAAACATGCCCGTTACTATAACCAAAACCGACGAATCTTCATCCTGCGCCATGTCACAAGCCGGCAGCGCGAGAAACTGTGACGTACAACTTGACTTGGTGTTCACTAATCCGAACAATCGTCCCTTCCTGCTGTTGTGAGGTCCGCCGCAAGCGTCCCTCAGCTCAGTGGAAAAAGGCGCTACCCGTGCCGACCCCCGTTACACCCGCAACGCGTTACCTCGCGCTGGGAAGGAAAGGCTCCGCAAGATTGGGCCGTTCCGCTACTCGTCAGGCAGACCCCTGCTCTATCCGCGACCACAGTCGTGCTCGTCCGCTGACCAGTAAGACCTACTCAAAGGACCACTCGTTGTCGGGTGGTGATCTGGCGTTATAGAGGTGAACAACGTGGAGCTTTTATCCGGCGCTGAAATGGTCGTCCGCTCGCTGCGTGACGAAGGCGTTAAGTATATCTATGGGTACCCGGGCGGTGCCCTCCTGCACATCTACGATGCCCTGTTCAAAGAGCCGGAAGTGACGCACATCCTGGTTCGTCACGAGCAGGCTGCCACTCACATGGCTGACGGCTACGCCCGCGCCACCGGCAAGGCCGGTGTGGTGCTGGTGACGTCCGGCCCGGGGGCGACCAATGCCATTACCGGCATTGCCACTGCCTACATGGATTCCATTCCGATGGTGGTGCTGTCCGGCCAGGTGCCGAGCCGCATGGTGGGTACCGATGCGTTCCAGGAAACCGACATGGTCGGTATCTCGCGCCCCATCGTGAAGCACAGCTTCATCATCAAGCATCCCTCGGAAATCCCCGAGGTGATGAAGAAGGCCTTCTACATCGCCCAGTCCGGTCGTCCGGGCCCGGTGGTCGTGGATATTCCCAAGGACATGACCAACCCGGCCGAGAAGTACGAGTACAGCTACCCGAAGAAGGCCAAGCTGCGCTCCTACAATCCGGCGACACGCGGTCACTCCGGGCAGATCCGCAAGGCCGTGGAGATGATTCTCGCCGCCAAGCGCCCGATCCTCTATTCCGGTGGCGGCGTGATCATGGGCAATGCCTCGGCGCAGCTCACCGAGCTGGCCAAGCTGCTCAACCTGCCGGTGACCAATACCCTGATGGGCCTTGGCGCCTTCCCGGGCGGCGATCGCCAGTTCGTCGGCATGCTCGGCATGCACGGCAGCTACACCGCCAACCTGGCCATGCACCACTCCGACGTGATCCTGGCCGTCGGCGCGCGCTTCGATGACCGCGTGATCAACGGCGAGACGGCGGCCAAGTTCTGCCCGAATGCCAAAGTCATTCACATCGATATCGATCCGGCCTCGATCTCCAAGACCGTCAAGGCCGATATCCCGATCGTCGGCCCGGTCGACAGTGTGCTGACCGAGATGGTCGCCATCCTCAAGGAAATGGGCGAGACCCCAAACAAGGACACCGTCGCCAGCTGGTGGAAGCAGATCGACGAGTGGCGCGGCGAGGGTCGCCTGTTCCCCTACAGCGAGGGCGACGGCAGCATCATCAAGCCGCAGACCGTGATCGAAACTCTGTGGGAAGTGACCAAGGGCGATGCTTTCGTCAGCTCTGACGTTGGCCAGCACCAGATGTTCGCGGCGCAGTACTACCGCTTCAACAAGCCCAATCGCTGGATCAACTCCGGTGGCCTCGGCACCATGGGCTTCGGTCTGCCGGCGGCGATGGGCGTCAAGCTGAACTTCCCGGACGATGACGTGGCCTGCGTCACCGGCGAGGGCAGCATCCAGATGAACATCCAGGAGCTGTCGACCTGCCTGCAGTACGACCTGCCGGTGAAGATCATCAACCTGAACAACGGTGCCCTCGGCATGGTCCGCCAGTGGCAGGACATGCAGTACAACAGCCGTTACTCGCACTCCTACATGGAATCGCTGCCGGACTTCGTCAAGCTGGCCGAGTCCTATGGTCACGTGGGCATGCGTATCACCGACCTGAAGGATCTCAAGCCGAAGATGGAAGAGGCCTTCGCCATGAAGAACCGCCTGGTGTTCCTCGACATCGCCGTGGATACCAGCGAGCACGTGTACCCGATGCAGATTCGCGAAGGTGCCATGCGTGACATGTGGCTGAGCAAGACGGAGCGGACCTGACCATGCGCCATATCATCTCCCTGCTGCTGGAAAACGAGCCAGGCGCCCTGTCGCGCGTGGTCGGTCTGTTCTCCCAGCGCAACTACAACATCGAAAGCCTGACCGTGGCGCCGACCGAGGACCCGACTCTGTCGCGTCTGACGCTGACCACTGTCGGTCACGACGACGTGATCGAGCAGATCACCAAGAACCTCAACAAGCTGATCGAAGTGGTCAAGCTGGTGAATCTGTCGGAGAGCGCCCACATCGAGCGCGAGCTGATGCTGGTGAAGGTCAAGGCCACCGGCGCCCAACGTGCCGAGGTCAAGCGCACCACCGACATCTTCCGCGGGCAGATCGTTGACGTGACCAGCAGCGTCTACACCATCCAGCTGGCCGGTACCAGCGACAAGCTGGACAGCTTCATCCAGGCCATCGGCACCGCGTCGATCCTGGAGACGGTGCGTAGCGGTGTGACCGGTATCGCGCGGGGCGACAAGGTGCTGAGCATCTGATCGCCGTGTTGCAGAACAAGCCCCGCCTAGTGCGGGGCTTTTTTATGTCTGGCGATTCCAGAAGGCGGCGATGAGCGGGTCCTTTAGGCGCCTGTGCAGGGCGAACAGGCCGATGTCATAGGCAGTGAGTGGCGGCTGAATATCGTACAGACGGATGCGCGCGGTCAGCGGGCTGTTGTCCAGGACGATCTGCGGCACCACGCCGATGCCGAACCCCAGGCTCACCATGCTGACGATGGCCTCGTTGCCGCTGACCTGGGCATAGATGCGCGGCTTGATGTTGTGGCTCTTCAGCCAGCGGTCGGTGCGCGTGCGGGCCAGGCCTTCTTCCGAGAGGATCAGCGGCACGTCCTTCCAGCTTTCGGCGCTGGGCTGCCTGAGCTGCTCCTCGTTCAGCAGTTGCGGCGATTGTGGGCCGATAAAACGCAGCTCGGAGCGCGCGATGGGCTGGAACGCGACGTCGGCCGGCAGGCTGTCCGGGCGTGCGCCGATGGCGAGATCTTCCAGCTCCTGCTGTACACGTTCGACGGCCTTGGCCGGGTCGCCGGTGTGCAGCTTCATCTCGATGCGCGGGTAGTTCTGCCGGAAGCTGCTGAGGATGTCGTACAGGAAGCTGTAGCTGGCCGTGACGGAGCAGTACAGGGACAGTTCGCCGTGCAGGACCTGTTGGTCCTGTTTGAACGTCTGGCGGATGGCCTGCCAGCCGTTCATTACTTCCTGGGCGTACTGGCGAAACTGTTGGCCTTCACGGGTCAGGCGCACCGAGCGGTTGTCGCGCAGGAACAGCGTGGCTCCCAGTTCGTCTTCGAGTTGCTTGATGCTGCGGCTGAGCGCCGAGGGGCTGACATGCTGCTCGCGGCTAGTCTTGCCGAAGTGCAGGTTGTCTGCCAGGGAGAGAAAAAGCCTGAGTGCCTGGCTGTTCATGTTCGTTTCATATATCGGCATGTAGTGTTGCAAATATATCATTTTACGCAATGGTGCGGATCGCTTAAGGTGCTTCCGTAGTGGTGCAGCGCACCCAGCCCATTCGATTCACAAGAGCCAAGACCATGAAAGTTTATTACGACAAAGACTGCGACCTCTCCATCATCCAGGGCAAGAAAGTCGCCGTGATCGGCTACGGCTCCCAGGGCCACGCCCAGGCGTGCAACCTGAAGGACTCCGGTGTCGACGTCACCATCGGCCTGCGCAAGGGCTCCGCTACCGTCGCCAAGGCCGAAGCCCATGGTCTGAAAGTCACTGACGTGGCCACCGCTGTCGCCAATGCCGACCTGGTCATGATTCTCACCCCGGACGAGTTCCAGGGCCGCCTGTACAAGGAAGAGATCGAGCCGAACATCAAGAAGGGCGCCACCCTGGCCTTCTCCCACGGCTTCTCCATTCACTACAATCAGGTCGTTCCGCGTGCCGACCTCGACGTGATCATGATCGCGCCGAAGGCCCCGGGCCACACCGTGCGTTCCGAGTTCGTCAAAGGCGGTGGTATCCCTGACCTGATCGCCGTGTACCAGGACGCTTCCGGCAACGCCAAAAACGTCGCTCTGTCCTACGCCGCCGGCGTTGGTGGTGGCCGTACCGGCATCATCGAGACCACTTTCAAAGACGAGACCGAAACCGACCTGTTCGGTGAGCAGGCCGTTCTCTGCGGCGGTTGCGTCGAGCTGGTCAAGGCCGGTTTCGATACTCTGGTCGAAGCTGGTTACGCTCCGGAAATGGCCTATTTCGAGTGCCTGCACGAGCTGAAGCTGATCGTCGACCTGATGTTCGAAGGCGGCATCGCCAACATGAACTACTCGATCTCCAACAACGCCGAGTACGGCGAGTACGTGACCGGTCCGGAAGTGATTAACGCCGAGTCCCGTCAGGCCATGCGCAACGCTCTGAAGCGCATCCAGGACGGTGAATACGCCAAGATGTTCATCGCCGAAGGCGCGGCCAACTACCCGTCGATGACCGCCTACCGCCGCAACAATGCTGCTCACGGCATCGAAGTTGTAGGCGAGAAGCTGCGCGCCATGATGCCGTGGATCGCTGCCAACAAGATCGTCGACAAGGCCAAGAACTAAGGCCTTTCGAAGCGCTTGAAGAAACGCGGCCTTGGCCGCGTTTTTTTATGCGCGAGTGGGCTTCTGGTATAAAGCCCACTCGTAAACCGTGCCGCCCGCGAACCAGTGTCGGTGGCAATGGTCGAAGTCCCATCCAATTGCTGCAAGGTGTTGTTCATGAACGAGCGTCCCGAGGATTCTGCCAAGGGCTCCGAACCGGAAAGCCTGTTGCCCATCGATGAACACGTGGAGGAGGGGCAGGATGCCGAGGGCCGCAAGGTTCGTCACCGCGGTATCTATCTGCTGCCCAACCTGTTCACCACGGCAGCGCTGTTCTCCGGCTTCTACGCCATCATCAATGGCATGAACGGTCAGTTCGACCATGCCGCCATCGCCATCTTCGTCGCCATGGTGCTCGATGGTCTCGACGGGCGCGTGGCGCGCCTGACTAACACGCAAAGCGCCTTTGGCGCCGAATACGACTCGCTGTCGGACATGGTGGCCTTCGGTGTGGCGCCGGCGCTGGTGGCGTTCGAGTGGGCGCTGGGCAGCTTGGGCAAGGTCGGCTGGATGGTCGCCTTCATCTATGTGGCTGGCGCGGCGTTGCGTCTGGCGCGCTTCAATACCATGGTCGGCAAGGCCGACAAGCGCTACTTCATCGGTTTGGCCAGCCCGGCAGCTGCTGCGGTGGTTGCAGGAACCGTGTGGGCCTTCAGTGACTTCGGTATCAAGGGCTCCAACATGGCCTTCGTGGTTGCGTTGCTGGTGGCAGCGGCCGGCTGCCTGATGGTCAGCAACATCAAGTACCACAGCTTCAAGGATCTGGACCTCAAGGGGCGCGTGCCTTTCGTGGCCATCCTGATCGTGGTACTGGTGTTCGCCGTGGTCTTCAGCGATCCGCCCCGCATCCTGCTGCTGATCTTCCTTGCCTATGCAGCCTCCGGCCCGGTTCAATATTTGTTGCAACTGCGTCGTCGCAACGCGGCCGAGTGATGTAATTTCCGCGCGGCTCCGCAGTCTACTGGCCTATTCGACGCCCAGGCTGTGGAGCCCACCATGCTGATCAAGTCTCCTTCTGCATCCGTCGCGCGCGAGTGCGATGTCACCCCGGAATCTGTCTATCTCTCCCGTCGTCGTTTCATGGCTGGCGCTGCCGGTGCTTTGGCGCTGGGAAGCTTGCCTGTGCGCGCTGACAATGAGCGCTATGCCGGGGTGGAGCCGGGTAGCCCGCCGGGCTGGCTGGCCGACAAGTTGTCGCAAGTGCAATGGCAGAGCGTGGCTCCCGAGCAGGAGGCACTGACGCCTTATAAGGATGTCACCGGCTACAACAATTTCTATGAATTCGGGACCAGCAAGGGAGATCCCGCCCGTTACGCCGGCAAATTGGAAGTCGAGCCCTGGACGGTGCTGGTCGATGGTGAGGTGGCCAAGCCTGGACCTGTCGCGCTGGAGCAGCTCGTGCAACCGCATCGCCTGGAAGAGCGCATCTATCGTCTGCGCTGTGTCGAAGCCTGGTCCATGGTCATTCCCTGGCTGGGTTTTCCGCTGGCGGAGTTGCTCAAGCGCGCGGAGCCGACCAGCAAGGCCAGGTATGTTCGCTTCGAAACCCGTCTGGCGCCGGAACAGATGGCCGGAGTGCGCTCCGGCTTCTCCCTGATCGATTGGCCCTATGTCGAAGGTTTGCGCCTTGATGAGGCCATGCATCCGCTGGCATTCATGGCGGTAGGGCTGTATGGGCGTGAGCTGCCCAACCAGAACGGTGCGCCGTTGCGCTTGGTCGTGCCCTGGAAGTACGGCTTCAAGAGCATCAAATCCATCGTACGTATCAGCTTGGTGGCCGAGCGGCCGCGAACGACATGGGAGAGCCTGGCTCCGGATGAGTACGGGTTCTTCGCCAACGTCAATCCGCAGGTGGATCATCCGCGCTGGAGTCAGGCGACCGAGCGGCGGCTGCCCAATAGTCTGTTCAGTCCGAACGTGATCGATACACGCCTGTTCAACGGCTATGACGAAGTGGCGTCGCTCTATAGTGCGCTCGATCTGCGGAAGTATTACTGATGAGTTATCCCCTCTGGCGCGGTCTGGTATTCGTTGCTGCTCTGCTGTTCCCCTTGTACTGGCTCTATGGGGGGGTGCAGCAGATGACAGGTCCCGATCCCGGCAAGGTACTGGTCGATAACCTGGGACTGGGTGCGCTCATTCTGCTGCTCATCACGTTATGCATGACTCCGCTGCGCCGGCTTACCGGCTGGGGCGGGTGGTTGGCGGTGCGGCGGCAGCTGGGACTGTGGTGCTTTGCCTATGCGCTGCTGCACTTCTGCGGTTACCTGCTGTTCATTCTCGGGCTGCGCTTCGACCGGCTGTGGGTGGATGTCAGTGAGCGCCCCTACATCATCGTGGGGCTGCTGGCCTTCGTGGCGCTGCTGGGGCTGGCGCTGACCTCCAACCGTTACAGTCAGCGTCGTCTTGGTATGCGCTGGCGCCAGTTGCACCGGGCGGTCTACTTCATCCTTGTCCTGGCATTGCTGCACATGCTCTGGGTGGTGCGCTCGGATATAGGTGAATGGCTTCTTTATGCGGTGGTCGGCGCGCTTCTTTTATTGTCCCGTGTGCCGCGGTTGGCGGAAGCTTTATCAGCTGTCCGCGCGCGATGACAGAAATGTTGCAGAAAGCAGTTGACGGCCCGTTCAGGGTCCTTATAATGCGCGCCTCTTCCGGTGCAGTTCTCTCGGAAAACTCCTTGAAAATCAAAGAGTTGGATGAAATAAAAGATTGCATCGGCGGCGAATTCGATTAGAATGCGCCGGGCTGGCAGGGTGGTGGTTTGGCTCTGTCGGTGCTTCGATTCTCCGGAGT
>FTMP01000023.1:0-1312 GCA_900156135.1 Aquipseudomonas alcaligenes | reverse complement strand
AATACGCAGCAAGGCATAGCACTGGGTCAGCTCACTGAATCCGCGCAGGTTATGGGCGCTGATGCTGCTGTCGAAACCAGGATCGGGCAATCGCCAGTGTGAGCCATACAGGCTTTCCAGCCAGACCTCCGGAGCACGCAGGGCCCAGATTCGCCCAGCAGGACTATTGCTAAGTTGCAGTTGCATCAGTGGATAGTTCGTCAGGCGGTTCCAGTGTGGCGGGATGCCGGGCATCCAGAAGCCTCCGACACAGCCACCGTTCACGCTGTCCTCAGCGAACGCACACAGATCCAGTGTCAGTCCGCTACCCGGGTAGACAAAGGAGCGTGGATTGCTCAGACCGTTGGAGCAATAAAGCTCAAGCCAGCCCAGTTTCTGCACACTGCGGATAGCCGCCGGCAGCTCCAGCCAGGGCAAACCGATGTCGATATCCTTGTCTCCGGCCAGCAAACGACCTTCGCGGGTCAGACCGAGCAGCGTACCGGCGGTGGCGAACGCATGAACGCCGTCAGCCGCCAGTTGTGCCAGGGTTTGCCAGAGAACGGGCAGATCCTGTTGCGTGCAAGAACGCTGTGCTGGCTGCGCTGTGGGTGGCGAAATGTCGGGGCGCTGACACAGCAGCTGGAGAACCTGTTTGAGATTGGCAATGGCCTCAGGCAGGCGGCCCTGGGTCTGCAGTACGGTGGCCCACAGCTTCAGCAGATCGATATCGTCGGGGGCCTGCGCCAGCAGGGGCGCGAGCAGATCATGGGCGCTCTGGTACTGGCCTTCATTGCGCAGGCAACGGGCCAGCAACAGGGTCATCTTGCGGTTGCCTGGGTGTTGAACAAGGCCTTGTTGCAGAACGGCAATGGCCTCGGCGTCGCGACTGCGCTGACACAGGTGCAGTGCCCAGGCAATTATGCTGCCGGGTGCCTGCGGATTGTTGCCCCCCTCCAGTGGCGTGTCGGGTAGCAAGTGCGGTGTGCTCATCAGCGTCTGCCAGGGCGGGAATATCAGGATTCTATAAACACCAAGGCCACGTCGCTAGACGTGGCCTTGGTGGCTTGCCGGCTGAGGCTTAGAAGGCCCAGCGGGCCTTGAGCGAAGCGCCCTGGTTGGTGAAGTCACTGCGCACTTCGGCATCGTAGCGCAGGCTGACTTCCGTGCCGCTGGGCAGGGTATGGCTCAGGCCAAGGCCGGCGCGTGCAAGCCAGGGCTCCAGGTCCATCCCCGGCGTCTTGAAGGCTGCACCCGGTGCACCGGCGTAGGTGGATGTGATGGAGCTGTCCTCGTCGATCACGTCATAGCCGGCGCCGAGGTTGGCGCTGAT